>JBBQWQ010000005.1:0-210130 GCA_038210445.1 Polyangiales bacterium
CCCTCGCTTCGCTCGGGATGACGCCTTGCTTCTTCGAGATACTGGCGCGTCCTGCGTGTGAAGACTGGGGATGACGCTCGGTTCGCGCTGCGCGGCTACTTGCCGGCGTCGCCGCCGTTGGCTTCGAGGGCGTAGCCAACGCTGCAGGGCAGGGTACTGATGCCGGCGGCGCTCAGATCTTCGCATTCGCTCCCGTCGCCGGCGGCGTAGGCGTAGCTTAGGGTACCGGTGAACTTCGATTGCGTCGCGTCGAGCACCAGGTCGACCGTGTCTTTGCGGTACACCGTGCATCCTGCAACCTTCGTGGTAGCAGCGCGGATCACGTGGGAGCTCTCGGCCACGAAGCTCGCCTTGCCGTCGGCCGCCAAGGGCGAAGAGATGGGCATGTCGCCCTGCGACCAGTAGAGCTTGGCGCTCGGCGCGGTCTCCTTGCGCAGCTCCACGCGAAAGGCCCAGGGTGAAGGCGCCTCGCCGCACGAGTTGCTCTGCAGCGTGCCGGTTACCGCGTAAAAGCCCAGCGATTCACCGGGGCGCCGAATGTCTTTCCCGCTGCACGCGGCGAGGAGCGCGAGGCTCCCGAGCAGGAGGAACGTGCGAGAAGAAGGTACCGGCGCGCGCATGCCCAGAGCTTGAGCATGGGGCTTCGCGCCGGGCCAAGTTCACCGCTTGCGGTTCTTGAAAGACATGAGCGCCTGATCGCCGGGGCCTGCCACGTAGCCTTTGTCTTTGCAGAATGCATCGGGCGTGAAGTGCGCGTTCGAGTAGTTCGTGAGGTTGCCCAGGGCGCCCAGGTTCATGCTGTCGGTGCAGCTCGTCTCGTAGGAGAGGTCGAGGCACACGTCGCCCTGGCCCTGACCCAGACTGTCGAAGTGCGCCTCGCACATGCCCTGCTTCTTGGCGCAGCCCAGGTTCCAGAGGAGTGCCGCCGAGAGAAGGAGAAAGGCCGAGCTCTTCACGATGTGCTTCATGGGACGTCATACGGCAGCCCGCGCTGCGCGTTCCCTACCCCCGGCAAACCCGAGGGGGGCAAGCCTCGCCGCGCGAATCACCTCGGTCGCGCGCGCTCTGGCGAACCCGAGCGACCTCCATTTTTGCATCGTGAAGCGAAACCAAGCTCGAGCCCGGGCGTAGGCCTTTCACCAACCCTACCTTTGGAGGTTCTCATGTTTCGTCGATTCGGCGCGCCCGTCGCGCTTGCGGGTACTCTTTTGCTTGCGGCCTGTAGCTCGACCTCGTCGGGCACCACCAGCAGCTCCGGGGGCACGAGCTCCAGCTCTGGCGGCGCCGATAGCGGCAGCGACGCCGCCACCACGCTCTATACGCGCCTGGGCGGCAACGCCGGCATCAAGGGCGCGGTCGACGCCATCGTCGCCGACGAGGTGAAGGACCCGGCCATCGTTGTGTTCTTCAGCGAGAACGTGAAGAGCCCGCCGCCCGCCGGCACGCCCACGGTGGACCAGATCAAGGCCTGCCTGGTGAACCAGCTTGGCAACGCCGCGGGAGGCCCCGAGAAGTACCCCGGCACCCCGGCCGACAGCCTCGGTCATCAGTGCCGCGACATGAAGACCGCCCACACTGGCCTGGGGATCTCCAGCCAAGTCTTCGACAAGTTCGTGACCATCGCCGCCGGTACGCTGAAGCGCCTTGGCGTCGCCGACGCCGACATTGCCACCATTGGCGGCGTGCTCAACAGCACCAAGACCAGCATCGTCGAGTGACACCATGACGAAGCCCCGCATCACGCGCATCGTTGCCGCGATCGCTGCCACCCTCGCCCTGCTGGTGGCCGCCATCGGCTTCTTGCACACGCCCATGGGGAAGCCTTGGCTCATGAAGGTGGGCGGCTGCCCCATCAACGAGTCTCCGGCCAGCGCAGAGAACAGTCGCGTCAAGACGGTGCGCGTGGAGCGGGGCGCCGCGATCGCCCCGGCCCACGCCGCGCTCGGCTTCCAGCTGGAGACCCTCGATCGAGAAGGCGTACGCGCCTGGGCCTCCGATAACAGTGTACAATGCACCGAAAAGCGTGAAGCCACGTTCTTCGCCTGCAAGCACGTCTCCGCCGCCGCGCTCCGCCGGGCCACCGGCGCCGACGAGGTCGACTTCACCTTTCGACCCGGCGATCGCAAGCTGGTTTCGGTGACCACCTATCGCTTCGGTCTCTCGGTGGCCGATGCCCGGAGCGGCTTCGACACCGCCACCGAGAGCCTTGCCCGCGATCTCGGCGAGCCCCACACCCTTCGCGACGCCGAATCCCTCGCTGCGCCCTACGCCACCGCGTCCCTGGCCTATCGCTATCGCGACTTGCTGGTCGACGTCACGGCCACCAATCTTCCGGGCAAGGGCGTGGGCCTCATGGAGAGCTACGTTTCGGCAGTCGAGATGTAGTGCGCGGTTCGCTGAGGAGAGTTGGGCCGAGTCTCGCAAGAGGCTCGGCTCTTCTGCTTTTGTGCTTCCGAAGCCCGAAATCGGGCGCCAGTTCCAGCGCCGGAACAGCGACGTGAACCGAACGATTTCGAGAGGTTCCCGACCGCCTTGAGAATTAAGTCAGTTGCCGTTCGCGCCACGCACGAGCAAGCAGAACGTGGTCAGTGAGGTCGACGAGTGGCGCTCGCGTTACGTGCTCGTGACGACACCGTCTTCACAACGCGCAAGGCAACGTCACCAAGGTTACCGACCCCGCAGGGCGCGAGACGGTCACCGACTACGCCACCAACGGCGTCGACGTCATCGCGGTCAAGCAGAAGACCGCGGCGTCGACCTACACCACCATGTCGACGCTCGCCTACGTGGGCAGTCCGCCGCACCTTCCGTCGAGCACGACCGATGGCGCCGGTCAGACGACGCTCTACACCTACACCGCGACCGGGCAGATCCAAACGATCCAGAACCCCAAGGGCGAGGTGACCACGTACACGTACGAAACGAGCACCGCCAGCGCGGCCTACCGTCGCGTGCTCACCATCACCATCACCGGCGCGGTGCCGGGCGGCAATCGCACGTTCACCTACGATACGTTCGGCCGGCTGCGGACGGCCACGGACGCGGAGGGCTATGCCCTCACGTACGACTACGATAATCTCGATCGCGTGCGGACCATCACCTATCCCGATGCGTCCCTCGAGCAATTCGAGTACGCAGACCACAGCCTGACGGCAACGCGCGATCGCGCGGGTCGGTGGACGCGGCACATGTACAGCCCGCTGATGCAGCGGGTGCTCACGCAAGATCCGGAGCTGCGGCAGACGCAGTTTCAGTGGTGCCGCTGCGGCGAGCTCAAGCGCTTCGTGGACGGCAACGGCGCCATCACCGAGTGGGAGCGCGATGAGCGGAGTCGCGTCACCAAGAAGATTCAAGCGAACGGCACCCTCGACGCCTACGCGTACGACTTCTCGGGCCGGCTCCTGACGGAGACGGACCCCATGGGCCGCACGCTGACGTACCAGTACGCCATCGACGATCGCGTCACGAAGAAGGACTACAGCGACGCGGCGACGCCGGACGTGACCTACGCGTTCGATCCGTGGTTCCCGCGGCAGACTTCGCGCGTCGACGGCGCTGGGACGACGACCTTCACGTATCACCCGTACGGCACCAGCACGCTGGGCGCGGGGCAGCTGTCGCTGGTCAACGGGCCGCTCTCGAACGACACCCTGAAGCACACGTACGATCAGCTTGGCCGCCTGAAGAAGCTGCAAATCGTCGACGACGCGACGCAGACGGTGGTGAGCTACTCCGACGACTACACCTTCGACACGCGGGCGCGCGTGACCAACGTCGCGAACAACCTCGGGGCGCAGACGTACACGTTCGTGGGGCAGTCGAGCCGCCCGTCGACGGTGACGTACGCGAACGGCATGAAGGTGCTGTACGACTACTATACGACGACCGGCGACTTCATGCTGAAGCAGATCAAGAACCTCTCCTCCGGCACCACGCCGACGGTCATCTCGCAGTTCGATTACACGTACAAGCAAGACCGAAGTATCGACACGTGGAAGGTGGACCGAGGCAGCGGCGCCACCACCTGGACCTTCGGGTACGACGCGGCGCGCGAGCTGACGGCGGCGACGCTGCGGAACGCCGGGATGACCGTGCTGGAGGCGAATTCTTACGGGTACGACAAGGCCGGCAACCGCATCCAAGTGGGCAACGGTACGGCGCCCCCGAAGAACTACGACGTCAACACCCTGAACCAGCTTCTCTCGGCGCGCGACCACGGGCGAACGACGTTCGCCGGCACGGTGGACGAGCCGGCGAAGGTGACGGTCAACGGCCAGCCGGCGAAGATGACGTCGAACGATGGCGGCGCACCGTACCGCTTCGAAGCGGTGGTGAACCTCGACGCCGGCGCGAACACCGTGGTGGTGCAGGCGAAGGATGGCCGCAACAACACGTCTACCAAGAACTACTCGGTGTCGACCACGGGCACGATGAAGACCTTCGAGTACGATGGCAACGGGAATCTGCGGTACGAGAAGCAGCCGAACGGCACGGTGATTCGCGAGTACCGGTGGGACCAGCAGAACCGCCTCGTGCGCGAGCTGCAGGGCGCGCATGAGTCGGTGTACGACTACGATGGCGAGTCCCGCCGCGTGCGGATTCGCGAGCTCGAGAGCAGCGTCCAGACGAAGGACGAGACGTTTGTTTGGTGCGGCTCGCGGATATGCCAGAAGCGCAATGGCGCGACGGTGGTGCGAAACTACTTCCGCGAGGGGTTTCAGCAGGGGGCCGCGGACTACTTCTACACGCGCGACCACCTCGGGAGCGTGCGGGAGGTGGTGGCGAGCAATGGCACGACTATTGGCGCGCGGTTGAGCTTCGACTCGTGGGGGAAGGTCACGGAAACCGGGACGGTGCTGAGCGACTTCGGATACACGGGACACTACTTTGATAGGCCTACGGGCCTCGCCTTGGCGTGGTGGCGGGGATATGATGCGGGGCTCGGAAGGTGGGTGTCTCGAGACCCCATCGGGCTACGTGGCGGTCTTAATCTGTACGGATACGTCCACAATGACCCACTAAACAGTGTTGACTCTCTTGGATTGAAGGCTGGTGGCGACAACGGTGAATTCGGTGGTGGCGGTTCGACAGGCGACTACGACGAGTGCGAGAAAAAGGAGGGAACATGCAGCTGTGGTCACGACGACAACAAGACAAGTGGAGGCAAGTCGTGCCAACAGCTGCGGGAGGAGGGAACCTGTGGCGGACCCTACAAGGGTACGGGTAAAGACCAAGCTGAATGCCAGGACAACGCACGCTCTGGGGCCGGCGTCTGCGCAGGATGCCTTAGGCACTGCCACTTTCTGCCACCGAAGTAGGGTTGTTCGATGTACTTCATGAACGTCGATCTGGAAGTGGTATCCGAGTTCGCATTGGACGGATTTTTAAACTCCATCAAGGGGTCGACGTACGTACTTCATTCAACCGTCGCTGACGGTCGCTACCTGGCGACCATCGAGCTACTGGGACCCATGCGTGACAACGCCGAGTCAGCGCTGGCCCAATTTGTGTCCATAGTTGAAAACATCGACACTATTGGAAGAGCAGCATGGGAGGGGGCTCATACCAAGGTATTTGATATCGGAATACAGTCGTCTGCAAGGAAGCACCAGCTCGTTGAGAGAATAAGTGTGGCTACGCTAGGTCGCGTTGCAGCACTTGGCGCAGAGCTGCACATAACAGTCTACGAGCCCTCACAAGACGCTGGGATGCGGTAGGGACAACCCTCGCCCATTGAAGGTTCGGGCTGCCGCCCCCGCGCAGATCCGAGCGAGCGACATTACCGCACTCGGCTCCTGCTTCGGCTGTTGGCGTCGAAGCGCTCTTCGGGCCAGCGCAGGCCTAACCGGAAGAACCCGAACCTGGGACGTGGGTTAGACGAATGCTTCCAATATGTTGCGTCCACGTTCCGTGGCGACGCAGGCAACGTGAGCCCGCATGCCGGACAGAAACCGGCGCCCGATGTCGCAGCGCCGGCCTGACCGCGCCGCAGCGTCACTTTCGCATGCACTCCACACGCAAAACGCCGCCATCGCGCGGCGCAAGGCGCTGCAAGGCGCAACGCTGCCCGTCGCTTCCAGCGCCTTTCGCGGCTACCGCCCGCTACGCCACAGCGTGCAGCAGCGGCGGCCGGATGGGCGCACGGTGGTGCACGCGCATCCACCACGTGCCGTACGGAAAGGCCACGTCGCGCACGCCATTGCGCCAAGCGTCGAGGGCAGCCCGGTACGCCTTCCGAAAGGGTCGCAACGTCCGCAGCATGTGCAGCCAAGCCGCTTGCGTATGCGCCGCAAAGCGCGGAATCATCCCGCGCTTCTCCTCGTACGAGGCCGTGCGCTTTGCAAACGACCGCGCCATCACCGCCTTCGCGCCGAGAAACTTGCGCCCCACGCGCGCAAGGCGCCCTGCCCTATCTAGTGACCGTTCCGCGTTCTCGCCGCCCCGGCATTCACCTGAGGCGCCTCTCCCCCATGTGGCGAAGCCACATTTGGGGGAGACGGACGGCGAAGCCGGCCGAGAGGGGGCACCCCTAGAATCAAGTATCGAAAGCGCCGTAGCACTTCTGCACTCGGCGCCCACCCGAGACTACGATAGCCTCGATCGGGTGCGGACGATTACGTACCCGGATGCGTCGCTCGAGCAGCTCGACTTCGCCGACCGTAGCCTGACGGCGACGCGCGATCAGGCGGCTCTCTCCGAGCGTGATCACGGGCGCACCACGTTTGCCGGCACCGTAGACGAGCCCGCGAAGGTGACGGTCAACGGCCAGCCCGCAAAGATGACGTCGAACGACGGCGGCGCGCCGTACCGCTTCGAAGCGGTGGTGAACCTCGACGCCGGCGCGAACACCGTGGTGGTGCAGGCGAAGGACGGCCGCAACAACACTTCGACCAAGAACTACTCGGTCGCGACGACCGGCACGACGAAGACCTTCGAGTACGATGGCAACGGGAACCTGCGCTACGAGAAGCAGCCCAACGGCACGGTGATTCGCGAGTACCGGTGGGATCAACAGAACCGGCTGGTGAGGGAGCTCCAGGGGGCGCATGAGTCGGTGTACGACTACGACGGCGAGTCGCGCCGGGTGCGCATCCGGGAGCTCGAGAGCAGCGTCCAGACCAAGGATGATACGTTTGTTTGGTGCGGGGCGCGTATTTGCCAGAAGCGCAATGGCGCGACGGTGGTGCGCAGCTACTTCAAGGAGGGGTTTCAGCAGGCGGCGGTGAACTACTTCTATACGCGGGACCACCTGGGGAGCGTGCGCGAGGTGGTGGGGAGCAATGGCACGACCATTGGCGCGCGGCTGACCTTCGACCCGTGGGGCAAGGTCACGGAGAGTGGAACGGTGCTCAGCGACTTCGGGTACACCGGGCACTACTTCGACCGGCCTACGGGCCTCAGCCTGACGTGGTGGCGCGGCTACGACACAGGGCTGGGGCGGTGGCTCAGTAAGGACCCCTTAGGCCTGCGCGGCGGGCTGAACCTGTATGGGTACGCGAACGACGACCCCGCGAACATGGTGGACCCCACGGGTCGCGAGCCTTTCCAGCCGGGCTGGGAGGGTGAGGGCGATGTCTGGGCGGACATCCTCTGCGCGGTGTTCGGTGTACTCTGCCGCTCAAAGCCTGATCCTGTTAGGGACTGCGGCCCAGATTGCGGCTGGATTGGTGGCGATCCACCTTCGACATCCCCGCCCAAGCCCAACACACCGCCGCCGAGCGCGCCAGGTATGTGCACGGACGACACGCCTCCTAAGGACGACGACGATTGTGTCGCGGGCTATGTTCGGTGCAAGCACTATCGAAGGTACACGTACGGAAACTCGGTCTGTGGCGAGTGCCTTGGGATCTGCACGTCAACGGGCAGCTGGCCCTGGTAGACGTTCAAGGGCCGAAGGTGCTTCTAGACATGAACGACGAAGAATGCGTTTTGTTTGCCCCCGAGCGGCCAGACGATCCGGTCACCAATGCCCGCATCACCGAAACTGTGGATGACTTCGAAAATGCATTGCTCGACATTCTCCAGACGAAGAGCGGTGACATAGCGCGGTATGCTGTCGGGACTTTTGCGCGCGCAGCGCGCGCCCGAGCAATGGGAGACTGGGAGCAGTCGTACGCACGCCGGCTCGAGTTGTCGCTTCGACTCACGCTGGGCGTGCGCTTCAAGCAGCCGGTAGAAGACGTGGAGCTTGTAGCGCTCGAGATGGTGGAACTTCCGTGCCATAGGCGCATGCACCAGCTGCGAGAGATTGTTACGGTAGCAGGGTACTTTCGAGACTGCTCGAGGCCCGACGCTGCATGGCGGCCGGTCCTCAAAGCAATAGCGCTCGTGGAATCCGAAATCCCTGAGCACCCCGACTGGATTGAGAATCGCGAGGCTTTCCGAAGCGTTGTCGCTTGGCTCTGGAACGCCATGGATGACCGTACGCGCCAGCGGCTCAATCCGTACGTGCCGCCTCCACCAGCAGAACCTCCAATCGATAGTGATTCGTAATTTCGAACGTCGAGGCCCGCGTGGACGCGCAATCCCGCTTGCGTTGTCGTTGCACGGACCAGGGAGACTACCGTTTCGCGACTGATGAGCGGTCGACCACGTCAGGTCTGGGTAATTTGCGAGAAGAGGCGATGTTCAATCTTGTTCCACTTGCTCGTTCCCGCAGGGAAGTGGCACAGGCTGATGTCCAAGCCGCTGGCGTCGGCGAATCGTTGGAGCTCGACGCGCCAAAGCCGCGTGCGAGGAGAATTGCTTCCGCCGCCATCCGCGGTGACGAGGCGTTCAGTGGCGGTCGAGTAAGCCTTCTTCGCCGAGGCTGCAGTGGGCCAGCGTACGGTGCAGGTCTTCACGTCGCTCAAGCTGTTGAAGACCAGCTTTGGTGTGCCTGACCTCCGCCGGCGAGCGGCAGGCGAAGTTCGTGCCGGCCACGGCGCTGGGGACCTGGTTGGTCGTAGATGCCATTCTGTTGTCGGCGAGCGCCTCGCCGAAGAGCGCAGTCCTGTTCCTGCTAGAGCGAGGCGCGCGTCACGCGGCTCGCTTCATTTGCGAAGCGAGCCCGACAAGGAGCCTCGTATGAATCGAACTATCTTTGCGGTTTTTGCCCTATCCACCGCGTTGGCCGGCTGCAGCGCCAACGTCGAGGAGCCCACGGAGCCGGTCGTATCTGTGCAAACCGAAGGCGAGCAGGTCTCGCCGGAGTCGAACGGGTGCATGATAGCTACGCTGGGAATGTCGATGACCAACCGGACTTGCCAGAGCTTCACCTCGGGCAGCTTGTGCACGACCGTTCAGCAAACGTGCACCGCAAACTGGGTAGGGCTGTCCAATGGCGGTTGGGAGTTCGTTTGGTCGTACCAGAACATGGGGAGCGAATGGGTTCCGGCGACGGATTCCGAGCTGCCCGAGCCCTGACCCACTCCTGACGCGCGCGCATGCTCCCTATGCGGTGAGCCGCGCCACCAGCCGCTTCGGCGCCACGAGCCGATAGGCATCTTCCACGCAGCGCGCCACTTCGACCCAATTGACCGCCCGCTTGGGCTCGCCGTCGCGGCGAAGGCGCATGCCGAGCCACCCGCGGTGGCCCACGTAGGGCGGCACGAAGAAGTCGTCCGGGCGCGCTTCCACGAGCATTGCCTGGATGCCGGGCGCGGCGGGGCACCAGAAGGCGAGGTGGGTGGCGCCGTGATGGTGATCGTCGAGGGTCGCGAGGGTTTTCTTGCCGCCCACGAACCACGCGGCCTCGCCGTGGCTCGGGCGCTCGATGACCTCGGGGAGGGCCAGGCAGATGGCCCGGAGGCGCTCCACCCGCTTCTCGTCTTCGGTCGAGCGCTCGCGCTTCATGCCGCCCCTCCTTCGCCCACCTCGTCGAAGTGGATGCGCCCCTCGGCGCCGCGGGCGAAGAAGCTCCGGACCGCGACGCCCGCGTGGTTGCCGCGCACCCAGCGGTCGGCGGCCTTGAGGTCGGCTAGCTGACGCCGGTGCATCGCGGCCGGCGAGTCGTAGGGGAAGCGATGCTTGTAGTACCCGCAGCCGTCGTGGGCCACGAGGAGCATGTGCCGGGTGTGGTGTCCCTGAATCAAGAACGTGAGCGCCGCGCGCACCGTCTCGATGCCGCCGAGGTTGCCCGACGTGAGCTCCACCAGGGCCGCGCCGCCCGGGATGGTAAGGGTGTCGATGCGCGGGTGGCCGAGGTCTTCGGCGAGCTTCTCCACGGCGTTCGTGAAGCGGCCATCGGAGCAGTAGAGCGCGAGGACATCCGGGTGTTTTGCGTCAAACGGGAGCTTGGAGGAGAACGTGCCCATGGGCGGCGATGGTACGCGCTTCCGCCCTGGGTCGCCGGGCGCCAAAAAATCTTCAACGATTTCGTGAGCCGATTCGCGGCCCTGGGGGCCCCTCCTGGGCGAAAGGACGGCGTAGCGCCGATTGCGAGACCGCCGTCGCCGTGATACGCCCGCGATCCTACAAATGATTCTCGTCGAAGCTCGGAATCTCCCCGCCCATGTCGGTATCATCATGGACGGCAACGGCCGTTGGGCGCAGCAACGAGGCCGGTCGCGGGTGGATGGTCACCGGGAAGGCTCTAACACGGTGCGTCGCGTGGTCCGCGCGGCCCGCAAGTTGGGGCTGAAAGCCCTCACGCTGTACGCCTTCAGCGAGCAAAACTGGGCCCGCCCGGAGACCGAGATCGACGCGCTGTGGATCCTCCTGAAGGACTTCCTGCTCTCCGAGCGCAACGAGATCCTCGACAACGGCATTCGCCTGAACGCCATCGGCAACGTGGGCAAGCTCCCGTCGCTCGTGCGCGCGGTGCTCGAGCCCTTGCGCCGGGAGAGCGAAGAGAACGTGTCGATGACCCTGAATCTCGCGCTCAGCTACGGCGGCCGCGAAGAGATCGCCACCGCCGCCAAGGAGCTCGCGATGCGCGTGGCCGCCGGCACCATGACGGCCGACGAGGTCACCCCCGAGGCGCTCCACGGGCTCATGCCGAGCCTGGCGGTGGGCGATCCCGATCTGGTGATTCGCACTGGCGGCGAGCACCGCATCTCGAACTTCCTGCTCTATGGGCTGGCCTACGCCGAGCTCTACTTCACCGACGCGCTGTGGCCCGAGTTCGAGGTCGAGGACCTGTACAAAGCCATCGCCACCTACCAGGCCCGCGAGCGCCGCTACGGCAAGGTGGGCAAAGCTGCGCCGCTGCAAACCGGCGCCCAAGTCATTCGTCTCGCGGTCTGAGGGAACCCGCCGTGTCGGAAGTGGCCGCCAAGAAGCCAGCGTCGAACCTCGCTCTGCGGGTCGCGAGTGCCGTGGTGGCGCTGCCGCTCATCTTGCTGCTGCTCTTCAAGGGTCCGCCGTGGGGCTTCTTCCTGCTCGTGCTGCCGGCAGCGCTCCTCGGAGCCTTCGAGCTCTTCGCCATGACCCACCCGGGCGACAGGCTCTCGCAGACGCTCGGCGTGCTGCTCTCGGCGGTGGCTACGCTCACGCTGTATCTCTTCGGCCAAGACACGCGGGTGCTCACCACGGTGTTCGTGGCCATTCCCGTGCTCGGCCCCTTGCTCACGCTGGTGCGCCTGGGCGACGTCAAGACCGCGGCGCTGCGCGCACTCTCGCTGAGCTCGGGGCCGCTCTTCGTGGCGGTGCCGCTCACACTGCTGGCGGTTATGCGGCGCGATGCCGGAGACGACGGCCCCGCCTTCGTGGTGGCCGCGCTCGCCTTTGCCTGGGGCGCCGACACGGGCGGCTACTTCGGCGGCCGCTTCTTCGGCAAGCACAAGCTCTACGAGGCGGTTTCGCCCAAAAAGACCGTCGAAGGCGCGCTGGGCGGTCTGCTCGGCGCGGTGGTCGGCGCCACCATCATCCACTTTTTGCTGCTGCCCACCACGCCGCTCTGGCACCTGCTCGGCCTGGCGGTGGTAGCCGGCGCCCTCGGGCAGGCCGGCGATCTGGGCGAGTCGCTGCTCAAGCGCAGCGTGGGCGTGAAGGATTCCGGCGCCATCGTGCCTGGCCACGGCGGCATTCTCGACCGCGTCGATGCGCTGCTGCTCACCAGCACCGTGGTCTACCTCTATACGCTCTGGCGCCGCTAATACACGCTGCGCGGCGGCGTTTGCGTCTGCTCTTTGCGCGCGATAGGGTACCCCCATGGAGAACGAACCTCGACCGGAGATCGCGCGGCTCTTCGGCGTATTGGTCGCGGGCGGTATCGTCCTCGCCGGTTGCAGCAGCTCTTCGACCACGGGCGCCAGCGATGGCGGCGATCCGGGCGATGGCGGGGCCGACGCCCCCAGCGACGCACCCGCCACCAGCAGCGGCTCGAGCGGAGCGCACTTCTGGTAGGGGCTCGGGCGCTCGGCGCGGCCGCGTGGGCGTTTCGCGGCGAGGTCGAACGCGTGGCCGTGGTGCGTTTCAGGCGCATCGCGCAGGGCCTCGCGGAGCAGCACTTTCCCGCCGCGCTGTGCGAGCTGGCGACCCAGGCAGCGCACGACGAGGCGCGCCACGAGCGCCTGTGCGTCACCCTTGCCCAGGAGCTGGGCCTGGAGCACGCGCCCAGCGGAGCGCCGGTGTTGCCGCTCGCCCCGCCCCATCTGGGGCCCGCACGGGCCCTGCTCTACGAAGTGGCGGCGCAGTGCTGCGTCGCCGAGACCGAGAGCATGGCCACCCTCACCACCTTGATGGGCACCATGCCTGCGGAATCGGCGAGCCTCTCGCGCCAGGTTCGCGAAACCGTGCACGCCATTGCCCGCGATGAAGTGCAACATGCACGCATCGGCTGGGGCGCGCTGGCCTTCGCCCACGCCCAGGGCCCGGTCGCGTGGCTCGCGCCGTTTCTGGTGCCGATGATGGCAACCGGGGCTGCATCGCTGTTCGAAGCGGCGCCCGCTGGCGAAGACGACCCGTCGGTCCTCGAATTCGGCGTGCTCCCGCATCGCACGAAGCGCGCCGTGTTCCTGGAAACGGTGCATTCCGTCATCTTCCCGGGCTTCGAGCGATTCGGCATCTCGACCGACGCCGCGCGCGCCTGGCTGGTCGCCCGCCAGGCCTCGCCGCCGTAAAGCGCACAGTGTGGCGGCATGGAT
Source organism: Polyangiales bacterium (assembly GCA_038210445.1). Taxonomy (GTDB): domain Bacteria; phylum Myxococcota_A; class Polyangia; order Polyangiales; family Polyangiaceae; genus JABFRG01. The sequence goes on from JBBQWQ010000005.1 coordinate 13,068, forward strand.
CGATCCGCGCGATTTCGCCCCACTCTGGCCCCAGTCTCGCCCCACGATGGTTGGCAGTCTTGCCGTGCACACCTCGGTTTTTCCAGGGAATCCAGCGGCGCTCGGCGGCGCGCCCAAAGGCGGCATGCGTCGTGCTCATGGCTCGCATCGCCCCGCGAGGGTCGCCGCACAGGCGGCGATTCCCGGGCCACCGCGCTATGCAACGACGTACCTGGTTTCTTCCTTTGTCCTCCTTTTCCGCCCATCCGCACACCCTCCGGCTCGCCGCGCTGGTGGCGTTCGCCATGGCCATCTTGCGGCCCGCTTCTGCGCGCGCCGAGGATCCGCTCAACTCGAATTCGGGCATGAAGCCGGTGGAGCTCGCGGCGCCGACGGGCGAGTCGAGCACCGAGTTCAACATCTTGCCGGTGGTGGGCGGCAGCTCCGACATCGGCATCGGCGCGGGCTTCTTCGCCGGGCTGGCGCGCCTTAAGCCTGGCTACGAACCGTTTCTCTGGAACCTGCAGAGCGCCTCGCTCTTCACGTTCAAGCTCGAGAACGGATCCGTGGCCCTGCCGTATCAAGACCTGTCGCTGAAGCTCACGGTGCCGCGCCTGTTCGGCGCGCCGGTGCGCATGGAGATTCTCGGGGCGTACACCTGGGAGACCACGCTTCGCTACAATGGCATCGGCAACGCCTCCGAGATGCGCACGCCGGCCGGCGCCGGCGCCGACTACGATCGCTACAAGCGGCTGCACCCGCAGATCGACCTCTCGTTTCGCGTGCGTCTGGTCGACCACGTGGCGCTTCGCTTCGGCGGCCGCTACGTGCAGAACTGGATCGACATACCCGAGCGCTCGCGTATTCGTGACGATCTCGCCAGCGGCGACCGCGATCTGGTGCGCCTCATTGGCAGCACGGGCGACCACGCGGTGATTCTCGGCAAGCTGGGCATCGAGTGGGACAATCGCGACAACGAGGTTTCGCCCCATTCGGGTTTCTATCATACCGCCGACGTGCGGCTCAGCCCCGGACGCTCGACGTTTCTGCCCTTTCCCTATGCCGAGGTGTCGGTCATCGGTCGCGCCTACATTCCCATCTGGAAGCCGCGCATTACGCTGGCGTTGCGGGCGGTGGGCAACGTCATGATCGGCGATCCGCCTTTCTACGAGCTCTACCGCTACGACGACGTCAACGCCGTTGGCGGCTCCACCGGTCTGCGCGGGGTCGCGGCCCAGCGCTTCTACGGCAAGGTGAAGCTCTTCGGCAACGCCGAGCTGCGCACCGAGCTCTTCGACTTTCATGCGCTCGGCAAGAAGATGATCTTCGGCGTCGTCGCGTTCTTCGACGGCGGCCGCGTCTTCGCCGACACCGCCTTTCGGCCGCAGCTCGACGGACGAACCGCCGGCATGAAGTACGGCACCGGCGGCGGTCTGCGGCTACAGTCGGGCAGCTCGTTCGTGGTGCGCGCCGACGCCGCATGGTCGCCCGATGCCGACCCCATTGGCCTCTACGTCTCCGCCGGCCAGGCATTTTAGTGGGAGAGGCGCCGGGCCTCGGGTACGCTCCCAGGCATGCGCAACATGCTCATCCTGGTGGTCCTGATCGTTGGAGCCGTCGCCTGTGCGGGGCTCGCCAAAGACATCTCCAAGGGGGCCTCGAGCACCGAGCGCGAAGTGAACGGTCGCCGCAACCCGGTCGTCGATAGCGAAGCGGGCGCGCCCGCCACCGCCACCACGAGCACCACCCCCGCCGACTGACCGGCTTGCCCGCAACGCGACGTCGGGAGGCTGGCGCTCACTTCACGCAGTACTTGCCGGCGTTCCCGCCCACCGCCGCGCAGCCGAAGCCTGCCGGGCATTCGCTCGGAGAAGCGCAGGGCGCGGTGCAGAAGCCCACGCCGCCATCTTGCGACTTGAGGCAGATGCCCGATACGCAATCACCGCCGGCGCTGCAGGCCTCGCCCACGCGCTTCTCGCCCATCGCCACGCAGATCTTGGCGCCCAGTTTCTCGGCGAACTCGCACGAAAATCGGCTGGGGCAGTCGCCCGACGACGCGCACACCGAGGAGCAGAAGCCTACGGTTCCGCTGCCCACCACCAGGCAGAGATCGCCTTCGCAGTCCGCCGGGACGTCGCACTTGCCGCCGGTGGCCGTCTTCTTCACCGCCGCATCGACGGTGGGCCCCGCGTCTTTGGCAGTTCCGCCGCCGCCGCCGCCGCAGGTAGTGCTGGTCTTGGTGCAGTCGGTGGTGTCGTCTTGCGCTGCGTCGCCGCACGCGCTGAGTGCCCCTTGGTTGGCGCAGCGGTAAATGAACCCGCCGTGGCAACAGGGCAGGGTGGTGTCGCCAGCGCCCGGCGCAACCGTGGTGGTCGACGAGCAACCGGTGGCGCTCGAGCCTAGCGCCGCCGCCAGGGCGAGCACCGGAAGGGCGAGAGAGAGGACGCGAAAGCGAGGCGACATGAGCAGCTCCGAGGATGGGTGCGCGCGCCGTGCGCTACACTCCATCTGCTACGAGCTGCCCTCCTGCTTCTTCCTGCGTGCACCCGACGCGCCGCGCTTCGGCGCCTTCAGGCGCTGTGCTCTGTGGATCGCACGCCGTGCAAGCACCCCTTGATCTGCGCCTCGCGGTCTCTTCGCTCAGGAGGTCTCTTCTTCTTCGTCTCGCGGAACACAGGCGCTGCACACGAACAGACGCGGCGCGTCCAGGGTGGGCGTCACCGCCAGGTGCGCTTCGGTGCCGCGCGGCATCTTCTCGGCGCACCCACCGCAGGCGGCCTCGCGCGTGAGCCGCACCGCCTGAAAGGCAATGGCCTCGCGGAGTGCAGCCTGCGCCAGCGATCGCTCGAGCCGCTCGCTCATTCTCTCGCGCTTCGATGCGAGCGCTTGCGCCGCGCTCTTGAGCCGATTCTCCCCGGCTACGTCGGCCTTCACCGCATCCTCCAAGAGGGTGCGCACCAGGTTCGACACGGGTACCCGCAGGTTGTCGGCGAAGCGCTTGAGCTCGCGCTCCAGCGCCGCGGGGACGCGGGTGTGAAGCACGCGATCCTTCTTCTCTACCGGGTCGGCGGCGCCGAGCCTTGCGTCGTTTTCCGGTCCGCTGCGGGTCCTTTCGGAAGCGTGTGTCACGGCGTGATACATACGATCGCGCGTGATACACTTCAAGGCTCCCCTGCCTTTTCCCCGCCACCGCTGCCCCCTGCCGCGCCGCCCGCGCTCGTGACGCACCAAGAATTTTCGCCACCTTCGACGCCGCATTGCATCAAGCGCGTGAACCTTCGCGACGTCCTTTCCCGCGCTGCCAGTGGCCTGCTAATACGCGTCTATCACCATGTCGAACGACCCGAAATCCTCTTCCACGATGGCTGCTGCACGTCCCTCGATGATGCCGAAGGAGTACGACTTCTTCCGCGTCGTCCAAGACTACCTCGACAAGGCCGCGGTCGCCGCGAACATCGAGTCGTACGTCGCCACCATCCTGAGCCAACCCAAGAACGAGCTCATCATCAACTTCCCGGTGAAGATGGACAACGGCGAGGTCCGTCTCTTCAAGGGCTACCGCGTCCAGCACAACAATCTGCTCGGACCCTTCAAGGGCGGGATTCGCTACCATCCAAGCGTCACCCTCGACGACGTGAAGGCGCTCGCATCGATGATGACCTGGAAGAGCGCGCTCATGCGGCTTCCCTACGGCGGCGGCAAGGGCGGCATCAAGTTCGACCCCACCGCGGTCTCCAAGGCGGAGCTCCAGCGCATCACGCGCCGCTTCACCCACGCGCTCGGTGAGAACATCGGACCGGAGTACGACATCCCGGCGCCGGACATGGGCACCAACAGCCAGACCATGGCCTGGATGATGGACACCTATTCGAACATGGTGGGCTCGGCGCAAAAGCAGAGCGTCAAGGGCGTCGTCACCGGCAAGCCTGTGGCCTCCGGCGGCACCCTCGGCCGCACCAAGGCGACCGCCCAGGGCATGGTCTACTGCCTCATCGAGTGGGCGCGCGAGAACAACTTCGATCTTGAAGGCAAGACGATGAGCGTGCAGGGCTTCGGCAACGTGGGCTCGTACACCGCGCTCATCCTGGCCAAGCTCGGCGTCTCCACCGTGGCTGTCGGCGACCACACCGGCTACCTCTACAACCCCGAAGGCTTCAACGCCCACAAGCTCCAGGAGTACGTGGCGAAGACCGGGTCTATCGCCGGCTACCCCAACGGCAAGACCATCACCCGCGACGAGTTCTTCGCCACCAAGGCCGACATCTTCGCGCCCTGCGCTCTCGAGAACCAGATCGGCGAGGCCGAAGCCAAGGCCCTCGACGTGCGGCTCGTGGTCGAAGGCGCCAACGGCCCCTGCAACCCGGTCGGCGAGAAGATTCTCGAAGACAAGGGCATCCCCATCCTCCCCGACGTCCTCGCCAACTCTGGCGGCGTCACCGTCAGCTACTACGAGTGGGTGCAGAACAAGCGCTCGGAGAGCTGGAGCGAAGAAGAAGTCGACGAGAAGCTCGAGAAGGCCATGAAGCGCGCCTACAAAGAGGTCGCCGACTTCTCGCGCACCAAGAAGGTTACCTTCCGCATCGCCGCCTACGCCGTCGCCCTCGGCCGCATCCAGGCGGTTTACAAGGAGCGCGAGATCTTCCCCTGAGCTTTTCAGGGGAGCCGCAGCCGAACGCAAGAGCGTCTCGCATCCGCGGGGCGCTCTTTTTTTGCGCCGCTGCGGGATGCTCGACGTAAAAGGCGACGCCTCCCGAGGCTACGACGCGCCCGGACTCCGTCGGCAGAAGCCTTCTTACGCGGAGTACGCTCAGCACTCCGTGGTGCGGGCGTTCCTCGCGAGAGCCTTCGCGGAGCCACAAGGCCCAGCGTACGCGCCCGAACGTGGCGCAGCTACGGCTTGCGCGCGTTGAGGACTTCGAGCACCGCTGCGGTCTCGTTGACGGTGCGGCTCGCGAGGCTGAGAGAGCGTCCCACGTACGAGATCATGTGGATATTGTCGAACGCGACCGCTTCGTTGGGGTCTTTCGCGGTTGCCGCGAGGGAGAGCGCAGTTTGGAAGCGATCGGGGAAGGTCTCGAGCTTGAGCCCGCGGGTGGCGTCCGCGAAGATGGCGATGTCTGGCGCGACGTGGCAGGACGCGCAGTCGATGCTCTCACTCGAATGAATCCGCGGATTGAGGACGCGTACGGTGGCGGATAATGCGGTGCGTGTTTCGGCATCCCCCGAGACCTTGAACACCTTGACGACGTCGTCGGCATGCGTGGTGTGGGGGGCGATGTCCGCGTCCCAGCGTCCGCCTGAGATGGTCGTGAGGCTTTGTTGAGGCTTTCCGACGGTGGTGGCGATGGGGCTGTCTTGCCAGGTATCGCCCTGGCGCTCTCGGATGGCAAAGCGCCACAATGGCGGCATACTGGGCGCGATTCGAGCAAAGTGCGTGATCCGCACCAAGGCGCGCTCACCCACGTGTGCGCGCAGGAGCCCTGCAAGTTGCGTGGCGAAGGCGCCGCGCACGCCCTGCGATGCCAGTCGCGGGTGGATTCCCAACGGCACTTCGACGGCGCCCTCGGGCCTCTTGTTCTCTTCCTTGCGCCACGCACGGAGCTCGTTGGTCAGCGCCTGAAAGTTCGTGGAAGGGAGCTCGTAGAAGGCGTGGATAGCTCCATCGAGCGCCTTCACTTCACCGGCAACGACCGCCAGCGACTGAAACACCAAGCGCACGTCCGGCTTGCACACGTGCCCAGCCGGAGCGGGCACCACCGCGCCGGGGCAGGGATCCACGCGCACCGCAACCACCCGCAGCGCGGAGAGTCGCTCCTCGGCCCGCGGCGCCTGCGGGTCGAGCTCGGGTACTTCTCCCCCGGCGAACGCCGCGCTGGTCAAGAACGCCCCGGCGCTTCCCGCGTCGGAAGGCTTGAGCAGGGCGTCCAGGTCTGCCGCGAGCGGCAACGGGTAGATCACCGTGACATCGACGTTGCGCAGCGGGGTTCCATCGGACGGCACCACCGGGCCGCCTCCGGCCGGCTGCGTGCTACCGCTAGACGAGCAGGCGCTCGAAAGCGCAATCCAGGTGGCGAGCAAGGCGCGTGGGGCGAACCAGCGTGAGCGGCGGAGCATCGGATGTACCTTCTTCATTGGCGCCTCGCATCGGTGAGAAGCCCGAGTACCATATACGCCGAAACCGCGCGAACTTCGGGCGTCTCGCATCGCGCGAGGCGCCCGTTTCCTTTCGCGCGCGCAGCGGCGGCCCCGACGCGAATTTGCGCCCCCCCGCAGAGTGAGCCGTGCGAGAGTTGCCTTCGTGCCTTACGTAGCGACGCGGCTCGGACGGTGGTTCTACGACGAAAGCGGGCCGGCCAACGATGGTCCCGCGGTGGTGCTTTTTCACGGGCTCTTCTTCGACGGAAGCCAGTGGAAGGCGCAGCTGCCCGCGCTCTCCAAGCTCGGGCGCGTGTTGGTCTTCGACGGTCCAGGGCACGGGAAGAGCGATCCGCCGCCGCCTTTTTCTCTCGAAGACCACGCCGACGCGGTGACCGATGCGTTCGCGCACCTCCGCATCGATCGCGCAGTGTTCGTCGGCCTCTCCTGGGGCGGCATGATCGCCATGCGGGTGGCGCTCCGGTACCCGCAGTTGGTGGCGGCGCTGGCGCTCCTCGACACCGACGCCGGCGCGGTGAGCAGGGTGGAGCGCCTAAAGAACGGCGCGCTGGCAACCATCGCTGCCAAGGTGGGCATTCCGCCGTGGCTCACCCGCACCCAGATCGCGCCGCTGCTCTTCGGCAAGACCTCGCTCGAACGTCGGCCCGAGCTCGGCCTCGAAGCGCACCGCCGCATCACCGGCTACGATCGCGAGGCTCTGCTGCGCGCGGTGCGCACGGTGAGCATCGAGCGCAGCGACATTCGCTACCGGCTGGGCGCCATCGCGGTGCCCACGCTGGTGCTGTGCGGCGAGGAAGACGTCGCCACGCCGCTCGCCCGCAGCCGCGACATCGCGCGCGCCATTCCCGGGGCACGACTGCGGGTCATTCCCCGCGCTGGCCATATGACGGCCATCGAGGCGCCCGACGCGGTGAACGCGGAGCTTTTGCCCTTCGTGCGCGCCGCGCTTCAGAACGTGCCGTAGAGGCCTGCGCCGTAGGCGGGTACGGCGCCCTTGGGCGTGTCGGACGATCCGATGACCCCGGCATTGGGCATGACCTTGAAGAGGCCGGCGTCCTTGGGCTTGAGATCGCGGGTGACGTACCAGGCAGTGGCGGCGCCCAGGGTTGTGCCCGCCAGCGTAGCCGCCAAGAAGCCGCGCGCCTTGCCGGGGGTGACGTTCTCGAAGAGCAGCGGACTGGTGAGCGCCGCGCCGCCCAGTGCGCCCAGCCCCGCGCCCAGGTCGACGAGCAGCACCCGGCCCGGCGAGACCTTCACGAGCGTGGAGAGTGCACCCATCGAGATGACCCCAGCGGCCGCGCCCAACCCGGCGCCGACCTGCGGCGTATCGGTGACGCTGCCGCGGACCAAGAGCTCGGTGACGGCGCCACCGAAGAAGCCGAGGCCGCCTCCGGAGTGCGTGAGCACGGCGTCGCCCTCGTCCATCTTGTTTTTCACCAGCGCCAGCGTCGCGAGCCCCAGGCCCGAAACGCCGCCCACCACGCCCCAGGTGTAGCGATCGGTAAAAGGGCTCACGTTGGTGCCATTGGCCAGCGCGATGCCGGCGAAGATGCCCCAGAAGCTGCCCGCGGTGACGTACCAGGCGTTGCCGGTGGTGACGTCCCACTCGGCGCTGATGAGCAGAGCGCTGCCGATGCCCACGCCGGTGCCCACCGCCAATAGCGGAAAGAGAACCCGCGGATCCTCGGACCCGGTGGAGCGCTGCAGCGCGAAGGCGGTGAAGCCGCCGAACACCGCGCCGTGCACCGCCAGCACTGCGCGCCCGGCCGAACGCGGCGCCTCGCCGGGGCCCAGATCTTCGGCCTTGGCCTTGTCGGTGGCGGTTTGCACCAGCACGGCCGCGCTCGACGACGAGAGCATGTCGCGCAGCATGACCAGGCCGCGCACCGAGACGTCGGCACCGTTGACCTTGCCCACGCGCACCCGAAGCTCGCGCCCGCCCGGGGGAACCGCGATGATGCGCAGCAGGAAGGTGTCGCCGCCCAGCGCCTCCAGGCGCGCGCTCACCACCCAGGTGCCGCCCTCGGCGGTACCCTTCGGGGCATCGGGCCTGGGTTTGATGATCGGCTGCGACGCACGCTCCAGGAGGTCGAGATCGCGGCTCCGCGAGGGGTCGGGACCGCTCTCCGCCAGGTCTACCTGAAAGCCCAGGTCTTGCACCGCGTCGCGGAGCGTGACGTCGAGCTCCTGGGAGCGCGAGAACAACGCGGGCTCGGCCTCGGTCGGACGATGCATCGGAGTGCGCGTGGCGGCGTCGCCAGCCGGCGTGAGCGTGGGCCAGACCGCGATGCGCAGGCTCCTGTCGTTCTTGTCTTTGTCTTTGGCCTCGGCCGGCTTGGGGTCCGGCTTGGGCTCGCCGGCTTTGGCATCGGCCACGTCTGCGGGTTTGGTGGGCTCCTCGGCGCGCGCAATGCCGATCGCCATCGGGCTCGCCGAGGCCACGGCAGCCACGAGCGCCGCCGCGAAAATCCGGGTGCGAGAGCGCGTTGGCATCCCTCGAACTTTACTACGGCGTCCGCCACTTGCCATCGGCGTCTGCGAGAACGCGTAGCAAATCGCGGGGTTGCGCGCGCGGCGTCGGCTTGTCGGCGGCGAGCCGGGTGCTCGCCCAGAGGCACGCAGCGCGGGCGGTGCGACGGCTGGCCACGTGCTCGGCAGCCAGCGCACCGATGCCGCCATCGGTGGTGCGGATGCGCTGCGCGAGCGCTTCGGCCTTGCTCGCGAGCGCGTCGCACTGCTGAACCAGCTCGGCCGCGGAGGCCGAAGGCGCATCGGTCTTGAAGGTGGTCGAGACCCGCAAGAACCCCTCGGGATCGAGCTGGGGTCGCGCGCCTGGCTTGCTGCTTCGGCGATCGAAAAACCAGACGGTGCCGGTCTCGAGCGAGATCGATAGTTCCTTGTCGACCGCGAGCGTGAAGCGCGTGGAGGGATAGCGAACCGCGCCCATGGGGGTGCCCACCCAGAGCTCGGCGCCCGCGGGCTCGCCCCCGAAGGCTCCCGCGTCGAGACGCCCGCGCACGAGCCAGGTGTCGGCGTCGTCGCCCACGCAAACCCGCACCCGGCCGGGGCCGCTGAAGGAGAGCTCGCGACCGGAGCGAGCGATTTTGATGCCGACTTTGGAGCCTTCGGCGAGGTCGATCCATGCGCCATCGGGCAACACGTCGGTGACGTGCACGCCGCGCGATCCGGCGTCGGCGGGCGCCACGCCGGCGTCGGGGGAAGCCTCGGTGTTCGCGAGCGTGGCCGTGCCCTCCTGGGCCATGACCCGGCACTTCACCAGCGCTACCGGCGGCTGGGCAATCGGATGCGGCATGCTCGTGAACATCCCGCTGGGGATGGACGGATAGGCGGTGGCGGGCGCCGACGCGAGCGACTCCGGTGGCCCGCCCTCCGGCGCGCTTGCCGCCTCCTTCTTGTCGCACGCGATCAGCGAAGCGAGCACGCCGAACGAGAGGAGCAACGTCGAGCGGCGCATGACGCCTTCAGCGCCCACGAATGGTCGGCGGCGGCACCGGGAGCGAGAACGGAGAGAACTCTTCGTCGGGCGCGATCTCCAGCTCTTCGGCTGCCAGCTCTTCGCGCGCGTCGCGTAGATCGCTGCTGGTGGTGTCGAGGCGCTCGGCGAGCACGCCCAGGAACTGCCAAAGCATCTTCACGCCAATCTCGTGCTCGCGCCGGAGAATGTCGTAGAAGTCCTGGCGGCGAATGGCGAGCACCTCGGTGGGGCCCTCGGCGGTGACGGTGGCGCTCCGGGGCATGGCGCGGATGAGCGCCATCTCGCCGAAGTTTTCGCCCGGCGAAAGGTGGCGGAGCACCGAACCGCCGCGGGTGACGCCCACCGTGCCGGAGAGGACCACGAAGAGCTCGTCGCCCTTGTCGCCTTCCTTGATGAGCACCTCGCCTGCCTTGTACTCGTGGGTTTCGGCGACTTGCATCACGCGGAACAGCTCGCGCTCCGAGAGGCGCGCGAAGATCGGCACCTTGGCCAGCACTTCGCGTTTGAGCGCCAGGCGCTTGGCGCGGGTCTCGGCCTCGGCGATGTCGCCGCTGAGGCGCACCACGATGACGCTGATGTTGTCGCTACCGCCGCGGCTGTTGGCGAGCGCGATGAGGGCCTTGGGCGCGTCGCTCGCGCCGGCGTCGAGGGCCGTGGCGAGCTCGTCGTTGGTCTCGAGGTATTGCGTGAGGCCGTCGGTCGCGAGCAGGAAGGTGTCGCCCGGCACCAGCTCGAGCACCAGGGTGTCGACGTCGACGCGCTCGTACACGCCCACCGCGCGCATGAGGGCGTTCTTTTTGGAGCCGATCTTGGCGATCTGCTCTTGCGAGAGCTTTCCCTTGCGAATGAGCTCGTTGTAAACGGTGTGGTCCTCCGTCATCTGCTGAACGCGGTCCTTCCGCTTTAGGTAGATGCGGCTGTCGCCCACGTGGGCAATGAAGGCCGTTTGCCCCAGCACCAGGAGCGCGCTCAAGGTGGTGCCCATGCCGCGCTTGGCCTCGTCGGCGGTGGCGAGCTCGTTGATCTTGGCGCAGGCGCGTAGCACTGCGTGCTCGAACAACGTCGACACCTCGGTGGGCGTCACGCGAGAGGCGCCGCGTGCGCCCTCCGTGAAGTCCGTGAGCATCGATCCCTCGCGCTTCAGCTCTTCGTGCACGGTGCGAACGGCGACCGCGCTGGCCACCTCGCCCGCGGCATGGCCGCCCATGCCGTCGGCCACGATGAAGAGGCCGAGCTTCTTGTCGACGAGGAAGTTGTCCTCGTTGTGGTCGCGCACACGACCGACGTCGGTTGCGGCATGGAACTGGAGCGCATCGCTGGTGGTCATCGGTTCGCCAATGATGCCACAGGAGCCTCCGCGGAGGGGCGAAAGCGACGGAAAAGCGCCGCTTCGTTCAGGCCCTTTGCGCGCGCCTTCGGAGCGCACCCAGCAGCGCCGCCGCCCCCACGAGAAGGATGGCGGTGCCCAGCGGCGCCGGTGTTCCTCGGGGCGCGCTGCTGCAGCCGCCGCTCGCTTGCACGTTCGTCTCCGCGGCCACGGTGGGGGGCGTTTTGCCGCTCGATCCGGCGTCGCTGGCTGCAGGTCCGGGGCCGGGCGCTCCGCCATCTTCGATGACCGGCGGCGTACCTGCCTTGGGGGTGCACACGTCGTCTTGGCCGGTGGGCTTCACGTCGCACGCGGTGCACTCTTGCACCTCGACCGAACCCTTTCCGTCGTCGCGGAACGCGTAGTTCGCGTCGGAGCTGCAGTTCCACAGGGTGGTGACGTCGTTGGTCTTGGCCTTGCCCCCGATGAGGTACATGAGCCGCGCCCACTCCCACACGCCCGGGTCGGTGTGGTGGTTCGCGCCGCCGTAGCTCACATTGGCCGCGCAGGCCTTGGGCGAAGTGGCGCACGGGGCCGCCGAGCTCGAGATGCGCGTGCCGTTGGGAATCTGATCGTGCCCGATGATGTGCGCGCGGTCCTTCGCTACCTTGTACTTGTCGGCCAGATGCCGCACCAGCTTGCCGCTCGCGTCGTACTGCTTGGTGGGGTACGGCTTGGTGGAGTAGCCCACGTGCTCGATGCCTACCGAGCGCTGGTTGTAGTAGAAATTCCCGGCGTGGTACGCGGTGTCGGCCTCGGTCATGAATTGACCGACGCGGCCGTCTTGACCAATGATGTATTGTACACTCTTCCCGGGGTCGTTCTGCAGCGTGGCCACGCTGCCGTCCCAGCCGCCTTCCGTGTCGTGGATAACCACGTAGTTCACGTCGGCGCCCCCGCGGCCCACGGTGAGCTTGTCGGCGCGCTTGGCGGCGGGAATGGGAAAGTACTCGGCGCCGGGGTATTCCGGCCCCTCGGCTTGCAAGCTCAGTCGCGTGTCGATCTGCAGCGTCAGCGACGGCGGCAGATCGTGCGGCGCGATGCGAATCTTCTGCCCGTCTTGGCCCTCGAAGGTTCCGCCGCGCGCGAGCAGCGCGAAGACCCGGTGGGCGTACTCCTCGCGATGCAGCGGATCGCCGTAGCCCGAGAGCTCCTGCAGCGCTGCGTTCCAGGTGCCGAGGTCGCCCGCCTTCGCGCCGTGCTGCTCGCCCAGCGCTGCCAGCACCTTCGCGCCTGCGGCGAGCCCCAGGTCGGTGCTCTTGCGAAGCTCCCACTCGGTGGTGCCGGCGAGCTTGGCGCCGAGCGCCAGCGTGTCGAGCTGACCGCGCCGCAACATGAGCGGACCCGCCGCGGGGATCTCCACGTCTTCTTCCACGTCGCGCTGCGGCGGCATGTCGAGGCCGCCTTCGGTCTCCGCGATGGCGAGCAAGAGATCGCGTGGGAGCCCGTTTTCGGCGCTCAGCTGCGCGAACCTGAGCGCCTGCGTCGATGTGTCGGCGGTCGGGGCTTGCTCTGCGCTACCGCAGGCGACGAGGACGAGCGCGGCCGCGACGAGAGACCTCTTCATGTCTGCTGAACTTAGCACGACACGTTCCATGAAGTGAAAGTGGGCACCCGCTGCGAGATGGCGAATTCGAAGGTCGAATGGGGAAAATTCCGCTCTCGCGTTCCTTCGTCGGCAGGCCTCGCGAGGGGCCGCGAGATCACCTCGCGAGTGCGCGACCGTGCGCGATGGCACGCGACTCGGTGACGGTGCCGCGTTCTCTCCCGCTACCCCCGTGCCGCGGCGCGTTGAAGCTCAGACCGTACGCTTCGAGGCCGGGAGCAGGATCGAGACGGTGTTGCCGGTCGGACGCTTGCCGAGCACCAAGAGCGAGCCGCCTTGCGCCCGCACCAGCTCGTCGAGCGCGAAGAGCTCTGGATCAACCGCTTCGCGCGAGTGCTCTCCCCCCGCGAAGGAGGGCCCGGCCAGGTGCGCGACGTGGGCGACGTGCGGCGGAGGCGGCGCCACCCGTTCGTCGGCGTTGGCGCCGGTGACCACGAGTCGCACGCCACCTGGCTCCACGGTGACCGTCGCCTCGATGCAACCGAGGTAGGGGTCGGGCAGGGCGCGCCAGGCTTCGATGACCAGCCTCACCACCATCTCGTGCAGCGCCGAGAGCTGCGCTGTCACCGGAACGTCGGTCTCCGGCACGTGTGCGCGGAGCTTCACCCCGGAAGGAATGGCCGAGGGCAGCCAGCGGACCGCGTCGCACACCACCTGGGCCAGCGACGAGGGCTGTGGGGGCCCGGCGTGCGCAGGTTCCTGGCTGAACGCGAGCAGCTTTCGCACCAGCAGCTTGGCGCGCTGGGTGGCCGCGAGAACATCGTCGAGGCACCCGCGCAGGTCGGTCTCGTCGTCGCTGGCAACGCCGCTGGGGCCCACGTACTCCTTGGCCACCGCGGCGTTGGTGCCGACGGCCGAGATGATGTTGTTGAAGTCGTGCGCGATGCCGCCGGCCAGGGCGCCCACCGCCGAGAGCCGTTCGCTGCGGCGAAGATATGCGCCAAGGCGAGCTGCCTGGGCGTGGCGCAGCCGCGCTTCATCTCCCCGCTGCCATGCGGCGCCGAGCGCATCGGCCAGCGCGCCGAAGATGGCGCACTCGCTCGCGTCGAACGGCGTGGTGCTGGCGGTGGCGAAGGCCAGCACCCCCAGCAGCTCACGGCGCGCGCCGCGCACCGGGCAGCCCACATAGTCGCAGAGGTCTTGCGCGAACAGCCGCCGCGCGTCGGCCTCCATGGCGCCTCGCCCTTCGTGCACCTGCGCGCCGGTGAGCACCACGCTTCCGCAGAGCGTACCCGCGAGCGCGCTCGCCCGGGCCCGCCCCTGGGCTGCCCCGCAGACCCCGAAGCTTTCCTCCAGCGACAGACTATCGCCCTCTGGCACCAGGCGATACGCGAGTGCCACCCCCAGCGCGAACGGAGCGGCGAGAGATTCGAAGGTCTGCCGTAGCAGCGGCGCGGCGCTCCAGCCCGGTGCGTCGGTCCGGGCGCAGGCAAGATCGCGCATGGCGTTGACGAGCGCGACCTCGCGCGCCGCACCCGCGACGGCCCTTCGGCTGATCTCTGGCGTGGGGGCGTCCTCCAGCTGCACACGTCGAGCGTAAACGCGATCCGAGCATGCCGGGGAGGCGCCGAAGAAAAATCGACTGGCCTTCGATGTCAATCGGCACTCTCGAGGTCGCTACTGCCGCGTCGGGTCGCCGGCGCTGCGCATCCGACGGATGAGCTCCCGCAGCTCTTCCGCGTCGAAAGGTTTCTCGACCCGCACGTTTCGCACATCTTGAAGAAACGTGCGCGCCTGCTGGGTGAAGGTGCCGCCCGTGAGGAACACCATGCGTGCGGCCTGCTCCGGCGCAATGCGTGCGACCGCGCGGTGGAGCTCCATCCCGGTCATCTCCGGCATCATCAGGTCGCAAAGAATCACGTCCCAGCGTTCGCCACCCTGCACGCGCTCGAGCGCGTCGCGGGCTCGCTCGAGCGCCAACACGTCGTGCTCCTTGCGCAGCAATCGAACGAGCGCCACACCCACTGCGGCCTCGTCGTCGACGATCAGTACGCGGCCGCGAGCGCCGGCCGCCACCACCGGCGGCACGCGGCGCGACTCGCGCGTCGAATCGGCGGCCGGAAGCGTGACGCGAAAGATGGTGCCATGGGGCCGGGCCGCTTCCACCGAGATGGTCCCGCCCAGCGCCTCGATGGTGTTGCGGCAGATGGCGAGCCCCAGCCCGGTGCCCACCCCGATGGGCTTGGTGGTGAAGAACGGATCGAAGATGCGCTCGCGAAGCTCGTCGGGAACGCCCGGGCCGCTGTCGTGTATCTCCACCACCGCGCGCCCTTCGGCGCTGGTGTGGCTGACGATGCGAATGCATTCGTCTTCCGGCCGCCCCTCGGGGAGGCACTGCACGGCGTTGATGACGAGGTTCAAGAACACCTGTCCAAGGCGCGCCTCGTTGGCCACCACCGGCGGTGTGGGCGCATAGGCCTTCTCCAGTCGCGCGCGGTGGCGGAGCTCGTTGGCCACCATGTTGACCGACGAATCGAGGAGCCGCGGCAAGTCCACCGCGGTGCGCCGCTCTTCGTCGGCGCGAGAGAAGGTCTTCAGGTCGCGCACCACCGCCTTCACGCGCTGCGCGCCCTCGCGCGCTTCCCCCAGCGCCTGCGCCATCTCGGTGAGCGAAGCCCGCGACAGGGGCTCCGGCGCGCCCAAGGTTTCGGCCATGAAGTCGAGGTTCCCCACCACATAAGCCAGGGGATTGTTGATCTCGTGCGCGATGCCGGCGGCCAAGGTACCTACCGACGCCAGCCGATCGGCCTGCATGAGCTGGGCATGCATGGCGCGCAGCTCGGTGATGTCTTGCACCGCCCACAGCGTCGCCGCCGTGCCTTCGAAGTCGATCTCCCGTGCGCCTTCGCCCTCCAGCGTCACCGTGAGGCCGCGGACGGTTCGCGCCCGCCACTCGGCTCGCGCCGGAGTCCGGAGGTCGCTCTCGACACGCTCCAGCAAGCCGTCCATGCGCTTGCCCAGGAGCGCGGCGGCGCTGGCGTGGCCCAGGTACTGCGCGAAGGTCGGGTTCGCGTACACGACCAGGTCTTCGCGGGTGACAAACACCCCCAGCGGCAGCTTCTCGACCAACTCCAAAAGCTCACGCCGCGACCGCAAGATGGCCGCCTCTGCGCGGCGCTCCTCGGTCTGGTCGCGAAACACCAGGACCGAGCCGATCATTCGCCCGGAGGGGTCGCGAATGGGCGCTCCGCTGTCGGCGATGGGGCGCTCGCTGCCGTCGCGCGCCACCAGCGTGGTGTGGTTCCCGAGGTCCACCACCTTGCCCTCCTGCAGCACGCGATGCACCGGGTTTCGCGCCCGCTGACGGTTCGACTCGCTCAGAATGTGAAACACCTCGTCGACCGGTCGACCTCGCGCTTCGTCGGCCGACCAACCGGTGAGCGCCTCGGCGACCAGGTTCATCAAGGTCACCCGGCCGTCTTCGTCGGTGGCGATCACCGCGTCGCCGATGCTGCGCAGCGTAACCTCGAGCCGCTCACGCTCCTCGACGATGCGCGCCTCGGCCCGCTTGCGCGCCGAGATGTCGAGTAGAAAGCCGCTGCCGCTGGGGGGAGAGCCAAGGTTCGCGCGGCGCGTGTATTCTACCCACTTTTCTTTTCCCGAAGGCGTGCGGATCCGAAACTCCTCGCGGCACACCGGCTCTCCCCGCCGCAGGCGCGCCTCTGGCGCCGCCAAGCGCGCCGCGTCTTCCGGGATGATCATCTCCGAGAGGAGCTCGGGGCGGGCGACGAGCTCGTCCACCGTGTGCTCGAAGAGCTCCAGGCATCCGGGGCTCAGGTAGGTGAACATCGCAGCGCCGTCCAGGCGCTCCGCGTAGTCGCACAGCGCTCCCGGAACGGTGTTCACGGTGCGCTCGTAGCGAGCTGTCAAGATGCGCGCGGTGCGCTCGGCGGTCTTCTGCGCGGTCACGTCGAGCGCAGCGCTGAGGATGGTTCCATCGTCAAGGCGGAAGACCCGCACCAGAGCGTCGCGCTCGGCAGCGCGCGACTCGTACTCCCAAGGCGCGCCGGTGGCGAGCACACGGCACCAACGTTCGTGCACCCGCTCGAAGTACTGCGGCAAGCGCTCGCTGGCGCGCGTTCCTACGAGCGGAGGTCCGTCGCCGCCCAGCCCCTGCTGCGACGCCACGTTGGTCTCGCAGATCGTCCAGTCGACAACTGCACCGTCGTCATCGCGCACGGCTTCTGCCACCAGCAGCTGGTCGTTGAGCTTTTGGAAGATGCCGCGGTAGCGCGCCTCGCTCCGGGCGAGCGCCTCTTCGGCCGCACGTCGCGCGGTGAGGTCGAGGATGATGGCGATGGACCGCTGCGGCGCGCCGGCCTTGCGGGGCAGCGGCGCCGCGCTGCCGGAGACCACGCGCCAGGTGCCGTCGGCCCGCTGCAGGTGCATCTCGGTGTCGACCACCTGCTCGCCGGTGAGAGCCGCGCGCGGGCCCGGCCACTCGTCGCGTGGGAGCTTGGTGGTCCGATCGGACCGGTACACCTGGTAGGGGAGCGCCGAGAACGGATCGCCGGGGCGCGGCTGCTGAACCAGCTCCGCGTAGGCGCGGTTGTAGGTTAGCAATCGCGGTCCCTCAGGCGAACCCTCGATCACGACCAGGCCGATGGGCAGGGCATCGAGCGCCTCGCGCATGGCGCGCCCTTCGTCTTCCTGCGGCGCCTCGCGGACGCTCCACAGCAAGCCCACCGGCTCGCCCGCGCCCACCGGCGCCACGTTGCCCTCCCAGCGACTTCCGGTGCTGCTGGAGGCAGCCACGTGGGGTGAAATGGTGCCGGGGCGCCCGGCCATGCCTTCTGCCGCAGCCTCCCTCGCCTCGTCGGGGGCGCCTTCTTCCAGCCAGTCGCGCAGGGTCGCTATGGCGGGGTCGAGGTTGGCCCAGCGCGCGAAGAGCTCGTTCATCCGGACCACGGCGCCGCTCGGGTCGGTGAGGCACAAACCGACCGGCCCCGCCGAGGCGAACATGGCTTCCAGAAGGTCGTCGGCTCGAAGTCCCGGCAGCATCGTACCTCCCACCGTTCTGGTGGCAATAACGGAAGAGCTTACCGCTAGTTGGCGCTGCGGGGGAGTTTTCGGCGGGCCGCTCCATGCGTGCGCGCCGCCCGCCTCGTCGGTGGAATTTCCCCGTCTTTGTTGACGAAAAAGGGCTCTCGGGGGTATATACCTGCCACGGGCGGGGACGATGACGGAGTCATCGATGGTTGAGCTCATGCCCAAACGCGTTCTTCTAGTCGAAGACGACGAAGTCGTCGCCCGAGCGCACACCCGGGCGCTCGAACGCTACGGATGGGAGGTCGTGTCCGCAGGCGATGTGGCCGCCGCCTCCGCGAAGCTCCTCTCTTCGCACTGCGCGGTGGTGCTCTGCAACATCACGTTGCCGAGCGGCTCGGGCGTGGAAATCCTGCGGGTGGTGCGCCGCCACGAGATGGACATTCCCGTGGTACTCATCACCGGACGCCCCACGGTGGAGACGGCCATCGAAGCGGTGGAGCTGGGGGCCATCGAGTACCTCACCAAGCCCATCGACGTCGACGTGCTCAACGAGCGCGTGGAACGCGCCTTCCAGCTGGGGCAGCTTGCGCGCTCGCGCCGCGATGCGCTTCGCGCCGCCTACGAGGTGCCGTCGTCGGTGGACCTGGTGGGCTTGGGGGTCCGGTTCGAGCAGGCGGTCGATCGCCTGCACATGGCCTTCCAGCCGATCTTCGACCTGCGGGCAGAAGAGGGAACCGCCCCGTCTTCGCGCCCGCCCTCGGCCTACGAGGCGCTTATGCGGTCCGACGAGCCGGGGCTCGACACGCCGCTCCAGATGCTCGACGCCGCCGAGCGCCTCAACCGCCACCCGGAGCTGGGACGGCACGTGCGGGCGTTGGTCGCAGCGGCCATCGACGATCTTCCGGCGGGGCCGGAGGTGTTCGTGAACATCCACGCCTCCGACCTTCTGGACCCGAGCCTGTACGCGCGGGAGGCGCCGCTCTCGATGCATGCGCAGCGCGTGGTGCTGGAGGTGACCGAGCGCGGCTCCCTCGACGCCATCGACGGGCTCAAGGAGCGCGCCATCGCTCTGCGACGTCTGGGCTACCGTTTGGCCATCGACGACTTTGGCGCCGGGTACGCCGGTCTCGCCAGCTTCGTGCTCCTCGAGCCGGAGATCGTCAAGCTCGACATGAGCCTGGTGCGCAACGTGCACGGCGACTCCATGAAGCGTCGGCTCATCGAGTCGGTGAACACCCTGTGCGCGGGTCTGGCCATTCAGGTGGTGGCCGAGGGCATCGAGTCCGGCGAGGAGCTCGAGGTCATTCGCGATCTGGGTTGTCAGTTTGGGCAAGGTTTCGTGCTGGGTCGCCCCACGCCCACCTTCCTGCCGCCGCCCCTGGTCGACTGAGCGTTTCGTTTCCGTGCGCGACCCCCATGCTCGCTGGTAGCGTCGAACGCATGACCCTGAGAGCCCCCTGCGCCACCTGCAACCGCCACATTCGCGAGGGTGCGGCAGCCTGCCCGTTCTGCAAAGCCGCGGTGCGGTCGTCGCCGGTGCCGCATCGCCTGACGCCCGCCGTCCTCGCGCTGGCCTCTGCGCTGGCTTCTTCCTCCGCCCTCGCCCAGGTAGACGCTGCAGCATCGACCGACGCTGCAGGCGACGCTGCCGCCGACGCCGGCCCCACGCAGGCTCAGCTCGACGCCGAACGTGAGAGTCGCCAGGTGTACCCGCTCTACGGCACCCCGCCGCCACCGCACACCTGCGGCTGCGGCGTCACCGGCGAAAGCGAAAACGCCACCTCGCACGCCCTCGCTACCTCTGTGCTCGTCGGGGCGGTGCTGCTTTCGCGATCGCGCCGCAAAAAGCCCAAGCCCAACGCCTGAGGCTCAGTCGGCTTCTTCCTCAGCAGCGCCGCGCAGGCCGAGCGCGCGCGCCTTCTTGTAGAGATGGCTGCGCTCGAGGTCGAGCGCCCTGGCGGTGGCCGCCATCTGGCCGCCGTGATGCGCAATGGCGGACTGCAAGATGTGTCGCTCGGCGTCTTCCACCAGCACGCGGAACGGGACGCCGGGTCGGTAGAAGGCGCCGCCCTTCTGCGCGTCGCCGCCGGGAAGGCAGTTCTTCACGTCTTCGGTGGAGATGGTGTCGTCGGGGGTGAGGATGACTAGGCGCTCGATGAGGTTCTTCAACTCCCGCACGTTGCCGGGAAAGCTGTATCCTGCAAGTACTTCGAGGGCCGCCGGGTCCATACGGATGTCGCGGCGGTCGTTGGCCTTGGCGGCGAGCTCGAGGAAGTGCTTGGCCAGCTGGGGAATGTCTTCGCGCCGCGCGCGCAGCGGCGGAATGGCCAGCGGAACCACGTTGAGGCGATCGTAGAGGTCGGGTCGAAAGTCGCCCTTCTCGCAGGCCGCCACCAGGTCGCGGTTGGTTGCCGCTACCACGCGCGCGTCGACCTTGATGGTCTCGTTGCCGCCCACGCGCTCGATCTCGCGTTCCTGGAGAACGCGCAGCAGCTTGGCTTGCATGGGCAGCGGCATGTCGCCCACTTCGTCGAGAAATAGCGTGCCGCCGCTGGCGCGCTCGAACTTGCCGCGCCGCTGCTTGGTGGCGCCCGTGAAGGCGCCAGCCTCGTGGCCAAAGAGCTCGCTCTCAATGAGCTCGCTGGGAATCGCCGCGCAGTTGAGCTTCTCGAGCGGGCCCTTGGCGCGCGGCGAGAGTTGGTGAATCGCGCGCGCCACCAGCTCCTTGCCGGTGCCGCGCTCGCCGGTGACCAGCACGCTGGCGGAGCTCTTCGCCGCGCGCGCAATCTGCTCCACCAGGCGCAGAATGGCGGCGCTGGTGCCCACCAGCTCGCCGGAGCCGGCCTGTGCGCGCAGGGCTTTGGCCTCGGCTTCGGCGCGCTCCAGTCGGAGCGCCGTCTCCACGCTGATGAGCAGCGCATCGGTGTTGAGCGGCTTTTCCAGGAAGTTGAGCGCGCCCAGACGGGTGGCGCGCACCGCGGTGTCGATGGTGGCGTGGCCGCTCATCATGATCACCGGCGTGTCGATCTTGGCGCTGCGCACCCGCTGCAAGAGGTCGAGACCGTTGCCGTCGGGCAGCGATACGTCGAAGAGGCACAGATCGTAGGCCCGCTTCTTCAGCTTCTCTTCGGCGATCTTCACCCCTCCCGCCACGTCGACCGAGTAGCCCTCGAGAGTGAGCGCCTTCTGCAGCGTGGTGAGAATCGCGGGTTCGTCGTCGACCACCAAGAGATGCGCGCGGGCCATGGCTCCCACCGTACCATCACAACGCCTTGGGCGAGGGCGCCTTGACCTGGCTGGCGTTCCGTGGCCAAAAGGTGGGCGTGCTCGAGGTTCGCAGCAGAGGGCGCTTGGGCTGGCTGCGCCTCGTGGCGCTCTGGCCGCTGCTGGCCTCGAGCGGCGGGCTCCTGGCGTTTGTGGCGGGCGCGAATGCGGCCTTCGCCCAGGCCTCGAACGTGCCGGTGCAGGTGGAGACGACCCTGCCGGCGGGGTGCGCCGACTCTTTCGCCAGCGACCTCGCTCGACGAGCCGGTCGTGTACGCATCGCAACCGACGCCGCAACGGGGGTGCGCGTGCGCGTGCGCGCCGTGGTTCTGGCGGTGGGCACCGTCTCGTACGTGGCGGTCGAAGCTTCCTCTTCGAAGAGCTCGTCTGCGATGCCACAGATCGTCGCATCGGTCGGGCGCCCGCGCGAGCCGGGGCCGGCGGAGGCGGCGCGCGCCTTGCCCAACGACGGGCCGCCTGCCGTGCTTGCGACGGAACCTCTGCCGCCCCCGGCCGCCGTACTCGCCGCGCCACACCGCGCCGCCTCCGCGCCTTCGAGCTCGCCTTCGCCCGCAGCCTCCGCCGACCCTGGCCCTTCGCAACCGCGCTCCCCAAGCCTCGCTGGCGAGCTTGCCGAAATCGACGCGGCGCGACGCCTCTTGTCGTCGGGCGATGCCAAGGGCGCCCTTTCGGCGTCGCGCGCCTACGCGAGCGAGCATCCTGGGGGCACGTTCGCTCCGGAGGCCCAGGTGCTGCGGGTCGATGCGCTCACTGCCCTCGGCGAGGGTGCTGCGGCCCGCGCTGAGGCGACGAGCTACTTGGCGAAGTATCCGCAGAGTCCGGCCGCGCCTCGGCTCCGGCGTCTTCTCGAGAAAGAGTGATCAGCGCAGCGCTGGCGATCCATGAATCGAGCATGAACTTCCGTCGCTTCGCTTCCCCATCGATTCTCGCGGCTCTCGTCGCTTGCGCGTCGGCCTGCTCCGGCAAGGTGACCATCGGCACCCTCCCTGGCGATGGCGGCTCATCGGGCTCATCGGGCTCATCGGGCTCATCGGGCTCATCGGGCTCATCGGGCTCGAACCCGGCCGCCTGCGGCGACACGTCGACGGCCGCCAGCGTGGTTTTCGACGGCGCCGCGCAGACCTTCCCCATCGATATCGCCGACTTTGCCGGCGACGGACAGTATTTGTATATTGCAGGCAATGCCATCGCCAATTTCCAGGCCGGCAGGGTGATCCGCGTCGGCGACGGCGCCACCAAGGAGCTCTACAACGAGAGCCCTGCTTCCCTGGTCAGTATCGTCGTCGCGAGCGGGCGCCTGGCCTACGCGGTCCAGGGACTCGACGGAGAGGTCCAGAACGCGAAGGCGGCCCCGCGAGACGGAGGAGCGCCGGTGTTGCTCAACGCCTACCCCAGCGCCATTGCCGCAACGCCTGGCGAAGCCGACGTCGTGGTCGGGGCACCGGGCGGGCTGGAGAGCACGGTGGTGCGCTGGGCTCCCGGCGCCGACAAGCCGGAGTCGGTGATGACGTTCGGCACGACCTACCGAATCTCGCACGTGGCCCTCTCGGCGTCAGCGGTGGTGGCGGTGGTTCGCAACGAAGCCCTCGCGTCTCCCTCGGCGCCCTTCGAGGTCGTCCGGGCCCGTCGCCTCCAGCGCGACGGCACCTACGAGGTGCTCGGCACGAGCCCGGGCGCCCCCGCCTCGTCGCTGGGGGTCGATGCTACTGACGCGTACGTCGTCGCCGACTCCGGCAACCGCGGCGAACCGAACCCGCTCCTTCGCGCGACGCTGACGCCGGCCGCCGGGAGCGAGGGAACGTTCACGACCGTCGCCCGGGTGGGCGAGGTAGGCGAGGCCTTTCGGCGCCTGCAACTCGACGAAACCTACGTTTACGTCGAGCACGCCAAGGTCGCCGTTTGCGGTGGCCCTTCACCGTGCCCGGCGGCCATCACCATCTCCCGCATTTCCAAGAGTAGCGGCAAGGTCGAGGACCTCAAGCGCGTCACCGGGATTGCGCTCGCCGCGCCGGCCTCGCCGCGTGGTCAGTTCGCGGTCGACGCGTGCTACTTGTATTGGCTCGATGGGCAGAAAATCTACCGGCAGCCCAAGGCCGCGGTGGCAGCGCTCTGAAGAGCCTTCGGCGTGCGCTTCGACCTCGGCGCGTGTATCCTCACTGCGATGGTGCTTCCTGGTTCTACTGCGAGAGGTGCGCGTCCGATCGCATGTATGTTGCAGTCGTATAGCCGCAGCGGGACCGAAGCGGCGCGACCGCCGGAATTCGTGGAGGGCCAAGGAATTGCCGCGTGTCGTGTCGGCCGACGCGGCGCCGCCGCAGCCCTGACGAGACTGCGAGCGGCGGGTCGCGAAGGTCAAAACGTGTCGGCCTTCGTTGCCCTCGTCGCCTGCTTGTGTGCGTCGTGCGACACGTTCACTTCGGCGTCGCCCCTGGCGGCAGAAGCCGATTCCGGGGAGTCCGCCCGCGACGGGGCCGCCGACGCCGACGGGGCTCCTCTCGACGGCGACAGCGTTGCGCTCCGACCCCGTCGCGTATTCGTCACCGTGGCCGCGTTCGATGGCCGCATCGTCTACGCGAGTACGTCGGGCATGCAGGGGCCGACGCGGCGTGCAACGCGGAGGCGGACGATGCGCAGCTGGGTGGACGGTTCAAGGCGTGGCTGTCGGTCTCCGGGGCGCCGGCGCCGACCCGCTTCGCGCGCGCGCTGCGCGACATCCACCTGCCGGGCGGGGAGCTGGTGGCAAAGGGGCTCACGGAGCTCACCACTCTCGGACCCAAGACGCCCATTAACCGGACCGCGAAGAACGTCGGCCTAGACGCGACCACGACGGTCTATACAGGTACCGGCAACGACGGCGCTGCCTCCTCGGACACCTGCGCAAACTGGGACTCGAGCACTGCTTTCGGCGTCTTCGGCTCGACCGCATTGAAGCAAGCGTGGACCGACACCGGGGGCGCTCCGGTGAAGTGCGACATCACGAGGCGGCTCTATTGTTTTGAAGAATGAGCATGCTGCCGGTCTTCGCTACCCGGCCGGTCGACACCCGACGGTTCTCGAGAATCCGTAGGCCGAGCGGGGCGGGACGGGTAGACTGGGCGCCCCATGCGACTCGTCACCTGTGCTCTGGTCCTCTCGCTCGTGGCTTGCGGCGGCGCCGCGCCCACCCCGCACCTGGCAGAGCCGGCCGGACCGGCCACCGGAACCGTATCCGACGCACAGTTTTCTGGGGCGGTGCGCGACCTTCTGGCGAGTGAGCCGGGGTCGCGCGAACGCGCGGTGCGGCTCGAGGGCGTCATCGCCAAGCAGCTCCTCCGCAGCACCACCCGCTTCAAGTCGAAAAATCCCGACGGTGGCCTGGCGTCGGTGAGCGGCGCCGTGTTCCTCATGCGACCGGGTGAGCTGCGCGACGCGGTGCTGGGAGCCGCGGGCTACGACGCGCTGCGCTCGGCCTCGCGCGAGTTCGCCAAGCGCGGCGACGAAGGCCGCGCCGAGGCGACGTACCAGATTCTGTCGCGCATCGGCCCGCCCGACTCCCGCGCCGACGCGCAGGTGCACCTCGACGCCATCAACGGCTGGAACAAGTCGGCGGTCACGCCCGAATCGCCGGTCTCCGGCAGCGGCACCCAGGCGCGGGCCGCGGTATCGCGCTACCTCTACGAGCTCAGCCCGGCCTCGCGCGACGCGGCGCTCGCCAAGACCTCGGAGTGGATCGCCCAGGCGCTGGCCCTGCGCGAAACGTTTCGCAAGGGGCGCGTGCCGCCGCCGCGCGAAGAGGCCAACGAAGCACTGCGTGCATTCTCCACGGGTCCGCAGATGCTGCTGGCGATTCATCTGCGGAACTACGACCCGGCGGGCGCGGTGGGGGCTTTGGAAAAGAGCGACCTGCGCAGCCTCACCCGGCGCGATCTCTTGGCGGCGGTGGAGCGACTGGCCAAGACCCAGACCGCCGACGCGTGGCTGGAGGTGGCGCGTCTTTTGCGCCCGCAACCGCGCGCCTCGGAAGACGACGACGGCGTCGAGGACCTGGAGATCTTCCGTGCGGCGGGGTTCGCCGCTTCGCTCGAAGCGTTTCGCCTCGACCCCACCAACGGTCGCGCGGCCATCGAGGTCGCGCTGCGGCTCCGCGAGCTGGGTATGGCCGAAGCTGCCCCGTCGGCGCTGGTGGCCGCCGCCAAGGCGCACCCGGACCCGCAGTTCTTGAACGCCGGCCTCGCCATCACCATGGCCGCCATGGAGACCGAGCTCGAGGTGGAAGATCACGACGCCGCGCGCCGGGCCTTTGCGGCCGCCAAACCCATTCTCGAGCTGGCAAAGAAGAGCGGCGTCAAGCTGCCGGCGAGCCCCGCGCGCGTCATGGCGCTCATGGGAGAAATCGAGCTGCGCGAAGGAAACCTCGATGGTGCTCGCAGCTACTTCGCGGCGTCGGCGGCGGAAGAACGCAACGCTGCGGTCGACCTGGCGCTGGCGCGCATCGACCTTCACGATCACAAGAACAAGGAGGCGGCGGCGCGCCTCCGCGAAGCACTGGCCCGCCCCGAGACCCGCGACCCCGAGGCCCGCGCCGAGATGTGGATAGCCCTCAGCGACGTGGTCCGCGAGGGGCGCGACGCCGCGGCCGCCAAGGAGGGCCGCGAAGCGTTGCTCACCGCGGTGAAGGAGCTGAAGAGCGCGCAGAATCGCGTGCGCATGGAGCGCCTGTTTGCGCAAGTGCTCGACCGCTTCGGCGCCAAGGACGCCGCGAGCAAGGCGCTCGAGCGCGCGCTCGACGGCGCCACCAAAGACAAGCGCGTGCTCGCCTCGGTCATCGGGCAGGTCATCGCGCGCGCCTTCGTGCGCAAGGACCTGCCCACGGCGCGCGACGCGCTCGGTCGCGCGCTTTCCGCCGACGTCGACGCCGGCGATCTTGTGTATTGTGCACTTTGGGTGCGGCTCCTGGAAAAGCAGCTCAAGGCACCGCCCGAGGGCACTGCCGACAAGCTCCTGGCCTCGGGCACCGACGACCTTCGCTGGGTGGGGCGGGTGGCCGCTTTCGGCGCCGGGCAGGTCAAGGGCGAAGCCTTGGTGGGCCTGGCCAAGACCCGCGCCCAAAAGACCGAAGCGCTGTTCTACCTCGCCATGGAGAAGCGCATCGCCGGCGATCGCACCGAGGGCGACACGCTGAAGCAGGTGCCGCTGGAAGGCGGCATCGACCTCGCCGAGTACGCCATGGCGCGCGATTTGCTCCCGGAGACGCGCATCGCCCTGGGCCCGGCTCCGGTCCTCGAGCTGCCCTGATGGCGTCGCCTACCTTCGCTGCTGGGAGCATCGCGCGAAGCCTCGACTGGGGCAAGCTCGCCCCCTTGCGCCTGCGGGCTCGGGCGCTGGCCGAAGGCATCTACGCCGGCGCGCACAAGAGCGCGCGCCGCGGCGCGGGCATCGAGTTCGGTGGCTTTCGCGAGTATTACCCGGGCGACGATCTTCGCTGGCTCGATCGTCGCTCGCTCCTGCTCAGAGACAAACCCTTGGTGCGGCAGTTCGAGACCGAGACCGACCGCGCGCTCCGCCTCATCGTCGACGCCACCGCGTCGATGAACTACCGTAGCAAGAGCGCCCGCGGCACCAAATACGCCTATTGTGCGCTGCTCGCGGCTGCGCTGGCCCGGGTCGCGGTGGTGGGCGGCGACCCGGTCGGGCTCTCGTACATCGGCGGCTCACTCAAGGGTCGCAGCCGCGTGCCGGTCTCGTCCGGGCGCGAAGCTTTCGAGCGGGTGGTGGGCTCGCTCGAGGCCATGAGCCCGGAGGGCGACGCGGTGGTTCTGCCCAAGATGCTGGACGACGCCATTGAAGGCATCGCCCGCACCGCGCGCGCAGGCTCCATCGTGGTGGTGCTCACCGACGCATTGGATCTGCCCGCCGCAGCGCCGGTGCACATCGGCAGCATTGCCTCGCGTGGGCGCGTGGTGGTGGTGGTGCAGATTCTCGACCCCGACGAGGCCACGTTCCCCTTCGAAGGCACCATGGTGCTCAAATCTCTCGAAGGCAACGTGCGGGTGGAGAGCGATGCCGAGGTGAAAGACCGGTATTTGCAGGCGCTGGAAAACCTGCAAAATACATGGAAAACCCAGCTGGTGGCACGCGGCGCCCGCTGGGTCACCGGCACCACCGACGAAGACCCCATCGCGGTCGCCCGCCGCATCGTCACCTCGTTTCGCTGAAGTTGCTCAGAACACGAGCCCCGCCGGCGTCAGCTTGAGCGGCTTGGAGGCCTTCGCAAGCTGCCGCCCGTCGTCGGTCTCCACGTCGGTGCCGTTCATGACCACCAGGACGATGCCCGCCGCCAGCGCCACCGCGCCGCCGCCCACCAAGCTGAGGCCGATGGGGAGCAGGGTATCTTGCGTACCTTTGGAGCTGGAGATGGCGCCGAGGAGCGCAAGCGTCCCTCCGGTGACCAGCGCCGTCGTGCCCAGGTACACCCCGGCGTAGGCCCCGAGCCCGCGCAAGAAGGCGCTGCCGCCGCGGACGTTGAGGCGGGCCTTTCCCGGGTCGAGCTCGAAGGGGCGCGAGGTGCTCATGCCGGGCGCGTCGACGAAGTACTGGTCGCCGGCAGGAACCGCGCGATTGCAGGGGGCCGAGCACACGCGCTCGAAGTGGGTAACGGACACCGCGCCAGTGCCGCCTCGCGATGTAGTGACCAGCCCAATCGACTGACCCGTGATGCGATAGAGCCCGGTGTGCGGCGCGTCGCTGTCGATGGTGATCATCGTCGTGGTTGTGGTGGTTGTGGTGGTGTCTGCTGCCTTCGGCTCCTCGGCCTGCGCTGTGGATGCGAAGACGGTGGCGAGGGCGAGGGCGGCGGTGCCGAGAATGCGCTTCATGGGGGTCGTGCCTTTCACCCGTGGTGAGCCGGCCGGCGGCGCGGCGTCGCAAGAAAATCGACCGCTCCCCTCTACCACGCAGAGGAACGAGGACGAACTCCCGGCGGGGTGATACCTTGCTCACGTGCAGTTCGTTACGATTCTGGCGCTGGCCATCGGTCTCTTGGTGGCGGCGCCCTACCTGGCCCACCGCCTGCGTCGAAGGCAGGCCGACGAGCGCGCCTTCCCGGCGGCGCACCTGGTGCCAGCCGCGCTCCCCAAGGCGCGGCGGCGGTCGGCCCTGGAAGACAAGGCGCTCTTCTCGGTGCGCACCGCCGCGGTGGTCGCGCTCGCGCTCCTCGGCGCCACGCCTCTCGTGCGTTGCTCCCGGCTCTCGCTGGCCCGCGGCGGGGCGTCGGTGGCCATCGTGCTGGTGCTCGACGACTCCATGAGCATGCGCGCCAAAGACGGTCGCGCCTCCGGGCCATCGCGCTTCGAACGGGCTCGCGAAGGCGCGCGCGAGATCCTCGCTTCGGCCCAGGAAGGCGACGCGGTGGCGGTGGTCATGGCCGGCGCTCCGCCCCGCATCGCGCTGGCGCCCACCAGCGACATCGACGCGGCCAAGAGCGCGGTCGACGCCGCAGTAGAGAGCGATCGCGCCACCGATCTCGACGGCGCCATCGCCATGGCCGAGGGGCTGCTCCAGAAGCAACCCCACGTCGACAAGCGGGTCATCATCTTCTCGGACCGCGCCGATGGGCGGGCCGAGGCGCCGGTGCTGGCCACCGGCATTCGCGTGTGGTTCGCCATGCCCGACCTGGCCAAGGACGCTGCCGACTGCGCGCTCATCGAAGCCACGCGGGTCGGCGCGCTGGTGCGAACGCGTGTACAATGCAACCATGCCTCCGCGTTCTCGGGCCGCGAGATCGTGATCATGGCGGGCAGCAAGAAGATCGCTTCGTCGCTGGGGCCGGCGGGCATGGGAAACGGCGACGCGCCGCTGGCCATGGAGCCCACGCTACAGCTCACGCCCGAGGCGGCCGCCGACCCCCACGATCTGGTGGCGCAGCTCACCGGCAGCGACGCTATCGCGTCGGACGATCGGGCGGCGGTGGTGACCCAGGGCTCGCCCGGCGCCCTGGCGGTTGTCTCCTATGGCCGCGACGAAGCGGTAGCCACCGGCGGTCCGCCGGTCCTCGAGCAGGCACTCACGGCGCTGAAGACCGGCGTGCCGGCCACGCCGCTTCCGGTGGTGCCCGACCGCTCTGAAGATCTCGCGCCTTTTGCCGGCCTCATCGTCGACGATCCGCCCGGCCTCACCCCGGAGGAGCGGCGCGCGATGGGCACCTTTCTCGACAACGGTGGCCTGGTGCTGGTGGCGCTTGGGCCACGCGCCGCTTCGCCGCCGCTCGGTGCTTCGCTCTTGCCGGTACTTACCCAGCCCGTTCGCTGGGGCCCGACCACCGTCACCGGCGTCGACCCCAAGAGCACCGGCTTCTTCGGCGAAAGCGGCCTGAGCCTCGAGAACGTCGAGGCGCGCGGCCGCACCACCGTGGCCGACGACGACCAGAGGGCCTTCGAGGTCCGTGCCACCTGGAAAGACGGCGCGCCGCTCCTTCTCAAGCGCGCGGTGGGGCGCGGCGAGGTGTGGGTGGTCACGCTGCCCCTCTCCGCCGACGAGAGCGATTTTCCCCTGCGCCCGGCGTTTTTGACGCTTCTCGATGCGTTCGCCGCCGAGACCATCTCGCGCGCCTCGCCCCAGCGCACTGAGGTGGGCGTGCCCTGGCTCCTGCGCGGCAAGAAGGTCGAAGGCAAAGGGCCGGTTGCCGACGCCGACCCCAGCAAGGACGGTCCCCCGCTCACTCTGCTGCGCGATGGAACGGTGAGCCGCGTGGTGCCCGGCCTGGTGGGCGCCTACGTGTTCACCATCGACGGCAAGGTCGAGCGCCGGGTGGTGGCGCCGGCGCCCCGCGAGGTCGACTTCCGCCCGCGCAAGGTTGCAGACGCCGCCCTCGACGCCGCCGAAGGCAACGGACACCCAAAGATGGACGTCTCCTGGGTGCTGGCCTTGGT
This sequence comes from Polyangiales bacterium, assembly GCA_038210445.1. Classification (GTDB taxonomy): domain Bacteria; phylum Myxococcota_A; class Polyangia; order Polyangiales; family Polyangiaceae; genus JABFRG01. Next base: position 42,851 of record JBBQWQ010000005.1, read on the forward strand.
GCTGCTCGCCCTGTTCGCGGCCGAGCTGGGCATGCGCGCGTTTTTCCGCTCGCGGAGCGAGAGCAACATTCCGCCGCCTGTTTCCGTGCGCTGAAGCAGCACGCCGAACCACACACTGGCCCTGAGAGCGCCTCGGGTGGTAACGTTCCGCTACATGTATCTTGCACGTTACCTTGCGCCCGCTGCCCTGCTCGCCGTTGCCTGCCACAGCCCCGGGCTCTACGGTCACGCGCCCAAGTATGCCCCGCTCGCCGCCGAAGAGTCGGCGCTCGCGGGGGCGAAGGAGCTCTCGGCAGAAGGCGCGCGGAAAAGGCCCGAGGACTACCAGAAGACGCCCGGCTGGTTCTTCGGCGTGGTGGTGCATCGGGTACCCGGCCCCGCCGGCGCAGCCTACCTCACGCTCAGCGTGCGCAAGCTCGAAGCCGACAACCTGTGCGCGAAGAAGGACGACGACGAAACCTGCCGGGTCACGGTGAGCGATGCGGAGTTCGGCGTCGTGCACGCGGTGCTCACCTTGCACGGCGAAGACGACACCGGCCCCACCGCGGTGACGCCCGGCTCGCTGCTGCGATTGGTGGGCCCGCTCGCTTCCGGGTCCGACAAGGAAGATGGCGCGCCCATCATGCGGCCCACCTTCTTTCGTCACTTTCCCCCGCATACCTACGCCACCAAAGCCGCTCGCTGAGCTCGGTCGAGACGTGCCTCGGCCGTAAGCCCCAGACCGTGCTAACCAAGGGTCATGCTCGCGCTCGATGGGCCCTACCTTCGGCTTCCTGCTCTGGCCACCGCCCACTCGCACGCGTTTCAGCGCGGCATGCGCGGCGGAGCGCAGCGTCCTTCGCCCGCGGCGCGCGGCGGCGAGGGCGACGACTTTTGGACCTGGCGCGGCGAAATGTACCGCTGCGCCACCGCGCTCACGCCCGAGTCGTTCGAAGCGGTGACCCGCATCGCCTACCGGGAGCTTTTTCGCGCCGGGGTGCGCACGGTGGGCGAGTTTCACTATGTGCACCACCAGGCCGACGGCACGCCCTACGCGCAGCGCACTCTCCTCGCAGAGCTGGCCATCGCCATCGCCAAAGAGGAAGGGCTGCGCATCGCCCTTCTGCGCACGGCGTACTTTCGCGCGGGCCCGGGGCGCGACCCAGAGCCCGGGCAGAGGCGCTTCTGCGACGCATCGGCGGAGCTGGTGCTTCGAGACGTCGAGCATTTGTGTGCAAAGTACAAGGATGATGCAGCGGTGGTCGTTGGTTTGGCGCCCCACTCGGTGCGCGCGGTGCCGCCGGCCTATCTGGAGGAGCTGGTGCGTTTCGCGGCGGCGCGCGACATGCCGCTCCACATGCACGTGTCGGAGGTGGAGCGCGAGGTCGTCGAGTGCACGGCGGAGACCGGGCGCGCGCCGGTCGACTACCTGGGCGACATCGGCGCCCTGGGGCCGCGCTTCGTGGCGGTGCACGCCACGCAGATCACCGAGGCCGAAGCCCGAAGACTCGGTCGTTCGGGCGCATACGCCTGCATCTGCGCCACCACCGAGCGCGACCTCGGCGACGGCCTACCGCACCTCACCGCCCTTCGCGCGGCGGGCACCAAGCTTTGCATCGGCGTCGACAGCCACGTCGTCACCGACCCCATCGAAGACCTACGGGCCCTCGAGACCCACGAGCGGCTGCGTACCAAGAGCCGCGTCACCTTCGCCGAGCCGGGTCGCACCCCCGCCGAGTGCCTCTGGCGCGACGGCTCTCTCACCACCGCGGCAGCCTGCGGTTTCGGCGACGCCGGCGGCACCCTGCGCATTCGCCGCGACCACCCGACGCTGGCCCTGGTGCCGGAAGAACGCCTGCTCGATGCGGTGGTCTTCAGCGGCGGCGCCCACATGGTCGACGGCATCGACCCGAGCTGAAGGGTCTCAAGCTGCGAAGCTGGGGCGACGCGGGGCTTCTTGGACCTCGAGGTTGTCGTCCTTCACCACGTACGCGATGTCCGCGTCGTCTACCCGCTCGGGACCGGCCTCGAGCTTTCTCACCACCCGCACCAGCGCCTCGAAGCACGCCGGATCGAGCGCAGTTCCCACCGACTCGGCCATGATGGCCAGCGCCTTCTGCGGCTCGGTGGCGCCGCGGTAGGGCCGCTCCGCGGTGATGGCATCGAAGATGTCGGCGACGGTGATGATGCGCGTCTCGAGGGCGATGTCGGTGGCCCCGATACCGCGGGGGTAGCCCTTGCCGTCGAGGCGCTCGTGGTGGGCGCCGGAAACCACCGCCAGCTCCTCGAAGTGAGGAATGCGCAGGAGAATCTGCTCGGTGTAGACCGGGTGCTTCTTGACGGCGTCCCACTCGGCTTCATCGAGCTTGGCGGGCTTGTCGAGGATGGAATTGCTCACCCCGAGCTTGCCCACGTCGTGAAGGAGCGCTCCCCGGTGCAGCCAGCGCCGTCGCTCCGCGCCCATACCCAGCTCCTTGGCCACCAGGTCTGTGTAGAGTGCAACGCGTGCGCTGTGCCCGGAAGTATAGGGGCTTTTGGAGTCGACCACCTCGCCGAAGGCCGCCGCGATCTCGTCGAGATAGGTGTCGTCTACACGAATCGAGCACTGCGCCGGCGCGAGCTCGAACACCGACTTGGCAATGCTTGGCGAGCGCAACCCGGCCCACATTTCGTGGTCGGAGTCCATGGCCATGAGCGCGGACACCAGGTCGGGGTCGAACCACGTGCCGCTCCGGCTCTGGGCCTCCTTCTTGGCAGCGGCGGCGCCCTCCGAGCCGAAGAAGACGTCCACCACTTGCGCCAAAAGGGCGATGCGGGCGTGAACGGGAATGGCCGCGCCCACCAGTTGGTCCGGGTGGCCGGTGCCGTTCCAGTGCTCGTCGAGGTGATAGATGCCGGCAGCAACGGCGTCGCCGAAGCGGAGCCGCTTGGCGATCTGCGCGCCCCGGTTGCAGCGGGTGGCAATGAGCTCTTGGGCGACCTCGTCTTTGGTCTCCAGCGCGCCGAGGATGGTGCGAATCTTGGTGACGATGCCGGCGCCGAGGGCGGTGTTCTCCAGGGCGAAGCGCACCACCTGCGGAAAGCTCCCGTCGACCCACTTGAAGTCGCGTTTGAACTTGAGATCGTCGGTGAGGTAGAGCTCGCAGATGCGCGCTGCGTTGCTGCTGCAGCCCAGGTCTTTGAGCAGAAGGGTGAAGTACACCTCTTGCAGCGTTGCCTCCGAGAGCCCGATGGCGCGCCCCAGATGCATGCCTATCCAGCAAGCGCGCACGCAGTGGCCGGGTGGTTGCCCTTCGGTCAAGTCGAGCGCGTAGCTCAGCGCGCCGAGGAGCTCGGAGAGGCGAAGGTCGTTCTGGTGGGGCATGTTCTCCGTTGAACGGGCGCCGCCTCGCGACCTTGAGGAGGCCCTGCGGCGGGCGATGCCGCGCGCGCCCCACCGTTGCGGGCGGCGCATATACTGACACACAGCGGTGACAAATGCCGGGCGCGCGGCCCGCACGCCTTGCAAGGGCCTGCGGCGGGTGTGAAGATTCGCGGTCCATGCCCGACGCCTTCAAACTCGTCTCTCACTTCGAGCCTGCGGGCGATCAGCCGCGCGCCATCGAATCGCTCCTCGCCGGGCTCGCCCGAGGCGATCAGCACCAGGTGCTCTTGGGCATCACTGGCTCCGGCAAGACCTTCACCATCGCCAACGTCATCCAGACGGTCAACCGCCCGACGCTCATCATGGCGCCCAACAAAACGCTGGCGGCGCAGCTCTACGGTGAGATGCGCGAGCTCTTTCCCGAGAACGCCGTCGAGTACTTCGTCAGCTACTACGACTACTACCAGCCCGAGGCCTACGTTCCGGCCAGCGACACTTACATCGACAAAGACGCCATCATCAACGACGCCATCGACCGCATGCGCCACTCGGCCACGCGGGCGCTCCTGTCGCGGCGCGACGTCATCATCGTCGCCTCGGTGAGCTGCATCTACGGCATCGGCAGCGCCGAGAGCTACTCGGGCCTCCTCATCGACCTCAAGGTGGGCGAAGAATACCGTCGCGACAACCTGCTGCGCATGCTGGTCGATGTGCAGTACGAGCGCAACGACATCGACTTTCACCGCGGCACCTTCCGGGTGCGCGGCGACGTGGTGGAGATCTTCCCCGCCTACGAGCACGACACCGCCATTCGCGTGGAGTTCTTTGGCGACGTGGTGGAGGCCATCAAGGAGGTCGACCCGCTGCGCGGCAAGGTGAAGAGCTCGGTGCCGCGCATCGCCATCTTCCCCGGCTCCCACTACGTCACGCCGCAGGAGCAAATGCGTCGCGCCATCTCCCAGGTGCGCGACGAGCTGCGCGAGCGCCTCGACTTCTACGACAAGGAGGGGCGTTTTCTCGAGAAGCAACGGCTGGAGCAGCGCACGCAGTACGACATCGAGATGATGGAGCAGATGGGATTCTGCAACGGCATCGAGAACTACTCGCGCCATCTCTCGAACCGCAAGCCGGGCGAGCCGCCGCCCACGCTCATCGACTACTTTCCCAAGGACTACCTGCTCATCCTCGACGAGTCGCACCAAACGGTGCCCCAGGTGGGCGCCATGTACAAGGGCGACCGCGCGCGCAAAGAGACGCTGGTCGAATACGGCTTCCGTCTCCCCAGCGCCCTCGACAACCGCCCGCTGCGCTTCGAGGAGTTCGAGAGCCACATCGGGCAGTGCATCCACGTGTCGGCCACGCCCGGCGAGTACGAGATGCAAAAGGCCCAGGGCGTGTTCGTGGAGCAGCTCATTCGCCCCACCGGCCTCATGGACCCCGAGGTCGAGGTGCGCAAGGTGTCGGGCCAAGTCGACGACCTGCTGAACGAGATTCACCTGCGGGTGAAGGCGGGCGAGCGCGTGCTCTGCACCACGCTCACCAAGCGTATGAGCGAAGACCTCACCGACTACTACCGCGAGCTGGGCGTTCGCATTCGCTACCTACACTCCGACATCGACACCCTGGAGCGCATCGATATTCTGCGCGATCTCCGCCTGGGCGAGTTCGACGTGCTGGTGGGCATCAACCTTCTGCGCGAGGGCCTCGACCTGCCCGAAGTGTCGCTGGTGGCCATCTTCGATGCCGACAAGGAGGGTTTCTTGCGCAGCCCGCGCTCGCTCATCCAGACCATCGGCCGCGCCGCGCGCAACCAGAACGGCCGCGTCATCATGTACGCCGACTCCATCACGCCGGCCATGAAGTACGCCCTCGACGAGACCGCGCGCCGCCGCGGCATCCAGGGAAAGTACAACGAGGAGCACGGCATCACGCCGACGACCATCGTGCGCGCCGTCATGAACATCAACCCTGCGGCCGGGACCATCGACTACCTGGCCATTCCCAAGACTCCGAAGGGGGGCACCAAGGGCAAGGCCGCGGTGGCAGAAGACGACTTGGGCGAGCGCATCCAAGCCATGCGCCTGGAAATGTTCGAGGCGGCGGAGCGGCTCGATTTCGAAACGGCCGCACGTCTGCGCGACGAGCTACGGCGGCTGGGCCCGGGCGGGGCCGGTGCGGGTAACGACGCGGGTAACGACGCGGGTAACGACGCGGGCAACGCGAGCGGCGAGCCCAAGGCCTACGAGCCCTATTCGAAGAAAACGGCGCGCAGCAAGGGCCGGAGCGGCGCCGCGCGGTCCACCGCGCAGCCGCAAAGCGGAGCGCGGCCGCTCCCCACCGCTGCGAAAACCGCCACTGCGAAGAAGCGTGCAGTGCGCAAGTAGATCGGGGGGAGTCTCCCGCGGTGCGGGCACGAGCCATCACCCGCGTCGCGCCCTCGGGCCGCGCCGCGAAGGCGTGCTAAGTTCGTGGTGTGCGCGCGATCCTCTTCACCGTGCTCGGTTCGATGTTGCCCGTCTTCGCCTGTGGGGGCCGCGTGCTCTCGAGCGACGTCGGGCCCACAGACGCCGCGCCGGCGCTGGTCGACGCCGGCAAGGACGCAGCAGATCCGCCCGACTGCATTCACTGCAACGATCTGCTGGAGGGCATCAACCTCGGTACCGGCAAGGTCTGCCGGAAGAACGTCACGCCCGTAAGCTCGCAGCGACGCTTCGAGAACTACGTGAGCTGCGCCTGCGGATCCAACCAGTGCAAGGAAGCCTGCACCGGGTTCTGCTCTGGGGGCACGCTCTCGGCGGAGCCCGCGTGCGAGGCCTGCATCAAGGTCGAACGCTGCAGCGCCGTGTATGCGCAGTGCCTGGAAGACCGCTCCCTTTGAGCCATCCGCGATGAGGCCCCAACGCACCCGCACCCGCACCCGCACCCGCACCGCGGCGGTGGCCGTCGTCACCTGCGGCGCTCTGTACGCGTGCACCATCGTCAACGGTCTCGAAGTGCCGAAGCGGAGCGATGGTGGCGTTGCGCCCCCGCGCGACGCCAGCCCGAGTGCCGACGCGTGCGTGGTGCCCGATGCGGGCCCGGTGCGCGACTCGGGCACCGTCGTCCCCGGAGGCCCTCCCATCGACGGCGTCTATGCGGTTCGCAAGATCACCTTCGGTACCGGCACCTTCGACGCCAGCAATAGCAGCATCTGCCCCCGCATCTCGCCCACCTGCCGGCGCCCGAATGGCGTGCAGATTCAGCCCGCCACGAGCGAGTGCGCCAACAGCGCCGGGGCGGCCATCTCGCTGCTGTCCACCAGCTACTCGGTGGAATCGCGCTACAACTATCTCACCTCGGCCGGAAAGGCCGGCGCCCTCTTTCGCATCCAGCGCGCGGTGGGTACCGATCGCGCCGGCATCTCGTTCTACCCCTCGCCCGGCCGCGAGGTGTGCGGCAAGGACGTTGCGCCCGTCTGGAACGGCCGCGACGTGTGGGACATCGACGCCGCCGCGCTCTCCGACAAGGCCTCGAAGATATCCACCTACTTCACGCAGACCACGCTCTCTCCCACGGCGCAGTCGCTCACCGTGCAGCTGCCGGGGCTCGCCCTTCGCGCTTCGTCGGAGTTCACGCTGCGCCTCGACAACCCGACGCTCACCTTCCGGCTCGTGAATGGCGAGCCGGTGGAGGCGCTGGTCATTGGCCGCTGGTCGGCCGAGGACTCGTATCGCGCGGTTCGCACGCTGCTCATCGGCGACGACAAGCACCCGCTGTGCAAGGATCCGATCCTCGATCCGCAGGCTCGGAAGTTTCTGTGCGAGTCGCGCGACATTACCGCCAGCGGCACCCCCGCCGGCCAGAACTGCGACGCCATCTCCATGGCCATTGACCTCGAGCTCGCGCCGGCCCTGCTGGGCGACGCGCAGACGCTCAAGGTACCGCCCGATCCTTGCGCCGATGCGCCCGCACCCTCTCCCTCCTGCCCTTAGGGGGCTGGGGTTTTTGGCCGATACCTTCGGGGGCCTTCGCCTCCCGTCCTCACGAGGAACGAGAGTGAGCGACCCACCGCGTGCTCACGAGGAACGAGAGTGAGCGGCCTGCGGTGCAGCCAGCGAACGCGCCTCGCGGCCAAGGCGTCGGTCTCCTGTGAGCCACCGAAAGAATCACCTAGCTCACGAAGCGCACCCGTCAGCTCGCTCGGTTATGGGCAGCGACAGGTGCCGCCAGCTTCGGAGGCGACGCAGGTGCAGTTGGCGCCGCAGGTGATGCCTCCGCAGCCGAATACCGCGCACTCGACCGAGCCCGCCTTGGTGGGAGGTAGCCCGCGGCTGCAGTCGCACGATGGTCCGCTGGAGCCGGCGCCGCAGGCGCAGCCGATGCCGCAGGAGATGGCGGCGCCCTTGCCGTTGTCGCAAGAGCCGGCCGCGAACTCGTCGAAGGCGCTGTCGGTGCACAGGAGACCTTGATTGCCACGTCGCTCCTGCGAGCCGGCGGCTCTTTCTGGCAAGCAGCAGACATCGAGGCCCGTGCATCCGCTCTGCAGGGCGCGGATTGAGCCTGCGGCGCAGCTCGGCTTCGGGTTTGCCGTGGAGCCCTTGACACACGTGCCGCCGAAGTCGGCGCAGGGCGAGGAGCCAACGCCTCCGCTGGACGACGTGCCTCCGCTGGACGACGTGCCGCCGCTAGACGACGCGCCGCTGCTGGACGAGGCGCAGCCACCCAGTGTGGCCAGGGCGAACAAGAAGAGAGCCGTGAGCTTGGAAGAAGGAGTGTACATGGATAAGGATCTCGGTAAGGGCCCGGTCTCGCGAGCGACGGAGGCGGCAATGGATCGGCGCTAAAATGGTAAAGCTGTTTGCTACCGGGCCCCACGGGTCTGCCCGGCACGTCAACGCACGGAGCGAAGGATGACCCTCCTGCAAGCATCGGTCCCGCACCGAGTGGCTGGCGTCAGATTCGCACGTGTGTTGCAGAGGCGCTGCGGAAGCGGCACCGAAGCGGCGAGGCCGCCGCAACTTGTGGGAAGGCCGAGAAATTGCGCGCGCGTGGCGGTGCATTCACGGTCCGCGACGTGTCGCGCATTCGCGCATTCGCGCGTGCGTCTCGCGGTACAATGCGAGCGATCGGCATCCGGCCGGCGAAACCGCGCCGATCACGTCGGTACGGCGCTTGCTCCTGCACGCGCATGGCTCGCCTCTTCGCTCCCGTGTTCGGTATCCTCGCGCTCGCGCTCGTCGTCCCCAGTTGCGCGGCCTCTGGCGCGCAGCCGCGTGAAGACGACTTCTCCGACGAGGCGTGGTCCAACCTGCCCGCGGGCCCCGAGGAAGGGAGCGCCGTGGACGCAGACTCGCTGGCGACCGAAGATGTGAGCACGAACGAAATTGCCGACGCCGACGATCCGCCGAGCGCCGATGATGACGACGAAGCACCCTTCGAAGCCCCCTCTGTCGCCGACCTTCCGATGGGCGCCGCGCCCGGTGAGCTCTCCGATCTCGTGACTCTTGGGGCGCCGCAATACCGCAATCCGGTTCTTGGCAACTGCGCTGATCCGGGGGTGATTCGCACCGGCGGCAGCACGCCCACGTACTACGTAACGTGCACCGGAGCCGGCTACCCGCGCTTCTCGTCTCCGGACCTGGTGCACTGGAAGGCCGCCGGACACACCTTCACGCCTTCCACCCGGCCCGGTTGGGCCACTGGCAACTTCTGGGCGCCGGAGATTCACCAGCTCGAGCACCTGGGGGTGAGCGCGGGCTTCGTCGCGTACTTCTCGGCACTCTCGGCCCGTCGCGGCAAGATGTGTATCGGAGCGGCGCGCGCGGCCTCGCCAGAAGGGCCGTTCAAAGACATCGGCAGGCCGCTGGTGTGCAGCTCGCACGTGAGCCTCATCGACGCCCATCTCTTCACCGCCGGCAACGGTCGCCACTTTCTCTACTACAAGACCGACAGCAACGCGCTCCGGCCGCAGGAGCGTACTGTGGTGTACGGACAAGAGGTCGGCGCCGACGGCGTCACCCCTGTCGGACCGCGTCGGGCGCTGCTGCAGAACACCCTGCGCTGGGAGGGCGACGTGGTGGAAGGACCGTGGGTCGTCGGCCACGGCGGCTTCTACTACATGTTCTACAGCGGTTTCCGCTACTGCGACGGAACCTACTCGGTGGGCGTTGCGCGCTCGAAGTCGCCCTTGGGGCCGTTCGTGAAGCGCGGCAATCCGATTCTGCGCTCCAACGCGGCCTGGTCGGGCCCCGGCCACAACTCGATCGTGAGCCGAAGCGGCCACGACTACATCGTCTACCACGCGTGGCGCGGCGCCCACGAGTGCGGTCAACCGGGCGGGCGATCTCTGCTGGTCGACCGCGTGCGCTGGACCGGAGGCTGGCCGCGCATCAACAACGGAACCCCGAGCCGCGGCTCGCTGCCCGCGCCCTGAGAATCGCTCGCGCGATCGCCAGCGCGAGGCGCTACCCGAGCGCGATCCAGTAGTAGCGCTTTGCCGGCTTCGCGGGGTCGAGCACCTTGGTCTCCCGCAGCACCCCGCCGTTGCGCTCGATGACGCGAATGGAGGCGACGTTGGTTTCGTTGCAGGTTACAAGTACCTCTCGAAGGCCAAGCTCGCGCGCCAACGGCAATGCGAGGCGGAGCATCTCGGTGGCCACACCGCGCCCGCGAAACGACGGCACGGTGTCGTAGCCGATGTGCCCTCCCTCTCGGCGCAGCGATTCGGTGAGCTCGTGGCGAAGGGAGATGCGCCCCACGAACTGCTCGCCTTCGATGCCCCACAGCTGCGTGCTTGGCACGAAGTCCGCGGTTCGGCGGGTCGACTCGGCCAGCTTCTTGGCCACGAAGGCGCCGAAGTCTCGCTCCACCTCGGCGAGATCGCCGCCGATGTACCAGGGGAGGCCTTCTTGTTGAAACTCGCGAAGCCCACGCAAGAACGTGTCGCGATATTGCTCCGCCGGCGGCTCGAGCTTCATGGGGGCTCCGCGCTCCTACAAGAAGCGCTTGTGGGTTTGCGCCTTGAGCGCCTCGACCACCAGCCGTACGTCTTGCGCGCGCTCCCGGGGCATGACCAGGAGCGCGTCGCCGGTGTCGACCACCACCAGATCGTGCACGCCCACCAGCGCCACCATCTTGGGCGAAGGATCGCGGGTGAGGCGTCGCACCAGGTTGCCGGTGGCGTCGATGGCCAGGCCACCCTCGGGCAGCGCGTTGCCGTGGGCGTCTTTGGCGGCGAGCTCCCAGGCGCTCTGCCAGCTGCCAACGTCGTTCCAGCCGAAGTCGCCCTTCACCACCGCCAGGTTTCCCGCCTTCTCCATCACACCGTGGTCTACCGAGATGCTGGTGAGCGTCGGAAACACGTCGGGTAGCGACGCCGGGTTCTGCCGTATGGCGTCGAGCCCCTCGGCCACCTCGGGCAAGTGCGCGCGCACCGCGGCTTCCATGTCCTTCGCGCGGAAGAAGAACATACCTGCATTCCACAAGTATTTGCCCGAGGCCACGTACTCTTGCGCCCGCGCGAGGTCGGGCTTCTCTACGAAGCGCGCCACCTCGTGCACGGCCTTTTGCAGTGGCGCGCCCACCTCGATGTAGCCATACCCGGTCTCTGGCCGCGTGGGCACGATGCCCACCGTGGTGAGCCGCCCCAGGTCGGCGCCCGCCAGCGCTTCTTCCAGCACGGCACGGAACGCTTCCGGTCGCTCGATGACGTGATCGCTCGGGAGCACCATGATGCGCGCGTCGGGATCGCGCGCGAGGATCTCCCACGTGGCCCAGGCGACGCAGGGCGCGGTGTTGCGCGGCGCCGGCTCCCGGAGCACCTGTGAAGCCGGCAGACCGGGCACCGCAGCTTCGGTCTCGGCGCCCAGGCGCGCTGCGGTGACCACATACTGATGCGAAGCGGGCACCAGCGGCAGCAAGCGCTCCACGGTGGCCGCGAGGAGCGAGGCCTCGCCGGCACGGAACTCCAGGAGCTGCTTCGGCCGCATCTCGCGCGACGCCGGCCAGAACCGCGTTCCCGAGCCGCCCGCCATGATGACCGCATACACGTTCGACATGCTCTCCTTATTCTCCAGGTGGGCGCGGAAACCCACGAAAAAGTTCGCCCGATGCCCACTCGGCACCGCAACGCAGGCCGGCTGCGGGCTGTGCACTTGTGGGCCGTTCGGGGGTTTCCTCGGTTGCGGATCCGGTGCGTGGTCGCTGGCGAATTCTGCATGGATCACGGACTCTTACAGGGGCGCCCAGCGGAGCATCACCGCGCAAAGGGCCGGTGTACGGTGGGGTCGGCGTGTGGCCACCGAATGGGCTCGTCGAAGTGAACGTCTAAGTATTCGCGCGGCTCGACGTGCGCGTGCTCTTGTTGGTGAAGGGAAACTGAAAAATGAAGACGCTCTCGTGTGCGGTGTTGGTTGGCGTGTCTACGTTCGCGTCGGTGGCGAGCGCTTCCACGGAAGGCGCGGAGCCCGTCCACGACGCCTCGGATGCATCTACCCCAGTGCCGGAGCGTCCGGTCGACCCTGTGCTCGATGCTCGAGACCGAAGCCTTGCGGCGAGCGGCGCCGCTCGCGGGAACAAGTTGAAGCTCCGCGTGGAGATCTTGCGCGACCTCAGCCTCGACCTGCACTTCCTCGGGCAGAAAGGCGGCGGCGGCGCGGCGCGCGCGAGCGCATTCGAGAAGGGGGTGAAGAAGGGCGCTGGGCAAACCGTCACCGACATCAAGGTCAGTCCGAACACCACGAGCGCCCCCGCCCCCACCATTTTCTACAGCGGAGGCATCGTGGGGTGGACGCGCTCTGCGCCCGGTTCGACGGCGTCGAACTACCACCCTCCGGCGCCGCCCAGCACGCCCGGCGCCGCAGGCGGGCCCAAGCCGTCACCGCATCCGGCATCGAGCTCCGATACCGACGGTCCGGGTCCAGACCGCGATCGCCAGGGGCCGGGCAACAATGGCGGCGGCGCAGCCAAGCCCAGCAGCAGCGGCGGCGATCGCGATCGGCAGGGCCCCGGCAACAATGGCGGCGGCGCAGCCAAGCCCAGCGGCAGCAGCAGCGGCAGCGGCGGCGATCGCGATCGGCAGGGCCCCGGCAACAATGGCGGCGGAAGCGCGAGCGGCGGCTCCAAGTCGGGTAGCAGCGGCAGCAGCGGCGATCGCGATCGTCAAGGTCCCGGCAACAATGGCGGCGGAAGCGCGAGCGGCGGCTCCAAGTCGGGTGGCACCAGCGGCGGCTCCAAGTCGGGTAGCGGCAGCAGCGGCTCCAAGTCGGGTAGCGGCAGCGGCGGCTCCAACTCGGGCGGAGGAAGTGGCTCTTCCTCCGGAGACAACGGTCGTCGCTAGGTGATCGGAGCGCCGCGTGCCGGAAGGTAATGCCCAGCAAGAGCGACTCGTCGTCGACGCGTTTGCGATGGTGCGCGCGCCGCTGATCGCAACTTCGCAATTTCTCGACCTTGCTGGGCTGGGGATGGAGGACTCCAGCGACGAGGGCCTCGCCCCGCAACGTCGAGAAACGCGTCGTCGACTCTGGGCGCTCCTGCAGCGTCCGGTTGTCCGCGAGGCTCTCTACGTTGCTTCGCCGTCGCTGCATGCGGGCATACCCAAGTGGCTCGCAGACCCCGAGAGCAAAGACGGAATCAAGATTGAGCAGTCGCTTGTGCGGTACGTCGGCCGGATGTGCACGCGCTGTACACCGTTCGGTCTCTTCGCGGGATTCGCCGCGGCTGCGATAGAAAGCGCTACGGTGCTGGAAGGCCTTGGTGCGTCGCACTCCCAGCGCCGGGTTCGCCTCGACATGGGTTACCTCGTCGCGCTGGCGGAGGGGCTCGAAGACGACGCCGTGCTGCGCGACCAACTCTCGTTTCGTCCGAATGCCTCGATGTACGAGGTGGCCGGCCGCTTGCACGTGCCGGTGCTGGCGCGCCGTGCCGGCGTCCGCTCCTATGGGTTGATCGGCGTGGAGCTCGACGAGCCATTGAAGGCCGTGCTGGCCTGCGCAGCAGGGGGCAAGACGCGCGAGCAAATCGCGAGCGAGCTGGTGGCGAACGACGTCTCTGAAAGCGACGCCCGCGCGTACGTCGATGATCTCATTCGCAGTCGTATTCTCGAATCGGACCTCGAGCCACCGCTCACCGGCGAAGGCGCCCTCGGCACCATGCTTTCTCAACTGCGAAGGGTGGCTCCGGAGCACCGCGCAACGATTTCGCTCGGACAGGTTGCCGAGGCACTCGAAGGGTTCGCGCAGCAGCCTCTCGGTGCGGGGGTGGAGCGCTACCAGCAAATGGAAGGCGCGCTCGCGGGGCTGCCGGCTCGGTCCGACCATTTGTTCCAGGTCGACCTCGCCCTGGGCGTACGAGGCTCGCTGGGGCGCGACGAAGTCCACGAGATCGAACGAGGCGTGCATCTGTTGCACGCCCTCACGCCCCAGCACGATGCGCTCGCGGCCTTTCGTAGCGCCTTCCTCGAGCGCTATGAGCTGCGAGAGATTCCGCTTGTCGAGGCGCTCGACGACGAGGTCGGCATCGGATACGTCGACGAGGAGTCGTTCGCGCGGGAGCCCGCGCCGCTCCTGGAAGGGCTCGGCCTCCGCACTCCAAAGGGCGTGGGCCGGCTCCCACCGAGCTCGGCGCTCCGCGACCAGCTCTTGCTCGAGAAGCTCGAAGGGGCGTGGAGGTCGGGAGCGAACGTCGTCGACCTTCGCGACGACGATCTGCTGCGACTCGATCGCGGGTCGACGCCGCGCCTTCCCGACTCGCTTGCCGCCCTGGTCTCGCTCCACCGGCTCGATGGACGAATGTGCGTGCAGCTTCATCACTGGGCGGGTCCCTCGGCCGCCCGCCTCCTTGGCCGCTTTGCCGCGTGGGACGTCGGGCTCGCCGATGCGGTTCGCGCGCACCTCCGCCGCGAAGAGGCATTTCATCCACACGCCATTTACGCCGAGATCGTGCACATGCCCGACGCCAGCCGTGCAGCCAACGTGCTGTTGCGGCCGGTGCTACGTGCGCACGAAATCGCGTTTTGCGGTCGCTCCGGCGTGGCCGCCGAAGGGCTGATCCCGGTCCACGATCTCACGGTTTCCGTCGCCGGCGAGAGAATCGTGCTTCGATCTCGCCGTCTGGGAAAAGAGATTATCCCGCGCCTGGCGAGCGCCCACAACTTCGCGGGCCGCCAGATGACGATGTATCGATTCTTGGCCAATCTCCAGCAGCAAGGGGTGGCCGGCCATGGTCACTTTTCCTGGGGCGCGTTGGCAGGGGCGCGCGCCCTCCCGCGCGTGACCAGCGGCAGGCTCATTCTCGCGCCGGCGCGCTTCACGCTCTCTGGGCCCGAGATCTCCACTCTGGCATTGGGATCTCCGGTGGAGCGAATGCGCTCGATCACCCGGCTGCGAGCGGAGCGTGGGCTGCCACGCTACCTTGGACTGGAAGACGGCGACAACGTTCTTCCGGTGGATCTGGATAGCTCGATATCGATCGATGCGTTGGTCGGCGCTTGCGCAGGAAGGAGCGCTGCCACGCTGATAGAGCTGTTTTTGGAGGAATCGACGCTGGTGGCGAGCGGCGAAGGCGGGGGTACACCTGCGAGCTCGTGGTGCCCTTCACGCGCGCCGCAGCCGAGGAGAAAGAAGTGCCGGCTCCTCCGCCGCCAGCACCCACTCTTCAGCGTTCGTACGCGCCGGGCAGCGAGTGGCTCTACGCCAAGCTGTACTGCGCGCGCGGCTCCATCGACGGTATTCTGCGGGGCGTCGTGCAAGACTTCGTACGAGAGAATGCCGGCCGCTTCGACCATTGGTTTTTCCTGCGCTATGAGGATCCGCATCCTCATATTCGCCTGCGCTTCCACGGCGCGCCGCAGGTGCTCGCCGGCGACCTGCTCCCGGGGCTGCACCGGGCCGTCGCCCACCACCTCGCCACCGGGCGCATCGACAAGCTCGAGGTGTCGACCTACGTGCGAGAGCTCGAACGATATGGCGGCGACCGTACGATGTCGCTGGCGGAGCGCATCTTCGGCTTCGATAGTGTGGCCGCCCTGGGGCTGCTCGCTGCGCTCGAGGGCGAGCCCGAGGGGCAGGATCGATGGGGCTACACGCTGCTCGGAATGCATCGTTTGCTCGACGATTTCGCGTTCACGCCCGAGGTTCGCACGGAGCTGGTGGCGTCGATTCGCGCCGGGTTTCGCGCCGAGATGGGCGGCGACGAAGCCGGCGATCGGGAGCTCTTCGAGCGATACCGTGGCAGCTACCGCTACGTGGATGGCTTGCTCGGGGGCGCAACGATTCCCGTCATGGTGGCGCAGACGCTCGAACGCCGCTCCGCGCAGGTGCGTCCGCTGGCGCAGAAGCTGCGAGGGTTGCGCCGCGCCGGACTCTGCTCGGTTACCTCCGAGTCGCTGGCGTCTTCGTTCCTGCACATGTGGTGCAATCGTATGATGCGCACCGATGCGCGCGCCCACGAGTTGGTGCTCCACACGTTCCTGTGGCGCTACTACGAATCGCTGGCCGCGCGTGCCCGCCGCGGTTCGTCGAAAGGTACTGCATGAGCCACACGCGCGCCGCGCGCCTGCCGCGCCCTGCCGATCGATACGAGGTGCGCGGCCTCTCGGTAAGCCCATTTTGCTTGGGCATGACCGACATCGACGACCTGACCCATGCCTTCTCGCGCGGGTTCAACTTCTTCTTCTTGAGCGCCGACATGCACTGGCCGCTCTACGAGGGTACGCGACGCGCCCTCGAGCGACTGCTCGCGAGTGGAGTTCCTCGACGCGATATCGTGGTGGCCTGCGCGTCGTACGTTGCGCAACCAGAGTTTTGCTTTGCGCCGTTTCACGAGGTCGTGGCCGCGGTACCCGGCCTCGACTACCTGGATGTTGCCGTGATGGGCGGCGTATACCCCGACAACTTCCTCGCCCCGCGCTCGATCTACGTCGCCCATCGCGAGGAGCGCTTCGAGGGCATCTCCAGCGTCGGCGCCTCGTTTCACGACCGTTCCGTGGCGCGCACCGCGATGGAGGGCGGCTTGGTCGACCTCTGCTTCGTGCGCTACAACGCTGAGCACGATGGCGCGGCCCGGGAGATCTTTCCCTTCGCGGCCGCCCGCGACAAGCCGCTCCTGTACTGCTTCAAGAGCACCGGAGGCTACGTGCCCGATGCTGCGCTCGACGCGGCTGGCTTGCCCCGCGAGAAGTGGCGGCCAACGGTCGCCGACCACTATCGCTTCGTGCTCTCGCGCGGCGCGGTAGACGGCGTCCTGTGCACGCTCGCCTCGAACGCCGAGGTCGACGCACTGTGCAGCGCTCTCGAGGAAGGACCCATGACCGAGGAGGAGCAAGCGTACCTGGTCGGGATCGCGCACCTCGGCGCCGGGCGCGCCCGGCTCGGTGGCTGATTGTTTCGGTCCTGTCGCGGCACTTAGTGCCGGAAAAATCCAGCGATTGTCGTACGTTCGATAGGAACTTTTTTTCCGAACATGACGTAGCAGGGTGGGTCACTGAAACTCTCGACCTACGGCAGGACCCCCATGAAGCTCGCTCTCGCACCTCGTTCGCTCGTTCTCGCCCTCGCGTGCCTCTCCATGCTCCCGGTGGCCTGCGGCGCCGCCCAGTCGCCGGTGACCAACACCTCTGGCAAGGCGCTCGGCGCGGCTCCGGATCTGCCCATCACCATTCAGGTGCAGGCTGCCACCAGCGAAGCCCAGCCGTTCGTGGCAGGCGTCACCGAGTCGGTGACCACCTCGCTCACCAACGCGGGCTACAAGGTCGTGGCCGACGGCGGCGAGAGCGCGGCCCACGCCACGGTGAAGGTCTCCGCCACGCCGAAGGCTTCGTTCTTCGCGGTGCAGGTCAACGGCCAGACCAAGCAGAACTACACGGTGCAACTCGACCTCTCGGTCATCGGCGTCGCCAACAAGGCTGTACTCGACCACGCCACCTCAGCCTTCGAGAGCGACGACGGCGTCGTGAAGCCGGCCGCCGTGCAAGCGCTCCTCGAGCAGCTCTCGGAGTCGGGCAAGCTCACCGCCTACGCCGCCTCGCTCGAGAACCAGAAGAAGGCCGCCACCGCCAAGGTCGCGCAGGAAGAGGAAGATCTCTGGAAGGGCGCCAACGACGCCGGCTGCCGCGCCCCCACCGCCAGCTGCGAAGGCGTGCGCGAGTACCTCCACAAGTATCCCTCCGGCAAGTACGCCGCCGACGGTCGCAAGGCCATCGACGAGGGCACCGAGTCCAAGGCCTGGGCCGCTGCCAGCGCCGGCGACTGCAAGAAGCCCACGCGCACCGACGCCTGCCGCGGCGTCGAGAACTACCTCGGAAACTTCCCCGGCGGCGCCCACGCGGCAGAGGGCAAGAACGCCCTCAACGCGGCGCAGAAACCGCTCGAGAACTTGCGCAGGGCCGAGGCGCTTCGCGACAACCCGCCCGCGGTTGCGCGCCCCTCGGGCGGCGGCAGCACGGGCAGCGCAGCGCCGGTGACGAACCCCAACACCGCGCCCATCGCCACTGAGAGCGTTCGCCAGCCCTGACGGCGTGAAGGCTCCGGGCGCAAGGCTCCAGGCGAAGGCTTGGGGCCTTGTGCGTTTTGTGTGCGCCGCCCCTATGGCGAGGGACCGCAACGAAACGGCGGAGGGTGGGGTAGCATCGTAGGCTGGGCCCACCCGATGTCCTGGTTCGCGATCCTCACTCTCGCAGGTTTCTCCGTCGCCGTGGTCTCGGCGGCGATATTCCGCAATCGCGTGTTCGCCACCTTCGTGGCGGTGCTCACGGGCATTCACTCGCTCATCGCCGTGGCGCTCGCGCCGAGCTTTGGGCCCGCGCTTCCGGTGGTGGCCGCGCTGCACGTGGCGGTGTACCTGAACTTCGTTCTGCTCTCGCGGCCGTCGATGCGCGGCCTGTTGTTCCGGGTGCTGGTGAGCTGGCCGGGCGCGTTCTTTCTCGGCGGCACGTTCCTGGCGCTGCCGTGGGCCATCGTCGCGGCCTTCGGGGTTACCCCGCTCGGCTTCTTCGTTCCCTACCTTCTCGCCTTCGTCGGCCTCGCGCAATCGCTCGGCTGGCGCTTCGGGCGCCGCGAAGAGATCGATCTGGTCATCAACGATGGCGCGGCGTCTGCGCTCGCGCCGCATCCGTGGGGCTCGGCGCGTAGGGAGAGGCCGCTGCGGCTGGTGCAGATCACCGATCCGCATCTGGGCCCGTTCATGTCGGTGGCGCGGCTCCGGCGCATCGCCGAAGAGGCGGTGGCGCTGCAGCCGGATCTGGTGCTCCTCACCGGCGACTTTCTCACCATGGAGTCGCAGCGCGATCCCGACCTGCTGCGCCAGGCCTTCGAGCCGCTGCAGGCACTCCCGGGTCGCGTCTTCGCCTGCCATGGCAACCACGATCACGAGGCCCCGCAGATCGTCGCCGACGCGCTCGCGAACAATGGCATCAAGCTCTTGGTCGACGCCGCAGAGGAGGTCGAGACCGGCGCCGGACCCGTGCAGATTCTCGGGATGGACTTCGTGTGGCGCGATCGCGCGGCGCACCTCGCCAAGGTGTGCGCGGCGCACCCGCGCAAAGAGGGAATGACGCGCCTGGTGCTGCTGCACGATCCGGGCGCCTTCCAGCATCTGCCCGAAGGGGAGGGCGATCTCGTGCTCGCCGGGCACACCCACGGCGGTCAGGTGGGCCTGGTGAGCCTCGGCCTCTCGTGGACCTTCCTGCGCCTCTTCGGCATCCGCATGCCCGACCATGGCTTTTGGGCCCGCGGCCGCGACCGCATGTACGTGCACCGGGGTACCGGGCACTACGGCTTTCCGCTCCGGCTCGGCGTGCCTTCGGAAGAGAGCCTGCTCCGCGTTCACCGCGCCTGAGCCAAAAAGAGCGCAGGTATTTCGACCTCTTCGGAGGCGATGGGTATACCCGAGACTCCGTGGTTCATCGCCTTTGGCTCCTCGCCGTCGGACTCTGCCTCTTGCTCCTCACCGGGTGCGAGCGCGACGGGTTTCCGCCGCTCATCGAGGTGCACCAGCTGGGCCCGCAGCAGGTGGAAGTGGGCGATCGCGTGGAGATCACCGGCAACGGCTTTCCGGTCGGCCGCGCCGCCAAGCTCACCTTTCGCGGCACGCTGTACCGCCCCGACGAGGAGCCCATCGCGAACGCCCTCTTGCGGGTAGACGGCACCGCGGTGAGCGCCACCCGCATCGAGCTCATGGTCTCCGACGATCTGCGCGTCCTCTTCTGCGGCCGCAGCGAGCACACCACGTTCGAGGGCGAGCTCGAGGTGGCCTTCGCCACACAAGGCGGCGGCAGCGGCGGCGCACCCGTGTACGGCATTCTTCCCAGCACCTCGTTCGACGTCCGCGTAGCCACCGGCGATCGCGAGAGCCGGGCCGCCAAAGAGGGCGAAATGATCCTCAAGGCCCACGGCATCGAGCCGGAGCTCGAAGGAACGCGTTTGCGGGTGGCCAACGTTGCGCCGGGCTCCGCCGCCGATCGGAGCGGCGTGATGCCCGGCGATCGGCTGGTGGCGTTCGACCACGTGCGCGTGGCGTCCTTCGCCGACGTCGCCGTGCTGGGCAATCGCGAGCGCCTGCCCATCGTCGTGCGCCGCGGCGAGACGGCCGCCGAAGAGTCGCTCTGGCTCGACGTCGACGTACACATGCTCCGGCCCTCGCGCAGCGCCGTGGCCTGGTCGCTCCTGGTGGTGCTGCTGTCGGTGACCATGCTGGTGCTCTTCGGGCGCCGCTCCACTTGGTTCTCATCGTGGATTCGCGTGCTGGCAGCCCGCGCGCCTCGCTCCGCCGCGCGCGGAGGCGCCGGGATTGCCTCGCTGGTGGTGTCGGTGCTGGTGCTGGTGGGCTTCGCCGCCATTCCCATCACCCGCTACCTCGTGGTGCGCGATCTGGACCTCCCGATCGTGGGCGCCCTCTCGGTGGCCCTCGGCGCCTACGTGATGGTGAGCGAGGATGAGCGCGGCAAAGCCTGGCAGCGCGTACCGCGGGCGCTGCTCCTTCTGCTCCCGTCGATGCTGCTGGTGCTCGGCACCGCGTCGCTGGTAGGCAGCCTGCGCATCGCCGACGCCGTGCGCCTCCAAGGCGTGCTGCCCTGGTCGTGGAACGCCTTCCGCGATCCGGCCTGGCTCCTGCTCGCCGTGCTCTGGTTCGGCACCTTCGTGGTGCGCGTTCGCGACGCCTCGTGGGGATTGCCCGAAGCCATGCCGCAGCAGCCCTCCGGCGCCGGCCGCGTCTCTGGCGTAACGGCCTCGGCGCTGGGCGTGGTGCTCTTCTTCGGCGGCTGGCGGGTGCCGGCGGCGCTCGAGGTCTCGCGCTACGGCGACGCCGCCATGCTCCTCGGGATTGCCCTCTTCGCCGGCAAGACCGTGCTCGCCTACGGCGCGCTGGCCAAGGCTCGGCAGGCGATCGCGCCGCTTCGCTCCGATCGCGTGGTGCGCTTCGCCCTCACCCTCTCGCTGCCCCTGGTGCTCTTGGCGCTGGGCCTGGGTGGCCTCGGCTGGTACCTCCGCCCGTCGTCGGTGGTCGAGGCCAGCCTCTCCTACGCCACCTTCGGCGGCACCCTACTCCTCGCATTGCGTGCATTCTTCACGCTTCGTAGCCCCACCTTTCGCGCCGATATCGCCCTCTCCTAGCGGGCGCTAGTGAACCGCGGACGTGTGGTGTGACTTTTACCGGGCGGCCCCGCGCTTTCGCGGACGCGCGAAGCCGAGGGCGCCGAGGCGGGATACCAACGTACGGCGCGAGATGCCCAGGAGCTTCGCGGCCTGGGTCTGGTTCCCCAGGGAATCGGCCAGCGCGCGCTCGATTCTTGCGCGGTCGCTCGCGTCGGGCTCCCCGTGGCTGTCCGCGGCGGGAGCGCCATCGAGGAGGAGGTGCTCTGCCTCCACCCGTCGGCCGGGCGCGAGCAGGGCCGCGCGCTCCACGATGTTGCGGAGCTCACGCACGTTGCCGGGGTAGCGATGCCCGCGGAGGCGGACCGTCGCGCGGGGCGTGAAGGTCTTGCCGGCGGCGATGCGATCCAGGAACGCCTGGGCCAGCGGAAGGATCTCGTCTGCTCGTTCGCGGAGCGGCGGCACCGTGACGACGTAGCCGGCCAAACGCTGGTAGAAGTCCTCGCGCAGGTCGCCGGAGCGAACCGCCAGAAGGAGATCGCGGTGAGTGGCCGCCACGAAACGGACGTCGACCCGCTTCGCGCTCACGGCGCCGACCCGCTGCACGCTCTTGTTCTCGAGCACGCGCAGCAGCTTCACCTGGAGCGAAACCGGAAGCTCTCCCACCTCGTCGAGAAACACGGTGCCGGTGTCGGCGGCCTCCAGCAGCCCTGCGCGCTCGCGGAGGGCGCCGGTGAATGCGCCCCGCTCGTGGCCGAAGAGCTCGCTCTCGAACAGGCTCGTCGCCAGCGCGGTGGCGTGGATGCTCACGAACGGACGATCCCGTCGTGGGGAGAGCGCATGGATGCGGCGCGCGAGCACGTCTTTGCCCACGCCGGTCTCTCCCAGCACGAGCACGGGTAGGTCGGCGCGCGCCACGCGGGCGAGGGTGTCGTCGATCTGCGCGAGCTTGCCGGTGAGCACCAGCGGATCGTTCGGCGCGTGATCGACGTCGCCGGCCCTGCGCACGACCCGCAGGGTCAGCGACCCTATCGCCGCGATCTTTCCGATCGGAAAGGCAACGCGTTCCTTGGGGCGGAGCCGAACCTGCAGCGCGGTCCCGTTCTTGGAGCCCAGATCCTCCAGGAAAATGCCGGAGGACTCGCAGTGTACGGCCGCGTGGCGGCGCGAGAGCGAGGGATCGTCGAAGCAGCCTTCGAGGCTCGGATCGCGCCCGACCACCACGCTGCCGAGGTCGGGGAGGGCGACGGTTCGCACCCGGCCCACGCCGGAGATCTCCAGGACGAGCGCTCCGCTGGTGCGGTCTACTCGCACCGCGGCACTCCGGCAGCGATGGGAATGTCGACTGCGTCGACCTTTCGCGTCGAAGGGTCGAGCCGCGTGCATTGCACGATGGCATCGACCGGCGAATCGCCCGTTGTTGGGTCGAAATCGAAGCGGCTGACCACGCCCTGCAAGTCGACAGTGCCTCCCCCCGCCACCAGGTTGAGGTCCGTGAGCACCGTGGCGGGGCCGACGGTGCGCTCCGTCGCCCCTGGAGCGGGAAGGATGCTGCCGATCTTCGCAGCGAGCGCGCTTCCGCTGGGCCGTGCGCTTCCCGCCGCTGCGGCCAGATAGGCAAGTAGGTAGACCGTATCGTAGGGCGCTGGCGACGCCGTGGAAGGAATGAGCGCTTCACCGAAGCCCTCGCGATAGCGCTCGATGAAGCTCGCCATCGCCCGGTGCGCGGTGGGCCAGCTCACCGAGTAGAATCGCCTTCTCCGCTCCGGACCACGGAGGACGAAGCTCGCGAAGCCCTCCTCCTCCCAGGGCGTGGCCCCAAGATACAGGGGCCGCGTGACCTCGGGCCCGCGCAGCGAGGCTTCCAGCGGCGCAATGATCGACCGGAATAGCCCATCGCTCAGCCCCACGACGATGTCCGGCGGAGCCGCCCGCAAGGTCGCCAGGGCGCTCTCGAGCGCAGCGGGCCCCTCGGCGCGCGGGCTCGCGTCGCTTCCGAGGCCGAGCTCTCGCACCTCCACGCCGGAGACGCTTCCGAAGGCGCGCAGGACGGCGTCGGCGTAGGCCACGCCGGTGGCGTCGCCGTTGCGCAAGATGACCACGCGAAGGAGGGACTTGTGCGCGGGTCGAGCGCGCACCGAAGGGACGAGCATGTCGCGGGCGATGCGCGCCAGTGGCTCCGCGAACGCGGTCGCGCTGGGGGCGGTTCGGTAGAAGCGGCGCGGCGTACCCGCCGGGAGTTGCGCGAGCAGCGGGCTGGCGTTGAGCGCCGAAACCACCAAGACGCCCGCCGGCAAGAAGATATCGCGCGACAGCCGCAGCGCTTCGTCGCTCGAGCGAAACCCCACCACGCCGCTTACCCTATCTGCCAAAAATCGTGCTCGCGCTTCGGCGTCTGGCCCATGGTCGTCGCACGAGAACAGTGCGAGCGGGCGCCGCTCGCCTGCAGCGGCGGGAATGCCGCCCGCATACCGGTTGATCTCGCGCACCGCCAGCTCCGCGCCGCGCGCGTTGGAGCGGCCATAGGCTTCGGCATCCGGACCGGTGAGCGGAAAGAGCGAGCCCAGATAAATAGGGTCGCTCGAGGGAGCACCGTCGGGAATGTGTAAAGTGCACCCGTTCATGAGCGCGCCCACACACGAGCCGTCACGCCCGCACATTTGCCCTACGCCACAGGCGCGGCACACCCGTGGTGCGAGCGTCGCCGCGGCCGCGCTCGGCGCCGCCGATGGGCTGCCGGAAAATCGCCCGATGCCCAACCACAGGTCCGTCAGGCCGAGTACTGCGCCCGTCAGGCCGAGTACTGCGCCCGCCGCGAGCCACGGAGCCCGACGCCGTTTGCCGGGCGCCGCGTCGACCGCGGGCGCCGGCGGGCCCGAAGCCGCCAGCACATTCGTTTCCTGCTGCTCCCGCAGCTCCTCTCCGAAGAACTCGCGCAAGTGCGCCGCGAGGTCGCGGGCGCGATCGCTCGCTTCGGCGAGCCCGCCCTCGGCCTGCTCCAGGGCGCGTTGCATTTCTGCCGCGGACGCGAAGCGGCCCGCCGGAGTGGGAGAGATGGCGCGCGTCACCACGGCGCGAAGCGCCTCGTCTACCTCTGCACCCACGTCCGGAAGGTCTTTTCGCAGGAGCCGCGCGAGGATCTCGGGCTCGGCCGCCCCACGCCAGAATCGCTGGTGGGTGACGCCCTGATACAGCATCACGCCCACCGCGAAGAGATCGGTGCGCCGGTCTACCGGCTCCTGCGCCACTTGCTCGGGCGCCATGTAGGTGACCTTGCCCTTGATGGCCCCGGTGGTGGTCTCTGCTTGCGAGTCGCGGATCTTGGCGATTCCGAAGTCGAGCACCTTCACCGCACCATCTTGGGCGATGAGGATGTTGTGTGGGGAGACGTCGCGGTGCACCAGGTGGAGCGGCTTGCCCTGCGCGTCGTGCGCGCAATGTGCGGCCTCGAGACCGAGGAGCACCTGGCGGGCGACCCACAGGAAGAGCGGGCGAGGGAGCGGCGCCACGTCCATGACCGTCTGCAGGGAGAGGCCTGCAGCCCACTCCATCTCCATCCACGGCACACCCTTGGAATCGAAGCCGCTGCGGAGCACGCGCACCACGTTTGGATGATTCACGCATGCCGTGACCCGCGCCTCGGCCACGAACATGCGACGGATGCCGACATTGCGCGCGAGCTCTGGGCGAAGTCGCTTTACCGCGACACGCTCGCCGTCGACGCGGCGGCGGGCCATGTGCACGATGGCCACGCCGCCACGCCCCAGCTCTCGGAGAAGCTCGTGCGGGCTGTCGTCGGCATCCATTCCCGGGTCACCATACACCGCAGCGTACGCGCGCGCTCGACAAGGCGGGGCTCAGGGGCGCGGAATCGGCAGGCCCCAGTAGTCGGTGTCGCTGATGCCCACCGGCGGCAGGCTCGCGTTGGGCGCCTGAAGGCAAACGCAGCGAGGGTCGTAGAGCACCACCAGCGATTGGCCACTCTGGACGCTGCCGAAGCCCGGAACAAAGTTGTTCTTCACGTCGCAAGAACCGACGATCCGCGCGTTCACCGGCGCGACGTCTCGGTAGTTGCGAACCACATCGAGCGCCGCAGCAGACGTGCGGGGAATCACCGCCATGAACCACAGCGCGGAGTGGACGCGATTGGGAGCCGCGCGTAGGTCTACGCGAACGATCGCGCGGTACGGTGCGGGGAGGCCGAAAGACCCCGACCAGGTGGCGCCGGTCACGCCGAGCTTGTACTCGAATGTGTCGAAGACCGCGCCGCCGCCCCGGTAGAGGGTGCGCGCCGACGTGGGGAGCTTCCATTCGGGGGCGCATGGGTTGAACGCGCCCAGCGGCTCTTGCACGGTTTCGACAGGCACGTCGAGGTCCGGCGGCGGACCTGCGGGCTCGTCGAGCGCCGACCCGACGCCGGCGCTGCAGGCAGCGAGGCTCGAGCACGTGAGAAGGAGGGCGAGAGAAGCCGCGCGGGGAATGAACATGCCCCGACGGTACCGCGCGGGGCGTTTGGAACAAGTCTTCAAACGGGTGACATCGTGGTTGGCATTCATCATCGCTCTTTCTCTCGGAGGGTTTGAAGCCGCGTCACCAGCGTTCGTCGGGAGATGCCCAGACGCCGGGCGGCGGCGGTTTGATTGCCAGCGGTGGCCAGAAGCGCCGCGCGAAGGTCGGCCTCCCATGGCGCATGGCCGGTGGGCACCAAGGTTGGATTGGCGGGGGCGGCGAGCCCGAGATCTTCCGGCTCGACGGTATCGGTGCGGGCTACCGCAGAAGCCCGGGCGATGGACATCTGCAGCTCACGAACGTTGCCCGGAAAGGGGTGCCCGAGGAGCGCCGTCTCCGCCCGCGCGCTGAGCTGCAAGGGCCGGTCGGCGCACGAGAGCATCTCGCGGGCCAGTTCCAAGAGCTCGTCTGGGCGTTCGCGCAGCGGTGGCACGTAGATGGTGAGGCATGCAAGTCGGTAGTAGAGGTCTTCTCGGAAGCGGCCGCTCCGAACTTCGGCTTCGAGATCGCGATGCGTGGCGGAGACGAATCGGAGGTCGAGCGCTCGGCTGGTGGTCGACCCCACACGCGTCACCGCGCGGGTCTCGAGGAATCGCAGGAGCTTTACCTGGAGCTCCGGGGGAACGTCGCCAATCTCGTCCAGGAACAGGGTTCCGCCGTGGGCCGTCTCGGCGATACCCTTCTTGTCGGTGGCGGCGCCAGTGAACGCGCCGCGCTCGTGCCCGAAGAGCTCGCTCTCGAAGAGCGCCGGTGAGAGCGAGGCGCAGTGGACGACGACGAAGGGACCGGCGGCGCGCGCCGAAGTGCGATGGATCAGCTCCGCGACCACCTCCTTGCCCACGCCCGTCTCGCCGGAGACGATGACCGGCACATTGCCCGGCGCGATCTGCCGCAGGAGCTCGTAGATGCGGGCGAGCGCGCCGCCGATGGCGGCCATGCGGCCGTCTAGGCGTTGGAATCGAAGCATGGGGGGAGTCGGAGGTGTCATCGCGGGAGGGTCGGAGGCGTCGTCGACGGGTAGATGTCCGCGGCGTTGCACCATCAAGGAGATACGGCCGAGGTCGAAGGTCGCGCCCAGCTGTAGCTCGGCTGCCTCGCCTTGCTGCAACCCGAGCCCCTCCACCCGCGTCTCCGCGCCGGAGTCGTTGCGCAGGAGCGGTGTGTCGTCGAGGTCGAGCGTTGCATGAGAGGCGGCAACCGAGTGGTCGCCCAGGAATACGTCGGATTCGGGTGCGCTCCCGATGCGGAGCTTGCCCTTCTTGGGCAACACCCAGTGCTCGAGGCCAGACGGCAGGAGCGCCACGAGAATGCGGCTTGCCGGCGGTACCCCGGCGGCCAGTCGCGAGTAGGTACGCGTCTCTTCCATGCGGCGGCGCATGGTGGCACGCCGCGTCCGAGACGTCGATACCTGGTGGTCCCGCGCGGAGCGGCACCCGCACGGTTCGGTGCGGGTGCCAGCTGTCGCGGAGGTTGGCTCAGAGAAGGCGCGGCAGGACCGAGATGGTGCCGAGGGGGCTACCCGAGGGCGCAGCCGGCACCTGACAGGTGAGCCCACTGCGGCCCGTTCCCGCATAGTCGACGGCGGTCACCGGATCGCCGCCGGGGCAGAAACGTGCGTCCGAACCGCGCGCGAAGATCGCGTCGAAGGCGTCGGGCCCAGTGCGTCCGAGCACGTGAATGTATCCGGAGCCGCGGGTGAGGCACACCAGCTCTTGGGCCGCGCCGCCGTCAGCGTTTGCGAGCGTAAGCCGCGAATCGGTATGGGTGCAGAATACACCGGCAGAAGCGGGGCGGCTGGCCATGCCGAGGCGAATCTCGGTCGAGCTCGCACGGTTGCAGATGATGTCGGCCTGGCCGTCTCCGTCCACGTCGCCTGCCAGGTAGCCATTGGCATTTCGCGGGTTGCTGCAGCCGGGAAGGCCGGTGGCGGTCGCGCTGAAGAAGTTGCCGTTGCCGTCGGAGAAGCTCTTCTCCACGGTGCCGCCGGGGACGATAGACGTGTCGCAGAGCAGATCGTCGGCGCCGTCACCGTTGAAATCGGCGACGCGGGGGCGGTGGCACTGGCGCCCGGCCACGGTGGTGTCGCGGTCCACCACGCCGTTGTAGACGCGGTCGGCGGTTCCCGGGCGGGTGACGCGCGCAAAGCTCACGCGCACGCGGTGCGTGAACGGATTCACGCAGATGAGGTCGTCGCGACCATCGCGGTTCACGTCACCGGTGACGAGGGTGTCGCTGCCCCCGCAGAAGCCCAGTACGTCGAAGTCGGTCACGTCGTCGGGCACGCCCGAGCTCGGGGTCACGTTGACCATGAGGTGCGAGGTGGAAGACGTGTGGCACAGGTGGTCCGTCTTCCCGTCGCCGTTGGCGTCCAAGGAGATGAGCCGTGCGCCGGCGTGCACGCACCACGCGATGCGGGGCGAGCAGTTGCTCTGGCTCACGGTGGGCATGGTTCCTCGCCAGGTGAGCCGCGCGCGCGCGTGCGCTTCACCCGGCAGCGGGAACGGCGGAAGCGGAGCGACGCGGGCGAAGGCCGACATGGTAAGCCGCGCGGTGACCGTCTGCCCGCTCGATGCGTGATCGAAGCGGCAGCTGATGGGCAGCGCGGTGGGGTCGGGCAACGAAGCGGTTAGCGGAGCACCCGACCGCCGCAGGATGTCGACCTGGTTGTGGCAGATGTTCGCGCCGCTGCTGTCGAGGATATCGAGAGCGAGGGTGGAGCTGGCCTCCAGCCAGGTGGAAGGGGGCGAGCCGATGAGGCCGATGCCGGCCTCGAGCTGGGGGGTCATGGTGACCGTCGTGTTGGTGTTGCCCGCGGGGATCACCAAGGTCGACTCGCCGACCGCCGGGGGCGGATTGGAGTCGCCAACACCGACGACGTCGGCCGAAACGGAGAACGACGGGGTACGGAGCGCGAACGTTCCGCTCCGCGTGGTGCAGCTCTGCACCAGCGGGTCCGTGCGCGTTTCGACGTCTTGCGGCGCCTCGGATTCGCCGGGCTCCGAGCCTGGCGCGCCGACCTCGGGGCCAGCGCACGCGGTGAAGGCCAAGAGGCCGAGGGAGAGGATGGAGAGTTGGCTTTTCATTTCTGCTCTTCGCTAGGGGGTAAGGCCACGAGGCGTGGGCGCGGAGAAAGCGCGCCGAGCTTCCGTGGGTTCGTTCACGCACCTCCTTGAGCACCCCGCGTACCAACTTGGTCGCGCCGGAATTTGCGCGGGATTCGCCTCGCTCGGGTGCGCAGCGCGGGTGCGCTGCTCGATCTGCGCTGCGCAAATTGCGCAACCGTCCGGCACCGCCGTCGCTCCCTACACCACGCCAGGCACTGCGACCACGAAGCAAACGACGTTAGCGAAGTACGTCTTCAGCTACGACGAGATGTCGCGGCCAAGCCGGATGGAGGCAAGATACCGGATGCGATGGGCCTATTGATCGAGCAGGGCAACTTCGAGGCCGTTGGTACGCAGTTCGCTGCGGAGGCGGAGGGCGCCGCCTCCCACCTTCCGGGGGTTAGGCTGCTCAACTATACTGTGAAGCCACCAACCGGGCTGACGGTGATGTCGGCGTCTCGGGTTGTGAGTGCTCCGACCCCTCTCTCGGCACTCGTACGCTCCAACATGGGGCATGTTCAGTGCGCGTTCTGCCTCGAATAAAGGGCGATTTCGAATGTACATCCCGGATCTGTCCCCGTACACCTATCAGAAAATTGAAGGAGCCATTGCCGTCGGATGGTTGTCTGGCGAGCACGTCTTTCACCAGGGAAGCGTGGAGCCTGAGGTGCTGGCGAAGCTATCCGCGCTCGCCGTGAACAAGTCTACGCATCGCATGCGCGGCATCCATCGGTGCGAGTTCTGCATGGCGGAGGAAGTATTCGGCGACAGCGACGGCGTTTGCCGGATGCTCGGGGCAGCCGAGGTGTGGTTGCCGGGTTTGGGGGTCACGTATGCGTCGCCAGACCTGATCGTCCACTATATCGGCGCGCACGGCTACCGGCCGCCACAGGTGTACCTCGACGCGGTGCGCGCCTTGGACTACGACACGTGGGGCCCCAATGCCTACCGCGGGCGCAGTGCCCTACTGGGCCGCGAGTAACTTGCGCGCAACAAGGCAGAGTAAATGAAACCACCCCTGATCAAGTCGACCCCAGTCGGGCTTGCCACTGTGATCGCGCTCGTCGTTGCTTGCAGCTCGAGCGCGCCATCCACCTCCGCCTCTTCGTCGTCCAGCGGCGGGCCCGGACTCGACGGCGGCCCCACAGGCTGCCCCGTGCTCCTCGACGGTTGCTTCGCGTACGCCTGCACGTGCAAGAGCGGCCAGTCGTTCCCGCAGATATCGGGGACAGCGCCGTCCGGCGTGTGCGAGAGCGCGGCTGCGGCGTGCGCCCGGACGTGCATGAATGTGGGGGGCGCAGCCACATTCGCCTGTGGGCCGGCGCCGGTGCTCTACCTGAAGGGTTGAGTCTCAATGCCGTTCGCATGGCAGACGGACGGTGGGCCGCACTGAACAATCGCACTCTTATGGTCGCGCGGATGGCGAATCTGCCGAGCGTCCACCCAGCCGACGCGGGGGATGCGGGGTTCAACAAGTACGTCGAAGATCTGGCGAATGACGGACTTCAAGCACCTCTCGAGAATGCCGTGATACGGTGCAAGTGATGAAGGCAAGCGGCGTGTTTACCCTTCAAAGCAAGGTCGCCGAGTCGCTCGTCGGAGCCGCGAACTCCGGCGTCGATGACGCCGGTCGGGGATACGTAAGACTACTCGTCCTACCCGCATCTGGCGTTTTCAGCGTGCTCTCTGACCGCAAGTTCCAGGTACACCGCAACCTTGCCATCGAGCTCATTGCGATCCTTCGAATCCTTGTCGCGTGCCACAAGCGGCTAGATGGATCCGAGCCGGCACCCGCGGCGCTCTCATCCGCGTGCCTGCCGGTCGCGCGGTCCGTTGGATCGGCGCGCGACGGTCTCGTCGAGTGTTGTTTCGATGACGTTGAGGGGGTCCGAATCTCCACGGCGGTCGACGGCTCATGGCTGATCGTCCTTGACCTTGGAGTTGCGCAGCAGCTGGGTGAGGCGCTGACTGAGGAGCTGGCTCGAATCGCTGCCTGGGCTCCGCGTTGAGTCCGACAACGCGTCGTCGACACTGAGTTGACCACATTTAAGGGTGAAACGTGACCTCAGCAAAAGTTCCTAGTCTGGCCTCGCTTGTTCTGGTGGGCATCGCATGCACCTCGACCACCCCATCCACCTCCGCCTCTTCGTCGTCCAGCGGCAGCACTGGGACCGACGGCGGCCCCACAGGCTGCCCCGTGCTCCTCGACGGATGCTTCGCGTACGCCTGCACGTGCAAGAGCGGCCAGTCGTTCCCGCAGATATCGGGGACGGCGCCATCGGGGGTGTGCGAGGGCGCGGCTGCAGCGTGCGCCCGCACCTGCGTGAACGTGGGGGGCGCGGCCACTTTCGCGTGTGGGCCGGCGCCGGTGCTCAAGGACGCCGGGTCCGACGTGGCGCCCAGGCCCCAGTGCATGGCTGGATTCTGCAACTTCTTTGCGACGGTCACCTGCAAGGACAGCTCTGCGATCTATTCACTCGACAGCGAGTGTCCCGACTCGGGCCTGTGTCCCTACGTCGCTGACGAGGCCGAGGCCAAGTGCGTTGACCATGGCGGCGTCGAGAGCCACTCGCCGTAGCCGCCTGGAGCCCTCCTTCATGAATACCCGAACGATCGCGACCCTCTCCCTCCTCGCCACCGCCGCACTCCTCGCATGCAGCAGCGGGGGCTCTTCCACTTCTTCCTCTTCCGGCGCAGCCTCCGGTGCAGACGCCGGTGATGCAGCGCCAAAGCCCAGCAACCCATTGGGATGTCCATTCGACCCCACCGACGGCTGTCCCTACTACTACTGCGCGTGCCAGGCCGGAACCGCGACCGCGATATCGCCGTCGGGTCGCAACGGCGTGTGCCTGGGACCCGAGGCCACCTGCGCCGACTTCTGCCGCCGCGAGCAGACGCCGTCGCCGGCCACCGAGTTTCGTTGCGGGCTCGACCCTCGCCCGCCCGTCGTCGATGCAGGTTTGCCCCGCGGCAGCGCGGGAGGCCCGTGCCTCGCCGGTGACGTCTGCAGCGAGCGCGACTTCGCCAACTGCGCCGACCTCACCGTGCAACTGATGCGAAGCGTGTGCCCCGCCTCCGGCGTTTGCCCGACGAAAGACCAAGCGGAGGCCGCCGCCTGCGCCACCCACGGCGGTCCGCAGCGCATCTGAGCGCCCGGCGTGCTGCGGTTTGCGTGCTAGTCTTCAGTGGCCATGAGCGTCGCCAAGAAGGTGGCCATCACCTACGCAGAGTACGTCGCACGCGAAGCTGGCAGCGACGTGCGTCACGAATTCATTGATGGCGAAGTCTTCGCCATGGCGGGCGGCACCCCCGAGCACTCCGCGCTCATCGCTGCTGTCACCATGGCCCTCGGATCGCTGCGCGGGAGCCCATGCCGCGCCTTCGTGACCAATCTTCGGACGCGCATTCGCGCGGACGAGCACGGACCCGACGTGGGGACCTACCCCGACATCGCCATCGTCTGCGGTCCGGCGCTCCGCGATTCCGAGGACCCCATCGCCATCGTGAACCCCACCGTGATCATCGAGGTGCTCTCAAACTCCACCGAGGCCTACGATCGCAACGGCAAGTTCAAGCACTACAAGCGCCTCGAGTCGCTCCGCGAGTACGTGCTCGTGTCCCAGCACCGCCCGTACATCGAGCGCTTCGCCAAGGTCGACGGCGTCTGGGGAGCACCCGATAGCGCCGGACCGGGTGAGCGCATCGCGCTGTCGTCGGCAGCGGCGGTCCTGGACGTGAGCGAGATCTTCGAAGGTCTCGTCGCACCCGACGGCCGCGTCCACGTGGGGTAGGGCCGGCGACTGTCGATGTGGGGCGTTCTTGCGCATATAGTTTGAGCACATACTATCTACTGCTGGCCTGTAGGGAAGTCGGGGTGTAGAACCTAGGCCATGCACAAGAACACGCTTTTGGCCTTGCTCCTCCCCGCGGTTTCGGTGCTCGTCGCGTGTGGCGGTAGCCCGCCGCCCCCGGCGAAGACTGCGGAGACCACGCCCACCAATACGTCGGCGAAGACCGACGACCCGAAGGCCGTCGAAGCGGCAGTCCAGTCCTCGCCCACCGCCAGCGCCGTGAACATCGACCCGGCCATCACCAAGGCCTGTGGCTTGGGCGCCGCCGAAACGTACTTCGCCTTCGACTCGGCGCGGCCGCGTCCGGAAGACGGCAAGATCCTCGAGAAGGTCGCCACTTGCTTCGCCAGCGGTCCGCTCAAGGGGCGCACCCTCAAGCTGGTGGGGCACAGCGATCCCCGCGGCACCGACGAGTACAACATGACGCTCGGTCTCGCCCGCGCCGACTCCGTAGGCAACTACGTGAAGACCCACGGGCTGCCCGAGAAGCAGGTGCAGACTTCGTCGCGCGGCAAGCTCGACGCTTCCGGCACCGACGAGCCGAGCTGGGCCAAGGACCGCCGCGTCGACCTCGCTCTGGAATGATGCGCATGGAGACGCCCGCCCCGACCATTACCCTCGATCCGCTCGCGCTGCTCGTGAGTGCGACGCTCCCGGTGAAGATCACCGTGGGCATCCTGGTGCTCGCCTCCACCTTCGTGTGGGCGGTCGCCGCGCTCAAGAGCTTGCAGCTTCGTAGCCTTCGGGCGCGCGAAGCGGAGTTCGAGGCCGAGGCGGCCCAGGCCCAAAGCGCGCTCGAGCTCCACAACGCGTCTCGCCGCCATCCGTCGGCGGCGGGCGCCCGCGTGGTGACGGCGCTCGCCACGCGTCCACCGGGCTCCTCGGCGGAGCGCCTGGGCGCCGTGGCCGAGCGGGCCATCGTGGCCGAACGTCAGCGCGCCAGTGCGCTGGTAACGCCGCTTGGCACCATCGCCTCGGTCTCGCCGTTCGTGGGCCTCTTCGGCACGGTATACGGCATCATGGACGCATTCGTGCGCATCGGCGCCGAGAAGAGCGCGTCGCTCCCGGTGGTGGCCCCGGCCATTGGCGAGGCGCTGCTCACCACTGCCATCGGCCTCGCCTGCGCCATTCCCGCGGTGGTCATCTACAACGCCATCGACAAGCGCATTGGCGACTACCTCGAGGAGCTCGAAGCCAGCGCCGGCGAGTGGGTTTCGCTCTTCGGTGCCGCCCAGCCGCAAGTGCAGCGGCAAGACGCTGCCTTTCCCCTGGTGTCGCAGACCGCCGCGCGCCACCCCGCGGTGCGGTGAGCGGTGGCGGGCGCTATCAAGCGAGGTGGGCGTAGCCGCCGCGGCATGGTGGAGATCAACATGACGCCGCTGGTCGACGTCATGCTGGTGCTCCTGGTGGTGTTCATGGTGGCAGCTCCGTTGCTCGCCACCGGCGTACCGCTGCAGCTGCCGCAGTCGAGGGCTGCGGCCACGCCCATCGACAACAAGCCGCTGGTGCTCAGCATCACCGTCGAGGGCAAGCTATTCCTCGACGAGAACGACGTCACCGCCGATCTTCGCAAGGGCCTCGCCGCCGAGCCGCGCATCGCCCAGGGGGTGCCGCTCTACGTGCGGGCCGATCGCGACGCTCGCTACGGCCTGGTGGCCCGCGCCATCGCCGAGGTGCGCGGCGCCGGCGTCACCGCGGTCACGCTGCTGGTGGAGCCCGAGGCCGGCAAGCCATGAACTTCGAGGGCCGCGACATCGTCATCGCCGTCGCCTTCGCCGTCTCTTTCGAGGCGGCGGTGGCGGTAGGTGTGTGGTCGAAGGCCCGCGAATCGGCGCGCCCGGTCTTGCAGGTGGAAGCCGAGATCGCCATTCCGGTAGCCATCGCGCCGGTGGCCCGGGGAGCCGGCATCGGCGCGGTCGTGCCCCGCCCGGCGTCGCGTCCTGCTTCGCCCGATCGCCCCTCACCCGACAAGAACCCCGACCCCAACACGTCGCCGTTGCCCTCGAGCGTGCCCACCTCGGCACCGAGCTCCTCGGTCGCGCCGCAGCCCGATGCGGGTCCGCCCGATCCCGCGGCCACCGGCACCGCTGCAGGCCCCGTTTCCACTGGACCGGTAGGCCCCGCCACGACGGCCACCGGCGCCAGCACCGGCGGCGATGGCGATCCGCTCGCCGCGCAGCAGGCCGGCATGTACCGCGGTCAGCTCGACGGCTGGTTCTCGTCGCGGTTTCTCATTCGCGGCAAGGTCCCCTTCGACCAGCTGCAGCACCTGCGCGCCACGGTGGTGGTCGACGTCGATCCTTCGTCGCGCACCGTTACGGGCTTTCGCATCGCGAAGCCCAGCGGCGATGCAGTCTTCGACGCCGAGCTCAATCGATCGCTCTCTGGCATTCAGGGCAGCGGCGCCTCCTTGCCCTCGCCTCCCGACGGCAGGCCCGAGCTGCTCGGTCCGCACGTCACACTATCGTTCAGTTGCACCTCCCGCGCGCGGTGTGAATAGTAGGCATATATCCATGGCATCGCTTCGCTGGCTCCCGCTCCCGCTCCTGGTCTTGCTGCCGTTTTCGGCCTCCGCGGCCGATCCGCCGCTGCCGGAGACGCCGCTCGGCACCGTCGACGTCACGGGGTCGGGCGGGGGCATCGTGCTCCAGCGCCTGGCCGTGGTGGTGCGGCCCTCACATCGCGAAGGCGACACCGCGCTCCAGCGCATCGCCAAGAACGACATGCTGCTCTCCGGGCAGTTCGAGGTGTACGCCGAGGGCAAAGCGCCGGGGGAGCTGGCCGAGAAGGAGGGCGAGGTCGACCTTGCACCCTTCGCCGCGCTGGGCGCCGACATCGTGGTGCGCGTCGGCAGTGAAGACACCGGCAACGTCAGCGAGCTCACCGGGCAGATCTACTTTCCCAAGAGCGGCAAGAAGGAGCCGGCTTTCACGCGCTCCATCCTGGGGCCCAAGGGCGCTTCGCGGCTCGCGGCCCACCGCCTCACCGACGCCGTTCTGGGTGCGCTCACCGGCCACGCCGGCGCCTTCGCCAGCCAGCTCACCTTCGTGGCCCGCTCCGGCACCGGTCAGCAGGTGTTCGTGGCCGACGCCGACGGCTTCGCGCCGCACACCTATGGTCCAGCCGGGCAGGTGGCGCTCTCGCCCGACTTCGGCCCCGGCGGTTCTGTGTATTATGCACTGAGTAAGGACCGCAGCCCCTTTCGCTTTACCGAGGGCGAGAGCGCGCAGCCGGTGGCCTGGCCCATTGTGAAGGGAAACGTACTCGGCGTGGCCTTCGCGCCCGACCGCCATACGCTGGCGCTCACGGTCTCGAACGGCGTGGCCAGCGAGATTCTTTTGCGAGGCCCCGACGGCAACACGCGCTCGCTTCCCAGCCCGCAGAACGCGCATCACCCGGCCTTCGGTCCGCAGAACAAGCTGGCCTGGGTGGCCGGCGATCCGCCGCGCGTATTGGTGGAAGGTACACCCATCTCGCCGGCCGGCATTCCCGCCTCGTCGCCCACGTTCTGCGATTCGCCGCAGGGCCTTCTCATGGTGTTCTCGCTGGCCAGCGGCAAAGACAGCGCCATCTACACCACCGACACCAAGGGCAACGGCCTCCGCCGCCTCACCAGCACCGGGCGCGACGACTCACCCGCCTGCAGCGCCGATGGGCGCCTCGTCGCCTACTTCTCCCGGCGCGCGCAGAACCCCGGCCTCTACGTCATGCCCATTCTGCTTCCCGGGCGCACCCAGCGCATTTTGCCCGACGTGGGCTCCGCGCTCCGATGGGGTCGTCCGGAAAAGGGCGCCGACGGCAAGTAGCTGCGGCGCGCCCGGCGAGACCGTGGTCTCGTCGGCTCGGTAGAGGGCGCTTCGCACTACTGCGAGACCTTGGGGTTGCGGCGTCCACGAATTTCGGCGGTCTCACCGCTTCGGTCCCGCGGCCGCGATGCAACTGCAACATACATGCGAATCGGACGCGCACCTCTCGCAGTAAAATTGGTCTCGGTTTCCAGCGTCGCGCGGCCTGCAGCGCAATGGCCAGCAGCACTACCAACGTCGCGATACATCGCGGGCGCATGCGACCAACATGCGCAACGTCGCCCCCGCTTTCATCCCCCAAGGTGCCCGCGCGCCGAGGCCACTAGGTCGCGGAACAGGCTGCGCAGGTCGGTGTCGCGATGGGC
This sequence comes from Polyangiales bacterium, assembly GCA_038210445.1. GTDB lineage: Bacteria > Myxococcota_A > Polyangia > Polyangiales > Polyangiaceae > JABFRG01. The sequence goes on from JBBQWQ010000005.1 coordinate 79,393, forward strand.
CAGGGCGATGCACGGTGGTAGGCAGTTCTCCAGAGCTTCCCACTGGCGCCCGCTCCCCAGCACCACCGGCGGCGGGTTGGAGAGCAGCATGAGCGCCATCGTCGCGCGCATGTCGGACGCGATGAAGAGCAGGTGGAAGCGCTCGGTGCGCAGGTCGACCAAGGTCTCCGCAAGGGTGCCCCGCCACTCCACCACCTCTGCAGCGCCTTCGAGGGCGCCGTGCCAGCGCAGGTGATCGGCATCGTCACCCACCGCGACGACGCGAAGCTCGACGGAGGGAGCAGCGGGACCAAGAGACGGGGAGCGATTCATCGGTGTCGACGCCCGCACTGCGAGCGCCGTGCCGCGTCATTTGCCCGGCAACTTGCACCGGTATCGGCGCGTCGTTGCGTCGGGGCTACAGCGACTGCGGTGCGCGCGCTACGTGCGTGCGCGGCGCGTGCCCCTGACGCAGTTCGGAGGCATCTCGACCATGATCGGCCGCAAGATTATGAAATTGTTATCTATGCCTATTGATATTGAAAGTGACTTTCAATATTGTTAGTGCAGGGGCATGAAGCCGATCACCTGCGGGCTGAGCGCCTTTCTCCTCGTTCTCGTCTCGGGGGCCGCCTCTGCCAACCCGCGGCCACTGCCCTTCACGTACACCTACGAGACGCTCGCCCAGGGCGATACCGAGGTGGAGCAGTACTTCGACTTCGTGCCTCTTCGCGCCATCGACCTCGCATCGGGGTCGCCGCGCTGGTACGGCGCGATGCAGTTTCAAACCGAGGTGGAGCTTGGCGTCACCAATCGCCTGGAGCTCGCTCTCTACGCGGTGCTGGCGCCGAGCCCGGGTGACTCGCTCACGCAAACCGCCTCGCTCACCGAGACCAACGGCGTGAAGCAGCGCCTCCGCTACCGCATCGCCGAGCAAGGGCAGCTGCCGCTGGACATCGGGCTCTACGGCGAGGTGGTGGAGAACACGCAGGAGATCGAGCTCGAGGCCAAGCTCGTGCTGGTGAAGCGCTTCGGCAACTTTCGCATGGCCACCAACCTGTGGGTCGAGACGGAGTTTTACTTTCGTGGCGATCGCGAGCTGGTGCTCAACCCGACGCTGGGCATGACCTATCAGGTGACGCCCACCCTCCACTTCGGCATCGACTCCTGGATGCGCAAGGAGCTGGTGCTCGACCGGAGCACGCGCGATCAGGGTGGCTCGTTCAACCGTCAGGCCCACGTGTATGCGGGGCCTGGCGTCCTCTTCAACTTCGGGCGCGTGTGGTGGGCGAATGCCGTGTACGCGCGCATCGACGAGCTCGGTCGCACCATGAATCCGGGCGACAGCTTCGGAAATGTGTGGTTTCGAAGTATTCTAGGAGTCGAGCTATGAGTCGGTCTATATCGATTGCGCTGCTGGCGGCGAGCACTGTCGCTCTCTTGGGAATCGCGTGCACGCCGCCCAAGGACGCTTGGTCCGACGATCCGCGGCCCATCGTCACCCTGTGGCGCTCCAAGTGCTCGCTCTGCCACACCCGCGTGGAGCCCGGTGCCCGCACGCCCGAAAAGTTCCACGAGGCCTTGAGCCGCCACCACGTGCGCGTGCACCTCACCGACCCCGAGTGGGTGGAGCTCGAGGCTTTCCTCGCGAACAAGCCAGCGCCTGCGCCTGCCGCGACCGCGACGCCCTAGCGATGCGCATTCCCGCCAGCGCGGCAAAGCATTGCCCTCGTCGAAGCCCGTGCTCGAAGGGTCTTCGAAGATCGGAACACACTTACACGCGCGCGTGCCCACGTAGCAGCTCGCCCCGTCCGTGCAGGCTGCCGTGCCTGGCACATCGGGGTTGGGGGGCCGCAACGCTTCCGAGAAATGGCACGCTGCGCTCCTGCGTTACAGTGATGTCTCGGCCGGCAGCGAACGGGCGCGCACCGAAGTCGAAGACCTGGTCTCCCGCCGAAGCAACGAAGGTGCGGCCGAGGGCAACTCGACCTCAGCTGCCCGCCGTCAAGCGAAGCTCCTGAAACGACGACACCCGCGACGCTCGAGGGCGCCGCGGGTGGGAGGGGAAGGGGAGTGCCGCGCTCAGTCTTTGAGAGCTTCGGCGCCGCCCACGATCTCCATGAGCTCCTTGGTGATGCCGGCCTGACGCGCGCGGTTGTACACGAGGGTCAGGCGCCCGATCATGTCCTTGGCGTTGCGGGTGGCGGCGTCCATGGCGCTCATGCGGGCGCCGAACTCACTGGCCTGGCTCTCGAGGAGCGCGCGATAGATGGTGATGTCGATGTACATCGGCACCAGGCTATCGAGCAGCTGCTCGCGGTCGGGCTCGAACGCGAACTCGGTGCTGGTGGGCGCCGCGTTCTTGTCGATCGATTTTTCGGGCGCGCGGAGCGGAAGCAAGGGCTCCACCGTGAGCGTCTGGGTGATGGCGCTCTTGAACTCGTTGTAGATGAGATAGATGGCGTCGTACTCGCCCTTTTTGTAGCGGGAGACGAGCCACTCGGAGACGACCTTCACGCGGCCGAGCTCCAGGCCTTCCATCATGCGAAGAAAGTCGTGGTCGACGGTGCCCTTGCGGCGCTGCAGGTACTCGCGGGCCTTCTTGCCGATGGTCGCGAACGTGACGGTGACGCCGGCGGCTTCTTGCTTCTTCCACTCGCGCTCGGCAGCCTTGCTGATGCTGGCGTTGAACGCACCGCAGAGGCCGCGGTCGCTGGAGAGCACGACGTAGAGGACCTTCTTCTCGGGGCGACGCACCAGCAGCGGGTGGAGAGGAGTTTCCACCACGTCGATGGACGCGTCCTTGTCTTCCTTGTCGGCCACGGCCGAGGCCGCGACCGAGCTGAGGATCTCGCTGGTCTTCACCGCGTAGGGGCGAAGGGCGACGATGCGCTGCTGCGCGCGGGTGAGGCGCGCACCGGCCACCATTTTCATGGCGCGCGTGATCTTCTGCGTCGATTTGACGCTGCTGATCCGCTTACGAATGGTCTTTAGCGAGGGCATCCGTCACTTCTTCCCTTTGCCGAAGGCCTTTCCGTACTCGTTGAGCGCGGTCTTGAGCTTCTCTTCCGCTTCCTTGCCGATGACCTTCTTCTCCTTAATTTCGGTGAAGAGGTCGGCGTGCTTGCCCTCGAGGAACTCGTAGAGGCCCTTCTCGTACTCGCCCAGCTTGTTCACCGGGAGCTCGTCGAGGAAGCCCTTGGTGCCGGCGTAGATGATGACGACCTGACGCTCGACCGGAATCGGAACGTACTGGCCCTGCTTCAAGATCTCGACCAGGCGCTGACCACGCTCGAGCATCTTGCGGGTGACCTCGTCGAGGTCGGAGGCGAACTGGCTGAAGGCGGCCTTCTCGCGGTACTGCGCGAGGTCGAGCTTCAGGGTACCGGCGACCGCCTTCATGGCCTTGATCTGCGCGTTGCCACCCACGCGGCTCACGGAGACACCGACGTTGATGGCCGGGCGAACGCCCGAGTAGAAGAGGTCGGTCTCGAGGAATATCTGCCCATCGGTGATGGAGATGACGTTGGTGGGAATGTACGCCGAGACGTCGCCCGCTTGGGTCTCGATGACCGGGAGCGCGGTGAGCGAGCCGCCCGAGTGCGCGTCCTTGGCGATGACCAGATCGCTCTCGCCCTTGGCAGTGAGCGCCTCGAGCGACTTCTTGGAGCTGTCGTGGCCCTGCTCGCCCACGTGAACCTGGCCGTCGAGGCCGCGGAACTCTTGGTCGCCGGCGGGGATGGTGGTGCCCTTCTTCACCACGAAGAGGCGGTCGGCCAGCTTGGCCGCGCGCTCGAGGAGGCGGGAGTGAATGTAGAAGACGTCGCCCGGGTAGGCTTCGCGGCCCGGCGGGCGGCGGAGGAGGAGCGAGAGCTGGCGGTAGGCGACCGCCTGCTTGGTGAGGTCGTCGTAGATGCAGAGGGCGTGGCGACCGGTGTCGCGGAAGTACTCGGCCATCGTCACACCGGTGTAGGGTGCAATGAACTGGAGCGGCGCCGACTCGCTGGCGCCCGACACGATGACGGTCGTGTATTCCATGGCGCCGTGGGCGGTGAGCTTGTCGACCACCGCGGCCACCGTCGACTGCTTCTGGCCGATGGCGATGTAGAAGCAGTAAACGCCCTGCCCCTTTTGGTTGATGATGGTGTCGAGGGCGACGGCGGTCTTGCCCACCTGGCGGTCGCCGATGATGAGCTCGCGCTGCCCGCGGCCGATGGGGACCATGGCGTCGATGGCCTTGATGCCCGTCTGGAGCGGCTCCTTGACCGGCTGGCGCTGGAGGATGCCGGGGGCCTTGATCTCGACGCGGCGCTTGTGCGGCGACTCGAGGGGGCCCTTGCCGTCGACGGCGATACCGAGGGAGTTCACGACGCGGCCGATGAGGGCTTCGCCCACCGGCACGTCCATGATGCGGCCGGTGCGCTTGACGGTGGAGCCTTCTTTGATGCCCGTGGTGTCGCCGAAGAGGGCGCAACCGACGTTGTCTCTCTCGAGGTTGAGCACCAGGCCCATGATGCCGCCGGGGAACTCGACGAGCTCGCCGGACATGGCGCCTTCGAGGCCGTATACGCGGGCGATACCGTCACCGACGCTCAGAACCGTGCCGGTCTCGTTGGTGAGGGCGGCCTTCTCGTAGTTCTGGATTTGCTTCTTGATGATCTGGGAGATCTCTTCGGCGCGAAGCTGCATGGTTCAATCGTCCTTGGCGTTACGGTGCGAGTCGGTGGCGGGAAAGGAGACTTCAGAGTCGAGCTCAGAGTCAACTGGGGAGCATCTGGCCTTTGATCTGCGAGAGGCGCGCCCTGAGCGAACCGTCGTAGATCGTGTCGCCGATGCGGGCGATGACGCCGGCGAGAAGGCTCTCGTCGACGCGCGAATCGATGGCGATCTTCTTGCCGGTGAGGCGCTCGAGCTGCGCCTGGAGCTTTTGCGCGTACTCCGCGCTGAGCGGGCGCGCGGCGATGACCTCGGCGCGCACCAGGCCGCGCTGGGCGTCGGCGAGCTCGCGCAGGCTGCGGGCAATCTGCGGGAGCGCGCGGAGGCGGCGGCGATCGCCGAGGAGGAGCAGCGTGTTGCGAACGGTAGGGCTCACCTGGCTGCGCTCGGCAAGCTCGCCCAGGATGGCGCGCTTGGCTTCGATGGCCACCAGAGGGTTCTCGAGCGCAGCTTGCAGCTCTTCGGACGAATCGTACGACTCGGCGAGGTTCACCAGCTCCTGGGTGAGCTGGTCGAGGTTGCCTTGCTCTTGCCCGATCTCGAACAGGGCGCGGGCATAGCGACGGGAGATTTCGCTGGGGATCACGAGGCCACCTCGGCGGTCTTCGGTTTGCTTGCCAGCTCGAGGAGGAACTCGGCGCACAGGCGCTCGTGGTCTTCGGGGGTGATCTGGCTCTGAAGGAGCGACTCGGCGCGGCCCATGGCGGCTTCCACGGTCTCGCGCGTGAGGTCGAGCTTGGCCTGGCGGGACTCCTGCTCCACGAGGAAGACAGCGTCGCGCTTCATGCGGTCGGCCTTCTCTCGGGCGTCTTGGATGAGGCGATCGCGCTCCGCCTTGCCGGCCTCTTCGAGGGCCTTCTTGGTGGTCTCGAGGTCCTTGTCGAGGTTGCCGAGGTCGGCCTGGTACTTCTTGGCGCGGGCTTCGGCTTCCTTCTTCTGCCGCGTGGCCTCTTCGATGTCCTTGGCAATGACGTCTTTGCGGTTCTTCAGCGCGTCGGCCACCGGCTTCTTGCCGGCCCGGTAGTAGATGAAGAGGAGGATCGCGAAGTTGATGACCAGCGCCGCGTACGGCGGCTGCTTCTTGTTGCTGAAGTCGGCCCAGTTGATGGGGCCGGGGCCGTGGTGCTCGCCACCTTCGTGCTCGGCGCCTTCGTGCGCCTCGGCCTGCTCGACGGCGTGCTCGCCTGCCGCTGCGGCGTGAGAATCGCCGTGGGGGACGAGGGGCGTGGTGGCTCCGTTGGGGAGATGCACCTTGGGCTGCGCCTCCGGGAGCTTGTCGGCGTAGGCGGCGGCGGTGGCGACGAAGGCGGCCAGACCGAAGGCGAGTGCGATGCGCTTGGTGGACATCAGCCGACCTGCCTTCCGAGTACGCGGGTGGCCAGCTCGGCGCCCAGCGAAGCGGCTTCTCGTTCGAGCTCCTGCCGCGCCAAAGCGACCTCTCCTCGCAAGCGATTCCGTCCGTCGTCCATCGTCCTGGCGGTCTCCGTTCGCACTTCGGCGAGAATGTCGTTCTCGGCTTTGGTGCCTTCCGCGCGCAGCTTGTCGCGCTCCTGGTTGGCGACGCCGCGAGCCTTTTGCATGGCCGCTTCGTACTTGGCTTGCGCCTCGGCCGACGCGCGGTCGAGCTTGAGACCTTCGGCGCGCGCGCCTTCGATGCGCCGCTCGCGCTCCTCGAACAGCTTGAGCATGGGGTCGAAGAGGACCGGCTTCAACACCAGCAGGAGGACGATGAAGAGCCCGACCTGCACGAAGACGGTGAGGTCGAGGTCGACGTCGATGGCTCCCTCGGAAGCGGACCCCGAGACGAGCGACTGCGCGGAAATGACGAGGTTGTTTAGGGTCATAGCGGGTGCGGGCGGGGGGCGCGCGGGGCGCCAGTTTGGCGGAAAAGCAGCGTGCCCAATACGCCGCGGCGATACCATTCTCGGCGTCTCCCTACAAGAGCCGTGGGGCCGCAATTTTTTCGCGCGAAAATGCGGGGAAACGGGCACGGCAACACCGTGAGGCCGCTCGCTCGAGCTCGCGCCCGGGCGCGGTCGCGGCTGCGTCAGTCTTCGCGGCTGGTGACGATGAGGGTGGGGACGCCGCTGCGGATGGCGGTGGTGACGCGCGCCACGCCTTCGGATTTGGCGAAGGCCTGCATGTCGCCCTGGTCGTCCATGAACGTGGAGAACCGGGCCCACACTTCGCGGGCCTCGTCGTCTCCCAGCTTCACGCCGTCTACTTCAACCGCCAGCCGAGAACCCATGCACTTGACCCAACTCTACCATGCTCGGCGGGGCCGGAGAAAAAACACGGCCTCGGTGCTCAAGCCGCACAACGTCTTCGCGCACCGGGGCCCCGAAGGCTCGACGATGTACAACATCGACTTCGGCCCGGCCAACCGACCGCCGACTGGAGCGCCCGTGCCAGCACCCTCACCAAAACACCACCAGCGGGTGGAAGCCCCCAGCCGCCAAGGACGCCTCCGTGGCCGACGCTTGCGTCGGTGCGCCCCACCGCGATCCCGGTTCCCGACCCGATCCCGGTTCCGGTCCCGACGCGCACGCCAGTGCCCACGCCCACTCCCAAGCTCGACGTGACCACCCGGTGGGGTCGCCGCTACTGAATCATGTAGACTGCATCGAACGCCACCAGGGCGCCTCGGGGCGCTCGCGGGTGGGTTCTACGGGAACACCCAGCTGGGGCAGGAGCAGCGGCGTGCGCTCGGTCTTGGCGCGTTCGTACAGCGTCTCGGCGGGATCGTCCCACGCGTGCAAGGCGAGGTCGAACGTGCCCCAGTGCACCGGCAAGAGGAGCCCGCCGCCAAGGAGCGCATGGGCCCGGAGCGCGTTGTCGGGCCCAAGATGAATGTCGCCCCAGGCCGGGTGGAAGGCGCCGACCTCGAGCATCGTGAGGTCGAAGGGGCCGTACTGCTTGCCGATGTCTGCCATCCCGGGAAAGAGACCGGTGTCGCCGCTGAAGAACGCCCGTCGGCGGTCGGTTTGGATCACCCACGACGCCCACAAAGTGTCGTTACGATCGCCGAGACCGCGCCCGGAAAAGTGTTGCGCCGGCACCGCAGTGAAGCGCAGCGCTCCGCCGCACAGGTCGGCGCTCTCGTGCCAGTCGAGCTCCACGATTCGCGTGGGCCTCACCCCGCAGCTCTCGAGCCGGGCGCCGACGCCCAGCGCCGTTACGAACGTGACGTCGCGCCGCGCAAGCTGCTGCATGCTACTGGCGCACAGGTGGTCGAAGTGATCGTGCGAGAGGAGCACGGCGTCGAGCTCCGGCAACGCACCGATGTTCACGGGCACCGGATGAAAGCGCCGCGGGCCGGCGAAGCTCACCGGCGACACGCGCTCGCCGAACACCGGATCGGTGAGAATACGCAGGCCATCGAGCTCCAGCAGCAAGGTGCTGTGGCCCAGCCAGGTGACGCGAAACTGCGTCTCTGGCGCGCGCAGCCACGGCTCTCGGGGGTCGAAGGTAGGAATCGGTGCCGTCGGTTTTCGCCGAGCGCCGCCCAGGAAGAAGTCTTTGAGGACCGGAAATCGGTCGCCCTTGAGGTTCGGACCGACCCCCGAAGGGTTGGCGAACTTGCCACCTTTTCGCTGGGGCGAGGCGTTGACCCGTTCGCGACGCGGGCCAGCGGCAGCGGAGAGCGACATGACCTTACGATGCCACGAGACCGGCCATGGTCGCCACGGTCAGGTCAGTAGGGCGAGCTGGGGTGCACGTTGCCGGGAAGCTCGGCGCGGCCCGTGGGCGACGCGCGGGCCCAGGCATGAACAGCTTCCGCAACGAGAACGGGCTCAGCCGCCGTTCACGTCGGCGAGGATCTGCTGGGCGTGGGCGGTGACGTCGACGCTTCGGTAGATCTTCTTCACGTTGCCGTCTTTGCCGATCACGAACGACTGACGCCCGGTGTACCCCTGAAACGGCACGCCGTACGACTTCGCGATGGCGCCGTCGGCGTCGGACACCAGCTTGAAGGGCAGCTTGTGGTGCTCGGCGAAGGCCTTGTGCGAGTCGAGCGAGTCGGCGGAGATGCCGATGAGGAGGACGTTGGCCTTGTCTAGAGCTACCCAGTTGTCGCGGAACGAGCAGGCCTCGGTGGTGCACCCGGGGGTCTCGTCCTTCGGGTAGAAGTAGACGACGATGGGCTGCTTGCCGAGGCGCTCTTTGAGGTCGATCTTGGTGCCGTCGTGGGCCGTCACCGAAAACGAGGGCGGCGGCTTCCCCACGGTGAGCTCGCCGTTGGTCGCGGCGGCAGCGCCCATGCTTGATGTGCTGGCTGCGGCGCCGGTGCTTGCCGCGGGCTCGCCAGTGGGCGTGGTGGAAGAGGGGCCGGGAGGCGACTTCTCGCACGCGAACGAGGCAAGACCGAGAACGACCAAGGCGACGGAGGAGAGACGCATGGGCCGTAGGATGCACGGATCGCCGTGGGGTTGCTCGATGCGGCAGCGTTGCTTGCTTCGACAGGCGATTCGGAAGCATGTGTCGCGAATCCAACTGTTTGAAAGGACTGGTCTTTGTGGAGGTGACCTAAAGAATGCCGTATTCCTTCAGGCGCCGGTAGAAGGTGCGGCGGGGCATGCCGACGATCTTCGCAGCTTGCACGCGGTTCCACTGGCTGTCCTGCAGCGCTTGCAAGATGCGCTCGCGCTCCGAGTCGCGGAAGTCTTCTTGGGAGCGCACCTCGCGCGAAGGCGCGCGGCTCGAAGGCGCGCCGCTCGATGCGGTGGTGGAGCTGGTGCGGCGCGCGGTCTCGGTGGTCTCGCGCCGGCCCTGCGGCAGGGAGAGATCCTCGGGCTCGATCTCTTCGCCTTCGCTCATGAGCCAGGCGTTCAAGAGCACGTGCTCCAGCTGCCGGACGTTGCCAGGCCAGGCGTAGTCGGCGAGGGCCCGCTGCGCCTCGCGCGTCACGGTCTTCTTCTCCCGGCGGTAGCGCGCCGAGAAGAGCGAGAGAAAGTGGTCCACCAGCAGCGGTATGTCGCCTTCGCGCTCGCGCAGCGCCGGCACCCGCAGCTCCACCACGTGGAGCCGGTAGAATAGGTCTTCGCGGAAGGTGCCGGCGGCGACCATCTCTTCGAGGTTGCGGTTGGTGGCGGCCACGATGCGGACGTCCACCGGCTCTTCGAGCGAAGCGCCCACCGGGCGTACGGTCTTTTCTTGCAGTACACGCAAGAGTGCAGACTGCATCGATTGCGGGAGCTCGCCTATTTCGTCGAGCAGAATGGTGCCGCCCGACGCCTGGCGAAAGAGGCCCTTGTGGTCGCGGTCGGCCCCGGTAAAGGAGCCGCGCACATGGCCGAACAGCTCGCTCTCCAGCAGGTTCTGGGGAATGGCGCCGCAGTTGACGCCCACGAAGGGGCCCTTCGCCCGCACCCCCGAGGAGTGGATGGCGCGGGCCACCATCTCCTTGCCAGAGCCGCTCTCGCCGGTGAGGAGCACCGGCACGTCGGCGTCGCGCACGCGATCGAGGATGGCGTACACCCGGCGCATGGCCTCGCTCTTGCCCACCAGTCCGGCGTAGCCGAAGTGGCTGCGAATTTCCGCCTTCACCTGGCGCAGGTCGCGCCGGGTCGCCGCCAGCTGCTCGGTGCGCCTGCCCAGCAGGCCAGCCAGGTGCTCCTTGGTCTTGGAGAGCTCCAGGTTGGCGGCCTCCAGCTCCTCGGCGCGCTTTTGGTTCTGCGCGAGCAAGCGCGCGCTCTCGATGGCAATGGCGGCCTGGTCGGCGAAGGCGTTGAGCATGGGCAGCTCTGCCTGAAAGCGATGGGCCGGGCGGAGGCGCGTTTCCAGGTAAAGCGCGCCGATCGACTCGCCCCGCGGCGAGAGACCGCGGATGGGAATGCAGGCGATCGACTGGATCATCAGCTGGTGCACGCTCACCGCCTCGGCGAGGCGCGCGTCGTCCTTGGCGCTCTGGGCGATGACCGGCTCGCCGGTGGCCACGACCTTTTCGGCCACGCTGCGCGAGAACGTCTGGTGCGTGGCCTCGCCCTTGGGTCCGCGGGCGGTGTGCGCCACGATGGTGCCCTCTTCGTCGGCCAGGACGATGAAGCCGCGCTCGGCGCCCACGATGGCGATGGCGTGGTCGGTGACCCGCGCCAGGAGCGCCGAGAGATCGCGCTCGCGCGCCAGATCGCGGGTGATCTCGAAGAGCCGCGCCAGCCGGTCTTCGGCTGGCAGGCGGGTGGCAGTCACCGAGCGGAGGCCGCCGCGATCGAGCTCGGGTGTACCATGCACCGACCCTGTGGGGCCCGACTCGCGGAGCGCGCGCCTTCGGGGATCGTTCCAGAACACCTCGCGCAGATCGCGGGGCAGGCGGCTGGCGGTCTCCTCGAGAATGCCCCGGGCCTCCTCGGTGTCGCGCCGGGCCAGGCTCTGCGCCCCCTGAAGGCCTTCCAAGCGCGCCCGGGCCTCGAGGGCGCGCCACGCCCATTCGCTCCGCTGTCGGGTGCGCGCGGCGTGCACCGCGGCGTCGAAGCAGCTCTTGGCGAAGGCCTCGTCGCTCCGCAGCATGGCCACCGTGCCGTGCACCAGCTCGGCCAGCGCCTCGTGCTCGGAAAACCCGGTCTCGCCCAGGCCTTTGCGCAGCGCCTCGAGCTCGCGCGCCAGGGTGTGGGGCTCGGCGTCGGGGTCGCGCGCCCGGAGCAGTAGCGCCTCCAGCCGCGCCTCGAGCGCCTCCATGGGCCGCCCGATGATCTCGTACGCCATGGCGCAGCTCTCGTAGAGAGCGATGGCGCGCGAGGGCTCCTCGGTGCGGTCGTAGAGCTCGGCTTCAAGACCCAGGAGCTGCGCCCGGGCCGCAGGCTCCAGGCGCTCTCGACCCTTCCCGAGCTCGTCGATGGAGCCGCGCGCGCGGCCGTAGCGCCCCAGGTAGAGATCGAGGTTGGCTAGGTTGAAGCGCGCCTGCTGCACGCACATGGCGGCGCCGGCGCGCTCGCCCATGTCGATGGCCGCTTGAAGGTGATCGATGGCCAGCGCAAGGTCGCCCTGGGTGCGCACCAGCGCGCCGAGATTGAGGCGCGTGGTGGCGATGGTCCAGGCATCGGACGCGCGCTCCGCCGCTTCGAGCGCCGACTCGTAGGCGCGGCGCGCCGCATCGTTGCGCCCGGCGCGCTGATGGGCGATGGCCAAGGAGCCCTTTGCCACCGCCGATGCCCGCGCGCTGCCACTGGCCTCGGCGGCGGCGACCGCGCGCAACAGCTCGGCCTCGGCTTCGACCTCGTTGCCCTGGAAGGCCTGCGCCACGCCCGATACCGAGATGGCCTCCGCGGCGACGTCGTCGTCGGCGCCGATCGCAGCGCGTCCGGCGGCCGCGCGTGCGCCCCCGTAGTCGCCGCCGCGCAAGGCAGCGCGGGCACGAGCCAGATCATACGCGCGCGCGTCGCCTGCGCGGGCCGCCAGCGCCGCCACGTCGTCGAGCGCCTCCACCGCCAGCGCCAGCTCGCCGCGGGAGAGCGCCACGCGCGAGCGCGCCACACCGAGCTCCAGCGTTTCGGCGTCGGACGATGCAGCGAGGTGCTCGAGCATCGCCTTGGCCTCGCCGATGCGTCCCTTGCCCAGCGCCGTGCGCAGATCAGCCAGCGTGGCGGCCACCGAAGCGCGACCCGGAACCAACGCCGCGTCGTCGAAGAGCGCGTCGATCTCCGCCTTGGAGACCGCCACCTTGTTCTCGAGCTGGCCCAGCGCGGAGCGCAGCCGCCCGGGCCGCGCGCCGCTGGCGTCGATGAGGTACTCGGTGAGCGCTTCGGAGAGCGACGGGATCACCCGCTGGACGAGATCGCGTGCGCTCCGGCGATCGAGCGGCGGCATGGCAAAGGTCTTCACCCTGCGAAAGCCGGGGAAGAGATCAGGGTCGGCGACCCCCACCAGCTTGGCGCCGGCCTCGCAGGCGGCGAGCACCTCGCGCCGGGCGCTCGGCGAGAGCGCGCCCCAATCGTCGACCACGAAGCAGAGCTCGCCGGCGCGCGCCTTCCAGGTCTCGCGCTCGATCTTCACCGCCTCTGCGTGCTCGATGGTGAGGCGCCGCGGCTCCAGGTAGGCCACTGCGCGGCCGGTGGCGCCCAACGTCCAGGCCAAGCGACGCGCCAGGGTGGAGCGACCCGAGCCCTCGTCGCCGGTGAGCGCAATGGCTTCCGCCGTCCCTCGTGCGAACGCACCCGACAACAGTTGACCGAGATCGTGCGCCATGGCGTCGACGCCATGCACCGGTAACGCCGTTATGTGCCCGGTTTTTGCTGGCGAAAGGCCCTCGGCGGTGCGAATCGCCTGGGCCAGCTCGTCGGCGCTGGGGTAGCGCTCTTCGGGCTTCTTCCGGGTCGCTCGCTCGGCGATGGCGAAGAGGCGACCGGCTTCCTCGTCGCCCAGGCGTCCCGCGCGATACTCGAGCGCCATGTCGAGCGAGGCGCCGAGCGCGTACACCTCGGCCCGCACCGTCAGGGCCTCGCCCAGCAAAAGCTCGGGCGCAGCGAAGCGCGGCGTCAGGCCGCGGGCTTGCGTTCCGCGTGCGGTGAGCGGCGCCGCCAGACCCAGGTCGACCAGGGTGCCTCGACCGGAGAGATCGACGATGATATTGGCGGGCTTCACGTCGCCATGCAAAAGGCCGGCTCTGTGCAGCACCGTGAGCTGATCGGCGGCGTCGAGGAGCGGCCCCAACCAAGCCGCGGTGGCCTCGCCTTCGCGCTTGCGTTCGAGCGCGTCCTGCAAGCTCATGCCGGGCACAAGCTCGCGCACCAGGTAGCGCGCCTGGCTCTCGTCGGGCAGCGTTCCGAAGGCGATGACCATGGGCACGCCGAGCCCCTCGAGGCCCGAGAGCGCGGTTGCTTCGCGCACCAGGGCCATGATCTCCGCCTCGCTGGCCGCGGCGCCCAGCACCTTCAGCGCGAGCGTGCTGCCGGTGAGGCGGTCCTTCACCGCCCACACCTCGCCGCCGCCACCCTTGCCGAGCTGGCGCTCCTTCTCGTAGCGAAGCGGAAACGTCACCCGTGCGGTCCTGCTACTCGACGGTCTCTTCGACTTCCGTGTCGTTGCTCTTGGGCGGTGCCGACTTCTTTCCCGGAAAGCCGTAGGCGCCAGAGATACCGAACCAGAAACCGGTGAGCGAGAGGCCCACCTGCACGCGCCCGGCAAACTGCGAAACCGGCTTGATGCGCAGGCCCACCGGCACCGTGAGCAGCGGCAAAAAGCTCGGCTTGGAGCCGCCGTTGAACCAGCTGGGCTCGTCGTAGCCGCCAACCTTGGAGACCTTGGCGAAGCTGTGATCGCGCGGGGTGCAGCCGGCGCCGCTGCCGGCGCCACTGCCCACGTCGGTCTTGCACTCGGAGAAGCGACGGCCCCCCGAGCTGACGATGCCGCCGTTCGGGTCCTCGTAGACCCAGTTCACCTTCAGGTTGCCGAAGGTGGTGCCGAGGCCGACCCCGAAGCCAAACTCGAAGTCGAGCATCTTGTTGATCTTCTTCGACCACAAGAAGTCGGCGGAGCCGTAGATGCCCTTGAGGCCGCTGCCCACCAGCGACCAGTTGCCGGCGAGCCCGTCGGCCTTGCCCTTCTCGAGAAAGAGCGTGTCGTCCATGCCGAACTCGGTGAACGTGAGCGCGGGGATGATCGAGAAGCCGTTCTTGCGAAACTCCGCCTCGATGCCCACGCTGTTCGAGTACACCGTGGTGCCCTCGTTCACCGCGAGGTTGAGGATGAACTGGGGCAACACGTTGCCGCGGTAGCGGGCGCCCAGGAAGATGTACCAGGTGTCCGGGAGCTCGCGCGGATCGTTGGGGTTCTCGACGTTCTTGGGCGGCGTGCCGCTCTTGTCGGAGCCTTTGGCATCGGCCTTCGCCTCGCCGCCCATCGCCACGCTCGCCTTGGCATCGGCGGCCGGTGGATCGCTGGCTGCGGGTGCGGGCGTGGGAGCCGCAGTGGTCGCGGGCGGCGCAGTGGTCGCGGGCGGCGCGGTGGTTGCGGGCTTGGCCGACGAAGCTGGTTTCGCCGGGGCAGCAGCCCCCGGCTTCTTGTCTGCGGCAAAAGAGAGGCTAGCAATGGTGAGGCCGGCGGCGGCCGCGAGCCCAAGCAAGACGCGATGGTTCATGGAACGATCCTCCGTGGATCGGTCAGCGTTTCTTGTCCTGTTCGCGCTCGAGGCGCGCGATCTCGTCTTCGAGGCGGCGCACGGTGCGCTTGAGATCATTCACCTCATCCTCGGTGGCGAGGCTCATGGCCTTGGCGATCTTCTCCACCTGATCGGAAGTGAAGGTCTGCACCTTGCCGGGCACGCTCATGGCTTGCATGAGGGCTTTCATCACCCGCTCGTCTTGCATGAGCTTCTGGACGCGCGGGTCGCCCATCATCTTCATGCCCTGCTTCATCAGCGTTTTCTTCAAGCTCATCGCGCCCCAGTCTACGCGGCCTTGGCAACGCATTCGAAGGAAAAAGCCGAAAAGAAGGGGCTCGGTGCCGCGAGCCGGCCGCGCTCGATCGCGGGCGCGCCGGAAGGCTGCGTTGGGGCATTCGCGCAACTTGGTGCGGAGCCGGCCGAGAGGGTTGGGTCGGAGCGGCCGCGAGGTCGTCCGGGAGCCACCGTCCTTCACCGTTGGAGCTATTTCATGCGTTTTCGAACCAGTTTTCGCCTGGCCCTCTCTGCCGTGGTGCTCCTCCACTGCGGCTCCGATACCGCTGCGCCCGGCGCGGCCAACAAGAAGGTGGGCCCCGATGGCGGCCCCGCCATCGACCTTCCGCCGCCCCCGCCGGAGCCGGAGAACTGCGATGGCAGCCTGCTGCCGACCGCCAATGCGTGCACCATTCACGAAGCGTACGGCGTGTTCGTGAGCGCCAAGGGCTCCGACGAGGGCGACGGCACCCGCGCGCACCCGCTCCAGCACATCTCCACCGCCATCGCCGGGGCGGCCGCCAGCGGTCGCCGGGTGTATGCCTGCGCCGAGACCTACGACGAGGTCCTCACGCTGGGCGACGGCATTTCCGTCTTCGGGTACTTCGACTGCCAGGGCGAGTGGAAGGTGGGCGCCGCCCGCGCGCTGGTGGCGTCCAAGACCGGCGACGTGGCTGCCCTCGCCAAGGGTATCGCCAAGCCCACGCGCATCGAGGCCCTGGAGATTCGCGGTCGCGACGCCACCGAGCCGAGCCAGAGCAGCATCGGGCTCAAGGCCGAGGACGCCGGCGGTCTCTCCTTCGTCAACGCACGCATCGCGGCCGGCAGGGGCATGAAGGGCAAGGACGGCGCCGCGCCGACCCAGCTCGTGCAGACGGGGAAGATCAACGGGAACAGCGGCACGTACGCGGCCGCCTGCGCAAACAGTGGCGACCTGTTCGGTTGCGATGCGGCGCGCCAGCTTCCGACCGCGGGCGGCACTTCGAAGTGCTCGGGCGCGGCGGGCTTCGATGGTGGGCCTGGGGGTGCGGGCGGACACAGCGGCAAGTATCTGCTTCGCGGTCGGCAGGCGGGGGAAGGAGTCTTCTCCTGCGTGGGGCTCAATGGTGCCGCCCCGATTTGCTACTTCCTCGAGCCGGGCGAATCGGTCACCGATGGCGGGAATCAGCCGGGCTCCGCCCAGACGGCGCGCGGCGGCACCGGCGTCGTCATGGCAAGTGCGGGCGCCGCGGGGGCGAGCGGCGCTGACGGTGCCAACGGCGTATGGTCCATGACCGCGGAGGGCTTCCTGCCCGGAGACGGCGCGGTGGGTGGGCATGGAGCGCCGGGCCAGGGGGGTGGCGGTGGTGGTGGCCAACGGCTTCACGAGAACAACCAAGGCGGCACCACCTATATGTGGGGCGGCACGGGCGCAGGCGGTGGCGCAGGCGGCTGTCCTGGGCTGGCGGGCGGGGCTGGGTCCGGGGGCGGCGCTAGCATCGCAGTCATCGCGGTCCGGAGCGCCATGCGCTTCGACGCGAAGTCCGAGATTGTCGCCGGAGCCGCGGGGCAGGGGGGCGCCGGCCACGTGCCCAGTCTCTCGACCGAAGGGGGGGAGGCGGGGCTCGTACCCAACACGAACCCCGCAACGACCCGCGGCGCTTCGGGCGGCGCCGGTGGCGAGGGCGGCGTGAGTGGCCACGGCGCTTCGGGGCCCTCCATCGGCATCGCCTGGAAGGACGCGAAGCCCACCTTCGAGAAGACGCCCACGGTGGCAGAACCGGCGCCCGGGCAGCCCGCCGCAGGTCGACTGCCGGCGGCTCCGGCCGGCATCGCGGTCCCGGTATACGCCATGTAATTTGCGAGTAGAATACATGCAATGCGCCCGAACGCAGGTGGCCACCCGGCCGCCTGCGTTTCGTGTTTGCGCGAGGCTCGCGCCTCCGGAGCGACGGTGAGGTTCCCAGCTACGGTGCGAGCGGGGCCAGCGAGGGCGTGGTGCGGGCGGCGCGCGCGAGCCGGGCCGAGGCGGCGGTGGTCATGGCGAGAATGGGCCGCGCGTCCTCGGCGTGCCCGGCCGCGACCAGCGCGGTGGCATGATCAAAGGCCAGATCCATGCGGGTTTCGTCGTGGGCTCGGGCGCGCGTGAACAGATCCACCGCGAGCGCTGCGTCTCCCCGGGCGAGCGCCACGCGGCCCAGCGAGCGCAGTGTGAGCACCTCCGAGGGCTCGATGCTGTCGGCCTTCTGGGCGCTCGCTTCGGCGGCGTCCAGACGATCGAGCGCCAGCAGCGTGTAGGCGCGTCGGCTGTGCAGCTCGGCGTTTTCGGGGCTCACTTCCAGGGCCTCGTCGATGGCGCGCAGCGTCTCTTGATACACGTGCTCGGCCTCGACGTGCCTCCGCATCTCGCGCAAGATGTCGCCGCGCATGTTCGACGCCGCGGTGTCGTGAGGGTTCTCCAGCAGGTGCGACTCGATGTCTTCGAGCGCGCCCTCCAGGGCGAGGCACTCGAGCCGCGCCAGGCCGCGGATGAGCCGGGTGGGCCCCTGCTCGCCCCGCGCCACGAGCACGTCGGCCAGGCGCACGCAGTCGCGGAAGCGCCCGCTCGCCCAGCACAGGATGGCCTCGTTCAGGGTGATCAGCGCGTCGTCTCCGCCGCTCCCCACCAGCTCGAGGGCGCGGTCCGAGCGCCCCGCCTCGTGCAGCGCCTTGGCCGCGACTTGCGCCAGCAAGGGGTTGTGAGGCGCGCGCTCCACGAGTGCGCGAAAGGTGGCCATGGCGAGGTCGACCTGCTCCGCAGCCAGGTAGGCGCGGCCCAGGAGGAGGCGCGCCGGCAACAGGTCCGGGTGCTCGTGGGTGAGCGCCTTGGCCAGCGCGAGCGGGAGCGACACGCCCTCGCCGCTGCCCATCATCGCCTCGAGGTCGGAAAGGCGCGCCACCGGCAGCCGCGGCCCGCGCACCACCGCACAAGGCACCTCCAGCGCGACCCGCGGATCGCGTGCGGCGACGGCGGCGCCGTCGAGGGCCACCCGGAAGCCAACGGCGGAGCTGCGCGTTTCCGGCTCTGCGCGAAGGCGACAGGTGATCCGCGCGAACTGCGCCGGACCCTGGTAGTTCGTGCCGCGAACCACCTGCTGGGTGCGGTCGCTCCCCGGCGCAAGATTCCGGTCGGCCCGGTGGTAGGCGTCGGGATCATACCCGTCGGCGACCCACTCCCCGGTGTTGCCCACCATCTGCCGCGCGCCGAAGGGCGAAACGTCCTGGGTGTCGTAGGTCACCGGCGCGGCGGTGCCTTGGGCGTTCGTGCCCCACACCGGATGCGTGTAGGTTACGCATAGATCGCTTCCCGACGAATCTTGCGGCGCCTCGTCGCCCCACGGGTACAGGCGGCCGTCGGTGCCGCGTCCGGCCTTCTCCCACTCCGCCTCGCTCGGCAGCCGGGTGTCGCTCCAGGCGCAGTAGGCCTGGGCGTCGGCCACGGATACCGACACCACGGGCATGTCGTCGGCGTAGCCCCAGGGCGGCGGGTCTGGAAGCGGGTGGCCGGTGGCGGCACAGAACGCCAGGTACTGCGCGTTGGTCACGGCGGTCTCGCCGATGAGATAGGCCGGGAGCATGCGGGTGTGGGCGGGGCTCTCGTCGCCTGCGTCGTCTCTGCCCATGACGAACGGCCCCGGGGGAACCAGCACCAACCGTGCGCGGGTACCATCGGGCAGGCGAACCGTGGCACGGACCACCAGCTCTCGAACGCTCTCGGGCGCAGACTTCGTCATGAGCGCTGCTCGAGCAACCCGCGTGCCTCGGCGGCTCGTCATCATTTGCGCCAAAACCCGCGCGCGGCGCGCGGATGCAGCGGGCGCGCCCTGGGCGCGCCCATGGCTCACCAGCTCAGGAAGCCCGATGCACGCGGATGAACACCGACTTCGACGCCGGCGTCTTGCTGGTCTCGGCCACGGCTTCGAGGGAGACGAGCACGTTGGCCTCGGGAAAATACGTGGCCGCGTTCCCCCGCGGAATGTCGTAAGGCACCACGAAGAAGCCCCGGGCGGTGCGGACGCCGTCTGGGGCGCGGCTGGTGATGTCGACGCGATCGCCAGCCCCCAGCGCTCGCTCGGCCACGTCGCCCGCGTTCATGAAGATCACACGGCGACCGCCAAACACCCCGCGGTAGCGATCGTCGTTGCCGTACACCGTGGTGTTGTACTGGTCGTGGCTGCGAATGGTCATCATCAGCAGCTCGCCCTTTTCCAGATCGTGCTGCGGAATGGGGTTCACCGTGAAGCGTGCTTTCTGGTCGGGGGTGCGAAAGGTGCGCGCGCGTGCGGCGTTGGGGAGCGTGAAGCCGAAGGGTTCGCGCACCCTGGCGTTGAAGTCGTGAAAGCCTGGCACCACGCGGGCCACGTGGTCGCGAATGCGGTCGTAGTTGCCTTCGAGCGCCGTCCAGTCCACCCGCCGCACGGCGCTCACTGGCGAAGCCTTCGCCAGCGCCCGCCCCAGGCCCGCGACGATGGCTACCTCGCTCTTGAGCGCCTTCGCCGCCGGCTCCAGATCGCCCTGCGATCGGCTCACCACGCTCATGCTGTTCTCCACCGTCACGAACTGGGGGCCGCTCGCCTGAACGTCTACCTCGGAGCGTCCGAGGCAGGGCAGGATGAGCGCGCGCCTGCCGGTGATCAGGTGGCCGCGGTGCAGCTTGGTCGACACGTGCGCCGTGAGCGTGCATTGGCGTAGCGCCGCCGCGGTGCGTTCGGTGTCGGGCGCCGCCGAGAGAAAGTTGCCTCCCATGGCGAAGAATACGCGCACGTCGCCGCGCTCCATGGCCTCGATGGTCTCCACCGTGTCGAGGCCGTGCGCGCGCGGCGGGTCGAAGCCGAGCTCGCGACCGAGCGCGTCGAGGAAGGCTTGCG
This sequence comes from Polyangiales bacterium, assembly GCA_038210445.1. Classification (GTDB taxonomy): domain Bacteria; phylum Myxococcota_A; class Polyangia; order Polyangiales; family Polyangiaceae; genus JABFRG01. Next base: position 99,343 of record JBBQWQ010000005.1, read on the forward strand.
GCATCTTCTCCCAGATGCCCATGGTGCGGTCGCCCTGCACGTTGCTGTGCCCGCGCACCGGACACGCGCCGGCGCCGGGCCGCCCCATGTTGCCGCGGAGCAGGAGCAAGTTCACGATCTCGCGAACGTTGGCCACGCCGTTCTGGTGCTGGGTGATGCCCATGGCCCAGCACACGATGGTGCGCTCCGACTCCCAGGCGATCTTCGCGGCGCTCTCGAGGTCGGCGCGCGCGATGCCGGCGCCGGCCTCGATGTCGTCCCAGCTCGCGCTCTGTAGCGACACCCGGAGCGCCTCGAAGCCGCTGGTGTGCTGGTCGAGGAACGGCAGATCGAGGACGCTGCCCGGGCCGCGCCGCGCTTCCTCTTCGAGCATCGCCTTCATGATGCCCTTCAGGAGCGCCACGTCGCCGTTGATGCGCACCGCCAGATGGAGGCTGGCCAGGGTGCTGGAGCCGCCCAGCATGTCGACCGGATCTTGCGGGTGGGCGAAGCGAACCGTGCCGGCCTCGCGAATGGGATTGACCGACACGATGGTGGCCCCGCGGGCCCGGGCCGCCTGCAGCGTGGAGAGCATGCGCGGGTGGTTGGTGCCCGGGTTCTGGCCAAAAAGGAAGATCGCGTCGGCGAGATCGAAGTCGTCGAGGCTCACGGTGCCCTTGCCCACGCCGAGCGTCTCGTCCATGCCGGCGCCGCTCGACTCGTGGCACATGTTGGAGCAGTCGGGCAGGTTGTTCGTGCCGAAGCTCCGCGCGAAGAGCTGGAAGAGGAAGGCCGCCTCGTTGCTGGTGCGCCCGGAGGTGTAGAACGCCGCTGCGTCCGGCGAAGGTAGGCTCGTGAGCTCTTCGGCCACCAGCGCAAAGGCCGCGTCCCAGCCGATCGCGCGATAGTGCGTCGCGCCCGGGTCGAGCACCATCGGCTCGGTGAGCCGGCCCTGTTCGTTGAGCCAGTAGTCGCTGCGCGTCGCGAGCTCGGCCACCGCGTGGTTGCGGAAGAACGCGGCGTCGATGCGCTTCTTGGTGGTCTCCGAGGCCACCGCCTTGGCGCCGTTCTCGCAGAACTCGAAGCTCGAGCGCTCGTGAGCGCCTTCGGGCCAGGCGCAGCCGGGGCAGTCGAATCCGCGCACCTGGTTGGTGCGCAGCAGCGTCAGGGCGCCGCGCACGATGCCAGAGTGGCGCGCGGTGTGGAGCATGGTCTGCACCATCGCGCCGAAGCCCGCGGCGACAGTGGCCGGCGCCTCGATGCGCGGCGCAGTCGGCTCCTCCGGCGGCTGGGCGCCCGTGCTCGCTCCTACCCTTTGCACCATGGGGAAAGCATAGCCCCGCGCGGGCTCACGCGATGTGCATGATTTTGCGCTGCACGACCCAGCCTTCCGGGCGCTTGGCCAGCGAGAACTCGGCGGAGACGTCGGTCACCTCGCCGTCGTAGGTGACGTTGACGTAAAAGTCGTCGTCGTCCCAGTGGGCTTCTTTCTCGAAGCCGATGGACTCGAGCCACGCCAGCTTGCGCCAGGTCTTGTCGTCGTCGATGTCGACGTCCTCGCCCTCGTCCTCCAGGACCGGCACCACCAGATCTTGCCACAGGCTGCGCACCTGATGCGGCCAGAAGTCCTTGCCCTGGTGGGCGATGGCCGCGCCGGCGGCTTCCACCTCGCCCTCGGCGAGCGCATCGAAGAAACGCTCCACTTCGAGGAGAGCCGCCTCGTTGGAGGGGCGCTCGTCGAAGACTTTGAACGTGGTCGCCGTGTCGTCGCTCGCGGCAGACTTCTTCGTGGTCTTCTTGCTGGCCATCTCTCGTCCGTACCATCGCCCGCGCGGTAGGTCACATTTTCGACCGGCCGACAGGTCAGGTGAGCTTGCGGGCCACCGTGCCCGGTGGGTGCACGTACCAGCCCGGGTCGACGTAGCTGGTGAGCCCGTCTCTTACCTTGAGTATCGTGAACATGCCGCCCATCTCCACCGGCCCGAAGGGACCCTGACCGGTCATCATGGGCAGCGTGTTCTTGGGGCGGCCCATGTCCATCATGTTGCCCATGCCGTTCTCGCCCATGGCCATGTAGCCAGGGAGGACCTTCTTCACCTTGTCTTCCAGGCGACCCTGCTTCACGCCCATCATGTTCGGCACGTCGTGGCTCATGGCGTTCATGGTGTGATGCGACTTGTGGCAATGGAATGCCCAGTCGCCGGGGGCGTCGGCCACCAGCTCGACGGTGCGGGTGGTGCCCGGCGGCACGTCGGTGGTGGTGAGCGGGCGTCGGGCGCTCCTGGGCGTTGGTCCACCTTCGGTACCCACCTCTTCGAAGGCGTAGCCGTGAAGGTGAATGGGGTGGTTATCCATACTGAGATTGCCCAGCGAGATGCGCACGCGTTCGCCGGTCTTGGCCACCAGTGAGGCGGTGCCTGGCCAGGCGCGGCTGTTGAACGTGAACAGGTTGAAGTCGAGCATGATGTTGGGGTTCGGGGTCGAGGTGCCCGGCGCCACGAACCACTCGTGCAGCATGATCATGAAGTGTCGATCGACGCGCAGCTCGGGGTTCTTCGGATGAATGACGAAGAAGCCCATCATGCCCATGGCCATCTGCACCATCTCGTCGGAGTGCGGGTGGTACATGAAGACGCCGTGCTGGCGCAGCGTGAACTCGTACACGTAGGTTTCGCCTGGCTCGATGTGCGGCTGGTTGAGACCGGCCACGCCGTCCATGCCATTGGGAAGGAAGAGACCGTGCCAGTGCACACTGGTGCGCTCGGGGAGGGCGTTCTTCACGAAGAAGCGTACGCGGTCGCCTTCCACTGCCTCGATGACCGGTCCGGGTGTGTGACCGTTGTAGCCCCACGCGTTGATGGTCATGCCTGGCGCCACCTCGTGCGAGATGCGCTCGGCCACCAGGTGGAACTCCTTCACGCCGTCGTTCATGGTGAAGGGCAGGGTGGCGCCGTTGGGCACCACCACCGGCACGTAGCTCTTGCCCGACGCGGTGGCGGGAGGGGCAGCCTGGGCGCGGCGACCGCGGGCCAGCGCCAGCGCGCCGCCCAGCAGCGAGCCGGCACCGATGAGGTTTCTACGGGTGATCATGGAGCCGCCTTTCGGGTGGAGGTCAGCGCGCCGCCGGCGCGGAGATCGAGCTCGGCGCGGGCGATCCAATAGTCGCGGAGCGCCTCGATGTAGTCGCGGTAGGCGTTGATCTCCTCGCGGCGCGCCAGAAGTAGCTGGAACACGCCGAGGAGCATGGCGTCGTACTGTTGCTGCGAGAGGGCCACGATGCGCTCACGGAGGGGAACCAGCGTGTCGCGGTACGTTTGCACCACGCGCCGCTGGGTTTCCATGCGCACGCGCCCTTCGCGAACCTCCGAGCGAATGTCGACCGCCAGCTTGCTCTCTCGGGCCTTGGCTTGCCGGAGCTGCGCTTGCAGGCGCGCCACCGCGGCGCGCCCTTGGTCGAAGAGCGGCACCTCGACGGTGATCGACGGGCCCACGAGCCGGTAGCCCTCGGGTGCCTTCTCGAAGGCGATGCCCGCGCCGAGCCCCGGGATCCAGCGCGAAGTCTTCAGGTAGGTGAGCCCCCAGTCGACCGCCTCCACATCCTTGGCGGCGGCCCGCAAGTCGAGCCGCTGGCCGATGGCGAGTGACTCCAGGCGCTCCACCGCGGGATCGTCTGGCGGCAGCTCCGGGAGCTTCTCGGCGCTGCGCCAGTCGGTCTCTCTGCCCCACAGCCCCATGAGCCGGTTGAGTCGCTCCCGGGCGCTCGCCACATCGGCGCGCGAGCGCGAGAGCTCCAGGCCCACCTGGGCGGCCAGCGCGTCTTCGTTGGCCAGGCTCAGATCGTTGATGGTGCCGGCCTCGTTCTGTTTCTTGGCGAGGTCGGCGGCGGTCTGCGCCGTCTCCGCCACCACCGCGCGCATGGCGTAGGTCTGCTCGGCGGCTTGAAGTGTGTAAAATGCACTCTTCGTACCGGCCACGTGCACCAGCACTTGGTGCGCCACCCGCACCACCGATGCCTCCAGGCTCGCGCGGGCGGAGTCTTTGCGGGGGCCGAGGGTCAGGAGCTCGAGGAGGCTCTGCGCCAGCGACAGCTCACCGCCGACCACCGCGCCGGGGTCGAGCGGAAAGCGGAGGGCGCCGCTCACCGAGGGGTTCTTCAACAGCCCAGCCTGTGCGAGGTCGGCCTGGGCGATACCAATGTCTTCGTAACTCGCCTGAAGCTCCTTGTTCCGCAGCAGCGCCACACTGGCGGCGGTCTCGGCAGTGAGGCGTTCCTTGAGCAGCGCGCCCACGAGGCGGTCGACCTTGGCCGCGTCTTCGCCGTCTTCGGACCATTGGATGCGCTGGCCACTGCGCCGCTCCACCTCGCCCGACGCGTCGTGAATGGCGGCCTCCGGCGAAGTAGATGCGCACCCTGCCCAGCATGCGGTCATCGCGACGAGCGCTGCCGAGCGCGCGCGTGCTGGGATCATTTCTTCACCAGGTTCATGCCGCACTTGGGACACGATCCAGGGCTGTCCTTCTGCACCTCCGGATGCATCGGACACGAGTACGTGGCCTTGGCCGCGGCGGTGGTGGCGGGCCCGGGCGTTGCGCTGGGGGCCGCGGCATGTCCGTGCCCGGCGTGGGGGTCGGCGATGGGCGCGCGCGTGGGGGTCGTGCTCGCGGCCGGTGGCGAAGCGGCGCTCGGGGCCTCTGCGGTGCGCGCCGCCTGGGGAACGTTGGTCGAGGGCGACGACTCGGGCGCTGTTGTGCTGGCAGGATCTTGCAGCGAACGCTCGGTGCCGGCGCCAGACCGACTGCACCCGGAGAGCAGCAGCATGCCGAAGAAAGCGAACCGCACGAAACGGGGGGAAGGAACGCGCAACATCTCAGGCACCTTTGGTTCGGTTTTCGGAGCGACTCCGCCGTGGATAGTCGTCGCCTGCCCCGCGCTCAAGGGGATTGTGCGGCGCGTGCCGCGCGCAAGCCATGCGTCCACGCGCGGAAGACGCAGCGCTCCGCTGGTCTTTACAAAAAATCGTCCACGTTGACTTTTGGCCCCCGCGCACCCACATTTCAGCGGTCATGCCCTCCTCGCAATCTGCCGTGAATGCGCTCCTTGCCCGGCGCGACGAGTTCCTGGGCTTCCTCGCGCGGCGGGTTCCGGATCGCGCGCTCGCCGAAGATCTCTTGCAGAACGCGCTCGCCACCGCTGTTACCCGGGTGCAAACGGTGGAAGACCCAGCGAAGCTCGTGCCCTGGTTCTATCGGGTGCTCCGCAACGCGGTCATCGACGAGGCGCGCAAACGTGGCACCCAGGAGCGCGCTGCCGAAGCCTACGCCCTCGAGCCCGCCGAGGCCGCGCCAGACCTCAACACGTGTCCGTGTGTCATGCACGCAAAAGCCCGCCTCAAGCCGAGCTATGCGGCGGCCCTCGATGGCGTGGTGCTGGGGGAGCAGTCGCTCGCGGGATTTGCCGAGTCCGAGGGCATCTCGACCACCAATGCCGGCGTGCGCGCCCATCGCGCGCGCGAGGCGCTGCGCGAAGAAGTAGAGCGCACCTGCGGCACCTGCGCCCAGGGCGGCGGCTGCTTCGATTGCCGGTGCGAGCACTGAGCGGAGCTGCCCGCGGCGCTCAGAGCCGTAGCGTTACCGACGCAACCGGACCGAGAAAGCTCTGCGCCGGCTCTTGCCAGAGCGCGCGCATGCCCGCGCGGAAGTCGAAGCGACCCACGGCGACGCCCGCCTCCAGCCGGCTATCCCAGAGCGGCTTGCCCTCTCCGAAGAGCGTGAGCGTCGACGAGGCCAGAAACGCCAGCGGCTCCACCGGGTACATGCGCCCTTCGAGCTTGATGTCGAAGCCGGGGATGAACGTGCCGCTGGGGCCCACCATGCCGGTGCCGCCGAAGAGCGCATAGAGCTCGAGCGGGCGAAAGTGCGGTCCGAGAATGTTGGGACCGAGGTGCACCCGCGGAAGATTCAGGGTGTCGACGGTGCCGTCGGGAAGCGGCTCGTAGAAGCGCTCGTACGAAGCCTGGAGTACGAACAGACCGAGAAACCCCGTGAACCGGAAGTCGTGCGCGTACACCTTCTCGTTGAGCGCCGCGAAGCCGCCCACGCCTATCTCCGCCCTGCGCGGCGGCGAGCTGTCTTCCCGGTACCACACGCCTTCGTCGGTGCGCCGCCAGGGCTTCACGTAGGCGCCGTCGCTGCGGTCATTGTAGATGATGGCCGCAGGAAACGCGTGGCCGCCGTTGGGCTGGTCGGGCGGCGCGTCGACGGTGGTGCCGGCCAGGGCCGAGCCCACGAACCCCACCATCTCCGGGCCGATGGTGTTGCACACGGTGGCGGTGCAGCTGCGGGCGACCGAACCTGCGATCTCGCCGCCCACCGAAGACGAGGAAGAGGAAGAGGAGGAAGAAGAAGAGGAAGAAGAAGAGTCCGACTTGTGCTCCTTCTCAAAGCGCCGCAGCGACTGGGCTGCGGCGCTCCCCGCGGTGACGAGCGACGAAGCGACGGCGCCGAGGAGGACGAGCTTCGCAAGAAATGGGCGGCGCATGGCGCTCCGTGCTTCACCTTTCGTGCCGCCGCTTCACCCCTTGCAATCGCGAAAAACGCCACTAGTGAGCGGCGTTTCGTGTCTGCCCGTTCACGGTGTCGCCGCGCACCCGTTCACACCCGTGGCGCCCGCCCCAGCCCCAGATCACACGCCCTGGTCGGGAGAAACAGGCTACAAATAGAGGGGTGAGACAAAGGCCGCTCGGTAAAACCGGATTCGTCGTTTCGGAGCTCTCGCTCGGTACTTTCGGCCTCTCGGGCGACGGCTACGGCCCGGTTGCCGAAGACGAGGCAGAGCGGGTCATCAAGCGGGCGCTCGACATCGGCATCACGCTCTTCGATACCGCCGACGCCTACGGGGCCGGCAAGATGGAAGCGCTCCTTGGCCGCGTGTGCGCAGGGCAGGAAGGCGTGCTGGTGGTCACCAAGGGCGGCGTCGACCGCACCACCGATCCGTCGCGCCGCCGCTTCGAGCCGGAGTACCTGGAGGCAGCCATCGGTCGCTCCTGCAAGCGCCTCAAGAAGGAGGCCCTCGACCTCTACCTCCTGCACCACCCCAGCGAAGAGCTCCTGCTTCGGGGCGAGATCGCCGGCGTCATGAAGGGGTTCGTCGACAAGGGCATCATTCGCCATTGGGGCGTGGCGGCCGGCAACCACGAGATCGCGCGCATGGCCATCGACCAGGGCGCGGCGGTGGTGGAGCTTCCCTACAACCTGCAGCAGATGATCGACGTCAACCGCATCACCGGCGACGTGATGGTGGCGCGTACCGGCGTGCTGGCCCGATCGGTGCTCGGCTACGGCGTGCTCACCGGCATGTGGGCCAAGGACCGCGTGTTTCCCGAGGGCGACCACCGCAACGATCGCTGGACCCGTACCGAGCTCGAGAGCCGCATCGACAGCCTCGACATGCTCCGCTTCCTGGTGAAAGGGGAGGTTCACTCGCTGCGGGCGGCGGCGGTTCGCTTCGTTCTGGCCAGCCACGTGGTGTCGTCGGCGGTGCTCGGCCCCAAGAGCGAAGAGCAGCTCAAGGAGATCGTCCGCGAGGTGGGAGCCGGCCCCCGGTACATGTCCGACGAGGATATCCGCGAGGTGTACCGCGTGCTCGAGCACGCCGGGGTGCAGCTGTGAGCGGCCACGCGGAGCACGCGGCGGCTCTCGACAAGGTCATCGCCATCGCCGAAGAGGCAGCCCACCTGATTCGCGGCATCTACGAGGAGGGCAACCTCGAGGTCGAGTACAAGGGCAAGGACGACCCTGTCACCCGCGCCGACAAGGCCGCCAACGCGCTCATCGTCGAGCGCCTTTCGGTGGCGTTTCCCGGAGCGCCCATCGTCGCCGAAGAGAGCGACCCCGCCACCTGGCTCGGTCACGAGCGTGCGGATCGCGTCTTCTTCGTCGACCCCCTCGATGGTACCCAAGAGTTCGTGCGCCGCAGCGGCGAGTTCGCGGTGATGATCGGCATGATCGAGCACGGGCGCCCGGTTCTCGGGGTCGTCACCCGGCCGCTTCCCTTCGTCACCTACGCGGGCGGGCCCGGCCTCGGGGCTTTCCTGCTGGAAGGCGGCGTGCGAATGCCCATTTCTGTGCATGATGCACGGAGCTTGAGCGAGGCAGACGTGGTCATCTCGCGCTCGCACCGCAGCCCGGAGATCGACGCCGCGCTGGCCAAGCTGGGCGCCAGGAACCTGTTGCCCTACGGCAGCGCCGGGCTCAAGGCCATCAAGGTGGCCACCGGCGAGGTCGACCTTTACGCGCAAACGCGGAACGCCGGCAAGCGCTGGGACGCGTGCGCGCCCGAGGCCATCGTGGTGGGGGCCGGCGGCGTCCTCACCGATGCCAAGGGCAAGCTCCTCGACTACCGCGCGACCGAGCTGGCCAACGTCGACGGCGTGCTCTCGGGGCCGCCGGCCACGCATCGGGAGGCCTTGGTGCGCCTCGGGTACGGCTGACATGCAAGCCGACGTCGTCATCATCGGGGGCGGCATCATGGGCCTCTCCATCGCCTACCAGCTGGCCAAGCGCGGCCAGACCAACGTGCTGGTGGTGGAGCGCACGTATCTCTGCGGCGGCGCCAGCGGCCGCAACGGCGGCGGGGTGCGCGCGCAGTGGTCGAGCGAAGCGAACATCCAGCTCATGCAAGAGAGCCTGCGGATGTGCCGCGACTTCGCCACCGAAATGAAGATCAACGTGTGGTTCCGTCAGGGCGGCTACCTGTTTCTCGTGCGCTCGGAGGCGAAGCGGAGAGCCCTCGAGGCAAGCGTGGCGCTCCAAGAGAAGCTGGGCCTCGAAACCGCCATGCTCTCGCCGCACGAGGCGCAGCGCGTGGTTCCCGAGCTCTCTACCGACGGGCTCACGGCCGCGAGCTTCAACCCCAAAGACGCGGTGGTCTTTCCCTGGCCCTTCGTCTGGGGCTTCGCCCAGGGCGCCGAGAAGCTGGGGGTGAAGCTGAGTACCTTCACCGAGCTCGTGGACTTCGACGTGGTGAACGGCCACATCAAGGGCGTCCGCCTCGCCGCCGTCGACACCCGCGGCGAGCGGGTCGGTGAGCCCTATCGGGTCGACACCACCGTCGTCATCAATGCCTGCGGCGCGTGGTCGCCGGAGATTGCCCGCAAGCTCGACATCGAGCTCCCGAACCATCCGCACCGCCACGAAATCTGCTCCACCGAGCCGCTCAAGCCGTGGCTGGGCCCGCTGGTGGCCGACCTCGAGAGCGGGCTCTACTTCAGCCAGTCGACGCGCGGCGAGATCGTGGGCGGCATCAGCCAGGAGCGCGCGCCCAAGGGCATCGACCAGACGAGCTCGCATGGGTTCCTCGGCCTCTATGCCCGCGCGCTCACCCGCACCTGCCCCATCCTTGGCTCGGTGCGCGTCCTGCGCCAGTGGGCCGGCTGCTACGACCTCACACCAGACGCCAACCCCATCCTGGGCTGGGTCGATGGCGTCGGCGGTTTCTACCAGGCGTCCGGGTTCATGGGGCACGGCTTCATGATGGCCCCCATCATCGGCAAGCTGGTGGCGGAGCACCTGGTAACGGAGAAGGAGCCGGAGCTCTTCGGTCGCTGGAACTTGCGCCGCTTCCAGGATGGCAAATCGCTCTCGGTGTCGGAGGCCATGATCATCGGATGAGCCGCGAACCCTTTTCCCGCCCGATGCGCGCGTGCGTCTTCGCCCTTGCCGCGGCGCTCAGCAGCGGTTGCGATCGCTCGCCTGAGCCCAAGCCCAGCGCCTCCAGCGCGCCCAACCCATCCACCGCAGGCAGGCCCGAGGTGGTGAAGGTCGCGCTCTCGGCCCGAAGCTCCCGGCCCGAGGCGCCGCGCGTGGTAGCCGTGGGCGATCTCCACGGCGATCTCGAGATGGCGCGCCGGGTGTTCCGCAAGGCCGGCGCCATCGACGACAAGGACGCGTGGATCGGCGGGAACCTGGTGCTGGTGCAAACGGGCGACGCGGTCGACCGCGGAGACGACGACCGGAAAATCCTCGACCTCCTGGAGAAGCTGCGGGTGCAGGCCAAGGCCGCCGGTGGAGAGCTCATCGCCATGGTGGGCAACCACGAGCTCATGAACGCCGCGCGCGACTTTCGCTACGTCACCCCCGGCGGCTTCGCGGCCTTCGCCGATCTCGACCCGCATACCGGCAAACCCGACGACGTGGAGCCCAAAGCGCGCGGCCGCGCCGTGGCCTTCAGCCCCGGCGGGGCCTATGCCCTTCAGCTGGCGGACCATCCGGTCATCGTGCGGGTCGGCGACACGGTGTTCGTTCATGGTGGGGTGCTGCCCAAGCACGTGTCGGCGGGCATCGATGCCATCAACGACGGGACCCGCGATTGGCTCCTGGGCAAAGCGGCCCACCCGCCAGACGGCGTGCTCGCCGACGACGGACCGGTGTGGACGCGGCTCTACTCCGAGGGCAACCCGGCCGAGGGTACCTGCGAGAAGCTGGGGCGAACGCTGGAGTCGCTCTCCGCCAAGCGGCTGGTCATGGGGCACACCGTACAAAAGGGCGGCATCAACAGCGCGTGCGATGGCAAGGCGTGGCGCATCGACGTGGGGCTTTCGCGCTACTATGGCGGTCCGGTGCAGGCGCTCGAGATTCGCGGCGGCACGGCGACCGTCTTGAAGGAGTAGCGTGGAGGCGGGGCCGCGTATCCTGGCCGGCCGCTATCTGCTCGGGCGGCCCATTGGTCGCGGCGCCTTCGGCGTGGTGTACGAGGCCACCGATCGAACCACCGGTCGCGCGCTCGCGATCAAGATCTTGACGGCCGTCGACCCGGAGCAGGAGAGCCGCTTTCGGCGCGAAGTGGACGCGCTGCGGGCCCTGCGCCACGCGCACATCGTCGAGGTGGTGGACGTCGGGCAGGCTGAGGGGCCGGGCCAGGTTTTTCTGGCGATGGAGCTCTTGCAGGGCACGACTTTGTATGCACTATGCAGGCAAACGCCGCTTGAGCCGGTGCGGGCGGTGCGCCTGATTCTACAGCTGCTCGCGGCCGTCGAACGCGCGCACGGTCTGCGTATCGTCCACCGCGACCTGAAGCCGGGGAACCTGTTCGTACTCGACGGCGGCTCCGAAGAGACCTTGAAGGTGCTCGACTATGGTCTGGCGCGGGTGGTCGATGCACCTTCGCTCACCAAGACCGGCGACATCCTCGGTACGCCAGCCTACATGGCGCCGGAGCAGGCGCGTGGTCAGCGGGTCGACGAGCGCACCGACCTCTTCGCCGCCGGCGCCTGTCTCTACGCGGCCCTTTCGGGTCGCCCGCCCATCGCCGGCGGCTCTCCGGTGCAGCAGGTGGTGCGCGCGATGGCCGGTGCAGCGACGCCTCTGCGCGACGCCGTGAAGGGTCTGCCGTCCGACCTGGTCGCGCTGGTGGAGCGGGCCATGGCGCCGGAGCCGTCGGCGCGGTTCGGGTCGGCGCGCGAGATGCGAGAGGCGCTGAGCGCATGGTTGGTCGCGCAGCAGGTCGCGCAGCAGCAACCACCTCGGGCGCGGCGAACCGTTCTTGCTGTGGGCCTGGCCCTTGTCGCCGCCCTCGGGGGCTACATCGTGGTTGCTCGGCTCCCGAAGAAGCCGGTTCGCCACTACGCAACCCCATCGCCCGAGATCATGGCGAGCGGAGCCGCCTCGGAGGTTTACCTCGTTCCGCTGGCACCCGTACCGTCGGCGTCGCCGTCCCCGTCGGCGTCGCCGTCCCCGTCGCCGTCGCCGAAGAACGCCGCCCCAGCCCCCGCTCCGCAGTTCACGCCGTGTACCCGCAACGATCAGTGCGGCGAGCTCGAGAAGTGCTACCCCGGCGGTTGCTCCTGCATCGCAGGGATGCGCCGCTGCGGAAACCACTGCCGAAGGTCGGGCCGCTTGCGCTCCGACTGCGGCTGCGGCGAGGTGTGCAAGGAAGACGAGATATGCAACGGTGGCACTCCCTGGGAGCAGTGCGAGCCCTGCCCCCGCGACATGCGCACGTGCGGCGGAGAACGCTGCCTCGACCTTGCCTACACTGACGAGCACTGCGGCGCGTGCGGTCATGTGTGCGGAGCGGGCCAGCACTGCGCTGTCGGCAAGTGCGTCCGGACTGCGCTCCCCGGCGCCCGCTGCGCCGCCACGCCGGAGTGCGTCGGGAGCTCGGAGTGCGTGGCGGGTGTCTGCGTCTGTCGCGAGTCGACGATCCGCTGTGGCAATCACTGCCAGCGCGCCTTGCTGCCCTGCAGCGAGTGAGCGCAGCCACGCTGCGTCGAGGGCAGCTGCGGGTTGACAGAAGCGCGCCGCTTTGCTGGCGTGGAGGGTCGGATGCGCGATCCTCGAGTCCTCGGCGGCCGCTACGTTGTCGGACGCATCATCGGTCGCGGGGCGTTTGGGGTGGTCTACCAGGCCACCGACCGGGGGTCCGGGCGCGAGGTGGCGGTCAAGGTGCTTTCGGCCGTCGACCCGGCGCAAGAGGACCGGTTCCAACACGAAGTTGCGGCGCTGAAAGCGCTGCGGCATCCGCACATCGTCGAGGTGCTGGATGTGGGACGAGGAGACGCCCCGGGGCAGGTCTTTCTCGCGATGGAGCTGCTGCAGGGCAAAACACTGTTTGCACTCTACAAGGAGGGCCCGCTGGCGCCCCGGCGCGCCGCGCGCCTCGCCGCGCAGCTGCTCTCGGCGCTGGAACGCGCGCACAGCCTTGGCATCATCCACCGCGACCTCAAGCCCGGAAATCTGTTCGTGGTGAACGCGGGTGCTGAAGGCGAGGTGCTCAAGGTTCTCGACTTCGGTCTCGCTCGCGCCATCGACGCGCCGTCGCTCACCAAGACCGGCGAGATCCTGGGAACGCCCGCCTACATGGCGCCGGAGCAGGCGCGCGGCCGACGGGTAGACGCCCGCACCGACCTCTACGGGGCTGGCGGTTGCTTGTACGCTGCGCTCGCCGGGCGCGCGCCCATCGATGGGGAATCTCCGGTGCGACAGCTGGTGCGGGCCATGTCCGGTGCCGCCACCCCGCTTCGGGAGGTGGCGCCCGACGTTCCACCCGAGCTCGCCGCGGTGGTCGCGAGATCTATGAGCGCCGATCCCGCTGCGCGCTTCGGGTCGGCGGCAGAAATGCGCGACGCACTTGCAGACTGGCTCGCGCGCCGCGAAGCCCCCCACCCTGGGCGACGCGTGCTTCGCGCGATCGCGGCGGTGGGCCTGGCGATCGCGGCGAGCGGCGGAGGCTATCTGGCGGTCGCGAGGCTGGCACGTCGGTCGCCGGCGGCAGTCCGTACCGCGCCTCGCGTCGACACCGCAGCTGCCACCGCGGAATCGCCGGTCGCGCCTGCTCCCTCGGCGGACTTCCTCGCGCCCCTGAGCGAGCCGAGCGCCAGCGCGAATGCGGCCCAGCGCGCCCGTGCCCAGCCGGCGGCTCCGGTGAGCTCGTTCACCCCGTGCAAGCGCGACCAAGACTGCGGCGACCTCGAGAAGTGCTACCCCGGTGGGTGCTCGTGCGTCGACAGCGCGATGCGTTGCGGAAACAGCTGCAGGAAGGCCGGACGCACGCGACACGCCTGCGGCTGCGGCGACGTGTGCAAGCCCAGTGAGCAATGCGCGAACTACGATTCCTTGTCGCGCTGCGAGGCGTGTGCGCTCGGGCGGTTGTCGTGTGGCGAAGAGGAGTGCGTCGACCTTCAGTCAAGCGATCAGCACTGCGGGGCGTGCGGCCACGGGTGCGGGTCGAACCAGAATTGCTATCAAGGCGCCTGCTACGACCGCGTGCGTCCGGGCGAGCGTTGCACCAGCGACGGCCAGTGCACGGGTGCGTTGCTGTGCATCGAGAACATATGCAAGTGCCACCCGATATACACGTTGTGTCGCGGCCGCTGTGTTCAGGGTCCGTGCAAGTGAGGTGCGCAGTCGGGCGCCGGTCGCCGCCGTAGCGCTTCCAGTGCCTCGTCGACCGAGAGCACGTCGACGCGCAGGCTCCAGTGCTCCAAGGGAATCTGGTTCGCCAGCGCCTGAACCCGAGGGTCTTGTGCATCCACGCGGATGCCGTGCTTGGCCACCAGCCCCAGCACCTGAATGCCGACACCGGGCGTGGCGCACGACAGCGCGCGTGCTGCCAGGTCGCGCGCGCGCTCCACCGCGTCGGGCGCATGCACGATGGCCAGCGCCGACACCAGCAGCCCGGCTCCGGCGTTCTCGCCCAAGCTGGCCCAGGCGCGCTCGCCTCGCCGCGCGAGCGTCGTCGTGGAATCGGCGTCGTTCGCGCGAAAGGCCAGCGCCGCTTCGGTGAGGCAGCAGAGCCCCTCTAGATCGCGCAGGGCGAGTCGAGCGACCTCGTCGACCCAGCCGGGGTCGGCGCCGCTGCCGACGCCGCGGCGGTAGGCGAGGTGTCGCGCGATCCACTGGGCTTGCGCACGCCCGAAGGTGTGCCGGGTGGCGCCAAAGAGCGAAAGAGCCCGCTGTGCGAGCACCTCGGCCTCGTCGAACGCGAAGGCCTCCATGAGCGCCGATGCCGCCTGGGCCATGGCGGCTGCGCGAGCCGCCGCCCAGAGCGCGCCGTCTGCGGCCTCCATGTGGAGCCGCGCCGCCTCGCGAAACGCACCCTGCCGATAGCGCAAGCGTCCGAGCCATCCGGCAAAGGCGTCCTTGGCCATGGGGTCGGCAGAGCTGCTCGCCCACGCGTCGAGCTCGGCGATGAGCTGCTCCTCGCGTTCCCGCGAGGTGCGCCGGGCCGCCATCATCCGCACCGAATGCCGCAAACGTTCGAGGGCGGGACTTTCCAGCGGCGGAACCGCGGAAGCGAGCTCCAGTGCACGCTCGGTCCAAGCGCCTACCGCCAGCGCGGCGCGCACCAGGTCCTCGAGCTGGGCCAGGTTGCTGGAGACCCCCCCGCATCGGCAAAGCTCGTAGAGCACCCGGTCGAGGGCGTCTGGGGCGCCATCGGAGAGCGCCACTTCGGCCCAGAACGTTAGCACCTGCTCCAGCCACGGAATCGAAAGCGCAGGCGCGCGGCGAAGGTGCAGCATCGATTCGTGCAGCATCGCGATGGCGCTTCCCAGCCAACCCGCCGCGGCCATTGCGCGGGCGTGCGCCACGGCCGAAGCCATGAAGGGGTCGAGCGCTTTGGGGAACGTCGCCGCCATCTGCTCTGCCTCGATGCGCTCCAGGGTGGCCGGATGCACGACGAGGCCGTCCGACGCGTCGCCACCCCAGCGGAAGCGACCTTCCGCCACCCACCGGTCGACCATCGCAGCCACGCGTGCGGGGTCGCCTTCGGTCTGGCGGTGCAAGATGCGCGCGCCGTCTTCGCGGATCCAGTCAAGGCGGCCGGACGCCGCGAAAAGCCCTTTCAGATCGTCGAGCGAGAGCGCAACGGCTTGCGGTTGGCTTGGGGGAGTCGACCAGGTACGCGACGTCGGTCCGCTGACCGGCTCGCCGCGCAGGCGCTGCACCACCTCGGCGGCCGCTGCTGGTCGCTCCTCCGGCGCCGGCGCCAGCAGCGCATCCACGACCTCGGCCACGTGCGCGGGGGTGCTCGGCGCCACCTCGAGCAGCGGCCGCGGCGCCGAGAACTTCGCCGCCAGGAGATCGCGGACTTCCCGCGCTTCGTGCGGATAGCGCCCGGACAGGCTCCGAAAGAGCATGGTGCCCACTGCGTACAGGTCGGCGCGCGGACCCACGTGACCACCCACTACTTGCTCCGGGGAGAGGTACGCGGGGGTTCCGAGAATGCGCCCATCGTCGGTGGCTGCCTCGAGCAGGCTGCCCTGCGAAAGTCCGAAGTCGAGCAGGGTGGGGAGCCCATCGGCGTCCACCAGCACGTTGGCGGGCTTCAGATCGCGATGCACGATGCCGGCTTCGTGCACGCGTCCGAGGACCTCGAGCAGCCTCTCGGTGGGCCCGCGGAGCTTCTCCCATGGGGTCGGCACCGGCAGCCCCGGAAACGGCCGCCCCACGAAGAGCGGCATCACCACGAACACTGCGCCGTCTTCGATGCCCTCGTCGATGAGGTGCGCGGCGCCAGGAAGGCGCAGGCGCCGCAGCGCCACGATCTCGGCGCGGATGTCGGCGGCGTGCGCGGGCGAAGAGGCGACGAGGAGCTTCACCGCTACCACGCCCCCGGTCACCGCGTCGTGCGCCGACCACACGGTTCCGTGCGCGCCGCGCCCCACGTGGGCGACCAGCTCGTAGCGTTTGGCCACGACGTTTCCGCGCTCCATCGAGCGCCGCGCGGTGAGCGCCCCGGGCAGCCGCGAGATCTTGGCCACCTCCGCGAGGAACGAGTCCACCGTTATGGAACACGCAGTATGGGCCGAGTCGAGCAGCGAGGAGCCTGCGGAGTGCGTCTCCGCTTGCGGCTCGGGCTTTGCATCGCCCTCGTCGATCATGTGCCCGCAGCGTTCAGAAGCCCGGCCTGCCGTGCGGCCTCCCGCAGCTTGTCCTTGATCGTCTGAAAGCGCTTGCGCAAGCGAGCCGCCTCGCGCTTCAACGCGTCGCCGGAGGGCGGCGGTTCGGCTTCGTCGTGCATCACCGCCACGAGATCGTTCCAGGCGAGCTTGCGATCGACCCGGAGCATCAGCAGCGTTTGATCGTCTGGAGGAAGCGACTCGCGCAGCGCCAAGAGCCGGCTTCGCTGCTCGGTGCGGAGCGCCGTCAGTGTTTCGGTTCGTACCTTTGCCTCCAGCTCTGCGAGCGCAGGATCGTCGGGGAACGGCTGAAAGCGCGCCTCGCGGCGACGGCGGTCGCGCCGATAGCGAAGCGAGGTGCGACGTGCGACCGCGTAGGTCCATGTGCGCACCGAGGAGCGTCCTTCGAAGGTCGGGGTCGCCTTCCAGATGGCCTCGGCGAACATCGCAAACACCTCCGCGGCATCGCCCTCGTCGCGATGCAGCGACCAAAGGAACGCCTGCACCTCGGGGCCGTAGGTGCGCAGCACCAGGGTGGTGGCAAGGTTGGCGTCACCCGTCGCGAGGGCGGCCTTCGCTCGCTCCTCCGCGTGCTCGAGCTCCGGCGCTTCCCGATCGAAACTCATGGGTCCGTCGAAGCTATCACGGTCCGCTGGCGGAGGAATGGGGGCTCTCCCACCCAGCATTAATTCTCGAATCATCTGCTTCACATCGCGATGCTGCGGAAACCACCCAGGTGACCGCAACGAAGCAGAGCAGCCCAGAGCTGCCTGGGGTCGATGATTTCGGGCCGGGGGCCAGTCACGCAGGCAAGCGGGCACGCAGACACGCAGGCGATGGGCCGGGCGGCGAACGAACGCCGCCCGGCCCGGAGCTCCATTCGCGATGCTCGGGTGTCCGCCCGGTGTTCGTCCGAGGCCTGCGCCGGTGAGGTCGGGAGAGCCATGATGAATCGAGTCTTTGCAATCACGGGCTATGCGCCGATCTCCAACGGGGTCGAAGTCAGTGCGTTTCTCGCCACCCCCCGCAGCCCCAGTGAGCCTTCTTCGGAGGAGCTCCCGAGCGCGGCCAGCGGCGAGGTGAGCCTCTCCACGGTACGTCTCGCGCCGGGCAGTCACTCCTGGGTGTATGCGTATGCTTCCTCCAACCAACTGGTCCTCGTCCTCTCAGGCCGGCTCTTCGTGCAGATGAAGGGTGCGGCCGACTGCGCGCACCGGGTGGAGGTCGGCGCACGTGAGCTCGCCGCGTGCGAGGCGGGGACGCTCTTCCAGCTGCGAAACGAAGGGGCAGAGCCCGCGGAGGCGCTGGTGATCGTGTCGCCCATTCCTCGCGACAAGGCCCGGAGTGGCACCGAGACCGACGACCTGGTGCTCGTGGCGCGCGCTTGGGAAGACCTCGGGGGAGGCGACGCGAGGCTGACGTATGCGCGAGGCGATCACGCTCCCGCTGGGGGTGAGCGCGCGCTCGAGCTCTTGGTCCTCCGTCACTTCTTGCGCCCGCCCGGGTGAGCCCGGCCGAGGTGGCGTTTCGAACGAGCGTTGGTGAGAACACGAGGAAGAATATGCACGGATACCGCGAAGAGACGTGTTCGAGGCGGGCTCCAGATGCCTGTCCGCTCCCATGATGGGGCCCAACGCCCACGCGCCGCCCGCACCCTTCGTGCCGGTCGACGAGCGCACCTACGTTCGCTACCGCATCACCCAGTGCGGCAAGGAGGTAGGCTGGGTCTACGCTCGCGGCGCGCCCGACCGCACCAGCGTCGAGACCTGGCAGCTCTATACGCTCAACGTGCCCGGCCCCGAGCGCGCGCCCTACGCGTGGCCGAGCTTTCAGAATGCCGAGGTGGGCGAGGCCGTGCAGCGCAAAGACGTGGTGACGCGCTTCACCTACCACGGCGTCGCGCCCGAGGTGTCGCCCCCCAATGGCCTGGAACGCGACGCCTACGTAGAGGTTCACGCGCACTGCAGAACCTGAAGCGGCCGCGCGCAGCGGCGCCGAATAGACAGCCACATTGACAGGGCACGCAGGTTTTGGTGCGCTGTCGGCCTATGTATCGCCACACACTCCTCTGCGCGTCGGCCCTCTTGGCCGCCTCCGTCGTCGGCTGCGGTCCCTCCAAGCGCGACGCGCAGGCCTACGTGGAGTCGCAAGGAGTGAGTGAAGTCACGCTCACCAAAAACGGCAAAGCCTTCGACTTCACCGGCACCAAGGGCGACCAATTCTGCACCGGCACCGTAAGTGTGCAGAAGGGCCTCGGCAGTAGCAACCAGACCTTTTTCATCCAGTGCGGCGCCGACGCGCGCGCGTGCAAGGCCGGAGCTCCTGCAGAGTGCGTGCGCATCGCCGACAAGCTCTACGACAAGGACGCCAAGGTGTTCCCTACCCAGGCGGCCGACCTATACCGCACCGCATGCACCGACAAGAATGGCCATGCGTGCGGCCGCGTGGCCGAGTTCGAGAACATCGACAAAAAATACGACCAGGTTCGGGAGTTCGCCAAGAAGGGTTGCGACCTCGACGACGGAGAATCCTGTGGTCGCCTCGGGCGCAGCGAGCTGCAAGGGCTGGGGACCAGCAAGGACCCGATCAAGGCCCTGGAGCTCTTCAAGAAGGCGTGCGCCAAGGGCGCCGTGAGTGGGTGCCGCTCCGCCGCCGGTCTCATGGTAGACCACGATCCGCCGGACAACGCTGGAGCGCTACCCTTCGCCGAGAAGGCCTGCGCCGCCAAGTACGACGATGGGTGTATCGTGCAAGGGCTCGTCCTCTTCCGTACCAAGGAATACGTGAAGGCGCTCCCGCTGCTCGAGCCCGGATGCGCGCAGACCGATCAGACCACCCACGCTATTTCCTGCAACTTGGCCGGCGCCATTCTCTTTGACGGCCTGGGGACGAAGAAAGACCTCGCGCGCGGGGTCGGGTACTTCGAGAAGGCGTGCACCGCCGACAACGAAGACGGTTGCGTCAACGCCGGCCGCGCCTACAAGCTCGGCACCGGCGCCAAGCGCGATGCGGCCAAGTCGGCCGAGCTCTACGCCAAGGCGTGCAAGCTCGGGGCTACCAAGTACTGCACCAAGTAGCGATCAGGCGGGCTGGTCGCCGCGGTGCAGGCGAGGGCCGAGCACCAGTGCCAACACCGCCGCCACCAGAAGAAACAAGGCAGAGAGAACCAAGACAGGCATCATCGCCTCGCGCCGGGCCAAGAGCGGCGCGACCGCCGTGCCGGCCACGCTGGTGACCACGCCGTAGCCTGCGCCCACGACGCCCACCCAGCGCGACGAGAGCGTTCCGAGCACGTAACCCAGCGCAATGGGGGCGGCGACGCCCTCGGCCACGGCGTCGAGGACGTTACCGCCTATGGCCGCGCCCACCGAAAAGCTGCTGAACGCGACCGCGGTGATCACCACGGCGAGCACCTGCAGGGCCAGCGCTGCGCCGAAGGGCCAGGTGGGCGACGTGCGAGCCCGCGTGCTGGCCAGGTAGCCGGCAAGCGCGGCCACCAGCACCCCCACGAAGACGACGATGACGGGGTTGAGCAGTGTTGCCCATCGCAGGGTGCTGCCGGAGCCTCGCTCCAGCGTCGCAAACGCCGCGTCTCCTTGCCCGGCCTGCGCGCAGTAGGAAAAGAGCATAGCGCCGATCGCGAGTGCCAAGATCCAGGGGCTCGGACCGCCGCCCGCGCGGTTGACCGCTGGCTCCGGACGATACGGCGCCTGGTGCGGGCCGCCCACCAACGCCTCGTGGGTACCCCAGCGGAACGGAGCGCCCGGAACCGCGAGCGCCAGAACCACGCACGGAATCACGGCCACCACGGCGCCGACCACCGGGACCGCGTAGCCGAAGGCGGGCGAGAGCCCGCGCGCGCTGGGTGCCACCAGCGAAGAGAAGAAGGCGCCAGCGTTGGTTGCGCCGTAGAGCACGACGCCCACCGCCACCGCCTTCCAGATGCGTCCTTCCTGGTCGATCTCTTCGGCCGCCGCCACGTACACGAGCGGACGAACCAGGCTGGCTGCGACCGGGAGGATCACCACGCCCGCCAGGGGGAATGCCGCCGCCGCTCCGTGGAGAAGGGCGAGGAACACCGCCGCGCCGGCCAGCAGAAAGCGGTTCCGCGTGGCCAGCGATAGGCCACCGCCGATCATGAGGCCGAGCACCGTGGCCGCAATCGAGAGCGACATGACCATGCTGACGCGCGCCGGGGCCATGCCGCCTTCGTTCATGAGCCGCGGAAACGCCGTTGTCCGAAAGGCGAAGTACGCGAAGCGCTCGAAGAAGGTGAACACCGTGAGCAGCGCGATGGCGCCGTAGTTTCGAGGCTTCATGGGCGAGGATTGTAAGCGAGTGAAACGTTGCGTCGAGAAAAGACTCGCCGGCCCGCTCGAAGTGCGCGAAGCAGCGTGGGGTTAAACGAAGTAGCGCTAGTCGGCCACGTGGAGCACCAGCTTGCCGCGAGCGCGGTGCGTCTCGCTCACGCGATGCGCCTCGGCCACTTGGTCGAGAGGAAACACGCGCTGCACCACCGGGCGAATTACCCCGGCTTCCACCAGCGAGGCGATGATCTCCAGCTGGCGCCCGTCGCAACGTTTGATGACGTGGCGCAGCCGAACGCCCTTCCGCAAGAGCGGCCACACGTGCATCCAGATCATGGTCCAGGCCAGCGTAAACAGGCTGAAGAAGGCGCCGTAGCGGGCTACCTGGGCCGGCACGTCGACGGTGATGTTGGAGATGCGCCCACCTTTGCGAATCACCTTCAGGTTTCCGTCGAAGGCCGACTCGCCCACGGAGTCGAGGATGACGTCGACGTTCTCGAGCACGTCGGCGAACGACTCCTTGGTGTAGTCGACCACGCGCTCCGCGCCCAGCTCGCGCACGAAGTCGGCATTCTTGCCGCTGCAGGTGGTCACCACGTGGGCGCCCAGGTGCGCGCCCAGCTGGATGGCGAACGCGCCGACACCGCCCGAGCCGGCGTGCACCAGTAGCGTTTGCCCGCGCGTGAGCTGCCCCTTCTCGACGACGCACTGGTAGGCAGTCAGGCCCACCAGAGGAATCGACGCCGCTTCGTCGTGCGTGAGGTTCTTGGGCTTCTTCGCGGCTTCGTCCTCGGCGATGCACAGGTATTCGGCGTAGCTGCCGGGGCGTCGATGGGTGGGCGACGACCAGACCTCGTCGCCCACTCGAAACCTCGTGACCTGGGCGCCCACCGCCTCGACCACTCCCGAGACGTCGAGGCCCAGCACCCAGGGAAAGCGCAGGCGAATGATGTTTCGCTGGCCGCCGCTCCGTACTTTCCAGTCTACCGGGTTCACCGAGGCCGCGCACACGCGCACCAGAATGTCGCGGGGACCGGGCGTCGGCCTGGGCAGCTCTTCGAGGCGAAATACCTCGGGCCCGCCGTACTCGTGAATGGTCATGGCGCGCATGGGGCGAGCATACACGGCCCTGGGCGGTCCACCTGCTTTCCGCGTGCGACCTGTAAGCGTCGCATCTCGGATACGTTGCCGATCCATGATCCGATCCATTCCTGCTTTGGTCGTTCTCGGTTGTCTCGTCGCCTGCGGCTCCGGCTCCCCGCCGCCCGCCCTGGTTCCCGAGACGACGCCGAGCGCAACACCCACGACTTCTTCCACCGACGTGCCCAGCTCCGCGACCGCGGCGGTCGGCACCGCAGCGGCTGCCCTCCCTTCTTCCGTCCCGACCACTGCCCCCGCCACCGACCCCGCGAAAGGTAGCGCCGACTTCCCGCTCCCGAAGGACGCCGGGTCGCCCTCTGCGGCGCCGGGTGGTGGCGGGAAGATCTCCGTCTACCAGGTGCCGCGCGGCCGCGACGTCGTGGTCACCGAAGTGAAGGACGCGCTGAAGCAAGGTGGCTGGACGCTGGCGAAGGACGATCCCTCACCGTCGGGGCGCGCGATTCGCCTCGAGGCCAAGAAGGGCGACAAGACCTACAAGGTGAGCTTCACCGGCGACGCCAGCAAGACCGCGCTCATCCTCACCAGCCCCTGAAGTTGCCCAAGCCCACGTACCGCGCTCCCGGAGGCGGTACGTGATCAGTGCTTCCGAGCGTGGGGCCGCGGCGAAGCGCTGGGCTTCGCGGTGGGCGCTTCCGGCGGGACGTCGGGCGCTACCACCGCCAGGCCGGCGGTCACTTGCTGCGAGGGCTCGGGTATCCCCATCGCGCCCATGGCGATCTCGCCCTGCCGCGCGCGCCGCGAGCCCAGGAAGCCGAGGCCCGCCAGCGCAGCCACGGCGGTGGCGGCCATCGATGCAAGCCACGTGCGGCGCCGCTTCCGGCCGATGCCCACCGGACAGTCGGAGGTGATGATGGTGCCGTCGGTTCGCTGGTAGAAGCGTACGCACGGCGACTCGGCTTGCGAGAGAAAGGCCTCCGCCTGATCGCGGGTCATGGCGCTGAGGTTGTACACGTTCTTCTTGCACTCGCCGCAGAAGCGCGCCTGGTCGGTCCCCTTCATACCCTCCCAGCGGGCAGGGCAGGGGCTGGCGACCGACACGCGGTCGAGGAGGGGCAGCGTGCGGCGCGCGCGGGCGTCGCCGACTTCGGCCGCGATCCGGGCTTCTTCTTGGCGAGCGTTGGAGGCGGCGTTCTCGGGGCTGGTGGCGGCGGGGAGGTCCATCGAAAGGGTCTTGTGACGGGCGCCGCGAATCCGTCAGCGCGTCGCCGATTTTGTCGAGACGCTCTTCCGGCGCCCCCGGTGGTACCCTGCGCCCATGCCGCAAGCCGCCGATAAGAATCGCAAAGTCGTCCTGGCCTCTCGTCCCAAGGGGGCGCCCACCCAAGACTCCTTTCGCATCGAAGAGGAGGCCGTTCCGGCGCTCTCCGAGGGCCAGGTGCTGCTTCGAACCCTGTGGCTCTCACTCGACCCATACATGCGCGGGCGCATGAGCGACGCGCCGTCATACGCTCCGCCGGTGGGCGTCGGTGAGGCAATGGTCGGCGCGACTGTCGCCCGCGTGCAGGCGTCGCGCAACGCCGCGCTCCCGGAGGGCACGTTGGTGGTGGCGTACTCGGGATGGCAAGACTACGCGGTCTCCGACGGCCGCGGCCTGCAGGTGCTCGACGCGGGCATGGCGCAGCCTTCGCTCGCGCTGGGCGTGTTGGGCATGCCGGGCTTCACCGCCTACATGGGCCTGCTCGACATCGGGCAGCCGCAGCCCGGCGAGACGGTGGTGGTGGCAGCCGCCACCGGCGCAGTGGGCAGCGCGGTGGGGCAGATCGCCAAGCTCAAAGGCTGCCGCGTGGTGGGCATCGCCGGCGGCGCCGACAAGTGCGCCTACGCCACCAAGGAGCTCGGCTTCGACGCGTGCCTCGACCACTACGCGGACGATCTCGGCGCCCGCCTCGCCGCCGCGTGCGACAAGGGCATCGACGTCTACTTCGAGAACGTGGGCGGCAAGGTCTTCGCGGCGGTGCTCCCGCTGCTCAACACCCGGGCCCGGGTGCCGGTCTGTGGGCTCATCGCAAGCTACAATGCCGAGCGGCTCCCCGAGGGGCCCGATCGCAGCCCGCTCATTCTCGGCGCCATCCTCCGCAAGCGCCTGCGCATGCAGGGATTCATCATCGGCCAAGACTACGGCACGCGCATGCCGGAGTTCCTGGCCGCCATGGCGCCCTGGGTCGCGAGCGGCGCCGTGAAGTTCAAGGAGCACGTGGTGGCCGGCCTCGAGAACGCGCCGCAAGGGCTCATCGACCTGCTCGTCGGCAAGAACTTCGGCAAGGTCGTGGTGAGCGTCGCATGAGCGGGGCAAACGCCCGCTCCCGGTGGGTTCGTGCTACCACCCGAGCATGACGATTCGAGCTTGGCTGCGCCGGGCCGCGCTGGGTAGTGCGATGTTGCTCGCGCTGGGGCTCGCCGGAGGCTCGGTGCGCGCCGCCGCGCCGGGGCCGAACCCGGGGCCCATCTCGCCCTGCATCCCCATGCCGCAGCCCATCGGCCACCCGCCGCCCAAGGCCGGCGACATCGACGTGTGGTTCGGGTGCCTGGGGTCATCGGTGTATTCTGCATCAAATATCGATGTGCAGATTCGCGCCCTCGCCATCCAACCGGGCGACAAGCGCGTGACGATGGTCGACGATCCCCTCCTCGAGGGTGACCACGTGCGGCGGCGCGAAGTAAAGTTCCGCGACATGGCCGACGTCGGCGCCAAGAAGCGGACCCTCCAGCGCATCATCGCGGCCTGGGCCGCGGACATGAGCGCGTCGTGAAGACCAAGATCCACGTGACCATCCTCGGTGCCGGCGCCGTCGGCGTTTCGTCGGCGGTTTCGATTCTCCACAATCGCATCTGCGCGCGGCTCTCGCTCTACGATCTGGTGGCCGACAAGGCCCGCGGCGAGGCCGAGGACCTCGCGCACGGGGCTCCGCTTCTGGGCGGCGTCACGGTGGACGGCGGCGGGCTCGACGAAGTGGAAGGCGGCGACGTGTGCATCGTCACCGCCGGCGCCAAGCAACGGCCCGGCGAGGACCGGCTGGCGCTCCTGGCGCGCAACCAGCGGGCGCTCGACGACATCGCCCGGGTGTGGGAGGCGAGGGGAATGCCCCGCGTGGTCGTGGTGGTCACCAATCCGGTCGACGTGATGACCGAGGCGCTCCGCCGGCGACTGCGGGGAACGGACGTCTCGGTCTTCGGATCGGGCACGCTGCTCGACACGCTGCGACTCCGCCATGCCCTCTCGCGAATGCTCGACCTGGCGCCCGACAGCATTCACGCGTCGGTGGTGGGCGAGCACGGCGACTCTTCGGTGTGCTTGCTCGACAGCGGCCGCGCCGGTGGCCTGACCCTCGAAGCGGCGCTCGGCGCCAAGGGCATCGCGCTCGACGAGGCCTTGCGCCGGTCTATCGCCGAGCAGGTGCGCGGTGCGGCCTACCAGATCATCGCCCGCAAGGGCGCCACCTCCCACGCCATCGGCGTCGCGGTGGCGCGCATCACGCGAGCCGTCGTGGGCGACGAGCGTGCGGTGCTCCCGGTGAGCGCGCCGGTGGAGGCCGGTGTGTGTGCGGGCACTCCGTGCGTATTGGGGTCTGGCGGCGCCACACCGCTGGGTCTCGAGTCGTTTCCGCTCTCGCCGCGCGAGCGCGACGACGTGGCCCGGAGCCTCGACATTCTTCGGGCTCGGTGCGCCGAGCTCAGCGCTTGAAGGTGGCGTCGAGCACGCGCGCGGCCAGGTTGGCGCGGTCAGTGTCCGACACGTACCAGCTCCGCTTCGCCCGGAGGCGCGCCGCCGCCGTCGTTCGCAATCGTCCGCATCACGTCCATGGCGGTCACGATGCCCGCAAGCGCCCCACCTTCGGACACCACCAGCGCCCGATGGATGTCCTCACGAACCATGAGGCGCACCGCGAGGATCGCCGGATCTTCCGGGCGGACCGCGAAGAGGACGCGGTTCATCGCGCTCGCCACCGTGGCATCGTCGTCGGCGTGGCGGGGATCACACAGGTCGGTGCGGGAGACCACCCCCACGAGCCTTCCGTCCGGTGCCACCACCGCCACCGCGCTCACCCGCTCGGTCGCCAGCACGTCCTTCGCGTGGGCCAGGCGAGCGTCGGAGCGCACGGTGCGAACCGGGCTCGACATGATGTCGCGGACGCGCAGCAGGTGTTCGGTCACGATCTTGATCACGCTACGCGTGGAGCAAATTGTGTGCCTCGCGACGCTCCCGTGGGTTTCCGCTGCGCGCGGCGGTGCGTCCGCGGCGACATGCTTCGCTCCGCGCAGCTCTTGCGCCTACCGCAGAAACGGCGCATCTGGCGCATCGAGCTCAGCCGCGCTTCTTCTTCGGCTTTGCCTGCTTCGCGCGCAGCGCTGCGGCCAGCGAGCCACGAACCCATGCGCCGAGCACCCCTCATCCCCCGAAGAGGCGCCGTAAGAAAGAGGGATCCGCGTCGCCGGCCTTGGCGCTCCGCGTCTCTTCCTTGCAACGACAGCGATTCTCCGGACGAACGTCACCGAGCACGGCTTCGACGTGCATTCCGCAACCTGCGAACGTGGGCTTTCCGCACTTCGAACAATCGACGCGACGGCACATGATCCTTCTCCTCGTAGGGCATCGAGCCCTTCCGCATCGTAAGAGCCAGTGAACGCGTCCGAGGGTTCGCGGGTTTCTCGCCTCAGCGCGCGGGGCCGAGGAATGCGGCGTTTGCCAGCACCGCCTTCACCGCGGCCTTCACCCGCGCCTGCACCGCCGGAGGCACGTCGTCGGTCGTCACCCGCTGGCACGCAAGGAGCGCATGCTTCAGCGCGCTGCACGCGCGCGCGCACGAAGCGCACCCGAGGATATGTTGCTCCATAGCCGCGCAGTCCGACTGGCTCAGGTCTCCCTCGAGCTTTCGCGACCACAACGCCACCGCGTCGGGGCAGCCGGTCTTTGCGGCGGGGGTCGAAAGGACCGCGGGTTCCAGCACCGGCGCAAGGGCCAGCCGAAGGGCCTCGCGCGCCCGGTGCAGACGGCTCTTCAAGGCGTCGACCGAGAGACCGAGCGCGTCCGCAGCCTCCGGTGCCGAAAGACCTTCTACGTCGCGGAGCAGGATGACCTCCCGATGATCGCCTGAGAGCTGGTCGAGGGCGCTTGCGAGCGCGCGCGTCAGCTCTGCTTGCTCCGCCTGCGCCTCCGGGCTGGGCGCGCCGGAGACCGCCTCCGGCGCCGCATCGTCGGCCACCGGCGGCTGGTTCTTGAGGCCGCGGCGGCGCCTCGCGCACGCGCTCCGTGTGAGCGCGAACACCCAGCTCGTGAGCGAAGAGCGCCCCTCGAAGCCGTCCAGGTGCGTGGCTACGTTGAGTAGCGTGTCCTGGAGCACGTCTTCGGCGTCTTCGGCATTCTTGCACATGCGCATTCCGAATCGATGAATGGCCGGCGCCAGCTGCGAGAGCAACAGCTCCAGCGCCACGCGATCTCCGGCCCGGGCGCGGTCGACGAGGGGGTCCACGGGGCGATTCTAACACTACGGAGAGGCTTGGAGACATTGCCGTCGACTCCGCGTGAACGCGCGCAGCCGAACCCTTCTCGGGTCTCGCGGGCTCTTACCGCCTGTAGCCACAAGAGGAGGCGCAATCATGCTCGAACGCAACGACCTGGCGGGTAACTGGCGCGAGATCGCGGGGAACTTCGACGACGCGCTGGGACAGCTCACGGCCGCGCTGAAGGAAGAAGGCTTCGGCGTCGTCAGCGACATCGACCTTCAGGCCACGTTCAAGGCCAAGCTCTCCGTGGAGTTTCGGCGCTACCGCATCATCGGTGCCTGCAACCCGGCACTTGCCCACCAAGCGGTGACCCTGGACCCCCGGATCGGCGTGCTCTTGCCCTGCAACGTCGTTCTGTACGAGACGGATCAGGGCAAGGTCGTGGTGGGGGCTGTGGACCCAATGCAGACGCTCGGTGGTCACGCCCACGATGACGCACTGGCGCGGGTGGCCGCCGACGTGCGTGGACGTCTCGACCGCGTCGTCGCCCGGATGCAATGAGGCGTTCCGCGAACCCTTCGCCCGCCGCGCTGGCGCCCAACAATACCCGCCAAGGAGATCTCGATGTCGACCATCGTCATGACCCAGGACAACTTTCCCGAGCTCGTCGGCACTGAGCGCATCGTGCTCGTCGACTTCTGGGCCGCTTGGTGCGGCCCCTGCCGCGCCTTCGGGCCCATCTTCGAGGCGGCTTCCTCGCGCCACCCGGACATCACTTGGGCCAAGGTCGATACCGAGGCCGAGGGAGCGCTCGCCGGAGCCCTCCACATCCGGTCCATCCCCACGCTCATGGTCTTCCGCGACGGCATCTTGCTCTACGCCGAAGCGGGCATGGTGCCCGGCCCCGCCCTCGACGAGCTCGTCACCAAGGTGCGCGCGCTGGACATGGAAGAAGTGCGTCGCGCGGTTGCCACCGCCAAGGTCGCCTGAGGGGCTGCGTCCGAGCCCGACCTCGCATACAGTCGGGTGATGACCTTCGCACGTGCGTCGTTGGCTCTCTCCTGCTTGGCCTTCGCTTGCTCGGATTCCGCGACCGACCCTGCGCCCGACCCCGATGCCGGAGCTGCCGGCAAAGGCGCGGCCCAGGTGGGCGACGCAGGACCAGAAGACGCGCCCAGCGCGCGCGACGGCGCTCCCGACGGAGCCATATTGGGTGCATTGTACATATTTACCGGGAGCGGCGACGGCAAGATTCGCGTGTACGCAGTGGATGAGGGCACCGGGGCCTGGACCGCAAAGGGCAACGTCGGTGCCGGCGCCAGTCCTTCGTTCTTGGCCATGGATGTCACGCGTTCGCGCCTGTATGCGGTGGACGAGTCGGGCGGCAACGTGCTCGCCTTCGCCTTCGACGCCAAGGCCGGTAGCCTCGCGGCGCTCGGTTCGCCGGTCTCCTCCCAAGGCGCCGGCCCGACGCATCTGTCGCTCGACCCCACCGGCAAGTGGGTGCTGGTCGCCAACTACACCGCCGGGTCTACCGCGGTTCTGCCGGTTCAGGCCGACGGTTCGCTGGGCGCCGCCACCGACGTAAAGAGCCCCGGCCAAAAGGCCCATCTGGCCATTACCAACCCCAGCGGCGGGTTCGCCTTCGTTCCGTGCCTGGGGTCCAACATCGTGGCCCAGTTCACCCTCGACGCGGTGCAGGGCAGGCTCATCGCCAACACGCCGCCTTCGGTGAGCCCGCCGGCTTCCGCGGGCCCGCGTCATCTCGCCTTCTTGCCGGGCGAGAAGTTCGCCTTCGGCATCAACGAGCTCCAGAGCAGCGTCACCGGGTACTCGTTCGACAAGGCGACCGGGCGTCTCGCCGTCCTGCAAACGGTGTCGAGTCTCCCGGTGGGATTCGGCAACGCCAACACCGGCGCCGAAATCGCCGTTCATCCGGGCGGCGGCTTCGTCTACGCGTCCAACCGCGGTCACGACAGCATCGCCACGTTCTCCGTCAACTCCGCCACAGGTGCGCTCACGCTGGTGGGCCACGAGCCCACGGGCGGCCAGACCCCGCGTAGCTTCGCCGTGGACCCCGCCGGGAAGTACCTTTTCGCGGCCAACCAGACCAGCGGTACCGTCACTGGCTTTCGCCTCGACGCCGGGAGCGGCAAGCCCGGCTCCCTCGGCGGCGCACCGAACGCTGTGCCCAGCCCCACGTTCGTGGGCGCGTGGCGCCTCCCGTGACGTACGGTCGCGGCGCGCGCTCGCTGCGAACCGTGTTCTACTCGCTGCATGTGGCTGGTGCCGCTCCTCGTTGCCGGGCTCGAGCTCCCTTGCGCCTCGTGCATTCACGACGACCCGAAAGGGCCCGGAAGGCCGCTGCTGCTGGTGCTTCATGGCGACGGTCAGTCGGCCCAGGCGGCGCGTGCGCCCTTTCACGCCTTGGCGGTCGAGCGCGACATCGCCTTGTTCGTTCCCACCTGTCCCCGCAGCGAAGGGTGCGCCGCCGGGAGCTACTGGCGCTGGAATGGCGATCCCTCCTGGCTACGATTGCGCGTCTCCGAATACGCCCGCGCCATCGGTAGCGACCCTTCACGCATCGCGGTGGTGGGCTGGTCGGGGGGCGCTTCGTACCTGGGCTACCGACTCCCCGATATGGGTGCAGAATACAACGTAGTCGCCTTTCTGGGGGGCGGTATGGCGCCGGCCCGCACCACCTGCGAGCCTTCGGCCGCGCGTCCTGCGTACTTCTTGGTGGGCGACCGGAACCCGTACCACGGGCTCGCCAAGGAGCTGCGGGGCGCCGCCGAGCGCTGCGGCTACGCGGTGAGCTGGAATCTTCTGCCCGGCGCGGACCACGCGGGTGAGTGGCGCGCCGTCTCCAGCCGCGACCGCATGGGCGCGCTCCTCGACTTCATCGTCGCGCACCCCCGAGCCTCGCCGGTCGCCGCCCTCGACGGAGGGGCACCGGCCGACGATAGCGGCGCGCACCCGGACGCCGGCGCAGCGGCGTCATCGCCTGCGGAGACCGGCGCGGCGCGCAGCGGGAGCGGCGAAGTGCCGCCGGGACGGACCCGTGGCTGTGCGATGGGCGGCATGGCGCTGCTCGTCGTGATGGTCGCACTTCGTCGGCGGCGCACCCGCGCCCACGTGGATCCGAAGACCCTCACGTGGTGAAGCGTTCCTGAAGCGCCAAGAGAAAACTCCGCTCGCGTCGGTCTGCCCTTCGGGATTGCCGCAGAACTCGCGGAGTCGCGCGTTGGTCCGAAGGTTGCTGTACCCGAGGTATGGACCTCCGCATCTCCGCCCTCCTCGTGCCCGTCGCCTTCGGTCTTTTCGCCGGTACCGCCGACGCCAAGCAAACGCCCTTCGACCGCGCTGCGGCCTCGGCTGCGCTGGAACGTGTAGAGCTCACGCGTTGCAAGGTCACCAACGCGCCGCGGGGCGAAGGCCACGTCAAGCTCACCTTCGAGCCCTCGGGCGCCGTGAAGGACGCCGTCGTCGACGCCGGACCGTGGATCGGTTCGCCGGTCGCCGGCTGCATCTCGTCGCAGTTCAAGAAGATTCACGTACCCGCCTACGACGGAAGCTCGGTGGTCGTGGGCAAGTCGTTCAGCCTGCGCTGAGGCGCGACTGCCGGTAGACCGCGCCGTCCTCCAGCAGGTATCGTCCGGCGATGGCCGAAAAGCCCTCGTCCAAACCGGCACCCGCGACGTCGACGCACGCCGCTCCGAGCACGCCAGCGCCGGCTGCGGACGATGATCTCGCCGACGGCGAGTCGCGCAAGGTGAAGGGATCGGGCGCCGAGCCCTACGTGCTCAAGAACACCGGCGGCGCGTACTCCTGCACCTGCCCTGCGTGGCGGCACCAGGGAGGCACCATCGATCGCCGCACCTGCAAACACCTGCGCGCGCTGCGCGGCGAGGCTGCGGAAGCGGCCCGCGTGGGGCAGCCCTCGGCCCGGTCGCCGGCCGACGCCGCGTCGCCCGCAGAGGCCGGCAAGGCGCCCCCGCTACTGCTGGCGCACAGCTGGCAGAACGAAGCCGACCTGACCGGCTGGTGGATGAGCGAGAAGCTCGACGGCGTGCGCGCCTACTGGGACGGCGCCCGGTTCTTGTCGCGGCTGGGTAACGTGTATCTTGCACCGGATTGGTTCGTGGAGAAGCTCCCCCAAACGCCACTCGATGGCGAGCTCTGGGGCGGTCGCGGCAACTTTCAGAAGACCGTGAGCGTGGTGCGCAGGCAAGACCGCGGCCCCGGCTGGCGCGAGGTCTCCTTCGTAGTGTTCGACGCGCCGG
This sequence comes from Polyangiales bacterium, assembly GCA_038210445.1. Taxonomy (GTDB): domain Bacteria; phylum Myxococcota_A; class Polyangia; order Polyangiales; family Polyangiaceae; genus JABFRG01. The sequence continues at coordinate 130,912 of JBBQWQ010000005.1, forward strand.
CCGAGCTGGCGCCCTTCGAGACCCGACAAGAGCACGTGCTGCGCGTTTGCGCGCCGGGGCTGGCAGCCCACGTTGCCGCCCACGCTCAGGTGCGCTGCGAGAGCCTGGGCCACCTGCGCGAGGAGCTCCGCCGGGTGGAATCGCTGGGCGGCGAGGGGCTGATGATGCGCAAGCCCGGCTCCCTCTACGAGGTGGGGCGCTCCCACACCCTGCTCAAGGTGAAGAGCTTCAAGGACGCGGAGGCCGAGGTGGTCGCGCATCTGCCGGGCATGGGCAAGCACAAGGGGCGGCTGGGGGCCCTCGAGTGCATCCTCGCCGACGGCACGCGCTTCTCGGTCGGAACCGGCCTCAGCGACGCGGAACGCAACGCGCCGCCGCCCATCGGGAGCGTCGTCACCGTGCGCTATCAGGAGCTCTCGACCGACGGCGTGCCGCGGTTTCCTTCCTACGTCGGGGTTCGTCACGACGCCGTCTTCGAGCGTGAACTTGCCGAGCAGGCCCCCAGCGCAAGCGAGGCGCCTGCCTACCGGCGCTTCGTTCGCGATGGCGTCTCCTGGGAGATCGCGCTCGAGGGCGCCGCGGTGGTGGTGCGCCGCCTCGGCGGGGGCGGCAGCGTGGAGACCGTCCGCGCCGCGTTTCCCGACGCGCGGGCCGCCTGGCGCGATGCCGATCGCCGCATCGCCGAGAAGCGCGATGGCGGCTACGAGGAAGCGTCCGACGAAGCGGCTGGTTCCACTGCGAGAGCAGCGCGGTAGATTGCAGTCGCGCCGCAGCAGCGCGGTCTCGCAGTCGCGTTAGAACGCCCCCACCAGCGCCACGTGCGCGCTGACGGCGTTGTGGCGGCCGGTCACGCCCTCGTCGGAGAAGCTCCAGAGCTCGGTGGAGAACTTGGCGCGCAGGCCCCGTTCGATGGTGTACGCGGTGCCGAGCGTGTAGCGAAATACGCCGCTCCGCGCTTGGAGCGGGCTGGCGACCGGTAGGTTTCCGGAGCGGTACATGAAGTCCACCCGGCCCACCAGGTCTAGGGTGCGCGTGGCCGGTATCTCCAGCTCTCCGTACCCGCCGTGCTTCAAGAAGTAATTGCCATTGCTGGGCACGTCGTACTTGAAGCGTGAGGGCTGCGACGTATCGAATTCCTGCCTTCGAAGCAGGTATTCGAAGCGCAGATTCACCTTGTTGAAGCGAAACGAAAGATCGCCGCCCACGATGAGATACGTTAGGTCGTTGTTGGGGTCGAAGGTGCCACCCATGGCGCTCGCGCCCAGCGTCGCGTCGGTGAACTGCGAGAAGCGCGCGGTGAGCGCCAACCGCCCGCCGGCCGCCGGGCGCGCGTTGTTGTCGACGTAATAGAGGCTCCCGGTGCGCGACTGCACGAAGTCGAGATCGGTCGAGGTGGAGTCTCCTTTGAACCCCGACACCGCATGCGCCGCATAGTCGAGCTGGATCTTCTGCCCGAACCAGTGGGTTCCGCTCACCTCGACGCCGTTGTCGGGGAAGGGGCTGGGAAGCACGCCCTGGTTCCAATCGCGCATGCGCATCATGCGGCCCATGTCGTACACCAAGGGTTTGTCGCTGAGTCGATGGTTGGCGGGGTCGTGTCGAAGGTTGAAGGCCCCGAAGGAGGGGCTCAGGCGACCGGCGCGAATCGAGAGCTCGTCGGCCACCCGGTAGTCGACATAGGCCATATCGGTTTCGAAGCCGTGGCAGCCGAAGCACACCTTCACGTTCGCCGAGAAGTGATCGGAGACGTCGACCGAGAGCTTCATGGCCGACTCGAGGGTGAACCCCTCGAACATCTGCGGCGTGCCGTCGCGCGCGGTGCGCTCCGGAACGAAGTGATAGTCGAGCTGGGCCGAGCCGGCGAAGTTGCGGTCTACCGCACCCGCCCGCGAGGGAAGAACCAGCGCCGCCAGGGTTGCCAGCGTCGTCACACAAAAGAGCAGCCAGCGGTTCATTTCTGACCTCCGCGGTCTGCCCGTAGCGACTCGGAGTAGTGGTGCAAGAATCGCAAAATGGGTGGCTCGTCGTCGGGCGCGATGCCGCTCGCCGGCTGCCGCCGCATGCGCGTCACGTAGCGCTGCCAGAAGAGGTCGTCGCGATCGCCGCTGTTGAGCGCCCGCGAGAGCGCGTGGCATTTCGAGCAGCGCTGCGAGAACACGAGATAGTCGGTTTGGAGGGCCGGCGACAATTGCGAGGTGTCGACCGCCTCGCCGTTGGCTACCAGGTTCTTCGATGACGGGCATCCGAACAGGCCGATCGATATCGCTCCCGCGAGCATCATCGGCAGCACGGGCATCATGGGTCTCATTCGTCGTCTGCTCCTTTGGCCCCTTCGAGAATCCATCGCCGCACCAGGGCGATCTCGTCCACGCTCCATGGCCCCCGGTCCTTTGGCATACGAACGCCGCGAGCGTAGGTTCCTTCGAGCTTCTGCACCAACGCCGAAGCGTCGGGCTGCCCGGGCACCACGACGCCGCGCCCGGTGCTCACGCCGCCCTTGCGCAGCGTGCCCAGGGTCGAGAGATCCAGACCGGTGAGGTCGAAGCCCTGGGGGTTCGGTTGCGCGGGGTAGTGGCATTCCTTGCAGCCTGCGCGGGTCCCATTGGGGCGGCTCATGAGCGGGCGAATGTCGCGCGCGAAGCTCACCGGACCGCCCGCCTCCACGTCGCTCGCTTCCCCGCCGGCGTCGCTCGGCTCTTCTTCCTGGTACGAACGCAGGTTGCCCACCGGGCCGTCGAGGCAACCCGTGAGGACCAGTGCAACCAGGAGCGAGGCGCGCGCTTTCTGCTTCATTGGGGAACGAGGGTGAACGCGAGCTCGGCGGTGGCGCCGCCGGTGTCGGGCGCCGCAATGCGCTGCCCCCGCAGCAAGCTGGCGAAGCAGGGCGCGGCCGAAGAAAGGGGGCCTGGCAGCACCACGCGCACCGATTGGACGACGCCGTCCTCGTCGATCTCGAGGTGCGCGGTTCCACTGCCCCCTTCGGCCCGGCCCAGGGCCTTCAGCGAATTCTTGTAACATGCATCGAAACTGACGTGGCTCACCACCGAGGTCACCGCGCTCCTACTCGTGCGTCCGACGCCGGTCACGGTGGCGCTCACCCGGGCGCTCGCCGGCGAGAAAGGCGGGGCTGGCGCCACGGCGGGGGTAGGGGTAGGCGGAACGACCAGCGACGCCGCCGGAGCGCCGGTGGGCACCGGGGCCGCCGTCGCGGGGAGCGCCGCCGTTGGAATCGGCTCGACGGTGGGGACCACAAGAGTTGTCGCGGCGGCGACCGGGCCCAACCCCGTCGGTCGCGCGTTCCCGCGGAGCGTCGCGGCGGCGACGGTGGCGACGGTGGCGACGGTGGCGGTGGCGGTGGGAGCAGCGACCGGCTCGGGCAGCGCTACCGGCGCCGGCAAGCCGCTCGGCGCGCTGGGCGCTGCGCTGTCCGAGGGCGCGAGGCTCTGCGAGCTGGCGACCGTCGCGGTGTCGGTGCCAGCCCTCTCGCGGCGCGACCATGCGATCGCCGCCCCGAGTCCGCAGAAGAGGAGCAGGGCCGCCCCGCCGCCGGCGAACCATCGTCCACGCCGGGTGCGAGTCGTACCGGGCGACACGGTGGTGGCGTGCAGCGGCCTTCCCGAAGGCGGCGGCGCAAGCGCCACCAGCGTCTCCTGGTTCGCGCTCACCCCATTGCCGCCGAAGCCTACGACAGCGGCGCCGCCCAGACCCACCGCCGCGGGTTGGGTCCGGCGCACGCGGTCGCTGGTCGAGGGGGTCCCGAGCGGCAGATCTTGAAGCGTCGCTCGCAGCTCGGCCCGCATGGCCCGCGCACTGGGAAAGCGCGCGTCCGGCGACTTCGCCAGCGCACGCATGCACACCGAAGCCAGCGCCGGGTGCGCAGGAAAGTAGGTGCGCGGATCGACCGGGGTCGCCGTCACCTGCTTCATCACCATCTCTTCCTGGGTCGTGGCTTCGAAGGGCGTGCGCCGGGTGAGCATCTCGTAGAGCACCGCGCCGAGCGAATACAGATCGCTGCGCGCATCGGGCTTGTGGCCCTGCGCCTGCTCCGGCGACATGTACGCGGGCGTTCCCAGGATGGCCCCCACCGAGGTCAGGTTGGGGCGCAGGTCGACATTCAGCGGCTTCAGCGTCGAAGGCACGTCGGCGGCCAAGGAGTCCATCATGCTCGCGATGCCGAAGTCGCACACCTTCACCGTGCGCGTCGGGTTTCCTTCGTCGTCCATTCCCTCGAGCAGCAGAATGTTCTCCGGCTTCAGATCGCGGTGCACGATGCCGGCGTCGTGGGCTACCGCCAGCGCCGAGAGCGCCTGGCTCAAGATGTCGACCGTGTCTTGCTGCGAGAAGGGCGCTTCCACCCCGATGGCGTACTCGAGGGTACGGCCGGCCACGTACTCCATGACCAGGTACAGCAGGCCGTCCGGCTCCTCGCCGAAGTCGGAGACATTGATAGAGTTGGGGTGCCCCAGCCGCGAGGCCGCGAGCGCCTCTCGATGAAAGCGCGCCACGAACGAGCGGTCGGTGGCCAGCTCGCCGCGCATCACCTTGATGGCCACCACGCGATCGAGCGCCACCTGACGTGCGCGATAGACCGCCCCCATCGCGCCGCCACCGAGGAACGACTCCACCACGTATTTGCCGGCAATCGTGCGCTGAAGGAGGGGGTCCTGGCTCATCGATCAGCCTCGCGGGCCTGCCGGAACCGAGCGCACCTGCTCGCGCAGCACCACGCCGTCCTCGGCCATCTGGGTGGCGGTCAGGTCGACCAGCAGATCGGAGAATCTGTATTCTACACCGACCTGGCGGAGCGGGCCGCCCAGGTAGGCGGCGGTCGCTTCGCCCCACTGCCGGTGCGGTGCGCCGTAAGCCACCACCTGCGCGGCGCGCGCGCGGGTCAGCTCTCGCGCGGCCGCCTCGCCGTCGAGCCCGTATCGCACGCGATCGAGCCCCACCAGCACGTGCTGCGGCGTGAAGCGCGCAACCAGCTCTTCGCGATCGGCGAACGTGCAGCGCACGATGGCGCCGTCGGCCTCTTCGGTGCAGGCGCCACTTCGCGCCGAAGCCGCCGCGAGGAGCTCGGTGCGGGTGGTTTGATCGAGCGCGAATCCCATGGCGGCGTGGGTCGGTGCCACGTCGGTGACCGTGCCGCGCACCGCGCGGAGCGCCGGGGCCCGCGCCGACTCGAGCGCTTCCGGCGAGGCATGGCCCATCGGGCAGGCGCTGCCTCGCGCCACGAGCCACGTGTGCGCGCCGGCGGCCGTCGCCAGCGCAGCCACAACCACAGCAGCGGCGATCGTGCGCCTCACCCGCCGCCTCCCGCGTCGCACACACGGGCGTTGCCCGGCGCCGAGTTGGTGACGATGTCGCCCCGCAAGCCGAGGAGCGAGGGCGCGATGGAGTCGATGTCGGCCTGGGTCACGCCGTCCTTCTGCAGCACCACCACCAGGTCTTGAACCAGCGCGTCGAAGTCGGCCCCGCGGATGGCGAGACCCTTGTGCGAAACCTTCATGTCGCGACATTCGGCGCCGGCGTTGTCGACGTCGTAGCGAATGTCGGGGCAGCGCATGAGCACCGCCACTTGCTTCACCAGGCAGTCGTACAGATGCGTCTGCCGCTCGGCGCTGAGCCCGGTGAAGAAGCGACTCACGCGGCAGTCGGCCACCAGCGCGCCGAACAAGTCGGCGACCACCTTCTCCATCGTCGGATAGCCGCCGTACTTGGTGCAGAGCGGGGGCCCACGGTCGGCGTCGGGCTCGCCGCCGTCACTTGCGGTCGCGCTGTCGCCGGCGGCGTCGACGTAGGCGCCCGCGTCCGGGGCAGAGGGTTTGGCTGCGTTGGGGTTGTCGATGTAGCAGCCGACGCCGACCAACGACGCCAGTGTCGCGCCCCACGCCATTCGTTTCCAGGTCGGCCTCTCCATCTCGCTCTCCTTCGAATCGTGCACCGCAGTCGACTTTCCCCCCTACGCCTACGACCGCAACGCCAAGCTGTTTCAGGCGCCCGTCGGTTTGGTAAGAGCCTTGCATACTTAGCCGATTTCCGACCACCGTGTGGTCCTGACGACCTACCGGCCCGCGGCATCGGCCTTGCCTTCGTCCCGGGTGCCGAGCTGTTCACCCTTCGAAACTGCTTCTGGAACCTTCGCCCACCCATGACATCTCCGTCTCGCCTGTGCCGCTGCCTCCTGATCCCGGCCACTTTCGGCGCACTCTTGACCGCGGGCGCCTGTTCCCCGGCGGCGCCGATCACCACCTGCGACGAAGCCGATGTGGTGGTCGGTCTGGTCGCGCAAGACCAGTTGATCCCCCAACTGCAGCGCTACGAGATCACCGCCACCGACGCCCGCGGACCCCTCGCCAAACAGGTGTGGGACGCGACCTCGGTGACGCCGCCCTTTCCGGCAGAGCTTGCGCTCAGGGTCCGCGCCGATGCGCCCGTAACCGTACGGGTCGAAGGTTTTGCCGGGGCCCTCCGCGACGGCAACGATCCTGCGCCGCCGCCCCCCGGCCTCCGTTCGGCCATCGTGCGAACGGCCGTCGTGATCCCCGGCTGTGGTCCCAAGCGTCTCCTGCGCATGCGGCTCGAGTCGAGCTGCGCCTCCGACGACACCCTGGGCGGCCTCGCGTGCGGCGCCGGGCAGACCTGCTCGGCCGGAACCTGCGTGAGCAGCAACGTCGCTCCGGCATCGCTCGAGACCTACACGTCGAACTGGCCGCAGACGGAGCCCGACAGCTGCAGCAAGCCCAACGGTGGTCCCCCGCAAGTATTCGTGGGCACCGGCCAGACCGACTACCTCGCGCTCGCCTCCGGGGCCGAAGTGCGCGCCGAGGCCGGGCCGCAGGGCGGCCACCACATCTGGGTCGCGGTGCGCATGACGCAGCTCAATCAGAACGGCACCACCATCACCATCACCGGCGTCCAGCCGGATACCGGGCTCAAGGCGCCTCGCACCAGCGTCGTGTTCTCTTTCGAGCCCGACGAGGGCGGCTTCTGCAAGGTGTACGGAATTCGCTACCAGCTCGACGGCGACGGGCAGCCCATCGAGAACTTCCTGGGCCGGCCCCTCGACGTCACCGCCGAGCTGCGCGATCGTACCGGTCGCCTGATCTCGGCCACCACGCATCTGCGGGTGGCCACGACCCTGCTGTGAGTGGTTAAGGCATCGAGCGCGAGCGCGAGCGCCGACGCAAGCGATAGCCGAGAAGCGCCAGCGTGCCACCGAAGACCAGCCACGAGCCGGCGCCGCGTGGCGACACGGGCGACACGGTGGCCTGCGACGCCTCGTTGGGGTCGCGCGCCCGGTGGATGCTCGAGAAGGCCTCTTGCCGCTCGGTGGCTTCGAGCTTCAGATCGTCAGCGAGCGCCGCCACCGGGAGGTTGCCTCGCAGGCGCGTCACCCACAGCGGGCCGCTCATGCCATTGGTGGCTTTGACCAGATCGTCGTACGCCGCGCAGGCGTTCTCGTCGACGGCGGGCGGTGCGGGATCGAATGCGCCACCGTCGTCGGTCGAGGTTCCGCCGTCGGCGAATGGCGCGCTCGCATCGAGGTCGCTAGCGTCTGGGTCGCCCGCGTCGGCGAGTGCGCTCGCGTCGGGGCCTGCGCCCGCATCGGCCTTCGGCTCGAAGGTCGGCGCCGGCCCGAAGCACTTTTGGTAGTAGAGGTCGGCGAGGTTCTGCGAGGGGAGCCCGAAGGTGGGGCTCGTCGACCCGTTCTTGACGGTGCCGACCAGGTTCGCGTACTCGGTGAGCCAGCTGCGGCCGGCGTTCTGCGCCATCGCATCGAAGGAGAGCGCCTGGTAGTTGGAGCTGCTCGTGCCGTAGTCCCACACCAGCTTCTTGAAGTCGATGGTCGCTTCCGGAAAGTTCTGCGGGTGGTAGCGCCCTTCGGCGAGCACGTAAAGGGTGAGGCCCACGTACGCGCCTACGCCTGCGGCCACCATGCGGAGCGGAAGCCCGATGTCGGCGCCTGGCGTCACCACGCGCACCGGCTTCATGGCGCGCACGCCCTTGCCGGGTTGAAGGCGCATGGCGAGAAAGTCGAAGCCCTCGCGCACGTAGGCGTCGACCGTCGGCTGCACGCTCGCGGGCACCTGGTATCCGTGGGCGACGAGCCAATCCTTGAGCGCGCTGGGGTTCTTCGAGCGGAGGATCACGGTCTCGTAGGGCCCCACCACTTGTTGGCTCACCACCTGCACCGGCGGCGTGCTGCCCCCATAGTCAGAGGAGGTCGAAGCGGCGCTGGAGGAGCAGCCGAAGCCACACCCGCTTCCGCTCCCGCCTCCGCTCGGCGGCGCCTGAATGACCGGCTGGCTCATGGTGTCGAGCGACGCGATCCACTCGTCGCGCGAGAGCTCCACCTTGGCGCCGTCCTTCACCGGGAGCACCCACACGAACTCTGCGGGATCGCCCTGGTAGCGAATCTGGTCCCACAGGATGGTGCGTTGCTTGGTGATAGAGAACGCCATCCGGTGATCGGTGACCACCGTCGATTCGTTCTGGATGAAGCAGCCACCGCACGCCTGCGCCGTGGCCTCGGCGCCGGCCAGCGCCCCCAGCGCGAGCGCGCTCGCAACGCCGATGCGCAGCGCCCTCACGACCCACGTGTCATGGGTGCCTGGCCCGAATTGCTCAAATTTGCCGAAGAATCGCTGCATGGTGTCTCTCCCTGCACGAGCCTGAGCAAGTCGGGTGCCAGGGCTCAGGGCGCGGTGCCGTCGAAATAGGTGCCGGCTACCCGCAGCGCGTCTTTGCCCACCAGGCTACCCAGGCGGCGGCCCACGAAGTCGTCGGGCTCGATGTGAATGCCGCCCCAGAGGCGAGACTGCCCGGCCTGGTCGGCGGCGTCGTAGTAGCCGGCCCAACCGAGCGCGAAGGGGACGCTGGGGCCCCGCTCGAAGGAGAGGAACACGTCGGCCGGCACCTCGACCTTCAGGTAGCCGCCGGGGAAGTACGGCGATCCGGTGAGGCCCGCCAGCACCTCGGCGGCGGAGCGGCTGAAGGTGCTGTGCCCGGAGATGAAACCGGGGAAAGCCGGCGTGACGAAGTTCCTACGCTGGTACGGCAGCCAGTCGGCGGCGCGAATCCAGCCCACGCCTGCGTCTTGCTTGGTGCGGTCGCCGGGCTCACCCAGCCACGAGCGCACCACCACGCGGCCCACGAAGGGCGCCAGATGCTCGTGCCGTTGCCCCTTGGCGCACGACGCCTGGGTCACCACCTCGATGAGTCCCGGCATCAGAGGCAAGCCTTCGGGATGGTACGCCGGCGCTCCGGGGTCGGTCGACTGACCCTTCTGGCCCATGGCCCGGATGAGCGTGAGCGGTCGCGCTGCGATGCTACGGCGCTTGACGTCCCAGGCGGTGATGCCCGCGTCGTGGACCGCACCATTGAGTGCAAGATACACGTGAACGTCCCACGCCAGCGGGTCGAGTGATGCGCCCGCGCCCTGCAGCTTGCGACCGAAGCTCGGCGCGTCGGCCACCAGGTTGGCGATGACGTTCCAGTGGCCGGGCGGCGTCTCCGACTTGGGGCCGTCGGCCCAGAATTCGGCGAGCACGCGACCGAAGTCGGCGCGGCGAACCTTCACCGGCACGTAGGCGGCGAGGGTGACGGGGTTCTCTGCGTAGCCCTTGCCGTCGTTGCTGCCCAGGGCATTGTTGCCCAGCGAGGCCGGCGATACGTCGATGACCGTGTCGTCCTTCACGTCGAGCTCGGCGGAGCGGCGAATCACCTCCACCACCCAGGCGTTCATGGGCAAGCTCGGGTAGTGCGGCGCTGGCCCGGCGTCGTGCCAGGGCACGCTGGCGTCGGCGCGGGTCATGGCAAAGGGGCGGGTTTCACCGGCTATCGAGCCAATGTACGTTTGCACGCCCGCGGTGAGGATGATGCCGTTCTGGGTGGCAGCCACCGCGAGGTTGAGCGGCTGCCAGAGGTTGGGGTCAGTCCCCGCGGGCACGCCGGGCTCGTCGACCACCAGCGGGAACTTCAGGTTGGGGTTCGCGTCGGGGCGCGGGTCGGCGTAGTTGCCGGCCTCGTTGGCGCCGTCGTTCAGGGTCTGCGCCACCACCGCCTTGCCGATGCGGTTGCCGAGGGCGCGCGGATCGTCGCCCACGTCGCGCCCATCGGCCGCGTCGTAGCCCAGGTCCTTCATCACCGCGGCGTAGCATGCGAGAGAGACCGCGCCGCCCACCGCGGGCTTGTAGCGCTGCTCGAGCACGCGAAGAGCGGCATACGAGATGGCCTCGCGGCGCGCCTGCTCCACGTCGGCGGCGGTCTGCTTCTCGCGTACGTACACGCCCTTCGCGGTGCCGTCGTAGGCGGCCCATGCGTCCCACATGGCGGCCGAGAGGTGATACAGGTTGCGGGCGTGCACCGTCGGCCGCGGGAGATCGCGGCGGATGGACGCGAGGATCTGCTCGTCCCAGCGGCGTGCGACGCTCTTGTCCTTGGCGGCCGCGATCTCGACCGGCGGGCACTGGGCCGGAGGCTGCGCGTCGGTACCGCCATCGGCGCTCGGGGGCGGCGGAATCTTCGCCACCGGCCGCGACTTCGGTCCGTAGTGGAGAATGGCGCCGCGGTCGAGGGCGGGCGTAAGCACGTTGCCGCCCACCGCCCAGGTATCGCCATCGGGCGAGGTGGTGGTGGCGTGCAGCGAGAGCCCGGTGAGCTGCGGCTCGAAGCCGGTCTTCACTTCGGCGAAGGCATCACCCTTCGACAGGTACACCTGGCCGCGCTCGCCCACCGCCCAGGTGCTCGGCAGCGCGTTCTTGGTGGGCGCTGCGAACACGCCCTGGAGAAGCGGCGAGGCGGCGGGGGTCACCGCGAGCGGGTTCGCACCCGATGTACTTTGCAACAATATGCCCTGCGCGCTGCCGCCCACGAAGAACACTCGATCGCCCGCCCCGTGCACCGTGAAGAGCGTCTCCTGCGTGCCGCTCGGCATCACCGTGAAGGGCTCCTTGGCGTGGCGGTGGAGAATGGTGCCGGCGCCGCCCACGACCCACAGCTCTTCGCCCTGGCCCCACACCTTGAAGAGGCCTGGAATCTCTCCCTTGGCGGTGCGCGGGATGGAGAGCGGGAGCTCGACGTTCTCGAAGGTGGTGCCGTCGAAGTGCCACACGAACCCGTCGCGCCCGGCCGCGCCGCCCACTGCGTAGAGGTTGGTGGCCGAAGTGCCCCAGAGGCCATAGATGGTTTGCCGCGCGAAGCCGGGCGTCGGCACGCGGTCCCATTTTCCGCCCTCGTAGCGGAGCACTTGTGCGCCCTGGCCTGCCGCGAGCACCGCGCCTCCGGCGAAGGCCTGCACCCACCAGAGATCGCCGCGAAAGCCAGTGGGCAGCTCCTGCCATGCGGCGCCGTCGTAGTGCAAAACGAGCGGCCCTTTGCCCTTGTCGGAGCCGACCGCGAACACGTCTGCGGCGGAGCGCGCGCTCACCGAGAGGAGCGCCGACGGAAGCTCGTTGCCCGCCAATTGCCACGTGAGCTCCTGGTCCGAGGGAGGCGGCGCCACCGGATCGGGATCCGCGGGGCAGCCGGCCAGCAGGACGAACGCGAACAGGGCAGTGTGGCGGCGGAGGGGGGCGGCGATCATGGCGGGCCGAGTCTCGCAAGGAACGTACCCCAAAGCCCAGCCCCGTTTTGCCAATGCTCCTGTGTACTTGCGAAAACAGACCATGGCGCCCACGTCATGGTGGCGGGTGCGGCTCGACCTGGCACACCGGGTCGGGGCGGCGTCAGCGAAAGGGGCCACCGCGGAGGTGCCGACCTGCGGCGACCCGCTGATACTTTCCGGTGCGCGCGAGAGCCGCGGTGGACTCGGGCGTGCGGAAGCGCACCTCGCTGCACGCGGTGCAAACCACGACCCACACGTCGAGCAAGGCATGGGGCACGTTGTCGGCGCCCGCAAAGTCGACGGTGGCGTTGGTGCGGACCAGCAGATCGCCGCTCCCGCATCGACACGGCTCGAGCTGGGCGCCCACCCTTCGTGCCGCCAAGGCCTGCGCGTCCGCGGCGGCGCCGTGGGCTGCCGCGGAGACGCGCTTCTCGAGCGCCGCGTTGACCCCCACCGCGACCTCCACCAGGGTGTTTTCCTCCGCGGTCCGCCCGTGGGGCTCATCCATGAGGACTTCGTCCAAGAGGGCGTTGAGCTGCCGGGCGAGGTCCCCGTGCTTGCGCGTGACCCGGGGCTGTTCCTCACCCGGCGCGTCCAGGTGTCGGGCCGCCTCCACGTGAGCCGCGAGCTGCTGGAGCCGCTCCTTGGCGCGGCGCTTGTTGCCGAACATCGGCAGAGCGTACCACTGCGGTCGCGACCGAGAGCTCTGCCGCGACACCGGTCTGAGGCGAAACGGCGCACACAGGGCGAACTGAGGCAGTTGTGCGCCCGTCGGGCGGCGCTGTGTTCGAAACATTCCGAGCGCTTACACCTGAAGGCGCCATCTGGTACGTAGCTTGCTCCTGCTACCGGGTTTGGGTGCCTTTGAGCCGAGCCCGGCGCACCCTTCGACTTCGATGACCAAGCCCGCCCTCACCACGTTCGCTTCGGACGCATCGTCCGATGCCACCTTGCTTTCGGACAGCACCATCCGCGCCGTAGAGCCCGGCGCGCCGCTGGCACCCGGGGTTCGCGTTGCCCCTCACCTGGTGCTCGACCAGATCGTCGGCCGCGGCGGCATGGGGGTCGTGTATCGCGCGTGGCAAGACGATCTCGCACGGTGGGTGGCCATCAAGTTCGTTTCCTGCGATCTCGGCTCCGACGAGCTGCAAGGCGCCATCTTCAAGAACGAAGTGCGGGCCATGGCTCGGTGCCCGCACCCCAATGTGGTCCCCATCTACGCCACCGGCGACTATCAGGGCATTCCCTTCTTCGTCATGGACTTCGTGGAAGGGCAGTCTCTCCAAGAATGGATCGAAGGCGCCGTCGTCTTCGACGAAGAGCGCTATTCGAAGGCGATTCGCATCATCCTCCAGGCCTGCGATGCGGTGGCGCACCTTCACGCCAACGGGCTCATCCACCGCGACATCAAGTCGTCGAACCTGCTCCTGAAGCACGGCGACACCGTTCAGCTGACGGACTTCGGCGTCGCTCGACAGACCGGAGGCATCGGATTCAAGGGCTATGTGGTGGGGAGCCCGCGGTACATGGCGCCCGAGGTTTTCTTCGGCGATGTCGCGCCCGAGCTCGAATATCTTCGCGACGTCTACGCGCTCGGTTGTGTCGCCTTCGAGACTCTCACGGGCGTCCACGCGTTCACTGCCGACGCCGCAGGCGAGTACATGCGCATGCACATGTTCGAGCCGGCAGAGCGCCCGAGCCGGGTACGCCCGGAGGTTCCCGCGGCGTTCGACGCGGTCATCGCCCGCGCGCTCGCCAAGGAGCCGCTCGAAAGAACGCAGTCGGTGGCGGAGCTGCGCAGGCAGCTGGTGGAGGCGCACGAAAGCAGCCTGGAGCCGGAGCGCATCCTGGTCCTCGACGACGACGCGGATTGGGCGGAGCTGGTCTCGGCCGTTCTGCGGAGGCGATTCAAGAGTGCGCGGGTCGACGTCCTCGACAACCCGCAGGAAGCGCTGCTCGCCGTCGACCTGGAGAAGTACTCGTTGATCGTCGCCGACCTGCAGATGCCGCTGCTCTCGGGCCTCGAATGGACGCGGCGCGTGCGGAGCACGAGTCGTGGCAAGAACTTGCCTATCATCATCGTGACCGGCTCGGGCGGAGCCGCAGAGTGGAAGGAGGCGACCTCACTCGGGGTGGCCGGCGTCCTCTTGAAGCCGGTGCACGGCGACGATCTGGTCAACATGGTCTCGCGCGTGCTCCGCGAGACGCGCAGCGCCGAACTGCCCTCCAACGTTTGATCAGAGGGCGACGGTCCGCTTGCGCGCGGCCCGGCAGCGACGCCCGTTGAGGTCGACGCCCACCGCGTCGAAGCCCATCGAGTTGGCCACCGCGAGCACGCCGCCCTGGCCGCAGAAGGGGTCGACCACCACGCGCGTTCTGGTGGCGTCGCGAAGGTAGGCGCAGGCGAGGCGGGCAGCTTCGAGCCCCATGGCGCGACTGAACGACATGGTCCCCGCGTCCGGCAGCACGTCGGGCCCTGAGGCGACGCGCGCCATTTCGCCGTGCGAAAGCGAGGGTCCGCCGAAGGCGAGGAGGTGCGAATACGTGGCGCGGCCGAAGCCCAGCGTACCCGCCGGCTTGCGGCACACGATCTTATGGAACAGCAGCTTTTGCGAGGTCTCTTCCGCCGCGCGCTGTACCAGGTAGCTCTTGTCGACCCACTGGCCGGCGTGGCGAATGTCGCTCTGGTAAAACATCGCGACGCCATCGCCCGGCACCCAGCGCAGCACGCATGCGGCGGCCTTCACGAACCACGCGCGCCATTCGTCGAAGGAGAGGTCGGCAAGCTCGGAGACGTCGGGCAGCGAGGTGATCACGCTGGTGCCGGCCTCCGCCCGGTTTGCCGCGAGCCAGCCCAGGGCCTCGGCTTGCACGATGCTTCGCTGCGGCGCGGTCTCCACGCCGCTCCTGTTACTCCACACTTCGCTCGCGGTCGCCGCGAAAATCAGCCCTTGGGCGCGGTGTAGCCGTCGCTCACGATGCGCTCGGCCATCACATCGTAGGCGCCTGCGTCCGGCGGGAGCGCGGTGCCCAGGCCGTCGACGTAGCGGTTGAACATGCAGAACGCCGCCGCGATGAGCACCGTGTCGTGAATCTCTTGGTCGGTGGCGCCTTCGTTGCGGGCGGCCTCCACCGTCGCCGCCGTCACCGCGCGGCCGCTCTTCTGCACTTGCGCGGCGATGGCCAGGAGCGCCCGGAGCTTCTCGCCGATGGGGGCGCTGCGGTAGTCCTCGCATACCGCGCGCACCACGTCGGCGCCGTTCGGCAGCTGGGCGCGGGCGAATGCCGCGTGCGATCCGTTGCAAAATACACATTCATTCTGCTTCGACACGAAGGCCGCGATGAGCTCTCGTTCGCCGCGCGAGAGCGAAGAGGGGCCGCGGAGGAGCGTCTCCGCCAGAGCGTTCAGCGGGCCGGCCGTCTCCGGGCGATAGGCGAACAGGCCGAGAATACCGGGGAGGGAAGGGGAGAGGGCGATGTGGGGCATGCCCGATGGTACGCATCAGGTGGCGCGAGGATCTACCGTAGAACCGCCCACCCCGGGGCCCCGTGTGCTAGCGGTGTCCGGCGATGTCCATCCAATGGTACCCGGGCCACATGACCAAGGCCCGCCGCTTGATCGAAGAGGCGATGCCCAAGCAAGACGTGGTCATCGAGGTGCTCGACGCGCGCATGCCCAGCGCCAGCGAAAACCCCCTCGTCACCGAGATTCGCGGGCGAAAGCCCTGCGTGAAGGTCCTCAGCAAGAGTGATCTTGCGGATCCGGCCACCACCAAGGCCTGGATCAAGCACCTCGAGGCGTTCTCCGGCGGGGGCCCGGTGATCGCCATCGCCATCACCCAGAAGAACGCAACCGACACCCGCACGCGCATTCCCGAGGCGTGCAAGCGCCTGGCGACCCATCCCAGCGGACCCGGCAAGACCGTGCGCGCCATGGTGGTGGGCATTCCCAACGTGGGCAAGTCGACCCTCATCAACACCCTGATGGAGCGCAAGGTCGCGAAAGTGGGCGACGAGCCGGCGGTGACCAAGAGCCAGCAGCTGGTCATGCTCAAGAGCGGCATGGCGCTCTCCGACAACCCCGGCATCCTGTGGCCCAAGATCGAGGACGCCGATGCCTCGTTGCGACTGGCGCTGGGCGGCGCCATGCCCGACAACGCCATCGACTACGAGACCGTTGCGCTGTTCGGCCTCCGGCACTTCTTGGCGCGGCATCCGAACCTGCTCATCGGCCGCTACAAGCTCAAGCAAACGCCCAAGGACGAGCACGAGGCGCTCGACGAGATCGGCCGTCGTCGGGGCTGCCTGCGGGCCGGCGGCGTGGTCGACGTGCACAAGGCAGCCGACATGTTCCTCCACGATTTTCGCGACGGCGTCTTCGGTCCGGTGAGCCTGGAGGAGCCGGACGACGGCTTCTCGGCGCCGGTCACCGCTTGACAAGAAGTTCGACAACAAGGACGGGAGTTCTTCGCGCGCCCAAGAAGGGCGGCGAATTCGGCCGCGTAGGCTTCGAGACCAAAGCCTGCGCCAACACGCTGAGCGGCGAGGTCGACGTGAAGGTTTGCGGCGACCTGCCCTGAGAGCCGCGTAGCCATTTGCGCGCGTCGCCGGCGGCGCCAGCCGGGTGTGCGGTATTTTTCTCACACCGCGGCACGGTGGCCACAGGCCGGCGCGGGTGCGCCGTGCCGCCCACCCGATAGCTCGGTGCTGCGACTGGGGAAAGCCCGTTTGCCGCAGCGCGGCACGTGCTTTGCGAAGCGCCCGAAGGCGCCGACCACCACGGTCGTGCGCCACTTCGGAAAGGCTCTTCATGAAACGCACGATCGCTTCGGTCGCGGCGGCGGTGGCTTGCGGCCTCGCCACGACCTCTGCTCACGCCGACACCCTCAATCCCGGAGGGCGCGACATCGGGAAGATCTCGGAAATCTCCAGGGGCGTGAAGGAGCTCGGTGTCGACTCGCTCTTCCTTCTCAACTACTCGAAGGTGGGCAACGGCGGCGCTTCGGCCCTGCGGATGACGGTGCTCGGTTCGCTGGTGTTTCGCTACTTCGTCGCGAACAATCTCGCGCTCACCCTCAACGTCGGTGGCCTCTACCGCAGCTTCGATGCCGAGGGGAAGGCGACCGACGTCGCCGGCACCGCCAGCCTCGGCGCGGCCTACTACCTGCGCCTGGGCGGCGGCATGTTCCTCGCCCCCAGCGTCGGCCTTGGGGGCCTGTACGGCGGGCGCAAGACCGAGGTGGGCGCGGTGACGACGCGCGATACGGTGGCCGGCGGTCTCGGCCGTGCGGGGCTCGGTCTCGTCTTCTATCCGAGCAGCCGCGTGAACCTCTTTGCGCGACCGGAGGTGACGGCAGTGTACGGCTCGGCCAAGCCCACCGAACTGCCGCCCGGTGGCGGAGCCGCCGCCACCAGCTTCTTCAGCGTCGACGGTGGCTTCTCGGTGGGTGCAAGTTACATCTTTTAGCCGCACGGCCGGCCGGAGCGGTGGGCTCCGGCCGAGCTTTGGAGCCGCGGAATCGCCGGCCCCTTCTGGGGCTCCGCGGTTCTCGCTTTCCAGCGCCCCGGCTTCGCGTTTAGCCTGCTCGCCCATGGCCGACGAAGTCACGTACCTCGAGCTTTCGCAGAGCGCGGGCGCGCGCAAGTTCTACGAGGTCGCGGTATCGGGTGCGCTCTACACGGTTCGCCAGTCTTCCAAGGAGCTGGCGCAAAAAGGCGCACGCGAGGTCGACGCGGTGCGGGAATCGGCCCGCGGCGGCTTCTACCGAGCGCACGGCGTGCGTCGATGGGTGCAAAGCGGACCGTGAAGATCCTGGCGCAGACCGTGCTGATCTTCACCGAAGGCAAGTCGGAGAAGGTCTACGAGATCGACCTCTGCGAGGTCGGCGCGGACCAGTGCGTGGTGAACTTTCGCTATGGCAAGCGCGGCGCCACCCTCAAGGATGGCTCCAAGACGGCGCTACCGGTGAAGCGCGCGGAGGCGCAGAGGGTCTTCGACAAGCTGGCCCAGACCAAGATCGAGCAAGGCTACGTACCCGAGAGCCAGGCGGCTGCGGCGCGTGCGCGCACCGAGGCCGCCGCACCCAGTGGCGAACGGGAACGCATCATCCTCGACCGGCTGGCCCAGACCGGGGCCGACCGACGATTCCACCGGCGCGAGGGCAGTGACCGCAGCTGGGGCCTGGAGCGCGCCATCTGGCGGGCCGGTGAGCTCAAGCTCAGGGCGGCCGAGCCACTCCTCTTGAACTTGCTGGGCACTGCGCAGGCGACCGCACCTGCCTCCGGCGGCGGCAAGGGCATGCGCGACTACGCGGTGGCCTGGGCGCTCGCGCAGCTTGGTTCGGAAGCCTCGGTTGCGCCGCTGGCACGCCTGGCGGCCGACCCCGGCACGCTCCGGCACGTGCGCAAGATCGCCACCGAGGCGCTGCGCAAGCTGAGCAGCCCCGAGGTGCTCGATGCCTACCGACGCGACGTCACCGAGGGCCTCCCGGAGGCGCTCCGCGCGGCCATGGCAAAGGAGGAAGACGCCGCCCGCTTCGCCGCCGCGCTCTCGGCGCACCTGGCGGAAGCGCCGGAGGCCTTCGCGGTGATGGAGCTGCTCTACCTGGTCGACTCCACGCTCACCCGGCCTGCCTTCTTGAACGTGCTGAAGAAGTCCCCGCTCACGCCGCCGTTCTTCTATTCGCTGCGCCACATCTTCAAGGCCGCCGAGCTCCGCCGCGACGCCGAGGTCTTTGGCATTCTCGCCTACCGCTTCGAGAAGGTGCGCGCCAATACGCCCTATTCCACCGTCTACGACGACCGCGTCATCCCCGGCCGCACCGCTGTCAACCCGTTCACCCGGGCGCGCATGGAGGTGCCGGCGCGCACCATCGCGGGCAAGCCGCAACCGGAGGGGACGCTGCCGCGGGACGTTCCCAAAGCCTACTGCTCCGCCACCCGCGAGTACCTGCGGCGCCGCACCTGGCGAACGCTGCGGCGTATGGGGCAGTTGGGCGATGTCGAGTACGTGAAGATGGCGGTGGGCGTGCTGTTGCCCTTCACCGACGCCGACCGGCAAACGCCGCGCCGCGGCCACCAGGCAAGCTGGGACGCCTTCGCGCCCTACCGCGCCCTTAATGGTGTACTATACACGAATAGCCCGCGCTACGAGCTCAAGGCCGGCACCCGCGCCTACCGCACCAAGGGCCGATACAAGCCGGGCGACTTGGCGCCCGACGCGCGCGAAGAGGCCTTCCCCAAGCTCTGGGAGCGCGCGCCCGCAGGGCTCGTGCATCTTCTCGCCGAGAGCGAGTGCACGGTGGCCCACGAGTTCGGGGCCAAGGCGCTCCGGGCCTGCAGTGCGTTCACCGCCGAGCTCGACGACGACGATCTCGCGATGCTGGCGGCGCGCCCCTACCTGCCAACGGCCCAACTGGCGTTCGATCTCACCAAGCTGCGGCATACATCCGGGCGTCCGGCGAGCCCCGCGCTGCTGTTGGCGCTCGCGTCGTCGATTCACGCGCCGGCGCGCGAGCTTTCGGTGCAGTGGATAGAGACGCGCCGGGCCGAGCTCCTGCAAGACACGGTATTCCTCGCGGCGCTGGTGACCGCGCCCCTTGCAGGTGCACGCCACTTCGCCCGGCGCTTTCTCCGCAGCGCGTCGTTCTCGCCGGAGGTCGGTGCGGTGCTGGTGGGGCGCATCGTCGCCGCGCTGCTCGCGCTCGGCGAGCAAGGCGCAGGCATCGCCCTCGACGCCACCCAGACGCTCACGTCGGCTCTCGGAACATTTCTGGCTTCTGCGCCCCCGGCGGTCATCCGCGATCTTCTGGCGCACCCGCTGGAAGGGGTGCAAGAGCTGGGCGCCGAGCTCCTTCTCAAGCACGACGCGCGCTCGGGGCTCCTGCCGGTGGAGATCATCCTCACGGTATTCCGTTCGCCCTTCGCCAGCGTCCGCAGCGTGGGCCTGCGGCTCCTCTCCGAGATGGCCGACGACGCGCTGGCCCTAAACTTCAAGGTCCTGGTGGTGCTCTCGGCCGACAAGAATGCCGACCTGCGGCACGGCGTGCGACCCCTTCTGGGGCGCCTTTGCCGGGCCCATCGCGACATCGGCTTGCATCTGGTCCGAGGCCTGGTCGACGCCCTCTTGCGGCGTAAGCTCGCCGACGACGTGCCGCCGCACCTGGTGGCTGTTTTGCGAGACGACTTGCGCGATCTGGCCGAGGAGCTGGACCACGACACCGTGTGGCGTCTCTTGCAATCGGCGTCGCCGCACGCGCAGGAGCTGGGCGGCCTCTTGCTGCGGCGGTTCGACGCCGCGGACATGGAGCTCGAGCAGCTGGTGCGGCTGGCCAGCCACGAGATTCTTTCCGTGCGCGAGGCCGCATGGGCCATGCTCGGCCGCAGCGTCCCGCGCATCCACGCCGACATGGCCAACGCCGTGCGCGTCGCCGACGCCCAATGGAAGGACTCGCGCGACTGGGCCTTCGGCTTCTTTCGCGCCTTTTCCCCGGAGCTCTTCACCCTCGAGGTGCTGGTCGCCATCGCCGACAGCACACGAGAAGACGTGCAGGCCTTCGGCCGCGAGATGCTCCAGCGCGGCTTCCGCGAAGAAGACGGCCCGGAGCTCTTGCTTCGGCTCTCGGAGCACCCGCAACGGAGCGTGCAGCTCTTCGCCACCAACTACCTGGAGCGCTTCGCCGCCGGCGACACGGTGCGGCTTCGCAAGTTGGTGCCGTACTTCACCAGCGTGCTCTCGCGGGTCAACGCCGGGCGGCTAGCCAAGACGCGGGTCTTCGCCTTCCTGGAACGCGAGGCCGCGCGCAGCGAGGAGCACGCGGCCGCGGTCATCGACCTCCTGCATCGGGTCTCCGGCAGTATCTCGGTAGAATCGCGGGCCCGCGCCGTGGAAGTCATGTGCGCCATACACCGAGCCGTGCCGAGCCTGGCGCTCCCGGTGGAGTTCGTGCCGCCGCGTGCCGCGTCGCCCAGCGCGGGAGGGGCGTGATGGAGTTCGCCTACGCCTTCAAGCGCGCTTCGCAGGTCGATGCCCTGGCCGACCGCACCAACCTCTCGTTCTCGCCAGACCTCAAGCGCGAGCCCACGTTCTTTTCGGGCGAGCTCGAAAAGAGCGTCGTATTTCGCGAGGCCATCAGCGCCCTGCACGCGGTGGTCACGTCCGATCTCCGCTTCAAGCCCAAAGACAAGAGCGTCTACAAGGCCTGGGCGGCGAAGCAGGAGCTTGTGGACTACGCCCAGGTGGCGGCCCAGAGCGCCAATGTTCAGAGCCGGGTCAGGGCCCTTTCCCAGGAGCTGCAGGGCCTGTGGTCGCAGAGCCAGCGGCGCATGTCGTCGTTCTACCGGGCCCGCGACGCCTACTTCAAGCACCTCTACGATCGCGATCGCGAAGCGTGGATCGTCCTCGACCCTGTCATCACCGTGCACCCGGACGAGGTCTTCTTCGAGTGCTTCAGCCAGGACGAGTCGAGCTATGGGCGGCTCGGCGCTAGCTACGAGGTCTTCAAGAACATCGGTGAAGTCGCCTGCGGAACCACCAACATCGACTATTCGCATGCACTATACAACGAATTTCAGAAGATCCGCAGCTACAAGACCACCCGCTTCGAGGTAGACCCCAGCGGCTTTCAGGTGCAAACCGAGCGCGAGGACGACTTCGAGGAGAAGAAGATCGATCTCCCGGATTCGTGGGTGCGCGGGTTTCTCCAGGTCAGCTCGGCCATGTCGCTGCCAGCGCGGCACGTCACCCTGTCGCCCACCGACCTCGCCAACGTCTGCTTCATCCTGCGTCGCCACAAGGAGCGACAGGGCCCCCGTTCGATGCGCTGGGTGCTGACGCCCGGCAGGCCGGTGCGCATCGTCTTCGAGCCTTGGAACATCGTCCTCGAGTGCCCGCGGTCCATCTATAGGGGCGCCGAAGCAGAAGAGCTCCGCACCTGGGGGCGGCGGCGGATTCTCATTCTGGAGCGGCTCATCCCTCTTGCCCAGAGCTTTTCCGTGCACCTGCTGGGGCAGGGGCTACCTTCGTTCTACGTGGCCGACCTCGGACACATGTCGTTCACGCTGGGCCTTTCCGGATGGACCGCCAACGACTGGTCCACCGCCGGCAACTTCGACCTCCTGGCGCCGCGCGGCGCCTCCGACGACTTTACCAAGCGCCGGGTCTTCGAGGCCTTGAAGAAGAAGTGGCTGGCCACGCCCGAGGCGCTCGCCGCCGAGCTCGGCCTTCCCACCGCCGCGGTGCTCGGCGCGCTGGGCGCGTGGACCCAGGCCGGGCGCGCCATGTTCGACGTGGTCAAGAGCGTGTACCGTGCACGGGAGCTTGCGCGCGAGCCGCTTCCCATGAGCAAGCTCCGCTTCGCCAACGAGCGCGAAGAGCACGCCACGCGCTTTCTCGCCGCCGGTGCTGTCGCCGTACGCACCGAGGCCGCCGGCGCCGGAACGCGCCTCTCCGGCACTGTGAACGACGGCAAGCACACCCACACGCCCGACCTGGTCATCGACGCCGACGCGCGCATCGTGAAGGCCACCTGCAGCTGCAACTTTTTCAAACAGAACAAGCTTTTCAAGGGGCCTTGCGAGCATATGCTCGCGCTCCGCATGCACGAAGCCACCAAGGTGGGCTTCGTTACCTGAACCGTTGCGAAAACAATGTACTCTACACACGAAGAAAGGAGCCCGAGAGAGAGCGCGCGCGGGGCCTGATCTTGCAAACCGGGCGGCGGATCGCCGTCCTTGCAGCCTGGCCTTCCATGCTTCACTGGCTCGCTCTTGACTGTGCGATTTAGCCCCACCGTAGGGAATTCCGGGTTCAATCCGGCAGATTCAATGTCCCCACGGTGGGTCTCATCGCTTGAGTTGAGACGATCCAGTCCCGAGATCTACGAAGTGCCTCCGCGCGCGCTCTCTCTTGCGCCTCATTCTTGCGCCTCTCTCCGTCTTCGCATCCGCCTTGCCCATGTCGAACCGCCGCCAAGAGCTCTACGATCGCATTCGCGCCACCTCCAAGGACGAGGTGGTGCTCGAGGAGATGATCCGCCTCGGGTTCTGGCCGCGGCAAGGATCCATGCCGCTCGACCCGGGCGACGAGGTGCGGCGCCGCGGGGAGATCGAGCGGGAGCTCGCGGCCCTGCGCACCGAGCAGGCCCGCCTGGGCAACCTCGAGGCGCTGAAGAATGCGGCGCTCAAGCGGCGCCTCGCCGAGTCGAAAGAGAAGCAAAAGGAAACCAAGGCGCGCAGGGAGCGCGAG
This sequence comes from Polyangiales bacterium, assembly GCA_038210445.1. Lineage (GTDB taxonomy): Bacteria > Myxococcota_A > Polyangia > Polyangiales > Polyangiaceae > JABFRG01. The sequence goes on from JBBQWQ010000005.1 coordinate 153,762, forward strand.
CGTACCGGTCGCGCCGCCGCATGGGCCCAGAAGAAGGCCGGTGAAATCGGGTTTCTCGGGACGGCGGTCTCTGGCGGCCTCGGCCACACCGAGACCGACGAGCCCAAGCTGGCGGCGCAAAGCCTGCCACTCTTGCGCTCCGGCACCGACGTCGCGCGCGCCATGGGCATCACCGTGGGCGAGCTGCGGTTCTTGGCGTTCGATCGCCGAACCAGCGAGACCTCGCACTACGTCCGCTTCACCATTCCCAAGAAGGCGGGCGGCGAGCGCCTCATCTCGGCGCCGATGCCGCGTCTGAAGAGCGCGCAGACGTGGGTCCTCGAGAACCTTCTCGACAAGGTGACGTTGCACGATGCGGCGCACGGGTTTCGCGCCGCGCGCTCGATCGTCACCAACGCCCGGCCCCACGTGGGCGCGCCGCTGGTGGTCAACGTCGACCTCAAAGACTTCTTTCCCACGCTCACCCTGGGCCGCATCAAGGGCGCCTTTCGCGCTCTCGGCTACGGCGATCACGTGGCGACCGTGCTCGGCCTCCTGTGCAGCGAGCCCGACGTCGACCAGGTGGTCCTCGATGGCAAGACGTTCTACGTGGCGAACGGCAAGCGTCGCTTGCCACAAGGAGCGCCCAGCAGCCCTGCCATCACCAACATTGTGTGCCGGCGTCTCGATCGCAGGCTGGCCGCCGCAGCCCAGAAGCACGGCTTCGTCTACACGCGCTACGCCGACGATCTTACGCTTTCTTCTGACGATCCGGCGGCGAATCCGGCGCGCGTCCTGGGGGTGCTCCGCTGGATCGTCGCCGGCGAAGGGTTCGTGGTGCACCCCAAGAAGACGCGCGTCTTGCGCAAGGGCGCCCGCCGCGAGGTGACGGGCGTGGTGGTCAACGAGAAGCTCTCGGTCTCGCGCGAGCAGCGCCGGAAGTTCCGCGCCTTCCTCTTCCAGCTCGACAAGGACGGCCCCCAGGGCAAGCAGTGGGGCGCTTCGTCCGACGTTGTCGCTTCGGCGCTCGGCTACGCCGCGTACCTGTCCATGGTCGACCCCGAGCGCGGCAAGCCGGTGCTCGCCCAGGCCCGCGCCATTGCCAAGAAGTACGGCTGGAAGGGCAAACCGCGCCCCGTCAAGAATGTGCAGACTGCACCCATGCCTCCGGACGCACCGCCGACCTCCGAGCCGTTGGCGCCCGCGGAGCCCAAGAAGAAGTGGTGGAAGCTCTTTTGAGCCGCCGGCCGAAGCGGCGACGCCGCCGAAAAGCTCTATCGAGAGTCCGAGCGCATCGTCGCGGCGCTCTGCTTCAGTCGGTGCCCCAGCGCCAGCGCAGCCCGAGCTCGGTAAAGTCGCTGTCGAGGAGCCCCAAGTCGTCGGGGCTGACAACGCGCGGAACGAACGAGCCCCGCACCTCGAAGGTGCGGCTCAGGGCCAGGCGCAGGATGGGCCCCACCCGCACCAACGTGGTCTTGCGCTCGAGGACGTGCACGAAGTCGCCCACCAGGCCTACCGAGATCTGTCCGTGGTCGCCGAAGCGGAGGCTGTAGCCCACGCGTCCACGAAGCACCCACGGCGGGTCGACGATGATCCGCAGAGACTCTTCGAACACGTTCTGGTTCGACGGTACGTTGGGCAGATACGAGACGCTGGCCAACAGCAGAACGTCGCCCGGACCCGCCGGAATGTCGGCGTTGGCTTCAGTCTCGAGCGTCAGCGTGGTGGCCGAAGGAAGCGTCGTCGACTCCAGATCGAGACGCGTGTACACATCACGCTTTTGGAGGAAGGAGTGCTGGAACGCAGCAAAGTACCGGCCCCCGACGCGAATGTCGAAGTGTGGCAGCGCCAGTCGCACGCCGCCGTACACGCCAGCGCCCGGCCCTGCAATGGTCGGGTTGGCGTCGATGCCAAACCACGTATCGTGCGGTCTGCCGTAGCCCACCGAAGCGCGCGGGCGCACGTAGATGAATCCGACGTCGATGGTGGACGCGAAGAAGAGCCGGGCGTTGCCCTCGTGCCAGCTCCGCTTCATGCTGCTGTCTACGAGCGCGTCGAAGAAGCCGGCCTTTCGCGGCTCGTCGTTGGCCACGTCCGCCGGGTCCTTCTTCGGAGCAACCTTGGGCGTGGGCGAAGTGTCGTCGCTGGGCGCCGCGCCGTCGGCTGCGCGCGCGGCCATGGCGTAGGTGTAGGTAGCCAGCGCGAAGACCCACGCGACTGCTGCGAGCCGTCGCCGCATCAGAAGGCCCCCGTTACGCTGGCGCCGGTGCCGGTAGGGACGATCTGCATCTCCACGCCGGCTGCGCGGGCGGTGGTGCGGAAGCCCTTGTAGTGGAGCCACGGGACCACCAGCCCCACCGTGGTGCCCACCAGGGCGCCGGTGATGACGTCGGACGGGTAGTGCATGTCGCCCACCACGCGCAGCGTCGCAGCGCCCCCTGCCACCAGGTAGCCCACGACGCACGAGCCGATGTCGGCCGCCTTGCTGCCCAGGAGGTCGAGCCGCAGGTGGTGGGAACAGATGAGGCCCGCCGCGGTGAACGAGAAGGCCGCGTGCCCGCTGAAGAAGCTGCGGTAGCGGCCGGTGGTGGTGCAGTCGATGGTGGCGCCCGGCAGTTCGCCGTCGCAGATGCGGCCGTAGGGTCGCTCTCTCGCTGCGAACACGTTGGTGATGCCCTGGAGCGAACCGGTGATGGCGAAGGCCTCGGCGTCGATGAGCGCCATCTGCCGCGCCACGTCGGCGTTGCCGCGAAACCACCACGCGGATACCAGGGCGTCGATGAAGAATGGATAGGTGGTGGCCAGCGACAGGAACACGTCGCTCACGTCGCGCGCCACGTAGCGGCCCTCGAACGTCGAAGCGCGGAGCACCGAACGCGCGCTCTCGTCGAAGAGAATGCCGCCTGCGCGTCGATTCGAGGAGAAGGGCGGCAAGATGGCGGCGGCCAGCGTGATGGCGCCGCCCACGCCGGTGAGGATGAGGTTGCCGATGCCGAATCGAGCGTAAGAGCGATCCCAAACCAGCTCGGGCAGGTTCTTCCGAAGGTTCTCGGCGCCGGTTGCCACCGAGCCGTCGAAGGCCGCGCGGCGCACGGGTCCGCGCGGGGTCTCGAGGGTGGTGGTGGCCGGCACGCTATCGGGCGCGGGCGCGGGCGCGAGTGCGAGCGCGGGCGCGGGCGCGGGTGCGCTCGGTGGGGTTGGGCTAGCGGCGGGCGGCGGAACCGCGGGGCCCCACGTGGCCGGTGCGCCGAGGTCCGGCGCGGCTCCGGCAGCGGGCTCGTCGGCCCTGGCGGGCGAGGCCCAGGCCGCGCACGCTCCCGCGGCCAACGCGACGAACACCCGCACTCTACACCGGCTCGGCACGCGCGGACCCTACCGCATCCCTTGCCGCTGCGGCGCCCAAAGCGCGCGAAAATGCCCACAATCCACGCATGTGCTCCGTGCGCACCCGCGGCAGCGCCGACACTCACGCCCCCAAGCGTACCGAAGAAACGGCGAAACCGCGGGGTCGAAGGCGCGTATACTGGTCTTCGAATGCCCTCACGTCGCCGCGCGCTCCTCGGGCTCTCGCTCTTCGTTTCGCTCACCGCGTTCGGACTGGGGTGCTCCGCCTCCGCCTCCGATAGCGCGGCCGCAGACGACGACGGCGACAGCGGCGAATCAGACATCTCGGCCTCGCTCGACATCGCCCGCATCGCGGGCCCGGTGGGCCTGCCCAAGAAGCCGTGGAACCAGCCGGACTCTCGCGGCTGGTTCGGCGAAAAGGGAATGTGCGGCCCCACCTCGGCGGCCAATCTCCTTCTCATGTACGGTACACTCGTGTCGCCGCAGCAGGCCTACGAGGGCGGGGTACACTCGGCGGTGGGCACCCTGCCGAACCGCCAGGAGATCTACCTCGACCGCGACTTTCCGAACCTCGCGTGCGACTACGATCACGCCGAGAGCACCGCGTTCTTGCGCGAATCGGTGGTCGCCGGCCGCCCCGTCAACATCATGATCGGCATGGGCGGCACCTCGGCCCACTGGGTCACCGTGGTGGGCGCGCGTTTCGACGCGCGGTCGAGCGAGTGGAAGTACATCGTGATGACCTGGGGCCGCTACGGCGAGATCGGCGAAGCCAAGCTCGCGCCCAACTGGGCGAGCGGTTACGCCGGACGCAACCCCTACGTGCGCTGCGCTCCCAAGTCGCGCTACACCCTTCCCTGGTCGCCGCCCCGGTAGAGCGAGCGCGCCTGCTCGAGGCCCGCCCTACTGGGCAAGTTGGGCGCTGCGCATCCGGAGTGGGTGTCTCGCCTCAACGCCCTTTGAATCGGCTACGCACCCGCTCCGCTTCCGCCACGCTCGCGCGTTGGCCAGCCACTGGCCGGCCAAGGCCAACGTCGGCGCGTCGCTTCTCAGAAGTAGTACGAAAGGCGCGCGTGGGCGAAGTTGTCGTTGGCGAAGGCGCCTTCGAGCTTGACGCTCGGGGCCAAAAACAAGTTCCCGTCGATCGAGACTTTCCAGTGATCGCCAAAGCGACGACTGACGATCAGCTTGCCGAAGGTGGTTCCGTCCGTCACGTCGACCAACGCCCCCGCGAAGAGCTCCGTGTTCGAGGTGTCGTTGAACGCCAGTCGAACCCCCACGAAGGCGTCGTGGTCGAAGAAGGTGGGAGCCGCATCGCGGGGCCGCGTGTCGAAAACGAACTCCGTCGCGAAGGTGAGATCGGCGTCTCCCACGAAGCCCTGAAATGTGTAGTCTGCACCTACGCCGCCGCCGCCAAAGAGCCGAAAAGCCTCGGACCAGGCCCGCACGAACCCTTCCGCCTTGAAAACGAAGGAGCCCCGCGTCCACTGCGCGTCGAGCGACCCCTGGTGCATCAGATCGTAGCGGGGCGCGACTTGTCCGGTGCTCAGCTCGGCGATGAAGCGCGGCTCCCGCGACAGACCGGTGAAGAGCCCCACGTTCAAGTCGAGATCCCCGAGGTTGAGCCCCAGCCGCGCAGCGCCGCTCGGATGAAACCGCCCGTAGTTCGACTCGAACTGGGGCGCCCCGGTATCGATAACCGCCGGGAAGCGCAGACGACCGGCGACTCCCGGAAAGGTTCGGTCGCGAAAATAGGGCAAGTAGTAGAGCCGAAGGGAGACCTTCTCGGTGATCCACCCGAGCGACACATAGGGCTGACCAAGCTTCGCGGTGCCATCGCTCGCTTCCACGAAGTCGACTTGGTTGAGCACATCGACCGGCCGGTAGGACTCGAGCGCCCCCCAGGTGAACGTGCCCGCGCCGAGGCTTGCCTCGAAGTGCTCGAGCGAAAGGGTGTAGCTCCCCTCTCGCAGGTCGGGGTGCGAACGACGCTCGTCGATCGGATCGAGGCGATAGAAGGGTTTTAGCTTGAAAGTGTGCTTCTCGTTCTTCGTCTTGAATTTGAATTCGGGCTCGGCCATGAGCGAAACCCCGATGCCAAGGTCCTGACCCGCGTACTTGGGGCGTTGGAAGAAGAGGCGTCCATCGGCCGCCACCTGACCCGCGACCTCCACGCCCTTGCTCTTGGCTACCGCGTCCGGCGCGGCTACGCCCCCCTCGCCTTCGGCCGCGTCGGCGCGCGCATTCGTGACAACGAGCGTCGCAACCACCGCAACCGACCAAAAGGAGAATCTTCGAAACATGGAGCGCGACGTCTACCAGTCCTCGGCGGCGGCGCGAACTTCAGGACCCGAGCTTGCCGGTCGAGAAGTCGTTGGCGGAGTAGCCGTTGTCGAGCCGCATCGACAGGAACGTAATGACGGTGCTCTTGCTCGACTGGTGATTCTTCATGGTCCAGGAATGTGCGCGCCAGAACTTGCCCTTCATCTTCTGGTAGTTGCCATAAGAAAGGGTTTTCAGCTTGGCGCCCTTACGATCGAAAAACTCGGTGGTGAAGACGCGAAACTCGACGGTATCGATGTGGAGCACGCGCTTCGAGTAGGCCGATGCACTGTCTTTTGGGGTGGCCTCTACTGCGAAGCACTGGAGCTCCTTGGGAGCCGATGCGCCGCAGCCTTCGGTACCAAGAAGCTTCCAGTTGTACTTGCGGCCGTCGCTCGCGGTCAGGTCTTCGAACGAAAACTCCGAGCCGACGAAGGAGCCCGAGCGGTTGGCCGAGGTGATGCGCTTCACCCGCTTCATCGACGGAAGGTAGAGCCATTGCTCGTCCTCATCTCCCACCGCGGGGTGCGAGAGCACGGCGGTGCCCTTCACATCGGCCGGACTGTCGAAGGTAATCAGCGAATAGTCGCCGGCGTTTGCGGCGGGCTTCTCCAAGAGCTTCAGCGTGAAGCGACGCTTGGACTCGCCGCCATCGGCGTCGCGGAGCACCATTTCGACATCGCCTCCAAGGTCTTTGAAGCCGGCATTTCGTCCCGCGAGCTCCCCCGCGACCGCGCGCCCCTTGTCCTCCGCAGAAGGCAGGCCAGCTATCTCTTCCGCAGTCTTCGCCTCCGCGTTGCGAGCGGCGAGCACGGCGAAGGCGACACCACAAAGGATCCACGTTGATTTCATGACACACCTATTTGGAGAGAGGGCACCGATGCGCTGTTGGAAGTGAAAGCGGGCAAAGGAGATTCGCCACGCTCGTCGACCTCGGCCTGCGAAGTCGGCCTTCTCGCGCTGAAGGCCACGACCAGCGCCGGGGCGAGAATGAGGTCGGCGGTGGGCGCCACGCTCACGATGATGACGGAGAGCCAGCCGAGGTAGCTCGTCATCTGGAACGAAGAGAAGCACAACACGCCAAATCCCATCACGAGGATCACGCTGGTGCCGATCATGGCAGGACCCACGTGGGCGAGGGTTTTGCGCATCGCAGCCTCAGGCGTGAGCCGAGTGTCGGCTAGCGTGCTCTTGTACTTGGTCAAAAAATGAATAGTGTCGTCGACGATAATGCCGAGGCTGATGCTGCCGGCAACCGAGGCAACGATGTTCATCTGCCCCACGCAGAGCTTCCAGAGCCCGTATCCGAGCACGATGGGAATCACATTGGGAATCACGCTGAGCAAGCCGAGCTTCAAGCTGCGAAGCACGACAATCATGCAGATCGAGATAAGCGCGAGCGAGACAAAGTCGCCCTGAACCATGCTGCGGGCGTTGCGATCGCTGAGCTCGGAGAAGATCACGACCGGTCCGGTGGCTTGCGCCCACATCGGATTGGGGGTGTGGTCGTGCAACCAGGTTTCCGCGCGTCGCGTGAACGTGGTCATCTGCTTGGTCGACATATCTCTCACGGTCACCGTCAGTCGCGCGGCCGACTTGTCGACATTGACGCGATCGGTGAGGTCTAGACCGGAGGGTAGCCCCATTTCGTAGACCAGCAAGTTTTGCGCCGACGCTTCGCGGGTGTCGGGAACGCGGTATTCTGCTGGAGAGTCGCCGTTGACTACTTGGTTGATACGCTTGTGGATGTCGGCGATGCTGTACACGTGCTCGACCTCGGGCTGCGCGCGGAGCCACAGTGCAAATGCGTCGAGGCTCTTCAGGTACGTGGGGTCGATGGTGCCCTGCGGCTCACCGCTTGCGACCTGAAACTCCAGGCGATAGATGCCCGAGAGGTTCTTGAGGGTGAAGTCGGCGTCGCGGCGAAACTCGATGGATTCATCGAAGTATTTGATGAACTGATCGTTGGTTTCGAGGCGCGAGGCGCCGAGTCCAGCCACGGCCGTCACGACGGCGGCGCCGGCGAGCACCCACACCCGGCGCCGCACCACGAAGTCGGAGAGGCGCGCCATTGCGCTGCTGTAGCCCTCAGGCTTCGCAGCACGCTTGGAGGCGTGAATCGGTAAGATTGCGAGGAGCGCCGGGAGCAGCGTGAACGAGAACAGGAAGGCCATCGACACACCGAAGCAGGTCATGTTGGCGAGATGGCGGACGGGAGGCGCTTCGGAGTAGTTGAGGCAGAGAAAACCTACGATGGTGGTGAGCCAGGTGTAGGTGATGGCTTCCAGGTTGGACTTGAGCGAATTCGCAATGGCGGAGCTCTTGGAGTGCCCATCCCGCATCGCGTCCATGACAGCAAGCACCACGTGTACGCCGTCGGCCACCGCAACCGTGAGAACGATCATGGGGGCAGCAACGCAGGGGGGCGAAAGCGGATACTTGCAGAAGCCGGCAAAAGCCATCGTCATCGCTGCGGAGAGTCCGATAATGGCTCCGACCGAGAGCGTTGCGAGCAGGCTGCGCATTACGATCACCATGCCGATGAGCATGACCAACGCCATCAGCGGCATCATCACCGAAAGGTCGCGCACCGACGCCTGCATGAATGCGTCGTTCATGAACGCCATCCCCGATGCGCGAATGTCGAGCTCGGGGTGCTTCTGCCGCATCGACGCCACGATGCGACGCGCGGCGCCGGCGGACTCCGATACCTCATCGGGCTCCTTACCCGGGAGACGAAGGGTGATGTTGACGGCGGTCGTCTTGGAGTCCCTGGAGAGCAGGCTTCCGAAGAGGATGGGCTCATGCTCGGCGGTATCACGTACGTGCGTCACTTCGTCTGGCGAGAGAGCGCGCGCAGGCTTCTTGACCAGCTCGGCTACGACGATGTCGTCGTCGGTGGCGCTGGCGTTCTGGTAGTTGGTGAGGGAATCCACCCGCGACGCGTAGGGGATCTTCCACCCCTGGTCCGTGAGCTCTTGCACCACCGCCAGGGTTTCTGGGGTGAAGACCGTGCCCTCTTTGGCGTTGATCACCAGGAGGACGTTGTCGGTTTTGGTGAAGACGCTCTCTAGCTTTTGAAACGCGGTGAGGCCGGGGTCTTCCTTGGAGAAGAAGATGCGATAGTCAGTAGAGAATCGGGCCTTGGTTAGGCCAAAGGAGAATACCGCAAAGAAGAGCAGCGAGATTGCCACCACCGCTTTGCGATGGGCGACCACGAAGCAACCCAGAGCGTGACCGAGGCGAGCAAAGAGCGGGCCCGTAGCCGGCGATGTCGGAGTTGTAGAGCTCATGGTTTTCCAATGATGCGGTAGGTCGACGAAGCCGCGGCGCCGCGTATGCCGATGTGGAGGACGGCCGGAACGGCGAGCACCATGGTGCACGACTCGTCGGAGCCCACTTGGTAGGGCCGGCAGTCGTAGCTGTTGATGGCCGGTGCGGAGCTCCTCTTGATATAGAGATCGGCGTCGCCGGTTCCCGTCATCACGAAGGTGTACGTTCCCGCCGGCAAGGTCGGCGTGGTGTAGCGATCGTACTGGGCACTCGTCACGGTACCGGTCGCGTCGAGTCCGAGCCAGGGCACCGAAGCGTCGACCGACGGCTCGACATCGGGCCCGGCATCGACCGGCGTTCTCGCATCGGGGGGCGATTGGGCTGCATCGGCGACGGAGCGCGCATCTATGCCCCTTCCGCCGTCGCCGAAGACGGGGGGCACGAGATCCTCCGCCGGCGCGAGCTCGCCGCCATCGGCTTCGTCGGCCACGCAAGCGTCGATGCGACCCGCAAGGCTCGCGAGCTCGTCGCAGGTCGTGGCGTGACGGGTGACGCAGCGGGCGAAGACGCGGGTCATCCCGGTGCACGGCTTGTCCGTGAGCAGGGGGAGGCTCGCGCCACAGCGGCCAAAGACGGCCTTGGCTTGCTCGCAGACATCGCCCCCGGCGTCATCGACAGGCGCACACGCAAAGGCCACGACCACGGTCGCGAGCGCAAGCGCGGTCGCGAAGGCGAGCGGCGGGCGCATCACAACAGGTCTCCATTGGCATCGAGGACGCCGGATAGCTCGCCTCCCGGCGTAGCTGCGGGAGGTCGATTGTAGGTGTAGTCGTCGAGCTCATGGGCCGCAGCGAGCTTGGCGAGGTCCTCCTTGGCGGCGTCGACGCGGCGACCGCTGCGGGTACGCGGGTAGCCGGAAACGGCCAGGCCGTCGGCGAAGTTCTCGAAGGGCGGGAAGCCGAGCTGCACGAGGCCAGCATCGGAGTGCACGGCTCCAAGGAAGCCGGTGAGCGCTGCGGCGCGCAGGATCTGAAAGCCGGGAGCCGTGATCTTGTCGGCGAAGGCGCGGACCACGATGCGCTCTTTGGCATTGCGGGAGAGATCCCGAAACGGCGTCAGCGGCTTTTCGACCAACGCGAAGGCATCGAGCTGCTGGTTCATGGCGGAGCGAAAGCCGGTGGCCAGCCCGGTGAGGCTGCCGGCAACGCTCTCCGCTGCCATCGGCAGGAATCCCTGCGCAATGGCGAGGCCGACGAAGTTTTCGATACCGAGGACCTGGTCCGCGAACACTTCGCGCGCGCCAGACCTCGTGACGGCGCCGCTTTCATCGTGCTCCGCGGGGACCAACACGTCGAAGAGCGCGTCTACATTGTCCGTGAAGATGCCCGTCTCGGGGGCATCGCCGTCCGGCTCTCGCGGCAGCGCGGGGGCCTTCGGCCCGCTGGCGTCGGCGCTGCAACCTGCTGATCCTACGGAGAAACTTCCGAACCCGAGGGCAACGAGCGCCGTGAGTGCTTGCAGCGAAGCGCGACGCGTCAGGTGGCTTTGGCCAAAACGCGCCTGGGGGGTGGATGCGGTTTTCATGACGGGACAGCGAGTGACGCGGCCACAGCCCCGTCCGTTACAAACTCGAGAGAGGATGAGCGGATTGCCTGAACCCGGGTCCCGAAGTGTCTATTTTTGTAACGGACAGGGGCTCGCTCGCGTCGACAACGCGGATGGGAAAGATGATCCGAAACGAGCAGGGCCGGTTGCACGGGTCGTTCTCTACGGCACCTGCGACTTCGTGCACGTGTCGCTTTTGGAAACGATGTTGCGCGAACCGGTGCAAGCTCCGTTCATCGTTCGAGAGTAGACCGGCCCCGTGACCGCGCCGCTTCCACGCTCCACGCCACCTTGCTCCGTCGCTTCGACCAGCGGCGCGGCTGCGTGCTTCACGGCGGCGTCCCTCCTCGGGGGCTTACTCTTGGCGCCCGCTTGCCACACCGAAACTGGCGAAGGCGATCGCACCAAGGATGGCTACGAGTACATCGTGGTCGGGTCTGGCGCAGGTGGCGGCCCCTTGGCCGCGCGGCTCGCGCGCGCTGGAAAACGCGTGCTCCTCGTCGAGGCCGGCGAAGACGTCGGCGGCAACGCGAAGTACGACGTGCCCGCGATGCATGCGCTCGCGACCGAAGATGCGGACCTTGCCTGGTGGTACTTCGTCCAGCACCACACGGATTCGGCGCTCGACAAACAAGACTCCAAGTGGACCAACGAGGGAATTCTATATCCCCGCGGGAGCGCCCTCGGAGGCTCTACCGCAGTGAACGCGATGGTCACCGTCCTCCCCTCGCCCAGCGACTGGAACCGCCTGGCTGAGCTCACCGGCGACGCCTCCTTCCGCGCGAATGCGATGGGCCGATACTACGACCGCGTGCGCGAGTGGCTCAGCGTGGAGATCCCCGATCCGCGACTGGCGCTCGGCGATCGCAAGGTCGCAACCTTTCTCAGCGCCGCCGCTGCGACCTACGGGGCCGGCGCGGGCGACACCGGCGCGGCGACCGACGTGCCGATGACCACATCGGGGTTGTCCGCGCTCCTCCAAACCGACGTCAACGAGCGACTCCGTACCGGCGAAACAACGGGGATCTTTCGCCTGCCCCTGGCGACCCGAAACGGCCGCCGCAACGGACCGCGGGAGCTCATCGTGCGGACCGTGAAAGAAGGGTACCCGCTCACGGTACTGACCGGCGCGTTGGTGACCCGCGTTCTGTGGGACGCCTACGCAGTAACCCCCACCGCCGTTGGGGTCGAGTTTGCGCGCGGGCGTCACTTGTATGCGGCCAATCTGGACCAACAGGCCGCACCCGAAGGCCGCGAGCGCGCCTTCGCATCCTCCGAAGTGGTGCTCGCCGCCGGCGCCTTCAACACGCCGCAGCTCCTCATGCTCTCTGGCGTTGGCCCTACCGACGCGCTCAGAACGCTCGGAATTACTGTTCACGCCGACGTGCCAGGCGTCGGCGAAAACCTCCAGGATCGGTACGAGGCGCCGATCGTGAACGAGTTCGCTTCGCCGCTCGAGGTGCTTGCAAAGTGCAGGCTCTCGGGTCCCCCTGCGAGTGATCCCTGCTACCAAGAATGGCTTTCCGGGCAAGGCGTCTATCGCACGCCGGGCTTTCTCGCCTCCGTTCTCACGCGGTCGGCACCGGAAGCCACGCTCGCGGATCTTCAGATCTTCGGCGTGCCGACCTCCGCGCGCGGCTACTACCCCGGCTACTCGAAGGACGGCGCCGACGCCAAGAGCACCTTCACGTGGCTATTGCTCAAGGCGCATACGCACAATAGCGACGGCACCGTGAAGCTCGTCGACCGGAACCCGTTCTCTCGTCCCCGAATTCACTTTCACTCGTATGACGAGCAAAACCCCTTGGCCGATCCCGACTTGCTGGCATTGGTGGCGGGCGTCAAGTTCGTCCGCCGTATGGAGAAGCGCATGGAGATCCTGAGCCCCGACGACCAGCCGCGCGAGGTGTGGCCGGGCCTCGCACGCCAGACCGACACCGAGATCGCCGAGTGGGTGCGGCGGGAGTCTTGGGGCCACCACGCGTGCTGCACCGTCAAGATGGGCTTGCCGAGCGATGCCAGGTCGGTGCTGGACTCGCAGTTCCGGGTCCGCGGCACGAAGCGCCTGCGGGTCGTCGACGCCTCGGTATTCCCCGAGATTCCTGGCACATTCATCGCCATGCCGCTCTATATGGTCGCGGAGAAGGCTGCCGACACGATTCTATCGGAGGGCCAGTGAGACTCGCTCCAAAGGCCGCCTCCGCCCTGCGCGCGCTGCCGCTCATCGGCGTTCTGGCCTTGGTCGCCATCTCCGCGGGCACGCCGGGTTGCGCGTCGTCGAATGAGGACTCCTGCGGTCAGCTCCGAAGCGCGCTGAAGAAGTGCGGCATGCCGGTGGTGGAGCTCGACTGCGGTCGCATCGACCGCACCTCGCAGGAAGGGCTGCTGTCGCGGCTCGGAAAACAGGGCTGCCAAGGGGTCTCGGACGCGGATGCAGACGGCAATGCCGTGGACCCACGACTGTGCGCTCTCGCGCGGTGGTCGTGTCCGGATTCGCCCACGCCAACACCGGCGCAAGCGGTGACCAAGTATCCTGTGGTCTTCGTAAGCGGCATCGACGGCTCCCCCGCCTTCGATTGGAACCCGCGAATCCTCGAGGCTGTGAAGAAGAGCGGTAGTTCGGCGCACCACGTTGGGGTGTTGCCGTGGGCCACCACCCGAGAGCGCGGCGCGGACCTGTGGGCCTCGCTGGAGACCCTCCGCCAACGCCTCGACGGCAAGAAGCTCAACTTGGTGTGTTACGCGGTCGGGGGTCTGGATTGCCGATACGTCGCAAGCCCCGGCGGGCTCATGAAGGGCAACGCCAAGGGCTTCGCCGCGGTACAGTCGACCATCGCCTCGGTGACTACCATTTCCACGCCGCACCGCGGCACTCGCGTCGCCGAGGCAGCGCTCTCCGCGCTGAAGAGCGGCACCGCCAACGAGCTCCTGCAAACGCTGGTCGGTGCGGGCATCGAGGGCACGCTTGCAATTCCCGACGACGCCGCGCTAGGGCGCACATTGGAGGGGCTGACGCTCGCCGCGGCTCTCAAGCTCAACGCCGAGCTCACCGATGGCGAGGGCATCGAGTACCAGTCCTGGGCCGGCGTGAGCCACGTGCTGGGCAAGACCTCAACTGCCTCGGAAGAGTCTATTCGTGCACACTGCACCGACACGGAGGGTAGCCTGCTATTTCAGAGGCACAAGGACACGCGCGACGCGATGAGCGAGCTCTTGTGGATCACGACGCCCTTTGGCGGCACGTCGCTCAACGACAACGGCGCCGTGGTGCAGAGCCCCACCGACGGCATGGTGTCCGTCGAGAGCGCGAAGTGGGGCACCTTCCGTGGCTGCATTCCGGCGGATCACTACGATGTCATCGGACAGATTGGCCACACGACGCGCGATCCGCTCACCGGCTTCGATGCGCCGCGCTTCTACCGCTACCTGGCGGGCGATCTTGCCACGAGGGGTTTCTGATATGCGTACCCACGGTTTGGCCCTTGCGGCAGTGCTCGTTGCGCTCGCGCTCGGTTGCACCCAGTCGCCCGCCACCCAAGACGAGCGATGCAGGGCCCTGAAGCGCGACTTGGACGCCTGCCTGGGCACGCCCGCGTCGCGGCTCGACTGCAGTTCCATGACGGAGACCGACATGGACCGCCTGGGGAGCCTCACCCAGGGCCAGGGCTGTGCGCTCCTTGCCAGCGCGGTGCCGCTCGACGGCGATCTGCAGAGCGCCACCTGCCGCATGCTGGGCGTTGGCTGCACGGCTTCGCTGACGCCCAAGCCCGAGCGACGCCCCGCCAAGTACCCGGTGCTCCTGGTGAACGGCATCGATAGCTCGCCTTTGTTTCGCTACAGCCCGCGCATCGTGAAAACGATGACCGAAGAGGGTGGGCAGCGGGTGTACCTCGCGAACCTCACGCCCTACGAAACGCCAAACGTTCGAGCACCCGAGCTGTGGAAGCGGATTCAAGAGGTGCGCGCGGAGACCGGAGCTGCCAAGGTGAATCTCATCTGTCACTCGCTGGGTGGCCTGGATTGCCGGTACTTGGTGAGCCCCAACGGTCTCAAGGCCGACCTCGGCACCAAGGCGCCGGACCTCGCGGGATCGGTAGCTTCGATTACCACCGTGGGCACCGCGCACCGGGGCACGCGGGTGGCCGATATGCTGCTGGGGTACCTGCCGGACGGCGATCGTGGCAAAACGGTGAACGACTTTGCCACCCTGGTGGGCGACTGGTTCGACGAGAAGGCCCTGGGAGATGTGCACGTGAAAGCGGCCTTGCAGGCGCTTTCGGTGCAAACTGCACCGGCCTTCAACGCCGAGATCCGCGACGCCCAAGGCATCTACTACCAGTCGTGGGCGGGCTTCAGCCGCCCCTTTGGCGAGGCAACGCCCGCGTACAATGCCGAGCTTGCGCAGCTGTGCAAGACCAGCGCCGGCGATGACGGCATTGCCAAGTACGGAACCCACGACTACATGGCACTGGCACTGATTCCGTTCGCCGACGTTGCCGGATCGGGCGCAGCCGACGGCTCGGGAGGGCCGGTTCCGAACGACGGGTTGGCGACGGTGACGTCGGCGAAATGGGGAACCTTTCGCGGCTGCATCGCCGCCGATCACCAGGAGCAGCTCGGGCAGCGCAACATTCCCGACGTCAACGTACGGAGCGGCTTCGACGTAGCGCGCTTCTACACGAATGTCGCCACCGATCTCGCGCAGAGGGGTTTCTAGTGCAACGGCGTCGACTTGTGGTTGTTCAGCTGCCGCGCAGCACTAGCGAATTCGCGGGAGCGAATTCGGGGTTTGGGCGGAGCCCAAGGGAATGTCTAGTGCACCGCCCGTTCGCGAAGCGAACGAATCGCGCAGCGAACTCGACGGCGGTGCACTAGTGCGCGACATCGTGGTCGTCGGTTCCGGCTTCGGAGGCGCGGTCATGGCTGCGCGCCTCAGCGCTTCGCTCAAGGCCCTCGGCCGCCCGCTGGGGAGTGTGCTGGTGCTGGAGAAGGGCGACGACCACACCGGGGCATTCGACACCCATTCGAGCGGCGGCCCGCTGAATGCCCAGGGCAATCGGTTCCGACACTCGTTCGATCTCAAAGAGATCGGACGGGTCGCTGAGCTCTACACCGATCGCGAGGGTGCCTTTCGGCAAGGCATCCCGAGCATGAACGTGATTGCCGGCAAGGGGTTGGGTGGGGGCTCCAACGCCTACGATGGCGTCAGCCTTCGCGCTCCGACGGCAGCGTTCGAGCAACAACGAGACGGAAGGCGGCTCTGGCCGGCGAGCTATTCGCGCGCAGCGCTCAACCCCTACTACGCGATGGTGGAGGCCCAGCTCAAGGTGCACCGGCTCGAGTGGACAGATGCGATGGTGCCGCACTGGCAGCTCGCGACCAAGCGCGACTTCGTGTTCGCCGAGGGCTGCCGCAGAATCGGCGCAACCGCGGCGCCGCTGAAGCTTGCCGATGACAACGACGCCAACGAAGGGTGGTGGAACCAAGGGCAACGCTTCGAGGGACGCCAGGGCCTCAACAAAAACTACCTGCGGGACGCGAAGGTGAACGGCTGCGACTTTTGGTCCGGCTGCGAGGTCGAGTCGGTCGCCCCCATCAAGGGTGGATACCTGGTATCGGGCAAAGACCGTCGCGGCGGCACCGAGAAGCCCTTCGATATCGAGTGCAGGGTGCTCATTGTCTCGAGCGGCGCGGTGGCTTCGACCGGGCTACTCCTTCGATCGCAAGGAAGCTTCGTGGGCTCTCGGGCGTTGAGCGCCACACTCGGGAAGCACGTCTCCGCCAACGGCGACTACGGCGTCACCGGTGTGGTGGGGAAAGACTTCGAGTTCGACGTGGAAGGCCACAAGGGCAAGCCGATGTCGAGCTTCTGCCCGTCGTACTTCAGCGAGCACAAGTTCATCTTGATCCCCTTCTACGCGGCGCCGCTCTACCTTGCGCTCGGTCAACCGTCGACCCTGCTGCGGGCCGAGAGGCCAGAGGCGCTCGGACGGGGCAGTACCGGCGTCGCCAACGCCGCCGATGGCAAGCCCGAGCGCGACTGGGGCATGGCCTACAAGACGCGCCTGCAATCGTTCGGCTCGCGCATGCTGACCATGGGCTGCCTGGCCATCGACGACTGCGAGGGCGAGATTCGCCTCGCCAAATCCGGTGTCTCGTACGAGGTCCGTTGGGGTCAGACCTCGAACGCCACCGAAGCGACGTGGTCTGTGGCAGTCGACACCATGCGCCGGATCTACACTGCCCTCGGAGGGGAGATGTTTCTCGACGGCTATCGCAAAGACGGCACCGTCAACACCGCTCACCCGCTGGGAGGTAGCCGCATGGGCGAGAGTAAGAGAACCGGCGTGGTCGACGCGATGGGCGAGGTCTTTGGCAACCGAAACCTGTTCGTCATCGACGGCGCGCTCATGCCGTCGGCGCTCGGCGTGAACCCTTCGCTCACCATCGCGGCCGTGGCGGAGTCGATTGCCGACGGGCTCGCGAGCGGCCGCGGCACCGAAGGGCTGGCGACGCGGCTCGCCTGAGGTTGATGCACGCGCCGCGAACCTACTGCGCCGCACCGGCGTGAGATCGAAGGCGTTTGCGCCGAATTTCATGACGCGCTCGGCCCAACCGAAGTTCTCGTTCATGTTCAGGGTCATGGGTAGTGTCGCTGCCACGACTTCTGCGCATGAAGCAGAACGGCCGGCTGAAGGTCCTGGGGCGGAAGCGCAGACCGGCGTGTGAGCGTACGATGACCGTCCGCCGCGAACCAGCACGCCAGGAGCCCATGCGTGCCTACTACACACATCTGCCGAGCCAAGGGCTGGCTGGCGTCGTCTTGCCGTGTGACCGTGAGCGAACCGGGCGCCGCTTCGATCGTCACTCGCTAAGTCATCAGCGCCGGCGGCTCGAGCTGCACCATCGCGTGCGCGCCATCGCTGCGTATCGAGAGCACAGGCCGTGCTCCAGCGCCGATCCATCGCCGCGAAATCTCGAGATGGCAGCAGTATCCCGTCGATTGCTCGCCTCGGAGGTCGGCGCGCCTGACGCCGATCCGGGCCCTTAGGGATTGCGATCGACCCAGCGACCGCTGGTCTCGTTGTAGCGCGAGCCCTGGGCCGAGCCGGGCGCGCAGGCCTGGTCGAGGAACGCGAGGTCTGCCGCGCCCAGATCGAGCGATGCGGCGCCGGCGTTGTCGCGCAGATGGTTCAACTTCTTCGCGCCGGGGATGGCCACGACGTCTTTCGAGAGCACCCAGGCCAAGGCGACCTGGGCGCGGGTGGCGTCGTGCTTCTTCACCACCACATCGATGGCTTCGAGAAAGCGCGCGTTGGCCGCGCGGTTCTCCTCGCTGAAACGGGGCAGCGTCGCGCGAAAGTCGCCCGCCGCCGGCTGCTCGGTCTTCCCCGCGAGAAACCCGCGTCCGAGCGGGCTGTAGGCGACGAGCGTGACGCCGAGCTCGCGGCAGGTCGGAAGGATCTCCTGCTCCAGATCGCGCTCCCACAGCGAGTACTCCGACTGAAGCGCCGCGATGGGGTGCACCCGATGCGCGCGCCGGAGGGTGCTGGCGTTGGCCTCCGAGAGTCCGAGCGCACGCACTTTTCCTTCCTTCACCAGGTCCGCCATGGCGCCCACCGTCTCTTCGATCGGCACGTTGGGGTCCACCCGGTGCTGATAGTAGAGGTCGATGCTCTCGACGCCCAGCCGCCGCAGCGAGCCCTCGCAGGCGCGCCGCACGTTCTCGGGCCGGCTGTCGAGGCCGCGAAGCGCCCCGGCCGGGTTCGCGGCGTTGGCGATGGCGAAGCCGAACTTGGTGGCGATCTTCACCTTGCCGCGCACGCCCGCGAGGTACTTCCCCAGCAGCTCTTCGTTGGTATAGGGCCCGTAGACCTCGGCGGTATCGAAAAAGTCGATGCCCAGCGCCACGGCCTCGTCGAGCGTTCGTTGCGACTCGTTCTCGTCGGCCGCGCCGTACGCCCAGCTCATGCCCATGCAGCCGAGGCCCAGAACCGAAACTTCCATCGTGCCGATTGCTCGCTTCTTCATGGGCACCAGCATGGCCTTGCGAAGCGGCCCCGACTATCGGTTTCACAACAAGATATTCATTAGACAGGCTACGCAATCGGCCTCGGCTCGGCTAGGGTCCCGCGCATGCGAGACTCGAACCTGGCCATTCTGGAGGCCTTTGTCGCGGTGGCCGAAGACCGCAGCTTCAGTCGCGCTGCGCAGCGACTGGGCGTCACCGCTTCGGCCGTGAGCCAGGCTGTGAAGCGCCTCGAAGAGCGGGTCGGCGCTCCGCTCTTCGCGCGCACCACCCGCTCCGTGCGTCTTACCGAAGCCGGCGATCGGCTCGCCTCCCGCGCCGGCCCGGCCCTGCGCGCCGCGGCGCTGGCGCTGGAAGAACTGCCGGTCTCCGGTCGCGGCGTCTCCGGGGTGCTGCGGCTCAATGTTCCTCGCATCGCCGTGCTCTCGGTGGTGATGCCCACGCTCCCGACGTTTCTCGAAGACAACCCCGACGCCTCGGTGGAGCTGGCAGTGGAAGACCGCTTCGTCGACATCGTGGCGGCCGGCTTCGACGCAGGAATCCGCCTCCACGAATCGCTCGCCGACGGCATGATGGCGACCCGCCTGTGCAAACCGTTCCGCTTCGTCCTGGTGGCCTCGCCCGGATACCTTCGGCGGCGCGGGCGCCCGCGCACGGTCGACGATCTGAAGGAGCACGAGGGCATCGCCATGCGCTTCGCCACCGGCGCCATCTACCGCTGGGAGCTCACGGTAGACGGCAAAGACGTGGTGGTGCCGGTGCGCGGTCGGCTGGTCCTCCAGGGCATGAGCGCCTCGCTGGAGGCCGCGCGCATGGGCCTCGGCATCGCCTACGTGGACGAGCCCACCGCCAAGGAGGCGCTTCGCAAGGGCTCGCTCGAGCTCGTCCTCGAGCAAGCCTCGCCGCGCGTGCCCGGCCTCTTCCTGTACTATCCGCGCTCCATGAAGAACGACCCCAAGATTCGCGCCTTCATCCAGGCGAGCCGCAAGCCGCGGGGCGCCGCTTGAGCCGCCTCTTCGCCACCCTGGCAGCGGCGTGCCTCTTCGCGCTCTCTGCGTGTGGCTACTGCGACGGCGCGCTTCGGATCATGCAGGGCGAGGGCTACTCCGCGCCGCGCCCCGACGAGAACGGGCGCACGCCGCTCGAGGCAAATGCCTCCTTCCTGCTTCGCGCCGACGGGCCGGCCGAGGGCGAAGCGAAGCTGAAGGAGCTCTCCGGCGTCGACGGCAGCAGCTGGCAGCTCGTAGACGACCGTACCGGGGAAGTGGTGAGCGCGCGCGTCACCGGCGATTCTGGCGGGCATGCCTGCCGGAACGGCGTGAACTTCCACTTGAAGGTCGTCGCACCGCTGGCGCCTGGCGCTTACACGCTCGTACTGTTCCTCGACAAGATCCACTGGCGCATCGTCGACGAAGCCGAACAGAAGGTCGGGTCGTACCGCGGCGCGCGCGCCCTCGTGGCCCGTTACGCGGTTCGGTGATTGGGCGAACGTTCGCGTATTCGCTTCCCCTGGGGCCTCTGCCGGGAGATGGTGATCCTCGGTCGCGATCCCGCGCTCTTCCCCTCGATGTGCACGCGGGCGCCCGCTGCAGAAAGACCCGCCTCGTGCCTCGCCTGGTCTTGTTGCAGTCCGCGTTGGTGGGCCCGTCGTGAGCGCCGCCTGGTGGCAGTGGGGCGTTGTGTACCAGGTCTATCCGCGGTCGTTCCAGGATACCAACGGAGACGGCATCGGCGATCTTGCGGGCATCGAGCAGCACCTCGACTACCTCGCCGACCTCGGGGTCGACGCCCTGTGGATCTCGCCCATCTACCCCTCGCCCATGGCCGACTTCGGCTACGACGTTGCCGACCATTGCGAGGTCGACCCGCGCTTCGGCACGCTGGCCGACTTCGACCGACTGCTCTCGGCGGCCCACGCGCGTGGCCTCAAGATCATCCTCGACTACGTGCCCAACCACACCTCGAACCGGCATCCATGGTTCCTGGAAAGCCGCAGCGCGCGCACCAGCCCCAAGCGCGACTGGTACCTGTGGCGCGACGCGGCGCCCGGTGGGCAACCGCCCAACAACTGGATCAGCGACTTCGGCGGACCCGCATGGACCTGGGACGAGGCCACCGGCCAGTACTACGCGCACGCGTTCTTGAAGGAGCAGCCCGACCTCAACTGGCGAAACCCAGAGGTGCAGCGCGCCATGTTCGACGTGCTCCGTTTCTGGTTCGCGCGCGGCGTCGACGGCTTCCGCATCGACGTGCTCTGGCACATCTTCAAGGCCAAGGACTTTCGCGACAACCCGGCGAACCCCGACTACCGGCCGGGCCGCGGCGAGATGCACCGGGTGCTGCAAACGTCCTCCACCGATCAGCCCGAGGTGCACGGGGTGGTGGCCGAGATGCGCCGCATCGCCGACGGCTTCGGCGCCCGCGTGCTCATCGGTGAGGTGTGCCTGCCGCTCGAGAAGGCCATGCGCTACTACGGTACCGACGGGGAAGGGATTCACCTTCCTTTCAACTTTCGCCTGGTCGATGCCACGCCAGCCGAGTGGAGCGCGGCCGGCCTCGCCGCGATCATCGGCGCGTACGAGACCGCCCTGCCCGAGGGCGCATGGCCCAACTGGGTGCTGGGAAGCCACGACGCGCCCCGCATCGCGGCCCGTCGCGGCGACGCCCAAGCGCGGGTGGCCGCCATGCTGCTGCTCACGTTGCGCGGCACGCCCACGCTGTACCAAGGCGACGAGCTGGCCATTGGCGCGGTGCACGTTCCCCCATCATCGGTGCAAGATCCCCGCGAGCTGCGCGAGCCCGGTCTGGGGCTGGGGCGCGATCCGAGCCGCACCCCCATGGCCTGGAATGCAGAGGCGAACGCAGGCTTCTCCGGCTCCGTTCCGTGGTTGCCGCTGCACGACGACTGGCTCACGCGCAACGTCGCCCACATGTGGGCCGATCGCGAGTCGACGCTCTCGCTCTACCGTCGCTTGTTGGCGCTCCGCCGGGCCTATCCTGCGCTTTCGCGAGGCGATTGCGTGCTGCTGCCCGTGCAAGGCGCCGTCCTCGGTTACGTGCGCGCGCACGGCCCGCAGCGGCTCTTGGTGGTGCTCAACCTCGGCTCCGCCCTTCAGTCGTTCACGTTGCCGGCCTGGGCTACCTCTGCCCGCGTGCTGCTCTCGACGCTGCCCGGTGATCTGCCGCCGGCTTCGTCGACCACCCTGCACCTTCGCCCCGACGAGGGCTTGATCCTCGCGCCGTCGCCTGCCGACTGAAGGATCCTCATGCGCATCGCCATGCTCGCCCCGATTTCTTGGCGCACCCCGCCCCGGCACTATGGCCCGTGGGAGCTTGTCACGAGTCTGCTCACCGAGGCCCTGGTGGCGCGCGGCGTCGACGTCACCCTCTTCGCCACCGCCGACTCCGAGACCCAAGGCACACTCGCAGCGGTGTGCCCACGACCCTACTCCGAAGACCCGAGCATCGATGCCAAGGTGTGGGAGGCGCTGCACGTGGCGCACGTGTTCGAGCGCGCCCGGGAGTTCGACCTCATCCACAACCAGGCAGACTTCGTGCCGCTGGCCTTCTCGCGGCTGGTCGATACGCCCATGGTCACCACCATCCACGGGTTCTCGTCGCCGCGCATCGTACCCGTGTACCAGCGCTACCAAGAGCGGGTTTCCTACGTGGCCATCAGCGAAGCCGACCGGCACCCGGAGCTTCGCTACGCGGCCACCATCCACCACGGCATTCCCCTGGGCGCCTTCCCCTTCGACCCTCAGGGCACAGACGATCTGCTGTTCTTCGGGCGCATCCACCCACACAAGGGTGCGGCCGAGGCCATCGAGGTCGCGAAGCGCACGCATCGGCGGCTCATGATGGCCGGCATCGTGCAAGATGCGGAGTATCACGCGCGGTGCGTCGCGCCCGCCATCGACGGCACGCGCGTTCTCTACGTCGGGCCCGTGGGCGGCGAGGTGCGCACCCGAACCCTGGGCGGCGCCCGCGCGCTCCTTCACCTCATCTCCTTCGACGAGCCCTTCGGTCTCTCGGTGGTGGAGGCCATGGCGTGCGGCACGCCGGTCATCGCCTTCGCCCGCGGCGCCATGCCGGAGCTCATCGAGCACGGTGTCACCGGCTTCCTGGTCGACGACGTCGATGGCGCGGTCGACGCGGTAGCCCACATCGGCGAGATCGACCGCGCTGCCTGCCGCGCCTCGGTGGTCGCACGTTTCAGCGTCGACCACATGGCCGACCGCTACCTCGCGCTCTACCGGCAGCTCCTTCGTTGAATCAGAGGGTAGGTCGTTTCACCACGTACCGTGCCGATTGAACGCCCGCGTCCAGTGTATCTTGCACGCACTCGTAGGTGAGCCAAACCTCCGGGGCGGGCGGCCCGTGACCATGGTGCGTGTGGTGAGGAATCTTGGGAAGGTGATGGTGCGTGCCCACCCGCGCGCGCCGCCCGCCGCGTCCCGAGCTTACTGGGCCCGGTCGCTCTTCCACTACGCGGTATCGCCCGGGGCCGCACACGCGCTCCATCTCGGCCACCGCATCGTCCATGGCTTCGTCGCGATCGCCGCGCAGCGCCAGCTGCCCGCCGGTCTCGCTGCGCGACAGCACACGAATGCCGCCGCAGCTCGCGAGCAGAAGCGCGCAGACGATGAGCGTGGTTCGAAGGCGAGGCATCGCGCATCGGCCATTGGCCATTGGCCGTCGTTCCCTTTGGACTCTTGTTGCCCTCGCCAGGGTCGAGAGCCCGATGGTTCACGCGGCCGCCGCCTCCAGCGAGGCGATGATGCGCCGCAAGGTGGAGCTGCTCGAGCGCCGCACCACCACCGCCGGTCGCCCGCGGAGCCGCGCCAGGTGCTTTGCTTGAAGGGCGCCGCCGTGGCTGTTGACCTCGATGACGATAACCACCACGTCGCAGCGAGCCACCACCTTCGAGAGCTCCTGAGCGCCGCGCCCGCGGACGTCGCCGGAGTGGACCTCGAGCTCGTGACCGGCCGCTGCTGCCGTCTCCTCGAGCTCCACCCGGGCGCGGAGCAGGCCCCCTACCCAACCGATGCGCATGGTGTCCTCGAGCTCATGACGGAACATTGTCCGTTATAACGGAAATTGTCAAGTTCAGTTCTGTAGCCGCTTGAATTGTTGAATAGTTTAGTGAATGCGACATCCGTTGTAGCGGACGATGGCTCGAGGTCGCGCATAGACCCGACGCCCCACGCAGCCCGCTGAAGATCGCGCACCACCGCAGAATTCCTTGCCTATTGGAACAGTGTGACCGGTCGTTGACACCCCCTTGCGCACCGAATACCGTCCGTTTCTGCCGCGATCTACGCGCCCTTGGGCACTCGCACTTGCGGAGTCTGCCCGCTCCTTCGGAGGACCCATGAAGACGAGCTTTGTCGCCCGGTTGTCTCTCGCCCTGATGCCCCTCTCGCTCGCTACCGGAGGCGCGGTCGCGCTCTCCGCAACCATGGTCGCCTGCGCCGACGAGAACGCGCCGGAGACCTGGGTCAAGCGCCTCGACGATCCCGCGCAGCGCGCCACCGCCATCCAGCGCCTCTCGGGCATGTTCGAAAAGGCGATGACCGAAGCCGCCAAGAACCGCTCCGACCCCAAGGTGAAGGAGCTCCTCGACAAGATCGTCGAGCCCCTCACCAAGCAGTACACCGGTACGTCGCTCGACGAGAAGACCCGCAAGGAGCTCATCAAGTTCATCGCCGACACCCGCGATCCCCGGGCCATGCCTGCGTTCTCCAAGGCCTTCAACGAGTTCGAGCCGGGCAAGAACGACGACGACGTGCGCTACGCCGCGCAGGCCATGACCGGCCTCGCCAAAGAGGGCAAGGCCACCGACCAGACCGCCATCGACGCGCTGTGGAACTGCTTCGCCAAGTTCCAGCCCTCCAAGGCCAAGTCCATCAACCTGGTGAAGGATCTGGCCGACGCGGTGCTCGCCGTGAAGCACCCCTCGTACGGCCCCAAGGCCGCCGAGAAGCTCGCCGGCAAGGTCTCCGACCCCAAGAACCCCACCGAGGGCATGGACCAGATCCAGTTCTGGCAGGCCACCTCGGTGCGCATCATCAGCGAGCTCAAGTACACCGGCGCCGCCAAGGCGCTGGTAACCGTCCTGCTCACCCCGACCAAGCAAGACCTGCGTGGCGTGGTCAACAACGCGCTCATGAAGATGCCGAAGGAAGCCGAGCCGCTCCTCATCGGCGCCCTCAACGGTAGCGATCCCGACTTTGCCAAGCTGGGCGAGGCGTTCGGCGCCGAGAAGACTCACCTCGCCATCGTCGCCGACACCCTGGCCTGGCTCTCGCGCCCGGCCGGACGCGACGCCATCATCGACGCCATCAACAAGGCCACCACCGACACCCAGCGGACGGTCATGGCCCAGGCGCTCATCCGGTTCCCTTCCGACAAGAAGGTCACCGACGCCTTCCTCGGCGCCTACAGCAAGATCGCACCGAACTCTGCCATCGCGCTCCTCGGCGGGGTCGACGCCCACGCGGCGCTCTGCCAGGCCTCTTCGCACTTCTACCAGCCGGCGCTCACCACCTGGCTGCTGAAGGAAATCACCTCTGCCAAGGGTGAGCAGGCCGACGCCATCCACCTTTACGCCCTCGAGGCGAGCATCAAGCTCATGGGCCCGGCCCACGTGAAAGACGTCGAGGCTGCCGTCGGTAAGTTCGGTACGCCCCGCGAGAAGGCCATGTTCGAGAACGCCAACAAGGCGCTCACCCAGTGCAAGGAAGACGCGGCCTGTTACGTGGGTCTCCTCGACCAGCCGGTCCCCGCGACCCCCGACACTGCCAAGTACCTCGCCGTGAAGGCCAGCTGGATGGCCGCTGCCTACGGCAACGAGAAGACCCGCGCCGACCTGGTGGCCAAGCTCGACAAGGTGAAGGACGGCGCCATTCGTTTGGACGTCGCCGAGGCCATCGACCACCTGGCTCCCCCTGGCGACGAGGGCACCGCCAAGGCGCTCGAGAAGATCGTCGAGGCCGATCTCGCCGCCGGCAACAAGGAGCTCATCGGCGCCGACGATGCGCTGGCCAAGGTCGCGCTCAAGCTCCGGGCCCGCGCGCTTCCGTGATTCGCTTCACGATTCAAGAAGGTCGGCTCCAGGGGCAGTCCTTCGAGTCTTCAAACGACGTCGTTCGCCTCGGTCGCGCCG
Source organism: Polyangiales bacterium (assembly GCA_038210445.1). GTDB lineage: Bacteria > Myxococcota_A > Polyangia > Polyangiales > Polyangiaceae > JABFRG01. The sequence goes on from JBBQWQ010000005.1 coordinate 179,483, forward strand.
AAGGCAACGACGTCGTTTTGCCCGACGAGATCGTCTCCGGGGAACATGCACGCATCGTCAACTCCGGCGACAGCATCGTGTTGGTCGACCTGCGCTCCACCAACGGCACGATGGTGGTGCGCGGCGACCAGCGCTTGCCGGTCGACGACTCGGTCAACCGCAGCCTCGCCCTCAACGACGGCGATGTGCTGGTACTGGGACCCGAAGACCGCGGCGTGCGCCTCGGCGTGCAGCTCTCGGAAGATCCGCAAGACGCCCAGATCTTCGCCCTCCGCAAAATTGCCGACCTCAAGCCGGCGGCGGTCGAGAAAGATCAGAGCCGTCTCCCGGCGCTCTACGCCGCGCAGAAGCGCATCGGCGCCGCCCAAGACCTCAACGAAGTGCTGGTGGCCATCACCGAGGCCTCGTTCGACGTGGTCCCCAACGCCACCCACGTCACCATCATCCTCAAGGACGACGAGGACGATCAGAAGCAAGCAGTCTCCGGCTACGTGCCGGTGATGACGCGCCTGCGTGGCCAGGAAGCTGCGCCGGCCGGGCCCATCCCGGTCACCCGCAGCGTCTTTCGCAAGGTCATCACCGAGCGTGCCGTCGTGCTCGCTGCCGACGCACCCACCGAAGTGGGCCAGACCGAGTCCATCGTGGGCGCGCAGATTCGCTCCACCATGGGCGTACCGCTCTGGCGCGGCGAAGAGATCCTCGGCGTGCTCCAGCTCGACAATCGCGAGAGCAAAGGCATGTTCGCCGCCGCCGACATCGACGTCATGGCGGTGCTGGCCCACAACGCATCGCTCGCGGTGGCCAACGCGCGCCTGCTCCAGCGGCTGCGCATCGCCGAAGAGCGATTGAAAAAGGAGAACGCCTTCCTCAAGACGCGCGAGCAAGAGCGACGCACCGGCAGCAAGAACCAGATGCCGGAGATCATCGGCTCCTCGAACGCGATGCGCCACCTCATCGAGCAGCTCGACAAGGTGGTCGACACGCGCGTCACCGTGCTCATCGAGGGCGAGACCGGCGTGGGCAAGGAGCTGGTGGCCGCCAGCGTGCACTACCGCTCGCGCCGCCGCGACAAGCTCTTCGTCGGGCAAAACTGCGCGGCCATGCCCGAGAACCTCCTCGAGAGCGAGCTCTTCGGCCACAAGAAGGGCGCCTTCACCGGCGCGGTGGAAGAGAAGAAGGGCCTCTTCGAGATCGCCGACGGCGGCACGCTGTTCCTCGACGAGATCACCGAGACCCCCATCTCGCTCCAGTCGAAGCTCCTCCGCGCCTTGCAAGAGGGCGAGATTCGCCAGGTCGGCGCCACCCAAGAGAAGAAGGTCAACGTTCGCATCGTGGCGGCCACCAACCGCAACCTCGAGAAGGAAGTGGCCGAAGGTCGCTTTCGCGAAGACCTCTACTACCGCCTCAAGGTGTTCCCGCTGCGCGTTCCGCCGCTGCGCGAGCGCCGCGAAGACATTCCGCTCCTGGCGAACCACTTCCTTACGCGCTTCGCCTCCGAGATGGGCAAGCCCATCGCCGGCTTTACCCAGCAGGCCATGGAGCTACTCCAGGCCTACGACTTTCCTGGCAACGTGCGCGAGCTGCAGAACGAAGTGCAGCGGCTCATGATCCAAGTCGAACCCGGCGCCTTCGTGACGCCCGATCTCCTCTCGCCGCGCGTTCGCCAGGTCGAAGGCATTCTCGACAAGATTCGCCCCACCAAGGGCACCTTGAAGGAGATGATGGATCAAGTGGAGCGCTGGCTCCTCATCGAGTCGCTCCGCGAGAACTCCAACAACAAGACCGCCTCGGCCAAGGTCCTGGGAATCACCCGCGAGGGACTCCATAAGAAGCTTCGGCAGTTCGGATTGTAGCGTGCGCTCCCGAGCCTTCGCGACGCTCGCCCTTTCGCTGGCATGCGCCAAAGCGCCCCCGACCTCGACCGTCGGGGGCAGCACTCCGGCCGACGTCGCCTGGGGCGCGCCGAGCCCCGAAGGCCTGCAGCTGGGCTGCTGGTCCGCACCCCAGAGCGTGGTCGCCTGCGCGGTGCGCAACGCCGGGCCGCGGCCGGTGCGCTATAGCGCCTATTTTCTCGGCAACCCGGCCCACGTCCGCGTTTCCGAGATCGCTCTTCAGGCGGGCAGCATGCTGTCTGCGGGCGCGCTCGAAGGCGACGTTCACGAGCTGGCGCCGGGCGAGCGCATGCCTCCGAACCCCCGGCAGCCGGCCGCGGCGGGCGCGACGTTCTCGTTTGCCTGGTCTCCGCCCGCAGGCGCTCGCCACCCGCTCTCGGTCGCTCAGGATCTCGGCGGCGATGGCTCCACCGGCACCTTCCGCGGCACGCTCACCTCGGGCACGTTGTCGCTCGCGCGCTGAGCCGCCAACGACGCGGGCGAGCTAGCCAACTGCCGCGCAGTGAAGGCGTACAGATTCGCGTCCGCGCGACCCTGCGCGTGCAGCGCGAGCGGGTCCGGATTCAGCCACCGCCCCAGGCTGGGCACGAGGAAGCGCTTCTCGAAGCAGATGAGCCCAAGCCCGCGAGCCGTCCGATAGTCCTGTTCCTCGTTGCCGTACGGTCGATACGTGCGGCTCTCCACGAGCTCGCCACTCGCCTCCGGTACACGGCCTCGACCTGGTCGTTGAGCGTGTACTCGTTCGAGACGTAGCTGGTCTTCCGCAGCTCCAGCGACGTAAACAGGTACACCGTGTGCCGCGCCGTGCCGCCCTCGGCGGTCGTGGAGCGCACGCGCCCGTCGCCGCCGGCACCCATGAGCGAGGTGCTGCGGCTGCCGGTGGTCTCCGACGCGATGCGGTCGGCGTTGTCGTAGGTGACGCTCTTGGCGTACCAGCGAGCGGTGTACCGCGTGAGAGCGCCGAGGTGGGCACGCCGCGTCCCAGGAAGAAGGGGTGCCCGCTCTCGGCCGGCTTCGCCGTCCGTCCCCCCCAAATGTGGGCTTCGCCCCCATGGGGGGAGGCGCCTCAGGTGGAACGCGCGGTGCGTGATGCCTCTCGGGGCGCGGCGAAGGGGATCGTCGCGTTTCAAGGAGCAGGCCGAGTGCGCGTCGAACGTGACTGGTGGGCGCCGGATGCCAAGCGAAACGGTGTTCAGGCGCCTCGACGCGGCGCGCCCGTCCAAGGACGGCGCGGGGGTGGCCGGGCCAGGCGGGAGGCTGCGCAAGTTGCCGACATCCCGCGCGGCATCGAAGTTGCGGTAGCCCAGCGCGTGGCTCTCCCGAGGCGCATCGTTCGAGGTCTGCGATACCTGCTGACGCGCCGGTGCGCGCATCGCGGCTTTCGTCTGCGGCCGTCGGACCTGATCACGCAGATCTTCGCGTATGCCTTGGCTCTCGCGATGACCAAGACGGGGGTGCAGATCCACGCAGTGTGCGTGATGTCGAATCACGTGCACATCGTGATCACCGACGTCGAGGGCCGACTCCCGGAGTTCATGCGGGAGCTGAACCGCCCGACCGCGAAGGCGCTCAACGCGTCGCAGGGCCAGTGCGAGAACCTGTGGGCCGCGGAGCCCTACAACTCCGTCGTGCTTCCGACGGAGCACGAGCTTCTCGACAAGGTCGCCTATGTGGCTGCGAATCCGGTCGAGGCGGGCCTGGTGGAGTCGCCGGCGGCGTGGCCCGGCTTCATCCAATGGATGCCGGCCGAGGGCACCGTGGCGAAGCCCGACGTGTACTTCGGCAAGAGTGCGCCAGACTTTGCGACGTGGCGGATCACCGCGCCCAGCGGCATGCGATGGTCCGACGAGGAGTGGCGCGCTCGCCTCAAGAGCCGGGTGCAGTCGCGCGTCGACAAGGCGCGCCAGAAGGTCACGCGCGCCGGCGGAAAGTTCCTCGGGCGGAAGGCCGTGCTCGCCCAGTCGCTCGCAACGCGCGCCGGGTCGTACGAGGAGAAGCGGGGCATCGTCCCGCGATTCGCGGCGCGCACGCGGTCTACATTCTTGCAGATGGTACGGACGTTTCGGGCGTTCCAGAGCGGATACCGAAAGGCGCTGGAGGCCTGGCGCGCCGGAGTACGCGACGTGGTGTTCCCGCACGGCACCTACTGGATGTTCGTGCACCACCATGCGCCCGTGAAGCCGCCGCTCTCGGCGTAGCGCCCTCGCGAAGTCCCGGTGCCGGAGGCGCCCCGGCGAAGGTGCGCCTTGGGGTCGGTACGTGAGTGTAAAATGCACGCGTTACGCCGCGTAGGTGAGCGTTGCGATGCCCGTACGTCGCGCCGCGGGCTCGTGAGCCGACGCGACCGCCGTCCGGAGCCTGCCAGCCTGCGCCGCTGACGCGTGAGATCAGGCGCAAGGCTTCGGTATCGTTGATGTCTGCCACGTACCAGGTTCGTATGTCTGCCACGTACCAGGTTCGTAAGCCAAGCCAAGCCTCGTTGATGTCTGCCACGTACCAGGTTCGTAAGCCAAGCCAAGCCAAGCCACGTAGGTTCGTAAGCCACGTACAGGTTCGTCCAAAGAGAAGGGCGAGCTCGGGTGTGACCCAAGCCCGCCCGTTGCCGAAGCTGCGAACGTCTCAGGGAGACGTGGGCTGGAACTGCAGCGGATTGGAGAGCCGACCCGCGAACCCGCCGTTGACCTTGCCCTGCTCCACGAAGAAGAAGTAGCGACCGTCGGTGTTGTCGGCGCCGGCGACGGAGCTCTGCACGGTGATGGTGGCCCCCGGGTCGGCGTCGAAGAACATGTCGGCAACGCCGGTGGTCACCGTCGACGTGGTGGCGATGCTGTCGGTGGCGTCGCGCCCGGCGCCTTCGCTCTTGATGTTGCGGAACGGGCCGCCCGTGATTTGGTGCGTGAACGAGCAGGTCTGGCCGGTGAGCGAGGTGTCGCAGGTCCACCAGATGTGCCAGTGGCCGCCGCTCTGGTATTCCACGAACACGCCCACGCCGTCGCCACCCTTGGCGTTCATGGTCTTGTCGGCGTCGAGCCGCGCCAGAATCGGCGCGGTGGGCGCCTGCGGCTGCGGCTCCGGTCGCACCGACGTGCTCGGCGGATCGGGGTTGTCGTCCACGTTGATGACGCAGCCCGTTGCGAAGGTTGACAGAATGGCAGCGACGAGGGCGAGGCGCGTGGGGAGCATGCTCATGGGATGACCTTCGAGGGGGAATCCGTGGTTAGCGGCGGCGGAACGACGTGGACGGGGGGGCAGAGCGAGAAGCCGGAGCCGGCGATGCAGCTCGAGGGGCTGAGGGCGGCGCCGAATAGCTCGGCGTCGAGGGGCGCGAGTACGAGGGGCTCGACGGGCGCGCGAACGAGGGGCTCGACGGGCTCGAGTAGCTGGGCGTCGAGGGACGTGAGAACGACGGCGGCGACGAGTAGGTGGGCGCCGACGGGCGGGCGTAGGAAGGGCTCGAGTACGACGGCGAAGACGGCTGCATCGACGGCGAGCTCGAGAAGCTGGGGCTAGAAGGCCGCGTCACCGAGGGCGGGGGACCCGACGGCCGGCTGGTCCAGGCGGAGGGCTGCTCGATGTGCGGCCGCACCGCGGGGCGAGGCTCCACGCCTTCGTAGCGCGGCGAAGTCGCCACCGACGTGCTGTCTGGGCCGCGGGTGCCGACCGACGTGGAGGGAGAAATGTCGCGGGGCATGGTGCTTCCACCGCTGCCCGCGGGCAGGTAGCGCGGGGCGGTGGCCACCGAAGAACCTTGCGGCAGCCGCGTGCTGGGCGGCGTGGCGCCGAGCGGCGTGGCCGTCTCCGGCCGCGAGAACGCCCGCGCTTTGGCAAGAGCAGGTTGATCGGTCGGCGGCCGCGGAACCGCGCCGCTGCCGAAGCCCAGCGAGTCGGGGGTCGGGCCGGTGTTCAAGTGGCGACCATCGGCCAGCGCCGCGCGGCCAGCGCCGCCCACCGAAGGATTCGCGCCGACGCGATCACCGACCGACGGGTTGGCGCCCACGCGGCCGTTGACGCCGGGCGAAGCAGGCACGAACGGGCGCGTCTCGCCGCCGATGGTGGCGACCTGGGGCCCGCGCACCACGCGCCCGGCGACCACCGGGGAGAACACGTCGCCGCGACCGCAGAACACGTACGGGGCCGGCGGCGCTGCATAGAGGCCGACCGCATAGCCGTTGTACCAGTACCAGCTCGGAGGCATCGGGGCCCAACCCACGTAGCCGTAGCCCGTGGGGCCCACGCGCCAGCTCACCCAGGCGCCTGAGTAGGTGCGACCGGGAATCCACGACCAACCGCGACCGCCAATGTAGACCCAGCGACCGTAGTGAAACGGGGCCCAGCCCCAGGAGTAGTCGGACACCCACACATACTCGTCGTCGTAGGCCCAGTGACCGCCGGTGACGTACGGGGCGAAGTCGTTGCCCACCACGGTGGTGCTGGGAACCCACACGGTGCCGTAGGTGCCGTCGTCGACCCAGGCGCCGTACGGCGTCAGCGGCTCGCGAAAGTCGGAGAGGGCGCTGGGATCGGTGTCGGTGTAGGCCGTGCCGTCGGCACCCATGACCGCATCGCCCGAGGCTGCGACGCTGGTGGTCGCCGGCCCGCCGACCTCGGCCTCGCCGCTGGCGGTGAGCTGGGTGTTGGTCGGTGCACCCGGCGCCGGGTAGCGCGCGTCGTACGCCACGTAGGTTTCCTCGGCGCACGCGGGAAGCGCGAGCGCGAGAGCCATACAGAGGAAGAGGGGGCGTCGGGACATCATCATGGGTTTAACCCTTCGACGGGCGAGGTCAGCAGATGTTTCGAAGTATTAAGGTGCATCCTGAAGTTTCCTTAATCTTAGACCCATCGGCGGCGGGGCGCCAACGGTAGTTGCGAGCGGCGTGCCGGCCCGCCGAGCGCCCGCAGCCTAGTTCTTTCCGCGGCAATTCGGTTGAGCCCGACGAAAGTGTAATCGCCCGTTCATGGCGAAGGCGTCCAACCTGGCGCGGATCGACCCGGCGTCTGCCATTTTGTCTCGCTTGCCTTGGTTGCAACGATTTCTCGAGATGGCGGGGCGACCTCTGCAATCCTAGGGGCATGCGACTCTCCGCCTGGCTCTTCGGTGTCGGACTCTTTGCGGCCACCGCCTCCGCGCATGCCGAGGCCGTCACCGACCTTGCGCTCGCGTCCACCGCCGACGGCTTCCAACTCGTGGTCTCCAAGTCCGGCCAGGTGTTCACGCAGGCGCTCGCGCTCACCGGCGCGCCGAGCGGAAGCCCCGCGGTCATTGCGTCGCGCCGCACCGTGTCGCCCACTGCAGGCGGCGGGGCCTTCGTGCTCGCGCCGGGCGCGAAGGCGAACCTGCTCTCGTACCGCGAGGTGCTCGCCGACCGCACCGAGAACCGCTACCTGCTCTTTCCCGCCCGCGGCTCGGTGCTGGCGCTCTCGCCCAAGACCCTCGACCCCACCGCGAGCACCTCGGTTACGCCCCGCGCTGCCGGCGGGTTCTTCGGCCTTCGCGCCGAGTCGAGCGCCTACTTCGCCGACCTGGTGGCGGAAGACGGCACCGTCACCCCGGTGCGCGTGGGCGCGCTCTCCTCCGGCATGGTCGACGAGACCAAAGGCGAGGCAGTGGCTGTATCTTACACGGGTGGCGTACTGCGCACGGTGCGGCTCTTGCCGAGCGGCGCTCCTGCCACGTCGCTGGAAGACCGCACCAGCGCGCCAGGAATGGTCGCGCCCTACTTCTTCGCAGGCGACGGCGACCACCACGTGTTCCTCGGCAACCGCAGCGGCGCAGGCTTCGCCGCGGTGCAGCTCTCACGAAGCGGTGAGGCCGACGGGGGCGTCGCCAGCGGACCCAGCGGCGCCACGCTCCTCACGGTGGCGTCCGACTCCGACGCGGTGTTCACCGTCTCCGACACACCTGCGGGACTCGTCGCCCACCGCATCGGTCGCAACCTCTCAGTGCTTCCCGCGGGCGGCGTCGCCCTCGGGCGCGCGTCGACCCGTCCGGTTGCCGCCGCATGCAGCCCTGCCGCCTGCGCGGTGGCGCTGTACGATGGCCAGGTGGTGCGCACCCTGGCCGTGGGCCGCGACAACGCCGTATCGGGGCCGTTCGACGTCACCATCGTGGTCGACCCGCCGCTCGACGCCGGTACCAAGCCGCCGACGTCGGAGACGGTCGTCTCCAATCCGCTCTTCTCGGACACCGGCTGCAGCTGCGCCGAAGTGGGTGCTCCGTCGGGCCGCAATTCGTTCGCCGCTTCGGCGGCGCTCGTCGCAGTGGTGGCCTTGGTGCTCCGCCGTCGTCGCTGAGGCAGCGCGCGGAGCGCCGGCAATTTACGGGTCTCCGTTTCTCGATGGATTCCCCACCCGGAAATTGCGATCCTGTTATCGTCGACTGATCCAGCGAGGAAAGAACATGGCGGAAGCGAGCACGATGATCTCCCGCATCGCGTCGATGCAGGACTACAAGTTGTACGCGGAGCTCAATTGGGAGGGGTCCTTCGAGGACTATCTGCAGATCGTTCGAGAGACGCCGCAGGTCACGCGCAACGCGTACCAGCGCATCTACGACATGATCATCAGCTACGGCACCGAGGAGTACATCGACAACAAGAAGAAGCTGATCCGCTACAACTTCTTCAAGGATGAATCGAGCGGTGGCCAGAACGCCATCTTCGGCCTCGACATCCCGCTCATGCGGCTGGTGCACGTGCTCAAGGCCGCCTCCGAGGGCTACGGCCCGGAGAAGCGCGTCATCCTCCTGCACGGTCCGGTGGGCTCGTCGAAGAGCACCATTGCGCGACTGCTCAAGCAGGGCATCGAGTCGTATTCGCGCACCGTCGACGGCGCCCTCTACTCCTTCGACTGGGTCAACCTGGGCGACACCGAGCTGGCGGGCAAAGATACCGACCGCTTCGCGAGCCCCATGAACGAAGAGCCGCTTCGTCTCATCCCGGCAGAGTGGCGCGCCAAGGCCATCGAAGAGCTCGGCCTCTCCAACGACAAGTTCCGCGTTCGCGTCGATGGCGACATGGACCCGGCAAGCCGCTTCATCTTCAAGAAGCTGCTCGAGAAGTACAAGGGCGACTGGTCCAAGCTCATGGAGAACCACATCCGCGTGCGTCGCCTTCTCCTTTCGGAGAAGGATCGCGTGGGCATCGGTACCTTCCAGCCCAAGGACGAAAAGAACCAAGACTCCACCGAGCTCACCGGCGACATCAACTACCGGAAGATCGCCGAGTATGGCTCCGACTCCGACCCGCGCGCCTTCAACTTCGACGGCGAGTTCAACATCGCCAATCGCGGCATCGTGGAGTTCATCGAGGTCCTCAAGCTCGACGTGGCCTTCCTCTACGACCTTCTCGGCGCCTCTCAGGAGCGCAAGATCAAGCCGAAGAAGTTCGCGCAGACCGACATCGACGAGGTCATCATCGGCCACACCAACGAGGCCGAGTACAAGAAGCTCCTGAACAACGAGTTCATGGAAGCCCTGCGCGACCGCACCATCAAGATCGACATCCCGTACATCACCAAGCTGACGGAGGAGATGAAGATCTACGAGAAGGATTTCTCTCCCAAGAAGATTCGCGGCAAGCACATCGCGCCCCACACCATCGAAGTGGCGGCCATGTGGGCGGTGCTCACGCGCCTGGAAGACCCCAAGAAGCACAACCTGTCGTTGCTCCAGAAGATGAAGCTCTACGACGGCAAAGTGCTGCCGGGCTACACCCAAGACACCGTGAAGGAGCTCCGCAAGGAGACCAAGCGCGAGGGCATGGAAGGCATCTCGCCGCGCTACGTTCAGGACAAAATCTCGAACGCGCTCGTCAACGACGCCGGCGAAGGGACCATCAACCCCTTCATGGTGCTCAACGAGCTCGACAAGGGCCTGCGCCACCACTCGCTCATCACCGCCGACGATCAGAAGAAGCGCTTTCAAGAGTGCATCGGCATCGTGAAGCGCGAGTACGAAGAGATCGTCAAGAACGAGGTCCAGCGGGCCATCAGCGCCGACGAAGACGCGATCGCCAAGTTGGCTGCGAACTACATCGACAACATCAAGGCCTACACGCTCAAGGAGCGGGTCAAGAACCGCTACACCGGGCAAGATGAAGAGCCGGACGAGCGCCTCATGCGCAGCATCGAAGAGAAGATCGACATCCCCGACAACCGGAAAGAAGACTTCCGTCGGGAGATCATGAACTTCATCGGCGCCCTCGCGGTTGACGGGAAGAAGTTCGAGTGGGCGACCAACGATCGGCTCCGCCGGGCGCTGGAGCTCAAGCTCTTCGAAGACCAGAAGGACAGCATCAAGCTGAAGACGCTGGTGTCCCAGGTGGTCGACAAGGACACCCAGGAGAAGATCGACGTCATCAAGTCGCGGCTCATCAAGAACTTCGGCTACAACGAGGTGAGCGCTACCGACGTGCTCAACTACGTGGCGTCGATCTTCGCCCGCGGCGACGTGAAAGAGTGAGCTGAAGGAGCAAGCGAGCTGCCGTCATTCACGCCCCGAACGCGCCGCGTGCCGACCTCACCGCTTCTGGGTGGGGTGCTGGCCGCGGCGCTTTGCTTTTCTGCGGCGGCCTCTGCGCAGGCCGAAGCGCCGCTCGAGCCCGACGAGACCACCGAGCTGCGCCTCTATCCGCGCGGTCAGGCCTGGCAGTTCTCGCCTTTGGTGGCCGAGACCACCTGCGACCCGCATTGCGCCTTCAAGATCGCGAGCGGGCTCTACAAGGTGGTGATCGGCGACGTGAAGGAGGAGATCAAGCTGCTCCCGGGGAGAGCGACGATTCGCTACTCCGAGGGCTCGCCCGCGCTTCGGTGGGGCGGCTTGGCGGTGGCGGGTCTGGGGGTTGTGCTGGGCGGTGCGCTGGTGACGGCCTGGGGCGAGCGCGAGGAGCCGCTCGGCCCGCGGGAGGGGCGGGTGCTGACGGCGGGGCTGGGGGTGGGTCTGGCGATGGTGGTGGTGGGCGGCGCGTTCTTCCTCCTGAGCGGACCCGCGATCAGCGTCGATCAACGGTTGCGACGGCGCTGATCCACTTCGCTAGAGCGTGAAGCCCGAGGGCGGCACGCGTCGATGTTAGGTCGTGTTAGCGGCGGGGCGCCCACGCGGCGGGCAGCATCGACGCATGAAGAGACTGCCCGTCATCGTCGCCCTTTCCCTTTCGATTGCCTGCTCTGCGACCGGCGGCCCGGTCGCACCACCTCCAACTTCCGATGCGGGCGCAGACGCAGGCCCGGCCATCGAGCCCGTGGCGTGGACCCCCTGCGACCTCTACACCGAGGGAGGGGGACCACCCGCCGAGTGCGCGACCATCCAGACGCCGCTCGACGCCAAGAACCCAAAAGGGGAAACCATCGAAATGTTCGTGAAGCGCTTCAAGCCCAAGGGCGGCAAGAGCCTGCGCGCATTGTGGCTGTTGCAGGGAGGGCCGGGCGCCTCCGGCCACGTCTTCGAGAAGCTCTCCGAGCAGATTGCCACCAAGTACCCCGACGTGGACTACTACATGCCTGATCACCGCGGCACGGGCGGTTCAACCCGGCTCGGGTGCCCTGTTCAAGAAGCCGCGAGCAGCGAAGGGGGTATCTCTATCACCGACGCAGAGTGGCCTGCCTGCGTCGCCGACATCAAGGCGCGCGAGAGCGCGCGCCTTCCGCACTTCAACACCAGCAACGCGGCCAACGACCTGGGGGTGATGATCGAGCGCACGAAGACGCCGGCGCAGCCGGTGTTCGTGTACGGCGTTTCCTACGGCACCTATCTCGCCCACCGCTACCTGCAGCTCTACCCTTCACAGGCCGCTGGCGTTGCCTTCGACTCCACCGCTCCCCAGGGCGCGAGCTTGGCCCGCCAAGACGAGGACGCGAATGAAGCCATGAAGGACTTTATGGCGGTATGCGCGCAAGATGCCGTGTGCGGCCAGAAACTGGGGAGCGACCCCTGGTCACGGGCGGTAGCGCTGCAAGCCAAGCTCAAGAGTGGCCATTGCGCGGCCGTCGCGCCTCCGGACTTTCCCCTCCACGTGCTGTTTCGGCGCGCGTTCGGTCAACTGCTCATGGACTTCACCCTGCGCGGCTACATTCCCTCCATGGTCTATCGCCTCGACCGCTGCAATGCCGACGACGTAGTCGCCCTGAAACAGCTCGTGTTCCAGCTCACCCAGGAGCAGCCGCCGGACCAAGAGGCGATACGCTGGGGGTGGATTGTCTCGCAGAACATCACGCTATCGGAGCTGTGGGAGAGCCCGTCGCCCACCCGAGAAGACCTCGCGCGAACACGCGAAACCCTGGTTGCTTCGCGCGACGTCACCACGTTGTTCGAGCCGGTCGTCGGCATCTGGCCCACCTACACGCCCGACGACTACGCCAGGTCCTGGGCGACTTCCGACTCGCCCGTGCTCTTCCTGCAGGGAGGTCTCGACCCCGCGACGCTGCTGCGGAAGGCCCGCGAGGCAAAGCCCCATTTCACGAAACCGAACCAACACTGGGTCGAGATTCCGACCGCCTCGCATACCGTGATCGCTTCCTCCGCCACATCGGACAAGCGCTCCTGTGGGACCATGATCCTCATGAGCTTCATCGAGAATCCCAAAGGGGAGCTCGACACCAGCTGCCTAGCCCGAGTCCTTCCGGTCAATTTTGCCGGGACGGAGACGTTCACCCGCGCGCTGTATGGCAAGTTGGATATGTGGGAGTAGCGGTTCGCGGTGGGTGCGGGTCAGGCATCGAGCCAGCGTACCCGGACCCGCGCGTCGAGCGCGTACCCGTCGTCCGACGTGCGGAGAATCGACTCTAGCCCCAGCGCCCGTAGCCGGCGGATGGCCATGTACACCCGCGCGGTTCCCGACTCGTGAAGCATCTTCTCGTCGGGCCAGCCCGCGGCGAGGACTTCGGAGACCGAGAGCGCGGCCCGCTTGTCAGCAGCGAGGTTGTTCGCGAGGGCCACCAGGATGCGCCGCAGGGGGCCCCGGCGACCGAAGTCGACGGTGCGCGAGAGGAGCTCGAAGGAGCGGCCATCGCGGGTTAGGGTCAAGAGCACCGGAGCCGGGGCGCCTGCGCGGGCGAGGGTGCACCGCACCAGGTCTCTTCTTTCGCGCCAGGTCGGGGCGTCGGTACGTCGCAAGAGCGCGTCGATCTCGTCGAGCCCGCGTTCTGCCGCGTGGTCGTCGCCGCGTCTTTGCGCTGTGTGCACCAGACCGAAGCGTGCCTCCAGCTCGCCCTCGATGTCGTCCTGGAGCGCGACCTCGTCGCGGGCGCGCAGGAATCGTTGCTCCGCTTGGTCGAGGGTGCCCCGGTGCAGGGCGATGGACCCTTGGTAGGTCGACAGGCGCGCGAGCTGAAACGTATCGGACACCACGCGGAAGCGCTCGTGCGCCTCGGAGAGGTAGCGAGCAGCCGCGTCGCAGCGACCCAGCGAGATATGCAGGCCGACGCACCCGGCGAGCGCCAGGCCCTCGAGGCGCAGGGCCTTTGCCGCGCACGCCGCGGCGCAGGCCCTTCGATAGGCGGCCTCCGCGCCCGTGACGTCTCCGTCGGCGAGCAGGAGCCCCGCCAACGCACGCTCGAGGGTCGATTGGAGGCGGTCGTCGACCACGCGCCGGGCGATGGCGCGCGCGCGATGCAAAGTGTCGCGCGCCTCCTCCGTTCGTCCCAGCACCAGCAGGGAGGTCGCGAGGTGGGCGAGCAGCCAGGAGGTTCGTACTTCGTCCCCGGTGGTCTCGGCCATCGCGATGCCTTCCGTGAACGGAGCGAGGGAAGCTACGTACTGCCCGCGGAACGACTCGAGGCGTCCCAGTGCATACAGGAGGTCCACGGTGGCGGCGGCGTGCGCTGGGACGGCCTGCGGAAGGCCGTCGCGAAGGCTCGCGGCGATCGAACGTTCAAGTGTGGAGCGGTGCAGCCCGGAGGGGCCGTGCGCAGCGAGACTCGGCTCGACGACGACGGCGAGTCGAAGGGCTCGCGGCGAATCGCGCTCGATGGCGTGCTCCCACGCTGCGAGCAGGTCTTCGCGCTCACGCGCCAGCCGAGCCCAGCTCGACGGCAGATCGGCGCGCGGTCTCGGGCTCTCCGCAAGGTAGGCCGAGAGCCTTGCCAACGAGGGCTCCAGTAGCGCTTCACTCTCGGCCTTGCGGAGCGCGTAGGCGCGCACGCCTTCGAGCATGCAGTAGTGGGTTTCTTCGCCGGCGGCCGTCGCCTCGACCAGAGACGCCGAGACCAGAGCCGCCACCAGAGCCGTCGTCCGCGATGTCCCCGCCACGGCGCGCGCGGCGTCGAGCGTGAAGGTCCCCCGGAGCACGCCCAAGGCGGCAAAGCATCTTCGCTCCGCCGCCGCAAGGAGCGCCCACGAAGCCTCAAGCGCGTGGTCCAGGGCATCGAGAGCGAGCTCTCCTTGGTCGAGCGCCAAGAGCGTCTCTGGCGCGCCGATCGCCGCGACCCACCCGGCAACGATCTCGATGGCGAGCGGCAACCCTCCCGTTCGCTCTGCGAGGTCCGCGGCAAGCGCGGGCGCTAATGTGCGTCGAGGTGCACCTTGCTGCACCCGATGTGCAAGCAGCGCACCCGCGACCTCGCGGGGCAGCGGATGGAGCACGACGATCGCCTCGGTCGAGAGTCCTAGCGCCGTTCGTGAGCAAACGACGAAGGCCGCCTCGGCGGTCTCCGCGAGGATATCTTCCACCACCGACCGTACCGCCGGTCGCGCGTCGTCGACCGCGTCGAGAATCAGCACAGGCGACGGACGGCCTCGGAGGTCGAGCAGACGCACGATGCGCTCCAGCAGCAGACCTTGGTTCGAGGTTCGGGTGGAGACCCCGAGCGCCCGGGCGATGGCCGAGAGGACGGCTCCGCGGGTCGTGCTCGGCGCCACCGACAGAAACGACGGACGGCGACCGCCTTGCGCGAGGCGGCTCGCGACGGCCCGGGCGAGCGTGGTCTTACCGACCCCCGGAGGTCCACGCAACGTGACGAGTCGTTCGCCGCCCGAGAGCATGCGGCACACGGCGTCGAGCTCGTCGGCGCGGCCATGGAGTGCCCGCGAAGGAGCCGTCTCGGGTTCGGGTTCCGCGTGCATGGCCAGCTCGCCGAAACTCTCGCACATCGCCCGGCGGTCGCCCAGCAGACCGTGCGCTCGGGTTCGTCAGAGCGTGACGTCGGAGGGAGCCGGGGGCGGCGTGGGCGCCTGCGGTGCGGGCTGACCCGGGGCCGAAGGGTCTGACGACGGTGGCGTGGGGTGTGCCGATTTTTCACGCTCCATGCGCTCGATGCGTTTGTCGTGGCCCTCCCATAGGTCGAAGTCGAAGCCCGCGGTGATCATCCCGCCGAAAGAGTAGTTCACGGCGGATTTGTACGAGGTGATGGGCTTGTAGAAGAGCGCCGAGAGCCGGATGTGCTCGAACGAGACGCCGTACCCGCCGCCCAGCATGAACACCAAGCCGTTGCCGGACAGGGCGTCGGCGTCTGGCTGCGTAGCGAAGCCGTCGTTCTGAAAGCCGCTGTGGGCGCCGAGCAGCAAGAACGCGTGCCCGTACCGCGGGTCGAAGGTGAAGCTGGGCGAGAGCGAGATGTTCGCGACCATGCGCTCCTGCGAGCCCTCGCCCACGAGCTTGTAGGTGGCCTGATTCCAATAGTCGACGCACACGTCGGCGCTCGTGCCGGCGCAGGGCGAGCTGCTGGGGTTGGTCCGAGCCCACCGCGCGTAGGGCAGGTCGTAGAACATGAGGTTGAACGCGGCGCCGATGTTGAAGAGCTTCTTCTTGTCGAGGGCGAACGAGAGGCGGAGCTCGGGGCCCCACCCGAGGATGGAGTCGCGCTTGGGGATGGGCGGCGTGCCCACCGCAGTCTTCTCGGTCCACGCGAACGCCGAGTAGCTGACGCGCGCGCCGATCTCCACGTTCTCGTGGAGGCCCAGCCCGGCGCTGCCTTCCACGGTCGTCTCCGGAACGTGCAGCGCGCTCTGATGCACCGTGGGCAAGGGATCGGTGAGCACGGAGGCGTGTGAAATGGTGCCGTCGGCGCGGATTTTTCCCTCGCCCGCGGTCTGGCCGTCCCAGGCGAGGGGCCGCGCAGAGGGTACGAAGGCCGCGTTTCGATAGGCGGTCTGGGGCGCGCATCCGCTCCCCAAACCGAGCAAAGCAACCGCCGCGCCCACCGAGGCCAAGCGAAAAGGGAAAGTCGACATCGGCGCCCACCAAGCGAGACCCGTGCCAACCGGCAATTCAAGGTGAACGATCATTTGCAGGGCACCAGGGAGGCCACTCTGTGAACCCGTGTTCGCTCCCGGCCATGACATCTGGTGCGGGGTCGTGGCATGGTGCGCGCCGTTGCCATGAGTACGACGAAGCCCCGCCCCTACGACGACGCTCCCCGCCTGCCTGGCGCCTCTGGTCCCCTTCGCGTGGCCGCTGCCGAACCCTCGACGACCGCCTACAGCCTGGACAAGGTCGACGTACGGTCGCTGGTGCAGGGCCAGACCTTCGAGCTCGAGGTGGGCCCCGGCCGCGGAGGCTTCATGTTCGAGCGCGCCGACGCCGAGCCGAGCGCCGGTCTGATTGGCCTCGAGGTGCGCCGCAAGTGGGCGGCCATCGTCGACGGGCGCCTGCAGAAGCGTGGCTACGGCGCGCGCGCGAGGGTCTTCGCCGAAGACGCCAAGGTCGCGCTCCCCCGGCTCTCGCCGGATGGCGTGCTCGAGCGGGCCTACCTGCATTTTCCCGATCCGTGGTGGAAGAAGCGCCACACCAAGCGCCTGGTGATGGGCGACGTGTTCTTGAGCGAGATGGCGCGGCTCATTCGGCCCGGGGGCCAGCTGTACATCCAGACCGACGTCGAAGAGCGCGCCGTCCAGTACGAAGAGCACGTCGCGACATGCGTGCATTTTGCACCGAGTGGAGAAGGCGGCACCGCCCGCATTGCCGAGAACCCCTACGGCGCGCGGAGCCCGCGCGAGCACCGCGCCATCGCCGACGGCCTTCCGGTGTTCCGGCTCCTCTATCGCCGGGTCTAGGAGACTGGTTCAGAAGCCCGGATTGGTGGCGACGCCGCTCTTGGGCGGCCGGAACCCTGTCGACCGAGCGAGCTGCGTTGGCGGCGTTGGCGGCGTTGGCGGCGTTGGCTGCGCTGCCGCGGAGGTCGAGCGCGCTGCGGCGGTGGCCAGTACCATCGCGCGCACCTCGTGCGCCGCGGCTACGATGGGGGCCGCGCGCAGAGAGCCGGTGTCGGTCCGGCCGCCCAAAGAGAACGCGCCGATCACCAACGCGACCATCACCATGAACGCTATCGCGCTCAAGCCGAGCGCGCCCCGGCGGACCGGCGCTCGTATCGCCAACGTCTGCGGCGCCGGCGGCTCGGCCAGGTCGCCAGCGGCCGGCTGACGCTCCTTGGCGAGCGCTACTCCGTCCACCGATGCAGGGGGCGATCGAGAGGGCGGCGGGGCGCTCGGCGCGGGCGAAGGCAAGGATAGCACCGTCACCGGAACGCGCCGCAGCGAAGCCGCGAGCTCCTCCGGCGACAAGGCCACCGCGTCTTGCAGCGCCCGCGAGAATGCACGCGCCGACGTGTACCGCTCCGCCGGCCGCTTGCAGAGCGCCAACTCGAGCGCGGCCCATAGCTGCGCGTCGATCTCGGGGGGCTTCTTCAGCCGGCGCTCGAGGATGGCCACCAAGGTCCCGTTGATGGAGTCGGCGGCAAACGGGGCACACCCGGTAAGGCTCTCGTACACCATCACGGCGCATGCGAAGACGTCGCTGCGTTCGTCGATCGGCTTCCCGCTGATCTGCTCGGGGGACATGTACTGCGGCGTTCCCACCAAGATGCCTTCACGGGTGATGGGGCTCGTGCGGGTCGCAGCCTTGGCAATTCCGAAGTCCAGGACCTTGGGAATGAGCATGCCATCGGACTCGACCGCCAAGAGAATGTTCGACGGCTTCACGTCGCGATGCACGAATCCCTTTTCGTGCGCGTGGGTGAGCCCATCGAGCACCCCCTGCGCCACCGCTACCGTTGCGCGCGCCGATAGGCGCCCTTGGGCGGTGAGCACTTGATCGAGGGTTTGCCCCCGCAGTCGCTCCATGACGAGCACCAAGGCGCCCGAGGGGTCCTCCACCAGATCGAACACGCGGACCACGTTCCGATGCATGAGTAGCGCCCCGATGCGGGCCTCTTGCCGGAAACGCAGGCCCGACTCTTCGTCGTGGCCGACCGGCAGCACCTTGATGGCCACCTCGGCGCCGGTGGCCTCGTTCCGCGCCGCCCACACGTGGCCCATTCCACCGCTGCCGATGGCGGCTTCCAGGCGATACTTGCCGAGGCGAGTCCCCGGGCCTAGCGTCGTCATCGCGGGGCCTCTTGTTCGATGCGCGCACCCATCGCGAAGGAGAACGGTCGCGCTCCGTACGACGATCAGCGAAAAGCAAACCAGGCGCGCATTTTGCGCCCCCATTCACCGCCATCCATCCGCGGTGTAGGCGCAGCTATCGCGGCGTGTAGTCCACGCGCGCAACGCGCCCTGTGCGCTCCGCGTGGCCGACGGCGACGGCGCCGCGGGGCGCATCATCGACAGTGCGCGCCGTGGCTTGCGCGAGTGGCTGCCCCGCGCGCTCCCCTTCGCGATCGACGGAGCGCCCGGGAGACATGTGCACCGCCAGCACCGCGCCGCCCATTCCTGCCAGGAGCGCGCCGGCCGCGATGGCCCAGGCCAGGGGCCGCGCGGGTTTGGGCGTCGCGTGCGAGGCCAGCGGCTCACGGGCGACGACCACCGAGGGCAGCGTGCGTGGGCCGCCGCCGCCGGTCCACCGTTCTTCGGTCGCCGGCGCTTCCGCGTGAGGCTGTGCGTCGTGGCTCGCCCGCGCGCGGCTGTCGTCTTCTGCGCGCGCGCCGAGCGCCCGGAGGCCGGGCGGTAAAAATGCGCCGGGAGGCGTGGAAACGAAGCGCGGGGGGAGCGCCGCCGTGGGGACAGCCACGGGAATTCGCTGGAGCGAGGCTGCGAGCTCCTCGGCGCTCGCGTCCATGGCGTCTTGTAGCGCGAGCGAGAAGGCGCGCGCGGTCGGATACCGATCGTTCGCGCTCCGGGCCAGCGCCCGCTCCAGCACCGCCCACAGGTTGGGCGCAACCTCGGGTGGACGTTTCAGCGGTCGGTACAAGATTGCCGCCAGCGCGCCGCTGAGGGTGTCGGACGCGAAGGGGCAACGCCCGGTCAGGGCCTCGTAGAGCAGCGTGCCCGCAGCGAACACGTCGCTCCGGCCGTCCACGTCCTTGCCCTTGATCTGCTCCGGCGACATGTACTCTGGCGTTCCTACCAAGGTGCCCACCTCGTCGCTGGGCTCCTTTGCGACGGGCCTGGCGATACCGAAATCGAGCAGCTTCGGGATCATCACGCCGTCGGACTCGATGGAGAGCAGTACGTTCGACGGCTTCACGTCACGGTGCACGAAACCTTGCTCGTGGGCGTGAGTGAGCGCTGCCAGCACCCCCATGACCACCGCCACCGCCGAGCGCGGGCTCAGTCGCTCCTGTTCGTCGAGCACGCGGTTCAGTGTCTCGCCGCGCAGGCGCTCCATGACCAGCATCATGCCGCCCGACACGTCGTCCACCAGATCGAACACCCGGACGATGTTCCGATGCGCCAGCCAGGCGCCGATGCGCGCCTCCTGACGAAAGCGCCGCGCTGCGAGGGAGCCGGCCTCCGCCACCAGCACCTTCCCTGCGACCATGGCCCCGGTGGTCTCGTTCCGAGCCGCCCACACGAAGCCGTTTCCGCCGGAGCCAATAGGCCGCTCCAGACGAAATTTCCCAACCCTGGTTCCCACTTCGATGTTCATTTATTTCCCCGTGCTCCTGTCCGTCCCCCGACGGACCCCCTGTGCCCCGTATCCTCCCTGACCCCACGGTCGAACGTACCCGGGCCGCGGGCAATCGGATCGCGATTCTTTTCGCCGGGCGACGATCGCGCGGTCTCTCTACGCGCGTGTGCGCGGTCGCCTCACCTGAATGCGCCGCTGCGTGCGCCACAATCGCTCGACTTTGCAGGTACATAGCCAGCCCGCGCCAAAGTTGCGCCGACGCGGATTCTGCACATCGCTCCCGCGTGCCACCGGGCGGCGGCCCCGCTTGATGTGCAGTGTGCACGCACTTGGTCTGGGGGAGCCTCAAGGTTCGTCGGCGTCGACCGTTCGCCCGCAGTGGAACCACCACGACCGCGCGTCTTCGTTCCCGCGCGAGGTCCGTTCGGTGATCGCCAGAGGTTTGTCGCATGCACGGATGGTCTCGCACCGCGGTCCTCTTCATTGTGGGAGCCTCCGCGCTCTCCTCGGCGCTGCATTGCGCTTCGCCGCTGCCTTCGCCGGCTCCTGGCTCGGTGGGGGCCAGCATTGCGCCGATCATCGGCGGCGTTCCTGCGACCGAGTACGGCGAGGCGGCCACGCTCACCATGCACAAGCCAGGCATCGTGGGGTACTGCTCCGCCACCGTCATCGCCCCGCGGGTGGTGCTCACCGCGGGTCACTGCGTCGACTCCTTCGTCTCCTGGGACGTGTATGTGGGAACCGAGTCGCGCGCAGCCGAGGGCGCCGAGACCTTCGATTGGAACGAGGGCGGCGCCACTACCGTGAACCCCAATCATCACGACATCGGCCTCGTGTACCTGACTGAGCCCATCCTGCTCCCGGCCTATCCCACGCTGGCCACCGCGCAGGTGCCGAATGGAACGCGCGTGGTGAACGTGGGCCGCGTCCAGGATGGCACCCTCACCGATGCGCTCTACATGGCGCCGGTGGCGGTGGAAGATGCGGCCCCCATTGGCTTTCCGTTCGACTACACCTCGGCGGACATCATCCAGTCGGGCGACTCCGGGGGTCCTGCCTTTCGTGAGGGCACCCACGAGATCGTCGCCGTCAATTCTGGCGCCAACGCCACCCTGCAGGTGCTCGCGCGGGTCGACCTCCTCACGACGTGGATCCGCGATCGGGTGGCGGCGCATGCGGTGACATCCGGTGGGTCGAGCGCCAGCAGCTCGGGCGGCGCTTCCAGCTCGAGCAGCTCCAGCAGTTCGAGCAGCTCCGGCGGACCCAGCGAGGTCGAGCCCAACGACGTTCAAGCTTCGGCGCAGCCGCTGCTCACCTCTGTCTCCGGGGCGCTCACCGGTTCAGCCGACATCGACTGGTACGTGTTTGCGGCGCCGGTGGGCACCAGCCAGCTTCGCTTGACGGCCGACGCCGACGCCACCTTCGACATCGGATTCGTAGCCGACACCCGCTGCCTCTTCGCGCTCTGGCGGCAAACGGCGGCCCGCATCACGGTGCGCGGCGGAGAGACGCGCCTGTGCCTAAAGCTCTCTTCGGCTGCGCACACCGACCAGAGCTACACGCTCTCCGCCACCAGCGATTGACCGACCGCTTAGAGCGCGAAGCGAAAGCGGACTGTTTCGTCCGCCTTGATGGAAATAGATGCGTTCTGCACCTTTCCGTCTTCGGTGGTGCAGGTGATGCGGTGCGAGCCCGAGGGTAGGTCGAGCCCCGCCACCGGCGTGGGCCCACGCGAAACGCCGTCGACGCTCACATTGCACCAGCCGCCGGAGGCGCCCACGTTCAGCTTGCCGGCACCCGTGGGCCTGGGCGGTTGGCTGGGAACGGCGCTGGGAGCGGTGCCGGGAACGCCCGGCGGCTTGGCGCTTCCGGAGGCCACCGCGCCGCTCGACTTCTTCAGCTCCACGTCGCGGTGCAGCGTCTCGAAGGGGCCCCCCTTCAGCTGCTCCCGATGCTCTTCGTAGCCGGGTGCGCGCACCACCAGCTCGTGCTCACCCGATGCCAAGCCGGTGGCGTGGCCGCCTTCCACCAGGTGTCCGTCGATCTCCACCTCCGCCCCCGCGGGCTTGGTCTTCACCTCCACCACCATGTGGCCGGCCTCGAGCGTTACGCGCACGCGGGTCTCGGCGGCGTCGAGCGACACCGTCTGCTTGGCGGGCTCGAAGCCGTCCTTGGTGATGCGGAGGTCGATCTTTCCTCCGCCGGGGAGGTTGGCGATGGTGGCCGGTGTCACTTCGCTCCGCATCTCGCCGTTGAGCCAGATGGTCGCGCCCGGGGGATCGCTGTCGAGCGCCAGCGCCGCCACCGGAGGCACCAGCACCTGCGCGGGCTTGGGCTTGTGCAATACCTTCCAAGCGCCGAGCCCCGCTCCCAGGAGCACCACCAGCGAGGCGAGGGCGCCGGCCACCAGCAATCGTTGGCGTTTGCGCTCTTGAATCGGCGCTGCCTGCACCTCGGTGACGGTGCGCGCAGCGGCTGGCGTGCTGATGGTGGTGGAGCGCGGAGGATCGGTCGCCGGTCTCGCCGGAGGCGGGTTCGACCCCCAGTCGTGCGACGACTTGCGCAGCTGCGCGACCATGTCTTTGTCGGCCACCTCGCGCGCCAGATCGTCGGCGAAGAGCCCTCGCATGAACTCCGAGAGCGCCACATTGCTGGCGTCGATGCGCTCGTCGCGCGCGAAGTTCTGGAGCGCCGCCTGCATCTCGCGGGCGTTCTGGTATCGCTGGTCGCGGTTCTTCTCGAGCGCGCGCAGCACGATGGCTTCCAGCGCTGGCGGGTAGCCCTCACGAAGGTCGGACGGGCGCGGATAGTCGCTCTCGCAGATGAGGCGCATGGTGTCGTATTCACTCGAGCCCTTGAACAGGCGCTTGCCGGTGGTCAGCTCGAAGAGAATGATGCCGGCCGAGAAAATGTCGCTCCGCGAGTCGACCTGGTCGCCGCGCGCTTGCTCCGGCGACATGTACGGAATTTTTCCCTTGAGCTTGCCGGCCTCGGTGGCGTCTTGGTTGGGGGCGTCGCTCTTGGCGATGCCGAAGTCGACGATCTTGACGTCGCCCTCGAAGGTGACGACCACGTTCTGCGGAGAGATGTCGCGGTGCACGATGTTGAGCGGCGTTCCGTCGATGTCGTGCTTGGCGTGGGCATAGGCCAGGCCTGCAGAGATACCCAGGGCGATCTCCACCGCGTGGGCCAGCGGGAACTCGCTCCGCCCGACCTTCTTCATCTGCCGGACGATGCCGCGGATGTCGTCGCCGTGAACGTGCTCCATCGCGATGAAGTACGTGCCGTCGACTTCGCCAACGTCGAAGGTTTGCACGATGTTGGGGTGCGAGAGGGTGGCGGCTACCCGCGCCTCTGAGAGCAGCATGTCGACGAAGCTGCCGTCGTGGTGCATCTCCGGGAGAATGCGCTTGATGACCACGACCTTCTCGAAGCCCGCCATGCTCCGCTGAATGGCGAGATAGAGCTCGGCCATTCCGCCCTTCGCCAGTTTTCGGACAAGCGTGTACTTGCCGAACTGCCTGGGTAGCTCGGGGGAGTTGGCGTCCGCCTGAGGCGTGCGCCAAGTTCCAGAGGGGTTGGAGGGTGCGGAAGGGGGAGACATGCGCCCGACCGATCGCACAGCCTAGTGTGGTGGCATGTCTGCGTCAAACTCGCTTTCCGACGATCGACGGACGTGGATCACCGATGTACCGGCACGTCCGCTGTGGGGGAGGCGCGCACAGCAGAGCGCGGGCGCCGGCTGCGCCCTTGGCCCACGCGCGTGGTCACGTCGCATGGGCCGTCCCATCGAACGGCAAGCTCGCACGTGCTCCGCCCGAAGAAACGGAGCTTCCGCGTGGGCCTGTCTCTCGTCGGCGTGCCTCGAAACCAGGGCACGCGACGGGTCCCGTGGGCTCGTCGAGGCTTTTGCCCGAGGTGCGAAACTTCTCACGCGGCGGGGCGTAGTCCCTGCGAACCCGATGCTGCTTGCTCTCACCACGATGCCGCTTGAGAACCTCCCTGTTCCATGGTCCTTTGGGGCCATGGTTGAGGACCGGCGGCCCGAGGACGTGGCGATGGATCGCTACGCCAGGGGCGACGAAGCCGCGCTCGCCATCGTGTACGACGCGGTCGCGCCCCGGCTGTACGGGTTTCTGGTGAAGCGCACCCGGAACGACAGCCTCGCCGAAGATCTGCTCCAGCTCACGTTCCTGCACATACACCGCGCCCGCGGCACCTTCGCCACCGGGTCGGCGGTGGCGCCCTGGGCCTTTGCCATCGCCCGGCGGCTGATGATCGACGCCGCGCGCAGCCGCACCCGGGCGCGCCGTCACTTCGCCGAGACCTCGTCCGATGACGCGCCAGAGGTGCCGGATCTCTCTGGCGACGTGGAGCAGCACGCCGTGGCCCGGGAGCTGGGCGAGCGGGCGGCAGTGGAGCTGGCCAAGCTTCCCGACAACCAGCGGCAGGCCTTCGAGCTCGTCCGCATCGAAGGGCTCACCCTCGCGGAGGCGGCAGAGCTCTTGGGAACCACGGTGTCGGCCGTGAAGCTCCGCGCGCACCGAGCCTACAAGGCCCTCGGCATTGCCCTGGGCGAAGAAGTAGAGGAATCATGACGCAGCTTCCTCCGCACCTTCGAGCCAAAGTTCTCGGCGCGGCAAACGCTTCGCCGGCCGGGCCCACCCGCGACGTCTGGCAACGCAATGGGGTCATCGCAGTGGCCTTTGCCCATACGGTGAGCCTAGGAATTTTCTTCGCCGTGGGCGGCGTTCGTCCCGGCGAACGGCCCCTCGCGTACATCGCTGGCGTGGCCTTGGGCTTCGCCGCGGTGACGCTGGTGACCGCTTACTTTTCGCTGCAGCGCGGGAGCTCCACGCTGGGCCGACCGGTTAGCGTCCTCGCCAGCATCGCTGCCGCAGGCCCGCTCCTCCTCGCGTTGGTCTCGGTGGCTGGGCGATTCGTTTGGCCCGAGTCACGTTTCGCAGACGACGACCGAAGCGATCTTCGCTGCGCCCTCTACGCAGGCCTCTTCGGCGTGGCGCCGCTCGCCGCGTTTCTCTGGTCGCGCCGCCACATTCCCTTCGTCCGCCCGTTCTGGGTCTCGGCCGCTGCCGGCGCCACCACCTTCGCCTTCGGCTCGCTCCTCATCACGCTCCGCTGCACCTGCGCCACGCTCGACCACATGATGCTCGGCCACGTGGTTCCGGTCGCCCTCTTCGGCGCCCTCGGTGGCCTCCTTGGCGCGCGAATCCTCGGTACCGGCGTCGCCGCATCCAAGTAGTCGGGCGAACCGCTACCGAGGTACCGGGGGCACGTACACGCGGTTGATGGGCTGAACGTTCATGCCGCCAGGGTACCCGTACGAAACGTCGCGGGTGCCCGGTGCATCGGGCGAGCCCCAGCCCCATACCCAGAGCCCAAACGGCGCTTCGCTCTTGATCTCGTGGCGTCCGGACGCGCAGTCGCCGACCCGCTCGAAGTTTTTGCGGGTGAGCTCCACCCGCGCGTACTCGAAGTCGCCCACCGCAGCCCAGTCGCGTACCACGCCGGCGCAGTCCAAGGTCACGTCGCGAAACGCGCCGTCGGTCTTCCCATGCACCAGCACCACGTGCGACGACGGGTACGTCGGATCCGTGTAAAATACATACTGATTCATCCACTGCTTGGGCGGCACACCCAGCACGAAATCAGCGTCTCCGATGCCGTCGAGGGCCGGCTTCCACTGGTTGCCTATCATGTACGAGAACAGCAGGAACGGGTGGGCGTCGTCTTGGCTCTTCACCACGAACGGCGCGTCGGTCAGCAGCTCGGCGGTCTCGCCGGCGCCCAGGGTGGAGGGCCCTCCTACCTTGCTCGCGGCGGTCCAGGTGAGCTTGGTGCCGGGCACCACGCCGACCACGCGCCATAGGCCCGGCTCGCCGGCTCGGGGCAGGTGCATGACGCCCACGTACTCGCTGCCCAGCGCCTTCACCTGGGGGATCATCTGCTCCGCGTGGTCGCAGTAGGGGTTGCTCACGGGAATGCGCGCGCAGGCGTGGCCGGCCATGAGCCCCACCGGTTTGCTCGACTGCACCACGCTGCCGGTGAGCTCGGCCGGCTGCGAGAGCTGGACCTGCTGGCCTTGCTGCAGCGTGATGGTCCAGGGGACGTTGGCGCGGCCCGCAGGAACGCCGTTGCCGCCCACGATGTCGGCCCGCGGCACCAGGGTCACTTTCGTGTCGTCGGCCATGGCCACGATGTTCATCGAGGGGTCGGCGAGATCGTGGGCGTAGGCATTGGCCGCCACGTAGTTGGTGCCCCAGGCGCCCGTGGCCAAAAGCAGCGAGGCGCCGGTGGTGTGCGCCGCGCCGCCGCCGTAGGGGTTGATCTCGTAGGCCACCACGGGCACGTCGCTGCGAATGCGAAATGAGCTTCCGATGCCGCTGCCGTTCACCATGGTGCCGCGGGGAATTGCGGTGGCGACCGGGCACAGCGGGGCCGGTCCTTCTTCGCCCGACAGAAAGATCACCGCCACCTGACCCGGCGCGAGCCCGCGATCGGCCGAGTAGGGCTCGTAGCGAATGTCCTCGCCGCTCCCCACCGGCAACCGCGTGAACTGCTCCATGGCGAAGGAGCTGGCGAAGCCGTCGACCGAGAGATGCGCCGGCGTGTCCCAGGTGTTGGCCACGATGGCCGCGAAGCAGGGGGTCTGCCCCAGCGTCGTGGCGAGCACCTGTTCCATGTAGGTTGCATAGTATTCGCAGCCCACCGCGTGGGCCTGGGTGGCGGCTGCCTGGCAGGCATCGATGCACGTGAAGGTACCGTCGTCGCAGCCCTGGGTTCCGCCGCATCTCTGCACCACCGCGCCGTCGCCATCGAGGATCGAGTGGCCGTCGGCCGAGCATCTCCGGGTCGCCGCCGGCACCCCGGCATCGCCCAGCGGGGGCGGCGGTGCCGCGTCGCCGATGCCGGCGTCGGCCTCGGCGTCGAACCGGCTGCGGCCGTCTTCGGCTGCGCCGCATCCGGCCAGCGCGCCGGCCACCGCACCAGAGAGAGGAAGGCAAAGGAGAGCGAGCGCGGCGTGCTTTACGGGGGCGTACATGTCGTCCTCTCGGTGAACGGAGAATCCCTCCGAGATTTGAACCCGATGATGCCCTCGGCCGTCGAATCCTTCAGAATGCTCTTCATGCAGCGACGTCTGGTGGTCCGCGCCTCGTTTTCGCTCCTCGCCGGGCTCTTGGCTGGGGCCGTGGTGGCCTGTGGGGGGGCGGCGCCGCCGCCAGCGGTGACGCCTGCGGCGCCCAAGACGGAGACCGCGCAGAACCAGATCGTCACCGACAAGACCACCGGAACGGCGGCGGAGCTCCGGCGCCGGGCCGACGAAGCGCTGCTCAAGCCCGACTACAAGGCGGCCCTCGAGCCGCTCGAGGCACTTCGCGCGGCGGAGCCCAGCGCACGCGTGCTGCTCGACCTGGGCGCCGCCTACGAGGCGCTCGCCGACCGCGACAAAGCCAAGGCGCGGTATGCGGAGCTGCAGCGCACGTATGCCGGCACGCCGGAGGCGCGCGCCGGGCTGTTCCGGCAGGCCAATCTCGCAGCCTACGGCGAAGCCTGGGCGGAGCTGAGCACGTTGGCAGAGGCCATTCTCGCGCTGACGCCCAGCGACGACGTGAGCAAGATGACCGGCCTCGGCGCACGGGGTCTCGCGCGGGTCGAGCAAGGCGACGACGTGCACGGCATGCGCGACATCGAGGACGGCCTCGACATCATGGAAGCGACCCACTACGGCTCGAACGGCCGCTTGCCGGTGGCGGCCGCCCAGCTTCAGTTCGGGCTCGCCGAGGTGCGGCGCGTGCGCGCGGAGAAGATCGGCCTGGCGGTGCCCACCGAGGAGTTCCTGGGCAAGTTCGAGATTCGCTGCGCCATGCTGCTGGCCGCGCAGAGCGCCTTCACCGACGCCATTCGCAGCGAAGACGCGCGCTGGGCCGCCATGAGCGGCTACCGCGTGGGCGAGATGTATCGCGTGCTCCACCGCGACCTCATGGCCATCCCGCCCACCAAGATGGCCAACACCAAAGACAAGCAGCAGCTCTTCTTCTCGATGATGCACGTGCGCTACCGGGTGCTCCTCGAGAAGGGGGCCGACATGATGATCCGCACCATCGCCCTCGGCGAAAAACTGGGCGACGCCTCGGTGTGGCTGGAGAAGGCACGCGCCACCAAGGTGGCCATCGACAAGGCCATCGAAGACGAGAAGGCCACCATCGCGCAGCTGCCGTACACCGAGGTCGAGGTGCAGAAGGCGCTCGACATCCTCAAAAAGAAGGTCGAGCTCCAGCAGGAGAAAGAGCAGAAGGCTCGCGAGAAGTTGCCGCGCGGCTGAAGGCGCTCATGGTGAGAGAGGGCCGCGCCGGGACCACCCGAGAGGATCGGTTGATCCATCGAACGATCGCTACGCCGAGCGTGAACGTGCGCTCGGGCCGGATGCTTTCGGCTCTTCCTCCGACCGTCGCCTACCGTGTCGCACCCGTTCTTTTTGCACGTTTCCACTGGCCACGTGGCTTTGGGGCGGCTCCGAAGTCGGCACGGGCGATGCAGCAGCCCTCTGCACACAAAAGGTGAATTACATGCAGCCTGCACACAAAAGCAACCTGGTCTCGCTCTCTCTCGACGCCCTCGACTCGGTCTCCGGCGGCATGCGCTGGGAAGACTTTCGACGGAGCGACAACGTGGAAGACCGCCGCCCCGAGTCGCAGGGCGGCCCGGTGCCCGATGCCGACTGGCAGAAAGAGCAAGACGAGCTCCAGAAGGAGCAGGAGCAGGAGGAGCAGGACCAGGACCACGACAGCCCCGAGGACAACGGCGGCCAAGACGACGGCGGATACGACAGCGGCGGCCAGGACGACGGCGGCGGCGGCTACGACGACGGTGGCGGCAGCGATGGCGGTGGCGGCTACGAGTGATCCGCGCCGCGCGCGCGCGAAATGAACGAAGCCCACGCCATCTCCGGCGTGGGCTTCGATGCTCCGCAGGCGCGTCAGCTCACTTGTACGGGCACTGACCGTCGAGCTGGGTCGGCCACTGGTCGACCGTGAGAAGGTCGACGATGACGTCGGTGGCCGCGGCGTTGGGGTCGGACGTCACGATGGCAAAGGTGCCGTTGCCGCTCCCGTAGTAGGCCACGCACTGCGACCCGGCGAAGGAGGGGACCGGATCGCCACCGCTCAGGCAGTACACCGGGCCGTAGCGATCGTCGCCCACCGAAACCTTCCACGGGGGCGCCACCTTGATGGCGATCGGCTGGTTGTTCTCCGGCGTCTTCACCTGCACGCTGATGGCGAACACCGTGTTGTCGGTGGGGCCGCAGAGCGTACGGCAGGTTGTGTCGGCGGCGGTGAGCTTGGGCGTGCGAATCTTGAGGGGGAAGTCGGCGACGGTAATGGCCTTCAAGCCGCTCGTGAGGCCGCGGCAGGGCGACTGTCCGCTGCAGTTGGGGCCCAGGTTCTGGGCGCACGTCCCGGCCGAGCACGCGCCGGGGTTGGTTTCGCAGTTGATGGTGCGCTTGAAGTTCGTGGGCGGGTCGATGAGCGGAACCTTGGGGCCGCCGTCGCCGCCATCGACGCCCTCGCCGCCGTCGGTCTCGCCGCCGTCCTGATCCTCGACGCTGCCGTCTTCGTTGGGGCCTCCGTCTTTGGCCTTGCCCGGGCCGACGGTGACGGTTTCGCAGGCCACGAGGCCGGTAACGACCACCGCAGCGGCCAACGCGGCAGCCGATGAGAACTTGCGGACGAACGAAGAGGCAGAAAGCATGTGTGAGGTCCTCCTGAGGCGGGCGCACCCGCCGACTGGCGTCGTCGCATCGTGCCCCCGCGGCACGAACTCCTGGTGGGGCCAGAAGAATGTCCGGCGAGCGGACCGAGAGCGTCGAACCGGCGTGTAGTAACAGCTCCTGAAGCGCACGCAATGCAAGATGGCCCGCCGGTCGGCGCTTTCCGCAGCGCCGCGCCCTTCCGCCACGGAACGAATTTGCAGGGTGAAAAATGGCGGCCTGCGCGTTCTCGCTCTTGAAGCTTGTAGACCGAAGCGAGCTGCGGTAGGTTCCGCGACCTCTCAGCGCTCGCTGGCGTAGCTCAACTGGTAGAGCACCGGTTTTGTAAACCGGTGGTTAGGGGTTCAAGTCCCCTCGCTAGCTCTACCAGCTGCCCCGTCTGCGAACCGCTTCAGAACCTTCACTTACGACTACGACACGCGTCACTAAACACGATCGCTCCGTCCCTTTTCGGAGAGTTGCCCGAGTGGCCAAAGGGAGCAGACTGTAAATCTGCCGGCTATGCCTTCGATGGTTCGAATCCATCACTCTCCACAGCACGAATGAAGACGGCGCTCACTTCGGTGAGCGCCGTTTTCGTTTTCGTTGCTGTTTCCCTTCACGGGCCGCGCCTCGAGAAAATTCGTCGCTCCGATGGAGCCTCTTGCGCATCCCGGCCCCTTGTTCTACGAATTCGGGCGTCACTTGCGGGTGTAGCTCAGTTGGTAGAGCGCTAGCCTTCCAAGCTAGCCGTCGTCGGTTCGAACCCGTCCACCCGCTCCGAGAGTCTTTCGAGCGTTCCTTCGAGTGTCCCTATGGACATCCCCGAAAAGACCGACTAAGAGGCTCTCGGCGCACGCCCAAGCCTTGGGGACGTAAGCCGTTTTGATGCGGCCCGAAGTCTGGGTCGTACGCAAAAGTAGTTTGTTCCAAAGCGTTGCCCACCTAGCTCAGTGGTAGAGCACTTCCTTGGTAAGGAAGAGGTCACGAGTTCAAGCCTCGTGGTGGGCTCCCCCCCCAACCGTAAGCAGGAGAGCTCAGCGTCATGGCGAAAGAGAAATTCAACCGTAGCAAGCCCCACGTGAACGTCGGAACCATTGGTCACATCGACCACGGCAAGACGACGCTGACCGCCGCTCTCGTGAAGGTCCAGTCGAAGAAGGGCCTCGCCAAGGTCATCAGCTACGCCGATATCGCCAAGGGCGGTACC
>JBBQWQ010000006.1:0-204609 GCA_038210445.1 Polyangiales bacterium
CGGCTGGGGCTCGGCGCGGGGTTCGACGTGGGCGCAAAGGCCTCGCCGTTCTACGGCGGCGCCGACCTGAAGTTCTCGCCACTACGCACGCGGGCCATCGCCATTGCGGTGAATCCGGGCGCCAGCGGCTACTGGCTCGACGCCGTGGTGTCGCTCGACGCCCCGCTGCTCGTCAGCCTGCGCCTCTCACCCGGTGCGGTGCTCACCCTGGTGGGCGGCTGGACGCAGTTCGTGCATGTTGCATCGAAATACCCGGACGCCGCCAACGGCAGGGCGCTCCACGTGGGGGTGGGCGTCAAGCTGTGGACCGCGCGCAACATCGCCCTGCTGGCCGAGATCGGCGACTGGATTCCCGTCACCGGCCTCAACCAGCGCCTGCAGACGCACTTCATCGTGCCCTCGCTCTCGGTGCAGTTCGGCGACGTCCGCGCCGAAGAGGTGCCCTGAATCGGGCGCCCGGCGGAGCGGCGCAGCCGGTTCGGTGCTATGCTGAAGGCAATGCCCGTGCGCTGGCTGGTTCTGGTGGCTCTGCTGCTCTGTGCGTCGTGCGCGCTGTTCGTGGATCTCGGGGGCCTCTCCGGCGGCGCGCCGCTTCTCGATGCCAGCGCCGGCCTCGACGCCGCACCCGATGCGGGCAGAACGGACCCCGACGCCGGCGTCGACGCCGCCAAGCCGCCCATCAAAGACGCGGCTGCGCTCCCCGACGGCGCCGTGGTGTTTCCGAACAATGGCCACGCGTACCTGCTCGCTGGCGGCGCAGCGCCCATCAGCTGGTCCGATGCCCGCAGCGCTTCGCTCGCCATGGGCGGCCATCTGGCCACGGTTTCGTCGGCGGCCGAGCAAACCTTCCTGCTCACCTTCTTGAGCAGCGTGAGCTTTGGCGAGGTGTGGATAGGCGGGGTGCAGACGAGCGGCGCCAGCGAGCCCGATGGCGGGTGGGGGTGGGACAACGGCGAGCCCCTCACGCTGGCGAACTGGGGGCCCGGTGAGCCGAACAACTACGGCGACGGCGAGGCGTGCATGGGGCTCCGGGCCGACGGGTGGAACGACGAGGATTGCTCGGTCAGCTCGGTCGCCCGGCACATCGTCGAGCTCGAGTAGGCGAAACCGATAGCTACGAGGGGCTTGTTGGCGCGCGGCGTGCTTCACGTCTCGTGACCCATACGGGGTTCGTCGGAGATGCAGACGCTGCGAGGGGTTTTCGCCCTGATTTGGCAGCAATTTGCCTCTTTTTCTCCGGGTCGCCGTAGCGAATTCCCTCACCTACGCAAACCTGCCTCACTCAAGACGGTATCTCTATGAGCCCTACCTCCGCAGCCCCTACCCCCAAGCTTGCGACCGGCGTGGCCGGCCTCGACGACATCCTGACGGGCGGGCTTCCGCAGAATCGCATGTATCTGCTGCAGGGCGATCCCGGGGTGGGCAAGACCACCATGGCCATCCAGTTTCTGCTCACGGGCGTGGCAGCGGGCGAGAACTGCTTGTACGTGACGCTCTCCGAGACCCGTGAGGAGCTCGACGCCGTGGCGCGCTCGCATGGCTGGAACCTGGAGGGGATAGCGGTCTACGAGATGTACGTGGGCGAGGCGTCGTCGGCGCCGGAGGAGGAAGAGAACACGCTCTACGTACCCGCGGAGGTGGAGCTGGGCGAGCGCATGCGGGCATTGCTCGAAGAGGTCGACCGCGTGAAGCCCTCGCGACTGGTCCTCGACTCGTGCTCCGAGCTGCGGCTCCTGGCCCAGAGCCCGCTGCGCTTTCGCCGGCAGCTCCTGGCCCTCAAGGCCGACCTCGTGCGGCGTCAGTGCACCGTGCTCCTCCTCGAGAACCCCACCTCGGTGGGCGGCGATCCGCTGCTGCAGAGTCTGGTGCACGGCGTGGTCGCCATGGAGCAGCTCTCGCCCATCTACGGCGCCGAGCGTCGGCGCCTGCGAATCACCAAGCTGCGCGAGGTCGCCTTCCGCGGCGGCTTTCACGACATGAAGATCCAAAAACAGGGCGTGGTGGTGTTTCCCCGGCTGGTGGCTGCCGAGCACAAGGAGCCGTTCGCGCACGGCACGTTCGAGAGCGGCGTGCCGGAGGTCGATGCGCTTCTGGGCGGGGGTCTCGACCGCGGCACCAGTTGCCTGGTGGTGGGGCCCGCGGGATCGGGGAAGTCGGCGCTGGCGACGCAATACGCAGTGGCCGCAGCCCGGCGTGGAGAGCGGTCCGCCTTCTACGTGTTCGACGAGGGCGTGGGCACCCTGATGGGGCGCGCTGCGGCCACCGGCATGGACCTGGCGCCCCACATCTCGAGCGGCAAGGTCCACGTGCAGCAGGTCGACCCGGCGGAGCTTTCTCCGGGCGAGCTCATCGCCTCGATTCGCGCGCAGGTGGAGGCGCACAACGCGCGGCTCATCATCATCGACAGCTTGAATGGCTATCTGCAAGCGATGCCCGAAGAGCAGTTCCTCACGGCGCAGCTCCACGAGGTGCTCAGCTACCTTCGCCAGCAAGGCGTGGTGACCATCCTGATCATGGCGCAGCACGGTCTACTCGGCCACATGACCACCCCGCTCGACGTGAGCTACCTGGCCGACACCGTGGTGCTCACGCGCTATTTCGAGGCCGAGGGGCGCGTACGCAAAGCCATATCGGTGGCAAAAAAAAACGAACCGGAAGGCACGAAGACACCGTCCGCGAGCTCGGTCTCGAGCTGCACGGACTGCGTGTGGGTGAGCCGCTTTCCAACGTTCACGGGGGCGTCACCGCTGCTTCTACGTACGGCGGAGGCCACCAGGCGGCCACGCTCATGGACGGCGCTCGTGAATAATCTCGGCCGAAGAGGCATGGGCGCCGCGCGCGCGATGCACCCGACCGACGCGCGCCACGACGTCGCGGACGCGTCGAATCATGGGCCCGCGTCGCTACGGCTCACGACCGCCGACGAGCGCTTCCTGGTGCTCGCGCCTACCGGCCGCGACGCGCACCTCACCTGCGTGCTGCTCTCCAAAAACGGTCTTGACTGCCAGGTGTGTCACACCATCGAGGAGCTCTGCGCGCGCATTCGCGACGAGGGAGCGGGCGCGCTGCTCCTGGCAGAAGAGACGCTCACGCGCTCGGCCCTGACCCAGCTGCAAGCCATGCTCAACGAGCAAGGGTCGTGGTCCGACCTGCCGATCCTGGTCTTTACCGGCGAGAACGGCCTCGCGCGGAGCCGCGCGGCGACCACGCTGGGCGCCCTGGGCAACGTCACTTTCCTCGACCGACCGGTGCGCCCGGTGACCATGGTGAGCGCCGCACGGGCTGCGCTCCGCGCGCGACATCGACAGTACGCCGGGAGGGCCGAGCTCATTCGTCAGGAACGCGCGCTCCGCGTGCGCGACGAGTTCTTGGCCATGCTGGGCCACGAGCTGCGCAATCCGCTCTCGGCCATTGCCATGGCCGTCACCTCCATGGGCGACAGCGACGCACGCGAGGTGCGCATTTTGCGGCGTCAGTCGGCGCACCTCACAAGGTTGGTCGACGACCTTCTCGACGTGTCGCGCGTGACCACCGGCAAGGCCCTTCTCCAGATGCGTACCGTCGACCTGGTTGAGCTCCTGAGCGAATGCCTGCAGGCGGTCCAGGGGCTCGCGCGCGACCATGGCCTCACGATGCGGTTTGCGGCACCTTCGAGGCCCATCGCGGTAGACGGTGACGCGGTGCGCCTGGAGCAGGCCGTTTCCAACCTGCTGACCAACGCCCTCAAGTACACGCCGCGCGGCGGGCACATCGAGGTGAGCGTCTCGGTAGAGGGCGGCTACGCAGTGGTTCGCATTTCCGACGACGGGGTCGGCATCGACGGCGAGATGCTCGGCCGGGTGTTCGAGCTGTTCGCGCAAGCCAAGCGATCGCTGGCGCGGGCGAGCGGAGGGATGGGCATCGGGCTCACCCTGGTGCGGAGCCTGGTGGAGCAACACGGTGGCCGGGTCGAGGCTTCGAGCCCGGGGCTGGGCAAGGGAAGTACGTTCACCCTTCGTCTGCCGCTGCGCGAAGGCGCCGTGGTGCCCCTCGAGAGCGCCCTCCCCGCGCCGCGGCACGTCGCCGCGGCCCGCCTGCGCGACGTGCTTGTGATCGAGGACAACGACGACAGTCGCGAGATGCTGGTGATGCTCCTGGAGCGAGATGGCTTCCAGGTGTTCCAGGCTTGCGACGGTGCCGAGGGCATCGAGGAAGCCCTCGCGCGGCGCCCGCAGGCGCTCGTCATCGACATCGAGCTACCCGGCGTCGACGGCTACCAGGTGGCCAAGACTCTGCGCGCCGCGCTGGGCGAGCACGTCTTCATGGTGGCGCTCACCGGCTACGGGCAGCCCGACGACAAGGCGCGCGCGCTCGCCGCAGGCTTCGACGTGCACTTCACGAAGCCGGTGGACCTGAAAGCCATCAAGCTCCTCTTGAACCAGGTGGAGCCCCGACCAGCGGCGCTGTGAATCGCCGCTGTTCGCTCCGGGGCGGCCACCGCGTCACAGGTTGAGGTAGGTTTGGTCCTTGAGGCCGCGCTCGTACTCCGCAAGCAGACGCATGCCTTCGGTGGGCTTCAGGCGGTCTTGCTTGATGGCGGCGTCGACCTGGGCCTTGAGACGGTGCGCGAGATCGGGGGTCTCGTACTGGGTCATCTTGAGGACGTCGGCGATGGTGTTCCCCTCGATGGTTTCCTCGAGGTAGTAGCCGCACTCTTCGTCCTCGTCGAGGAAGACGTGGACCTCGTTCACGCGCCCGAAGAGGTTGTGAATGTCGCCCATGATGTCTTGGTATGCGCCGGTGAGGAACACGCCGAGGTAGTAGGGCTTGTCGTTGATGGAGTGCAGCGGCAGCGTGTCGCGGTCGGCCTCGGTGTGGTCGATGAACTTGCTCACCTTGCCGTCGGAGTCGCAGGTGATGTCGACCAGCGTGCTCAGCAGGTCTGGCCGCTCGTCGAGGCGGTGGATGGGCACCACCGGGAAGAGCGCGCCGAAGGCCCAGTGATCGAGCAGCGACTGGAACACCGAGAAATTGCAGATGTGCTGGGTGCTGAACTTGGCGCCCAGGTTGGCCAGCTCGTCGGGCACCTCGGCCGGGTCGGCCGTGGCCACCATCTGGCGAATGCGCTCGGCGATGCGCCAGAAGGTGCTCTCGACCACGCCCTTCACGTCGAGCTCGAGGATGCCCACCTCGAACATCTTCTCGGACTCTTCCTTGATTTGCAGGAGATCGTGCCAGGTCTCGAGCAGATTCTTCTCGCCCAGGTTGGCCTCGGTCTCGGCGAGCGCCTTCACCAGCTTGTGCGACTCAGCGCCGGGGGGGGCGACCATGTCTGTGGTGCGCTCGATGGCGCCGAAGGCCTCGACCACCAGCACGCAGTGCTGCGCCACGATGGCGCGGCCGGACTCGGAGATGATGTGCGGATGCGGTACCCGCTCTTCGTCGCAGATGTCGGCGATGTTGCCCACGATGTCGCGGGCGTACTCCTCGACCGAGTAGTTCATCGAGGCATCGGTAGGGGTGCGCGAGCCGTCGTAGTCGATGGCCAGACCGCCGCCCACGTCGATGTACTCGATGGGGTGGCCGAGGCGACGCAGCTTGGCGTAGTACCGCGCAGCCTCGCGCACCGCGCGCTTGATGATGAGGATGTCGGGAACCTGCGAGCCGATGTGGAAGTGCACCAGCTTGAAGGCGTTGGACATTCCCGCCTCCTTGAGGATCTCGCCGGCCTTGAGGATCTCGGCGGTGGAGAGGCCGAACTTGGCGCTCTCGCCGCCCGACTCTGCCCACTTGCCGGCGCCGCGCGCAACCAGGCGCACGCGCACGCCGATCTCCGGTTCCACGCCCATCTCCTGCGCGAGCCGCACGATGGCCCGCACCTCGGAGAGCTTCTCCGCGATGAGAATGACCTTCTTGCCGAGCTTGCGTCCGAGCAGCGCGGTGCGAATGAACGCGTCGTCCTTGTAGCCGTTGCACACGATGAGCGAGTCGTTGTCGGTGTGCACCGCGAGGCCCGCGTACATCTCGGGCTTGGAGCCCACTTCGATGCCGTAGTGGAAGGGCCGACCGGCCTCCAGGATCTCCTCCACCACTTCGCGGAGCTGGTTCACCTTGATGGGGAACACGCCGCGGTAGTTACCGCGGTACTTGTTCTCGGCGATGGCGCGATTGAAGGCCTCGTTGAGCACGCGCACCCGATGGTGCAGCACGTCTTGGAAGCGAATGACCAGCGGCGCCTTCAGGCCCTCGTTGCTGAGCGCCTGCTCCACCACGTCGGCGATGGCGACCGGTTGACCACGCCCTTGCAGCGGGGCCACCGTCATCTTGCCGTCGGCGGAAATTCCGAAGTAGCCACCGCCCCACCGGTCGATGAGATAGAGCTGCCGCGCGTCTTCGATGGTCCACTCCTTCGCCGGCTTGGCCGCCACCGAAGAACCGTTGCTGTACTCTGTTGCGGCGCCTTCCGCGGAAGTTCCCGCGGCCACATCCTTTAGATTCACTTCTCGCGCTCTCTTTCGTGCCGCGGGAATGCGCCCGCAACTCCCCTCGTAAGCGGAACCGAAGGCGAGCGAAACCCCGTTTTTGCTTCCACCCGCAATAAGGTGCGCCCTCGTCCCACGGTGCGCCCAGGTGAGAGGCTCCGGCTCCATGCCTCGGGCGCCTCTCGGACCCCCGACCCACGGGAGCGAAGGGGCCCTGGACGGGCGGAAATTCGAAGCGTTTCCTCGGCCACCGGCCTGTGTGCGCGCGCAGGCTCCGGATGTTTCAAGTTCGACACATGCGCGCCGGGAGCCTTGCGCCTTGAGCCCCCTCCGCGCCCCCGCTACCCTGCCCAGCCATGCGGCGCATCCTTCCCCTTCTGCTCCTGTCGGTCCTCTCCTGCGCGGGGCAAGCGCCGCTCCCGGAGCTGCCGCCGCCCACCAGCGCCCGGCCCCCGGTGCAGACCAACGCCGCGCCGGAAGACTCGCTCGCGGCCGCCGCCCCGCGCCCGCTGGCGCTCGACGCCGACCCCACCGCGACCGGGATGACCCAAGAAGGCATCACCGCGCTCTGCGATGGCGGCATCGCCCGCGCAAACGCGCTCGCCCTCGAGATTCGCAAGCTCAAGGCCACGCCGGCGGCGGAGCTCACCTGGGAGGGCACCCTCGGCCGTATGGACGACATCGTGCTCGCCCTGCGCACCGGCGGCGACTTCGCGCAGCTCATGGCCGAAGCCCACCCCCAGGCCAAAGCCCGCGAGGCCGCCAAGGCCTGCGAGCCCAAGGTGGAGCACTTCGAGACCGGCCTGTACCTCGACGCCGACATCGCCGCCGTGGTGAAGGCCTTCGCCAGCCGGAAAGATACGCTCAGCGGCCCGCGGGCCAGGCTCCTCGCCTTCGTGCTGCGCGACTTCCGCCGGAACGGCCTCGACCTTCCCAAGGAGAAGCAAGACCAGCTCCGCGCCATGAACGAGGAGCTCACCAAGCTCACCCAGGCCTTCCAGACCAACCTCTCGTCGTCAACCCTCTCGGTCTCGGCGACGCCCAAGCAGCTCGAAGGGCTGCCCGCTTCGTACCTCGATGCCCACAA
The DNA here is from genome assembly GCA_038210445.1 of Polyangiales bacterium. Lineage (GTDB taxonomy): Bacteria > Myxococcota_A > Polyangia > Polyangiales > Polyangiaceae > JABFRG01. Next base: position 7,549 of record JBBQWQ010000006.1, read on the forward strand.
GCCCGACGCCAGCGGCCACGCGACCATCACCACCGACTACCCGGACTACTTCCCGGTGGCCCAATACGCCAAGGACCGCGCCTTCGCCCTCGAGCTCTACAAGAAGTTCGACAACCGCGCCGCCGACAAGAACCTGGCGCTCCTGGATCAGATTCTCGCGCTGCGGAACAGGAAGGCCAAGCTCCTCGGCTACGCCACGTGGGCCGAATACGTGGTCGAGACGCGCATGGCCAAGAGCCCCAAGACAGTGGCCGCCTTCCTGGAGGATCTGCGCACCCACGTGGCCAAGAAGAGCGCCGAGGAGCTGAAAGAGTTCCGCGCCATGAAGAAGAAGCTCGGGCAAGATCCCAAGGGCCCCATCTTCCTCTCCGACCGCAGCTACCTCGAAGACCAGGTGCGCCAGGCCAAGTACGGCCTCGACTCCAAGCGCGTGTCCGAATACCTCGAGGTGGAGAGCGTGAAGGGCGGCCTGCTCACCGTTACGTCGCGGCTCTTCGGAGTGCGCTACCGCGCCATTCCCAAAGACGATCCCAGCGGGGCCGGGCGCACCTGGCACGAAGACGTCTCCGCCTACGAGGTGCAGGACGAAGGTGGCAGCGTCCTCGGCCGCTTCTACTTCGACCTGCACCCGCGCGAGGGCAAGTACAAGCACGCGGCGGTCTTCGGCATTCGCGACGCGCGAAAGATGGCGAGCGGTGCGCGCCTCATGCCCATCGCCGCCATCGTGTGCAACTTTCCCAAGACCACCGCGGCCGCGCCCGGCCTCATGAGCCACCAAGACGTGGTCACGTTCTTTCACGAGTTCGGCCACGTGCTCCACCACCTGCTCTCGCAGTCGGAGCTCTCGCGCTTCTCGGGCACCGCGGTGGCCCGCGACTTCGTCGAGGCGCCCTCGCAGATGCTCGAAGAGTGGGCCTGGTCGAAGGAAGTGCTGACGCTCTTCGCCAAGCACTACAAGACCGGCGAGGTGCTGCCCGATTCGCTCTACGACGCCATGTCGCGGTCGCGCAGCTTCGGCCGCGGCCTCACCACCTCGCGCCAGCTCTTCCTGGCTGCGCTCGATCAGGCCTATCACACCCGGGAGCCGGGGGCCGATACCACCAAGGTGCTGGAAGAGATTCAGACCGCGTACACGCCCTTCAAATACGTGGAAGGTACACACTTCCAGGCGACCTTCGGCCACCTCATGGGCTACGACGCCGGCTACTACGGCTACCAGTGGGCCCTCTCCATCGCGCAGGATCTCTTCTCGCGCTTCAAGAAGGAGGGCATCTTCGACCCCAAGGCAGCCAAGGACTACCGCACGCTGGTGCTGGAGCCGGGCGACAGCGAAGAGACCAGCGAGCTGCTCGCGAAGTTCTTGGGGCGGCCCTCGAACACCCAGGCCTACAAGGCGTTTCTGGTGGCGGCGCCCGGCAAGTAAGCGGCCCTGCGCCTGGGGCCTCGGCGCGGCGCGTGGATCGCGCCAGCCCCTGGAAAAGCGCGCGGCGCGTGCTGCGGCAGCGCAGCTTTCCGTTCGGGTGCCGAAGGGCGTGCACCCGAGATGTGCTTTCTCCGTCCAGAGTGCCGATTTGCATGCATTATGCACGTGAAAGCGGCGACGGCATCGCGGTTGCAGTGACCGGAAGCCGGAGGCTACACCATGAAAAACGACCACGCGCCCACGAGCCCGAAGTTCGCCACCCTCGACGTCGATGCGCTCGAACAGGTGATCGGAGGCCTGTCGATCACCGTCGGAGGCGTCAAGATCGACCTCGGTGACATCCTCGGAGGCGCGAGCGGCGGGTCCGGTGGTAGCGGCAGCGGCACCGGCACCGACGACGGCAGCGGAGGCTCGAGCGGCAGCGGCACCGACGACGGCAGCGGAGGCAGCGGCAGCGGAACCGCCGGGGGCGAGGATGGCGGCGGCTGGGACGACAGCGGCGGCGCCGGCGAAGACAGCGGCGGAATGGACGACGGCGGCGGCGACTGGGCCTGAAGCCGACGACGCTCCTTGGCTACCCGCGCGGGTGCGGGGTGGCTACAGCGAGTTGCCGATGATCTGGTTGGCCTGGGCTGCAGCGCGTTGCGACTGGTGCACGTCGGCGGTCACCGGACCCTTGGGCTTCGCTGCGGGCGCTGCGGCGGCGGGCGCTGCGGGCGCTGCGGGCGCTGCCGCGGCCACGCTGGGCGCTGCCTTGTGCGTCGGCTTCACACGATGGGGTGCGCGTGCGCCGTGAACGCGCGCGGCGGCCACCGGCACGGGCGACGGTGCGGTCGCCTGCGCAACCACCACCGGCGCTGCGGTGACTGCGGTGACTGCGGCGACTGCGGCGACCGGCGTCGCGGGAACGGGAGGCGCGGGCGCTGCGGCGGGCGCAGCCGAGAGCACGGGTGCCGCCGGGCTCTCGATGATGGCGGAGATCTTCGCGCGGCCAGCGTCGAGCACGTCGGGCCGCTCCACCTGTAGGTAGCCGAATGCGCAAAGACCGAGGACCGCCGCGAGCGCCGCCACCTTCCAGCCGAGCTTGCTGCGCGCTGCCGGGGCCTCGCCGGCGCCGGGGTCGATGAGCTCGACCTCGCCGATGTCGACGGTCAGCGTCGACTCCGACGGCTGCGGCGCGGCAGGCGTGGTTCGTCGGGCCGGCGGCCGCGACGGGCGCTTGATCAGGACCGTGGGCGCGGCCACGGGCGCCGCCAGAAAGGCGTCGAGCTCCAGCTCGGAGCGCGACTGCGATCGCAGGCCTCGAGAAGGCGGTACCGACGAGAGCCGCGCGGGGGGCGTTGCGGGCGAAAGGAGTGCCGCGGTACCCGTCGAACGTCGTCCCATGGACGGCGACGGAGCATGCGTCATGCCAATCTTCCTGGACTGTAATTGTCCGAAACCATTGAGCGAATTGGGGTCGACGTGCGGCCTGTGACCCTCACAAGAGGGCCCGATGCTGCACGCGGAGGCAAAACTTTCGAAAACTCCTGCAGGCCTGGAGGCCTCTGCCGTACCCTCCCGATGGTGGTGGAATCTCGTCGGCCGTCCGCACTTCCCACAGCGCCTCCGCCGCGGGAAAGAACCGCGTCGACGCCGTGCGTGCGATCCTCGGTGCTCACTGCCTACCGCGTGACCGCCGAACGCATGTTCGGACCGGCAGGCCTCGAGGCCATCGCGGCGGCGCTACCGCCCGATTGCTTGCTCCACACGCTGCGCTCGCCCGCGCGCGAAGACTGGCTCCCGGAGTACTACCTGGTGGACTGGGTGCATGCCATCTGGGAGGGACCCGCCAAGCAAGACGCCCGCACCTTCGACCGCTTCATCGAGCAGGAGATTCGCCAGGGCTTTGGCGCGTTCCGGGCTCTCTTCCTCTCGGTGGCGGTGGGCCCGCGCGCGCTCCTTGGTCGAAGCGAAGGTTTCTGGCGCGACTTTCACACGCACGGGCGCTTCGTGGTGACGCCGGCTCCAGGCGACGACGTGCGCGAGGTAACGGTGGAGCTGAGTGATCACCCGTATTGCGACGCGCCGCTCTCGCGAAAGATGTTCGCCGAGTCGCTCCGGAACATCCTGGCGCTCACGCGCGCCAAGGGAACGCGCGCTTCCCACACGTATGGCGGCGGCACACTCCGCGTGAAGCTCGGCTGGGACTAGTCTTTTACGTGCTATGCTTCTCTGCATGAAGCGGGTCATCGTGGGGGCGGGCGTGCTGGGACTGTGGGCCGCGGCGGCGTGTGGGCCGAGCGATTCCACGTCGGTGTTCGACGGGGGCACCACGGTCGACGCGGGCAGCGGCGACGATGCGCCGAACATCTTCGACTTCGACGCGCAGACCTTCGCCGACACCGGCCGCGGCGATGGGGGCTGCGGTCCGAATCTGGCTGGCCTCCTTCGCGACTTCAAGGGCGCTGCAGAGCCGGGCGGCCACCCGGATTTCGAGACCATCGAGGGGGCGAACGCCGGCCTCGACCCAGGCATCGTCCAGGAGCGCATCGGTGTCGACAAGAAGCCGGTCTTCGCCGGCAAGACCAAGTCGACCACCACCCAGGCCAATTTCGACCAGTGGTTTCGCGACGCGCCGCCGGTGAACAAAACCAAGATCGTCACCTTGCCCTTCGTGGTGGAGTCGACCGGGCGCACCACCTTCGACAGCGCGGCGTTCTTCCCGCTCGACGGCGATCCGGATGGGTTCGGCAACACGCCGGGTCGCACGCACGACTATCACTTCACCTACGAGCTTCACACGCAGTTCCTCTACCAGGGCGGCGAGGTGTTCAACTTCCGCGGCGACGACGACGTGTGGGTGTTCATCAACGGCTTCCGGGTGGTCGACCTCGGCGGCGTGCACATCGCCGAGAGCGCCACAGTAGACCTCGACGCCGAGGCGACGCGCATCGGCATCACCAAGGGCCAGGCCTACGACTTCGACTTCTTCTTCGCCGAACGCCACACCGTGGAGTCGAACTTTCGACTGGAGACCACCCTGAAGTTCGTGAACTGCACGCCGATTCTTCCTCGTTGAAGCGCGCCGCACGTGCGGTTTCCGTGGCGCAGCGAGCCTTGCCTTTGGTAACAACCGCCGCACATGCCAGCGCTCCGCGGTTCACTGACCTACGCTCGGTTCTTCGTCGAGGGCGAGCTCCCCGAAGACTTTCAAGACCGATCCATGCGGACCATTCGCCTGCGCGCCATGAAGCCTCTGGAGCCCGACGAAGAGGCGCTGGAGCGCTCGGGTTGGTGCGCCATCGGCGAGCCGTTCGAGCTGGAGCTCGGTCATGAAAATGTATTCTACAACGAGTTCGTGAACCTGGGCTTTCGCACCGACCGCTGGGTCATTCCCGGGCCCATGATGCGCGCCAAGATGAAAGAAGCCGAGGCCGCCTATCTGCAGAAGAAGGGGCGCGAGAAGCTCTCCAAGCGCGAGAAGACCGAGTTGAAGGAGCTGGTGGCGAAGAAGCTCCGCAAGCAGCTCTCGCCCTCCATGAGCGTGGTCGACCTTTCTTGGTCGCTGAACGACGGCATCGTGCGCTTTTTCAGCCTCTCGCCGCGAAAGGCCGCGCTCATGATGGAGCTGTTCCAAAAGTGCTTCCCCGTGAAGCTGGTGCCCGAAGCGCCGTACACACTGGCGGCGCGGCTCGGCCTCTCCAAGGCCCAAGAGCGCACCTGGGAAGAGCTCACGCCCACCTCTCTCGGCATGGGAGACCTCGCTTGATGCAGCTCCTCGATCGCATCGAAGCCCGACGTTTCGTGGGCCGCGAATTCCTCCTCTTTCTCTGGTTCGAGTCGGAGCTGTTCGAGGGCACGCTCGCGACCGCGGCGCACGGCTCCTTCGGGTTCTGGATCGAGCGCCGCATCGTGCTCTCGGCCGGCAAGGAAGTGACGCAGATCAAGGGCGCATACCCGGCCGGTAGCCGCGAAGCCAAAGAGTCGCTCCAGCGGGGCAAGCTCCCGGAGCTGGCGGGCATTCACGTTTCGCTGCGCGAGCACGAGATGAACTTCGTCCTCAAGGCCGACACGCTGGCTCTCTCCGGGCTCTCGCTGGCGGCGGTGCTCGACGGAGGCGCAGAAGAAGAGGGGGCCGGGCTGCCGCCCGCCGAGCTCCTGGGGCCGCCGCAACGGAAGAAGAAGGCGCCGGGCCGGGGCGAGAGCGACGCCGCCCACGAGGCGTTCTACGATCGCATGCAACGTACACGCGAACTGGAGGAGCTGCTCGAGGCGCTCTATCGCGATTTCCTGGCCCTCCGCTTGGGCCCGGCGTGGGAAGCCTTCGTGGAGCCGATGCTCAAGAGCTGGTGCGCCGGCGACGAAGGCACCGAGCTCGATGGCGACGGGTATCGAAAGAAGCGCGACCAGGCGCTGGGTGGCAAGAAGCGCGGTTGAGCCCACATACTGCGCACAAAACGACCCTTCTCGAGTAAGATGCCTCCCGTGAGCAGTCCCTCCGTCGCCAATATGTCCGTCGTTCAGCTTCTCGACCTGTGCGAGAAGCACTTTGCAGAGGCGCCTTCGGGCGACGAAGCCCCCGCCGAGGAAGTGGACAACGACCTCTATCTTCAGGCGAAAAAGCGCCTGCTCGTGGAAGATAGCGCGGAGATTCTCCCGCGCGCCCGAAAGCTGCTCGAGCTCTCCAACGTAGAAGCTTGGGAATGCGGCGCCGCGCTCATCGCGCGGCAGGCCGAGACCAACAACATTCCCCGGGCCCTGGTCACCGACATCATCGGCGAGCTCGAGCACCTGGCGGCCAAGGCGCCCCGCACCGACCCGCAGGAGACGAAGGCGAAGATCCTCGCCATCGAGGGCCTTGGCTATCTCCGCGCCGTGCGCGCGCTCATGACGCTGGCCGGCGTTCGGTTCATCAAGACCGGCCCGCTGCTCGACAACGTGTGCGCCGCGCTCTCGCGCGCTGCTGGCAAGCCCTTCACCACCACCGTGCTGGCGCTCAAGTGGGCCCGCGCGCACCTGGCGCTCGAGAAGCAATCGCGCGCCGCGTGGGACGCCGCGGTGGTGGGCAAGAAGCCCGAAGCCTTCGTACCCTACCCGAGCAACCAGAGCTGGGCGGTGGGCGAGCTCATCGACCACCCCAAGTTCGGACACGGAGTCGTGGTGAAGGTTGCCGACTCCCTCCGGATGGAAATCTTGTTCCGCGACGGCACCCGCACGCTGACCCAGGGCGGCCAGCAGTAGGCGCGTTTCGGTACGCGGGCTCGTCACGCGCGCGCGCGTAGCGGAGCTCGACGTCGGCAGTCTTACGGCTCGACATCGACCGGATGCTGCTGCTGCTGCTAACTCGAGGTTTCGCAACGATGGCCGCCCTACTGGGCGTTGAGCCAGTCGCACGCCACGCGAGCCGCCGGAGCAGGCCGTCACGGCGCATGCGAGCGAAAGCAAAACGCACCGCACGCGAACGTGTCGGTCGATGACGCCAACGTCCTCGTTTCCGACTCGTCCACAGGCGCCGCGCTGCCGCTACCGCTTGCGGATGCCCAGCTTGCCGGCCTTGTGGTCGTAGCGGATGTCGTAGGCGAAGAAGATGCCCACCCCGAGGTTGGTGTTGAAGGCGCCGGGCGAGGGGAGAACCATGTCGACCCCGGGCACCGCGGGATTCGCCACCGTGAAGCTCCACTCGAAGACGCCGTCGACCTTGGCGTGGAAGGTGTAGCCGGGGGCGAGCGCGCCGAACGACTGCTGCGACAGCAAGAGACGGCTCGTGCTCCAGAAGAGCGCGGTGGCGCCGGTGTCGAAGATGCTGGGGCCGCAGTCGTTCTGGATGGGTGTATTGTCCACCGAGTAGCAGACGTTGACGCGGGCGTCGTTCCACGCGGGAACGCCGTTGGGCAGCGTGCCGGCAGACTCGCGCACCAGGGGAATCTCGGCGAAAGGGAGGCCTCCGGGCGGGTTGCCCAGGGTGAGCGTGCCGGTGGCGCCAGCGTAGCCGTTGGTTCGAATGGTGTAGGCGGAGCCCAGAACACCGGGAATCTGTGCGATGGGGCTGTAGATGGCGGGCTCGGCCACCGAGTTGCCCAGCGTGATGCCGACGATGCCGGAGACGCCGTGGGCGTGGAAAAAATCGTTCCCGTCTTGGCCGGAGCAGCCGGCGCGGCCGGAGACGCAGCCCACGCGGTCGACCACGTGAATGGCGATGATGCCGGTGCGCGCCGCGCCGAAGGCGACCTGCGCCATGGCCTCTTCGCCCACCAGCTCGGTGCCGTCGACGTACTCTTCGCGCACCGCGCGGCCGGTGCGGGTGATGCTGCCGGGGGCGATATCGCCCGCGAGAATGTGCACGCCGGCCGAGCCAGTGTCGACCAGGAGCGGCACCGCCGCCGAAGCGCCGACGGCCAGCGGAACCGCCAGGCCCTTGCCGCCGCCGCTGTTGCGGAGAACCACCGTGAGCGGAACGTCGACGTAGGCGAGGCCCGCGTCGGCGCTGGCGTCCTGCGCGCCGCCGCCTTCCGCCTGCGCGGCATCGGCGCCGGCGTCCTTCTGTTTGCTGCGTTTGTCGTCCTCGGCGCTGCCTGCGTCGTCGCTACAAGCAACGAACGTGGTGAGGCCCAAGAGCGCAAGAACCAGGACCGAACGCGACATGGGGCCGGTGTAGCACACAGGCGCCAATGGGGCACGCTCAGGCGGTGGACGCGCCGTCGGCGATCTCTTTCTCCAGGCCTTCCCACTCGGCGATGAGCGCCTCGAGCTTGCCTTCGAGGGTTTTGTCTTCGGCCTCCAGTGCGGCCACTTCTTCCTTCGGCGTCTTCTCGAAAAAACCAGGGCTCGCGTACGAAGCGTGAATGGCTGCCTTGCGCGCCTCGGCGACGTCGATGGCGGCCATCACCTTGTCGCGCAGGCTGGGGAGCGACTTCAGGCGGTTTTTCCGGCGCTTCTCGGCTTCCCAGTTATTGGTAGTGTTCGTACCGTTCGTGGCGTTCGTCGCTTTCGTGGTTCCTGCGACGGCGCCGCCGTCGCTGGTCTTCTCGCGCTTGGCCTTGAGCGCCACCGCGTTGGCGTCGAGGTGGTCGTCGCCGCAGCGCTCCAGATATTCCGTGTAGGTTCCCGGGAAATCGCGAAGCCCGGTCGGGGTGATCTCCAAGATGCGCGTCGCCAACTGGGAGACGAACCAGCGATCGTGGGAGACGAACAGCACCGTGCCCTCGAAGGCCTTGAGCGCCTCGGAGAGCGCATGGATGGCCTCGATGTCGAGGTGGTTGGTGGGCTCGTCGAGGACGAGCACGTTGGATTTTTCCGCCATCACCTTGCAGAAGATGAGCCTCGCCGCCTCGCCGCCAGAGAGCTTGCCCACCGGCTTGTCGACCTCTTCGCCGGAGAAGAGCACCAGGCCCAGCTGTCCGCGTACGGCGCTCGTGGCCGCCATGGGGTCTACCGCCCAGATGAATGCGAGCGGGGTCATCTTGGGGTCGGTGAGCAGGTCGGTGTGGTCTTGGGCGAAGTAACCCACCTGCGCTTCGTGGCCCCACTTCACGGTGCCGGCGTCGGCCTCCAGGTTGCCGGTGGCGATCTTCAAGAGCGTGGATTTGCCGAGACCGTTGGGGCCGATGACCGCCACCTTCTCGCCCCGGCGGATGGTGAGCGAGATGTCTTTGAGGACGGCGAGGCTGGCGTAGCTCTTGGAGATCCCCTCCACCGTGAGCACATCGCGGCCGCTGGGGCGCGTCGGCTGGAAGCGGAACTTGGGCGTGCGCCGCGAGGTGTTCGCCAGCTCCTCGACCTCGATCTTCTCGATCTGCTTCAGCCGTGACTGCGCTTGCTTGGCCTTGGTGGCCTTGGCGCCGAAGCGGTCGACGAAGGCGCGCTTCTCGGCGATGATCTTCTCGGTACGGGCAATCTCCGCTTCTTTGCGATCGCGAATCGCCTGCTTCTCGACCTCGAAGGCCGAGTAGTTGCCGGTGTAGAGGGTGATGGTTTCGTAGTCGACGTCGAGCACGTGGCTGGCCACGTTGTCGAGGAAGCGAATGTCGTGGGAGATGACGATGGCGCAGCCGGCGTAGCTGGCGAGGAAGCGCTCGAGCCAGCGAATCGAGAGGATGTCGAGGTGGTTGGTGGGCTCGTCGAGGAGCAACAGATCGGGCCCGCCCAGGAGCACCTGCGCCAGGAGCACCCGGAGCTTGAAGCCCCCCGAGAGCGTTCCGAGCGGCTGCCGATGCTTCGCCCGGGGAACGCCCAGGCCTTCGAGAATGGCGCTGGCGCGGGCCTCGAGCGTGTAGCCGTCGTGGCTTCGCACCACGTCTTCGAGCTCGGCCATGCGCGCGGCGTCGGGCTCCGGCGTGGTCAGGATGGCCTTCTCTTCCATCATGGCGGCCCACACGATGGCGTCGCCCATCATGGTGAGGTCGAGGATGATCTGCTCGTCGTCGAGGAAGCGATCTTGCCGCAGCACGCTCATGCGCGCGGTGGAGGGCAGGTTCACCGAACCGTCGGTGGCCGGCTCGTCGCCGGAGAGCACCTTGAGCAGCGTGGTCTTGCCAGAGCCGTTGGCGCCCACCAGGCCGTAGCGGTTGCCCACGTTGAGCTGGAGCGAGACGCCCTCGAAGAGCGTGCGCCCACCGAATGATTTTCCGAGGTTCACCAAACCCAGCATGGGCCCCACCTACCACGAACGGTGGGCTGTGATGGCAGTTTCCCTCAGCGTAGCGGGCCGCGACGACCTTCGCGACGCTGCGCGAAACGCCGCGAGCCTTCGCGCAATCTGCGCTGCGGGCGCTCGCCATCGTTTCCGTGCGAACCTCGGGAAAACCCAGGCCCGCGACCGCGCGCGGCAGGTTGGCAAGCGGCGTGCTTGAGGGGCGGTCATGGTGCAAAAGAATCTCACTCGCCTGGTGGCCTTGAGCTGCCTGCTGTTCTCGTTCGCGTGCGCAGGAGGTGACGGAGTCAACGACGAAGGCCCGCCCACCACGGAAGAAGCGCAGGCCGGCAGCGCGTGGGACGACGCCGATGGCAACGAGCCCGACGACAACACCGACGAGGGAATCGCGGTGGTGCCCGGCGCGCCGGAGCCCTCGACCAAGTACCTCGAGGTAGACCCCGCGCTGCCCGACGACGTGACCCAGGCGGAGGCCCAGGAGATCGCCAAGGACGATCTCGAAGTGAGCACCATGGACGTGCTGAAGACCTGTCGCAAGGCCACCGGCTACCGCCGCGGCAAGGCGTTCTCCATCTGCGTCACCACCGTCGACGGCAAGCTCCTCGAGGTGAACACCGCACGCGCATTCCTTCGCATGCGCACCGCGGCGCGCCGCAGCGGCGCCTCGCTCCGCGTGGTGAGCGGCTTTCGCACCATGGCGCAGCAGCGCTACCTGTACCGCCTCTACAAGCAAGGCCGCGGCAACCTCGCGGCGCCGCCCGGCTACTCGAACCACCAGAGCGGCCACGCGCTCGACCTGAACACCTCGGCCCGCGGCGTGTACTCCTGGCTCTCGCGCTACGGGCGCCGCTACGGCTTCCGCCGCACCGTGCCCTCCGAGAAGTGGCACTGGGAAAAGTAGCCCGCTGGCGCTGAAATCGAAGGCCGCTGGAGCACTCCAGCGGCCTTCGAGCATTTCGGCGGCGGTTCGCGCGCCTTCGCGGGAGTGCGCCATGCCGCCGACGCTCCTGCCGCCGCGCGACACTTTCTTGACGTCATCGGGCCGTAAATCGCCCAGCGGTGAACGCGTGGCGCCTTCTACGCATCTGGATTTCCACCTTGGTTTCTCTCTTTGCTTCGCAGGAACGACACTTGCTCTCTCCTCTGACCATGATGCGTGATCGGGACTTCGACGAGGACGTTGCCTACGGCTACCGCCCCACGCTCCGCAGCACGGTGCGACCTCCGCCGCCGCCGCCCGACACCGACCCGACCCTTCTCGCGCCGCGCGACGGGAGCATGGCCTCTCCGCCGCCGCCTTCCTTCGAGGAGTTGGAGCATGACGACGACGACGGCGACGACGACGGGGTGCGCTGGTTCTCTCGCTTCGAGATCCCCAGCTTTCCGGCGCCTTCCAGTACCGCAGGGTTCGTGGCGACGCTGGCCGCGCTCGATCCCGATCGCACCGTGCGCATTCCGCGGATGCGCTCGCCGGGGCACCCGCTCCTGGTCTTGAGCATCGGCGCGCTCTTGCTCGCCGCGCTCATCGTTCTCGGCACCGCGTACCTCTACTTCAGCGGCTGAGACCTCACAGGTCGACGGTGCCGGTGCGTCCGCAGAGGGTGCCGCTCAGCTTGTTGCCGTCTTGTTGCAGCACGACCGCGCAGGCGGCCTGCTCGTAGGCAATAGATGGATTATACACGCTTCCCTTGAAGCTCACGCTGCCGCTGCGAAAGCCCAGGGCCGTGGTGGAAGTGGGCTGCACCGCGATGACGCCCTTCTGCTCCACGTTGCCCACCAGCGACATGCTGTAGGTCTGCTTGGGATCGTCGTCCTTCAGGGTGTAGGTGCAGCCCTGAAGCTCGTACACCAGGTCGACGTTGGTGGCCCCTTGCGCCGGGTTGGAGGTGGCTTCGCCCACCACGTGCACGCTGCCGCCGAGCGGACAGGCCACCGTCTCGTCGTGGCGGCCCACCGGCTTGCCCTGCAGCGTGAGGTTGAACGCGAGCTTCAGCGTCTCGCGCAGCGCGCGGATGGCAATGGCGTCTTGGCACGCAGCGTCGCACGTCGGCACCGCCGCCGGGGCGCTGCTCCCGCCTCCTCCGCAAGCCACCGCGAGCGCGAGCACGGTCGCGGCGCCGAACGTTCGTTTCATGGAGCGCATCAAAAACCTCCCTCGACCCCGATGCTGGGAATCGTCACCGGCCCGACCTTCTGCTCCACGCACCCATTGAGTGTACAGTTGGTACCGATCGATTCTTTGTTGAACGTGACGTTGACCCACTCCGCGACGGCGGAGATCCAAAAGCGTTGGTTCAGCTGCCAGCGCTTCTCGAGCCGCAGGTCCACTTTGTAGAAGGGGTCGAGCCGGGTGGCTGCCGGGTTGGTGGGGTCGGGGGCCTTGGGAAGTCCGGTGTAGAACGTGCCGCGCGCGCCGGCGCGCCAATTGCGACCGAGGTCGAAGGCGACGGCGGCGTTGAGCACGTGGGTGCGGTCGAAGGAGGCGATGAAGGTCGCGTTGTTGGCGGTGCGGGTAGACCGCGAGAGCGTGTAGGAGACGAAGCCGCCGATGCGGCTGGTGAGCTTGCGCTTGAGAAAGAGCTCGAAGCCGTAGGCAGAGCCGCTGGCGCGGGTCTCGAAGGCGCGGGCGTTCTGGGTGTCGCCGGTGGTCTGCGACGCTTGCCCGCCGCCGCCGCTGCGGTCGGGGCCCACCTGCCCGCTCGGAAACCGCGGGCTGCAGCGCGAACCGTTGCCGGTGGGCTGGCGCCCGGGATCGCCGGCGATGGTATCGGCTGGGAAGGCGCCCGGTGGGCAGCCGTTCACCTGGGGCGTGGTGACGCTCAGCGCATCGCTCATGTCGAAGAACGCGTTGTGAAACACGGTGGCAGTGACGGTGGTGTTGCCGCCCAGATCGACCTCGACGCCGAAGCTCTCTTGCAGGGCTTTTTGCAGGCCACCGCGCAGGCCTCCCGGTTGAAAGCCCGGCACTGGAATGACGAACGAGGGCGGTTGATGCGCCAGGCCCAGCGCCGAGAGGAGCTGAACCCGCGAGCCCGCCTTCACCCGGCTCTGCAGGCGCGGGTCGACGCCCAGCGCGCTCTGACCATCGGAGGTGAACAGGTCGACGCGCACGCCAGGGGTGAGGTCGAACGTTGGCGCGATGGCCAGCACCAGGTCGGCGCGGGCCCCCAGCGCGAGATCGGTACGCGAAGGGAAGGCATTGGCGATGTTGGCGTTAGAGGGGCTCAGGTCGCCGCCGTTGAGCTCGATGTCGTAGCGATCCATCTGCACGTCGGCGCCGGCACGCAGGGTGGCCACCTTGCCCAGGCGGTAGGTGAGCTCGGTGCGGGTGCCGAGGAGCCGATCGCGCAGGAAGCGATCGTTTTGGAGTCGCGTGCGGTCGATGCCCAGCGTGACCGCGGTGCGAATGGCCCCTTCGTTGCCGAGCTTGTGGTCGAAGCGCGCGTCGACCCGGTGAAACTCGGTGCCGAAGAGGGTGAGCGTCTCGGTGGCGGTCTTCTCGCCGAGAAAGTCGTAGGCGCCGAAGGCGAACACCGAGAGGCGATCGTCGCGCCCGAGATCGTAGGCCACCCGCGCCTGGTAGTCCCAGTAGTCGAGGATGGTGGCCGAGGAGAGGAGCGTGAGAATGGCCGCGGTGTACGAGTAGCGGCCGCCCAAGAGTACGTTGCCCTTGCCGCCCGCGAAGGGCGCCTCGACCAGAGCGCCCGCGTCGAAGGCGCGAACGTTGTATTCTCCACGCAATTTCGTCGACTGCGGAAGCGTTTCGCCGGCCACGATGCCGCCGCTGTAGCGACCGTAGCGCGCCGGGTAGCCGCCCGAGTACAGGTCGACGCGATCGATGAGCCCGGGGTGAACCACCGAAGGGCCAGCGCCCACATGAAAGAGGTAAGGTACACGTACCCCGTCGAGGTAGTAGCCCACGTTGCCGGGAGGCGCGCCGCGAACGAAGAAGAACGGCAGGCCGGAGACGATGGGGGTGACGCCCGGCATGATCTCGATGGCCCGGAAGGGATCGCCGAAGGTGCCGGGAATCTGCCGCACCTCGGCGCGGCTCAGGGTCGCCGTGCGAGAAGGCTCGCCGCGCGCACCGCGAACTTGCACCTCTTCGACGGCCTCTGACCTCGGCGCAGGCTTGGCCGGGGCCGTCTTGGCGGGCTCGGGCGGCGGCGGCGGCTCGGGCGGCCGCGGCGGATGAAAGTCGAGCACCATGCGGATGCGCACCGCCACCTTGGTGCCGTCGCGCGTTGCCGGCTCGAAGCGAAACGCGAGCGCCGCGCGTTCGGCGCGGCTCGAGAAGGGCTCCTGCGCGACGTCGGCCTTGGCGCTCTCGACCACGCCCTCCTTGTCGATGGTGAGCGTAAGGACCACCGACGCGTCGCCCGCCGCGCCTTCTGGATACGGCACCGTGGGGTCGCCGACGAGCTTGGGCGGAACCATCACCGGAGGCGCCAACGTTTTTGCGGCAGTGCTGGCCGCGGGCGCCAAGGGCGGCGCCTGACCCTGCGCGACGGCGCTTCCGAGGACCGTCGCGAGGCCTACCAGAAGGCTCTTCCGTCTTCGCCGCGCATCGGAGGCCAGGAGCATTTCGCCGGGGCACGATAGCACTCGCGGCGCAGGTTGACGCGCCCGGCTCATTCGGAGATGAGAGAGACCCTCTCGAGCCCGCCTTCTAGCGTCTCGCCGTCGACGCTCACATAGAGCTGACCTTCGTTGCGCGTAAGCTCGAGCTCGGTGTTGCGGTCGACGTGCGGATCGATGGCGTCGAGGAACGCCGGTTCCAGCCGGTAGACCTCGATGCCATCCATCTTGTGGATGACCCGCGTCTTCGCCTCACGCTGCAGGAGCGTGACGTCGGTATACGTGTAGAGCGCAACTTTTGGGGCGGCCTTGGCCGCCTTGTGCAGGCGCTCGGCCGACGGCGAGCCGATCTCGATCCATGATTTCAACAGGCCGGTGAGATCGCGCACGGTGATGGGCGGCTCGTCGGTGTCTGCGAGCCCACCCTTGCTAAAGGCGATGCCCTCTTCGTAGGAGAGGCAGTAGGCGATGGTGCGGGTAAGCAAGTACCGCATGGTCTCCGAAGGGTGCCGCGCCAGCCGCAGATCGAGCGCCTCGTACACGTTGCGATCGACGTCGGAGAGGGAGATACGAAGGTGGTACGTCGTCGAGCCTTGCGCCATGGTGGCATGGTGCCGGGCGGCTCTCGTCCACGCAAGAGGCGCCTTTCGTGCCACAATGCGCCGCCATGGCCTCTCTCCTCGGACGCTTCGTGCGCTTGCCGGTGCTGCGCTTCGGCCCACCCGGCGCCTTTCTCGCGGTGGAGGACGACACCGGGCCGCAAACGCTGCTCCTGCCGCGGCTCGAGGTACCCGAGGGCACCAAGGAGGGCGACGAGCTCACGGTGTTCGTGTACCGCGACTCCGAAGACCGCCCCATCGCCACCACCCTACCGCCCATGGTTTCCCTGGGCGAGGTGGCGTTCCTCGAGGTGCGCGACGTCACGCCCATCGGCGCGTTCTTCGCCTGGGGACCCATCAAGGACCTGCTGGTGCCGTTCGGCGAGCAAACCCGCGACGTGCACGTGGGCGAGCGCCACCCGGTGGGCCTGTTCCTCGACGACAGCGGGCGCCTGGCCGGCACCATGCGGGTGGCCGAGATGCTCGACGGCACCATCGCCGCGGAGGTGGGCGAATGGGTGGAGGGCGAGGCCTTTCGCAACGAGCCGGAGATCGGCCTCTTCGTCATTGTCGATCGCCGCGCCACGGCGGTGCTGCCGGCAGGCGAGCCCCACCGGCTCTCTCGCGGCGAGCGCGCAAAGTTCCGCATCGCGCGGGTGCTTCCCGACGGCAAGCGCGAGCTCTCGCTGCGGGGGCTCGCCCACGAAGAGCTCTCTCGCGACGGCGACGCCATTCTCGAGACCCTCGCGCTGCCAGACGTTCCGCCCATCACCGAGGCCGCTTCCCCCGAGCAGATTCGCCGCGTCTTCGGCATCAGCAAGAAGGCCTTCAAGCGCGCGGTGGGGCGGCTCCTGAAAGAGGGCCGCATCGAGACCGATCCGCGCGGCGCACTTCGCGCGCGGGCCCCGAAGCGGTAGAGCTCGGCGCTACCCTCGCATCGCCAGAGCGACACCGTCGAGATCAGTCCTTCTTGCCCATCACCACCGCGACCAGCCGCGAGAGCGACTCGCTGCGCTTGGCGCTCGGCGACATGCCCAGCGCCTCTTCCGGGGCCATGCCGCCTTCGGTGCGCATGCGAAACAAACGTAGCTCCCGGCTCGCGTCCATGTGGGTTGCGTCGTACTCGGCGGCAGTCTTCAGGTCTTTCAGGGCGTGCGTGGCCTGCCCCAGGCGCTTATGCAGCTGCGCGCGGTAGTAGTAGGCGTCGGCGTTGTCGGTGCACTCGCGGGTGAGGCGATCGAATACCAGCACGCTCTCTTTCAACGCCTCCGGGCCCTGTCGCGCGGGGTCTTGCGCCACCACCCACGCGTGAATGGTGGCGACCTCGGGGTCTTCACCGGGGTCGGCGCCCTTGGCGCGGTCGATGATCTCCATCGCTTCGGTGAAGCTCCGCAGCATCACCCGCAGGGCCAGCTGGGCCAGCTCCTTGGGCGACTCGTTCTTCCGCGACGCCGGCGGCGCCAGCGAAGCTCGCTCGGCAATGTACGAAGCGCGCAGCTTCACGTCGGAGAGCACGCGGTAGGCTTCGATGAGGCGCGCGGTGATGCGCGTGCACCTCTCTTCGAGGTCGGCCAGGTCGCGCGGCTGCTTGTCGGGATGAAACTGGCGCGACATGCGGAAGAACTGCGCGCGCACCTCGTCCATCGAGGCGCCGTGCGTCACGCCCAGCAGTGCGAAGTGGTCGAGCTGCCCCAGCGAATCGAAGAGATCGTCGATGGCCTGCCGCGGATCGCGCGGGGTCGCCGGGTTGCTTTCCGCACTCGCCGAACGCACCGAAGCAGGAGCCGCGTCGGGGGCGCGCGTCTGGGTCCCCGAGGCGGTCATGTTGGGACGCGAGGGCCTGAGCGGCGCCGGCATGCGGAACGACGGGTGCTGCGGTGGCTGCACCGTCACGGTGGGCGTGCCCCGCACCGGCGTGGTGTGCATGGGCTGGGGCGTCGCCACCGCAACGCGGGGGACCGCGATCTCCTGCGTGGATTTGCGCGGCGGCGTTTGCTCCAAGGCCCCGGCCAGCAGCAAGAAGTAGAAGAGCCGCGTCTTGGCGTTGTCGCTCAGGTCGCAAATGATGTCGTCGTAGATGGTGCCGTCGCGAAACGCGCGCACCAGGCCGGCCTCGGCCTCGGAGAGCCGCGTAAGCGTCGTCTCGGCGCCCGGCTTGAGTGCAAGGTGCATGCAGCGAGCCCGAACCGAGGCTAGCTCAATGGCTTCGAAGTAGGGCGACTCGCGCAGACCGCGCCACACCGAGCCCAGGGAATCCACCACGGGCCAGTCGTCGCCGCCATAGCCGGCCAGCGCGTCGACCTCGTCGTGAAAGGCCCAGGTGGTGTCGCGCGGCAGGGCGATGAGCGCCGCCACTTTGCGTTCGATCTGCTCCACCAGGCCCTGCGCCAACGCCGCTTCGTCGATGAGGCCCTGCTGCAGCAGCACCCGGCCGTGGGGCATCTTGCTGGTCGACACCTGCGCCAGGGTGCGGTTCAGGGCCTCGGCGTCAATGTGACCGAGCTCGTAGAGAATGCCGCCGAGGTGCGCGGCTTGCTGCGAGCGCACCTTGCGAACGTTGCCCTGTTCGACGGTGACCACCGCCACCGGGCTGGCGTTCGAGCCGGTGAAGATGAGGCTACCGGTGAGCTTCTTGGTGCGCACGTACAGAAACAGATGCTCCGGAGGCCTCTCGGTGAGGGCTCCGTAGGCCGACGGCGCAGGGAGGAAGCGGGCGGCTAACATGCGGAGAGTGTACCCGCACGGGTGGTGCATACTTCAACAACCGCACCGTGGTGCTGCAAAACATCCGAGGATGTGGGCGCCGCGGACCTGTGCGCCCGACACCGCCGCACGCCGGGCCGGGCGCGCAAAGTACATGCAAAATGCACGCTCTAGCGGCCTTTGGAGAGCTCGTCGATGCAGCGGACGACCAGGGCGGTCCAGCCGGTCTGGTGGCTCGCGCCCAGGCCTTCGCCGCGGTCGCCGTGGAAGTATTCGTGGAAGAGCACGAGGTCCTTGAAGCCCGGATCGTCGCGGTAGCGGGCGTCGGTGCCGTGGCAAGGGCGCGCACCGTCGGGGCCGGGGAGAAAGAGCGCGGTGAGGCGCCGGGAAAGCTCGCGAGCCACCTCGCGCAAGTGCATCATCTGCCCGGAACCGCGCGGGCATTCCACCTTCACTTCGTCGCCGAAAAAGTCGTGGTAGCGCTTGAGCGACTCGATGAGCAGGTAGTTGATGGGAAACCAGATGGGGCCGCGCCAGTTCGAATTGCCGCCGAAGAGCCCCGAGGTCGACTCGCCCGGTGTGTAGTCGACCCGGTAGTCGCGGCCGTCGACCGCCACCGTGTATGGCGTATCGCGGTGCACGCGGCTGAGCGAGCGAATGCCGTTGGGCGCCAAGAGCTCGGTCTCGTCGAGCAGGTACTGGAGCACTTTCACCAGTCGCTCCTTGGACGCGACCGCCAGCAGGTATCGGCCTTCTCCGGCGGGGTCGAAGACTAGGTGCCGGGCCAGGTGTTTTCGGTTCTCCATGAACCAGGTCATGCGCCTGCGAAACCCAGGAAGCTTGGCCAGCACGTCGCCGTGCAATATCTCCACTGCGAAGAGCGGAATGACGCCAACCACCGAGCGCGTGCGGAGCGGAACCACGCCGCTCGCGGTGTGCAGCTGGTCGTAGTAGTAGCCGTCTTCGCGGTTCCACAAGCCCGAGCCGCCCAGAGTGTTCATGGCGTCCACGATGCTGATGAAGTGCTCGAAGAACTTGGAGGCTACGTCTTCGTACGCCGGGTCTTCCTTGGCCAGCTCCAGAGCGATGGCCAGCATGGTCACCGCATAGAAGGCCATCCAGGCGGTGCCGTCGGCCTGGTTCAAGCGACCGCCCAGAGGCAAGCCCTGGGAGCGATCGAAGATGCCGACGTTGTCGAGGCCGAGAAAACCACCGGCGAAGAGGTTGTTGCCGTCGGCGTCTTCGCGGTTGACCCACCAGGTGAAGTTGAGGAGCAGCTTGTGGAAGACGCGGGCCAAAAACACCCGGTCTCCCTTGCCGACCTTCTTCTTCTCGCGGCGGTACACCTGCCAAGCGCACCAGGCGTGCACCGGCGGGTTCACGTCGTCGAACGAGAACTCGTAGGCGGGAATCTGCCCGCTCGGATGCATGTACCATTCACGGAGTAGCAGGATGAGCTGCCGCTTGGCGAAGTCGGGGTCCACGTCGGCGTAAGGAATCATGTGAAAGGCCAGGTCCCACGCGGCGAACCAGGGGTACTCCCACTTGTCGGGCATCGAGAGCACGTCGCGGCTGTATACGTGCTTCCAGTTGCGGTTGCGTATGAGCTCGCGCTCGGGCGGAGGTGGGGGGCTTGCAGGGTCGCCCTCGAGCCACTGCTGCACGACGAAGTGGTAGAACTGCTTGCTCCACAAGAGGCCGGCGTACGCCTGCCGCGCCACTTTGCGCTCCTCGGCGGTGGCCTTGGCAGGCAAGCGTTCCTCGTAGAAGGCGTCGGCCTCGGCGATGCGCGCTGCGAACACCTTGTCGAAGGTCGCCGCGTCCATCTCCCTTGCGTCCGCCGGGCCGAGCCGAAGGCGGAGCACCTGCGAGGCGCCGGCGGCGAGCGAGAGGCGCATACGCGCGCCGGCCTTGGTGCCCACCTGCTCGGGGTTCACGGCGTCGCTCTCGCCGTCGATCACAAAGTCGTGAAACGCGTCCTTCACGTAGCGGCTCGCCGACGGCGTGCCCCACAAGCGCTCGCTATTGGTTTCGTTGTTGGTGAAGAGCCACTCGGGCGCGTCGCCGTCGACCACCGAGAGCTCGACCGTCCCCAGGGTACGGTGCTCGGCCACCACCATGCGCGGGCTTCCCATGCGAATCTGTGGCTCCGGCTCGTAGCCCTCGCTGGTGCGCCCCCACGCCCAGGTGTTGCGGAACCACAGCGTGGGAATCACCTCCAGCGGCGCTGGCTCGGGGCCGCGGTTGGTCACGGTGATGCGCGCCAGTATCTCGCTATCGGTGGCCTTGGCGTACTCGATGCCCACGTCGAAGTAGCGACCTTCGTCGAAGGCGCCGGTGTCGACCAGCTCGTACTCCGGGGCGTCGAACCCGCGCTGGGCATTCTCGTCCAGGAGCTGCTGGTAGGGGTAAGGGCCTTGGGGATACTTGTAGAGTCCACGTACATACGAGTAGGTGGGCGTGGCGTCGAGGTAGTAGTAGAGCTCCTTCACGTCCTCCCCGTGGTTGCCCTCGGGGTTGGTGAGGCCGAAGAGGCGTTCCTTCAAGATGCCGTCGCGCCCATTCCACAGCGCCAGGCCGAAGCACAGGCGCCCCTGACGGTCGGCAAAGCCGAGCAAGCCGTCCTCGCCCCAGCGGTAGGCGCGGCTCCGCGCGTGGTCGTGGGGGAAGGAGCGCCAGGTGTCTCCGCCTTCGGAGTAGTCCTCGCGCACGGTGCCCCACTGTCGCTCCGAGAGGTAGGGGCCCCAGCGCTTCCAGTTGGCGATCCGTTGCTCGTCTTCCTCGAGCCGCATCGTCTCACGACAGGGTGTCATAGGGCCCCGAGTGTACGCTAAGGGGCCGCGCGCGATGAGTCTGTTCGGATCGGTACCATCGATGGGATACTGCTGCGCGATGACCTTGCTGACGCCACTCGTCAGGCGCTCGTGTACCGAGAGATCGGCATCCGTAAGCACGCGCATCGAGTGCGACGATGGTCGCGACGCGCGGGGCTGGTCGCCAGAGCGCCGGCCCCACGTGAAAGAGGTGTGCCCGGAGACGCGAGGCTCGCGCTCGCGATACCCGTCTCCGAATCGTGACCTTCGAGTTCGGAGGCAGCCCTCGAAGGATAGAATGCGAAGATCTCAAGCGTTTGGTAGCGTTCGGACATGGCCGAACCGCCCGACCTCGACCCCCCGGCGCGAGTCGCCCTCGCCGACCCCGGGCCATTCCTCGCGGCCATCTCGGGGCGACCCTGGTTTCACCACAACCTCGACAACTTCGACGTGGTCGAGATGTGGGCACTTGTGGCGCTCTGCGCTCTGAGCCGGAAAGAGCGGCCAGAGGACATCCGGTGCGACGTCTATACGCGTGGCCGCCGGGACGCGGGTCGTTTCGCCCATGCAGTGGGGTTTACCGCGGCGCGAGACGCTGGAACGGCGACGGCGTCGCCGACCGACAGGACCGTCGCGATACAGCGTGTTGGTTTCGGCCAGTCCGCTGCGAAGGCTAAGGAGATCGCGAGCCTCGCCGTGCCGGGAGCCGGCGAGGTCGACTCACGAGATGCGCTCGCCTACGTGATCGACGAGCTTCTGCGCAACGTCATCCAGCACAGTGGAGACGCGCTCGGCGCGGTCGTCGGCGCGCAGAGGATGGCCGAAAATAAGGGGGGCTACCGGAGGGCCACCGTCCAGGTTGCGGTCGCAGACACGGGGAAGGGCATCTGGGAGAGTCTCAAGAGCCATCACGAAGTGCTCAGCGCCGAGGTTGCGCTCGAGAAGGCGATTCGACCCCACGTCTCCGGTACGTTCCCCGAGGGTCAGACGGGGAGCCTGAACAATGCCGGCCTCGGACTGTTCTTCACCTCGGAGATGGCGAAGCTCACGCGTAGCAGGTTCCTCCTCGCGAGCCGCGGAGCCTCACTGTTGCTCTCGAGCGACGAAGAAGCGGATACGCACGCTATGGAAATTCTGGTGCCTCCCGGAACCGGCTTTCCCGGAACACTTGCCGTGTTCGAGCTTCCCCTCGAGATCGTCGACCGCGATGCTTTGCTCGACGTGATACGGAAGCGCGCATCGGAGCGAACGCCGGCGTCTTCGGGCCGGACGTGGCTCAGCTACGAAGCTCCGCCCGACGCGGTTCCTCGGGTGCTCGTCCGCGAGCTCATCGACGATACGACGACGTTCGAGGCTCGAGTGGAGTCGTACCGCGCAGGCCTCTCGGCGGGCCGGCCGCTTTCGCTCGACTTCTCCGGAATCGCGATCTTGACCCAGAGCGTGCTCCACGCGCTGCTCTTCCATTCGGTACGCGTCGCATGGGCGATGGGAGCGAAGGTGTACATCGAGTGCGCCTCGCCAGCGGTGCGTAGTGGTCTCGACTACCTGGAGAGCTACGCCCTGAAGTAGGCGTGGCTTCGAGGCCCGCGAAGTCGCACTCAGGTTCGAGGTCTGAAGTGCTCCTCCTCGCACGGATCCGGGCGTGAGCTACGCAACCTGTCCGCCGGAAGGGGGAAAGGTCACCAGCTCGCCAAGCTGGAGCTGGAAGAACGCCCGCATCTCGACGCCAGCGATCCATTCCGCCCTTCCACGGAGGCTCATGGGGCTTGGCGTGGATGAGCGCGATGCCCCGCTTGGCGCATGCGATCTACGCTACGCTCCGCGCCCATGGCGCGCTGCACATCGATTCTCCTGGGAGCGGGCCTATTTTTCGTGCTTTCGGCCCTGGGCTGCGGCGGTGGCCAAGGCCGGGTCGCGCCCGCGGCCAGCCCGCAAGAGGCCAAAGCGCCGGAGCCGCTCCGGAGCGAAGCGCGCGTCATGGCCGTCATCGCGACCTCGGACCCGCGGCTCCTGGAGCGAGCGTCGCTCAAGCCTTCGGAGGAAGAGATGCGCCGCGCGGTCGCCGAGGCAGTGCGCCGAGAGCACCCCTTCGCGGTGGCCTTTGGTCGCATCGACGTGTTCTCGGTGGAGGCGCGCGCCGAACCGCTCGCCCGCGCGGCCGCGCTGGTGGCCGACGACAAGCGCCGCGCGCCTGGAGCTTCGGCACAGGCCGAGGTGCGAAGGGCCGAGCAGCTGGTGCTGGAAGAGACGTTCCGCGCCCAGAAAGAGCGCGTCCTTGCCAACGTCGCCGCGCCGCTCCTGCGCGACGAGTTCCGCCACTGGGTGGCCGCCACGGGCGCCGAGGGCGATCCGATTCTCGCCCGCCGCTTCGGCGACGTGGAAGACGCGCTCGACGACAAGGGCCTCGACGTGCTCGACGGCATGGCTATCGACGACGTGCTCGGCCCGTTCGAGCGCCGTTTGGAGCGCGCCGGCAATCACGGCGGCTTCGAGGCGCTCACCAGCCTGCGGCTCGCCCTCGGAGCTCTCCAGTCGCGGCCCGCAAGGGGCTCGCGGGTGGCGCGCTACGCCGAGGAGGTGCGCGTGTTCTCCGGCGGCGCCGGCTACGATCCCGCGGCCTTCGGCGCCACGCGCTCGCTCTTGCGAAGCTGGAGCCAGGAGCTCTCGCGGGAGCTCGGCGCCGACAAGCGCGGCACTCTGGAGCAAGAGGCCGCCGACGCCTTCCTCGACCCCGCGGCGTGCCGGCCGGCCGGTCTCGTCACCGCGCCGCCCGAGGAACGCACCTTCGGATGCGGCCTCTTTCAGCGCATCGCGGGCGAGGGCATCTCGCCCATGGTGCTGCTCGCCCTGCACGACGTGGTGACGGTGGCCATGTGGGCGCAGGCGCTGCTCGAGGATCGCAGCCGCTACACCAAGATCGTCGACGAGCTCTCGCTCTGGTCGCACGTGCCCTACGACGAGCGTACCCGGCTCATGCGCGCGGTGTCCGCCGAGCCGGTGCGGTTTCTGCTGGCCGGCGCCAACGTCGCGTGGGTGGTCGGCACCTCCCGCGAGGCCGCCCGCGCACGGGCCACTCAGCTGGCCGACGCAGGCTTTCCTCCGCTCGCCGCGCTCCAAGCTCCCTTCGTTTCTTCGAAGTACGATCAGTCGCGGGCGCAGCGGCCGCCGGCGGCGAAGTAGGTGCGCCACACCGGGTAGTTGCCGAAGTTGTAGTAGTTGCCCACCGGATGGTCGGGGTGCCACGAGCCACCGCGAAGAATGCGGCCGCCGTCTGGCTGGGTTGCCCCGTTCGACCAGGTGTCGTTGCCGTCCATGATGGCCCACTCCACCGGGTAGCCCGCCTGTTGCGGAGGGTCGGGCCAGTCGACGTTTGCACAATCCACGCATTCACCTTGCACCAGCTCGCCCGAATCCATCAGTAGCTCCAGCATGCTCCCGCTGAGGTCGGCGTGGCCCCACTTGCCGTTGCCGGTGTGGGTGCCCACCGCAGCGATGTGCTTGGCGCCGTCGGTGCGCGAGGCGTACGGCCCGCCCACCGTGAACTTCAGATCGTAGTCCCAGGCCGGGTCGGCGATGCCGGCGTTCACCAGACCGATGTCCATGGGGTAGTAGGGCGTTTCGTTGCCCCATGCGAAGGTGCGGTTCTCATCGCCGCCCATGGCCGCGAAGCCCCACTCTGCGTCGGTCGGCAGGCGCCCGCCTTCCCAGGCGCACAGTGCGAAGAGCGTGTACCAGTCGATGCAGTTAATGGGCTTGTCGTCGTTGGCGCCCGCCGCGTTGGTCCAGGTAGGCGCGCCCCACTGCGAGGTGACGCCGCCGTAGGCGCACGCGGTGGTGTAGCGCATGGCGGCCTCTGCCATGCTTCCGGGCAAGCGCATGTTGAACGAAGAGCGCCAGCCGCTACCGGCAATGAGCGGGTGCGCTCCGGCGCCCGGCGGCAAGTTGAGCTTGCCCCGCAGGTTGCCGCCGAAGGCCGCCAGGAACGTGCGCACGCGGCCCACCGTGACCTCGAACTGGTCGAGCTTGAACGGGCTCACGGTCGCTGGCAAGTCGGGGTTCTGGTAGCGCATGTACGAGCCGCCCGGGGCAGGCAGCGACGCGCAGCAACTGTCGGTGTGGGTGAGCCCGCAGGTGTTGTTGGCGCCACGCCCGCCGCCGCAGCTCTTGGCCACCAGGCACTTGCCCGCGAACTCCGAGGTGGCTGCGCCGCAGGCCGCGGAGTTGCAGTCGGCGCCCGCTGCGCAGGTTTTTCCTGCCGCACAGCGCGGGTTGGTGGCCGCGCCGCCGCAGTCCACATCGGTCTCCGAGCCGTTGCGATAGCCGTCCTTGGAGGTCGGCGTGCGACACAGATGCGTCTTCGGATTGCAGAAGCCGGAGCGGCAGCCCGCGTCGGCGGAGCACGCCTTCCCATTGGCTACCTTCACCCCTGCGTCCTGCGTCACCCCGCCGTCGCTGGCCGTCAAGGCTTCGTCGGTGGTCCCGAGCTCGAGGTCGAGCGCGTTCGCATCGACCGCCACCGCGCCCCCGCAATTTGAGAGGAAGGCCTCGAAAACAAGGACGCAAGTGGCCTGTTTGAGTGTGTATGCCCCAGCACGATTCTTCATGAGGGGACCCTTGTGCAATCCGCGATCCGCTCGCGGGGGTCACGCCATCGTGCTCTCTCTCTCCGTTGCGTTGGGCTCCGGCGTCATTCACCTGCGAGGCTACGGGTCCCAGAAATCGTCGGGGTTGTCGATGACGCCGTCGGCCGCCTGCTTCATGGCCTGCAGCGCGCGCTTGGGCAGCCCGCGCTTGCTCGCGAGCACGCGCCCTGCGCGGTCCATTGCCTGGTAGATGGGCGCGCGGCCCCGGCGCGCCTCGAAGTACACCACCAGGATCTCGTGCTTCGGCGTCTTCGAGAGCCACAGATCGAACGCGTACGCTTCGTCGTTGCGGTAGTAGGCGGTGAGCGCCTTGCGTGCAACTTCCAGGGCGGCGCCCTCTACTTTGCCATCTTTGCCCACCTCGGTCTTCCCGGGCGGCAGCTCCTTCCACGCGGCGTTGAGCGCCGAGAGCTCCGCTTCCTTGGCGCGCTTGGGGTCGTGGGCGGTGCGCATGCCCACCCGCTCGCGCGTGGCGAAGCTCACCACGGGGTCGCGTCGGCGCTCCAGGCGCACGATGGCTACCACACTGGATGCGAGCCCCACCGCCAGGAGCGCGGCGAGCGGCAGCGGCGATCGACGCGTGTGAAAGTGGACCACGCTGGTGACGATGGGCATGACCAGCATGAGCACCAGTAGCGTCTCCACCACGATCTGCATGGCGAACACGCCGGCGAACTGGCGAAGTGAGAGCTCCGGCCGCCACACCTGGGTGTACTGCCACGCGGAGCTCCCCAGCAGGATGACGATGCTCACCAGGGTGTAGCCCTTGAAGAGCAGGAACTCGTGGCGCGCCTTGCGATTCCACAGCCAGTAGGGAAAGAGCAGCGGGTAGAACACATAGTAGAGAAACGGGCGCGGCGGGTGCTCGCGGTAGTAGGCCTCGAAGGCAAACTGCACGCGCAAGGCCTTGCGAATGAACGGCACGCGATCGATGAGCGGCGTCAGCGCCTCGCCGAAGAAGAACACCAGCAGCGCGAGACCGATCATGATCAGCGCGCCGGTCACCGGGAACAGCGCCGAGGCGAAGACGATGACCAGCGGCGCCACCGCGAAGAAGGCAAGGCGCGAGACGAAGTCTGCGGTGGACTTGATGCGCGGGAGCATGCGCGGCGATCAGTCGCCGGGCGGCATGCCGTACATCGGCGCAACCGTGCCGCCGCCACCGGGGTCCGGGCGCTTCTTGGGCGTGCCCGCGTCCTTCACCGGCTTACCCCCGGCGTCGACCCCCGGCGCGGGGGCGCCGGCGTCTGCCGCGACCAACGGCGGCTGATAGGGCGCGCCGTACAGAGCGACCGGAGGCGCTATCGGAACCGAGATTGCCTCGCGAGCGTCGCTGCCGGCGTCGGAGACCGACGGTGCGTCGGTTCCGGGTGCCGGTGGCGCGCCATACACCGCCACCGGCGCGTACGCGGAGTTCTCGGCGCAAGCCGCGGCGGTGAGCACCGCCGCCAGGATGGCGCCGCGCGAAAGGCCGGTCGGCAGCGGCGCAGCCTTGGCCGCCGGCACCACGGCGTGCCCGCAGAACGGGCAGGTATCCGAGCGAACATGGCGAGCGCAGCGGGGGCACGGGGTCATGCGCGCCATGAAAGCCCGGCGCCCCGCTGGCGTCAATGCTCTCGGCTACGCGGCGTCGAAGTGGGCGCGGTGCTTCTCGCAGTGCGGGCAGCGAAACACGTACATGGAGATGCGACCGAGGAGCGCCTCGGTGGTGCGCTTGTGCGCCTCGCGCGAATCGATTTGCAGGAGGCGCGCCACCACCTCCTCTTGGGTCTGCTCACTCTTGCGCAGGCGCTCCAGGAGCGGCTCTTTCAGCGGACCCACGAACACCATGGGCTTCTGGCAGCAGAACAGCCAGTACTCGCCCTGCCACGTGTCGTACTTGGGTGTGCGCAAGAGCTCGCCCAGGCTGGCCGGGTCCACGCGGATGCGCACCCATGCCTCGTCGTCGTCGTCGTCGCGCTCCCGCTCCACGCGCTCGTAGCCGGAGGGCGCGAGCATTGCCGGCAGCCCGTGGGTCAGTCCTTCGGCAGCGTCTTCCGCCCGCACCATGCCGAGCTCGGTGCCCATCACGTGGTCTGTGGCCTTGCCGGCGCGAAAGCACGGATAGCAGGCCCGCGCGAAGCGCACCTTGGCGGTGGCGCCGCAGTAGGCGCAAGGTCCCTCGTCGTCCAGGGCGGCGCTCTCTATCGGCCCCTCGAAGAGCGGAAACACGTAGCCGTCGTCGGCGATGCTGGCCGGCTTGTGCGAAGCGGGAAGGGTGCTGCGCGGCTTGACGAAGGCCGCCGCGAGCTTGGCGCGCGCTTGCCAGGCAATGGCCGGGAGAAAGTCGAGGAGCGCGGCCCGAAGCACCTTATCGAGCGCGTCGTCGTCGGCGAAGATCTCCTCCACGTGGGGAGAGCCTTCGAGCACCTCGGCCAGCTGCGGGAGCAGCACCGGGATGGCCTCCTCGTCGAGGGGAACGCCGGCGGCCTGCGTTCGCCGGAGCAGCGCCTCTTGCGCGGCGCCCAGCGATTGGGCGCCCGCCAGCACGTCCCTCACCTGCGCATCGATCGCTTGCTCGTAGCCCGAAAGGGCGCGCATCAAGTCGTCTTTGACGCCGTCGGGATTGGCGGTCTCGATCTGCTCTTTGGCCTGGAGCCGCTTCAAGATGGCCTGCGCCGCCCGCACCGTCGGTTCGTCGTCGAGCATGGCCTCTCCTTACTCCACTCGCGTCTCGCTTACTTGGCGAAGTCGAAGCGGTAGCGGACGAGCAGATCGACCTGGCGATAGCGGGGGCCGCCGCTGTCGTTGGCGCCGATGATGCGCGGGAAGGTGAAGTCGGCGCCGAGGTCGAGCTTGTCGATGACGGTGTAGAATGCACCGATGCCCGTGGCCAACCCCCAGCTCCGGCTGAAGCTCTGGAACGTCGCGTAGAAGCCCAGATCGAGGAAGATGGCGAGGCGCTCGGTGGGGGTCACCGAGGGCTGCACCTTGATCACCAAGACGTCGGGATTGGTGGTCGTGTTGCCGGTCTCGCGGTTGGTGATGCCCACGCCCACGTAGGCCGAGGTGTTCACCGCGAAGTGATCGACCGGCAAGGTCCAAAGGCCGATGCCCGCCCGCGCCTGCAGCAGGAACGGATCGAACTTGTTGATGTAGGGCCCGCCGAAGACCGCCACCGAGTAGGTGTCCTCGTGGAGGAACTCGAACTTCGCCTCCAAACCGGGGCCGTTGTAGAAGTCGCCGCCGTTGAACTGGAAGCTGGTCTCGTGGCGGAGCGCCAGCTGGAAGCGGTCGGTGACGCCGTACTCCACGCTGGGGGCAATGATGACCGGCTCGAAGAATGCGTCCTTGGAGAGGTTGAAGTACAGGTCGCCCCGCACCTGCAGCATCTTCTCCGAAACGACCTGCGGCCTCTTCGTGTACTCGACCGGGTACTCGGCCCGCGCCGCGTTGGAGAAGAAGAGCGTGGTAGCAGCCAAACCAAGTGCCCAGCGTCGCATCATTCGCGAGGGTAGCACGAACCGCCGCTACTTGTTCAGCGTCTCGCGGTGCAGGGTGGTGCCGCTCTCGTCGATGAGCTCCGCCACCAGCTGCTTCTTCTTCACGGTAATGTACATGAATCCGCGAACCGCGGCCTGGAAGGCGGTGGCGTTCTTGGTGCCCAGGGTGGTGAATTCGGCGGCGGCGCCGGAGACCGCCAGCGGCGTCCCCATGCACGTCTCGTTCAGCCACTGCATCGAGTGGTCGTGCCCGGCGAGGTACAGGTCGACCTTGCCGCACACGTGGCCCTCGAGGAAGCTCTTCACCCCGGAGCCGGAGACAATGGGGATGCCCGAGAGCCCGTCGTAGCTGCCCGCGTTGCCGTGCGGGCCGTTGGACTTGTACGGGTGGTGGCCGAGGGCGATCTTCCAGTTGGCCTTGCTGGCCGCGATCCACCCATCGACGTCGGTCTTCTGCGCAGAATCGACGCCGAACATCTGGAGGTTGGTGTCGAGGGCGAAGAACTCGATGTCGGACTTGGTGAAGTGGTAGTGCGCCGCGGGCATCTTCCATTTGCGCGAGCGGCTCGTGTAGTCGACCTCGTTTTTGCCCTTGCCGAGCTCGGCGCCGGAGCCGTTGCCGCCGTAGTCGTGGTTTCCGAGCACCACGTAGAAATCGATGGGCAGCGCTGCGTACACGGCCTCGAACTTGGTCTGAAACTGCGGATCGTCGGGCGACGACGCGCCGCTCTCGTACAGGTTGTCGCCCAGCATCACCGCGAAGTCGCAGCGGTCGACCTTGCACTTTGCCGCCATCGCGTCGGCCACTGCCTGCTGCCCCGCGGTTCCCTTGCCGGTGTCGCCAATGGCCAAAAAGCGGGTTTCCGGATCCGGCGGCGGCGGCGGCGCCGCGTCTTCCTTGGGCTTGTCGCCAGCTCCGTTGCCCGCGTCGCGAGGCGGGGTCGACGCGTCGACGCCGGGAGCCGCCGGGGCGAGCGAGGCCTCTACGGTCGAGTCCGACCCGCAGGCAAGGAGGAGCAAGAGCAAGGCGCGCCGCATGGTCCAACCCTGCATGACCTTTCCCTTCCGCGCAAGGCGCTCGGGAACGCGCCAAAAAAAAGGCCCACCGTCACCGGCGGGCCTCGTCTGCGTCACGCGAATGTCAGACTTGCGCGAGCATGGTCTTGGCGTCGCTCACCTCGAACTTGGGGCCTTCCTCGACGTTGAGGGTCTTTACCACGCCGTCGTCCACCAGCATCGAGAAGCGGCGGCAGCGCACGCCCATGCCGTTGGCCGTCAAATCGAGCTCCAGTCCGAGCTTCTTGGTGAAGTCGGCGCTGCCGTCGCCCAGCATGCGGACCTTGTCGCCCACCTTCTGGTCACGCCCCCAGGCTGCCATGACGAAGCCGTCGTTGACGCTCACGCACACCACCGCGTCGACGCCCTTGGCCTTGAGCGCGTCGTAGGCCTCGAGGTAGCCCGGCACGTGCTTGCCGGAGCACGTCGGCGTGAAGGCGCCCGGCAGGCCGAAGAACACGACCTTTTTGCCTCGGGTGAGCTCTTCCACTTCAACCGGCTGCGGCGGGAGGGGGCAGTGCGACGCGTCGTCGTAGCCAGAGGATTCGTAGAGCTTCGCGCTGGGAACCTTGTCACCGATCTTGATCATACTTTCACCTCGGCGGGGAACATGGCGGAGGCTCGCCGCAGAGTAAAGGGCGAAGGCGCAGCTTTTGCGGATATGCTGCCGGTCCATGCGCCGGGACGACACCCACGAGGCCCCTCGGGCGCGCCACGCGCACCAACTCTGGTGGGCCCACGCGGCGCTGGTGGCGGCCACTGCCATCGTCAGCGTTTCGCCGTACCATCCAGACGAGCACTTCCAGATCGTCGAGTACGCCGGCTACAAGCTGGGCCTGGTTCCTCGCGAGTGGCTCACCTGGGAGTACGCGGAGCACATGCGTCCGTGGCTCTTCCCGGGCGCCGTGTACCTGGTGCTGCGGGGCCTTCGCGCACTGCACTTCGGCGATCTCTTCACGCAGCTCACCGTGGTGCGGCTCCTGTGCGCCGCGCTCGGCTTCGCGTCGCTCGACGCGCTCGTCCGGCGATCGCGCGAATGGCTGCCGGCGGAAGTGCTGCCGGCGCAGGAAGCAGCCCTGCGCATGGTGGGCTTTCTCCCGTGGCTCTTCGCGCGACCGTGCTCCGAGACCGTGGCAGCGTCGCTCTTCGTCTTCGCGCTTACGTGCTTCCTCGCGCCCGCGCGCCCGTCCGTAGCGAGCCCGCGTCGTCGGCCCCGGCGCGCGGCTTCGACCCTCTTCGCTTCCGGCATGCTCGCCGGCGCCGCCTTCGAGGTGCGCTACCAGATGGCCATTCTCGCGGTGAGCCTCGTGGGTTGGGCGTTGGTGGTCGAGAAGCGCCCGCGCCGGGAGCTTGTTTCCTTCGCCTTGGGCTTCGCGGCGCTGCTGGCTTTCGGTACGCTCGTCGACGCCTGGGGCTACGGCAGCTTCGTTGCCGCGCCGGTGCGCTACTTTCAGGTAAACCTGCTCCAGGGAGCGGCCAGTCGCTTCTCGACGGCACCACCCTGGTTCTACTTCGTGGCCAGCCTTGGCAACGTGTTCGCGCCGAGCGTTCTCCTCGCGCTCCTGGCCATGGTGGTGCTGGCGGTGCGCTTTCCCCGCCACGTGCTCACCTGGCTGCTGGTGCCGTTCTTCGCGGCGCATAGCCTGCTGCTCGCGCACAAGGAAGACCGCTTCGTGTGGCCCATCGCAATGCTGGCCGCGGCAGCCATCGTACCGGCCTTCTATCCGGGCGGGGCGCAGGCACCCGGCGCGTGGCTCTTCGACAGCATCTGGGCGGTGCGCCGCACGCGCGTCTTTCGCGTTCTCGTAGGGCTCAACCTGGCCACCGCCCTCTTCGTGGCGCTGGTGCCGGTGAACGGCGCCGAGCACGGTCTTTTGGCCCGCGCGGTGTACCGGGCGGTACCTCCGGGCGCCACCCTTTACGTGCAAGATACCGACATCACCGAATACAACCTGTACCGCCGCGACTGGAAAGTGCGAAAGCTCCAGGAAGGCGTGTGCTGCCCCTTCGGCGGCACCACGCCGAGCTTCGTGCTCACCACCCACACCCAGGCGCCTCTCGCGGGCACCAGCGACGCGGAGCTCGTGTACACGGAGTGGCCGCTCGGCAGCTTCGATGCCTTCTTCGGGCGCCTCGTCAGGCTGGTGCCTTCGCTGCGGCCGCCGCCGCTCCAGACGCTCTATCGGCTGACGCCCCGCGCTGCCTGCGACGCTGCGCTCCCGCTGTGCCCCGACGGCGTACGGCCGCCGGCGTACGTGAGGTCGCCCCTCAGTTCGCCATGAAGAACTTCCAGGTAGTCTCGGTGCCGTTTTGCCAGACCCCGTGCCCGAGCCCGGGAATCTGACACCACTCGAGCGGGGCCTTGCAACCCTGGTGCGCCACGCAGGGAGAAGGGTCGGCGGCGCTGGCAGCGGCCTGGCACCCGTTGGCGAAGGTCCAGTACTTGCGGCTGAAATTGGAGTCGTTCAGGAGGCCGTCGCCTGCGCCGATGACGATGAGCGCCGGCACCGGCTTGGTGGGACAAATGAGGTTGCCCTGGTTGTCGAAGTTCTTCAGCGTGGCGTCGTAGGGCCCGCCGCCGCCGTGCGACGACACGGCGCGGAACAGATTGCCTCGGTGGCAGCCCACGTGGTTCGCGAAGAAACCACCGCGGCTGAAGCCCGCTGCATAGAAGCTCGCTGCGCAGTAGGTGCTCTTCACCGCGGCCACCAGCGCATCCATGAACAAGATGTCGGGGTTCTTCGCGTCGTCCCAGGTGTCGAGGTCCCAGGTCCTGCCTAGGCCGTCCGGGTACACGAAGATGGCGTCGCTGCCGTGCGCTGCTTCGAATTTGAAGGATCCGCGGGCGCTCGCGCCGTCGCCGCCGTCGCCGTGGAACACGAAGACCACCGGGTAATTCTTGGTGCCGTCGTAGTTCGCCGGTACGGCAATCGAGTAGGTGCGCGAGGCGCCGCCCACGGTGAGCTTTTGCCCGGCCTGAAAGCCCGCGGTGGCCTTGGGCAATGTGCAGGTGGCGCCGCCGCCATCGGTGCCGCCGCCGCTGCTGCTGCTCTGCCCGGAGCTACCGGACGACGACGACGAGCTGGCGCTCCCGGAGCTGCCACTCGGGGAATTGGCCGGCGGATCGTCTCCGCCGCACGCCCCGCAGGCGATTCCCACCACCGAAGCCACCCATGCCGTCGCAGACAAGACACTTCGCATATCGCTTCCAATCTAGCATTGTTTCCTGCGCCGGTGGGCGGCTGCCGCGTCACCTTTCGGCAACGTAACGCAGTCGTCGCCGCGTATGTGCGCCAGCCGCTTCTACGCCAACCGCGGCTCGTTCTTCCTCCGAGGGTCGCAATCTGTTCGAACGGTTACGCGCCGGCGCAAAGGACCCTTCGCGCGCGCCTTCTTCGACGCGCGAAGGCCGCCTGCAGTGGAACGAAGACGCCCGCGAAATTGCTGCCTTCTTTGCGCAAGCGCGCGCCGGTACGGAGGTTGCTCCGCAAGGAAGCGCGTGGAATGCTGGAATGCGGCCATTGGGCCCACAGTTCTCCCCCTGCTTCTCCCCGCGCAACGAGAGGATTCAACGTGTTCGCTCTGCTCTGGGTCGTCGGTCCGATTCTCGCGGCGGTGGTGATCGTTGCGTCGTACAAGGCTTCTGTTCGGACAAATCAGGCAAGCTGGAACGAGTCGGTGGAGGTCATCACACCTCCCACGGGCGCCTACCGCGACGGCGACCGGCGCGCCGGATTCGTGGAGCGGGTACAGCAGATACCCGGCCGGCTTCAGACCGCTGCCATTCTGGGGCTCTTCTTCGGCATCATGTGGCTGCCTTCGATTCCGCTGGTGGGGCTGGGGGTGGCGGTGGAGGCCGACCACACGTTAGGCCTAGCCTCGTTCTTCGGCGTCCCAGGAATTCCGCTCTCGATCGCGCACTTCGTGCTCGGCCTTCGCATCACCAAGCGCAGCGCCTCGGCCCGGCGCTTCGCGCACGTCGTCGGTGCATGGTCGCTCATCCACAACCTGCTCCTTCTTGGCGTGACCCTCCTGGCGAACCTCATGCCCCAGGTAGTGGGCGAGCCCTTCAGCATGTGCACGATGCGCAACGGCGGGGGCGCGGTGGTCGTACTCTATGCGCTGGCTTCCATCACGTACGCGGTGTTTGCCATGGTCGCAGTGCGCTCCAACCCCACGTACGATGACGGGAGCGACCTCTGGCCGCCGCGCGAAGTGCCCGGCTCCGGGTCAGACGGCGCCTCCCTCCCCGAGACCCCCCTCGCATGAAGCAAGACACGATCGGATCCATCTTCGTCCTCGGCTGCGGCGCGCTGACCTTCTTCGCCATCGTCGGCGGACTCTTCTACCTGCTGCGCAAGCGGTACTTCAGCGACTGGAAGGCCTACGATCGCGTGGCGAGCCCGGCGCAGCCGGCCTATCGTGCGGGGCCTTCGGTTGCAGGATACACGGAGCACGTGGAGGGGCCGCCACGGGTGGTGCAAGCGGTGGCCTTCGTGTCCATTCTCTATGGCGCTATCGGGCTCATGAGCGCGCCGCTCGCGGCGCTCGGCGTGCTGGTCGATCTGCTCGCTTGGAAGGACATGAAGCCAGGGTTCGGGCTGTGGTTCGGCCCCACTGGCGTGGCGCTGGCCATCACCTCGCTCGTGTTCGGCATCCAGGTGATGAAGCGCTCCGAGAAAGTGCGCAGGTTCGGCACCGTGCTCGCGCTGTGGACGGCGGCCCACAACGCGGCACTCGTCGGGTTCGGCGGCTTCGTCTACGCCAGCATCGACCGCACCCAGGAAACCTATCAGCTGAGCGGCGTGCAGAAGGCGGTGGTCGACGGCACTGGCTTCGCCCTTGTGGGGCCCTTCGTCTTTTTGGCCTTCGTATATGCCGCTCTGGTCTGCGTCGCGGTTCGACGCCACGGCGTGCGCGACGCGCAGATGGCCGAGACGACGCCCCGCTTCGACGCCACGCCCGCGCCCTGAATTGACGGTCTTCGTCGGCCCGGCTACGGGCTTGTCATGACACTGCCCAAGACCCCCGAAGAAGAGTGGGCTCGCGCGAACAAGGGCGCATGGAAGCGGCGCGTGCCGGTGGTGGTCGGGCTGTGTGCCGGGCTCCTGTTCGGTGGCTGCGGGGCCGGCGTTTCTTCGCTCCTGGGGAGCGCAGCCGAGACCCACAAGCAAGAAGTCGAAGCCAAGGGCATGCGCGAGATCTGCATCGGCGGCGGCTGCAGCCGCGAGCGCGACAACATCGGCTCAGGCCTTCTCCTCATCGGCATACCTGGGGTCTTGGCCCTGGTCGGCTTCGCGCTGGGGTTCTTCGTTTCCGGTGGCAAGGTCGCGAGCGAGTACGTTCGCGGCGCCTCGGGCCTATAACAGTAGGCCGTCAGGCCCGCGCGAAGTCTACGCGGGCGATCTCCTTGCCGCGGAAGGTGTAAATGGCCGCCACCTCGAAGGGCTCGGCATCCGGCGTTCGGAGCACGCGCTCGTGGTCCACGACTACATTGCCGACGGCGATGCGACCCAGGAGCTCCACCCGGTTCTCCGGGAACTCGCCGAAGACCTTCGCGTAGAGCGCGCGAAACGCCGTGCGACCCTGGAGCTTCACCGCGCCGTTCAGGTCGGCGACCACCACATCTTCGGCGAAGTGGCTGCAGAAGACGTCGAGGTCTTGGGCGTTGTAGGCGGTGAGCTGGGCTTCGGCGACGTGCGCAGGGAGGGTCATGGCCGCATACGTACCTCGACAGAGATCTCGACGGCTCGAAATGCGCGCCCCCGCAAATCGATTCGCGCCGCGTCGCAGGTGCGCGTGCGAATCGGACGCGCATCTCTCGCAGGAGAAGGAGCCTCCGATCGTGTAGGGTGCGCGCCGGTGCAGAAGAAATCTCCCCGGGCTTGGGGCCCGACGCGGCTTGGTGGTGGGCTTCGCGCTTGGGCCGGGCTGGCACCAATTGGGTACCTGTGCAGTCTGGGCGCTTGTAGCCACGATGCTGTGGTGTCCGGCGAGACCCTGGTGGTGGTCGACACCGATTTGCCAGTGCCCGACGTGGTGGAGGCCTTGCGCCTCGACCTGTACGCGGAGGACGGCACCTGGCTGACCTCGCGCGACGTTGACGTGGGCGATCCCTCGCAATGGCCGCTCAGCTTTGGCATCGCCGCCGCGGAAGACCGTCCTGGCCGGGTGCTCGTCCGCGCCCGCGCCTACCCTAAGGGACGCCTTCGCGACTACGCCGGCGCACGGCGGCCGGTGCCGCCCGAGCCGCTTCACGAAGAGCTGCTCCCCACTACGCTTGGCGATGTTTGCGCAGCGATGCCGGAGCTGCCCGTTGGCGGCACGGCAGCGCTCCGCTTCGGCGATGTGCCGCTCACGACGCCCCGCGCCGATGGCGGATGTTACCTCGAGGACGCCGGGGCGTTTCCCACGCGGTCCGGAATGGCCGCGGCACGGGTACGCATCGACGTCGAGGGAGACTACCACTTCGACGTGGCGAGCGAAGTGCCCGTGGGCAGCCTGTTCGCGCTCTTTCTTCGGCGTGACTGCGTCGACCCGCAGAGCGAGCTCGCCTGCGGGCGCGGTGACAAGGATACGCGCGTTTCGCGCGTCGACGCGCACCTCGCCATCGGGAGCTATTCCCTCCTCGCCACGAGCTTTCTCCCCGACCAACCGCACGCGCTGGTGGTTCGCGCCGCTTTGGTGGGTGCCCCGCCGGAAGATGCGGGCGCCGACGCAGGCGAGGTGAAGCTCGCGCCGCCTCTCCCCGCCGACATCTGGCCGCGGCTGCTCCGCGACGGTCGCGACGACACGCCGCCCACCGAGCCCAAGGAGGAGGTGACCACCGAGGCTTTCGTCTTCGTCGACGTTATGCCCCACGAGGTGCGCCACGCTCGCCTCATGGTGGGCGGCGATTGCGTCGGGCGGCCCGCTCGCGTGCCGGCGAAGGACTCACGGAGGCTCGACGTGGGCGGCATCGTCGCCTGCGAGGCCGGCCGCATGACATCGCCGCATGCGCTGGCGAGCTTCGCGGGGGCCGCGGAGCCGAAGCCCATCTCGATGCTGGGCCGCTTTGCCCAGAGCGCGCCGTGCGAGGCGCCGCGGCCGGGCCGCATCTGCGCGCCAGGCGGCATGATGGTGATGGGGAGCGCACTCTTCGGCGGCATCGGCGACGGGGCGACCACTCCGGAGCGCGTGGTGCGAATGCCCACGCGCTACGTGGACCAGGACGAGCTTTCGGTTGGCGAGTACCGAGCCGCGCTGGCGTCGGGCTTCGCGCTACCACCCGGTGTCGGCAACGCCGCGTACGTGCAGCCGACGCGGGGAACGTTCGACCCCCGCAGCAGCAGCGCCCCCGCACTGTGCACCTACACCGCTGCGCTCGCCGGCCGTGAGGACTTCCCGCTCAACTGCGTGACGTGGCCCGCTGCGCGCGACCTGTGTCGGTTTCGGGGGGGGGAGCTTCCCTCCGAGGCGAGCTGGGAGTACGTCGCGCGCAAGGCCGGCCGCCTGCGTGCCGCGCTGTACCCCTGGGGCGACGACGAGCCCACGTGCGGGCACGCCCTCTTCGACCGCCTTCACCTGGCGGGCGCCGGCCTGTGTGCTCCCAAGGTGCCGGACGAAGGCCCCCAGCCCCGCGGCGTCGTCACTGCCGACGTCACGCCGCTGGGGGTTCGCAACATGGCGGGCGGCCTTGCCGAGTGGACCGTCGACGCGTACGCGGCCTACACCGACCCGTGCTGGCTCGCCGCGCCCACCGATGCGCCCCGCTGCGCCCTCGCGTTCGCGCCTCTGCGGGCGGCCCGCGGAACCCACTTTGCCTCGCCATCCACGCTCCTCGCCGCGCCCCTTCGGCGCTTCGACTACCCCATGAGCACTTCGCCGCTCAACGGCGTCCGCTGCGTGTACGAGCAGCCATGACGCGGGCCGGCGTCGCGCTATGGACGCTGGCCGCCGCGCTGTCGGCGGCCTGTAGCCCTGCCCCGGTGGCGCCCGAGCAGGTGCTCTTGGTGGTCGAGACCGACGCGCCGCTGCCCGCGCTCGGCCTCGGTCCCGACGATATCGCGCTGTTCGACCGGCTGCGCGTCGAGGTCTACGTCGGCGACGCGCGCGCTCCCTGCGGCGGTTGCTCCCGCGAGTTCGTGCTCGAGGCCTCAGGGCCGCGCGAGCTTTCGATGGGCCTCGTGGTGGGCGAAGCGGGCGCTGTGGCGAAGGTGCAAATCTTCGCGCTGCGAAACCTCGACCGCAACGGACTGCCCGACGAAGGGAGCTCGCTCACCGCGTGGGTGAAGCTGCCGAAGCCCGGCCCCGGCGAAGTACGCCGCGCCTACGTCGTCTTGCGCATGGCCGACCTCGCGCATCCACGCGGCGACCGCATGACGCCGGCCGAGGCCACGGGCGCCCCGGCAGCCCCGGGGCTCGACCGCTGGCCCGATGCCCGGCGCCTGCCTTGCACGATCCCTGTGTCACCCGACGAGGTGTGCGTGCCCGGCGGCGTGGTGTGGATGGGCGACGGCGCGCGAACCCCAGGGCCGGCCGGCGGTCTCGCCCCGCGCTTGGTCGCGGTGTCGCCCTTCGTCCTGGATCGTCATGAGGTCACGGTCGGGGAGCTGCGCCGAAGCGGTCTGGCCAAGACCCTCGACGACCTCGAGGGCGAGGAGCCGCTGGTGTCGCCCGAGAACGGCTGCACCTATTCGAGGGAGCCGTCGCCGCTCGATGCCTATCCGGTCAACTGCATCAGCTGGGGGGCCGCCCAGCGCTATTGCCGCGAGAGCGGCAAGACGCTCCCCTCGGAAGCCCAGCTCGAGTATGTGCAGGGAGGTCTCCACGGCTGGCGCTATCCGTGGGGCGACGACGACCCAACGTGCGGCGCGCTGGCGTTCGGAAGGGGCGCAGACGGGACCTGCGGGGGCAAAGACGTCCCGAGCCCGGTGGGGAAGTCGCAGCTCGATCGGCTCTCCTTGCCGGGCAGCCCCACCCTCGACGATCTCGCGGGCAACCTCTCCGAGTGGGCGCGCGATTCCTGGCACCTGGCGGAAGATGCATGCAATGTGCAAGGGTTTTTTCGCGATCCGATCTGCCCCGAGACCGGTTCGAACGAGCACGCCAAGCGGGGCGGCGATTTCGCCCGCAACGCGTTCGCGACGCGGTCGTACGTGCGCCTGAGCAGCGAAAGCCGCACCTCGAGGCTCGGCTTTCGCTGCGCCCGCTACTAGGTGGCTGGTGTTTTTGGCCGAACCCTTGGGGGGCCGGCGCCTCCCGTCCTCACGAGAAGAGAGAGTGAGCGACCGGCGAGCCCCCAGCGAACGCGCCTCCCTCGGTCTCGGCCAAAAACTCTCAGTCTCCTGCTTGGCGCTCTCCGCCGGCGCGCAGCCTCCCGGACCAGAGGAGCCAGGTAGCTCACGAAAAACACCAGTCACCTAGGTGGCTTGCGTTTTTGGCCGAACCCTTGGGGGGCCGGCGCCTTTTTGGCAGCAGGAGTCAGGAAAATATCCGGCAGCGCGGACGCGGCGGCAGCGAAGCCAGGAGCGGTCAGTGCGCAGGTACGGTCCAGCCCAGGGTGCCGCCGTTGTAGGGGGTGCGGTCGGGAGGTTCGGTGCTGCGCACCACCAGGTACGAGCCCACGGCTACGCCCGCCAGCGCCGCGCCGAGGCTGGTCCAGAACCACCACTTGCGGGTGAGCGCGACGCTCTCCGGCGCCAGCTTGCCGGTGATGCGCAGGTCTTCGCCCGGGCGCGTGGTGATCTGCGTGTCGTAGGGCAAGAAGCCCGGATGCACAATGCGCACGCGGTGCATGCCCGGGGGGCGGGTGATGGTCGCCGGCGCGGTACCCACGTCGACGCCGTCGACGCGCACCACGCTCTCGGTGGGGACGGCCGCGATGTGCAGCGTCGAAGGTAGCCTATCGAGTTGCACCGTCACCGATTGCGTCGCGCCCGGCGCCAGGGTGTAGGTCATCGCGGCGTCGGACACGTCGGCGCCGTGAAACGTTACCGTGTGCACGCCCGGGTTCAGGCGAATCGCGAAGCGCGCTGCCGGGGCGCGTTCTGCCGGCCCGGGGCCACGCACGCCGGCGACGGTCCTGTCGGGTGCCTCCACCGAGAGCGGCGCACCATCCACGCTCACCGTCACCGGGGCGGTCAGCACCGTCACGTCGAGGGTGGCGATGATGCCATCGAGCTGCACGAGCAGTCCGCGGACCTCGGCCACGGT
Organism: Polyangiales bacterium; assembly: GCA_038210445.1. GTDB lineage: Bacteria > Myxococcota_A > Polyangia > Polyangiales > Polyangiaceae > JABFRG01. Next base: position 47,672 of record JBBQWQ010000006.1, read on the forward strand.
GCGCGCGTCGAGCGCCTCGCCGAGCTGCGCGGCCTCCGACTCCTGCAGGGCCTCGGCATAGCTGCGCCGCGCCGCGGTGTAGGCGCCGAGCGCGCGAAGGCACGCCGCAATGTTGTAGCGGGTCACCGGGTGCGGGCGCTTCTCTTGCGCCAGCTGAAACTTCGCCAGGGCCTCCGGCCAGCGCGCCTCTTCCACCAGCTTGGCGCCCGCGGTGAACGCCTCGCGGGCTGCCAAGACGGCGCTTTCGTCGGGTTCCGCGTTCGCCTTGCCCGCACTCGCGGCGAAGGCGAGGGTGCACGCCAGCGCCGCGGCCCTCGTCACCCATCGCTTGTTTCGCTGCGTCGCCATCGTCGATTTTCGTCCTCAATACGGAGGCTTCACGAACACACCGCCGGGGCCACGGACGCTTGCGCTGGGCGATGGTGCGGCCGCATCGCTCGAAGGGGCAGCGGCCGTCGCGCCCGCAGACTCGCCCGTTCGGGGGGGCGAATACAACGTCTTTCGTGAGCTCTCTCGGGACGGGCTGACACTCGGCAGCTCTGCAGCCGCCGCGAGGGCGAGAGGGGTCGGAGCCGGCGGGGGTGCGGCCGCCACCGAGGCCGCCGGGTCTGTGGTGGGCGATGCGGTTGCAGCCACCGCACCCGAATGGCTCCGGCCTCGTAGCGCTGCCGCGGCGCCCAGTGCCGACAGCACGATGGCCGCCGCGATGCCCAGCCGCGGGCGCCATGCGAGCGGCGGAGGGGGGCGCCATTCCGTGAGCAATGCATGCATCGACGCTGGGCGCGCCTCGCGCTCGAAGGCCAAGGCGCGCTCCAGCGCCTTGCGCACCCGTCGAGAAACGCCGCGTCCAGCCCCGCTCGGTGCTCGCGGCCCTGCCTCGATGCTTGCGAGCACCTCGCCCACGGTCTCGCCCTCGAAGGGTCGCTGGCCGTAGCACGCCTCCCAGAAGGCCACCGCGTAAGCGAACACATCGGCGCGCGCGTCCAGGGCTTCGCCGCGGAGCTGCTCAGGCGCCATGTAGCGCAGCGTGCCGGCGGCGCCCTTGGCGTGGGTCGCCGTCACCGACCCCCTGCCGACCACTGGCGTCTCGAGCGCGAGGCCCTGGCCGGTGGGCGTTGCCGGTCCGCGCAGACGCCGCGCCAGGCCGAAGTCGGTGACCATGGCCACGCCCTCGCGCAAGAGGACGTTCTCGGGCTTGAAGTCGCGATGAATCAACCCCGCCTCGTGGGCTGCCTGGAGACCGCGGCCGGCGTCGTCGAAGAGCTTGGCGATCTCGGCAAAAGAGCGGGGCGCGGCCTCGAGGAAGCCCCGCAACGTGCCCTCCTCCGCGAACTCCATGGTCACGAAGGCGCGGTCGCCCTCTTCGCCCACGTCGAACACCCGCACCACGTGCGGGTGGTTCAGCTTCGCCATGGCGCGCGCCTCGCGCACCAACCCTCGGCGCCGCGATCCGTCGGCGTCGTCTCCCGGGTCGCGAAGCATCTTCAAGGCCACCCGGCGATCGAGCTCCCGATCGTAGGCGGCGTATACCACGCCCATGCCGCCGGCCCCCACCGCGTGCAAGAGCCGGTAGCGCCGCAGCCAGCTGCCGTCGGGCGGCTCACTCTCGCTGCGCGGGCCGCTGGCTTCTGGGTCGTTCTGCGAGAGCTGCGCCAGCAGCTCTCGGCACGCGTCGCAGTCGGCCGCGTGGTTCAAAAGTCGCGTCTTCGCTGCGTCGCTCAGCCGTCCGTCCAGCAGCTCGCTGACTTCCGTTTCGTCGGGGCAGGGTTGAAGGGCGGCGAGCATGCGCGCTTCAGGCGAACACTCGGCTCAGCGAGAGGTCGATCTGCGACTGCACGTCGCGTGCAAGGCTCGCGAACTCGTCTTTGGAGAGGCCGAGCTTGGCCATCATCGCCACCCGAGTCGCCTCGAACAGGCGCTCCCGCGCGCGGGCCAGCCGCCGCATGATGGTGGAGCGGTCGACCTCGAGCAAACGCGCCAGCTCGTCGCCCTGGGCTCGCTCGATGGAGTGAAGGCGCAAGAGCAGGCGCTCATCGGCCGGAAGGTTCGCAAGGGCCTGCTCGAACGCCGCTTTGAACTCCGCCTGGTGTCGAACGCGGGAGAGGTCGACCTCCGGCGCTGCGCCCAACGGCAAGAGCGCGGTATCGTCGCGCGGCTCCTTCCTTCGCCGTAGGTTGAGCGAAATGCGCGTAGCCACCACCCGCACCCAGGCGCGGAGCGCGCCCTTTCCGGTGTATTCTGCAATCTTCCGCGGCACGCCTGGGTCGGCGACCAGCAAGCGAATGGCGACCAGCTGCTCCACCTCGTCGCCCGGCGCGCGACTGCCCACGTAGGCCGGCACGTGCCGAAGCACCGTGCGACGAAGGATGTCGACCGCCCCCGGCACGTCTTCGCTGCACGCGACCGCCAGGTAAAAGTCGCCCGCGTGCTCCACCTGCAGCACCGGCACGTTGCTCTCCGCCTTCCGAGCGTGCAGCGCCAGCGCCGCGGCGAACATCGGGAGGGGCACGTCGAGCGTGGGGTGGGCCGACCGGCCCAGCGCGTGAAGCCGTTGCAGCACCGGCTCCAGCGCCGCCAGCTCTGCCGTGCCGAGGGGCCGCCCCAGCCCTTCTTTGTAGCGTTCTGTTGCGTGGTTCAAGCGCCCTCCGGGATGGCCTGCGGGAGCATAGCCAATCCCCGCGAGCGCAGCACGGAACCCTTTTGGACGACAGGAAGGCGCGGGCCTCGAGAGCTGACGTGAACTTCACCTTGGAGGGACACGCCCCAACGTCCGGTGATGCACGGAAATACGCTGCCCGGAGATTGCAGCGCCACTGGAAAGACATGTCCGAACTGTGGCGCATCCTTGCGCTGCCGTTCGAGTACCATACTTGCAGACCGCTCGAGACACCCCGTCTCTCCGGTTCTGGGCATCGCACCGTCTCGACATGACTCCGAATACTGCATCGCTGCGCGCGATTCTCGTCACTGGCAAAGGTGGAGTCGGCAAGACCACGTTCGCCGCGGCGCTCGCCCGATCTCTCGCTGGCCGAGGACTGCGCGTGCTGGCCGCCGAGCTGGTGGGCTCCGCCGAGGCCGATTCCCCGCTGGCCCGCACGCTGGGCGTCCGCGGTGTGGTCGACGAGCCCGAGACCGTGTCGCAAGGCCTTTCCTTCGCGCGCATCGTGCCCAGCGCCGGCCACCTCTCGTTCCTGCGAACCGCGTTGCCCATGAAGGTCATGGCCGACGCCGCCATGAAGTCCTCGGCCATTCGCCGGTTCCTCATGGCCGCGCCGAGCTTGCCCGAGATGGGTGCACTCTACAGGCTTCTCGAGCTGGTCGAAGCCAAGCACACCGATGGGTCGCCGCGCTACCAGACGCTGGTGGTCGACCTGCCCGCCACCGGCCACGCGCTGGCCCTGGCCCAGGTTCCGGCGTCGATCCTCGACGTCATATCGCACGGCCCCATCGCCGACGCAGTCCGGCGCGGCCTGGGGCTGCTGTACGATCGCACGCGCACTGCGGCCTTCGTGGTCACCTTGCCGGAGATGCTCCCGGTGAGCGAGTCGCTCGAGCTCTCGCAGGCGCTCGAGAAGCACAAGATTCCGGTACGCGGCTTTGTCATCAATCGCATGCCGTGGGACCCCTTCGATGCCGAGCAACGCGCGAGCCTCGACCACGCGCTGGTCGCGCACCCCAACGTCCTCGGTGCGCGACTCTTTCGCCGGAGCGATCGCGCCAAGCGCGCCAAGGAGCGCCTGATTGCCTCCGGCGCCACCGTGCTCGCGGAGCTCGACGAGCGCGGAGACGAAGGCGCCGCCCTCATGGATGCACTCACCACCGAGCTCGGCCGCGTGCTGGTCGGCACTGCCGCGGAGGCCTCGTGAACGCACGCGTCCCGCGCCGTTCGTTCGTGGCGCCCCACCTGGAAGATCGCCGCGTCATCGTGGTGTGCGGACCGGGCGGCGTGGGCAAGACCACCACTTCGGCGGCGCTCGGCTTGCGGGCGGCGATGCAGGGTCGCCGCGTGCTCGTGCTCACCATCGACCCGGCGCGGCGCCTGGCCGAGGCCATGGGGGTGCCCGCCAATAGCGACGAGCCCACCCGGGTCGACCCCGAGCGCTTCGCTGCGGCCGGCATCGAGGTGCCGGGCGAGCTCTACGCGTGGATGCTCGATCCGGGTACGGTCTTCGACGGCATGGTGCGGCGCCTCACCAAGGACCCCACCAAGGTGGAGGAGATCATGAAGAATCGCCTCTACCGCCACGTGAAGAACCTGGTGGCCGGCATGCAGGAGTACACCGCGGCCGAGGCGCTCTACAGCTTCGTCGAGTCGAAGCGCTTCGACCTGGTGGTCCTCGACACGCCGCCTTCGCGCAACGCGCTCGACTTTCTCGACGCCCCGCGGCGCCTCTCGAGCTTCCTCGACGAGCGCATCGTGTCGATCTTCCTGCCCAAGGGCGGCGGCTTCTTCCGCGCCGCTTCCCAGCTGGTCGAGAGCGTCTTCGCGCGCATCTTCGGCGACGGCTTCTTCAAGGAGCTGCAGGGCTTCCTCTCGGCGTTCTCTGGCATGTTCGACGGCATGCGCGACCACGCGACCAAGGTCCGCACGCTCCTCGGCTCTGACGAATCCACCTTCCTCATCGTCACCGGCATGGAGCCCGAGGCGGTATCGGAGAGCCTGTTCTTCCGCGCCAAGCTCCGGGAGCTGGGGGTCGGCTTCGGCGGCTACATTCTCAACCGCAGCTGGGCCTACACACGGGGGCTCATGCCGGCCGCCACCCTCGAGGGCCTGGTTCCGGCGGCAACGCTCGCCAAGTTCGTCACCTTCGGTCAAGAAGAGGCCCGCCGCGCCAAGGTCGACCGCACGCGTTTGCAGACGCTGCTCGCCAAAGACGTGGGCGCCGAGGCCCTGGCCACGCCGAACCTCGGCGGGGCAGTGGAAGATCTAGCGGGCCTTGCGCTGCTCGCCGACGAGCTGGGGTTCCATCACGAAGACGAGCGGCCCTCGAGCTCGCAGCCCATGGTCGAGTAGGGAACTTTCGCGCCGGCGAGCGGTCAAAGTGAGGCCGATGCGCATTCGCCTCTCCCTTCTCGCGCTGGCCTCGGCCGCCACCATGGCGGTGCCGGCATACGCCGGCGCCCCGAGCAAACGCGCGAAGGATGCCGCGGTGCACGAGGCCGAGCATCGCACTGCGCGCACCGCGGCCGACTCGGACGAGCTGGTGGTGCTGGCGCGCTTCGTCCGGTCGAGCCCCTCCGCGGGCTGCGGCTACTTCAAGGTGACGACGGTGGAGCACCACTCGGTGGTCCGGGTCGTCTCCGGCCACCATCCGGGCGGCGACATATTCGTGGCCGTGACCTGCCACGAGTTCTACGCCAACGTCCGCGCGGAAGGGGGCGGCGTGGTCCCGCGATGGCGCGGCCAGGTGTTCCGGCTCCGGCTCCAGCGGGGCGAGCCCCAGGGCGAGATGATCCACGACGCATTCCAGGGTATTTCCTCGGTCCGCTACCGCCTTGTCGACCCGCCAGTGTGGGTCCCGAGCGGCATTTAGGGGAACTTTTGCAAGGCCCGCGGGTCGGTACGCTCTCATGCGTCGGTTCCTTGAGGTACGAGCTATGCCCACAGACAGCGCGCGCCACCGGGTAGACCGATTCTACGGCTGGCTCGTCCAAGCCCGGATGCGACGCCACGTTCCGCTGCTCGTGCTGCTGCCGATCTTCGCCTGCCACCGGAGTCCGCCGCCCCCCACCGAGCCGCCCAAGGCCCCCGAGGCGTCGGCGCCCACCGCACTCGTGCAGAAGCTCGCGGCCGACGCCACCCAGGGAGGCACCCTGGTGACCACTGCCCTGGACGCGCGCCGCCTCCTGCTGGTGTCCGACGAGGACGACGGAAAGGTGCTGCTCATGGACGGCGCCGATGGCTCCACCGTGGCCGCGACCAAGGTCGAAGGCCGGCCGGCGCAGGTGATGGTGCTGCCCGACGGGTCGGTGGCCGTTGCGCTCCGCGATCGCGCCGAGGTCGCCACCTTCGTGCTCGAGAAGAGCACCGAGACCCAGGCGCTCTCGTTCCGCAAGGGTGAGCCGCTGGAGACGTCGGTGGAGCCCATCGCCCTGGCCCGCAAGGGAAGCGAGCTCCTGGTGGCGACCGGCTGGAGCCACACCCTCGAGCGTTTCGATCTGGAGACCCGTACCAAGCGCGCCAGCCTCGATCTGCCGAAGGAGCCGCGGTCGGTCGTCGCGCGCGCCGACGGCACAGTGTTCGTGTCGCACGCCAGCGCGGGCGTGCTCACGCGCGTCCTCGGAAGCCACGTACTGCCCATGAAGCTCGACGACGGGCCCACCAACGTTCGCCAAGGGTTCGCGCTCGCCGCCCTGGGCAACGACGTCATCGCGCCCGATGTCTCGGTGAACCCGGAGGACATGAACGATCCCTCGATGGAGGAACCGGTGGGCGGCTACGGCGGCGGCATGCGCTGCAACAACGCCTGGCGCCCCGGCTGGACGCTCGACGAGGCGCAGTTTCCCCGGCGCGCGGCCAACAAGGACCCGTGGGCGGGGAAGGTCGCCGACGCCACGCATGGCAACCTACGCCGCGGGGTGGGCGCCGACTTCTTGCACAATGATCCCAAGCGGATCATCCCCGCCATCGGCTTCAACACCTGCGTACGCATGATGTCGAACACCTTCACGCTGCACCGCGTGCAAGCGCAAACGCCGACCGTCACGCACATGGGAACCACCTGCCTCTTGCCGCGCGCGGTAGCGGTCCACGCCGGAAGGCGCGAGGCCTACCTGGCCTGCCTCGGCACCAACCGCGTCCACACCATCGCGCTCGGCGCCGAAGGCGAAGCCAAGCCGCCGCGCCTCACCCGCGAATGGAAGCTTCCGAGCGGTCCCATGGGCCTCGCGGTCGACGGCGACGCGCTCTACGTCTGGTCGCAGTTCGCCCACGCGCTCACGCGCATCTCCCTCGCCGATGACCCGAAGCCCGAGCCCGCCAAGGCGGTCGCCAAGGCCGGCCCCGCCAAGAGCGATGTCCCCACCGCCAACGTGCTCGCAACGTTTGCGCTGCCGCGCGAAGCGGCGCGCACCGCCGACGTCGACCTGGGCCGCGAGCTCTTTCACGCGTCCGGCGATACGCGCATCTCCGAAGATGGGCGCGCCTGCGCCAGCTGCCACCCCGACGGCCGCACCGACGGCATTTCCTGGTCCACGCCGTCGGGCAAGCGCAAGCCGCTGTTTCTGGCCGGCCGCGTGGGCGACGGCCCGTTCGGATGGAAGGGCGAGCACAAGACCCTGAGCGAGCACATCACGCACACCATCGTGGCCAACCTCCACGGCAGCGGTCTGACGGCCGCAGCCACCAAGGCGCTCGAGGCCTACCTCAAGATCATGCCGGGGCCGCCCGCCACCAAAGACAACCTGAGTGGCCCGGTCATCCGCGGCAAACAGCTCTTCGCCTCGGCCGAAGTCGGGTGCACCGGCTGCCACCGCGGCCAGACCTTCACCGACGAAGAGCGCCACGACGTGGGCACGGGCGGCGAGTTCCGCACCCCTTCGCTCCGAAGCATCGCCGGCGCCGGGCCCTATAACCACGGCGGTAAGTACGCGACCCTGGGCGAATTTCTCAAGAGCACCGACGGAAAAATGGGTCACACCGCGCAGCTTCCGCCCGACGACTTCAACGCGCTGGTGCTGTACCTGAGCTCTCTCTGAGCGGAAGGGGCGGGTTTGGTGGTAAGCCGGCGGCGGGAGGTCGACACCTCCCGCTGCGCCCATGCCGTTCAGTTCGCTCCTCTTTCTTCACGGGTTCTTGCCGCTCTTTCTCGCGGCCTACTGGCTGACGCCGCGGCGCTTCAAGAACTTCACGGGCATCGCTGGCAGCCTGCTGTTCTACGCGTGGGGGGCGCCTCGCTTCCTGCCGGTGGTGGCGCTGCTCGGTGTTGGCGACTACTACCTGAGCCACGCCATCGCGCGCCGCACCGCGCTGGCGACGCCGGCCGGAGCCCAGGTCGCCAAACGCTTGCTGGCGCTGGGCGTGTGCACCCACCTCTGCATGCTCGGGTATTTCAAGTACTCGAACTTCTTCATGGGGCAGGTAAACGACGCGCTGGGGCACTTCGGCGCGCGTCACCTCGACTGGGTTTCGGTGGTGCTTCCCATCGGCATCTCCTTCATCACCTTCGAGGAGATCAGCTACCTCACCGACGTGTACCGCGGCGACGCCAAGCCGGCCCGGTCGCTCGGGCACTATCTGCTCTTTCTCACGTTCTTTCCCCACTCCATCGCTGGGCCCATCTTCCGCTGGAAAGACCTGGCCGCACAGCTCGACGCCCGTACGCAGTCGTTCGCCTTGGTGCGTGAGGGCTTCGCGCGCTTTTCGGTCGGGCTCGCCAAGAAGGTGCTCCTCGCCGACTCCATCGCCGTGGTGGCCGATGGCGTATTCGCGCTCCCGGCAGCGCAGCTCACCACTGGCCTCGGATGGCTGGGCGCTTGCGCGTACACGCTGCAGATCTACTTCGATTTCTCCGGCTACTCCGATATGGCCATCGGCCTCGGGAAGATGTGCGGGTTCACCTTCAAAGAGAACTTCGACATGCCCTACGTGGCCGCCAGCGTCACCGAGTTCTGGCAGCGCTGGCACATCTCGCTCTCGCGCTGGCTGCGCGACTATCTCTACATTCCGCTGGGCGGCAATCGGCGTGGCGAGCATCGCGCCACCCTCAACGTGATCATCGTGTTCACGCTCTCCGGCCTGTGGCATGGCGCGGCGTGGTCGTTCGTGGTGTGGGGCCTCTATCATGGGCTCTTCGTGGCCCTCGAGCGGGTCACCGGCTCGCTGCGCGACCGCGTTCCTTTGGCTCTTCGACACGCGGGCACGATGGTCGTCGTGGTGGTGGGCTGGGTGTTCTTCCGCGCACCCTCGCTGCCGTCGGCGCTGCACGTGCTGGGCGCCATGGCCGGCCTCGGCCCCGGAGCGCCGCTCGAGGTGTTCCCGGCCGAGCTGTATCCCTCGTTCGCTCTCGTCGCCATGATCGTGGGCGCTTTGGTGGTGGCCTATCAGCTGTTTACCAAGTACGGCCCCGCGGCGCCCATCGACGGCGCTGCACTGCGGGGCCTCGCGCCGTGGCGCGTCGCGCTCTCGTACGTGCCGGGGCCCGTTCTATTTCTTGCGTCCATCGCGCACCTTACCAACAGCCGCGTGGCGCCCCTCATCTACTTCAAATTCTGAGCATGCCATCCGCACCCCTCTCTGCATCTCCGTCTGCGCCGCGCCCCACCGGCGTGCGCGACGTGTTCGCGGTTTTCGTCTACGTGCTGCTCGTCTGCGTGCCGGCACTGGGCCTTGCCGGTGTGGTGCCCGACTTTCGCCTCGACGGATCCATCGCTGTCCACGAGCGGCCGAAGCTCGCCCGGGCCAGCTGGGAGGACGAGTCGTTCCAGCCGCTCTTCGCCGCCTGGTTCGAGTCGCGGCTGGGGCTCCGCGGAACCTTCGCGCTCGCCGACAACACCGTGCTCTATCACGCGTTCCACGAGACCAAGCTCGGCGCTTCGGTGAAGCTCGGTGGCGACGGTGTCCTCCTCAACGACGAAGATACCCTCTTCTTCAACCGCACCGACTTGCCCCCGGCCGAGGCGTTCGATGCCTTCGCGGCGCGCATCGCCCACCTCCAAGCGCGCCTGCAGAAGCGGGGTGCGGCGCTGGTGCCGGTGATCATCCCCGCCAAGACATCGATGTATCCCGATCGCGTGGAGTCAAAATGGCGAAAGCCGGTGCCGTCGCTGCGGCCTTCCGACGTTGCCTATGCCAACTTGGTGCGCGCGCTGCGCGCCCACGGGGCAGCGTTCGTCGACGCCCGGGCGCTGCTCACCGCGCGTCCGGAACCGCGGGCGTACCTCTACGCGCGCGGCGCCCGGCACTGGTCGTACCTTGCCTCGTGCCTCGCCACCCAGCGTATCTTCGAGACCTACGGCGCACTCACCGGCCGCGTTGCGCCGAGCTACGCCTGCGACTACGTGGCGCGCGCGGACGCGCCGCTGCTCCACGAGGACTACGATCTGCTGCGGCTCATGAACGTGTGGGGGGCGCGGCCAGACGTGGACCGCGATCCGGTGGTGTTCCTCGAGCCTGGGCCCGTGCAGACCGTCGCGCCGGTCGACGTGCTGGTGGTGGGCACGAGCTTCTGCTGGAACTTTCTCAAGGACAGCCAGCGCGCCGGCGCCTTCGGCCGAACGCACTTCTTCTACTACAACCGGCGCCTCTTCGACTGGCCCTCCAGCACCGAGCAGGAGCTCGTGGTTGGCTCGCCCGCCTGGCGCAATGCTGCGCTGGGCAAGCAGCTCTACATTCTCGACCTCTTCGAGAGCTATCCCATTCCCCTCCACGCCACCGACTTCCTCGACCAGCTGGAGGCCGCGCTCCCGTAGAGCCCAGCGCGTTGGATCGAACGGGTGCATCGGACGTACAAGCGACCATGCGTAGCACCGTCCTCTTCGTTCTCTTCGCGTGCGCATGTGCAGGCGCTCCCCCGCGTGCGCCCACCGCCGGGGTCCAGGTGGTGGCGCCGCGCGTCGCTGATGCCCCGACCGCGCCGGCGGTCCACCCTTCGCCGCCGCCGCTCGTCCTCGTGACTCCGTTCGATGCCGCCCGCTCCACGGTGGATGGGCAGCCCATGAATCTCGTCGACTATCCGTTCTTGGTGGTTCCGCCGCCGCGTTGGGATACTTCCGAGGCCTTCGCCGATGCGTCGCAGCGCGACCTCGCACCGGAGTACGCGGTCGGCGACGCTTCCCTCGGCGCCGGAGGCAACGCGGTTGTGAAGGTGCTCGCACGCAGTGCCGACGACGACCTCATCGACGAACGAACGCTGGCGCCCGAAGGGGCGGAGCCCCGGGAGCAACCGCGGTTCCAGCGCTTTCTCCAGCGCGTCGCCCCGTTCTGCGCAGCCGGCACCGTGACCTGGGCGAGCGACGTCTCGATGACTGGGCACCAGAGCACCGAGCGGCGTCCCGGGTCGGGCCTCCAGCTCGTGGCGCACGGTTGGTCTTCGAGCTACGCCAGCGTGCACCTCCGCGCGTCGCGCGAGCACCTGCCACCGTGGCCGACGACAGGGGAGCCGAGACCGCGGCCGTGGAGCATCTCGTGCTCCGAGTCTCCCGGCGACGTCGTCGTGGAGGGCGTTCGAGCCGCTGCGCCGGTGGCTGCGCAACCGCTCGCCGAGCCGTTCGTCGCCTTCGGCCTTCGCAACCTGAAGATCAGCGAGTCCGTGAGCCAGCAGCGGGTGCGAAAAGAGGTGCGTAGGTTCGAGTGCCCCGCCATCATGCTGCGCACCTGCACCGACGCGGACCGCGACGCGTGGGCTCGCTGCGAGCTCATGGGCGGCCCGGGCTGTCGCAACCACCCGGACTGCACCGATGGCCCGGTCTGCGTTCCGGGCCAGCAAGCGTACCTGATGACGGTGGCGGTACCGGGGCCTGCGTCCACCTCCAAGACGGCGGTGCGGGCACCCAAGCCGGGTGACTTCACGGCAACGTTCCTGTGGACTGGGGAGTGTCGCAAAGGCGCCATGCGGCGACGAGGCGTCGTGCGCTTCGAGCTCATCGGGCGAGCTCCTTCAGAGACCGTGAAGAAGCTGGATGCCCATACGGATCTCGTGACCCAACGCTCTCTCGCGATGTCGCCCGTGGCCTTCGACCTGGTGACGGGCGAGCGGATCGAGGTCACGAATCCGCCCCTGCCGTTGAACGGCATGTGCCCCAAGACGTGATGCGCCGTGCGACCTGGTGAGTATCCGGAGTCTCGACGAACGGCTCGGCGGCGATAGGCGACCTGAACGATGCATTCGGTGACCGCCCCGGCAACTCCCGCGCGTACGACGCCTTGCCGCAGCTCCTCATGGGGCCAGCGGGCGAGGCGCGCCTTCACCTGCGACGACACGTGGCTACACGAGCGCACCAACTGCGCCATCCCCGAGCCTCGCGGTGGCTGACGACGACTGGCCGCCGGCAATAGTGCGGCCCCCGCATGGTGACGCAGGGGCCGGGTCTGATCGCGGAGTCGCGACCCTTCGAGAGCTAGCGCTTCAGCGCCGGCGCGCACTCGCCGTTGCCGATGCTTACCAACGGCGCCACGCAGGTCTTGGCGGTGCCGCGCCGTGCCGACATGGGCTTGGCGCGCACCTTGCGGATGGCCGCGGTGAGGGCTGCCGGGGCGCTCATGCCCTTGGGCGTGACGATGGTGAGCACTTCCTTCGGCGCTACCCAGCCGTCGGCAGCGAGGTCTTGCTTGTTCACCAGATCGTATTGCACCGCCAAAAGTCCCATGCTGCTGCAGTTGAGCGAAGGGCCATCGTCCGAGGCGTCACTGTCCACCCGGCAGGTCATCGACTTGAGCACGCCGGTGCCGCCGCTGGTGAAAGCTTCCACCCGCGCGTCCTCCTTGGCGCGCGCGCCGAGCATGCCGTGGTGCTTGTCGGTGAGCATGGCGGTCTTGCACGCCTCGTAGGCCGACGCGGACCCGCCGATCTGCTTCATGAGCTCGCACGCAGCCAGGTCGCGCGAGACCAGCGGCGAGCGAACGCCGAGGCCCTTGTAGGCGCACTGCTGGAGCGTCACCGGCGCGCCGCTGCTCATGTCGGGCTTGGAGATGTCGGCCACGTCGACGCGAACGGTGTTCTCGAACGAGGTGTGGTCGGCATTCATCTCCTCCATGGTCATGCGCAGCGTTGCTTGAAGACGCGTCGCGGCCAGCGGATCGCCGCCGCTGAAGTTGGGCTTGAAGTCCAAGGCCGCGTTGAACGCCACCGGGCCACCGCCGATCTGGCGGTCTCCCTTGGTGTTGCGGAATTGCCCGGGCACTTTGGTGAGGTTCGAGAGGGTGGTGGCGATAGACTGCCCGGCGAGCGTCACTTCGCGCGGCGTGTAGCAATCGGAGACGTAGCGCACCGGGAACTGCTCGTACTCGGCCACCGCGAATCCCTCCCAGTCCTTCCACTTGCCGTAGAGCGATTCGCACGGCGCCGTCCACTCGGCGTCGCAGTTCTTCGCAACACTTCGCATCGAATCCAGCGACGATTGATAAAAGGCGCGGCGCGCCTTGACGTGGGCGACGCGCGCGTCGCGCTTCTGCGGCGTGGTACCGGTGGCGAAGAGGCCGGCGTTGTGCGCGACGAAGTCGGAGTCTTCAATCAGGGCGGAGAGCCCCCAGGCCGCTTCGGCGACCGCGCTGAGCTTCTGTTCGGCGGTGATGGGCGCCAGCGGATTGGACGGGGGCCAGTTGGCGACGATGCTCTCGTAGGGCACCGCCTTCAGCTTGTAGGTTTGCTTGGGGCCGGTTTTGCCTGGAAACTCTTTCACCACCTTGATGAACTCGTCCACCGTGAGGGGCGCCGAGCCGGCGCCGCTGCTCGTGAGCCGGATCTGAAGATCCTTGCTGTTGCTGGAGCTCTTCATCTGATTCAGCGTGTCGACGCCGACGCTGGCGCTCGCGGTGCCATAGTTGCCGTCTACCACCCCGCCCACCGCCAACCGGCTCTGGGTGTTGGTGTCCTTCGCCAGGAGCTGCACCGTGCCGTCGATCCATCGGCCGCTCTGCTGCCCGATGATGATGTAGTCGCCGCACTGGGCGCGAAACTGCGGGGTGCCCAGCATGGCCAGGTACTCAGGCTTGAGGGTAATGTCGCCGGCGATGTACTTCATCGGCTCCACCATGTTGTAGTGGGCGAGAATGGTGAGCGTCGAGTAGTTGGTCTTGGTCTCCTGGAAGAACTTCACCTTGGAGCTGGCGCTCACGCTGGCGACGCCCATCGACATGCTGAACTTGGTCCGCACCGAGAGGTCCATGGCCTCGGCCAGCTGATCGTTGGTGGTGACCCAGCTGTAGTTGAGGGCGTCGCCGCTGGCCCCCGAGCCGTCGCTGGTGAGCGCGGCGCCGAAGTTCACGCACTTTCGCAGCACGAACTCGCGACTGATGCTGTTGTAGCCAAAGCCGGCGCCGGAGAGCGTCTCCGGCGGCTCCAGGTCCAAGTACTTGTCGAGCGCCCAGGCGTTCGGGGCGCCCGCAACCGTCAAAGCTCCGCACGCCAACGCCGCGAGGCGTTGCTTGGTTCGCGTTCTCATGTCGTCTCTCCTTGTGTTGTGCACGCATCGCGCACGTAGGTGCGCTTACGCCCGTTGCTGCCGTCACGGTGTGCGTGCAAGATGCACGCAGGGTGGCTACCGGCTCACTGTCGGGTCGCCCTTCCTTGGACGCTCATTCGAGCAGACTATTCGCGCGTCGTCGGTCACCCCAACGCGCGACACCAAAAGGCCTGGAAAATAGGACTTTTAGGGGAAAACCCCAGGTGCGCGCGTCAGCGCTGCGTCCAGTAGTGGGCAATCAGCTCGGCGCGCGACTTCACGCCGGCGCGCCGGAGCAGCTGGGTGATGTGGAGCTCCACCGTGTTCTCGGCGCACCGCAGGCCCTCGGCGACTTCCTTGTTGCTCTTGCCGTGTACCACCACCGCGAGCACCTGCGTCTGGCGCTTGGTGAGTCGCCAGCGTGTGGTCGCCCGCTCGAGCGGCGATTCGTCGGCGGTGTCGTCGACGCGAAGGCGTAGCTCGGTACCGTCGTCGTCCATGCCCAAGAGGATGGAGCGCACGGCGCGGGTCACACGCCGCACCAGCGTGCCCGACTCGGGCAGGTTCACCTCCCAGTGTGCGTAATCTTCGCCTACCGTCGAAGTAACCTCCGCCGGCGGAAGGCCGAGGTGGAGCGTCATGTTCTCGAGTGCGGCATGGCTCGTTCGCATCAAGGTCGGCGAGGGGGGCACGCCGGGGCGCATCCACGTCTCCACGCAGATGCGGCGCGGCCCCAGGTCTTGGTAGGAGAAGGCCACGCAGGGAAAGAGCAATGGGTTGATGATCTCGTACACCAGCCGATACATGGCCTTCGGGCTCAGGAGCGCGCGCCGCACCGAAGCGAGCTCCGGCACTGCCTGGTGATAGCTCCTGGCCAGCAGCGCCGCGCAGGCCTGGGGGCCGCCCGCCATGGCCTCGACCCGCTCGAGGAGCACGCAGTAGTCGCGCCACCGCACCCGCTTCATGCGCCGGATGGTCTCCGCGTCGAAGGGGAGGCCGGCGAACAGTTCGACCTCCGAGTAGCCCTGGCCCCTGGCGATGTCGACCGGGATCCACGCCGCGCGCGCCCACACCTCGACCTCCGCGGGAGGCCGGCTGCGCGACGTCATCGCGCACCATCGAGAGGAAGCGGGGCGCTCATAAGGGGTACGGTATCCAAACGCGCCCGACTGCGGAAGCACCGCGTCGCGCCCGGCCTCGCCGCCGCTATACCGTGAGCTTGCGGTACTTCACGCGGGTGGGGCGGTCGGCGTCGACGCCCAGGCGCTTCTTTCGGTCTTCTTCGTAGGCTTGGTAGTTGCCGGCGAAGAAGTTCACCTTGCTGTCGCCCTCGAAGGCGATGATGTGGGTGGCGATGCGGTCGAGGAACCAGCGATCGTGGCTCACCACCATGACGCAGCCGGGAAAGCCCAGGAGCGCGTTTTCCAGCGCTTGCAGCGTTTCGACGTCGAGATCGTTGGTGGGCTCGTCGAGCAGGATGAGGTTTCCTCCCTCCTTGAGCAAGCATGCAAGATGCACGCGATTGCGCTCGCCACCCGAGAGATCGCCGACCTTCTTCTGCTGGTCGCTGCCGCGGAAGTTGAACCAGGAGCAGTAGGCGCGGCTATTTAGCTCGCGCTTGCCGACGGCGATGGTGGGCGAGCCCCCGGAGATGAGCTCCCACACGCTCTTCTTCGGGTCGAGGGAGTCGCGGCTCTGGTCGACGTACGAGACCTTCACCGTCTCGCCCACCCGCAGTTCGCCCGCGTCGGGCGTTTCCTGGCCGGTGAGCATCTTGAAGAGGGTCGTTTTACCGGCGCCGTTGGGGCCGATGACCCCGACGATGCCGGAGCGCGGAAGGAGGAAGTCGAAATTCTCGAAGAGCAGCTTGTCGCCGTACGACTTGGTGAGCCCCTTGGCCTCGATGACCAGATCGCCCAGGCGCGGGCCCGGGGGAATGGAGATCTCGGAGGGATCGTCGGGCCCCTTGGCCGACTGCGCCATGAGCTCGTCGTAGGCGGCAAGGCGCGCCTTGCTCTTGGCCTGGCGCGCGCGCGGCGAAGCTTGCACCCACTCGAGCTCCTGCTTCAGCTTGCGGGTGCGCGACGACTCGGCCTTCTCTTCCTGGGCCAGTCGGGTGGACTTTTGCTCCAGCCAACCGGTGTAGTTTCCCTTGAACGGGAGACCTCGGCCGCGATCGAGCTCGAGGATCCACCCGGCCACGTTGTCGAGGAAGTAGCGGTCGTGGGTGACCGCCACGACGGTGCCCGGGTAGTCGTGCAAGAAGCGCTCGAGCCAGGCCACCGATTCGGCGTCGAGGTGGTTGGTCGGCTCGTCGAGGAGCAGCATGTCCGGTCGCGAGAGCAGCAGCCGGCAGAGCGCCACGCGGCGCTTCTCGCCGCCGGAGAGCACGGCGATCTCGGCTTCGGCGGGGGGCACCCGCAGGGCGTCCATGGCCAGCTCCACGTGGCGGTCGAGGCTCCAGGCGTCGGCGGCGTCGATCTTGTCTTGCAGCGAGGCCTGCTCGTCGAGGAGCTTCTGCATGGCGTCGCCGTCCATGGGCTCGCCCAGGGCGTTGCTGAGCTCTTCGAAACGCGTGAGGAGTGCACGCGTTTCCGCGACCCCCTCGCTTACCGCGTCCCACACCGTTTTTGCGCTGCCCATGTCGGGCTCCTGCGCGAAATAGCCGATGCGGGTGCCGGGGTGCGGCTTGGCCTCGCCACCGAAGGTGGTATCGACGCCCGCCATGATGCGCATGAGCGAGCTCTTGCCGGAGCCGTTGGCGCCGATGACGCCGATCTTGGCGCCCGGGTAAAACGACAAGTGGATGTTGTCGAGGACCTTCTTGTCGGGCGGGTGAACCTTGGTCACCCCCTGCATCGTGAAAATGAACTCGGGCATAGCACCCAACGTGTACGCCGCCCGGCGAGCGGCCACAAGGGCTCACTCCACCCACATTTCCGACGCTTCCCCCGCAACGTGGCGCGCGGTAGCCTCATCGGACCCCCGTTGTCTCCGCCTTCGATGCCCAAGGCCCGCGCGCGCAACGCCAAGATCGCCGCCGTGGTCGGGGTGGCGCTGGTGCTCGTGGCGGCCCAGCGCTTCGGCATCTTCGCCCAGGTGCGCGATCCGGCGCGGCTCACGCAGACGCTCCTCGAGCTCGGCCCCCTGGGGTACCTCGCGTTCATCGTCGCCTACGCTGCGCTGCAGCCCTTCGGCATCCCGGGCACCGTGTTCGTCATGGCCGCCGCGCTCATCTGGCCTTGGCCGGTGGCGTTCGCCCTCTCGATGAGCGGCACCATGGCCGCGAGCGTGGTGGGCTTCTCCTTCGCGCGCTTCGTGGCGCGCGACTGGATAGCCACCAAGATTCCTGATCGCTTTCGCAAGTACGATGAAGCGCTGGCGAAGCGCGCGCTGGCCACGGTGTTCGTGCTGCGGCTCATCTTCTGGATGCCGCCCTTGCTCCACGCGTTCTTCGGCGTTTCCAAGGTGCGCTTCTGGACGCACTTCTGGGGCTCCTTTGCCGGCTACCTGCTGCCGCTCTTTCTCATGAGCTTCTTCGGGCAAAAGGTGTTCGACGCGCTCCGGGCCGCTCCGCTCGAGGTGTGGCTCGCGCTGGCGGTGCTGCTGGTGGCGACTGCCGGCATTTTCCTGCTGCTGCGCCGCCGGCGTGCGCGCAGCGAGGTGGTGGAGCAGGCCTCTCCGCTCCCCGACTAGGAAAAGAGCGTGCAGGAGTGCTACCCCTCCTGCATGCCCCGATTTCCGGAATACGCAGAGCACGACGGTTTGGGTCTCGCGGCGTTGGTGCGCGAGAAGCAGGTGAGCCCGCTCGAGCTGGTGAACGCGGCGCTCGAGCGCATCGACCTCGTCGACGGGCGCATCCAGGCCATCGTCGCGCGCATGGACGAGAGCGCCCGCGCCTTCGCGCAGAAGTCGCTCCCCGACGCGCCGTTCGCAGGGGTGCCGTTCCTGGTGAAAGACTTGGTGCAGCCGGTGGCCGGCGCTCCCTTCCGGCGCGGAAGTCGCTTCTTCGAGGATGCCGTCGCCGTGGAGGATTCGGTGCTCATCGCTCGCCAGCGCGCCGCCGGGCTCATTCTCGTGGGCAAAACCAAGACGCCCGAGCTCGGGCTCACGCCGTATACCGAGCCACGCTCGCAAGGTCCGGCGCGAAACCCCTGGGACTTGGAGCGCACCCCCGGAGGCTCCAGCGGCGGTTCGGCGGCGGCGGTGGCGGCTGGCATCGTGCCCATGGCGCACGGCGGCGACGGCGGCGGGTCCATCCGCATTCCTGCATCCTGCACCGGTCTCTTCGGCCTCAAGCCTACCCGCGGGCGCACGCCCGGTCCGCCGCAGGTTGGCGAAGGATGGCTGGGGCTCGCGGTGGACCACGTCCTCACCCGCTCGGTGCGCGACAGCGCTGCGCTCCTCGACGCGACCACCGGCTACGCGCCGGGCGATCCCTACGGCGTCGAACGCCCGGATCGCCCGTACCTGGAAGAGATGAGGCGCCCCGCAGGAAGGCTGCGCATCGCCCTCTGCAAGACGCCGCTCCTGCCCTCGACGCCGCACCCCGACGTGCTGGCTGCAGCCGACGACACGGCGGCGCTTTGCGCATCGCTCGGGCACGAGGTGGAGGAGGCCTCGCCGGTGGTGGATGCAGAGGCCGCCGCCACCGACCTGCTCACGCTCGTCTCGGTGGCGCTGGCGCAAGACATGGCCGAGGCCGAGCGCGCCGCAGGCCGACGTGGGCTCCGGCGCGACTTCGAGACCACCACACGCGTCGTGGCCCTGCTGGGCTCCACCATCTCGGCGATGCGCCTGGAGGAGGCTCGCCGCAACGTGCAGATCCTCGGTCGGCGTATGGCTGCATTTTACACGCGATACGACCTGCTCCTCACGCCCACCCTGGGTCTGCCGCCGCCACGCATTGGCGAGCTGGCGCCCAAGGGGCTGGAGGCTTGGCTGCAAGCGTTCGTGGTCGATCGTGGACTGGGCGCGGTCCTCAAGGTGCCCGGCCTCGTCGGGCAGATCGCCAAGAAGGTCTACGCGTTCATCCCCTGGACCTCGCTCGCCAACGTGGCCGGTCTCCCGTCGATGAGCGTGCCTCTGGTGTGGAACGCCGCAGGTCTTCCCATTGGCACCATGTTCACCGGCCGCTTCGGCGACGAGGCCACGCTCTTTCGCCTGGCCGCCCAGCTCGAGACCGCGCGCCCGTGGGCCAAGCGTCGGCCGGGAACCTTCGCCGCCTGACGCCGTCTGGCCCATCCCAGGCTTGGTGCGGCGCGCACGCTGCGAGCCGTTCGTTCGCCGGGTAGGCTGCAAACCTGCGCTGGAGGTGCGGGTGGGCCGCGATTCCATGGGAAAGTGCGGTGCCAACGTTGCCCGCCGCGGGAGCGTCGTGCTTTGCTCCCTCCCATGCGTTCGATCTGCGGGCTTTTGTTGGTGCTCCTTGCGTGCGGCGGCTCGAAGACCCCACCTCCGGCCACGCCGCCCAGTGAAGACGGCGACGGTGGCGACACCGCGTCCGACGCCGGCGCTTCCGACGCCGCTCCGCCGCCCATCTCCATCGACGAGGCCTCGAGCTCGTCGATCGGCGGTACGTTCGGCAACGCCAAGGTGTTCTTTTCGTCGGTCACGCTGGTGGGTCGCGGCGGCACCTGGGAGCTGCAGATGTCGGAGAGCACCATCCCCGGTCGCGGCGCGCAGATGTTCCTCGACCTAGGGCAGATGATGGCCAAGGTGGGCGAGCCCTTCGACGCGGAGATCTCCGCCATCCAGGTATCGCTGAACCCCACCACCGCCGAGAACGTGAGCGGCTACTGCAAGGGCTCGGCGCTGGTGCGCTTCGAGACCTTCCCCGAGATTCCTGCCAAGCTCCCCAAGAAGTCCGTGGAGCTCAAGGGCGGATCGGTGAAGGTAGTGGCCCGTGCAGTCTGCAAGGATACCCCGTTCAAGGCCGACGGCACGTACTACGTGGCCGGCACCAGCGCCATCGGCAAGACCATCCTGATGAAGTAGTCACGTCTGGGTCGGCCCGCGATGGTGAAGGCAGCCCGCTGGGTGGGGCAAGAGGCCGAGCGAAGTCGTACCATCGGTCGCGTTTATGGGTGTATATTACACTAATGTCGCCCATGCCTCTGCTCGGAAGCACGGCTTCATACGGCCTGCTCGTCGCCCTGGCGTCGTGATACGCTTCCCGAGTGACCGTCAGCGCACAACCGGTGCGTCGTGCAGCTCCCCTCACGGTGGGGCGCTACACCCTCTATGAGATGATCGGGGCTGGAGGCATGGCCGCGGTCTATCTGGGCCGTCTGCGCGCCGGAAATGGCTTCTCGCGCACGGTCGCGGTGAAGCGCCTGCACCCGCAGCTGGCGCTCGACGCCGACTTCGTTGACATGTTCATCACCGAGGCCAAGTTGGCGGCGCGCATTCGCCACCCCAACGTGGTGGCGACTCTCGACGTGGTGCACGACGGCCCCGACGTGCTCCTGGTGATGGACTATGTTCAGGGCGAATCGCTGGCAGCCGTGCTCCGGCGACTGCGCCAGCAAGACCAGTGGTGCCGTTCGAGGTGATTTCGGGCATCTTTTGCGGGGTGCTGGCCGGCCTTCAAGCCGCCCACACCGCGACCCAGGACGACGGTTCGCCGCTCTCACTGGTGCACCGCGACGTCTCGCCCGAGAACGTCCTGGTGGGGGCAGACGGCGTTTCCCGGGTGCTCGACTTCGGCGTGGCAAAGGCAGCCGGGATGTCGAGCATCACCAAGGAGGGCACGGTCAAAGGCAAGCTCGCCTACATGGCCCCGGAGCAGCTCCTGGGGTTGCCCGTCACGCCCTGCACCGACCTGTTCGCGCTGAGCGCCGTCTTGTGGGAGACGCTCACCGGGCGCCGCGCGTTCAAGGGCGATAACGACGGCGAGACCGTTAACCGCATTCTTCATGAACCCATGGTGCCGCCCGCCGAGTACCGTCCCGAAATTCCCGCCGCGCTCGAGGCGGTGATTCTTAGGGGCCTGCAGCGCGACATTGGCCAACGCTTTCAGACGGCCGAGGAGATGCAGCGGGCTCTCGAAGAGGCGGTGCCGCCCGCCACCTCGCGCAGGATCGCCGAATGGCTGAAGGAGGTCGCGAAGGACAGCCTGGCCGAAAAGGCTCTCAAGGTCTCGACCATGGAGGGCAGCGCGCCGGCGGTGGTGGAGGCTGTTATCCCGGTAGAGCAAGACCGGACCGAGCTCGATCTCGCGTCTTCATCGCTGCTCCGCCGGCCGTCGCAACGCTGGCGCTACCTGACGCCGCTGGCGGTGGTCTTGGTCGCGTCCGCGGCTGCCATCGGCGCGTGGGCCCTCGGGCGCACCCACGATCCCTCCAGCACGCCGGTGGCCGGCGCTACCGCGAGCGCTCCTGCGGAGGCCACCGTATCGCAGCCTACTTCCACGCGGTCCGCGCCGGTGCCCACCCCCGCCGCGAGCGTTGGCGAGCCCACCGGTAGAAGCGCCCTTCCGCGGCCCACGGCGACGCCGACCAAGCGCGTCGTGCCGAAGCCCACCAGCACGTCGCTCTACTCGCGCGACTAGACACTACGGAGAGACGTCCGCGCATTCCTGCCGATTCCGGGTGTCCACCTCGGGCTCCGATACACGCGAGTCGGACGCGCATCCCTCGCGGTTACAAAGAGCCGCTCAGTTGCACTGCTTCTTCCCTTCCTCGCAGGTGAGGCCGTTCTTGCAGCGCGAGCCGTCGGAGTTGAGCTCGCCGCAGGCCAGGCACGCGTTGGTTTTGCAAATCTGGCTCCCTCCGGGACAGTTGGCCGCGACGCCACAGGGACAGTGCGCGTACGAACCGCCCAGGCAATAGGCAGTGGCAGCCGGCTCGCAGCTGCCCTCGGCGGAGGCCGCGCCGCCATCGGCGCAGCGAAAACACTCCACTGCGCTCCCCGCGCACGCAGCGCACCCGGCGACGCAGACGCGGGTGATGGGGCAGAGGAGCTGGCCCACTGCACACGACGCGCACGACGTTCCCGGAAGACAAATGCCGTTGCAGATATGGCCCGCCGCGCAGCCTGCATCGCCGCCATCGCCGCCATCGGCTTGCGGGCCGCCGTCGGCACCTGCGTCGGCGCTACCCGCCTCGCCACTGCTCGCCTCCGCGCCGCTCGCGTCTCGAGCTGAGCCGCCGTCGGCGCCGGTGAGCACGTAGTCCTTGTCGATGCCGAGCACGGCTGTGCAACCGGCGAGCACCAGCAGCGGAACGGCGTGTCGTACCTTCACCATGAGGTCTCCAGTTGCACGCGATTCCATCCCACGCTCACGCGAGGGCCTTTCGGTTCGGTGATGAACAGCACCACCGCAGCCGCTGCGAACGCGCCCCCGGCGATGAAGCCTACGGTGCTGACGAGACCCAGCGTTCGCGAGGCGTCTGCGGCGTCCTTCCCGGCAGCGTTGCAGGCGGTGCCGGCGCAGTTGTCGTCGATGGTGCTCTTCTTCCCAAGCGTCAATACGCCGGCCACGGCGCCGACGCCGATGCCCACGATGGAGAGCGCGCCGGCACCGACGGTGAGGCCCATGTGCCCGCCGGGAGCGGCGGGCGCGGGCGGAGGAGGCGTCACACCGCTGCCGAGCGCAGGCTTGGATCGCGGCGTGGGCGGCGCCAGCTCGACCACCTTCTTTTCGCCCGCGTGCAGATCGAACGCTTCTTTCGCCGCGGTGCCGTCGCCGAGGACGATGGTCACTTCGTGCGGCCCGGGGTCCACCGGAAGCGCTGCGCCCAGCGAGGGGGCTCCGAGCGGAACTCCATCGCGCTTCACCACAGCGCCGTCGGGCAAGGCGCCGCGGACCTTGATGGTGAGCTCCGGCACCCGAGGCCGAAGCACCCCCAGCTGACGTTCGGCGATGGCCGGCCGTTCCTTCTGCTTCACGCGCTCTTGCGGCGTCATGCGCTCGTAGCGGGCCTGGTAGTCGCCATAGTGCGTGACCGCGCTGGCGATCTTGCCCCCTCGGGCTTCGCACTCTGCCAGGGTGAACAGCGTCCCCGCGCGCGGGTCGAGGTGAAAGCTCTCGGCCAGCTTGGGACACGCGCTATCGAAGTGGCTCGCCTCCATCTCGGCCAGGCCCTGATCGAACAACGCAGCGGCGGCAGCGTCGTTGCTGTCGGCCGAGGCCGCACCGGCGACGAGGAAGACGGCCACCGCCAGCAACTTCCGCATGAAGCCAGACTATCAGCCGTGCCTTGGCGGCCGCGTGGTTAATTCCTATCGCACACTGTACTCGGCAACGGTGTCCCTCACCCACAGGCGTCAGCTCAGCCGCAGGCTCCCGCTACGGGATGCGCTGGTACACGCGTTCGCTCGAGGCGAAGGCGTCGAAGAACGTGAGCTGCGTCGACGAGGCCTCGAAGCTCACCGAGTCGTCGCCAGGTTTCGCCGGGCAATCTTGGCGCCGGAAGAACTGCGGCGAGCCGAGGTTGCCCTGAAACGTGGAGGTGGAGCCCTTGGGCGCGTAGGCCTTGAAGTCGCCGGTCGTGTTCCGCATCTCGGAGATGAGCTTGAAGGCGCCCACCGTTGGCGAGCCGGTGACCACCAGCGTCTCGCGCACCTGCGCGGTGCCGCTCTGGCCGGTGGGATAGCTGCGAAACGCGGTGAGCCGGTAGGTGCCTGGCGTGATGGTGCCGCCCCGGAGAAAGGGCTGACCCCCCTGGATGATCTGGACGTCGACCCAGGGGCCATCGAGCGGAAGCACCACGCCGCAGCCGCCGTCGCTGGCGACGACCACGTCGGGCGCCTCGCCGTCGGTCCCGACGGCGCCGTCGGTTCCGGCGGCGCCGTCGGTTTCTGGCGCCCTGGCGTCGCCGCTGCCCGCGTCGTCGCGCGCGGCCCCCACCGAGAGATCGGTGGTGCATGCATGCAAGATGCACATGAACGGCATCGCCGCGAGGAGGAGTCGAAAACGCATGGAAGTCTTCACCCTACGGCTCCGGGCTGATGGTCGCAAGCCGCGGCAAGTGGCTCGACCTAGGAAACGCCTTGCGAAAGGCCGCGGCCCTCGCGCCGGCGCCCGCGCGGTCGCCGAGCTTGACCAGCGCCTCGATGGCGATCATCTCGCGCTCCTGCGCGAAGGCTCCGTGCGGGTACGCCCGCGCATGCTCGCCGGCGACCGCGACAGCACGCTGCGGCGATCCATGCCGCAGCTCTTCGTAGGCCCGGGCGAGCATGGTCGCTTCCGCCTCTGCGGGGACCGCGGGGAAAGCAGAGGACGGACCGGTGGGCGCGAGGACGGGCGCCGACCCTGACGTTGCCACGCTCGACACCGGCACCACGTGTGGAAGCTCGGTGCGAATATCGCGGGCGACCGCCGTGGTGGCATGCGGCGCGAGCGGTGCGCCGGCGGGGGCCGTCGCGACGACGCCGCCGAGGACCGCCAGACCGATGAGCACGCCGCCGCCGATGGTCCACCCCGCGGCGCCCTTGACCCCTGCTGAAGTCGCGCCGCCACCGCCACCGCCGCCGCCACCGCCGGGGGTCAGGGTTCCCGGAGGCAGCGCCGCGGCGAGCTTCGCCGTCAGGCGCGCCACGTCGGCCGCTTGCGGATCGTCGAATTTTGCCGAGTCGAGCAGCGTTCGCAGGAGCGGGCTCGGCTCGTCGTCGCCGGTCAGTTCCAGCCACGATCGCGGATCGTCGCTCATGGCCCGCTCCTTTCCTTGGGTTGGGCCGAGCGATCTCGGGCCTGCAGCCGCTCGATGGCGCTCCGCACTTCGTCGCGCGCCGCGTGAAGTCGCGAGTAGGCCGTCTGCAGCGGGCACTCCACCGCCGCGGCGACCTCGGTCATGGGCATCTGCTCCAGCTCGAAGAGGACGAACACCGCGCGCTTCGGCTCGTCGAGCTGCTCGAGAATGTCGTCGAGCACCGCCCGGGCGCGTGCCCGATCGAGCTCGCCGCTGGCGGTCTCCGCGATGGCGATCTCCGGTACCGAGTCGCCGGTGGCCTCGCGCCGCACGTGGGCGCGCTTGCGGTAGTCGGCGGCGTTTCGCAGCGCGATGGCAAAGAGCCACGCCCGCACCGAGCCGCCCTCGAACTGCGTCAGCTTCTTGTGGGCCACCAGGAATACTTCCTGACACACGTCCTCCACGTCGGCCGGTCGCACCCCCAGCCGCCGCACCGAGCGCCAAACGAACGCGGCGTGCGTCGCGTACATCTCGGCGAACGTCGGGCCCGGCGCCGTCACCGCGAGCACGCGCGGCTTGCCTGCCGCAAAGCGCGCCGACGAGGGAGTGGGGTCCGCGCTGTTCACTGATGAGGGCAATGGCGGCAGGGTGGGGTGATTATGAGAAAATCAGGGAATGAAGTGGACGCCCAGCCCAAGGCTCGCATCGAACCCCACCGGCGGGCGCTCGTAAAGCGTCTCGACGGCGCCCCCGGCGCCGGTAGCGAGGATGCGCTGTCGCACGAGCGGCGCACCCAGCCCCACCGAGGCGAACGCGAAGAGCGGACCCACGATGGTGGCACGAAGTCGCACCGCTGCGGCCGCATCGACCAGACCGCGGGAGCCGTCGAGGTTCACGTCGAAGCCGGTGCCTTTGGCGGACAGCGTTCCCACGCGCAGCCCCAGGCACGCGCTCGCCTCCAGCGCAAAAGGGCGCGGCCTGGGCCGAAGCACCAGCGCTGGGCATACCCGAAAGTGGCCGTCGACGGACCAGAAGCTCACCGTGCGTCCGCGGCTCTCGAGCGAGCCTTCGGGCACCAGCCCCAGCGCCAGCTCCAGTGGCACGAAGTGCGGCGGCACGAGCGTGAGCCCCGCACCCAGCGCGGGCGCGGCACCGGGCACCCTGCCCAGCGCGAGCCCGCCTTCGGCGAAACCGTCGAGACCCCAGGGCGTCTGCGGCGGGGCGACCTTCTCGGGCGCGGGCGTCTCGCGCACCTCGTGCACCTCGCGGATGATGACTCGCTCGCGCACGACCTCTGGCGGCGCTGCCTCCTTGGGGGTCTGCGGCCGGGGCGCGAGCGACGCATCGGGGTCGATCATCAGCGCCAGCACCAGCACCAGGCCATCGTCCATGCCGCGGCAGTCGGCGCCCTCGAGCTCGCGGGTGCCGATGGCGGTGCCGTCGCGCCGGGTGCCGGTCACCACCGCGTGAAAGCGCCCACCCTTGCGCTCGATTCGCCCCTCGATGGAGAGATCCGCCGCGCTCGGCGAGACGAACGCGCTCCGACCGAGGCGCGCCTCGACGCGGGTGCTGAGCTCCGGCGCAGCGATGCACGACTCGGCGCCCGGAAGGCGTACCCAGCTGAGGGCCGAGGTGGTTTGCCGGGGCTCCGCCCCTGCCGGCCGCGCGAGCGACCCCAGCGCGATACCGAGAGCAGCCACGCCGGCGACGGAGAGAGGACGAGGCACCGGCCGCATTCTCTACCACCGATCGCGCCTTGCTCGCGCACTTCGCGGGCCGCAACTATTCGCCCGTTGCGCGGAATTGGCGCTTGCTTCGGGAAGCCGAGGCGAGCGAAAACCACTATACGTCCGTTCTCTGCGTCATGCCCGAAGCCCGTCTCCTCCCTCTGCTCCGCGATGTCTTCGGCCACACCGCGTTCCGGCCTTCCCAGGAAGACGTGTGCCGCGCGGTGGCTCGCGGCGAAGACGTGCTGCTGGTGATGCCCACCGGCGCTGGCAAATCGCTTTGCTACCAGCTGCCCGGGCTCGCCCGCGGCGGCACCACGCTGGTCATCAGCCCGCTGCTTTCGCTCATCGAAGACCAGGTGCACAAGCTTCGCGCGGTGGGGGTCGCCGCCGAACGCATCCACTCCGGGCTCGATCGCGCGGAGTCGCGCGAGGTGTGCCGCAAGTACCTGCGCGGCGAGATCGCGTTCCTCTTCATCGCGCCGGAGCGCCTGGCGGTGCCCGGGTTTCCGGAGATGCTCGCGAAGCGGCCGCTCTCGCTGGTGGCGGTCGATGAGGCCCACTGCATCAGCCAGTGGGGCCACGACTTTCGCCCCGAGTACCGCATGCTCGGTGCGCGCTTGCCGCTGTTCCGCCCGGCTCCGGTGGTGGCGCTCACAGCCACCGCCACGCCCGAGGTGCAAGACGACATCGCCAAGCAACTGGGGATCGGTGAGGCGGCTCGTTTCATTCGCGGCTTTCGTCGCGAGAACCTCCACATCGAGGCGCTGCCGCTGGTGCCTTCGCGGCGCGGCGAAGCGCTCCGGGCCATTCTCGCACCGGAGGCTCGCCGACCGGCCATCGTGTACGCCAACGCCCGCCGCGACACCGAGGTGCTGGCGGCCGAGCTGGCGCGCAAGCACCGCGCCGCGCCCTACCACGCAGGCCTCGCCAAAGACGAGCGCGAGCGCGTGCAAATGGGCTTCTCCCGCGGGGAAATCGACGTGGTGGTGGCCACGGTGGCGTTCGGTATGGGCATCGACAAGGCCGACGTTCGCACCGTGGTGCACGCGGGGCTTCCGGCCAGCGTCGAAGGTTACTATCAGGAAATCGGCCGCGCCGGCCGCGACGGCGCCCCGGCCCACGCGGTGCTGCTCTACGGCTACGGCGACAAGCGCACCCACGAGTTCCTACTGGGGCGCAGCTACCCGGAGCTCGACGTGCTCCTGCGCGCCCATGCTCTCCTTCGCCGAGGGCCCATGGACCGGCAAGCGCTGCAGCAGAAGCTCGACCTCGACGAGGAGACCTTCGAGCGCACGCTCGAGCAGCTCTGGGTGCACAACGGCATCACCTTCGGCACCGACGACGACGTGTACGCGAGCGACGCCAAGTTTGCCGGTCCCTACGCGGCCCAGCGCGCCGCGCGCTTCGCGCAGCTCTCGTCGATGGTGCGCTACGCCGAGGGCTCCGGGTGCCGCATGGTGGCCATGGTGCGGCACTTCGGCGACCGCAACGACAGCGGAGAGGGCTGCGGTATCTGCGACGGCTGCGATCCCGACATCTGCATCGCCCGCGAGTTCGGTGCTGCCTCGCCCATGGAGGAGGAGGCAGCGGGCCGTATCTTGCGCGAGCTCGGCGGCAAGAGCCGCAGCATGGGCCAGCTTGCGCGCGCCCTCGAGCCGCTCGCCCGCGACGCCTTCGGCCACATCGTCGACGCCATGGTGCGCGCGGGTGTGCTCAGCACCGAGGTGGCGAGCTTCGAGAAAGACGGCGAGCGCATCTCCTTCGTGCGCGTGCGCGCCCGTGAAGGCGCGTCGCTCGCTTCGGCCTCGCCCACGCTTCGCGTAGCACGCGGCTCCGGCGCGAAGCCCGCCGCGCCGGCAGCCTCGGAAGAGAAAGCCGTGCGCCCGAAGCGACGCCGCGCCGTCCAGGATGATCTCTCGCAGCTCCACGGGGCGCTCCGCGACTGGCGTCGCCAAACGGCCAAGAGCACCCAGGTACCTGCATTCCGCATCCTTTCTGATCGCGTCCTCGACCAGATTGCCGAAGCGCGGCCGCGCGATCTCGACGCGCTCCGGGCTTGCCCCGGTGTGGGTGCGGCCATCGCCAAGAAGTACGGCGGCGCCATTCTGGAGCTCGTGGCCTCGACTCGCTAGGAAACGGGTGGTTTTGGTAGGTGGCTGGTGTTTTTCGTCGGCTACGTGGCCATTTCGGCCCGGGAGGCGCGCGGCGGCAGAGAGCGCCAAGCAGGAGACTGAGTGTTTTTGGCCGAGACCGAGGGAGGCGCGTTCGCTGGGGGCAGCGCCCGGAACGAGCTCCTGTTCGTGAGGACGGCCGACGCCGGCATCCTGAAGGTATCGGCCAAAAACACCAGTCTCCTAGAGGATCAGGCCTGTTGGCCGCGCTTGCGGCGGTTGCGACGTGCCGCGAGCAGGGTGAGCCCCAGGAGGAGGAGCGAGCCGCCGAGCGAGCCGGGGCGGGTTCCGGAGCTGCTGCAGCCGCCGGGGTCGCCGCCTGCTATCGGCAGGGTCGCAGGCGTCTCCGGCAGCCCGCTCGCGGCCGGAGGCAGGGTCGACGACGGCGGCGTCGCGCGCGGCTCTTTGGGCACGCCGCCGTAGCTCGGGGGCACGACCGGACCAGTGGGCGGCCGACCGTCCACCACGATGTAGGCCACCGCGGTGTTTCCGATGGAGTCGCGGAGGGTGATGGTGTCGGCCCCGGCTTCGAAGCCCGCGCGGTAGGCGCCGGTGGCGGGGTCGAGGGTGCAGCCCGAGCCGTTGGTGGCGATGGCCCACACGCGCCCTTGGCCGCTACCGCCGGTGGCGGTGAAGTTCACGGTCTCGCCGGTGAGGCGCTCGATGCGCGGCGGCGAGATGGCCAGCGCCCCACCCACCGAGATGCTCACGGTTCGGGAATTGCCCAGCGAATCGGTGACCATGACGATGTCGGCAACGCGCGCCACGTAGCCTGCTTGGTACACGCCTGTGGTCTCGTCGATGCGGCCGCCGGAGGGCGCCGCGAGCATCGACCACGCGTAGCCTTGACCACTGCCGCCGATCGCTGCGAAGGCGATGGAGGCGCGCGGCACCACCGAAGGTGTGCCGGGGGTGATCGAGACCCCGGCGCCCACGTGCACCACCACCGCGCGCAGGTTGCCCAGCGAGTCGGTGACGGTGAGTGTATCTTGCACTGAGCTCGCGGGGCCCGCCGTGTATTGGCCCGAGGCCGACACGCTGCCGCCGGATCGGTTCACTGTCATCGAGAACGCGTACCCTTCGCCGCTTCCACCGCTGGCCACGAAGTCCAGCGATCCACGGGGCGAAACGGTGGGCGGCGATGCCGGGGCGATGCTCACGCCCGCACCCACGTGAACCGTCGCGCGTGCGCGCTTTCCCTCGGCGTCGGTGACCGAGAGCACGTCGTCGACGCTGGGGGTGGAGCCCGCGAGATAGAGGCCGCTCGCGCGGTCCACGCTGCCGCCCGATGCGTTGGTGTCGAAGGACCACGTCTCGGCGCCGCTCTTGCCCGCGGTGGTGAGCGAGAGTGAACCGCCAGGGGCCACCGTCGCGCCGTCCTGAACCACCTGGTACGACTCTGCGACGAGCGAGACGTCGTCGAGGCCGATGCCGCCGGGGCCGGTGAACGACTGTGGCACCACCACGCTCACGTAGAGCACCACGTCCTCGCCGCGGTGCGCTGAGAGCACCGAGCCCACGTCGACGCTCACGGCGCTCCAGGCGCTCTGGTCGCTTCCCTCGAACGCGATCGCGTGCGCACCGGAGATCAGGGCCCCGTCGGTGCTGTAGAAATCGACCCGCAGTTGGCGCGCGGCGCCTCCGACATCCCAGGTGGCCGCGTAACGAAAGGAGAGCGCGCCCGCGTAGGCCGCTGCCGGCACGTGCACGATCTGGCTCATCGCGTGCTCCTTTGGGCCGTCGCCGTCGAGGGCGCAGTAGGCTGCGGCCGAGGCATTGTCGGAAATGGGAACGCAGCCGGTGTCGCCGGAGACGTTTACCATCCAATCGGAGTCGCATCCCTGACCAAGGCCGCCGGAGATGATCCAGCCGCTGGCGTCGCCCGCCTCGAAGTCACCGTTGGTGACCAACTGTGTGCCAGCGAGCGCCGTTCCCGATAGGCCCCAGACCGACAAGATGCACGCAACAAAGGACAAGAGGCGCTGCAGCCCTCCCGCGTTGCACGAGTTTCGCATGATGGAATCTCCGACGGTCGCCCGCCTCACGACGGGGCGCGCCTCTTCGCTCACTTCTACGTTCCCGGACGAACGGATGGCGCGGCGCCGAGTTGAGCACTTCCGACTCGCTGCGCCATGCATCGCCGCGATTTTCTGCGCCCGGCGGCGCACCGATCACGCCACACACAGTAAACCGCGCGAGGGAATGGGCGGGAACCCAGCTTGGGCGAGGTACTACCCGACAAGAGGCGACAGGTATTCTTCGTGAGCTAGCGGACTCCTCGGCTCCGGGAGGCTGGGCGGCGAAAGCAGGAGACTGAGGGGTTTTGTCGAGACCGACGGAGGGGCGTTCGCTGGGTGTAGCGCCGGTCGCTCACTCTCTCTTCTCGTGAGGACGCAAGGCGCCGGCATCCCGAAGGGTTCGGCCAAAAACACCAGTCTCCTCTAGGCGGCGCTGGTTTTGGGCGGCCCCGCCTCGGTGCTCTTCGGCGTGGGCTGGAGCCGCGAGAGCTCGTCGACCAGCGAGAGCGCGTACGCCTCTGCGATGCGAAGACGCCGTCGCGACTCCGGATCAGCACCGACGGCGGCCGTCTCGAGATCGCCGGCAATGCGCTCGGCGGCCTCTCTCAATTCGCGGAGTTGGTCCATCGAAGACATCGGGGATGAGCATAGCCAAGGTCGCGGCCCAGGCCATGGCTCCGTGCGACTTTTTCGTGGCGCGATATCGTTGAGGATTTATCGTAGCTTGCGGCCCGCGCGGGCGAGCAGGTGGCGCAGTGCGCGGGGCAAGCTCGCGGCCAAGCGCGTTGCTGTTCCGAGCGGCTCCGGCAACGTGATCTCGGCAGGGCGGCTGGCGAGGCGCTCTGCAAGCCGCTCGGCGGCGTCTTCCGGCTCCAAGAGCTGCGGCATCGGGTGCGTGCTGCGGGCCAGCATGGGGGTGCGCACGAAGCCGAGGTTCACGCGGGTGACCGCCACGCCGGTATCGAGCAGATCGAGCTCCAGGCATTCGAGCAGCATGCCGAGCCCCGCCTTGGGGGAGCAGTAGGCCGCGGAGAGCGGTAGCGCGCCAAACGACGAGAGCGATCCGATGCCCACTAGGTGGCCCGAGCCGCGCGCTACCATGGCACCGACGAGCGCGGTGAGCGTCGCGGCGGCGCCGCAGAAGTTGGTGTGGAACGCAGGGCCGATGGCCTCCCACGAGGTGAGATCGGTGACGCCCTCCGGTACCCCCACGCCCGCATTGGCGATCACGAGATCGATGGGCGCGTCGCGGTCGAGGGCGCGCAAGCTCGACACGACCGCGTCGGTATCGCCCACGTCGAGGGCCACGACCTTCGCCTCGATACCGGAGCGCTCGAGCTCCGCGGCCAGCTCTCGGAGCCGCTCTTCGCGCCGCGCCACCAGCACCAGATGGTGCCCGCGCGCCGCGTAGGCGCGGGCCAAGGCGAGACCGATGCCGCTCGAGGCGCCGGTGATGAGGGTACGCATGCGGGAAGGACACCACGAAGGGGCGCCCGGAAGAAAGGGTTCCGTGCTTTCTTGCGCCGGTGCCGTTTCGTTTTCCGCTTCCGCCGCTCCGCACCGGAACGCTGGTAGACCGCTACGTGCGCTTTCTCGCCGACGTGCGACTCGACACCGGGGAGCTCGTCACCGCGCACTGCGTGAACTCCGGGCGGATGGAGGGCATGGTGCGGCCCGGGGCCAAGGTGTGGCTGAGCGACGCCGACAAGCCCGGCCGCAAGCTCCGCTACACCTGGGAGCTGGCAGAGATCGACGGAACGCTCATCGGCGCCAACACCATTCTGCCGAACCGCATGGTGCGCGCTGCGCTGCAAGCCAAGGCCATCGCGGGCTTCGACGACGTGGTGGCGCTGGCGCCCGAGCGCGCGCACGGCCCGGGCCACCGGGTCGACTTCTGGATGCAGCACGCCGACGGCGCCGAGCACTGGCTGGAGGTGAAGAACTGCCACTTGGTCTACCCCGATGGCTTTGGCTACTTCCCCGACTCGCACAGCGAGCGCGCTGCCCGCCACGCCCGGGCCCTCGCGCGCATCGTTCGCGCCGGTGGGCGAGCGACCATCGTGTTCACGGTGCAGCGGGCCGACGTGATGGGTGTGCGGCCGAGCTCGGTTCACGATCCCGAGTTCGCGCGCGCCCTTCGCGACGCGGGCCGCGCCGGCGTCGCCATGCGTGCGCTGGTGTTCGCGCCGAGCCCCACCGGGTTCGAGCTCGTCCGCGAGGTGCCGGTCGACCTTTCGCCGTATCCGCTTCCCCCGGTTCGCGCCTACGCCGCCGCGCTCGCTGCGCACTCCGGATGGCGAAGGCGCCCCTACTCGTAGCTCCACTCGTGGGTCACGGGGGCGGGCGGCGTTCCGCACACCACCTCCGGGCGTTCGCCGAGCTTACTGCCCCAGAGCTCGGCGATCTTGAGGCCCTCGGCGCGGGTCTTCACGGCGAGCCCCATCCACTTGCGTCCGCCGCTGGCGAAGTCCACGGCGGTGAAGTGCTTGCCGAGCTCCGCATGCGCCTTCAGCTGCGCCTCGATGCGTGGGTACTTGCCATTCACCCTCTTGAGCGCGTCTTCACCGAACACCACCACGAAGGGCGTGGCGCATGCGTCGGTCGCCAGCGGAGGCCAGCTGCGAAAGCCCCGTCCGCTGCTCACCGGCGCCGCTTCACCCACCGGCTCGTTGCAGCGCTGCACCTCGCTCGGTCGAACCGAACGGAGCACCGCCCGGTAGCGCTCCGGGGTCTTCCAGCCGGCGCCCTTCTCGCCGTACTCGGCGTTCACGAAGACGTCGTTCTTTCCGGTCCAGAGCACCCGCACGGCGTTGTACTTTGCACCCATCGACCAGGGCGGTGCCGGCATCTCGACCGAAGCCCACTTGGTGCCGTCGTATCGGTACACCTTGCCGCTCTTGCCCACCGCCCATGGATCGCCGCCCTCCACGCCGGCGAGTGAGCGCCCGGTCAGGTACCCGACAGCGCCCGCGCCGAGGAAGACGGGCTCCCCGAGGCCGCGGTCTTCGACGCCGCCGCCCTTCTTCTCCACGAGAATGCTGCCGCCCTCCAGCACCGCCCAAAGGTTGCCCTCGGGGTCGCGCGCGAGCTCGCGGATGGCGGCGTGCTTCGCCGTAGCGGCGGCGCCGAGCGCGGTCTCCTTGAACGTGGTGCCTTCGAGGCGCCGCAGCGCAGGCCCGGCGCTCAGGTACACAGCATCGGCGGCGAGCACGTGCAGGTTCGCCTCGAAATCGCCCGTGGCCATTGTGGCGTCTACGGTCTTGGTGCCGTCGAGGGTATACCGCACCGTCGTCGCCTTGCCGGCAATGAGCACGAACACTTCGCCGGTAGGCAGCGCACGAACGACGCGCGCGTTGGTGCTGGGATAGGCGAGCGCGGCGGGCAGCTTGGGCGCGCTGCCACCCACCGCCACCGCACGCAGCAGCACGGCGCCCTCTGGGCCATCGCCTTGGCCACTCGCTTCGAGAAAGAGGAGCGCGCCATCCTTGCCGCTCTGGGGGCTCCAGCGGTTTCGCGCCGCCGGCGCGGCGCCGGGCAGGGAGACCTTCCAGGGACCCTCGGTGCGCGTCAGGACGTCGACCGCGTTGTACGCACGCCCCGACTGTTCGTTGAGGGCCCAGAGGTTCGATGGGTAGCTGCCGCCGATGCGCTGCAGGGCGTTGAGTCGGGGCTCCTTCGCGTCGTCGAAGCCGGCCAGCGCCGCGTCGCCCACGTCGATTCCTTCGGGCGTGAACCGCGCGATGGAGACGCGCCCGCCGCGGGTCCAGGGCCCGGCGCCGCTGCCATAGGTGAGCAGAACTGCGTTGGCGACGGCCCACGACTCCATGTGAACGCACATGCCGTCGGCCACCGGAAACAGGCTGCCCTCGCGCCCGGGGCGGGTTCCCCAGCCAAGGGCTGGCTCGTTCGCCGCCGCTGCTGGCGTGGCGCTGCTCGGAACGGCCGCGGGGGCCGTGCTGGGGGCCGAGGGCGCCGCGAAACCGGCGTCCAACGTCGGTGCATGCAGCGCTTCCGGGGCGGTGGCGGTCTTGCACGCTGCGATGAGGAGCGTCGTACCGACGACCGCCCGGGACTTTCGATTCATGCGCATAAGGTAGACGAGAACGCCCACGCGCCGCGGCGCTATTCCCTGACCAGGCAGTCGTGCTACGGCGCGTCTTTGCAGCAGCGGGTGCCGGTCTCGGCGCCGCCGTACTCTGGGCCGTGGCCCACCTGGAACTGCCGGCAGGCGTGGCGGCTGGGTATCCACCACGAGCCCTTCATCACTTGCTTCCAGCCGAACTTGTTGCCGTCGGCGGCGACCCACTCTTCCATGTTGCCCGCCAGATCCATGACGCCGAAAGGGCTCTGGCACCGAGCGTGCGAGCCGGCCTCGGCGCGATGATCGGCGAGGCGCCCCTTGCTCATGAGATGATCGAAGATGTCGGTGTTGCAGGCGGTGGCGTCGCGCTCCCAGCCGTAGGGGTAGGGGCGCATCTCTTCGCCTTCGCAGGCGAACTGCCACTCGCTCTCCTTGCACACGCGCGCCCCTGCGCTCTCGCAGGTGGTGCGTGCACTGTTGAAGGAAACAAAGTTCATGGGCGTCTTGCTGCCGGCGTTGCCCACCGTGGCCGAGGTGCGCTCGGTCTTGTCGATGCAGAAGCGCTTGTGCACCTTCTCGCCCTTGCACACCGCGGGCTTGGCGTAGCGCGCACAACGAAACTGCGCGTACTTGGTGCCGGGCGGGTCCATCCACGCAAGGCACTTGTGCTCCACCTCGGGGCAGTATTCACCCTCCACCATCACCATGCCTTCGGGGCAAACAGCGGCCGGAGGGCCGGCGTTGCCCACCGTCGACGAGGCGGGCGAGGCGGGAATGCCCGCAGCTCCTTCGGCCGGCGGCGTCGCCACGCTCTGCGTGGGCCGCTCTACCAGGGCAGCAGAGAGCGTGAGCGTCTGTGGCTCGGAACGGGTGCAAGCTACACCGATTGCCACGAGCGAAGCCGCGAGGTACGAACCGCGGGTACTGCCAAACATGCGGCGGGCGTACTCGACCTTTTTCGCTTGACCAAGCGAAATCGACCCCTTCGGTCATTCGGCGGCGTTTCCGCGCAACATTGCGGAGAGAGAGTCGCGGCTGCGCCGCACCCCGGAGGTGAGTGCGCGCGGCGGCGCAGAAGCGCCAAGTGCGCGGAGTCTGTTCGTTCGTGCTCAAACGGTCAGGGCGCGGCGTCCTTGCAGCAGCGAAAGCCCACTTGCTTGGCGGTGTAGTCGGGGCCGTGCTCGGCGGTGGTGGCGCGACATCGGTTGCGACCCGGCAGCCACCATCCGCCGTGGAGCACCGAGGCGTGCGCGCCGTCGCGCTCCACCCACTCGTCGACGTTGCCGGTCATGTTGTGCACGCCGAAGGGGCTGAGGCATCGCTCGTATGCGCTGGCCGGAGCCCGGAGATCGCGCAGGTTGCCGATGGTGCCGAGCTTGGTCTGATCGATGTTGCAGGCCGACGAGTCGCGGTTGAACCCGTAGGGGTACGGGCGCATGTCCTCGCCCTCGCACGCGAACTGCCACTCGTCTTCCTTGCACAGGCGCTTGCCCTCCTTGGCGCAGGTGGCCTTGGCTTCGACGAACGACACGCTCACGGTAGGCAGCGTCTCGCCGGCGTCGATGTGCTCCTCGCGATCGACACAGACGCGCTTGTCGACCCGCGGCTTGGTGCAGCGCGCAGTGGGGGCATACACGCTGCACCGCAGGTTGTGGTAAGGCGGCGGATCCATCCACGCCTTGCAGGTGTGCTCCACCTCTGGGCAGTAGCTACCGGCGGCCAACTGCATGCTGGGCGGGCATGCAGGAGGACCCGCCCGCGGAGCGCCGTTGCCAAGCGCCGTGCGATCGGGCGCCGGCGAGGGCAGGGTTCCGCTGGCAGCGCTGCCCAGCGTGCGCGCGCTCATGCCGAGAAAGGTTGCGAGGACCAGTGCGACGAACTTCGAATTGGGGAGGACCACGACAGCTCCCTCCGGGGGTGAGCCGAAAGCGGCTCACATGGAAAGCTTGGTCCTTCCATCGTCGCTTCGCCAGCGATCCTCATCCAACTTCCGCGTGCCGCGCTGCGCCACGCGCTTGCGACGCGACAGCAACCGTGCGCGCGTTCAGCCCCAGTCGCAGCGACGTGCCGACCGCCGCGCCTGTTCGCGCGGCTCGCTGGGCGCCCAGGCCGCATCGGCCGCGGTCTCCACGGGCTTCGGAGCGCGCTTTGGTTCGACTGCCCAAACGCCCGACACCGGACGAGATGTGGTCTGTCGTGCGCTGATATCTTCCCCCTGAACCAACTTCAGTGAAGTCGCGCGATACATGCGCCCTTCCTTAGCAAACTACCGGGCGGAAAGCCATGCTTCATGCGGCCCCTGCGGCGCCGATTCTCGCCGCCGCGCTGGCGCGAATTGGATGCGCCCTACACGCATGTATCGTCAAGGCACCACGTGCACCGGGATCTCGGCGATGTTCGTCGCCTTGATGTCTACGCTCTTGAAGCTCGCGGCGCCGACCCCCGCAACGCTGCGCGACACGCCCACCGTGGCGGAGTTGCAGGGGCCGGTCTTTCCCTGGGCGAAGCGGATCTTGTCGGCGGGGAGCGTGGCCTCGGTGGCAGAGGCCGGCGCGTCGACCCAGGCGGTGTCGAGGCAGTCGCTCTGGCCGATGGTGATGCGGGTCTCGTTGCCGGTGCCCGACCAGCGGACGGTGGCGTTGGTGGCGACTTTGAGGTCTTGCCCCTGGGTGGGGGCGGCGACGGTGATGGTCGCGGGCTGCGTGACCGTGCTGCGGAGCGTCTCGCCGCTGCGTCGCAGCTCGAACGTGTAGGTCTGACCCACGGCCTTTCGCGGCAGCGCCACGGTGTACACGATCTGACCGAGCGCGTTCTTTTCGCGGTTGAGCGCCACGCCCTCGCAGTAGGCGGCGTCGCCGCCCTGGAGGTCGAGGTAGGTGCTGCCGATGGTGAAGGTGGCGCGAATGGCCGCCTGGGGGGTGCCCTCGAAGGTGGTCACCGCGTAGTCGGCAGAGATGCCGGAGGTCTTCACGTCGGTGGAGGTCGCCGAGGTGCAGCCGAGAAAGAGGGTGGGGACCAAGCAAGCAAGATAGTGAAAGCGCACGACGTACTCCTTCGAGAGGCCGCGTTGTGCGGCGCGCGAGCCGCAATGCATCGCACGTGCCAGGGCAACGCCCTCGGGCGGCGTGCCCGCAGAGGGACGTGAAGCTCGCGGAAGCCCGGCGATCGCTGATGCACGTAACCGTTCATTCACATGGACTCGGACAGCGATGTCGAGGCACGCGATTCACACCGCACCCTCGGGGCCGCTCCCGTCGCAAAAATCCGTCGTCAGCGCCACTAGCCGCGATAGCAGGCGAGCGAGACCTGATCGTTCTTGCCCTTGCAGCTGCTGATGATGGTTCCGCTCTGGGGGCAGTCTTTGGACTTCAGGATGCAGTCGCAGGTCGTTGCTGCGCTGCACTCCTTGGGCACGTCGAGGCACTCCGATACCGGCCGGCCGGCCATGGCGCACTCCGAGGGATCGCGCGGCTGACAGGTGGCGTCCACTTTGGGCGCCTTGCACCCGGTGGGGAAGGGCTTGCAGCCGCTCGCCACCAGCTCTTTGCCTTGGGGCGTGAGCGAGCAATAGGAAGTGGAGGGGTTGCAGGTCTCGGTGCCGCAGGTGAATGCAGTGCCGCCGCTGCTGCCGCTGGAGGAGCCGCCGCTGGAGGAGCTCGACGTGCCGCCATCGCTGGAGCAGGCAATGGACCCGAGCACGAGGAAGAGAGCGAGTGAGGAAGCCATGAAAGCGCGCATACCCTGGTGAATG
Organism: Polyangiales bacterium; assembly: GCA_038210445.1. GTDB lineage: Bacteria > Myxococcota_A > Polyangia > Polyangiales > Polyangiaceae > JABFRG01. Next base: position 86,157 of record JBBQWQ010000006.1, read on the forward strand.
GACGGGCGCGCCCCGGGTTATGAACGAATCGTCCGAGCCCCCGAAGTTTCCCCGCCCGCGCTCACTCCGAGGTGGGCGTCGACTCCGGGGTCGACGTCTTGGCCCAACCCTTTCGGAGAGCCCAGGCAATCAAGGTCCCGGCCACGAGCCCGATGACGTAGCCGTAGGGAAGGCCCACCACGGCGGCGGCCACTGCCAGCGTCACCCACAGCGCGTTGCGATGGGGCGCCACGTCGCGCAGCAAGGCCATGAGCGCGATGGCCTCGAAGAGCAGCACCACCCCCAGCACGGGCATCGGAAACGCGCGCACGACGTGCGCGAAGCCAGGCCCGAAAATAAGGCCGATCACCAGGTACATCGCCCCGTAGATCACCGGCGCGCCGCCGGTGCGCGCGCCGAACCCGTGGAAGCCCACCAGCCCCCCGCACCCGTGGCAGGCCGGGACACCCCCGAACCACGGGGCGACGAGGTTCATCAGGCCGTAGGTGAGGCCAATCTTCCGGACCGACACCGGGCGGTGCGGGAACAGGTCGCGCGCGGTCTGGCTGGTGGCGATGACCGAGTTACCGAGCGAGAGCGGAATCTGCGGTAGCGCCAGCAGAAGCGCGCCCCTGCGCAGCTCGTCGAGCGACGGCGCGTGGAACACCGGCAGACGGAAGCCGATGGCCGCGGTGAGGTCCGAGACGTGCGCGCCCGGGAGGTTTCGCGCTGCGGCGTACATCAGGCCCAGGCCCATGACCACCAGCGGAGCCGGCACCCGGCGCTGACGCCGGAGGACCAGCAAAAGGCCCATGGAGACCGCCGCCAAGACGTAGCCCCAGAAGCCGTCTGCGCCCGCGTACTGTTTGAGGGCCAGGGTTGCCAGCGAGATGCCGAGCCCGAGCTGGATGCCGCGGACCACTTCTCGCGGCACCGTGCGCGCGAGCCAGTCGAGGAGCCCCGAGGCGGCCAGCACCAGCATGGCGACGCCGATGACGAGCCCGCCCCCGGCGAGGGTCCCGGGCGAGAGTCGCTGCGCGAGCATGATGGCGGCCATCGCCTTGAGAGGCTGGACCGGCATCGGGATGCCGTAGAACATCCCGGTCGCGATCTGCATCAGACCGAACATCACGCAAACGCTGGTGGCGTCGAGCCCGCAGGTGGCAATCAGCGCGATGAGGAGCGGCAGGTCGGTGCCGATGTCGCCGAACATGCCTGCGAGCTCGTGGCGGTCGAATCGTAGGCGGGGGGCTCGCACGGTTGCGTCGGGCATCTCGTCGAAACAGGCATACGCAGCCCGCCAGAAAAGGCAACCGCAGCGGATGTCGGTGCGATTCTCTCCGGGTGTGGTGGTACACACGAGAGGTGCGTGCGCTCGTCTTGCTTTCCGTCCTGGTCGCGGCCTCGCTTTGCAGCCTGGGCGCCCATGCGGAGCCGACGTGCCCGTCGCGCGAAGAAGTGGCGGCGCACCTGCTCGACGACTCGGCGCGGGCGGCGGAGTTTCGCATCGTCGACGAGGGCGAGACCTTCGTCGTGACGTTCCTCGAGGAGCGCCGGGTCTTTGCTGACCCCGCGCGCGATTGCGCTGCCCGCGCCAAGCTCGCAGCGGTCGCCGTGACGTCGATGGTGGCCCCGCCGAGCGCTACGCCTTCGGGACCCTCGGCGCTGGGCGGACCGCTGCCGGACACGCCGAAGGCGTTGCCACCCCCCGCGGCACTGCCTGTCGCCCCACCGCCACCGCCGCCCTCGCCAGGGCCGTTTCGTTTCGCCGCCGGCACGGGCATCGACGGGAGCCCTGGGCTCGCCGGCCACGACGCGGTGGTCGCCTTCGGGCTGCACCTTCGGGGCCTCTGGTTTCCCCGGGCCGGGCGCTATGCCCTGGGGGTCGGCGCCGCGGCGTTTCTGCCCACGACCTTTCAGGCGGGGCCCGCCGAGGTGCGCATCACGCGGGCGGTAATTGACCTGGGCTTTCACTATTCGGCGCCGCTCGGCGCCGAAGGCAGCCCGATTCGCATCACCCCCGGCTTTGGGCCCGCCCTGGAGATTCACGATGTCCGCGGCACGGCTGCCAACGGCGCCGGCGATCTTCGCGCCTTGTTTGCGCTCCGCGGCGCTGTCGACGCCACCGTGTTCCTCTCCCGGTCGCTGGGCATAGGTCTGGAGCTGGCCGTCCTTCTCTTGCCCATCACCGGCGATCTGGCCTTGCATCGGGCCGGGGTTGTGGGAAAGGAACCCTCGCTCTACCTGGGTCTCAATCTGGGGCTCCGCTTTCAGCCGTAACTGCCCGAAAATGCCCGAAAATGCGAGGTCGACACGATTTTCCGCCGGGCCGCTGAAGGTTTCCGAGGCACCCTCCCATTCCGTTTCTGTGGTCGCCCGCGCCCTGAGCTCTTCGTCGCCTTCCTTGCCGCGCGGGCTTTCCATGGCGGCGGAGCTGGCGCCGGCGTCCGAAGCCCCCGGCGCAGCCTAGCGCCCCTCCGGCGAGCAAACGGTGCCGCTCGAGTTTGCGGCGGTTTACGATCGCTGGTTCGCCCACGTCTGCCGCTGGCTCTCGGCCTTTGGCATCCCGCACTCGGACCGCGAAGACCTGGCGCAGGAGGTGTTCCTCGTGGTGCAGCGGCAGCTCGGCGACTTCGATGGCAAGAACCTCTCCGGGTGGCTCTACGGAATCGTCCGCCGCACCGCCAGCGACCACCGGCGGCGGAGCTGGTTCAAGAATCTGTTTCGACGTCGCGTGGACTTCGTGTGGGACACCGCGCCCGACGCCAAGGCCGGGCCGGATACCTTGTGCGAGCAACGCGACGCCATTCGCGTGGTGGGAGCGCTGCTCGGGCGCATGGACGAGACCCGACGTGCGGCCTTTATTCTCTTCGAGATCGAAGGGTACAGCGGCGAGGAGATCGCCGCCTTCGAGGGGGTTCCGGTGGCCACGGTGTGGACTCGCTTGCACTATGCACGGAAAGAATTTCAGCGTCTGTCTGCCGAGAGCGAGGGAGCAAAGTGATAAACCGACTTCGCGATGGCTCGGGCGATTCGGCGGCGGCGCGGCTTCTTGCGCAGGTGCCGCGCACCGAGATCTCCTCGGTATCCAAGGCCCGGGTGTGGGCCAAGCTTCGCCGCTCGGAAGGTGCCGGTCGGGCCTCGCTCGTGGTGCGCTTCGCGGTGGTGGCGGTGCTCCTCTGCGGGTCCTTCGCCTTCGCTGCCGATCGCCTGTCGCTGCTGGGTAGCCTCTCGCCGTCACGCCTCTTCGGCGCGGGAGAGCACGGCGCCCAGGGCCAGGTGGCGCCGCCTCCCTCGGCGCACCAGATCGTCGCGCCGCCTGCTCCGCTGCCGGCACCCAGCGATCCGGCCGCCGTCTCGCCGCCCGCATCGCCGGCGTCGGTTGCGGCGGTTGCGGCGCCCCCAGAAGCATCGGCGCACGCTCTTCCCACGCCGCCCCCTTCGAATCCCGGGCTCTTGGCGCCCTCCCCATCAGCGTCGCCCGTGGCGGCGGCTCCTTCGTCGCCACCGAAGGTCGACGAGGAAACCGACTTGGTGCTCGATGGGCTGCGCTCGCTTCGACGGGAGCACGATCCCGCGCGCGCGCGGGCGCTCTTCGCCCGGTACCTCACCCGGCATCCGGCGGGGCCGCTGGCCGAAGATGCCCTCGGCTACTCCATGGAGGCCTCCGATGCGCAGGGAGCGCCCGCCGAGGCTGCGCGGCTCGCCGAGGCCTACTTGCGCGCCTATCCCGCGGGACGCTACGCCGCGCTGGCAGAGCGTTTGCGAATTTCTCCGAACCCGTGAAGGTTCGCGGCAGGTCCTCCCATCTCTTGTTCATGAAGCTCAGCGCCTTTCTCTTGGTCTTCCTCACCGCCTGCGGCGGAACCGTGCTCATCGACACCGCCCCCGGCACCGATGCCGGTGCCGGCAACGACGGCAGCACCGCACCCAACGCCGATGGCGGCAACCCGGCTGCCGACGGCGGCGTGCCCATCGCTTGCCCCAGCAAAACCACCGAGCTCTTCACGCTGGTGGGGGCCAACCAGCCCTCGATCGACGGCCTCGCGGTCGACGACCGCGGCAACGTTGCCTTTACCTTTCCGCGCGAGGACGCGCAGCGTCGCCTCGTAGGCTTCCACGTCTCGAACGCCTCGGGCTCCTACGCCCTCGCCAACCCCGAGAACGGCACTACGGGCATCGGCGCTTCGGTGGTGGTCGAGGGAGGGATCGTGTATTTCGTCGGCGCCGGCGCGCTCCGCAAGGTCGCCTTCGACAACCAGCCCGCGCAGGTGGTGGGCACGCTTCCCGCGGGCATCTCCGCCATGGGCGGCGAATTCACCCAGGGCAAGGCCGGCGTGCTCTACGGCGACGCCGACAATGGCACCGACAACGGCAAGCGCGCGCTGTTTCTGTATCGCGCACCGTCCGAGATTGCCACCATGACCCACGACGGCGTCGGGCTCACCTTCTTCGCCGGCTTCGATCGCGGTTTCATCGCCATCGGCCGGTCCAACGGGGCCCTCTACACCGGGCTCGATGCCACGGGCTCCACCACGCTCGAAGATACCCAAGGCCACACCCTGCAGGCTCCCATCGGCGTGCTGGCCACCGGCGGCGGGCCGTACGCATACTGGACCGAGCGCAAGGGCGGCATCGAGACCATCGTGCGCACGGTCATCCCTTCCCTCGATCCGGCCGAGCGCTCCACGCCGGCGCCCATCGACCCGGTGGCGGCTTCGAACACCGACGCGTTCGACGCGCTGGCGGTGCTCGGTCTCGACGACGTCCTGGTGGCCTCTTCTTGCAAGCAGTGCGTGCGGCGGTCGTCTACCCTCCGGCGCTACCGGGCGGGGGTTGCCGCGGCCGTGGCGGGCGACGGCATCGATGGCCACGTCACCGACGACATCTCGGCCCTCGCGGTGCGCGGCGGGTGCGCTTTTTGGGCAGAGCTCGGCTCGAGCGGTGGCGCGCGCGCCGCGCGCATCTACTGGCGCAAGCTGTAAAGGCCGGTCGTTCCCCACGGTTGGCCTTGACCGCGCTTGACCCCCGCGCGGGGGCGGCCTAACTCTCACGCCCATGTCTTCGCCGATCATTCGCGTCACGACGGGCCCGTTTCCGGCCTCGAAAAAGGTCTACGTCGCTTCGACCCGAGACGCCTCGATTCGCGTGCCACACCGCGATATCTCGGTGCACCCTTCGGCCAACGAGCCGCCGGTTCGTGTGTATGATACATCGGGTCCCTACAGCGATCCCGAGGTGACCATCGACATCGAAGCCGGCCTCGGCCGCTGGCGGTCGCCCTGGGTCGACGGGCGCGGCGACGTGGAAACCTACGCCGCCCGTCCGGTCTCCGCCGCCGACAACGGCTTCGCCGATGGAGAGAGGCTGGCCCGGGCCTTCCCGCTGCAGAACGCGCCCCGCCGCGGCAAGGCGGGCAAGGCCGTCACCCAGCTGGCCTACGCCCGCGCCGGCATCGTCACCAAGGAGATGGAGTACATAGCGGTCCGCGAAAACCAGGGCCGTGAGCGCAAGCTCCTGGAGATGAAGGCCAAGGGCGAGTCGTTCGGCGCCGCCATTCCCGAGTACGTCACGCCCGAATTCGTGCGCGACGAGGTGGCCCGAGGCCGCGCCATCATCCCTTGCAACATCAACCACCCGGAGCTGGAGCCGATGATCATCGGCCGCAACTTCCTGGTGAAGATCAACGCCAACATCGGAAATTCGGCGGTGGCTTCTTCGGTCGACGAAGAGGTCGAGAAGATGGTGTGGGCCATCCGCTGGGGCGCCGACACCGTGATGGACCTGTCTACCGGCCGCAACATCCACAACATCCGCGAATGGATCGTCCGCAACTCGCCGGTCCCCATTGGTACCGTGCCCATCTACCAGGCGCTCGAGAAGGTCTCCGGCATCGCCGAAGACCTGACCTGGGAGATTTACCGCGACACGCTCATCGAGCAGTGTGAGCAGGGCGTCGACTACTTCACCATCCATGCCGGCGTCCGGCTCCCGTACATTCCGCTCACCGCCGAGCGCGTCACCGGCATCGTGAGCCGCGGCGGCGCCATCATGGCCAAGTGGTGCCTGGCGCACCACGAAGAGAACTTCCTCTACACGCACTTCGAAGAGATCTGCGAGCTCCTCAAGGCCTACGACGTGAGCTTCTCGCTGGGCGACGGTCTCCGCCCCGGCAGCATCGCCGACGCCAACGATCGCGCGCAATTTGCCGAGCTCGAAACCCTGGGCGAGCTCACCAAAATCGCCTGGAAGCACGACGTGCAGACCATGATCGAGGGCCCCGGTCACGTGCCCATGCACCTCATCAAAGAGAACATGGACAAGCAGCTTCGGGAGTGCGGCGAGGCGCCGTTCTACACCCTGGGGCCGCTCACCACCGACATCGCCCCCGGCTACGACCACATCACGAGCGGCATCGGCGCCGCCATGATCGGCTGGTACGGCTGCGCCATGCTCTGCTACGTGACGCCCAAGGAGCACCTGGGGCTCCCCGATCGCAACGACGTGAAGACCGGCGTCATCACCTACAAGATCGCCGCCCACGCGGCCGACCTCGCCAAGGGGCATCCGGCGGCGCGCACCCGCGATGACGCGCTCTCCCGGGCGCGCTTCGAGTTCCGCTGGGAAGACCAGTTCAACCTGGCGCTCGACCCGGAGACGGCGCGCGATTTCCACGACCAGACGCTGCCGAAAGAGGCGCAGAAGCTGGCGCACTTCTGCAGCATGTGCGGCCCCAAGTTCTGCTCCATGAACCTCTCGCAAGAGGTGCGCGCCATGGCCAAGGATGGCATGCTGGAGCGCTCTGCGGCCTTCAAGAAGGGCGGTAGCGCCATCTATACGCCGCCGGTGGATCCGGCCGAGTGAGCTCGTGAGCAACGCACCTTCGGCTGCGCCAAAGTCCAAAGCGCCGCCGAACATCACGATCCACGGCGCGCCGCGCGCGGTGTTCCGCGACCTGTATCATCGGTTTCTCCGGGCCCCGTGGCCGGTGGCGCTGGGCGCCATCGTGGTCACGTTCCTGGCGCTCAACGCGCTGTTTGCGTGCTTCTACCTGCTCTCCGGGGGCGTTGTCCACGCGCGCCCTGGCTCCTTCGCCGACGCGTTTTATTTCAGCGTCCAGACCATGGCCACCATCGGCTACGGGTCGATGTACCCGGAGACCGGGCCCACCCAGGTGCTGGTGGTGATGCAAGCGGTGGTGGGCCTCTTGGTGAGCGCGCTGGTGACCGGTCTGGTGTTCTCCAAATTCTCGCAGTCGAATGCCCGCATCTTGTTCACCCGCGAGGTGGTCATCACGCCATTCGACGGCGTGCCCACGCTCATGTTCCGCGTGTCCAACGAGCGCGGCAACCAGATCGTCGAGGCCATCCTCCGCGTCACCATGGTGCGCACCGAGAAGACCCAAGAAGGCATCACCTTCTACAAGATGTACGATCTCGCCCTCTCGCGAGAGCGCTCCGCGGCCTTCAGTCGCTCGTGGACGGTCATGCACCCTATCGTTCCTGGCAGCCTGCTCCACGGCGAAACGCCGGAGTCGCTCCGAGACAAGGAGGTGGAGATCATCGCCTCGCTGGTGGGCACCGACGACACCTCGATGCAGACCGTGCATGCCCGGCACACCTACACCGACGACGCGATCGTGTGGGGCTATCGGCACGCCGACATCCTTTCGGAGCAATCGGGTGACGACTTCGTGCTCGACCTGCGCAAGTTCCACGACCTCGTGCCCTCGAAGCCCACCGAGGCCTTTCCGTATCCGAGCGATGCTACGCGGATGCCGTGAGGCGAGTGTGCGCTGTGTGCCTCGGTGTTGACCCCGTCGCCCCGGCTTCGGCAAAGCTGATGTAGGCGCTCGCGCGACACGCGCGCCAACGCCCGACCTTCTTGACGAAACCCGTGCAGGCGTAGACGATCTCCATCATGGGGTTTCTTCGCGTTGGCTTATTCGTGGGTTTCGTCTCGGGCCTTCTGGCCGCGAGCTGCGGCGGAACGCAGGACGTCTTCATCGCCGATGCGGGCTCCGTCGATGCCGCCATCGAGGCCGGCGACGCCAGCGTGTGTCGTCCGGAAGCGTGCCCGGGCACCGACACCGAGTGCTCGAGCCGCACCTGCAAGGCCAACGCATGCGCCGCTGTCGCCGCCGCGGCGGGCACGGCGGTGAAGACCCAGAAGGCGGGCGACTGCAAGCAAGACCAGTGCGACGGCGCGGGCGCCGTGACCTCGGTGGTCGACGATACCGACAAGCCCGACGACGGGAACCCTTGCACCGTCGACGGATGCAAGGCTGGCGTGGTGAGCTCGGACCCTGCGCCCAAGGGCACCAAGTGCGGCACCTCGCTCCTGTGCGACGGCGCGGGCTCCTGCGTGGGCTGCACGGCCCCCTCCGAGTGTCCGGGCGCCGATACCGAGTGCCAGACCCGCACCTGCGTCGCCAACAAGTGCGGCTTCTCCAACGCCGCATCGGGCACGGTGGTCTCCACCCAGGTGCCCGGCGACTGCATGAAGAGCCAGTGCGACGGCGCGGGCAAGGTGCAGGCGGTCATCGACAACACCGACGCGCCGAACGATGCCAAGCAGTGCACCAGCGATCTCTGCACCGCGGGTACGCCCTCCAACCCGCCGCTCGCTTCGGGCGCAGCGTGCACCCAGGGTGGGGGCACGGTGTGCAACGGCGCTGGCACCTGCGTGCAGTGCGTCACCGCCGCCACGTGCCCGGGCACCGATACCGCGTGCCGAACCCGCACCTGCAACGCCAACCTGTGCGGCTTCGCGTTCGGCGCCGCCGGGACCAAGACCGCGGCCCAGACCGCCGGCGACTGCCAGGTGAACCAGTGCGACGGTGCCGGCAACATCGTGAGCGCCGCCGACAACGCCGACGTCCCGGTCGACGCCAACCAGTGCACCGGCGACGTGTGCGCGGCCGGCGTTCCTTCCAACCCGCCCACCGTCACTGGCTCCGCGTGCAACCAGAACGGCGGCACACTGTGCAATGGGGCCGGCACCTGCGTGCAGTGCATCACCGCCGCCACCTGCCCCGGCACCGATACCGCATGCCGCACACGCACCTGCAACGCCAATGCGTGCGGCTTCTCGTTTGCCGGCGCGGGCACTGTGACGCCCACCCAGACCGCGGGCGACTGCAAGGAGAACCAGTGCGACGGCGCCGGCAACATCGTGGGCGCTGCCGCCAATGGCGACGTTCCGGTCGACGGCAACCAGTGCACCGACGACGTGTGCAACAAGGGCGTCGCTTCGAATCCCCCCTCTGCCTCTGGAATCTCATGCAGCCAGGGCGGCGGCGCGCTCTGCAACGGCGCCGGCACCTGCGTGCAATGCATCACCGCGGCCACCTGCCCCGGCACCGATACCGAATGCCAGACGCGCACGTGCACCGGGAACGTGTGCGGCTTTGCCTTTGCGGCTTCGGGCACTCCGGTCGCCGCGCAGACCGCTGGCGACTGCAAGAGTGACGTATGCAACGGCGCGGGCGCCGTGGCCACCGTGAACGCCAATGGCGACCTGCCGGTAGACGGCAATCAGTGCACCGACGACCTCTGCGCGTCGGGCGTACCCTCCAATCCGCCGAAGGGCGCAGGGTCTACCTGCAATCAGAACGGCGGCGTCACCTGCGACGGCGCCGGCGCCTGCGTGCCTTGACAAGGTAGCGGGGAGAGGTACCCTCCCTCTCACCGAAGGGGGGGCGCATGCCGATTGTGCCGCCGAATATTGACGGATCGCTGACGGAGCTTTCGAACGCGGTATCTGCGAGGGAGCTCAAGCCTGGCGGGCTGTTCCGCGTGCTCGTCAACGGTGCTGTCATCCAGGGCTTCAACATCACCACCAACATTCAGGTGTTCGGCCTGGGCGGCACGCCGTTTCGGCTGGGCGATCGGGTCACCGTCACGCAGCAGCTGCTCCCAAACTCCCCGCACATCGGCCGGCGTTCTCGTGGTGGTCGCGTCCGTCCGCCAGATGAACTTTGCCCCCACGCCTGAGGCGTCCACGACCTTTGTCTCAATGGAGGGCGCGATTCCGGGCGCGACAGTGGAGCTCTTTCTCAACGGAGTCGCGGTGGGTTCGGCGGTGGCTACAAGCGATGTGCTTACCGTCGACCTGCCCGAGTACCTCGGCCTGCTGCGGGTGGACGACCGCCTGGTGGCCTATCAGTACTTTTGTGATTCGAGCACGGCCTCTCCCGAGACCACCGCCAATGCGCTCCCGTTCAAAGCGTGGCGCGTAACGAACACCTCGCTGGACATCCTTGCGGTGCACTCCACCGTGTTTCCCTCGGGTCGCGTCCTGCTGTTCGGAGGCAGCGAGCACAATCACGAGCCCAAGGCCACGCGCAACATCAACGCATCCAGGCTCTACGATCCTGTTTCCAACACGTTTACCAACGTCGGCTCCCCGAACTTCGACCTGTTCTGCTGCGGCCACGCCATGATGGCCGACGGCCGGCTTATTGCCGCGGGGGGTACGGCTGACTACCCGGTGGATAGCCCGCCGGAGCCGGCAGCAGGGTTCGGCTGGCACGGCGCCAACGGAGCTGCAATCTTCGACGATGTGACGGCGAGCTGGACAACGGTCGCGTCCATGACACGCTTCCGATGGTACCCGAGCTTGACGATGCTCGCCGATGGCCGTGTTCTGGTGTCGGGTGGGCAGACCGGAACCCCGGTGGGGGGCTTGGCGCCCGCGTACGAGGCGCGCCAGTGGGAGATCTTCAACGGCTCCACCTGGTCCAATCTCCCGGGCCCGACCAACAATGGGCAATACTACACGCGGCTTCTCGTCGTGCCCGGCGGTATACTAGACAACTTGAACTTCAGCGCAGGGACGCTGCGCCCGGCGATTCTCAACGTCGCAACGGGCGTTCGGACCGACCTCGCCGCCTATCCCCCTGCGCAGGCCGTGAGCTTCAACGGATATAACTACGGCGTAGTCCTTCTTCCGATTGCGCGAACCACGACGGCTCCAGAAGCAATGTTCGTGGGTGGAACACTGGAGGTCGCGAGGACGTTGCGGATGGCGGTGGGGCAAGCGTGGGGTGAGATTCCCATCACCTTCAAGAATCGTTCTGATTCGACGACGCTGTACGCGGCTGACGGAACGCTTGTTCTGGTCGGCGGCGGAGCAGACAGGGAGCTTGACCGTGCGGCGCCGGATGCTGACCCACGCGAAGCGGAGCAGTTCTCTCCAACAACAAGGACATTTGCGCTCGCGGAAGCGGCAACCAAGCGGCGCAAGTACCACTCCGGCGGCGTGCTACTTCGTGACGGTCGGGTGCTCGTCTATGGCGGCCAAAAGGCACCGCCGCTCGGAAACTATCGGCTCGATGGCTCTGGTGGCTGCGCGCAGTGGCGGAAGAACCCTCCCTCGCCGATCTGCGACGCAAACATCTACACAATCGAGGACTTTCGTCCGAACTGCTTTCGCGTTGGTGCACGACCGACGATCTCGTTTGCGCCGAGCGTGGTAGTCAGGGGCACGGCAATTGATGTGGGTACGCCTCAGGCGTGGGACATCCGTGAAGGGTACCTCATCCGGCTTGCGTCGTTCACCCATGGAGGCAGCACTGACCTCCGGTGCCTTCAGCTCGACATCGGGAGTCGCGGTCCAGGCATCGTCCGCTTCAACGGGACAGCGACAAGCCCTGAGCTCGCCGTCGCAGGCTTCTACTTTCTGTTTCTGGTTCGGAGCTCCGGGGCGGTGTCCACTGGATGGCCGATCCGTATCCCCCTCTAAGGACAACGCATCATGAAGCTTCGACTCCAAAGACGCCAAATACTGGCCCTCGGCGCGGCCCTGGGTGCTGCTTGGGCATGCGGCGAAGTTGCGGTGTCACCTAGCCCGGCGATCCCACAAAAAAGCTTGAAGCCGGCCCGGAATCTTCGCGCGCTGGTCATTAGGCCCCAGTTCGTTGGCTTGACGAATCTACACATGGTTCTGAGCTCATATCCCTCCATTGTGCGCATCCCCCGGGATGGGGGGCCATTGCAGGAGGTTTCGTCGACGAGCCCGCTCGCACTCGTTATCGCTCGTGGCCGCATCGTGTTCTACTCAACAATCGGGGCGGGTCACTATGCAGTTGATTCGGTGGAAGTCGAAGGTGGGGGGCTCAAGCGTCTTTGGGACATTCAAGCTCAAGGGCGAACGCCCGAGATGTCGAGTAACTCGAAGCGAGTAGCTTGGATAGATCCCAACTCTGCGATTTGGGCACTCGATGGGGACAGCGTCGTGCAACTATCTGCCGGTCCTGCTCAGCGTATGTACGCTACCGACCTCGGGGTCGTCTGGACGCCGCGCACCAACGATCCAGACATGCAGCGAGAGTATCGAATTACCTCGTGGGATGGCGTAGAGACACTCCTTGCGTCGTCGCCTACGTCTCCAGGGCCTGTCGTGGCTGTAGGAGACGTGCTCCTCGCGCCGCTGGCGGACGCGTTTTTTCGCCTGCGGCCCGGTGGGCTCGATCGGTATATGGCCTATGCCCCAGGCATCGGCTTTCCCTCGGCGTTTGCCACCGACGGGAAGACGCTGGTGTTCGCGCGCGAAGTAGCCCGCAAGGACCCACAAATAAGCGAGGGAAGCTCGGTATGGATGGTGAACCCATTCCGCCCCAACGACCCGCCCACCCACATCTTCGATACCAAGGCCGGGGTCAGCGAAATTGCCTACGACGATCGCGGCATGGCGTGGATCGAAGTGACCCGAGATCAAGAGCAGACAGCCTCGTACACCCTGATGATCGCGGATTTCGCGTGATGTGCGCACGGGCCATCGGGCTCGTGGCGCTCGCGGTGGGTCTCGCCTGCAGCAAACCAGAGCGCGGACTTGCGCAAGGCCAGCGGATTCCGGAAGCGGCCTTGGATGGGGCCTACGACGCGGATGGCAATGGTCGGGTCGAGTCTGGCGAGATGGGTCCCCTCTCGCTCCGCACAATCCTCGAGGCGCCGGCGGCGGAACCGGCGCGATGGCTGGTCGTTCACGTGGTGTTCGCGTGGTGCCAGTTCTGCGCCACCGAGAGCGACGTGGAGGCCTCGTGGGTCAAGGGGGCGAAGGGCGCGGTGCGGGTTGTGCAAGTGCTCGTGGAGAACGTCGAAGGTCACGAGCCCACCCAAGCCGACCTCTGGCGTTGGATTGAACGCGGGCACGCGCAACCCCAAAGCTCGGTGCCCGTGGCCATGGACCGCAGCGGCCTCTATCGCGCTGCGGTTAAAGAGCCGAGCTTTCTGCTCGTGGACGTGCAGGACGGGCTCCGCATCGTCCAGCGAGAAGCGGGACCCGGTGGCCTCGCGAAGCTCCAGGCACGCGCGCGCTAGCGCCTCTGTCGGGTTACCTGCAGTCGGGGTCTGCGGTGCAGGCGCGGGCGCAGATGCCGTCGGCGGCGCAGTGGTTCACGTGGCAGTCGGGGTCCAGGACCTGCCCCCCGGTGTTGCACGACTCGTTGCAGGTGCCGTCGCTGCGGCAGGCGTTGCCGCTTTCGAAGCGGTCGATGAGAGGCTGGATGAACGAGGTGATGGCAGGAAGATCGGTGCGCTGTTGCACTCCGTCGGCCACGCAGGTGGCGTCGCCGAAGGAGGTAACGCCGGCGTGGGTCTCGACGCCCTTGCGCACCACGAAGGCCGGGCCGCCGGAGTCGCCGTTGCAGGTATTCTTGCCGGGGGTGCGGTAGTAGAACTGCGTGGCGTCGAGGGTGCCAGCGGTGCCGCCCACGCGAGCCGGGCCCACCGCGGCGATGGGGATCTGCACCACGCGTTTGGTGCCAAAGCCGCTCTGGGTGCGGCCGTTGCTGAGCCCGTAGCCCACGAAGGTGAAGCTGGGACCGATGAAGTCGGCGGTGTTCTTCAGCGTCTCCCGGAGCAGCGGCGCGGGCTGCACCAGCGCATCGGAGGCCAGCTGCAGCACCGTGAGATCGTTGGCGAGGGTGCTATCGTTGTAGCCCGGGTGGCGAATCTCGGAGACCACGTTGATGGCGCGCGTGGGGCGAAACGCGCTTGAGCCGAAGTAAACGCGCGTGATGCCGCCGAAGCAGTGGCCAGCGGTGACCACCACCCGGCGCGAGATGACGGTGCCGGTGCAGAACGCGCCGTTCGCGTCGCCCACCGCCACCACGTAGCTGTGTCCGCGATCGACGGTGCCGCCGACGATGGCATCGGCGCTGGCGGTGGTGTCGTCGCTCTCTTGTGGGGCGCTTGCGCAGCCGAGGGCGAGGGCGAGGGTGGGGAGCGCGAGCGCGGTGAGCTGGGCAACGGTGACGAGCGACTTCATGGGGCCTCCGGGTTTCGCGGCACCCTTAGCGAGGAGGGTGCCAACGAATGCGCGCCCCGCGGCGCAATTTCGCGCTGCCTGCGGAAAGGTCCGGCACTGCACCACAGTGCCCGCGCTCACCCACAGTGCATGGCGACGTCGGCCGCTCGGGGCGTTTCGTCCAGCAGCGGTGCAGAGGAGACCTTGCGAGCGGAAAATTGAGTGTACTCAACACACAAATGTCGGTCGCGAGGTAGGTAGCGGGGCGCACTCTGCGCACGAGGTCGGTTTCCCGCGAAGACCCGCGCGTTTCCTGGCGGGCATCGCAGCGTTGTTCACGTGTGAGCGAGCTATGCGGGGAGGCGCCCGCACCCAAATGCGCGGCGCGTTCGAGGTGCCACCGGGGCGACGCGGCACAATCGCGTGCACCCAACGATGGTGCGCGAGCGCTACGCACCTGCGCGCGTTCGTTGGCGGAAAAATCAAGACATGGTCTCTGCTGCTACCGGCCCTCGCGGTGAGGTCGCGCACCTGCGCCACCAAGCGCCGATGATGGCCGCCCACGCGCCGTGCGAAAATCCACGGCCCGCCAGGCCAGAGCCCGGACGGTTCATGGGGCCGGCGCGGGAAAGGCGGGCGCACGCCGCATCGCAGCTCCGAGGCGGACGGTTGCTCTTCCCGTAGGGTGCAAGCACCGCCGATTTTCCGATGCGTCGTGACATGCAGCCCCGAAACCATGAATAATCCCGGCCAAGCATGAACTGGGACGATCTTCGCTTCGTGCTCGCGCTGGCCAAGGCCGGCTCGCTCGCGCGCGCGGCCAAGGCGCTGCGGGTGGACCACACCACGGTGGGGCGCCGTATCGACGCGGTGGAGGCCGACCTCGGCGTGCGCCTCTTCACCCGCACCACCAGTGGATACGTGCTCACCGCCGAGGCCGAGACGCTCCTGCCGGACATCGAGCGGGTGGAGGCTTCGGTGCTGGCCCTGGAGCGCGGGGCGCGCGCCCGCAGCGACACGGTGGAGGGCCTGGTACGCGTGACCTCGGGCGAGACCTTCGGCGGCACGTATCTGGCGCCGCGGCTCGCCGCGTTCGGCCGCGAGCACCCGGGCCTCACCGTGGAGCTGGTGACCGGCGGCGTGATCCTCGATCTGGCGCGCCGCGAGGCCGACATCGCGGTGCGCTTCTTTCGCTCGCCGCACGAGAGCCTGGTGGTTCGCCGGGCGGCGGAGATGGCCTACGGGCTCTACGCCACGCCCACCTACCTGGGCCGCAAAGTGCCCAAGAAGCCTGCCGATCTGCGCGGTCATCGCATCCTCACCAGCGCGGCGGATCCGGGCGTGGTGGAGGCCGCTTGGGTCGAGAAGCTCACCGGCGGCGCGCCGCCGGCGTTCGTCAGCAACCTCACGGTGGCGCTTTTGGAGGCGGCCCGCGCGGGCGCGGGTATCGCGGTGCTTCCACGCTATCTGGGCGATGCCGACCCCGCGCTTTCGCACCTTCCTATGCCCGACGAGCCGCGGGAATCTATCTGGATCACCGTGCACCGCGACCTCAGGCAGGCGCGCCGGGTGCGGGCGCTCCTCGACTTTCTTCGCGAATGCTTCGAGCGCGATCGCGAGCTCTTGCGGGGGCGCTGACCGGCTACTTCTTGGGGTGCGTCTCGAAGAACTTCATCACCTCGTCGCCCCAGGTGAAGGCGTTGGGGCCTCGGCACGGCACCGCGTACTGCGGCGCGAAGGGGTCCATCTTGCTCCCGGGAAAGCAGTGGCCCTTGGCGTCGCCCCAGGGACCGTTCGGCACGGTCTCGTACGCGTGATCGAAGGTCTCGATGACCACCCCGGCGGCGGTGGTCCAGCGGTTATGCGTGTATTGCGCATCCGACGCGACCACCTGCTTGTTCTGCCCCTGGTAGTTGGCAATGGCGGCGTCGCGAATGGCGGCCATGGTGGGGTAGGGGACCGGCGAGTCGGTACGCCCCATGAGAAAAAGAATGTCGGCCTTGCGGCTGGGCGCCCGGCCGTTTTGAAAGCACGTGACTTCGCCGTTGCCGCTGCCCGCTGCGCTGGGCGCTACCGAGGCGAAGAGATCGGCGCCGTCGCAAAGCATGCGCCACGCGACGAATCCTCCGCGCGAGAAGCCGGTGGCGTGGACCTTCTTGTCGTCGACCCGGAACACGCTGGCGAAGAGCCGCGTCATCGTCAGGAGCTTCGGATCTTCTTGTTGCGTCCAGGTGCTGCCCGGTTGCCCGCCGCCATAGGGACGACCGGTGGGCGCGATGACCACGTAGTTCTTCTGCTTGCCGAGCGCGAACAAGTTGGTGTGGGCGTCCATCAAGAGGCCGGTGCCAGTGTCGCCGTGAATCTCCAGGATGAGGCCGCAACCGGGCCGCAGGCAGGCCTCGGGAATCGACGCATCGACCCGGAGGCCGTCGCAGGTGTAGGTATGTGTGCCGGCGCTCACGTCGTCGATGCAGCCTTGCTTGGTGGGCGGCGCGACGTTGACATCGATGCCGGCATCGCTGCTTGCTCCGCTGCTGCTGGAGCCTCCGCTACTGCCGCTGCTGCTGCCACCGCCGCTGCTCGAGCCCTGGAGGCCCGGGGGATCTTCGGTGGATGAGCACGCAGCGACCAGTACCAGGAGCGCGAGGCAACGCATGCGACGAAGGTAGCATTCGGGCACGCGCGTGGCCCGCCGCAACGCGCGAATCAGACCTCGCGGCGATACAAAGCGGCGAACGCCTGGAAAGCTTCATCGACAGCGGCTTGCTGCGCTTTCGACGAGAACTGAAACGTACCGTCGACCGGGAGCTTGCGAATGTCGCGCTTGCCGCCCTTCAGGTACAGCTCCCAGATGGCGTTCGACGCCATGTCGGTCTCGGCGGCCTTGGGTAGGTGGCGCCGAACGAGCTCGAATAGCTCGGCCACGCGGCCGGTGCCGATCTGGAGCAGCGCGTCGCCGGTGGCCACGCCGTCGCCCTCTTCGGTGG
The DNA here is from genome assembly GCA_038210445.1 of Polyangiales bacterium. GTDB lineage: Bacteria > Myxococcota_A > Polyangia > Polyangiales > Polyangiaceae > JABFRG01. The sequence goes on from JBBQWQ010000006.1 coordinate 103,373, forward strand.
CGCCCACGCGGTGCTCCACCACGCCGCTGTCGTAGACTTTCATCCACAAATCGCCGCCCGCGTCTTCGTGGTAGCGAACGAGGAGGCGACCGTGCGGCCCTTCGGCGCGGATCGGCTGCTCGGTCTTGGGCATGTTGATGGTGCGCCGCTTCGAGCTCTCGACGCCCAGGTTGGTGGACACCAGCGGGAACAGGCTGAGCAACGCGTCGAGAATCGGCCGCGCGGCCTTGGCCACGCCCTTGAGGGCGTCGGGCGATAGCTCACCGGCGGGCGTCGCGTGCTTGATGGTCATCACCCGGTCGCCGCCGTAGTGGAGGCGGCACCAGGCGGCGCCGTGCCCCAGCGAGCTGCCCAGCGTTTCGAGGCGGGTCGGGTCGAGGAGCTCCTCGATGGGGCCGAGCTCGGTGGCCGTGAGCTGCCCTTCGCCGCGCTGCGAGGTCTCGTCGTGCTCGTCCACGTCTTCCAGCACCATTTTGCCCGACGCTTCAACGGTGAGACGGAGGAGCGGCGGATCACCGGCCGCACCGTGGCGCGTCCCGTGCTCGAAAATGAAGAGGGTCACGGGGTCGATCCTACTCCGTTCCCGCCCGCTTGGCACTGTCTCCGCGTGGACGCTAGCGTCGCTTCTTGGGACCCACCAGGGTGCGCAGCGTGGCCTCGGCCACCACCACCCCGTTGGAATCACGGAGAGAGACGGGCACCCGGTACTCTCGTCGTTCGTTGGTGGCCGGCGCTGCGCACTCGGTCACCGCGCGAATGTTGCCCCGCGCTTTCTTCAGATACTCGATATCGATGCCGGCCACGATAAAGCGCGCGTCGTCGGGCATCGAGTAGGCCAGCGCAATGTTGCCGCCCAGCTCCGCCAGGTTCACCAGCGCCACCGCGTGCACGCACCGCAGGTGGTTGCGTACCGCGGGCCGGTCGCGCATGGTCACCAGCGAGTAGCCTGCGCGCACTTCTTCGACGCGCGCGCCGATGGTCCCGGTGTAGGCCGCAGCGCGGCCTACCAGCTCGGAGAAGAGGCGCTTGCCGCCGGGCAAGGTGGAGAGGCGGTCCCACGCGTCGCGGACGAGGTTGCGATCGGCATCGACGAGGCTCGCGCCTCCGGAGCGACGGAGGAGGTTGGCGAAGGAGAGGCCCGGGATCTTCATGGCAGTGCGAGCGTAGCATCACGAGTCGTGATGTCGCTGCTCGGGAACTTTGCCCGGCGTGGGGGGTCTCGAGACGCCGTGCGTGAAACACCCCTCGCGGCGGCCTTGACGACCCTTGCTCTTCTCGTGGCCTGCGCCCGCGAGGGCAAGCCTGTTCTATCGCCGCCGAGTGGCCCGGTCCGGTCGAGCACCCCGGCCTCGGCCGAGGCTGCGCCTGCCCTCGATGCGGGGCCCAGCGCCGCCACCCTGCCGGAAGAGGCGGCCGATCTTTCCGCGTGCGCGCTGCCGGTCGCTGCTGCCCCCAAGCCCCGCAGCTGCGCGCCCTTCGAGGCGCGTACCCTCGCGGGGGTCGAAAGCGAGCTTCGGCACCGTTTCAAGCCCAGCTCGCCGCAGAACAAGGTGGTGGTCGACTTCGGTTGCTACGGCATCGACGACAGCGACGTCCGCGAGATCGTCTTCGAGACCGGCAACGGCCACGGCGGGAGCTTGGAGCTCACGCGCTGGGTGCGAGCCGGCGAGCGCTTTGTGGTGCGCCAGATTCGATGGTCCGAGTACCGCGACCGGGGCATGGTCCTCCGCAGCGCCACGGTGCCTGCCGCGGCGCTGGAGCCGCAGCTTCGGCGCATGGCCGCTTCGCTCATGGCCACGGTGCACGAAATCCCGGTGTACGTCGAGGGCATGGGGCTCGGCCTCTCCGGCACCTCGTCGTCGTACGACTACCACAGCGGTCTTACGCTCCTCGACGGCGCAGGCCACGACGTCGAACGGCACTATTCGGGGTATGCCACCGACAGTGCCGAGGAGCTTCCGATGGAGCTGGCGACGCGCAGCCTGCGGGCGATTCTGGCCAAGGCGACGTTTGAGGAGGACCCGGCCAGGGACGCCGATCGGCTCTTCTTCGCGCAACGGTTCCTGCGCATGGAGGCCGGTGCCCAGCCCTTCTGGTGGGTCGAAGAACGTTTCCTCGGCATGGCGAGCGTCCTCGGTTCGCGGCCGCTCTTGCCCGCGCTGATGCGGGTGGCGAAGAAGCCCGCCATCGGCGGGGGCACGGAGCGCAGGAAGGCGGCCGCGATGGCCGCCATCGGCGCGATCCTCTCGCTCGACGCCGCCAAGGTCGCGCCCGGCGAGGTGCTGCGAAAGGCCGAGGCCGCCTGCCGCAAGTGAGCGAGGCACGGGCCTCGCGCGCGGCGCGATTCTTCCGCTACACTCTCGGGGTGGAGGTCGCGTGAGCAGCCCTTTTCGGTCCGAAGTCAGCCAGCTCCAGGAACAGTTGCGGCGCGCGGAGGAGCGCGTTTCGGCGGTGGAGAACGAGCGGGCCACGCTGGAGCGCCAGCTGCTTCGTGGGCGCACCCACTACGGGTGGCTCATCGTCGTTCTGGCCGCGGCGGTGGTCTCGGGCTTCGTCGGCTACACGCTGGCAGCGGCGCCGGCAGCCAAGCGTCAGGCCGAGGCCGACGCACGCGCGGCCCGCGATCGCGCCGAGCTCGAAGTCAAGAAGGTGCAGGTAGTCGCCTGCGAAGCGAGCGCCAAGGCCAGCGCCGCCGAGCACGAGGCGTGCGCTGCAGCCCTCGACACCGAGGCGCTGAAGCGCAAGCTCGTGGAAGATCTCGCCCGCGCCCGCGCCCGCGCCCGCGGACCGTTGTCGGAGCACTGTCCTTGCCAGCCGGGTGACCCTCTGTGCTCCTGCCTGTAGCGCCATCTTTGGAGGTCTCATGAGCCATCCGTTTCGTTCCCCGGTCGACCAACTCCAGGAGCAGCTGCGCCGCGCCCAAGAGCGCATCGGCGAGCTCGAAACCGAGCGCACGCGCCTTCGTGAAGAGCTCGGCCCCGGGCGCAGCCACACCTGGCGGCTCGCGATGACCCTGACCTGGGGCATCGTGTCGTGCGGAGTCGGATACCTTACGGCGGCGGTGCCCGCGACCACCATGCACGCGAACATGGCGGCGGCCGAGGCGCGGGGCCGCGAAGAGCTGGGCGCCACCAAGGAAGCCCTGAGCGCCTGCATCGACGCACGTGTCGACGTTCACCGCAACGCTCCCCGGGAACGCGTGCGCCGGGCCCGAAGCGCTCCCGCCCCCTGACCCGCCGCTGCGTTTGGCGCGGCCGGCGCCGAGGGCTATCCTCTCTGCATGGCGTTCCGAAACGACATCGCCGCGTCGCAGGCGCGGCTCAGCAGCCTCGAGGAAGAGAACCGCAGGCTCGCGCAGGAGTTGGCCGACGAGCGCGCCCAGCGCCCGCGTCTGCCCCCGCCCTCGCGCGTTGCGTTCTCGCTGGTGGTGCTCATGGGCTCGCTCTTGACCCTGAGCATCGTGGCCGGCGCCTTCGCGTGGGTGGCGCTTCGCCCAGTGAAGCAGCCCGCGCCCCACGAAGAATACGTGCAGGTGGAGACGGTGGCCGACACGGCAGTGCCCACGCCGTCCAAGGGGCTGGTGGTCGAAGACCTTCGGGTGGGCACCGGCGCCCACGCTCGGGTCGGCGCAAAATTGCGTGTGCACTACACGGGCATGCTCAAGGGCGGAACCGAGTTCGATTCGTCCTACGGTCGCGAGCCCTTCACGTTCACGCTCGGGCGCGGGCAGGTCATCAAGGGCTGGGAACAGGGCTTCGCCGACATGCGGGTGGGCGGCAAACGTCGCCTCACCGTTCCGCCGGAGCTCGGCTATGGCGCCCGCGGCGCGCCTCCGAAGATTCCTGCCAACTCCGCGCTCGTGTTCGAACTGGAGCTATTGGGCGTGGAGTGAACGGACGGCGTCAGTCGTAGGAGTAGCCGAGGAACACCACCTCGGTGGGCTTGCCGCCCTGGTAGGCGACCACGTAGCCGGCGCAGCCCCGGCCGAGCGCTTCGTACAGCTCGCCGGCGCCCGCCTCCACCTGCTCGCGCGTGGGCCGCGCCGTGCCCAGGGCTGCTTGCAGGGTCTTCCGTGGAAACGGTCCTGCGACGCCCGGCGCCGGCGCCGGCCCCAGCGCCGTGACATCGATGATGCTGCAGGTGCCTTCTTCGGCGCAGGCCCGGAGCAGCGCCGCGATGGTCTCTGCGCGCGGCTCGCCGCGGGCGTACGGCTTGCCGTAGTTGCCCTTTTCGAAGGCCTGGCGCCGGGCATCGGCGAGGACGGCTTCGGCGTCGGTACCAAAGGGCGAGACGAAACTCCACGAGAAGGCACCCATGCGCGCAGCCTACGCTCGCGCCGCGCCGCTCCTTCCCTGGTCTCAGCCGAGGAGCTTGGTCTCTCGCAAGTTGTGGGCGACGTGGGTGGCCAGGGTCATGATAGAGATCTGCGGGTTGACGCCCAAGCTTGTGGGGACGATGCCGCCATCGGCGACGTAGAGCTCGCGCGTGTCCCACACCTTGCCGAAGGTATCGACCACCGAGTGCTCGCGGGTCTTTCCCATACGGCAGCTGCCCAGCGGGTGCTGGGACGAGCACTCGATGAAGGGGGCCTTTACATCCTCGAGCGGGTAGCTCTCGAAGGCGTCCTTGGTCACGCCCTCGGCACCCAGGATGGGCATGAAGATCTCTTCGGCGCCGGCGGCGAAGAAGGCATTGCCCATGATGCGAATGAGCCGGGGGATGCTCGCGCGATCGCGCCTGTCCATGCGGTAGGTGAGAATCGGCTCGCGGCCGAAAGGGTTTTGCCAGATGCGGCCGCCGCCCTCGTCGTGAATGAGGCCACCGAAGATGGCCAGGCGGCTCACGTCGCGGGCCTTTTCCGCGTGCGCGGGGCCCACGCCGGGCATGGTGGCGGCGAGCACGCTGGTAGGAATGAACAGGCTGGTGAACGTGAGCTTCTCGGACTCGAAGGCGTCGACGTAAGCGCTCTGCAGCGAGCCCTTCCACCCTTGCACCGATTCTTTGAAGCGCGCGATGACCCGGAACGACGGGTGCACCGTCACGTTCTTGCCGACCTGCCCGGAAACGCCGGAGACGCCGCTGCGATGCAGGAGCAGCGGCGTGTGGGCCGCGCCGGCCGCCAGCACCACGCGCCGGGCCCGAACCTTGAGCGTGCCGCCGGGTTTTCCCGCCGGGCCGTTGAGCACGCGGCCCTCCACGCCCACCGCGCGATCGCCGCGCATGGTCACGCGCTCCACCAGACAGTCGCTCCAGATCTCGGCGCCGTGGGCCGCAGCCTGGGGTAGATAGCTGATGTCTACACTCATCTTGGCGGCCTCTGGGCAGCCGAAGTTGCAGCGTCCGCAGCCGTTGCAGCCGTCGGTGTTGCGCCGCATGGGCTTGGCCTCGAAGCCGCTCTTGGAACAACCCTCGCAGAAGAGCTGGGTAGAGCGCGAGCGCATCGACGCCGGCACCTCTTCCACGTGGAGATTCTTTTCGACCTCGGCGTAGTAGGGCTCCAGCCGCTCCTCGGTGAATTCGGTGAGGCCACGTTCCTTGCGCCAGGTGTGGAGAATGTGGCCGGGTATGCGGAAGCACACGCCGCCAGTGAGCACCGACGACCCGCCCACCACCCGGCCCATGGTGACGTTGATGGCCGGCGTATCGCCGAGCCCGAAGGCCACCGTCATGCCGCCGCCGCGCCAGGCGTAGCGGAGCGATTCGCTGGGCCGGAAGGCGCCATGCGTGAGCGCCGGAATGTACGGGCCCTCTTCCAGCACCAGCACGCGAAAGCCCGCCTCGGCCATGGTGCGCGCGACCACCGCGCCCGAAGCGCCGGAGCCCACCACCAGCACATCGGTCTCGAGCTCGAGATCGCCCCGGTGGTTGTGCCCCGCGTGCACCGTGAGCCCGCTCACTTGCGCCCCCTTCCCGAGAGGCAGAGGCCGTCGAAGCCTATCTCCTTCGCCACCTCGGGATGCTCGTAGTAGACGATGCAGAGGATCGCGCGTGCGCCCAGGAACACCAAGCCCGCCGGGCTCTTCTCCAGCCGCTCGAGGATGGCGCGGCGCTCTTCGAGCGAGCGGCCCACGAAGCCGAGCTTGTACGAGAGCAGCGGCCCCACCACGCAGGTGAGCCGTGTGCACGCGCCCACCACGAAGCGCGCCCAGCCGCCGGCATGGGAAAGGAAGTGGTGGAGATCGCGCACCATCCAGTCGAGCCGCTCGCGCGAGGGTGCGCCGGCTTCGGTGGCGAACAGCGCTTCGGCGATGGCGCGTGCGCGCGGCTCGATGCCCGACGACACCGCGGCCCCTTCGCGCGTTTCCACCGCTGCGCCCTCCTCCAGCTGGAGGAACGTGCGCGGGGCGGGGCCCTCGACTTCGGAGCGGCGGTGAAGGGTGACGAGGTCGGCCATCGAGGGTTCACAAACTAGCTGGATTCACCCGGATGGAGCACCGAATGCGCCCGTCCGAGGGCCCTCGCACGCCAAATTTCTCGGTAGAACCGTGGTTCTGGCTCAATTTAGGCTTTCCGTCCAGAATTAAGCGCCCGCCCCCTTGCCTGCGTCGAATTCGGTGCTTACGCATTGCGTCATGAGCGCAGCGTTTCTCTCTCTTCGGTCTCTTCGACATGCCGTTCCGGCGCTGGCGCTGATCGCCTTCGGCGCGCCGGCCGTGGTTGGGTGCGCGAGCGCCGATGCGGGTAGCCAAGAGCAAGCGCTGGAATCCGAGGCGGCGCCGGCACGCGTGGCCGAGGACGGATGCACGGATCTCGCGAGCCCGGCCGAGGCTTCGGACGTGGAGCTCGAGTCCGGTGCCAACCCCAGCGCCCGCGGCGGCGCAGTGGCCGATGGCAGGTACGCGCTCACCGCGGTGCACATCTTCGGGAGTGCCGGCCGCATTCGCGGGCCCGCGGCGGCGCTGCTCGAGCTGCGCGGCGACCGGTTCGCATTCGTGATGCGCGAGGGCGAGGTCGAGACGCGCTTCACCGGGACCTCGGCCTTCGCGGGCACCGCGTTTCACCTGCGGCTCGACTGCCGCAGCAGCGACGCCGCGACGGTTCTGCACCCGCGCGGTGGCTACGCAGCCGACGGGCGTGAGCTGCGACTCTACGAAGACTTCCGGGCGGCGCGCGTGGAGTACGTGTACGTGCGTCAGCCGGAGGCGGCTTCGCCATTGCGATAGGCGCGCTTCCGCGTACCCTCGGGGAATGCCCGCAGCGCCGTCGAGGAAGAACGTGCCGCCCGATGCCGTACCACCCGCGATGACTCCTTTTCGCGGTCGAACGCCGCTCGGCACGCGGTTCGCCATGGGTGCCGTCTTGGCCCTCGCCGCCGGATGCGCAACCGGAACCGCGAGCTCCGGAGACGTCGATGGGCTGCAAGGTACCGATGCCGGGAGGACCACCAGCGACGGGGGAACCATTCAGTGCCGCGCGCCGCTCGTGGTCTGCGACGGCGTGTGCCTCGACCCTGCGAAGGACATCACCCACTGCGGCGCATCGGGCGACTGTAGCGGCGCCCAGTCGGGGAGCGTGTGCCCGCTCGGCGTACTCTGCACCGCAGGTGTGTGCAGCGCCGCGTGCCCCAAGGGAAACATCGTCTGCGATGGCGCATGCGTCGACCCGCTCACCGACAAGGCCCATTGCGGCGCCACCAGCGACTGCTTGGGCCCGCGTGCGGGAACGGCGTGCACAGCGGGCACTGCGTGCACCGCAGGTACCTGCGGCGGCAGCTGTACGGGTAGCAAGACCTTCGCCTTCACCGGCGCTCCGGAAACGTTCGTGGTCCCCAGCTGCGCCGCCAAGATCACGGTGGAGGCGCGCGGCGCGCAGGGCGGAACGTCGATGGGCGGCGCCAGTCCGGGCGGCTTCGGCGCGATGGTGCAAGGTACCGTGGCGGTGATCGGCGGCGCCACCCTCACCGTCGTCGTGGGCGAGCAACCCGCCGCGGCGCAGTATGCCAACGGCGGCGGCGGCGGCAGCTACGTGGCCGCGGGAACCACCGCGCTCTTCGTCGCCGGCGGCGGCGGCGGCGGGTACTACACGTCGACGCAAGGGGGTTCGAGCTCGGTGCTCACCACCAGCGGCGCCGGGGCCGGCGGCACGTCGCACAACGACGCGGGCGGCGGCGGCGGGTTTCTCACCGCCGGCGCGGGCACCTCGGGTTCCGGCGGCGGGAGCTTCGTCAGCGGCAGCGCCGCAGGCGCGGTGTTTCCTGCCGGCAACCTCAACTGCTCGCGCGGCGGCTTCGGCGGGGGCGGCGGGGCGAGCCAATCGAGCACGTTCAACGCCGCGGGCGGCGGCGGCTACGTGGGCGGCAACGCCGGCAACGGCAACGCGTCGACCGGCGGCAGCAGCTTCTTCGCGCCGACCGCGACCGCCACCACGCACACGCCCAGCGTGCAAACCGGCATGGGCAAGGTCGTCGTCAGCTGGTGATGCGCGGGAACTTCTTCCGTTACTGGAACCCCCAGTACCAAGGCCTTGTCTTCGGGACCAAAGTCCAACCGCACTGGGACTTCAAGAAGCGCGTGCCGTGGACCGCGCTCCCGTGGAAAGATGTACGCCCCTTCCGCATCACGCCGCAGGGCACTCTCCAACCGCAGGGATGAGCATGGCCACGTCGAAGAAGAAGGCCGCGAAGAAGAAGGTAGTCGCGAAGGCGCCTGCCAAGAAGAAGGCCGTCGCGCAGGCGCCTGCCAAGAAGAAGGCCGTCGCGAAGGTCGCGAAGGCGCTGACGAAGAAGAAGGCCGTCGCGAAGGCGCCGACGAAGAAGAAGGCAAGTGCGAAGGCGCTGACCCTTGGCGCGACCTTTCTTCGGACGCTGCCGCCGATGGGTGACGTTGCGCCCCTGCCGGCTGCTGCGTTGCGCGCGCTCGAAGCGCGGCTCCCGTCGCTCCTGCTCGCGTTCTTTCGGGAGACCGGCTGGGGTCGCTTCGGCGACGGATTTCTCGTGCTCGAAGATCCGCGGAAGCTCGACGAGACCCTGGCGCTCTGGTTGGGGTCCTTTGATCCTTCGCGCGTACCCATCGGTCGCACGGCGCTGGGCGATCTCGTGTACTTCCGCGATCTGCGTGCGCGCGCCGAGGCGCTCGGTCTCCCCAACGCCGAGAGCGCGTGCGACCTGAGCTTCATCGACGTGCGCTACAAGCGCACCGGGCTTCTGGCCATGAGCCTAGAAGACATCCCCGGAGCCCTGGGAGACCCCGAGCTCCTCAAGACGGCCTTGCGCAAGGATCTCTTCGACGACGCCCTCTGGCGCCTGGGCGCGCCGGAGATCGACGAGCTCTACGGCTTCGTGCCGGCGCTGGCGCTGGGCGGCAACGAGGATTCCGACTCGCTCCACCGGGTGCGCGCGCGCGAGCACTGGGACATCCTCTTCCAGCTGTAGCGGTGCTAGAACCAGAGCGTGAAAAAGGCCCGAACCGTCTTCGCGCTCCTGCTCGTGCTGGTGAGTGGCTGGCTCGCCTACGACAACGTACTCTCCGACGAGGCGCCCATTCTCACGCTGGCGGAGCAGGCCGCGTGCACCGTGAAGAAGTGCGAGGACAAGCACGCGATGACGCGCCTGTCGCGACACCCCTTCGGGCAGTCGATGGACTACACCTGGCGCGACGGTGTGGTCGCGGTGGGGTGCCGGCGCGCGTTCTTCGTGGCCGGTGAGCGTCGCTGCGTTGCCGAGGGCACTCCGTGAAGGTTGCACGCATTGCCTGCGTGCCGGCGTTCAGGCGCCGCAGAGCGGGCAACCGGCATCCTTGGGCGGCGTCGTGAGCTCCGGGCAACGATTGCAGGTTACACGCAACGCGTGGAACCCCGGCTCCTCGGGCGTCGCCTGGCTCTTGGCCTTGGCGGCGCGCTTTCCCTCGTAGTGCACCACGACCGGCACCACCGCGATGGCGGTCATGAGCTCGCCGCCACACGCTGTGCAAGCCGCGGGCAGCGGGAATGCGTTCTCGGCCTCGAGCGTCCGCGCTACGCCGCCCTGGGCGCCGCAGCGAACGCACGCCGACTCGCGAAAGAGGTCGGTATTGCACCCCTTGCACCCGACGCGGAAGGTGCCAGAAACCAGCTCTTCGCCCTTGTACGCCCACGAAGGCGCGCCGTAGACCTCGCCGCCGTAGAGGGGAACCTTCTGCGATACGAGCGCCTCCACCACCAGAACCTTCGAGGTGCAGGTGGGGCAGCCGGCGTCGACGAGGGTGGTGAAGGTGGCTTCGGTGAGCGGCATCAGGGGGGACGATGCCACAGCCGGCGCCGTCTGGAGAGAAGAAGTGCAGGCTCACCGCGCGGCGTGCGATCCTCGGCCCATGCGCTGCCCTACGTGTCTCCTCGCCTTGTTCCTCTTCGCGGCCTGCGGCGCGCCACCTGCCGCGACGCCACCCGCATCGCTGCCGCCCGCATCGAGCGCGGCCTCGAGCTCCGCCTTGAGCACCCCGGCGGCGCCCGGTGTTCTCGCGCCGGCCGCGGGCGCCGCCGTGCTCTTCGACCGCTTCACCCAGGCGCTGAACGACGGCGATCTGGCGGCCGTCGAGGCCGCCAGCGAGCCGGCCTGCTGGGCCAAAGACTGCCGAAGCCTGGGCGAGCAAGCGCAGCGCAAGTTCAAGGTGCGGAAGACCGCGCCGCCCGCGGTGACCGGTGTCCGCGCATCGGCCTGGCTCGAGGTTGTCTGCGACGGTACGCGACTGTGCGATCGCGTGCTCGTGCTCATGGCCCGCGATTGCTCCGGCGCGTTCGGCGGCGCCACCTGGCGCGTGGCACAAGTGACCGAGCGGAAAGCGGCCGAGGCCGATTGGCTCGAGGCTGGCCTCGCCATGTGCGCGCAGCCCTGAGAAGCGCTTCTCACACGTCGACGTCGATGACAAAGGTACCGGCGGAGAATGCCCCCGCGCGCACGCACGCCGCGAACGGAGCCATGCCCGCGTCCACGCTCGAGAGCAGGCAGGTTCGGTAGAACGCATAGCGCAGCATGGGGACGCGCACCCGGAGGCTCGCGCTTCGGGGGTTGCGCATGCGCAGCTCGAAGCCTCCACCGGCGTAGCTCGCGCGCCACAGATCGCGGGCGCGGCGGAGGGCGTTGATGGCAGCGAGGCCGGGCTCCTCCCGCGCGCGCGCCAAGATGGTGCGGATTCGCCGTCCGTTGAGCGCGTTGGAGGCGTAGCGCCCGAGGTCGAGCGCGGCGCGGGTCGAGAGGTGAAGGCCGTCTAGGGCCGCGTAGAGACGCATCATCTCGTCGGGCTGCATCCAGGTGGCGCGGGTGGCCGCTTCCCGCTGATGCCGCGAGAGCAAACCCGATGTGGGGCTCAGTTGCGCTGCCTCGAGCCAGTCGTGGGTATGCGCCCAGAGCGCGGTGCGAACGCCCCGGAGCGGAGCTGCGCCGTCCTGCTCGTGCTTCTTGGCGAACCCGTGGGCAAAGGCCAGCGCGCGCGCCCGTCGCGACGCGGCGGTGCCTTCGGGTATGTGCAGAAGCGCGGCGACCTCGGGTTTGCTCAGCTCCTCCATCTCGAAGGCGACGAACACCTCGCGAAGGTCTTCGGGCATGGCGAGTATCATCGCTTCCACGAGCGCCCGCCGCTCGTGGCCCTCCATCTCCGCGTCGGCCGGCGCTGGCTCCGCAGCTTGCCAGGGCGTTGCCACCGCCCGGCGCTCGCGAAGGCGCGCGCGCGCCGCGATTCTTCGCGCCACCGCGAATAGAAAAGCGCGTTCGCGGCCGGGCTCGATGGCATCTGCGCGCCGCGCCGCCACCACGAAGGTCTCCTGCACCACATCTTCGACCGCCTCGACCCCGCGCGACCGTACGAAGCGCGCCAAGCTCGCGGCGTGCGCGGCCACCCACACGGCAAGCGCGGCGTCGGCGGTCGAGCGGGTGTTTCGAGAAGGGGCCACGTCTTCTTCATGCGGGGGCGGGCAGCTGGGGATTTCGAAATCGACGCGGGCCCGAGAATAGGAGCGCCTGCGCCTTCGCAAGGGACGGCACACAGGGCATTCCGGTCCTCAAACTTCGCGCCGACTCCCCACGCGTGGCGCGACCTGCACTGCGTGCCGTTTGGCGCGTTCGGGGCGTGGGGAATTTGACCGTGATCGATCCGATCCCTTGGTGCGATCCGGGCGCACACTGCATCGAGTTTGGCGCGCCTACTTGGCGGCATGCTTGGTGCGTATCCCGATCGATCCGCCCCCTCCTCGGAGAACGGTTGCGTATGCGCAAGTCGACGCCCCTGCATCCCATGACCATCCGGCCCCTCGGGGCCGCCGATGGCGACGTGCTTGGCCAGGCCACCCCGTACCGCCTGCGAGCGCGGCTGCACGCCGGCAGACTGGCGACGGTGCATGTGGCGCAGGCGCGCCTTGCCGGGCAGCTCGTGCGAGAGGTTGCGCTGAAGTTTCCCCACGGCCCCAGCGCCCTTCCGCGCGCCATCGCCGAGGCGCGCGTCTACTCGCGCGTGCACGGGCCGGCCTTCGGCGCATTCTTGGGCTTCGTGATGGCCGACGCCAACGCCGAGGCGCCGCGGCCGATGCTCATCTTCGAGCGATGGCAGGGGGTCTCGCTCGCGGCCCTCATGAAGGAAGGCGAAGCGCCGCTGGAGATCGACGCAGCGTCGTTCGTGGCGCTCTGCATCTTCGAGGCGCTGGCGGCACTGCACGAAGCGGTGGAGCCCGATTCGCTGCGCCCGGCGCCCATCGCGCACGGCGCCGTGGTTGCAGAGAACATATTTCTCACCTGGGATGGGCACGTGAAGCTGCACGGCCTGGGCGGCAGCCGGGTGCTCGCCGGTCCGGGCGATGCCTCGGCGGCCATCCGTGCCGACGTCGTGGCCGCACAGCAGCTGGTGCAGGGCATCCTCGAAGGCCGCGAACGCTTGCGCCGCGCAAACGACCGTTTTCGCGACTGCATCGACGCGGTCGAAGACAAGACCCCCGACGCGGGGGTGCTCGCACGTGCCGGGGCGGCGGCGGCGCTCCCCATCGGTCCCATCGCCACCCGATGGTCGGCCCGCGAAATGGCCGCTGCGTTCGATGGTGAACGCCTCGGGCGCACCGGGCGAGAAGCCCTCGCGCGGGCCCTCGCGCGCAACTTCGACGCGCCTACGGTCCCGGCTTCGGGTGTACTGCGGCGCGCGCCGAGGGCGCTCGCAGAGGCCGAGGAGGCCGCCCTGCTGGGCGCCTCCGCCGACGACACGCTCGTGGTGCCGGCCGACCAGATCGAGTCGCTGGTGCGAGACACGCAGCCCACCCTGCCACCACCGCCGGCGATGGTCGCTTCGGTCGTGCCCGGTCACGAGGGGATCGCCACCTGGGAGGCCTTTCCGCCGCCCCCTCCTCCGCCCGTCGCCGTGCCTGCAGCGGCCATCGGCAAGGCCGCGCGCGCAGAGCCCCCGCCGAGGCGCGACCCGCTGCGCACCCATCCCAAGGTCGTGCTTGCGGAGGAGCCTGCCTATGCGACGCCGCCGCCGTTCATCGCCGCCACCCCGCCCAGTCACTTTGCGCCTGCCGGCGGCGGGCCCCTTGCCGAAGCGTCGTCGCCGATCGTACTGCGAAGGCGCGTGCGGTGGGTGCTCGCGAGCGCCGCAGCGGTGTGGGCCGTCGCGCTGCTCATGGGCGCCTCGCGCCTTCGTGCGCGGCCTGCTCCCTCGGCCACGGCGTTGGATGTCCGGTGCCAAGGCCCCGATGGCGCTCTCGCTGCCGCGAGCCACGACCCGCGCACGCGGGCCTCCGAGCGGCCCGCCTCTGCGCCGGGAAGCGGGATTCTTCGGATGCCGCCCTCGGCGGCGGGGCACCGCATCTACGTCGATGGCCGCCTGCTCGGCGACGGTGCCGCGATCCTCACGGTGCCCTGTGGCCCGCGCAAGGTGCGCATCGGGCGTCAGGGGAGCGAGCGCGTGGTGAATGTGCCATGCGGTGGAGATATCGACGTTGGGCGGTAGCGCCGTCAGTCGCGCGCGGTCGCGCAGCAACGAAAGCCGACGTTGTACTGCTGAAACTCGCGGGTGGGGGTGGTCCCCTCGGGGTTGACCTTGCATCCCATGAGGTTCTCCTTGTCGGTGAACGAGCCACCGCGAATCTGGCACGGCTCCTTGGCTGCCCCGCCGCCGGCGTCGGTGGTGCCGCACGCGTCTTCCCATTCCCAGACGTTGCCGCTCATGTCGAAGAGCCGCGCGGCGCTTCCCTGGCAGGCATCGATGCCGGCGGTGGGCGTGCGACCCACGTGCTTCAAGTCGAGGCCGTTGCAGGCGTTCGCGTCGTAGCTCGTACCGTACGGAAACGGGCGATTCTCGCGCCCAGCGCAGGCGGCAAGCCACTCGCTATTGGCGGGCGTATTGGGCGCCGCGTAGCTGCCCGGTGTGCCGCCGGGGCCGGCGCACAGGCGTTTGCCGGCCCAGGCGCAGAAGGCGAGCGCGTCGCACCAGTCGACGCACGCCTGCGGATCGCCCTCTGCACCTTCGCAGGCTTGGGGCCGGATGGCCGGGCCTTCGGTGGGTCGAAACGACTTGTTCCAGGCGCACACCTGCGGCTGCGGCCCGGCGTCGCTCTTCAGCAGCTCGGCATACTGCCGAATCGTGACCTCCGTCGAATCAATGCATGATGCACCGATGCGGACCATCGCTGGACCGCGGCCTTGCGGGCAGCCGTTGGGCGGAACGGCGCTCGCGGCGTCGCCCGATGCCTCGGCGTCGCGCGCCCCGGCCTCGGTGGCCACGAACTGGAACGCCTCGATGCCGCCCACCCAGGCGCATGCGCTCAGCGCCCCGGCGGTCATCAGGAGCGCCGCCGCCATCTTCGCCGCCGCGTGCGCCGCGCTCACGTTCGCCTCGCTTTGACAATCTGGAAGTACCGCCGGGCGACGCCCGAGGCGGCCGCAGCTCGGGCCACGTTGCCGCCGTGCCGGGCGAGCACGCGCTCGACATAGCGCCGTTCGAACTCTGCTACGAGACGCTCACGCGACTCTGGAAAGGCCAGGTCTTGCTCCAGCACGCGATCGATGGAATCGACCGATCCGGCATCCTTGGGCGAAGCGGCGCGCAGCTCGCCCATGGCCCGGCGCCGCGCCACCAGGTTCATGAGCTCGCGCACGTTGCCCGGCCAATCGCCCGAGGTATCGACGCGCGCAAGCAGGTCCGTGGGCACCGGCCCCTCGCCCCCCAGCGCGTGCCAGAAGTGCGTGGTAAGCAGCGGCACGTCGCCCACGCGCGAGCGGAGAGTCGGCAGCTCCACGCGCAAGATGGCGATTCGATAGAAGAGATCGTCGCGCAGTTTGCCGTCTTGCACCAGCCGGTCGGGGTCGTGCTTGGTGGTGGAGACGATGCGCACATCGACGCTCCGTACCTCGGTGGAGCCCACCGGCCGCACCTCCATGCGCTCGATGGCGCGGAGCACCTTGGGCTGCGCTGCGAGCGCAAGCTCACCGACTTCGTCGAGCACCAGGGTGCCGCCGTTCGCCTGCTCGAATACGCCGATGCGCCCCTCGGATGCGACGCCGAACAGCACCGGGTCGATGTCTTCGGCGGTCAGCGCTGCGCAGTCGAGCACCACGAAGGGCTGCTGCGCGCGCGCACCGGCCTCGTGCACGCACTCCGCCAGAAGCTCCTTGCCGGTGCCGGTCTCGCCCTCGACCAGCAGCGCGTCGTTGCTCGCCGCCGCCTTCTCGCACGCGGCGTACAGCCGGCGCATGAGGGTGCTCTGACCCACCATACGACCGAAGCCGTCGCCCGCGCCAGGCTCGGCGGCCTCGCCTTGGACCGGCACTTCTAGCACCTTGAGTTGGGTGGCTCCGAGGCTCACCTGCGTGCCGCCGGTGAGCCAGGCTTCGCGCACACGTACCGAGCTCACGCGCGTGCCGTTGGTGGAGTCGAGGTCGACGATACGCAGACCGCTCGCGTCGATTTCGAAGGCTGCGTGGCGGCGCGACACCTCGGGATCGCTCAGACGAAAGTGACACACTGGCCCCTTGCCCAGCAGCACCCGCGGCGGCATCGCGTCGTCGAAGAAGAAGCGCTTGCCCTGGTCGGGGCCGGCGGTCACCAGCAGCGCGAAGGCGGGCCGCATCCGCGCCGGCGGCGCCGATCGAGAGCGCTGGCGCGTGGCTTCGTCGGCATGATCGACCATTCGCATGTAGTTTACGCGAACGTCGATCAGAAGGCGAGGACGCCCCCGGGCCCGGACTGGGAGAGCGCGGACGCCTTCGCACGCGGCGCGGTGAGAACGAGGACGATACCAGTGACGACGAACGCGGCGCCGAGTCCGATAGCCACGGTTGCGATGGTGGCGCTCGTACGCGCGCCATCGTTCTTGTCGATGGCCTCGGGGTTGCTGCACCTGGCAGGATCGCACAGGTCTTTTGCTTGCCCGTTGAGCGCCAGAGCGCGCACGCCGAACACCGACCCCACCACCATGCCCACGGCGCCCGCGCCGGTGGCGCCCCAGCCGACCCATGCTCGCGTTCTGCCGGCCGAGCTCGGGGGCTCGGGTGCGACGCCCTGCTTCGGCGCTACGGGAGGCGCGTCGAGTGCGGGTACCGAGACCTCGCGCCGCTCCGCGGTCTGGCCGATCTCGAACGTGACGCTCCGGGTCGTCTTGCCTGCGGCGCTCACGTCGAGCCGATGCGCGCCCGGGTCCACCGGGAGCGGTACGCCCACAGCGTCGCTCGAGAGGGACGTCCCGTCGAGCACCAGGCTGGCGCCGCCTTCGGCGGTGTGGATGGTCACCGTGGAGACCTTGCCCTCCAGCTCCGCGAGCCTGCGTGCTGCGAGCTTCTCGCGATCGCTGCGGCGGTCGCGGCGGGCCATGGATTCTGCGGCCCGGAGCTCCGCCTGCGCCGTGGCGTACTTGTGCTGGCCCTCGTGGCAAATGCCCAGCAGCAGCAGCGTTCCACCGCCCGGTTCCAGGCGCTGGCTCTCGATGAGCTTCGGGCACGCTTCGTCGTAGCGACCGTCGGCCATCAGGCTTTTGCCCGCCTGGAAGAGCGCCTCCGCCAGCGACCGCCGGCTCTCGTCGGCATGCGCGGGCGAAGCGGCGACCAGGGTCGTGAGACCCATCAGCAGCCCGAGGAGCCCAAGGAACCAGCGCGCCATCAGTTGTGGGTATCGAATTCGCTGCCCATGCCGTGCTGCGTGCGCTTGGCTGGCGGCCCGGCCAGGGCGGGCCCCTTGTTGCCGCGATGGAGAGCGGCGCTCGACGTACGCGCGGAGGCTGTTGGACCGGGGCTCGGCGGCACGATGGTCTCCGACGAGGTGGAGGGAGCAGCGGCGACTTCGAACGTAGCTGCGGGAACGGGATCGCTGCCCACTGCGCTCGTCGCGTGCGTACGCAGAGTGAGCCAGGCGCCGGTTCCGAGGGCCACGGCCAAGGCAGCCGCGGCGATGAACGGGGTCGCGCGCCGGCTCCGCGTTGGGCTCGCTGGGGGCGGTACATCGAGGGCTACTGCCACGCGTGGGGGCGTCGAGTGGGTCGACGCCTGCCGTGCCGCGGCCAGCGCCGCGCGTCGCTCGGTGATCGTTTCGCCCAGGGCAGCGCGTGCGAACGCGCCGAGCATCGCGCGGCCTGCGGGATCTGCGTCTTCGGTCCCTTCACCCAGTTCGACCAGTGCCTCGCCCATGGCCTCGCCGAGGGCGCGCGCGGTGGAAAAACGCTCGGCGGGATCATATGCCAGGGTGCGCCCCAAGAGTCGGGCGACGGGGGCGGGAATGTGCGCCGGGAAGGGCGGCAGCGGCTCGCGCATGACCAGCGTGCGCAGGATCGCCGCCTCCGCCATATCGGAAAAGATCGGCTCGCCGGCCAGGAGCTCGTAGAGCACCGCGCCCACCGACCACACGTCGGCGCGGCGATCCACCGCGCCGCCTTCGATCTGCTCCGGCGCCATGTAGCGGAGCTTGCCCTTGATGACGCCGCTGGTGGTCGTTTCCGCCAGCCGCTGCCGCATCTTCGCGATGCCGAAGTCGATGAGCTTCACCGAACCATCGATGCCAAGGAGCACGTTGTGCGTCGAGACGTCGCGGTGAACCAGCCCCAGTGGCTGTCCGTCGCCACCCCGGAGCTCGTGCGCCGCATGCAGCGCTTCGCAGAGCTGCCGTCCGATGCGCAGCGCCACCGCGGGCGGCACCGGCGCGTTGTCGCTGGCCCGGAGCAGGGCGCGCAGGGAGTCGCCTTCGACCCACTCGAAGGCCATGTAGAGGGTGCCTTGATCGTTGCCGAAGTCGGCCAGACGGCACACGTTCGCGTGAACGACCATCTGCGCGATCCGGGCCTCGTCCAGGAACATGGAACGAACGCTGGCGTCCTGAGCTTCCGCAGGGAGAATGGTCTTCACGGCGAACACCGTGTCGTCCGCCCGGCGCGCGGCCCAAACGTTGCCCATCCCACCGGACCCCACGAGCGAGAGCAGCTCGAACGGGCCCAGCATGGCTCCGACACCCAGCAGGGGAGCGCGTGCGGGAACGGTCACCATCGGGAGTGTACGAGAAGAACCGGGGCGGCGCGAGCTTCGGACGCGGGTAGGGTCGTCGCTCGGTGCCGCGCCGCAGTCGACGCGGAGCACCAGGGTTCGAGACACGGCGGTGGCACGCGGGGTGGGGGACAACGGGACCTCCGCACACCATCAAGCACGTCCGATGCCGTCGGCGCGCCCGCGCAGAATCTCGGCAAATTGCCGGCGAATCGGGGGCATGATCGATTCGATCGCGGGGGGTGATCCAGGGCGACCCGACCCGGGAGCCCACCGCGCCGGCACACCCTGGCACCTTCAGCGCAGCGCCAGGTACGCCGCGATGCCCAGCAGCGTGACGATGCTGGTGGCGAAGAGAAGCAGGAGCGTCTGTGCGATCGAGAGACCGGTCTCGGTCGCGGCGGGTCTCTGCAGGTAGTGCACGTTGTTCACCAGCGAGATCACCGTCTCGCCGCGCCCGGGCGTCCACAGGACCGCTGTGGGGGGCGGGCGCCGCGGCTCCACCGGGGTGCGCCGGGTGGAGCCGCTTCGCGCGAAGCTCGGTTGCGGAGAAAGCGAACGCATGGTTGCATGTACCTCCGAGGAGCAATCGACGTGCCTGTTACTGCGGAATCGGGCCCAGGTCGGCGCCGCACACCTCGTCGGGCGCGATGCGGGTAGAGGACGTGTGGTTCCACACGACGGTGGCGAGGCCCGGCGTCGGCTCGCCGCGCCACTCCCAGGAGACGAAGCCGAAGCCCTTCGCGTACCAGTGAATCTCCTTGCCGCCGTTGTAGCGAAGCCCGAGCGAGTCGGCCTTTCCGACGTCGCCGCCCCAGTCCTTGTTCGCCACGAGCTGCACTTCCTTGTCGGCCGCCGCGGGGTAGTGAAACGGATGCTCCCACGCGTACCGGCAGGTCTGCCCGCGCGAGGAAACTGTGTTGAAGCCGACAATTTCGGTGCTGTAGCCGAACTTCTGGCCGTCGAAGGCCTGACGCTTGGCCCAGGTGAGCGATCCGAAGGGCAAGGCGTCGTAGGCGTCGTTGCCGCGACCGTCGCCGGGCGGCCAGGTGGTGTCGCGCTCGAGCCACACGTTGGTGCCGTCGAAGCCGTAGCGCTCGAAGCTCTTCGAGCGGCCGAACTTCACATAGTAGAACTTGTTCTGGCCGGGCAGCTCGTAGAAGGCGATCCTGTCGCCATTGCTCGCTGTCAGCGACCCGCTGCGGGTGTTGCGAAAGTACTCGAGCGCGTCCACCGTGTTCGAGGCCGGTGGGGGTGACGACGTGCAGGCGTCGTGGTGGAGCTGCCAGCCCCGCACCCAGTCGTTGTTGCTGGCGCACGGATTCGCGATGCCGCAGCCCTGTCGTTCGGCCGCGGAATAGTTGCAGACGTTGTCGGTCTCCGCGTGGCAGGCGCAGACCGGCGGCGCGCAGGCTTGTCGGTGCAGCTCCCAACCGTGCACCCACTGGTCGTTGGACGAGCACGCCCCGATGCCGCATGCGTCGCGCTGCGCAGCGGGGTAGTTGCAAACGTTGTCCGTGTCGGTGCGACACGCGCAGTTGGGGACGAGCGAGCTCGAGGTCGACGTCTGCTCGCTCTCGGGGGTCGCAGTGCAAGCGAACAAGACGGTGGTGAGGACACCGAGGGTGGCCAAGGAGAATGAAGGTTTCATGTGCCCACGCTCTGCACCGCGCGTGCCCTCCGACGGCCGGAGGCCGTGGCGTGAATGCCCGGCGAAAAAACGCGTCGGCGCGACGGAGATCGCACGTGGTGATCGATTCGATCATGGGTAGTTGCCTCACGCGTGCCACGTTTGGCGCAACGACCGAGCATGCTCGTATGCGCGCGACGAGCGGATCATGGTTCACCAGCGCGCCACCCGAAGAATACCGGAGTACTGCGTGAACAGCGCACGCGGTACGGAAGCTGCTGATGGTTGAGTATGAAGAACTTCCTGCTCTCGACGCTCCTCACTGTCTCGGTCTCCACTGCGCTCGGCGCGTGCTCGGGAGATCCGCCCAACCCCGCAACCCCCATCGCCGACGCGGGCACGGCCGACGCCCGCATCGAACGTGCGCCGAGCGACGCGCAAGCGCCCGCGCCCAAGATGGCCTTCGTATCGGCGCTCACCGACTACCGCACGCCGTCGCTCCAGCTGTATGCGAACATCACCGGTGGCGTCGAAGCCCCTCGGCCCGGATGCACGCAGATTGCCGTGGGCGGTTGCAGCGGTTTCGTGTGCGCCGCCGACGCAGGCGTTCCCGAAGTCACGAAGCGCCCCTCCGCCGGTCGCATCGACTTCGAGATCACGGCGCAGCGCGAGACGCTCAAGGGCTTCATCGAGCCGGCACCGGCGACCGGCATCTACGCCGGCACCACGGTGACCGCCGCGGCGGCGTTGGGCGGCGGAGAGAGCCTTCTCGTGCGCACGGCGGGGGGCGACGTTCCGGCTTTCGAGGGCCGCGTGGCCTTTCCGCTCGTGCTCCTCATGGCCGACGAATCGTGGTTCTCCTCCGCCGCCAAGACCGTCCCGCGCACCGAGGACCTGGTGCTCCAGGTGCAGCGCGGCGGGCCGAGCACCGAGCTCTCCCTGGCCCTCAGCGGGAAGAGCGCCCAGCTCTCGTGCATTCTCCCGACGGACACCGGCGAGGCGCGCATCGTGAAGTCCGTCCTCGGCCAACTTCCGCCGGGCGCGTACCAAACGCAAGCGCTCACGGCGCAGCGGTCCGATGCCACTGCCGGGGACTTCGCGGTCCGCGTCTATGCGGTCGGCCCCGTCTACAACACCGCGAAGACCCAAGCCTTCGCAGCGTCCATTCAGTTGCAGTAGGCAGACCGCGAGAATTCTGCGCGCGGCGCGAAGGGCCCGTCGACTGCGGCCTCGGCGCGACAGCAGCGAGCGTGAATCGAGCTCGACGAGATCGAAAAGCGCGCCGAAAATGGGCATTCCGGCTGGGCACGCTTGATGCGAGAGGCGCCGCAGGACCAAGGACGAAACGCGTATGAAGCAGAACGATGACAATGATCGCGTCGCGACGGTGCCGGCCCTACGGCCCCGGATCGCCGCGCTGGGCAGCGCCGACGAGCGCGCGACCTGGGCTGACCGCCTCGCGGTGGCCAGCAGCCGGGTGGACTGGTTCGAGAGCCTGGCCAACCTCGTGGTCGAGCTGCGCTCGGGGCGCTTCCACGCGCTCTTCATTCCCGCGGACGTTGCCGCCGTGCGCGGCCTCCTTCACTTGAGCGAGGCCGTCCCGGTCGTGGTCGCCAGCGCGAACCTCTGGAGCACCCTCGGCGACGCGCGCTACAAGGGTGCGGCGCTGGTGGGGCCGACGGACGATTTGCTGGTGGCCATCCAGCACGCCATCAAGCGACACCGGGACGGGGCAGCGAAGTAGGTCGCGCGACGCCGTCTCATCGCCGACGCCCCTTCGTTGACGGTGGCGCCCGCTCCGCGAGATCCGCGAAGACTTCCTGGTTCTGCGCCA
Source organism: Polyangiales bacterium (assembly GCA_038210445.1). Taxonomy (GTDB): domain Bacteria; phylum Myxococcota_A; class Polyangia; order Polyangiales; family Polyangiaceae; genus JABFRG01. The sequence goes on from JBBQWQ010000006.1 coordinate 125,252, forward strand.
CGTACTCGTCGAGGAGCCCGGCGACATCGTCGGGCCAATCGAGAAGCGCGTCGCCTAGGCGACGCCACACGTCCGCGACCGCGTCCGACACTTCCAAGACCACCTTGCCGCGCCCCACCGGGTCGTCGACCAGCGGCGTTCCGACCAGCTGCGCGAGGATCTGTCGAATGATGGCTGCGCAGCGGGGAGCACCTATCTCGTCGAACGCGTCTGCGGTGCTCCCGAGCGCGGCCGCGTTCGGAGCTTCCACCAGCCAGCCCATGGTGCCTGCACTGATAGTTTTGTTCTGGGCCATTTCGATGAGGTACAACACCTGCGCCGGCCGGGGAAACTCCTGGAAGCGATAGCCTGCCGCAGAAATCGAACGGCTCGAAAGCTCCAGCGCTTCATTGATGTCAATCACGATCCGTCTTCCCGTTTTCGCAGCCCATCCCGCCCGGGGCGGGCATCACGTTCGCTCCATGTCGGGGGAGCCAAAGTCCGCGGCGTTCGCATCCACGTAGGCTTGCAGCAGCGCGTGAAGGCGAGGGCTGGGTAGCATCCGTTCCACCTCGAGCCAACGCGCCTGGTTCTGATCCCCCAACGACACCAATGTGTCGCTGTCGGCCGGCAGCTCCCGGCGCGGGAGCTGCCCCAGAATCTCGTCTAAGGCCAACGCCGCCTGAGTGTCCCCAACCCGCTCGAGCGCGGCCTTGGTATCCAATACTTCTTGGACGCCTGCGCAGTTCATCAACCACCCTAGGAGTCCGCCGACTGGACCTCGAATGTGGCGCTCCCGAGAATGGCCACCGTGCGCACGGACGCAGGACAAGTCTGATTACCATCTGGACGCGCAATGGCCCGCAAGGCGAAGAGCGTGGCCTCGTTGAGATCGATCACTCGCTCACCAGTAGTCGTCGTGATGGTGCGAAATTGCTCATGGGCGCTTGCGCCGAGGCGCTGCCTTCGTTTCCGCGAGCCATGCCGCGTGGTCCTCGAATATCCACCGGAGGCCATCGATGCGTTTGCGTTCCACCCAGAGCGCGTCGACGCACTCGACCGTCTTGGCGATGAGCGAGGCCTCGCGCTTCTGCCCTCGTAGGCCCGCCAGGTCGCTTCGGCACCAGCTGCGCACCAGCTCCGACCAATGCGCAGTTTCCTCGCCATCGACCTTGACCACCAACCACTCTCGCAGCCCTCGTAGTAGTCCCCCCTCCCAGGCCGCATCGGAACCATCGAGGAACTCAACTGCCAAGCCGAATGTCGGCTTCATCAGGACCATGGCCGGGCGCGACCCCAACGCACCAATCGTCTGGAGCGGCTCGATTCGAGCCAAGCCAGAATCCGGGACCTGCAATCTACCACCGGTCCCAAGCTGCTCCAGGCGCCCTCGGTAGAAGGGCTGCGCGCGCTCCCATCGCCCGTACTCGAGAAGAGCGGCCGCGACGCCGCGCTTTCGACGCACCTTCTCGAGCTCATCGAGGATGGCGAACATGCGCTCCACCCTGGAAGGGTCGTCTCGCAGGGTGGTGTCACCTCCAACCACGTGCTGCAGAGTGTAGGACCATGCGATGCTTCGCCCCCAGCCAAAGCGAGCCCGAATCCACTCCCTGAGGCCGGTCGTGAAGGTGTAGGCGTGTGCGGCGTCGAAACCGGTGACAAAGGTGGCTGCATGGTCGTACGCAATTCGCCTCAAGTACCGCGCCGGGGCAGAACGAACGCGGCGCAGAGCGAGGGGGAGGGTCATACGAAGGCCTTCATCGCGCGTCCCGTTCGAGCTGCTCCAGCTCGCCGCTTTGCGCCGCGACGTAGGCCTCGAACAGCGCCCCCACGTCGTCCGGATACTCGAACCACTGGTCGGCGAGTGCGCCCAGGTCGTCATAGCGTGCGTCCGAAAGGTCCTCGAAGAGCTGCGTGAATGCGGCGTGGTCCGATGGGAATCCGGAGGGCGCTACGATGGCAATGGCTCGTGCGAGGAGCTTCGCGCAGTGCTTGGCGCCGATGCGCTCGTAGGCCCAGACCGTCTCCAGCGCCGCGGCGCCGCGGTTCGCCATCCAGCCGGGCAACCCATCCTTGACGATGCCGGTGTCGGCACTGGCGACCAAGTACACGGTCACGATCGCCCTTGGTAGACCGTCTACGGACCACTCGTTGCGCTCGAGCGTCGCGTCCGCGAGCGTCAGCGCACGGTCGATGGAAATCGTCATGTGCGTTCACCCTCCGCGGTTGCAGCAGCATAACAAAAAACCGAACGGCGGACGACTGTCGTCTTCCGCCGCTCCTACTACACCGTTGGGCACGACCTGCGCGCTCAACGTCGGGGCGGCGTGACCGCCGCCCCTCTCCGCGAATCGAGCGCGACCAGCGCGCCTGATTCGTTATCTCACTTATCGGCCCAGACGATCCACTTGCCGGTGGTTGCCCACTTGTCGTTCGCGTCCTTGAAGGCGCCGACGTAGGTCGCGCTGGCGTCGAAGAATCCGTCGCTGGGAGGGGTGGCGCCGGCCACGGTGGCGGCGGGGCCGAACACCGGCTTGTTGGCGTCGAAGGGCGCGCCGAGCTTCGGGTCGGTCCAGGCGTTCTTGCTGGCGGCGTTCTTGAACCAGGCCACCTCGTCGAAGGCGCCGTCGTTGTCCTTGTCCGGAGCGGTGGCGCCGGTCTCCGGGTAGTTGATGAAGTCCACCACGGTCGGACCGACTGCGCCGAAGAACAGGGCGTTCTGGAGGCTGAGGGCTCCATTCGTGGCATTGGTCGCGGTAGCGACATCGCGGACGTCGATGCTCGACTGGAAGCCCTGGACGAGCACGTTGCGGTAGGTGCCGGTGGAGTTGCGCCGGAGCAGCATCCCGTACTGCGCGCTGTCGACCATCTTGTTCTTGCCGATGATGGTGGCGTTGTACACGGTCGGGTTGGTAACCGGGGTGTTGAGGGAGCCCGCGGCGTCGTTGTCGCTCTCGAAGCCGTTGTCCTCACCGGGGTGATTCGGATCCTGCTGGAGGACCAGGAACTGGAGCTTACCGGAGAAGCCGTTGTCGAAGTCGAAGCCGTCGTCCTGGTTGTACTGGCAGGCGAGGTACTTGGCATTCACGGTGCCGCCGAACCACTCGAAGCAGTCGTCGAGCGCGTGCCGCACTTGCACGTGGTCCACGCGGGTGCCGCGACCGACGCCCGCGAAGGTGATGCCGTTGACCTCGTTGTCGGGCGAGAGCACCACGCCCGCGTACTCGACGCGCACGTAGGAGAGCACGCCGCTGTTGTCCTCGGGGTCGGTGCCGCCGAAGGAGGTGCTGTTGCCGTTCTTGAGGATGCCTTCGACGCTCCCGGTTCCGCCAGGGTAGTTCACCGGAGCTTTGCCGAGGATGACGAGACCGCCCCAGTCGCCCGCCTTCTTCTGGCCTTCGGCAGCCTGGCTGGTGAAGACGATAGGCTCGTCGGCGGTGCCTTCGGCGATGATCTTCGCGCCGGTCTCCACCAGGAGAATGGCCTTGGACGCGTTGTCGCCCTTGATGGTGGTGCCCTTGGCGATGGTGAGCGTCGCGCCGGACTTCACCTCGACGAGGCCCTTGAGGAGATAGTCCTTGTCGGAGGTGAGCGTGCGGCTGGCGGTGATCGGAGCCGAGATCTCCTCTTGCTGCTTCACGCCGCCGCTGGACCCACTGGAACCGCTGGAACCGGACGAACCCGAAGAACCACCCGAGCTGCTGCTGGAGGACGGGGTGATCGTCTTCTTTTCGCCGTCGTCGCTGCAGGCGGCGAGGAGGCCCAGAACAAGCGTACCGAGAAGCGAGAATTTGGCGCTACGAGACATCGGAAGAGCTCCTTGTGGAAGTGCTGCGGTGCTTATGCCGACCGGTGGTCACGGACCGGGGGCCGTTGTTCGACATCGATGGAGACGTTTGGTGTCGTCGCCGTGACGGTCAGTAGGTGTACGAGGCAGAGACCCAGAGCGTTTGGCCGAGGGTGTATCGCTCGGTGTAGGGGGCCCCGGAACCATCGCCCTGAGTGAATCGGACCGGCGCGTTCAGAAGGTTTTCGATCGAGGCCTTCACATCAACGTGCTCGCCGATGGATTGGGCGACCGAGGCGTCGAGAATATGGCGCGGTTGCTCGTAGAAGTCGGGTAGGCCGGCGTACCCGACCTGGGAAACGCGCGGCCCAGCAACGTTGTAGAGCACGCGGGCACGTGTCTTGGTTCTTGCGTGCTCCCAGTCGAGAGAGAGATTCATCACATACGGCGACTGGCCGGCCAGGGGACGCGACGTGTTGGTGAGTAATAGCTTCTTCTCGGGTGAGATCTCCACCTGAGAGTACAGCAGGGTCAGGTTGCCGATGAAGGTGAACTCCTTCAGAAGGCTAGTCGCGAACCCGAGATTCTTCCTTGCTTCCAACTCAACCCCCGCGTTGGTTGCGCCGTCGGCGTTCGCGAACGTGATGATGCCCGCCCCCGTGGCGCGCACGGTCGGCTCGATGGGCTTCTCGAACTTCTTGTAGAATACGCTGACCGCCAGCACCTCCGACGTGCTCGGGTAGAACTCGAAGCGGGCATCGAAGTTGGTGATTTGCGTGCGATCGAGCTCAGGGTTGCCCAGCTGCTCACGCGCGCCGAGGAACTCTGTGAAGATGACCGGAGCGAGCTCGCGCAGCTGGGGACGGGCCACGGTTCGAAACGCCGCGGCGCGCACGGTCGACTTGTCGCCGAGCTTCACGATGGCCACGGCAGATGGGAGCCAGTCCGTTCGATTCAGATGCGAGGACGCATCCGCCGCGACCGCAGAGAACGGGTCGTAGGTGTCGACGGTCTGTTGCGACGATTCGATACGCTCTCCGACGACGATGCGAAAGTTGCGGAGCAGGCTCAGGTCAGCCATCGCGTACGCGGCATAGGTGTTGTACTTGGCCGCGTAAGAGTCCGTTGCTTTGGTGTCGTCGGTGAGCAAGATGTTGCCGTTGTTGATGTTCTCGTCGGTGAAAACATTGTTGGGGCGCTGGCTGAGTGCCCCCTGATTCGTGGCGTTGGGCTGGGGAACAAAGCGCAATCGCCTGGCGTCGAAGCTTCGACTGCGGAACGAGAGGAGCCCGCCGAATTTCAACGAGCGTGGCCGCTCCGGATCCTTGCCGAGGGGCTGCGTATAGTCGAGTCCGATGGCGCGGCTGGTCTCCCCCTGTCCCGCGTAGTAGTGCTGCCCGCTCTGGGAGCTGTCGCGCAGCTGACCCGACCCGAGATTGAAGACCGTCTCCCGAAGGTTCGGGTCGTCCGCGGTGGCACGAGCGTACAGGGCGCGCCATTCGAGCACCGAAGAGCTGAGCTCGCGGAAGCGATGCTCGCCGCGTAGTTGGCCGTAGCCGAGCCCTCGGGCCTGAAACCGAAGGCGCTCGTCGCGGAGGCGAAATTGGCCCTCGCCATTGAGGCCGGTGATGAGTCGACCTTCTTTGTCTGCGTTGCGGCTGTAAAGACCGGTCGCGATGATCTTGTGATTTTCGTTGAAGGTGTAACCAAGCTGGCCAATGCCGCTCCAGGTAACCGAGTCCGTGCTCTGCACGTAACCGTAGTCGTTCCGCTGTCGGAGCGGCTCGTCGGCCCGCAGCGCAGGGTCGAACGTCGCAAGCAAGCCGTCGCGGCGCGTCTGGAACTTTCTTGAGTACGAGGCGCCTGCGAGAAATCCCAAGGAGCTCGACTTGCCCGTTTTGAAGGAGTTGCCCAGTACGAAGCTACCATTGCCGTTGGGTAGCGAGAACGCGGGTTCGGTTTCCATCGGGCCGTTCACGGCGCGTCCGTACGCCGTCAGGTCTCGACGCTGTCCCGTGACAGGGTCGATGGCGGAGAGCCGCTCCTGAGGAATCTCCTTCGGAACCTTCCTTCCGCCGTCGTCGAAGCCCAGAAAATCCAGCGAGCCGCCGGGGTACGAAAGTCTGTCTCGGAAGGTGGTATTGGTGTTGAAGCCGAGACCGAAGTTGCCAATGAACAGGAACTTCTGCGGAATCTCGCGGGTGTGGATGTCGAGCATGCCGCCGGCGAAGTCGCCCGGCATGTCGGGGGTGAAGGTCTTCTTCACCGTGAGGTCGGAGAGCACCAGCGTGGGGAACATGTCGAGGGGCACCGCCTGGCGGTCCGGCTCCGGGCTGGGGAGCGGCGACGAGTTCAGCATGGCGCCCATGTAGCGATCGCCGAGGCCGCGAACGACCACGTACTTGCCGTCCACCACGGTGGCGCCCACCACGCGGCGAATGGCGTCGGCGGCGTTGCGGTCGGGCGACTTGGCAATCTCCTGCGCGCCCACGGCGTCGGACGCAGTGGCAGAGTTCTTGCGCAAGAGGAGCTGCGTGCTGGTGCTCGCGCGCTCCACCTCGGCTTCCACGGCCACGCTCTCTTCGGTGGCGTTGCTGTCGGGCTGAAGCGAGATATCGAGGCGGGCGATGCGGCCGGCCACCACGCGCACGTTCTTGACGCGTACCGGCTTGTGCAGATCGTACACCACGCGAATCGCGTAGAAGCCGGGCGGGAGCTCCAGCCGATAGCGACCTTCGAGATCGCTCGAGGTCGTGACCTTCTTGCCGACCACCGTCACCTGGGCGTCGAGCAAGGTCTCCTTGTCGCCGCCGGCGCTGCGCAGCACGCCCCACACCACGCCCTTTCCGGCGGCGGGCTGCTTGGCCGGGTCCACCGCCGGGGTATCGGAGATGTCGTCTGCCTCCGGCGCAGCGGGCGCTGCCGGCGCAGTGGGAGTCTCTTGGGCCTGGGCTGCCAGCGGCGCCAGGCAGATCGCGACGATCAAGCCGCTCGTCGGGAGCGCTCGGGAAAAGAATGTAGAGTGCATGGTAGCTCTAAGGCGTCACTTTTTCGGTGAGAATGGCAATCGTGGTGGCGCCGCCCCCGCGCGCAATGTCCATGGCTTCGACGGCGTTCGCGTAGGGAGTGCCGTCCTCGGCGTCGAAGTACACGACCTTGTCGCTGCGTGCCGCCACCAGGCGGCGCACACGGTCGCCCAGCTCGCTCTTGTCGAGCTGCGTCTGGTTCACGAAGATGCGGCCGTCTTTGCGCACCGTGAGCACCAGGCTTTCGTTCGGCGCATTGCTGGGTGGCGCCACCGCGTCGTCCTTCTTGGGAAGGTTCAGGGCGAAGGTCTTGCTGAGCAGCGGCGTCACCACCATGAAGATGATGAGGAGCACGAGCACCACGTCGACCAGCGGCGTCACGTTCATCTGCGGGGTGGCGCGACCTTTCTTGTCGTCACCCGCGGCGGCCATACCCATGGCTTATTCCTCTTCGTCCTTGGCGCCTTTGCGCTTTTGCACCATGAGCGAGCATCCGGTGATTCCCTCGCCCTGGACCATGGCGAACATGCTGCGGGCGCGCTCGTAGGGAATGGTTCCGTCGCCCTTGATCACCACGCGGCGACTCGGATCTTTCACGTGCACGTCGGCCAGGCGCGCCGGGAGCGAATCCTCGGTCACGACTTCCTTTTCCCAGAACACGGAACCGGAGCCGCCCAGGGTGATGGTGATGGGGTCCATCTTGCCCTTCTCCGACTTGTCGGTGTGGGCCACGCCCGGCAACTCGACGCGCTCACCGTGCTCGAGGGCGGGCGCGATGACCATGAAGATGATGAGGAGCACCAGGACCACGTCGACCAGGGGCGTGACGTTGATCTCCGGCTTCGCGTCGTTGCGCGCCTTGGGGGCAGTCGGCACGGAGTGGGTAAAACCGTAGTGGCCTTTTGCCTTGCCCCGTAGCTCGCGCACCGACGAGGTGCGCGGGCCGCGATCACTCTGCGGCGGCTTGGAGGTCGTGAGAGGCGCGGTGGCCATATTTGTTCTCCAGTTCGTCGATGAGCTCGCCGCTGGCGCGGGAGAGAGAGCTTTCGATGCCCGAGATCTTGGCGTTGAGTTGGTTGAAAAGGAGCACCGCCGGAATGGCCACCAGGAGGCCGAGGGCGGTCTCTACCAGCGCTTCGGCGATGCCGGCGGACACCGAGCCAAGGCCGCCGGAGCCGGTGCTGGCGATGCCCTGGAAGGCGGTGATGATGCCGACCACGGTGCCCAGCAGGCCCACGAAAGGCGCCACCGAGCCCACCGAGGCGAGGACGCCGAGGCCGCGGCGAAGCTCACCGCCCACGGCTTCCTTCTGGCGCTCGGCTTCGCGCCGGGCCAGCTCCACCGGGGGAAGCTCACCCTCTTCCTCGCGCATCATCTTGCGCAGCACCGGAGAGACGATGCGGGCGAAGGGCGATACCTTGTGCTCTTCGGCCATGGTCTGCACGGTCTGAAACTGGCCGCGCTCGAGGAGCGGCGCCACCGCGCTGAGGAAGCGCTGGGTGGTGGCCTGCCCGCGCAAGATGGCAATCCAGCGTTCGACGACCACCGCGAGGCTCATGGCCGCCATGAGCAGGAGGAAGGCCGCGACGACCTTGCTCATCAAACCCATGCTGGCCCAGATATGGAGAGGACTGAATGACATTGCGAGCTCCTATTGCGTGCGCAGCTTGAAGGGGACTTTGACGATGCGACTCATCCGCATCGGCTTTCCGTCGACGGTGCCGGCGGTGAACTTCCAGGTTTTGACCATGGCCTTGACCACGTCGTCGAAGAGAGGATGCCCGCGGACGATCTTCACGTCGGTGACGCTCCCGTCGGGCTCGACGAAGAACTTCACCACCACGATGGCCTCGATACTCTGTTTGCGCGCCTCTTCTGGATAGGCGGGGAGTGGCTTGGAGAGGGCCACCGGCGGGGTCATGGCCTCGGCCACCGTCTCCTGTGCGGGGGGCGGGGGCTCGGGCGCCGGAGGCGCCGTGGGAGCCGGTGCAGTATGCACGGGGCCTGCGCCACCTCGGCCGGTGCCGCCCACCACGCCGTTGGGGTCGCCCACGCCGTCGAGGTGCGGCGTCTCGGCCTTGGGGTGATTGGGGTCGCCGTCCTTGGGGAGCTCCTTGGGAATTTCCTTGGGCGGCGCGTTCGCGTTCCCGAGCGCGGCCGGCGTGCGCGAGGCCACCTTGATGGCGGGGGGCGGAGGCGGCGGAGGAGGCGGCGCCTTGGCGGGCTCGGCCTTCTTCACGAACTTCACGTCCACTTCCTCTTCGAACACCTGCTTCTTGATCTGCCCGCCGAACACCGCGCCGGCCACGAAGAGCCCGGCGATGATGGTGAGCGCGGCTGCGTATCCGATGGCGAGGCGGCGGGAGCGACCCGGATCGTCTGCGTTCTTTCCGAAGGCTTCGAGCTTCACGATGACGTGGGTGTAAAGGTCGGCTGTTTCGCGCTGGCGACTCGCGTGCGAATTGACGAGGGCGCCTCTGTGACAGCGCCGTGCCGTGCGGCTTCGCGGTGTCTCGCGAGGCCTCTTTGTGACGGGACGGTGGAGCCGCGGTGAAGGGAAGGGACCCCGTCGATGTGCGACGTGGTGCCGCCCTGCGCGCACCCCCCACGCGGCGCGTGCACGTGTGTTACGCTCCATCGTCGAAATGTCAGAATTATCGCTCACCGAGTCGATGGCTCGCGCGGAGATTCGCCTTGCCGGGCCTGCGCGGAAGGTGCGGTCGGATCGCGGCGGAACGCGATTTGCGCCGGTCGTGGAGGCGGAGCTGGTGCGGCTCCTGGGGAAGCACGAGCGCCCCGCGGTGCTCGACGTGCTCCGCGCGCTCGAGGTTTACTGCAAGCGCTTGCGCATCAAACCGCCGTCGCGGGCCTCCATCTACAACGCGATGGCGCGGGTGGAGCCGCCGAGCTATCCGCGGGCCGCCCTGCCCGAGGCGGTGCGCCGCTGCCTACACAACGTTGGCGGCGACCGGGTACCGGGGCATCAGGTGGCGTTCGCTGCGTTCAACTACGGCGACGAGCGGGCGCTCAGCTTCGCCGCCGGCTTGCCCTGGGCTTGCCTCTATCGTGCCGAGAAGGTGCCCGGGTTCCGCCCCAAAAGCCTTGCCTTGCTTCGCGCCGTCATGTCCTGGCGAGGGCTCTGACGTGGCCAAGAAGCACGGGCCCCTCGAAGTGCTGCCTCCCGCGGTGTCGCGGGCGCTCGGGCGCGAGTCGGTCTGGTTCGTCATTGGTGGCCATGCGGTGCGATGTTTCTGCCCGTATCGACCCACGGGCGACGTCGACTTCGGCGTCGGCACGCCCAAGGATTTGAAGGCCTTGCTGGCGGACCTCGGGCGGTCTGGAAAGGTCGTCTTGCTGGAGCGCGCCGACGACACCGCTCACTTGCAGTTCAACGGGGTCGACGTATCGATTTTCGTCCTCCCACAAGTTCGCAAGCACACGTACGACCACACGCTCACCGCCGATGGAATCCTGGCCACCAAGCTGCATGCAATCCTCGACCGCGGCACGCGCCGCGACTTCTTCGACCTGTACGTAATGATGGAGCAGGAACGTTTCGGCCTCGTCGACTGCTTCCGCGCCATGCGCGTGGTGTACGCGACCGAGGTCAACGAAGGTCTCCTGCTGCGAGCCATCACCTACTTCGACGACGCCGCAGCGGAGGCTCCTTTGCCCGGCGAGGGGCCCCTCGACTGGGGGCGCGTCACAGGGTTCTTCACCAAGGCCGCCGGAGCGCTCATCACCCCCCCCGCAGGCGCCCTCGCGATCCAGCGGCGCGTCGTGGACGTGGTGGCGGTCCCGGGGGTCCCGATGCCCAAGAGCAAGGCCAAGACCCGAAGGAAGCCCAAGCGCTAGGTCGCGCTGGTTTGTGACGGGACGGTGGAGGTGCGGTGAATTGAAGCGACGTCGGGCGGCGATGCGTTGTTCCCTGGCGCGGCCTGGGCTTTAGAGGCGTCGTGCGCGCACACTGTCTCCTCCTCCTTCTGGCCTCTTCGTCGCTGGTCGCCTGCGACGCGCGCGAGGACGACGCCCGGGAGACGGAAGTGGTGACCGCGATGACCAACGCCGACGAGCCGGCCATTCGCACGCGGCCCAGGCTCTCCGCTGGCAAATACGCGCGCATGTCGAGCGCTCCCTTCTCGTTCTTTCGCGGAAGCCTGGCGCTCTACGTGAGCGACTGGCGCCTCTCGCGCTTCGGCATCAGCCATTCGCGTTTCGGCGGCGATGGGCCGCTGGTGCCCAGCATGGGCGATCCCCATTTCGAGAACTTTGGCACGCTCCAGGCCGAAGATGGCTCGCTGGGGCTCGAGCCCAACGACTTCGATGCGGCCGACGTGGCGCCGTACCTGTGGGACGTTCGCAGGCTCGCGACCTCGCTTGCCCTGGTGGCGCGCATCGGCAACGTCGAGAGTGAAGCCGCGCGCGCCGAGACCCGCGCTTCGGCACGGGCCATCGCGCGGTCGGTGGCCGAGGGCTACGTCGATGGCATCGCCCGCCGTGAGCGTGGCGAAGCGCTCCCGCGGGTGGAGAGCGGCGAGGGCAATGCCATCCTCGAAGACCTGTTTCGCCGCGCGCGTCGCGACGCTGCGGGGCGCACCGAGCTCGAGAGCTTCGCCGTGCTCGAGGGCGGCGCGCACCGGTTTCGCCGCGGGGTGCTTGACCCGGCCGATCCCTCGCAGGCGCTGCTGGAGCTCCCCACGTTTGCCCGGGCCGCGCTCCCTGCCGCCCTGGAAGCGTACCGACCGAGCCTGGTGGTGCGGTACCCGCCCGGGTACTTTCGCGTGCTCGACGCGGTACGCGAAGTCGGCTCCGGCGTCTCTAGCTTCGCGCGGCTGCGCATCCTGGTTTTGGTCGAAGGGCCCACGGCGGCGCCCGAGGACGACGTCATCGTGGAGCTGAAGGAGCTCGCCGATGCGAACCTGGGCCCCTTCGCGCCGCCCGGTGTCTTCTACGGCTCGGTAAAGGAGCGCATCCGGCGCACCACGACCACGGCGTGGGCAAGGCCCGATGGCGATCCGCGCTGGGGCGTGACCAGCTACTTCGGCTTCCCGGCCCAGGTGCGCACCGAGGCCGACGGTCAGAAGACCTTGCGCGTCTCGCGGGTGGAAGGCGCGGCCGGTACACCCATGGCTCTTCAGGGGCTGGGGCGCGTTCTGGGGCGCATTCTGGCGCGAATTCACGGCGCGTCACTGGCCGACGCGGGTCGCATCGGCGACGCGTTCGCCGCCGATCCGCAGGGGTTCGCCGACGAGCAAGCCGAGGTGGCCGACGCCTATGCTGCGGTGCTCGAGGCCGACGCTGCGCGCTTCGCACGCGCCCGCACGCGCCTTGGCAGCCTGCTCGGTATGGCGCCGGAAGACCATCGCTCTCCCGATCTTCTCGACCTTCTCTCGGAGTCTCCATGATAGCCCCGCTCCTCGTGTGCGCCTGGCTCGCCGACACCGAGGTGGGGCCGGAAGCTGCGCCCCCGCCGCCGGAAATGGTGGAGGGGGCGCCCGCGCCGCCCACCGCAGCGGGAACGCGCCCGCACGCCATTCACGTGCGACCCGGCATCGAGGCCTTCGGCCAGTACGCGCTCCGCTGGACCAACGACGGCCAAGACACGCGGTGGTTTCATCAGTTCGACGCGCCTCGCGTGCACGCCAGCCTCGAGGGCGATTTCGACAATGCGCGTGCGCGGGTGGTGTTGGAGGGCGTGCGTTCCACCGGTGAGGGCTCCTTGGTCGGCGTCGCCGGCGACAGCGTGGTGCTCCGGCTTCGCGAGGCGTTCGCCGCCTACCGCTTCGATTTCGGCCTCGAGGGCGCCGCCGGCATCGTGCCCACGTTCACGGTGCCGGAGTTGGACGGCACCTGGATGCTCCGGGTCGTCTCCGCTTCCACGCTGGAGGTGAGCGGCCTGGGAACACCAGCCGATCTCGGCGCAACCGCGCGGTACACCCTGCCCAAGAAGCTCGGCTGGGTGGGCCTGGGCGCCTACAACGGTGAGGGCTACGCCCGCCGCGAGCTCAACCGCGGCAAGACCCTGGAGGGCGCCGCCGAGGTGCATCCGCTGGCCACCGTGGGCGTGCTCCCGCTGGCGATATTTGCATCCTACACGTATGGCTCCAGCGGCGTGGACTCGGCGCGGGCCGACCGGCTGACCGCCGGCGTCTTGTGGCAGGGAAAGAAGCTCCGCGCCGGCGCGCTGCTCACCTACGGCTGGGGCGTCGGCCCCGACGGGCAACGCAATGCCGTGGTGCTCGACTCGTTCCTGCGGGTAGACCCTATCGGGCCGCTGGTCTTCGGCGCCCGCGCATCGTCGTGGCTCCGCAATGCCACCACCGGCGATTCGGTGACCACGTTCACGGTGAGCGCCGGCGTGAAGATCGCCGCGCCGCTCGAGGTGCACATTATTGGTGCGCGATCGATTCCCTCGTCAACCGCCCGCGATGCGGTGCCGGGGTCCGATTTCACCGAGACGCGTCTGGCGACGCGCATCGTCTTTTGAGGAGGCTCTCATGGCTCGTTCCCACACCGTAGTTACGCTCTTCGCCCTCTCTGCCCTGGCGCTGCCGGCCGCTTGCTCCGAAGCCGGCGATGGGCGGACCACCCCGCTCGTGCCCCTGAACGACGCCGCGGCGGCGGTGGTCGACGCCGGCGCCGCGCCCAAAGACGCCCGCGCAGCGGTCGATGTGACGGTGGTCGATGCCGCCGCATCGGCGGTGGTGGTCAACGAGGTCTCGGGGAAGGGCGCCGAGTGGGTCGAGCTCCTCAACACCGGCGCCGCTGCCATCGACCTTTCGGGGTACGCCGTCGCCGACCTCGACAAGGATACGAGCGGCCCCAAGACCGCCGAAGCCGCCAAGCTCCCCGCCGGCACCATTCTCTCGCCCAACGCGTACCTGGTGGTGGTGTCGCTCGCCAAAGACGCGGCCGCACCGGAATGCCCCGACGCCGGTCAGAGCTATTGCTTCGGCGCCTCCTGGGGCATCAGCAACAAAGACGGCGACGCGCTCTTCCTCGTGAGCCCCGATGGCGCAGTCGTTTCCAAAGCCGACTACCCGGCGAACGTGGTGGGCGCCGGCCAAACCTGGGGCCGCCTGCCCAACGGCACCGGCGAGCTCAAGCTCAACGCCCCCACCCCCGGCGCCCGCAACGAACCGGCGCCCTGACTCTCACCGAGCCGTTCAACGCGTGCTGTCTGCACGCAAATGCTCACGCCGACCGAACGAATGCCGGGTTCTCGTAGCGCACCGGCGCCATCGACCGACGCGCTTCGCTCTGCTGAATGCGCCGCAGCAGCTCCGGTACCAGCGTCGCGGAAGGGATGGCGTGGGTGTAGGGCAACCCTTCGAAGGTCGAAGCCTCGCCCACCAGCGCCCGCACCCGGCAACCCGACTCCGCCGCCGTGAGCACGTCGAAGGTGCTCTTCCCGATGCGCGCAACCCGGAGCGTGCTGCGCACCCGGGTCACCTGCAATGCGGCTTCGATGGTGTCTTCCTCGGCGGTCACGACAGCATCGAGAATCCCGCGCGCGACCCAACCGAGCCGCTCCAAGAGCACGTCGAGCACCGGGCGCGAGAAGCCCGTATCGATGGCCACGCGCATGTCCATCATCTGCAGCCGCTCCAGGCAACGCGTTGCGCCGAACACCTCTGGCGAGTCTTTCGACGAGGCATACGCCGCCACCAGGCGCCGCTCGAGGTCCCGGTGCATGGCGTCGAGGCCGCCCTTTGCCCCTTGCGCCAAGAGGCGCAGCGTGAGCGCGGTGGGCAGCCCCAGCGTGGCGTCTATCAGGCACGGGTGTACGTCGATGCCGGCTTCGTCGAGCACGGCCGATATGCAGGCGGTGCGAACCGGGGATGGGTGGAGGAGCGTGGATTCCAGCTTGAAGAGAGCGAGCTCGATCATCTTGCCCGTCCATCTAGCCTCTCCCTTTGAAGCCCCCGGGAAGGCCGTGCGACCGTCGCGCAAACTCTCGGTTACTCGTCGGCGCTGGGAACTTCCGACATGCGGTAGCCCACGCCGCGCACCGTCTGGATGTGCGCGCCGGCGCGGCCAAGCTTCTCTCGCAGGCGCTTCACGTGGGTGTCTACCGTACGCGTCTCGATCTCCGAATCGAGCCCCCAAACGTCTTGCAGCAGCATGGCCCGGGTCTGCACCCGCTCGCGGCGCTCCACCAGGGTAGCCAGCAGCTTGAACTCCAGGCTGGTGAGCACCACTTCCTCGCCGTCGGCGAAAATCCGATGCGCCTCGCGGTCGATGCGCAGGGAGCCGAACTCGAGCGTGGCCGGCGGGGTGCTATCGCCCCGACGCATGATGGCCTGCACCCGGAGCAAAAGCTCGCGGGTGCTGAAGGGCTTGGTGACGTAGTCGTCGGCGCCCAGCTCGAAGCCGGTGACGCGGTCGGCCTCTTCGCCCTTGGCGCTCACCATGATGATGCGTGTCTGCTTGGTGCGGTCGTCGCGCTTCAGCATGCGACACACGTCGGTACCCGGAATGTCCGGCAGCATGAGGTCGAGGAGGACCACGTCGGGCTCCAGCTGAAACGCCTTCGTCAGACCCGCCGCGCCGGTCTCGGCAACGTGGACCTCGTGCCCGCCGTCGGTGAGCGCGTAGCGAAGCACCTCGCGGAGGTCGGCCTCGTCGTCTACCACCAGGATTTTCGCCATGGTGCGTTGGTATCGACCGGCCGGGGCGCACCGGTGGAGCCTCTGCAACGGTTCGGAAACACATGCAGGCGAGCTCACGGCGGCCAGCTGCGCCGCACGAACTTGCCCCACAATCGTCACACAGGCGTTACCGACGACGCGTGCGCTGCCCGCTCCCATCGCGCCACGAGCAGCAAGGGCAAAAGCGAGACCACCCCACCCACCACGAACACCGCGCCCCGGCTCGCGTGGTCGCCCAGGGCGCCGCCGGCCATGCCCCCCAGGCCGATGGCCAGGGCATTGGCGCCGGTGAGAAACGTGTAATGTGCACCAGCCATGTCTTTGCGGGTGGCGCTCATGAGCGCCGCGAACAGCACGGTGGTGCCCAGGCCGCTCACGAAGTGCTCGGCGCCGATGGCCACCGTGGTGAGCAGCCGCGGCACGCCGGCCCACTGGGCGAAGAAGAGAGGAATCGACGCACTCGCGTGCAATATGCATGCAATAACGAGCGATCGCCCCTCGCTCACCCGGCGGTGCAGCAGCGCGCCCAGACCGGAGCCAGCGAAGCCTGCGAGGGTTCCGCCCACCACCACCGCCATGCCAATCTCGCGCTTGCTCCAGTGGGCGTCTACCACCATGGGCTTGAGCACCGCTGTGGCCATGTGCACGCCCAACTTGAAGGTGGCTGCGAGGACGATGACCGGCCAGGTCGCGGGAGCGAACGCATGGCGCATCACGCGCCCAAGCGACGACCCTTCCGAAGGCGTTCGCACGGAAACCCGTGCAGTCGCGTCGCCCCCTGCGAGCTTGAAGGCCAGCACGCTGGTGCCCGCTACCACCGCGGCGCACCCCGCCAGCGACCCAAGTGCCCCCAGCGAATCGGAGAGCACCAGCAGCAGAGCGCCGCCCACCAGCATGCCCGCGCGGTACCCGGACACCTGCGCCATGTTGCCGGTACCGCGGTGCTCACGGGGAAGGCTTCGCACTGCCAGCGCATCGACGAACACGTCTTGGGTGGCCGCGAAGAGCGCGGCCAGCGCCGTGAGCCCGAACCACAGCGCGGGGGCCTGCGCGAACGTGCGAAAGGCATAGGCGCCGATGACCACCGCCAGCATGCACTGCAAGAGCAGCAGCACGAGCCGAGTGCGTGGGCGCACTTTGGGGTGATCGGCGGCGTGCGCCCAAAGTATCTTTGCCTGCCACGGAAGCTGCAGCCACGCCGCAGCGGCGATCTGCGTCTGCGAGTAGTGCGCCTCGCGCATGATGACCGGCAGGTACTCGGCGGCGATGCCGAAGGGAATTCCCTGCGCCGTATACAGCAGCGCCAGGATGGCCAGCACCGCCCGGGGCTTGCCGCGCGCCGCGCTGTCGTCCTCGGGCACTGTCTCCGGCGCGCTCACCCGTTTCGACCTGAACGGATACTACAAGGAGGCCGCGGGGAATCCACAGCACTTTTGCCGTGCACCCGCGTCGATGGCGAGCGCCGGTGACGCTGCGCACCCTTCGAATGCTATGAACGAGGACCGATGCGCACGCACTTTTCTTACTCACGCTTCACCTTCTTTTTCCTCACCCTCGCCGCCTGCGGCCCGTCCTTTCACGACCAGCAAGTGCTCGATGCCAAGCGCGCCCAAGGTCGCGGCGACTCGGTCGAGGCGGCCGCCCACTGGGACGCGGCTTGCCGCGCCGAGCCCGACGACAAGGAGTCGTGCCAGGCCGCCACCGCCACTGCCGACCGCGTGCGCGCCGCCAGCGTGCAGACCGCCGACCCAGTGTGCGAGGCCGGCGACATGGACGCGTGCGCCGCTGCGCTCCGCGACATCCGTCGTCTGCGGCCGCAGGACGCAACCGTGAAGGCGGTGCTCCTCAAGGGCATGGTCGCCTACCGCAAGAGGTGCGAGGCCCTGGAGAGCCCGAGCAGCCTCGACTCCACCGTGCGTAGGCTCGACTGCGTGATGCGAAAGGCGAGTGCGGTGAGCGACGCCACCTATGAGACGATGGTGCAAGAGGAGCGCGAGCACGCGGCGCTGGTGCTGGCCACCGCCGCCGGGTCGCGTCCACCAGGTGCATCCTACACGCTCTATCGCACCGCGCAGTGCCTCTCCCGGCGCATCGAGCCCGGCGGCCGCACCCAGGCGGCGGGAGCAGCGTTCATCGGGGTCTCGGCTCAGCCCATCGTAGTGCGGGTGCGCAACGCCGGCACCGTGAACCTTTCGGGCGACACGCTGGCCCCCTGCAACTACGTGAAAACGGCCATGGGCGCCCGCGCGCGCTGCGTCGACGCCGGGGTGCCCACGACGTTTCCCGACTTCACGCTCGACCTATCGATCTCGCTCGGCCGCGTGGGCCATCGGGTCACCGAGGAAGTGCGGGTCGCGCGCTACCAGTCGGGCGTGGAGACCGTACCCAACCTCGAACGTCGCTCGGTAGAGGCCGAGGCGCGCCGCGCCGAGCGCTCCTTCGAATCGGTGGAGCAAGAGACCATGGACCGCAAGGCCGCGTGCGATCGCACCCGTCGCCCGCAAGACTGCGATCGCTACAATGCCTCGGTGCCGGTGTACAACCGCCGCATGCAGGAGCGCGACGCTGCCCGCTCCCGCCTGGCGCAGACCCCGATATCGTTCGAGCAGCCCATCTACGCTTCGGCGCAGTACACGGTGCGCCATCATGTGTGGAGTACACCTTTCACCGTCGACGGACGCACCATGGCCGGCGAGGCGGTTCGCGACGCGGGCACGTTCACCCGCGAAGACTCGGAGAACCCCTCGGTGCTGGCGGCGGGCATTCAAGAAGATCCGCTGAAGACGCCCACCATGGAAGACTTCGACGACGCGCTCCGGCAGGTCGTCGTCAACGCCTCCAAAGCTGCGCTGCAGCGCGCCTTCGAGCGCCGTGCGCTCTGCGCTGGCAAAAGCTGGAGCCTCGACTCGCCGGAGCTCGAGTGCCGAGCTGTCAGCGAGCTCTACCTGAAGGGACCACTGCCTTCGCCCGACACATGGCTGGGTTCATCCGTGCAGTGTCAGTAGCGGTTTCCACCCGAACCGTGAGAGTGGCGAGCTGCACGTTCACTGCATAATACCCCCATCTGCACCTACACGTGCGCGTCCTGCGCGTGGATCACCAGACCGTCATCGCCATGCTCGCGCGGTCCACGGTCCGCCCTCGGTGACTGCGATTTGGCGCGGTATTGGCGGGGTTTGCGCGGTCGACGCGGGGCGCTTGGGTGCCGGCACGATTCCTTCATGGGGTTGCTGCACACGCGTCGTCGTGTGTGTGCATTCCACGCAGATCGTTGCAGCTCCAATGACCACGCAATTCTCCCACCGCAGCGAATCATCCACCGACCTCGTTGCGAGGCGCGCGATCCCATGTCACATTCGCGCTCCGATGCGTTCGCACTCCCGCCACGGGCGCTCGCCCCTCTCGATCGCATGTGGCGCGGCCGCGCTGCTCATCGCCGCATCGGTGGGGCTCATGGCCTGCGCCGCAGCCGACCACGGCGGCGGTAGCGAAAGCGGTCGCGGCTTTTCCTTCCAGCGCCTGAGCCACGGCCCCGCGCTGCTCGGCGCCAACGTGAAAGATCACGTTGGCTCGCCCTTCTCTCTCGACGGCGTCACCTGCCCCGATGGCATGGCCGACATCGGTGGTCGCTACTGCATCGATCGCTACGAGGCCACGCTGGTCGAAGAGATCGAGACCGGCGCCGAGCGCCCGTTCCCTTTCTTTGCCATGGTCGACGGCAAGCGCGTGCGTGCGGTGAGCCGCGCCAACGTGTTTCCCCAGGGCTACATCAGCGGGAAAGAGGCGCAGGCGGCGTGTCAGGCTTCGGGCAAGCGGCTGTGCAGGGCCACCGAGTGGATCACCGCTTGCCGCGGCCCCAAGCGCACCAACTTTCCCTACGGCGACCACCGCGAGGCACGCCGCTGCAACGACCACGGCAAGAGCCCACGCGCCCAGATTCATCGGGTGGGGACCCTCACCAACCAATGGGAGGAGATGAACGATCCGTCGCTGAACCAGCTGCCCGGAACCGTCGCCAAGACCGGCGAGCACGAGGGCTGCGTCAACGACTGGGGCGTGCACGACATGGTCGGCAACCTCCACGAGTGGGTCGACGACCCCAACGGAACGTTCCTCGGCGGCTACTACCTCGACACTTCGCAGAACGGCGAGGGCTGCGGCTACGCCACCAAGGCGCACTCGTTCGGGTACCACGATTACTCCACCGGCTTCCGCTGCTGTCGCGACCTCGAGCTCTGACGTTCCGGGCGTGAAGTGCCGCGCCATGACCGGCCTGCGGAAGCGTGGTCATGTCGGTGCGCGCGTAGGTGCTTCGCCCCCTTGTTTGCAGTCGCGCTGGCGTTTTGCAGCCTGAGCGGTGGCTGCCTGCGGTACTGTGCAAATGGATGGGCGCTGTCGTCGGAATCGACCTGGGGACCACGAACACCGTGGTGGCAACGGTCGTTGATGGCATCGCGCTGACGCTGGAAGACGCGCACGGACGGCGCCTCTTGCCCTCGGTCGTTTCCTTCCATCCGTCGGGAAATGTGCTCGTGGGTGAGCTCGCGCGCGAGCGCCGGGTGGTCGACGCCGCCAACACCGTGCACTCTGCCAAGCGCCTCATCGGGCGGCCGTGGTCGTCGCCCGAGGTGGTCGAAGCGAGGGCGCGATTGCCCTACACGCTGGTAGAGGGGCTCTCGTCGTCGACCATGGTGCAGAGTCGCGGCAAGAACTACGCGCTGCCGGAGATCTCGGCGTTCGTTCTTCGTACCGTGAAGAAGATGGCAGAGGAAACCCTCGGCGAGCCGGTCGACGGGGCAACCATCACAGTGCCGGCGAGCTTCAACGAGGCGCAGCGCTCGGCCACCAAGCTGGCTGCCGAGCTGGCAGGTCTCGAGGTGCTGCGCATCATCAACGAGCCCACCGCGGCCGCGCTCGCATATGGGCAGCGGGTGGAGGCGTCGAGCCGGGTCGCGGTGTTCGATCTCGGCGGCGGTACCTTCGACATCACCCTCCTCGACCTTCGCAACGATGTGTTCGAGGTCCTCTCCACCGCCGGCGACACCAGCCTGGGCGGCGACGACATCGACACCCGGGTGGCGGAGCACCTGGCCGAGCGTTTTCTGGCGCAGCACCGCTACGACCCGCGCGAAGATGCGGCCTCCTTCGAGCGCCTCCGATTCGCGGCCGAAGGGCTGAAATGTGCGCTCTCGTCGCGCTTGGCAGTGCAACAGAAGCTCGAGGGCATCGCCTTCGGCGTGGGTGGCCGCGAGCTTTCCCTCGACGTCGCGCTCCACCGCGCAGAGCTCGAGGCGCTGGCCGGGCCGTTCATCGATCGCGCCATCGCCGTGTGCGCCCGTGCGCTGGGCGCTGCGCGCCTGGAGGCGGCGGGCATCGACCAGGTGTTCCTGGTGGGCGGCTCGAGCGTGATGCCGCTGGTGGCGCGTCGGGTGGAAGAGTTCTTTGGCCGCAAGCCCACGCAGCACATCAATCCCGACGAAGCCGTAGCGATCGGAGCCGGCATTCAGGCCCACGCCCTGCGCGGGCGTGCGCGCAAGGTGCGCACGCCCACCAAGGAGGCGCCCAAGGCGCGGCTCGCCACCGAGATGGTGCGCCGCGCTCGCGAGACCTTTGTGCAGGGAGCCCTTCCGCGCGAAGACACCCACGAGGCGGTGACCCAGAGGCCGCCGAAGCCGGTGGAAGATCCGGAGGGCTTCTCGCTCGCAGCACGCGATCCGAGCGCCGAAGAGCCCTCGGCCGAGCTGCCGGCGGCGGTCGCCAACACGTCTGTCGTCCTCGGCCAGGTGGGGCTCTTGCCGGCGATGCGCGCGCGCGTGCCGACGCTCATGATGGAGCCAGACTTCACCATTCCCAACCACCGCGCGAAGGTTCCGGCGGCGCCCGCCGCGCTCCCCGAGGTCAGCGCCCGCGTTGACGCATCGGCCGACCACGAGCCTGCGCAAATCGCACGCACCGGTACCGGTGGTACCGATGGCAGTCTCCGCGCGCTCGTCGGCGCGCCGGCGGGGCCCCTGGTTCGTCGGGGACCATCGCTCTCCTTCGATGCTCCGCCGGCGCGAACCCGGCCCGCAGCGCCGGCAGCTCGAATGCCGCCGCCCGAAGTGCCGGAGCCCACGCGCGCAGTGGCGCCCGTGCATCCAGCCGACGATCCGGAGCCCACGGTGCCGCCCATCTTCAGCAGCCCACCGGCGACGCTGCTCTCCTCGCCGCCCGCCGATGAGCCGTCCATCTCGGTGGCGGTCGAAGCGTCGGAGATCGTCGCGGTGGGCCTCGAGACGCGAACGCAGACCGAAGGATCCCTGCCGTTCACGCTGGACCTCGACTTCGTGAGCGTTCCCTCGCGCCCGCCCGAGAAGCCTCTTTCGCTGGCGCCGTTCGCGGCTCCCCGCCCGGTGACCCTTCGCGACGAGCCTCGGGTGCTCTCGGCCCCCGCCGGCAGCGCCGTGACCATGCGCGAGCATTCGTCGCTGCTCATCGACGTGACGCCGCTCAGCCTTCGCATCGAGACCGCAGGCGGCTACTCCGACGTGCTCCTGGGCGCCAACACGCCGGTGCCCTGCCAGAAGACGCGCACCTTCCGCGCGGCGCGGGCCGGCCAAGCGAGGGTGCTGGTGCGCGTAGCCCAGGGCGAGCACGTTCGCTTCGAAGGCAACACCTTCCTCGGCGAGCTCGAGCTCAGCGGAATTCAGGTGCCCAGCACTGAGCACGCGCGCATCGCGGTGACGTTCGAGCTCGATGCCAATGGCATCCTTGGGGTCGTCGCCAAGGAGGCCGAGAGCGGCGCCGAGGCGCGGGCCACCATGCGCCTCGAAGGGGTAGCCCAAGACGGCGCCTCGATCGAGGCCATGCGCCAGCGTCAGGACGCGGTGCACTTGGTTCGCGACTGACTCAGTCGCGTCCGCGGCAACGGCCGCCCAGGTGTGGATCGTCACCACATAGACTCGACACCGGTCGCCGCCCCACCTTGGGCGCGAACTTGGCGAGATCGTCCCTCACATGCACAGCTCGAGGGTGCTGCTCGCGACCAGCGCTCGTACCAGCGCCACGGCGTCGGCGGGGCGCGGCAAACCCGGCAGCTCGCGCACGTAGAAGCGCCGGTGCGCGGCGATGAACGCCAGCGCTGGCTCGGCCCTGGCAGCCATGCGCGCTCGCACTTCGCCGTGTTCGCCCAGGAGCGCGACCTTCTCCTCGTCGCGCCGGACCCGCTGCTGTCCGGCGCCCGGGTTCTTGATGCGCCGTGCCGCGTGCACCGCGCGCTCGTCTTGCCACATCTCGCCCGGGGGCTCGCGGTACAGCGCCTGGTAGGCGCGGGCGAAGAGCGCTCGCGGATCCTCGGCGGCCGCCGCAGGCTGGGGGCTTGGGTCGATCTCCGGCATCGTGTCGCGGAGCGATGCCATGCGCGGAGCCCCGGGATCGTGGGCCATGAAGCGGCCCAGGGCCTCGCGGCAGAAGGCGGCGTACTCCGTGGTGAACATCAAGAACGCGTGCCAGCCAGCGTCGACCCGCATCGACACCATGGGGCAGGGAACGGTCATGCTGCGCGAGAGCACCAGGAAGCGCTTCACCTCGCGAAATAGCAGCGCAGCGTCTTCGGCGGTGTCGACCACGTCTTCGTCCAGGAGCCTTGCCTCGACCTGGGGGCACGCGAACGCCAGGCCGCGCGCAACGAAGTCGGCAATCACGGTGGTGTCGACTGTTGCGTGTGGAATGCATGCAGTCGCGGCACTCATGGTGCCTCCGGGTGGTAAAGGCCCACGGCGTGAAGGGCGCGGCCGAGGGCCAGACGGTCGGCGTCGCTCAGCGCACCGGGCAGGTCTGCGGCCCGCAGGCTCGGGCTCTCGGCCACGTACCGTAGCGCCGCAGCGGCCTTTTTCGGCGTGCGCAGGAGCACCAGCGACCCTTCGCCATCGCCCAGGCAGAGGGCCGCCCGAGCTTCGTCCTCTTGCACCCGGAGGGGCAGAGGTAGGCGCTCGACCAACACGGTATCGAGTTCGAGCGCTCCAGGTCGCGCCCTCTCGCTGCGGCCGGCGTCGAGAGCTTGCCGGGCTGCGCTTCGGGTGGGGTGCGAAGCGTCGGCGGCGAGCGACTCGAGCAGTTGGGTCACCGCGTCGCCACCCAACGCGGCGAGCGCCTCGACCAGCACCGCCTCCTTCTGGTCGTGGGCGCGAGCCCGGTGCCAGCGCCGCTCTCCGTCGCTGGGCGCCGGCGATGGCGTATCGAAGCGGGTGAGGCCCGGTCGCAGCTGCCCCAGCGTGCCGTCTTCGTTGGCGCCGAGCACGTGCAGCGAGAGCGACCACGCCGCGGTGGGGTTCTCCGGCGCATGAATGCACGGCTCGTGAATCTGGCCGGCCTTTCCGCGCTGGGCCGAGAAGTGGTTCTTGGGGACCAAGCGCCCCTCCTCCGCCATCGCGCGGTAGTGGTAGGTGGTGACGTCGAGCTGGTTGTGCACCACCGCGGTGACGGTCCAGTCCGCGTGCTCGTGCGGCCCGGTGCCGCTCCGCGGCGCCCAGTAGCCAAAGGCGAGCTGCAGGCGTCGGTCGCCGGACGCAGTGAAGGGCGCGAGGCCCGCGGTGGGGTCTGCCGTCTTCATGCGCGCGAGCTCGGCGCGCACGCAGTCGACGAGAAAGCTCGCCTCGCCGAGGGCGGCCGAAACCGCCTGCCGAACCGAGAACACCGCGTCCTCGGTGGCCCTTCGCGGCTCTCCCGGCAGCGGAAGGTCTACGCACGTCGCGGCAGAGACGAGCTCCGAAAGTGAACGCGCGCTCACGGCACCACCCGCAGCACGCCGACCGCCAGCAGTGGCCGGCACAGCGCCAGGCGCTCATCGCCGTCGAGGTTCGGTAGCTCACGAACGTAGCGCGTGGCGCCGTCCATCAAGGCTTCGAGCGCGCTTGTCATGCGCAGCGGCGTCCGGCAGAGCATCACCGGGGGCTCTCGCTCCAGCACCACCTCCACCGCGCGCGCGGTGCGGCGGAGCGCAAGCGGCCGACCCCAGGTCGCGCGCTCCACGCGGGTGTCCTGGTCGACGCTGCGATCCTCGAACCAGGCGTCGTCGACGGGGCCGAAGAAGCGTTGGTAGAGTGTGCAGAATGCATTGAAATCGATCTTCTCCCGGCCGCCGCCTTCGCCATCGCGCCGGGTCTCCGAGGTCTCTCGAGGGTCGTGGTGTTGAAAGCTCGGAAAGAATCGCTCGCACAGCTCCTGATACTGCGCGGTGAAGAGCATGAGTTGATGCCAGATCTCGTCGACCCGGCTCGAGAACATGGGCACCTCGCGGGCGGTCTCCAGGTTGGCGACGACCAGGTATTTCTTCACCTCGGAGAGGAGGCTGCGCGTCTCTTCGTGGGTGCGAGAGAGCCTGCGCTTCACGAGCTTCTCGTGGAAGCCCCGCACCGGAAAGGCCATCAAGTTGGAGAGCCAGGCCACCGGGGCGGGATGCGCGAGGAGGTGAGCGGTCATGACCAAAGCGCGTGCGAATCGCGTGCCGCGTACGCTCGCCCGGCGAGAACGCCGGCGCCCACGAAGCGAAGGGAAAGGGCGTGTCGAGCCGAAGGGCAAAGGGGCGTGAAGCTTGGGAATCCAGGTACCCACAGGCCCTGCCGAAGCCTCGATTTCTCGGCAGTTCTCGTGCTCTCTCGCGCGGCACGCCGACTGCACTAGCCGTATCCGAGGGAATCGTCCCCGTACGCAGGAGCTTCACATGAACACCCAGAACCCGCAGAACGACACCCAGGAAGAAGAGCTCGAAGTCCTCACCGTGGAGATCCCCACGGACATCAAGGCCGGCCTCCCCTGGCTTCCGCCCTGCCGGTGTCAGAACTGCTGCAAGAACGGCGGCTGCGCGGACGGCCACTGAGCGAACCCAGCCTCCGGCTGCGCCAAGGCGCGGGACTCTCGAGTCTCGCGCCTTTCGCGCGTGCGTCGTCGCGCCTTACCCTGGAGGCTTCATGAAGTTCAGCGACGAGACGGAGCAACGAACCGCGGACGCAACCGAAGAAGGGGAGTTGCTCACCGCGGAGGTGCCCACCAACGCCCTGTCAAGATGGGCGCGGCGGGTTGAGTTCGAAGGCGAAGGGCGCAGGACGAGGGTCCTGCGCCCTTTCTTCTTTTTGGTGGCCGCCGATGACGGTCAGGGGTGGGCGATAACGATGGCCGAAGCGGCGCGTCGTTCGAGCGTGCCCAGGCACTGCTCGAGGGTCAACGGATCGAGCGCACCGAAGGTCTCGTCGAGCACCACCACATCGGCCTTTTGCAAGAGCGCACGGGCCAAAAATACGCGACTTCGCTCGCCGTGCGAGAGCTGCCAGCCGGTCTCTCCCACCACCTGGTCCAGGCCGCCCGGCATGCGATCGAGCAGCGCGCCCAGCCCGAGCTCTCGGCAAACGTCGTTCGCTTCCGCGCGATCCGCGTCGCTCGCCGGCCAGCTCCGCCCCATGAGCAGGTTGAACGCCAGGGTGCCGGAGAGCACGTGGTTCTCGTGGAACTGTGGTGCGCTCGCGATGCGCCGCCGCCAGCCGATGCGGCCGCGGGTGGGTAGGTCGAGTCCTCCCAGGAGCACGTGGCCGCTCTCTTGGACGTGCATGCCGGTGAGCACCGAAGCGAACGTGGACTTGCCGCCGCCGGACGGGCCTTCGAGCAGCACGCGGTCGCCGCGCCGTACCGTAAGACTGCAGTCCTCGAGGGTAGGGCGTCCACCTTGCCGATGCCGGAAGCCGACCCCGGTAGCTTCGAGCACCACCTCGCCTTCGCGCCGCACCGGATCGAGATCGGGCACCAGGCCCGCCGCCGGGAGCTGCGACGCGCCGTGAAAGAGCGCGCCGATGCTGCGCCAGCCCACCCATGCGCCGAACATCGCGCCGCCGCTCGAGGCCAGGGTTGCCAGGGCACCTTGCGCCGCCAGGATGCCGCCGATGGAAAGCGCGAGCGATCGCGGCTCCACCGAGCCACCCACCAAATGCGGCACGAGGCCGAGGAGCGCGAGGAGCAGCCATCCGCGGGCGGGCACGCCCGCGAAGGTTGCGTGGGTCGACTCCATGCTCCGGGAGGCGCCGAGGTAGCGCATCATCTCGGCGTCTTCCTCCTCGTGCCATTGCGCTTCTGGCTGCTGCGCCCTTCGCGTGCGGTGCCCGAGCACGTGCTCGATGAACGTGCTCGTCAGCTCCAGGCGCCGCGACGTCCACTCGCTCCGGCGCCGGTGGGCGCGCACACCGAGAACCACCACCGCGGCGGTGAAGGCAACGAGCATGAGCACGTGGACAGCGCCGCCCGCGCCCATAGCGAGCAGTGCTCCCGCCGAGACCAACTGCACCAAGGCCATGATCGACCCGAGCGCGCCCGAGAGGCCGGCCGACTCGATGGCGCTCGACTCGGACACCGTGGCCAGCAGGTGCCCGGAGCCCCGTTTGCGGATCTCGTCGGGCGCAAGGCGCAGCGCGCCGCGAAGCAGCCGCTCCTTGAGGAAGGTCGCGACGTCTTGGGTGATGCGCTGCCCCAACCGCGCTTGCGCGATGGAGAACGCGGCGCCAGTGAACAGCAGCAGCACCCAGGAGCCCAGCCAGCCCGAGCCCAGCGAACCGGACAGCGAGGCGCGGCCCAGGAGCGTCCATCCGGCGATACCCACCGCCACCTGCAGCAGCGAGGCGCCCACGAAGCCTGCCGCGCGCCCCAGGAGGCCGCGGCGACGAAGCTCGGCGATCGCGCTCGTCCCCGCATCGCTACGCAAGAGCCAGATGCCGTCGACGAGCCGCTCGCCGAGCAGGTGCAGGCGAAGATGCGTGCGCGCGGCCTGGGCCCGCCGCCCGCTGATGCTCGCGCAGTGGAGCCAGTGGTCGACGCGTCCATCGCCGTCGCGCTCGAGGCCGGCGCGGAGCGCGCGCACCAGGTCGCCCGTTCGCACCGTTCGCCGCAACGCCGAAGGACCGAGGAGCGTGGTTCGCCGTGGGCTTGAGGCCAGCAGCGCCAGAAACGCGCCGCCCGGCATCCGCACCAGCGCCGGGGCCGCGCGCTCCAGCGTGCTCGGTAGGTCGGCGTACGAGGTCTCGGTGGCCTCTACCTCGAAGCCGCGCATCGTCGCAACGTGCTCGAGCATGGCCGTGGGGTCGGCGTTGGCGTCGTGTGCGATGGGTAGGCGCTGCGGTGCGATATCGTTGCCGAGCTTGGCAGCGGTACTGAGCGCCACCAGCGCGGGCAGCGGCGCTTCCCAGACGAGGGCCTCTTCTCCTTCGAGGATCATGATTGCACTCGCTCCTGCGTGTCGGCCGTGAGGGTGCCGTTCGCGATCCGAATCTTGTGCCAACGCGCGGCCGACCAGAGCGCGTCGCGCTGCGCCCGGTCGGCGTCACGCAGGGCTCGATAGCGACTCTCCGGGCGGGCCAGCAGCGCCTCTGGCGCGCCGTCTTCGACGATGCGCCCACCCTCCACCACGAGCACGCGATCCATCCTCACCGTATCGTCGACGTCGTGGCTCACGTACAGGAGCGTGGCGCTCTCGAAGCGCTGGCGTGCGCGCGCAAGAAGCTCGCGCCGCTGCCCACGCTCGAGGCCTCGAAACGGTTCGTCGAGGAGCGCGAGCCTCGCCCCCTTGCGCAGCCAAGCGCGGCCGAGACGCACCCGTTGTCCTTGGCCGCCGCTGACGCGCGCGCCGCCCTCGCCGAGCTCGGCCCGCATGCCCTCGGGCAGGTGCTCCAGCACCTCCAGCAGGTTGGTGCTTCGAAGCGCGTCCGGAACGTCGTCGTGGTCGGTGGCGCCGTAGCAAACGTTCTCGAGCAGCGTGCGGTTCCACAAAAACACGCTGGGGTCGACCCACGCGGTCTGGTCGTGGAGTCGCGCGACGGCCGCCGCATCGAGCGCCTCGTCGTCGACCCGCAGCTCGCCGCCGGAGACGCCGAGAAAGCCCTGCAAAAGGCCGAGCAGCGAAGACTTGCCGGCACCGGAAAGGCCCACGATGCCCACGTGGGTTCCAGGCTCGATGCGGAGATCGACCGCGTCGAGGATGGTGTGGCCGCCGGCCATGGCCGAAACCCCTCGCAGCTCGATCTTCACGCCTGCGTGCAACGTCTGCTGCGGGCGCGGCGTCGCGGCGGCCGCTTCCGGCGCCGCGAGCGGCGAGAGGAGCCGCGCGAGGGTCACGCGGACGTCGCGCCAGGCGGCGATGGAAAGCGCGAAGTCCTGACCGGCAGCGGGTATGCGCAGCGCCCAGAACGCGAAGAGCAGAACCCCCGCCAGCGCCGTCTCGACCGAGGCGAATCGGTACACCATGACCGCGGCCAGCGCGGTCGAAAGCGTCACCTGGGCCGACTGAATGCCCACCGACTGTCGTGCCAGCGCACGGCCGGTTCGTACCCACGTGGCGAGGAGCGCCTCGTGCTCACGCGCCACCGCGCGCTCAGCGCCGTGCACGCGAATTGGCACCACGCCCCGCAGTGCATCGAGGTAGAAGCGATCGAGCGCCGTGGCCTGGGTGCGAAACCGAACCGCCGTCTCGGCAGGTATACCCCGGAGCCCATACGGCAGCGCCACCGCCAGCGCGGCGGCGATTGCGGCGAGAGCCGCGCTGGCCGGTGAGAGCCACGCCACGCAAACCGTGGCCGAACCGAGCGCCAGGAGCGCGCGGAGTCCCCGCGCGATCACCAGCGGCGCTTCGCGCAATGCGTGGAGCGAGTGGCCGCGGCTGGCCATGTCGGAGGTCGGTCGACTCTGCATGTAGGCGTCGCCGAGCCGGGGCAGCTTGGCCATGAGCGCCGCCCGCAGGCGCACTTCGAGGCCGAGGCCGATGCTCTGCACGAGACGCGTCGTCAGGAGCTCTAGGCCCAGCGCGAGCGCGGCGAACAGCGCCACCAGCGCGACCCCCACTGCTCGCTGGTAGTCGAGCGCCAGCAGGCGGTGAATGTCGAGGATGCCCCGAAGGATGAAAACGTCGAGGGTCGCGACCACCGTGGAAGCCGCGATGGCCGCCGCGGTCCACCCGAGCACGCCGAGCCCGGCTGTCTTCACGGTGTGTCCCAGGATCCGCAGCGGATTGGTCTCTTTCCGCTTCGGCGCGACGGCGCTCGCGCGCGCGGCCTCTCCGGAGGCGGTAGGCAGGGCCGAGCGATCTCCCGCATTCTTCGCGAAGTGCACCACCACCGTGCCCTCTAGGCTCAGCATCTCCGGCCCGCGCGCCGTAGCCCACCAGAACTTTCGCGGAATGCCTGCCGGATTGGCGACAACGCTCGCGAGCAGCGCGGCGGCCTCGTCTCCGCGGCGCACCGCACCGGCTGTGGCCAGGGCCCGCACCATGCGAATGCCGGCGTCGAGGGCCGCGAAGGTCGCGAACGACGGGTCGGTCTCGGCAGCGGCGAGGCGCTCTGCCTGAGACCCAGCGCGCAGCCCGAGCTCGCGCATGCGCGCCCGCAAGAGGCGCAGCGCGGGCGACGAAGCCATCCACTTGCGAAAGCGCTTCGCCGAGAGCGGCAGCGGCACGTCGGCAATCCGCGCCAGCAGCGCCTGCTTGGTTTGCCAGCTTCGGCCCCCGGCGGGGTCGAGGATTTGCACCAGCGGGCCCACCACCCGCCACACCACCACGAAGTGCAATAGGCCGCCCGGCACGCGCGTGAGCACGATCGCGGGGAGTGCGTCTTGCTCCGGCAAGAGCAGCGTGTCGCGCGCCACCAGTACCTCGTTCGTGCGGAGCCCGAGCTCGCTTCCGAGCTTGGCCAGGGCGTCGATAGACGTGCCGTCTACCTGGGTCTGGCACCGCTCGCGGAGATCGTCGTAGTCGGCGTCGATGCCGAAGCCTTCGAGCACGGCCGCGAGGGCCGCAGGTCCGCAATCCATGAGCGAGGTCTGGATGATCTCGGGCACCAAGAACGAGCGCGCGCTCACGGCTCGCCCTTTCCAGCCACCAGATCACCGGGCGGGTGCGGCGCGGGAGCCGTCGTGGGCGAGGCGCCCAGCGCGCGCGCCAGTAGCTGAAACGGCGACACGCGCTCCACCTCGATCTCCACGTCGCCCGGCAACCCGTGCTGCAGCGGCACCCGCGAGCCGCCCGGCGAACGGAGACGCAGCTCGGCGCGCACGGTGCCGCCTTGAGGCTCGCTCGCCACTTCCGTCACCTCGGCGTCGAGCATGCCGAACTGCGTCCATGCGAATCCCTTGAGCTTCACGCGGGCGCGCTGCCCCGGCAGCACCCGCCCAACCGCGTCGGATGGCGCGAACTGCGCCACCACGTGCACCTCACCCTCGGGAATCACCGTGGCCACTGCGTCGCCCGCCTTGAGCACGTCGCCCACCTGAAGTGCGGCGACGCTCCCCAGGCGTCCGGAGATGGCCGCCCGCACGGTGCGCCTCTCCAGCGCGGCGTTGGCGGTGTCGGCCGCGGCCACGCTCACGTCGTGCTCGGCCAAGAGCTCGGTCGCCTGGCGCGACAGATCGGCGATGCGACTTTCTTCGGTGCGGTCGTCGTACTCGCGCGCAGCGTTCTGCCGCGAAAGCTCGATGCTCGCGCTGTCGACCTTGAGGCGGCTGCCCGCAGCTTCGTCTTCCGCCCTCCACAGATCGCCGCGCGAGAGCAGCGCCGCCTCCGAGAGCTTCTTCGACATGTCGGCCAGCCGCTCGCGCTGCTGCTTGGCCTGGTCGGCTTCGCGAATGCCGAGCCCGGCTTGCTGCGCCCCCACCGTGTTCAGGCGCCAGTGCGCTGCGCGCCGCTCCCGCTCGGTGACGATCTGCTTCTCCAGAGCCACAATCTTGCGCTCCACGGTGCGCGTGTGGGCGCGAGCCTCGACCAGGCGCTGTTCCTCGACCGCGCGATCGAGCTCTGCCAGCGCGTCGCCGGCGCGCACAGTGGACCCTAGCTCCCCATTAAGCGCCACCACGCGACCCGCTTCCGCAGCGGCGGCTCGGCTCGGCTTCTCCCGCGCCTCCAGGCGCGCATCCGAAGACAATGCATACACCTCGACACGTGCAAAGTGCATCCAACTGAGCCAGCCAGCGAGGAGCGCCACGCCCAGCGCCAGGCGTCGCCGCGGGGGCGGCTCGTTCTCCAGCGCGCGCAGGGTCCGGAAGAAGGGTGAAGCCACCTCACACCGCCGCGACGCAGAGGGTGGGGCCGGCTTCGCCTTCGATCACCGCCGGGCAAGGGCCGGAGACGCGCTTGCGCGGCCGAGCGATGGCATACGCATTGAGCTTGTTGGTGAGCGTGCGACGCGAGATGCCCAAGAGCGCGGCGGCCTGGGTCTGGTTGCCGGCGGTCTGACGAAGGGCTTCCAGAATGCGTGCGCGCTCGTAGGCGCGCAGGTCTTCGCGCATCATGCGGCCTGGCTCAGCCTCCGGTTCGCGCTTCGGCTCCGGTCGCGCTGCCGAAGGGGGCGCCGGCCGCGCGCTCGGGCCGGTGGCGAGCGCCAGGTGCTCGCGCTCCACCACGTCGCCGACGCACAGCGCCACCGCGCGGATCATGGCGTTCTTCAGCTCCCGCACATTTCCTGGCCATCCGTGGGTCAGCAAGGCCTCCATGGCGTCGGGCGTCAGTCGCGGGAGCGGGCGCCCGGTGAGCTGCGCGGCGCGCTCGAGAAACAGGCTGGCGAGCGGCAAGATCTCGCTCCGCCGGGCGCGCAGGCCGGGAATCTCCACCGTCAGGCCCGAGAGCCGGAAGTAGAGGTCCTCGCGGAACTCGCCGCGGTCGACCATGTGCCGCAGGTCGCGGTGGGTCGCAGCCACCACGCGCACGTCTACCCGCCGCGCGTGGGTGGCGCCCACGCGCACAATCTCGCCGCACTCCAGCACCCGCAGCAGCTTGGCTTGCGCCCCGCGCGAGAGCTCACCTATCTCGTCGAGAAACAGCGTGCCGCCGTCGGCCGCCTCGAAGAAGCCCACGTGGGTGCCGGCGGCGCCGGTGAAGGAGCCGCGCTCGTGGCCGAAGAGCTCGCTCTCCAGCATGGTCTCGCTCAAGCTCGCGCAGTTGATGCGAAGGAAGGGCGCATGGGCTCGCGGGCTCGAGGCATGCACGAAGGCCGCGGCCCCCTCCTTGCCCACGCCCGTCTCTCCGGTCACCAGCACCGGCAGCGGTGTCGTCGACAATCGGGCGAGCACGTCGTAGACGCACCGCATCTCGGGGTCCAAGACCAGCAGGCCGGCCATCGGGGCGAGCGCGATGGGGGGAGGAGCGACCGGCGAGACCAAGCTGAGTCGAGAGAGGGCCATGCTCCACCCACTGCACCCTCGATGCCACTGCCGACCAACCTGCGGAAATGCCTCGAAATACCGCCCGTGCGCGCGATGCAGCGCGGAGGCTTCGGGCAAGCTGCGCCGGCGTTGCGCAGTTCCGTGGGCATCTCTTGCGCAGGCGCCCCGCGCCCTCGAAACCGTGGTAAGTGCACCGGGTGGACCGTGTGCTCTATGTATTCGCGCCGGGAGGCGTGCGAACGCTCCCGCTTCCTCGGGTCGGGGTCGTGACCCTGGGTCGCGCCGACGACAACGACGTGCCCATCGAGGACCGCTCGGTCTCGCGCTACCACGCCAAGATCCACGTGGCCGACGACCTCACCATCGAAGACCTGGGCAGCGCCAACGGCACCCGTCTTCGCCGGAGCCAGGCGGCCCTCGAGACCCACGAGGTCATCGAGACGCGCCTGGAGCAGGGAACGCCGGTGGTCTTTCAGCTCAACGAGCCGGTCTCTCTGGGATCGGTCACGGTCATCGTGCGCGTCGCCGAAGACGCCAAGGTCGCGGCCCGCGAGGTGCGACGCAGCCCCGTCGAGAGCGAAGGGCAAGACGTGGTGGCCATCGCG
The DNA here is from genome assembly GCA_038210445.1 of Polyangiales bacterium. Lineage (GTDB taxonomy): Bacteria > Myxococcota_A > Polyangia > Polyangiales > Polyangiaceae > JABFRG01. The sequence continues at coordinate 158,457 of JBBQWQ010000006.1, forward strand.
CCCGAGACCATCAAGCTCTTCGAGCTGGCCACGCGCATCGCGGCCGGCCCGCTCAACGTGCTCGTCACCGGCGAGACCGGCTCCGGCAAGGAAGTCGTCGCGGTGCACATCCACCGCGCGTCGCCGCGCAAAGCCGGCCCCTTCGTCGAGGTGAACGGCGCCACGCTCACGGAAAACCTCGCGGAGAGCGAGCTGTTCGGCCACGAACGAGGCGCCTTCACCGGCGCGGTGGGCGCCAAGAAGGGCTTCTTCGAGGCCGCCCATGGCGGCACCTTGTTCCTCGACGAGGTGGGCGAGCTCCCGGCCGCCATCCAGGCCAAGCTCTTGCGCGTGCTCGAGGTGAAGAAGGTGGTGCGGGTGGGCGCCACCCAGCCGATTCCCGTCGACGTGCGCGTCATCGCCGCCACCCACCGCGATCTCACTGCCGACGTGCGCAGCGGGCGCTTCCGGCAAGACCTGTACTTCCGCCTCAATGGCATGACCCTGAGCGTGCCGCCGCTCCGCGATCGCGCGGGCGACATCCCCGAGCTGGCGCGTCGTTTCGCCGCGCGCACCGCCGAGCTCATGGGGTTCTCGGCTCCGGCGTTCTCTCCGGCTGCGCTCGCCAAGCTCCGGTCGCACTCCTTCCCCGGCAACGTGCGTGAGCTCCGCAACGTGGTCGACCGCGCCTGCGCTCTCGCCGGCGACACCACCATCGACGCTACCCACGTCATCTTCGACGACGCCGGCGCCTTCGCCGCGTCTGCCGGAACCAGCGGCGAGGTCGCGCTCCTCGATGGCGGCCTCAAGGACTCGCTGGCCGCGGAAGAGAAGCGGCGCATCCTCGAGGCGCTCGAATCGTGCGCGGGCAATCAAACCAAGGCGGCCGAGAAGCTCGGCATGCCGCGCCGCACGCTGGTGGCCCGCCTCTCCGAATACGGCCTCACCAAGCCCCGCAAGAAGTAGCCGTCGGGCCGACCGAGCCCGGTCGCGCGTCTTTGTGCTTCGCTGCCGGCTCAAATGGGTGAACATGATCCTGCCTATGGCTGTGCGGCGCCGCTCCGAGCTTGCGTGGATCCTCGACCTCGTCCAGGTAGTGGCCGGTGCCCTCATGGGCTGCTGGCTGCTCGCGGCGTGCGCGCAAAAGCCCGCCGAGAAAGTACCGGGCGAGACCGACATCGATATCGCTCGCGTGTCGATCCTCCCCAAGGCGGGCGGCGCCGAGGTTTCGATGGCAGTTCTTCTGCCCAAGCTCGGTTCGCGTCCCAGCTCCGCCTTGTATACGCCGCGGCGTTACAATCCCTTTCGGGTGGCCGAAGACCGCCGTCGCATCCAATCCTTTCTTGCCACGCAAGGCTACCTGGACGCGGTCGTCGACGAGCCCCAGGTGCACCTGGACGAAGCGAAAAAGGAGGCGACGCTCGCCTTTCGCTACGCGGCGGGCCCACGCTACCGCCTCGACTCCCTGCGCATCCAGGGCGCGCCTGCGGGCGTCGACCTCGATTCGTTTCGACGCGCCGAGCCCGGAGGCCGCTACGATCTCGAGACCCTTCGCGTCGTTCGCTACGACATGGCCAGCGCCCTGCAGCGCGAGGGCTATGGGCACGCGCGGGTCTACGTTCGCACGTACGTCGACCGCGGCTCGAAGCTCCTGCATGTGGTGTACTTCTGCGACCCCGGGCCGCCTACCAAGGTCGGGCATGTGCGCGTCGAGGGCGCCAAGCGCGTGACCGAGGCCGACGTGCTCGAGCGGCTGGGGCTCTCTTCCGGCGCCCGGTACTCGCTCGATGCCAAAGAGAAGGCCGAGGCCGACCTCTACGACACCGGCGCCTTCGCGCAGGTGGTGGTGGAGACGACCGCCGACGTTGAGCAGTACCTTGGCGATGTGCCCGATAGCGGCGGAGTCATCGACGAGAGCCGGGTCGACGCCGACGGCAACCTCACGCCGCGCGCGCTTCCCGACGTCGTTGACCTCGTGGTCCACGTAGACGAAGCGCCCTCGGCCAAGGTGCGCCTGCGGGCGAGCGCCGAGCTCGACCCGACGCGCATGGACCTGGTGGCCGGCGCGGGCGTGGAGCTGCGCAACGCCCTCGGCTCGCAGCATCACCTCATCGCCCGCGGGCGCATCGGAGTCGGCTACCTATGGCAAGACGACAGCGACCAGCCGGCGGGCCTCTATGGCGACGCGCTTCTTCGCTACGTGCGCCCCGGGCTCGTCGGCCGCATCGGTGACGGCCGTCTCTCGGCGCGCTTTCGCGACGTGCTCTATCCTGGGTTTCACCTGCGCGAACTGACCACTGGGCCCGGTCTCCGCAGCACCCTGGCCAAGGGCGTGTTCTTCGACGTCGACGCCTTCTTCCGGGTCGCGTACCAGGCCGACTTCGGTCCGTTTTCACCGGCCGAGCGGGCGCGCTACGCGCTGGCCGATGGCAACACCTACGTGGGCGCCGAGGCCGCCGCTTCACTGGTGTGGGACAGCCGCAACGACCCGGTAGAGGCCACGCGAGGGCACCTCCTCGCGGCGCGCGTGCTCGCCAGCCCTTTCGGTACCCAGCAATACGTGCAACTTGCACCCGAAGCGCGCGGCTTCATTCCGCTGGGCGATAGCTTTGCCATCGGCGCCCACGCATCGTTCGGCTGGGTTCTCGGCTACGGCGACAGCGGCGTTCCTCTCGGCCCACGGCTCTTCGGCGGCGGCGCCTTCGGCATGCGGGGCTACGGGCGCGACCGGCTGTCTCCGGTCGCCGAGACCTGCACGCCGGCGACCGCCGGGCCCCCCAGCTGCCGCGGTGAGTACGTGGGCGGTCTCAGCCTGGCGGAGGCCAAGCTCGAGCTTCGCTTCTTGCCGCCGCAGAAGCAAGCTGGCATCACCGTCTTCACCGACGCGGGCGGCGCTGGACGCCGGGCCAACCCGTTCGAGGATGGCGTCCAGATGGCGGCGGGTCTCGGGCCGCGCCTACGCCTCTGGTACGTGCCCATTTCCGTCGATGTTAGCTATCGTTTCATGGAGCAGAGCCGGCTGGCCGATGGTGGCCTGCGGGTCTTTGCCCGAATCGGCGAGGCCTTCTGATGCGTGAAACCCAGGAAGATCCGCCCTCGACGCCCTCGCCTTCGCCGCCGCGCACCCGCCTCCAGAAGGTGCGCAGGGTGGCGTCGCGGATTCTTCTCGGCGTGCTCGGCGTCGTGGTCCTGGTGGTCGCCTACCTGCACACCCCGTGGGGCGAAGAGCGTCTCCGCGCGCGCATCGAACAACGCCTGGGCGAGCGCTTCACCACCCGCGCGACGCTCCGCGGCCTCCGATTCTCGCTCTTTCGGGGCATCGACCTGCAAGATCTGCGGATCGAGGGCAACACCGGGAGCGAAGCCATTCACATCGAAACCGTGCATGTGGAGCCACGGTACGGCGCGCTGCTGCGCGGTCAGCCGGTGCTGGCGTTGCTCGGCGTGCACGGCGGCACCGTGCACGTGGTGGGCAAGGAAGATGGAACTACGAACCTCACCGGCATCTACAAGGCCAAGGCCGTCGAGCGGCTGGTGGTGGAGCGCGTGGTGATCGATGGCATCGCGCTTGATCTCACCAAGCCCGATGGCACGAAGGTGGCGCTGCAGGGCCTGGCCCTCGAGGGCAACGTCGACGCGCGCCCCGCCTCCCAAGGCGCCCGCGGCGATATCGACCTTCGGCTGGCCGACCTCACGGTGGACAGACCCGGCTTGCTGCTGCACGCCCAGAAGCTCTCGACGCGGGTGCATCTCGAGCTCGAAGCAGGGAAGGGCCCGGTAGCGCTGGGGCCCACCAAGGGCACCCTGAGCCTCGCGCGCGGCGGCGGCGCGCCGTATCCCATCGAGCTCGACCTGCCAAAAGTGAGCGCCAGCCTTGGCCAAGGTGAGCTCAAGGTGGCCTGGGACGCGGTTCGACTTGCTGCGGTGGCGTTCGCGACCCTGAAGGTCGAGACGCACCGGCAAGGCGACGCCTTCAAGGGCGATCAGCTCGCCGAGCTTACGCGGCTGACGATCGACGCCGACGCCACCAACGCCCTCCTGGGGAAACGCATCCTGGGCGGCGACGTGTCGGCCGACGTTTCACTGCGCGGCCCCGACACCGCGCTCGTCCTCGACGCCACCGTGCGCACGCCCGGTGGAACCCTGACCCTCGAAGGGAAGGGCGATGCTGCCGGCAAGGCCTACGAGATCACCCTCGAAGGGAAGGGCATCGACGCCAATCGCATCGTGGCACTCGACACCGTCCCGCCGCTGGCGGTGGGTTCGCTCACGGTTGCCGCAAAGGGGAGCGGCGTCGACAAGGCCAGCATCGACCTGGCGTTCGACGTGAGGGCCAGCGCCGTGCAAGTGCGCGGCAAAAAGCTGGATGCTGCGCACCTCACCGGGACGTATCGCAAGGGGATCGTGCAGGTGGATTCGCTCGACGTGACCGCGTTGGGCCAGCGACTCACCGGTACCGCCGACTACGCGCCGGCGACCAAAGCGCTTCACGCCGACCTCCGCGCGCAGGGCTCCCTGGGCGACACGCTCCGCGCCCTGCGGCAGAGCGGAACGACCATCCCGTCGAGCCCGATTCTCGACGGTATCCGCGTGGTGCGCCCGCTCGCCATTCGCGCCGAAGGCCACACCGATGGACGGCTGCGGATATGGGCCGACGACGTCACGTTCGCGCTGTTCGGTGGCCAGGTGCACGCGGTGGCGCAGGTCGACCTGGTAGCCGGTGACGAGGCCAAGGGCGAGAAACGGTTCCGCGCCGAGCACGTCGACGCTCACGTCGACCTGCGGGGGTTGAGCTTGGCCGCGCTGGGCAAGCTTCGTGGCAGCGCGCTACCGGTCGACGGTACGCTCGCGGGAACGGTGCACCTCTCGGGGCCCGTTGCCGCGCCGGACGCCCAGTTTCATCTCACCGCGGCCCTGGCAGAAGGTGAGGCCAACCTCGACGTCGCAGGCGACGCCCGCAGCGGGAAGGTGCGCGCCGCGCTTCGACTCACCAAGCGCGACGGCGCTGCACTCCTCACAGGCAACGTCGCGCTGGGGCTCGCCGGCCGAGCGGTCGACCCCCACGCCCCGCTCTCTGTGGTGGTCGCCATCCCCCGGCGTTCGCTGGCGGAGCTCGCGCCGCTACTGCGTCCGGAGCTCCAAGCGAAGCTGCCCCGCGGCGAGATGGAGGCGTCGGTCGACGTCCACGGGACCCTGCTCCACCCGGAGGGGGGGCTCTCGCTTCGCCTGGACGGCCCGGTGCTGCCCAGCCTGGCTCCGGCCCCGGTGCACGCCGACATTTCTGTGCAGATTACACGTTCATCGAGCCAGGGTGCGTCGGCATCGCTCGTCCACATTGGCGCCACGGCGACGGTTCGCGTGGGGGACGGCGAGCTGGCCATGAAGGCGCCGCTCACCATCGTCGCCGGGGTCGACGTGCCGACGCCACCTTCGCGCATCAAGAGCGCCGACCTTCCGTGGACGCTCTCGGTGGAGCTTCCGGAGTCCCCGCTGGCCTCGCTGCCGCTCCCGCCCGAGCGCCGCGTCGGGTTGTCGGGGGCCGTCGCGCTCGAGGTGAAGGCGCACGGCAACCGTCGCGACGTGTTCGCCAACCTGGCACTGCATCTGCGGAACGGCTCGCGCGGCGGGTCGATGCCCGGGGTGAGCGCCGACGTGGCGCTCCAGCTCGACGAGAGGCATGCAACCCTCGACCTCGCATCGTCGCTCGGCGATCGTAAGGTCCTCGATGGGCATGGCGAGCTCCAGGTCTCCGCCATCGACTTCGTGAAGAGCGCCAAGGGCGGCCTTGGTGAGCGCGCCATGGATCTGCACCTCGAGGTGCTGAAGACTCCGCTTTCGGCGCTGGTCGCGGCGCCGCTCCTCGACGCCTCGCTGTTCGGAACGATCGCCGTCGCGGGAACGCCGGCTGCGCCGCGCTTGCACGGCGCGCTCACGCTGGGCGACTACCCGACGCTAGAGGGCAAGAGCTCGCACTCCACCCTGACGCTCGACGGGACGCTCGACGAGGTGCGGGCCGTTGCGCGGGTCTCTGAGGTCCTGCGGGTGGACGTCAAGGTGCCGCCGCGCGCGTACCTGGCGGCGAAGAAGGGGGAAGGCCACGTGCCCATCGCGCTCGCCATCTCGGCCGAGCCGTCGCCGCTCGCTCGGGTCGTCCCGCGGTTCCCCGCCCTCATGGCCTATGGTGTGCGCGGGCAGCTGGCGGCAGCGCTCACCGCCAACATCGACCTCATCGTTCACGGAGAAGAGCGCCAAGTGGCAAGCGTCGACGTGCGAGGCCCTTTCACCTTGGAGGGCGGGTCTATCCGCATTCCGTCTTCGTCGCGCACCCTCGACGATATCGCGATGGTCATCCGCGGTGAGGGCGAGGCCCTCGCCATCGAGCGCCTGGAGGCGCACGAGCACGATCGCGAGAAGGCCGACCGCAAGCTCTCCGCCAGCGGACGCTTTTCGCTGGCATCACGCACCGCCGATCTCGGCGTCGACCTTGCCGATGTGCTCTTGTTCGGCGGGACGTTCGGACAAGCCGACGCGCCGCGCGCTTCTCTCACCGGCAAGCTCGGCGTCCACGCCGACCTTTCGGGCACCACCCGCGTGGTCGACGTGCACGTGCATGCGCTCGAGCTATGGAGCCCCGATCGCTTTCTCCGGGCGCACCAGCAAGAGGTGACGAGCCTTGGCGACGTCCTCGAGCTCGGTGACGGCGCGCAGGTGGGAAAGTTGCCCCGGCCCAAGACCCTGCCCTCCACGCCGCTGCCAACCGCCCGCAACCAGGGTAGCGAGCGCGGAGAAAAGACCCTCGAAGTCCACGTACGAATCCCGCACACCATTCACGTCAAGCAGCGCCCTCTCGATCTGTACGCCAAGGGAGAGATCACCGTGGAGCGCTATGGCGAATCGCGAGTCCTCTCGGGAAAGCTCACCTGCGAGCGGGGCGATCTCTTGGTGGGTGGCCTGCTTCATCCGCTCGACCACGGCGAAGTGCGCATGACCGACGAGGGCGCGTTCCTCGATTTGCACTTCCAGCGGGAGCCCAGCGCGGCCGCCCTGCGCGACTTTGCCACCGCCGACGGCACCCGGCTGTTCGCCCACATGGTGGGTCCGCTCGGGAAGCAAAAACTCTCGTTTTCGGGCGTTTCCGACGGGCTCTTCGAGACCTTGTCGGTCAACAACGGCGGCCGCGTGCGCGTGCTTTCGACCCCCGACGCGCCGGCGAGCCAGACCGCCCAGCTCCCGCAGATGCGCGAGATTCGCCAAACCGCGTACATGGCCGCGAACCTGCCCCACCTGGCGTTTCTCACGCGCATGAACACGCTCGCCGACCCCACCGAGGGTCGATTCGCCTATGGGCGCTTCGAGCGCCTGGAGGGGGAGCGCTACACCGAAGACGGCCGGCGTCGCCTCCGCACCACCGTGCGCGCGCCTGCAATCGGCCAGAGCGACGGCGAAGTGGAATACGATCTGCTCTTCCAGAACACTCCGCGCGTCGTCTCCGGCGTCGGGCTGGTCGGTGGGTCGCGCGCCGGCGGTGGCCCAGCGATCTTCTGGGAGTGGTCGAGCAACGACTGAGCCAGCTCTCCTGCGAGAGGTGCGCGCCGGATTCGCAGGTTCGACGTCTCGCAGCAGCGCTAGAGGTTGAACGAGACGCGGTACGCGGCGAGGACGTAGAGCGGCAGTCGCAGAATCTGAAAGCCGAAGCTGGGATCGCCCGGCCGCGTGAGCACGTTGACGAGCAGCAAGTCGTTCTCCTTGAAGATGCCGAGGCGACGGCCGAAGGTAAAGCCCACCGCTAGCTCGCTTTCGTAGCGCCCGCCCCGGGGAACCTCCATCGCGCGAAACGTGGGGCCGAGCGCGCCGAAGCCCGGGCTTCGAAACAGCACCGAAGCGTCGTAGCGGAAGAGAAATCCGCGATCGTGCATGGTCGTGTGAAACCAGTCGAACGAGTTGTCGGGGCACCCTTCCCAGCGCACCGTGGCGCTGGTGGCGACCAACACCGAATCGGCAACCGGTAGCACCATGCGCACGCGCGCCTCGCCGAAGAGCCAGTTCTCGGTGGTGAACGCCTTCTTGTCGTCGACCTCCAGGCGCGCGGCGCGGGTGCCCTCGGTGCCCTCGGGAAAGGCGTATGTTCGCCAGACGCGCCGGACGCCGAAGGAGCCGCCGAAGCTGAAGAACAGAAAGCGCCCGTCCAGGTGGCTCGCGACCTCGCCGAAGCCGAGGCTCGCCAGCGCGCTCAACTTCGGCACGATGGCGGCGTAGTCGTCGCGCTCGATGGGGATCCGTCGTTCGACGCTTGCCTGAACCCCGACTGTATAGGCATCGAAGGTGGCCCACGTGCCACGCTTCGGGGCGTTTAGAAAGTAGTCGCGGGGCTGGGGCGGGGGCGGGTCGACCACGGTCGCGTGCGCCGAAGGCTCCTCCGCGGGCGTCGGCTCAGTCGCTGCTTGCGCGCCGGCGCTGGGTGCGCGCGCGACCATCGCCAGGGCCATCGCTGCGCCCCATCGCGCGCCGCCGGCAATTCTCGAAGCTCGTCTGGAACGGGCTCGCACCGCACCATGGTACCCGAGGTGGCGTTCGTCGGTCCGAATTGCGCCCTCTTCGCCGCTTGCCGTAGTGCGTTAGTTTTACTGCGAGAGCTGCGCGCCCGATTCGCATGTCGGTTGCAGTCGCACCGCGCGAGCGGGACCGAAGCGGCCAGACCGCGGCGGACGGGCGACGACGATGTGGCCGATTTCCAATGTTGCGTCGGCGTAATGTTCTTGAGACCCTCGAACGATGCCCCTTGCGCAACGATCGCAACAGGAACGTCCCGCGATACAAATTCACATTCTGGTGGGCTGCTCCGACGCCCGCGACGTCGGCCAGATTCACCTGGAGGTGGTGGAGCGGGTGCGCTCGGAGTACCTCGCGCGCGGCGTGCGCAGCGAGCTCTACGTGCTCCGCACGCCGGGGTCGTTCTTCACCGCCGACGTGCTCACCGACGTGCGCCGCATCGTCGAGGGCACGCAGCGCGATCTGGGGCCGAACGACGTCGCCGAGTACTTCGTGCACGTGCTCTCGCACGGCGAGCTCTCCATCGAGGGAGAAGAGAAGTATCGCTGCCGGCTCCACGACTTGACGGTGGAGCAAGGCTCGGTCTTCAACTGCGGCATGCTGCAGGCCACCCGGGTGGCGGTCGACCTCGAGCGACTGCTCATCAGCCTCAAGCCGGAGCTGCGCCTCCGCGACGGAACGTCTTTCGTGGTCGACAGCGAGGAGGGCGTGCGCAAGCTGCTGTGGACGCACTACGGCTTCGACGGCTACATCGCTGGCGACTGGATTCGAAGCGTGGACGATCTCCGAACCCACACCCGCCTTCAGAAGTCTGCGGTAGAGCGCGCTCTGAGGACCGACCCCAACCTTCGGCGTCTCACATTTTACGTCACTGCCGGCATCCAGGACTACCGGCGCAACGCCTACGTTCGCGTGGACGGCGGCGAACCAGACGGCAAGTTCTGGGACGAAGGCCAACGAACCATCAACCAGTACCTTTCGAACCTGCCGGCGCACAGCATCGACCGCGCCCGTCAGTCCGAAGGCCAGATGCCCCTGGTGGGGCTCTTCGCGATGAGCGACATTCGCGGCTCCCGGGCGCGCGCCCTCGCGCGATTCGCGTCCATGCACCAGCGTCCAGTCACCAGCTACGAGCCCAATACGGTGTTCGCCATCAGCGGCAGCACCCTCGACCTGCCGGAAACCCCCTTTGGCCCCTATGCCATTGCCGGTCTCTTCTATAGCGCCTACACCCTGGGGCTCCGCCAGTACCTCATCATGGGAACGGGCGACGCCCAGGTGGAGCGCATGGTGCGCAAGGTTGAAACCGACCCCCTGGCGAGCCTTATCGTAAAGCACTTTCGCGTCGAGCTCACGCCAGCGAAAGTAGATGCAGAGGCAAGCCCTTCGTGATCGTCTACGAGCGTTCGACGTGGCTGGCCATGGTCTTTCGCCTTCACGGAAGCGCGTTTCCGCGCGTGTGGCCCCGCATGCTCGCCACTACGCTCCTCTCCATTGGATTCACGCTTCTGCAGCGCTATCCGACATTTCATCTCTCGCTCACGGTAACCCCGTTTCTCATTACCGGATTGCCGCTGGGCATCATTCTGGGCTTTCGCAACGCCTCGAGCTACGAGCGATTCTGGGAGGGCCGCAAGCTCTGGGGCGGTCTGGTCAACGGGTGCCGCTCCTTGGTGCGCCAGCTGCACGGGTTCGTCCAGGCCGGGGCTTCCTCCGCGGAGTCTGCTGCCGGCGAGAGCAAAGAGCGGGTCGCAGCGTTCCAGAAAGAGGTCGTGTATCGCCTCGTCGCCTTCGCCACCTCGCTCCGCATGCATCTGCGGCGGGAGCACAAATACGAGGAGCTTCGGCCTCTGCTCTCGCCCGAGGAGCTCGAAGAGCTACCCCACGAGGCGAGCCCGCCCGCGGCTATCCTCCATCGCATAGGCCTCGACCTGCGCGATGCGGCAGCCGCGGGTTGGCTGCACCCGCTCCACGCCCCGCTGCTCGAGAGCACCCTGGTGCAGCTCACCGACGTGGTCGGCGGCTGCGAGCGTATCAAGAACACGCCGACCCCTATCAGCTACATCATCTTCATTCACCGCGCGGTGGCGGCCTATGCGCTGCTCCTTCCGTTCGGTTTGGTCGACACCATTCACGGGCTCACCCCTGTGGTGGTGTTCTTCATCTCGTATGCCTTCTTCAGCCTCGACGCCATCGGCGACGAGCTGGACGACCCCTTTCGCGGAACCGAAAACGGACTTCCACTCGCCACCATCGCGCGGTCCATCGAGATCTACGCGCGCCGTCGCCTCGGCGAGAGCAATCTGCCCAAGCCGCTCGCCGTGAAGAACGGCGTGGCGCACTGATACCCAGTCGCAACTCACAAGTCGCGCGCGCAGCGAAAGCCCATGGTGTTGTCGGCGTTGCCGACGTAGACCGCGGGTGGGCTGTGGAGACCCGCGCTCGCCGCCAAGGTGCGATCGGCCCACGAGCCACCGCGCATGGCCGGCGTGTGACGCGCCGTGACGCACACGGGATCGCGCACCAACGGTCGGCCGCGCCAGCACGGCTCGTTCACTGACCCGAAGTCGTCCTCCACCCACTCGGAGACGTTGCCGGCGAGGCCGTGAACGCCGAAGGCCACGTCTCCGTCGGCACCCGCGAGCTCCACCGCTACGGGGCCGAAGGCGTCTCGAAGGTTGGCCCTCGCACCGCGACAGTCGCTGCTCTGGGGCCCTACCGCATTCGGGAGCTCTTCGAAGATCACCCGGCCGCGCCCCACCACTGCGTGCGCGCAGACGTCGCTGTCGTTGCCCCATGTGAAGGCGGTACCGCGCCCGCCGTTGGTGGCCACGTATCCGAGCTCGGCGTCCCGGGGCAGGCGGCCGCCCTCGGCTTCGCACACTGCTTTCGCCAGGGAGCGGCCGAGACAGTTGGCAGGCAAGGCGTCGGCGCTGGCGTTGCTTGGACCGCGGTAGGTACACATCTGCCGCTCGCCGCCGTCTTCCAGGTAGGCCAGCGGGGGCTCGGTCACCCGGCCCGCCAGGAGCAGCGCGCGCACCCGGCCCACCGACACCTCGTAGCGATCGACATAGAACGACGAGACGCGCACGAGTCGCGCTTGAGCTAGCTCGACTTGGCTCGCCAGGCCGGGCGCTTCTCGAAGCAAGAAGAGACCACCGTCCACGCACACTTCGTTCGCGCGGGGCGACGCCGCGCCGCAGGGCGGCACGTTCTCGAAGGTGCCCGGCCGCGTCGCCGGGTCGCCGCTTCCCCGCGCGGCGATGGGCGTCGGGCCGAGAACGCCGGTCGTCGGGTCGCAGGTTTCGGCCGCCTCCGACGGAACGCCGTAGCAACGCATGTCGAGGGCGACCGTCACGTCGCTCGGCGCGTCGGGGAGACGGGCACGCGCATCGAGGGCCAGTGCCGCCAGCGGATTGCCGGCAAGGTCGACGTCCCGCGCTAGATGGAGGCGCGCGCGCACGAACAACGGGCCCGGGAGCTCCGCCACACCGAAGGAGAGGGGGAATGACGCGTTGGCAGCGTCGAGCACGCGCCGGCACGCGGTGCACGCGAGCGCGCCCCGGGCGTCGGTGATCTCCACCAGCAGCCGATCGCCGAGGTCGGGAATCGGCGCGTTCGTGCGCAAGTTGACGCGCCATTGGGGCCGCACCAGGCCCTGACTCGACGCGCACCCGGCGCCGGACGAGAACGCCACCGCGATGGCCAGCGCTACCGCGGCTCCGTGCCGGGCGATGGCGGGAAAACGCCATGCGCTCATGGGGTCCCTTCCGACGGCCACGCGCAGCGAAAGCCAGAGGTCGACGCCGCATCGACGCCGTAGCTGCGCAGCGACCCGTGCGCCGCGCCCGGTCCCGCGGTCCAGTCGGCGCCCTTCACCACGTGGACGCGGGCCTCCTTGCCACACTCGGGGTCGCGTGCGACCCCCGCTTCGGCGCAAGCCGCGACCGCCTGAAACATATCCTGCGTGTACTCGGAGAGGCTGCCTCCCAGGTCGAGGACCCCATCACGCGATCGATCGCCACCGCCGAGGCACCCGTCACCGGGGTGGCTGCCCGCTGGTTCAGGAACCGGAATACCCGTGCATACTGCACCATCCTGGGGGCGCGGGGATCGCGAGATGCTGAGGGTGCAGCACCGGGCGTCGGTCGCGCCCCAAGGAAATGGGCGCCCCTGTCCGCGCCCGCTCGCGGCGTGCTCCCACTCGGCCTCCCGAGGCAAGCGACCTCCTTCGGCCAGACAAATGGCCGCGGCAAACGCGTGACCCACGCAATTCAACGGCAGCGCATCGGCGCTCCCGTCGCTCTCGCCGCGGAACGTACACATGGCATTGATGCGTGCGTCCTGGATGTCTCGGATGGTGGTGCGGGAGGGACGATAGCCGCTCCGCAAGAGGGCGCGATACCGCCCCACCGTGTACTCCAGCCGATCGAGACGAAAGGGCGACACGACGACCGGTCGCAACGGCAGCGGCTCCGCTTCGCGGGTAGGCACGCCCGCCAGGTTCACGTTGCCCAGCACGTCGAAGCCCCCGGGAACGCACGGTCGTGCCGCATCGTCCGGTCCCTCGCAAGGAATCTCTCGAAGTGCGCTCCAGCTCCCAAGTGTCATGGGCTGACCATCGTCCGAGGCCAGGGGAGCGCGCGCGTCGCCTTCGAGCTCCGCCGCGCCGAGGCACGTCGTCCCGCGTGCCAGGTCGGCGGGCCGCCCCATGCAGTCCCCGAAGAGCGGGACCCGGAGCCGTTGCACGTTCGACGTGGCCGGCACGTCCACGAGACGGTCCACCGTGACCTCGGGCCGCGGGCTGCGCGCTCTCCCTTCCGCGCCCTCGCCGACCTCCGACCAGCGCGCGGTGAAGAGCCGTAGACGCACGCGAAGCGGCCCCACCGCGCCCAGCGTGAACGGCCATGCAGAGGCGTTCGACACCACGAACTCTCTCGTTTCCCGAGGCGTGATCGCCCCCGGCGCGTACACGTCCACCCGCAGCGTATCCACCCGCGCGAGCGCGGTCCCGGTGCGCCCCGCAGCCTCGCCCGCTTCGATGGGCAAGTCTGTTCCCACCACGAGCAATGTTTGCCCGCGAACCTCGCCCGTGAGCGCGCACGCGAGGGGTCCGAGAGCCAGGAAGGCGAAGCGCAGGCGCACGACGCTATGGTACCTTGCTCCCATGGCAACCCGCTCCATTCTCGCACTGTCGTCTCTCCTCGTCGCGGTGCCCGCGGCCTTCGCCGTGGCGTGTAGCTCGTCTGCGGCCGTCGTCGCGCCGAGCGACGCCGGCAGCGAAGCGGCCACCGTCGACGCCGCCGACGGAGCCACGGCGCCCTTCCCGCTGGGGCAAACGTGCGCGCCCGTGTCGGTGCCCACCGACGCGTGCGCCGAGTGCTCGCAGAGCAATTGCTGCGACACGGTCGCGGCGCTCAAGGCGTTCCCGGAAGCGAACGATCTGGCCACCTGCGTCGGCGCCAAGACCTGCGACACGGCGTGCGAGGATGCGTGCTTCGCGAAGTATCCGGCGCCCACCCAGGCCCTTCTCGACCACGCAGCCTGCAAGACCTATCGGTGCACTGGCACGTGCACCAACGCCCCGGACGCGTGCACGCGGTGCACCAATGCCAAGTGCCTCCCCGAATCCCTGGCCTGCGACCGGTCGAAGTCGTGCTTCCTCTACACCGGCTGCGCCGCCAACTGCGCCGATCAGGCCTGCGTAGACGCCTGTGGCACGACGTACCCGGAAGGACGCACGCTCGGCAGCGCGTTCACCAAATGCAGCCAGACCCTCTGCCAAGCCGAGTGTCGCTGAGCGCCGCAACGCGCGGGCGCTACGGAACCACCACCCAGCCCGCGCTGCCACCGTCGTAGGGCTGCGGGGCAGGGGTGGGGCGGGTGACGAAGTAGGTAATCACGGTGGCTGCGGCGACCACGCCGGCGGCGCCGGTCCAGAACCACCAGCGCTTGGTGATGGGAATGCGCTCTTCGGCCAAGGTGGCGCGCAGGTTCGACTCCTCGCCGGGTCCGAGCTTGATGTCGTTGGTAAACGGCACGTAGCCTGCGCGCGATACCACCAGGTGGTAGCTGCCGGCCGGGCGAATGACGTCGACCGGGGTGAGCCCCACGTCCATGTCGTTCACCCGCACCTGGGCGCCGATGATGGTGGAAGATACATGAATCGTCGAGGGCAGCTCCGACAGCACCAGGTTCAGCGGGCCCTTCTGTCCGGGCGCGAAATCGCGGGTCTGCACCACATCGCGGTAGCCCTGGCGGGTGATGGTGACGACGTGGGTGCCCGGGTCGAGCTCCAAGTCGAAGGTGGCCGACGGCGGGGCCTTGCCGATGCCCGGCGCCTCTACTCCCGCTTCGAGCACCACCCGATCGCCCTCCCGGTGCTCCCGCAGCGGGCGCCCGTCGACGGCGATGCCCGCGTCGCGCGGCTCGAGCGTCACCGCCAGCCGCGGCAAGATGCGCGCATACTCTGCCAAGAAGCCCTCGACCTCTTCGCGAATGCTTGCCGGCAGCTCGGTGGCGTCGGCGCTCGCGCGGGCCAGGGCCGCGCGGAAACGTTCGCGCGCCCGCGTAGCCCGGCCGAGCACGCGCTCGCACACGCCGATGTTGTAGAGCGTGAGGGCGTGCGCCTTGGCGGCATACGAGGCCTCGAAGGCGCCCAGCGCTTCGGCCCAGCGCGCCGCCCGCGCCAGCTCGTTGCCGCGGCTGTATTCCTTGCTGGCGCTCTCGGTAGCGTCGCCATCGGCGTGCGCCACCGAAGGGCACGCGGTCGCCACGAGCCACAGCCCGACGCCGAGCACCCCAGCCACCTTGCGACGGAACGGCCTCAGCGACATGGTGCGAGCACTCTACCTGATGAACGGATTGTCCGTCACGAGCCCACTGGGGCCGCGCGAGGGGGCGCCGGAAGCGGTGGCGGGGACGGCCGGAGGAGCCACGGCGGACGCGGAAGGTGCCGCCAAGGCCGCCACCGGGCGTCGCGCGCTGCTGGCGCTACTGGCGCTGGTGGCGAGCGGAGCGGAAGACGCGAGCGCGCTGGGGGCCGGGGAGGGTAGCGTCTTCACCTCGGCAACATGCTGATCGAAGCCGCGCGAGGCGGTCTCGAGCGTCGCCGAGCCGCCGCCGCCGCGCAGGACGCCCAGCACGATGCCGGCCGTGGCCAGCACCGCCGCGAAGGGCCACAGCCGACGTCGCGGTCCCTCGAGCGCAGCCAGGCGCACCGAGCGAGGTGCCGCTTCGTCGTAGGGCAGGTCGAGGAGCGCGCCTTCGGGCTGCTGCGCCCGGAGCGAGGTCCGCAGCGCGCCCAGCGACGAAGCCCGCATGTTGCGATCCGAGCGCAGCAGATCCATCACCTCGTCGGCCAGGTGCGGATCGAGATCCGGCATGAGCTCGCCGAGCGGCACCATGCCGTCGGTGACGATGATCTTGAGCACGCCGCCCAGGGTGGCCGCTTCGGTGGGGCGCTTTCCGCTCAAGCACTCGTAAAGAATGACCCCCAGCGACCACAGGTCTGCGCGCCCGTCTACGTCGCGCTCGCCCAGGGCTTGCTCCGGCGCCATGTAGTACGGTGTGCCGAGCATCGCGCCGGTGGTGCCCACCGGCGCTGTGGTGGCGCCCACGTCGCCCATCATCGGCGTCGAGAGTTTCTCCATTTGCTTGGCGATGCCGAAGTCGAGCACCCGCACCCGCACCGCGTCGCCGTCGCGCGCGAGGAAAATGTTCTCGGGTTTCAGATCGCGATGCACGATACCGGCGGCGTGCGCTGCCTCCACCGCGTCGAAGACCGGCAGCAGAATCGCCGCAGTCTCCGGAGCCGGAAGCGAGCCCTTGCGGCGCAGGCGATTTCCCAGCGTCTCGCCCGCCAAGAGCTCCATGACCAAGAACGGCATGCCCTCGTTTTCGAGCACGTCGTACATCTCCACCACGTTCGGGTGGCGCACCGCCGATGCGGCGCGCGCCTCGCGCAGGAAACGCTTTTGGGAGGCGGCGTCGGCCGCGAGATCGTCGCGCAGGAACTTCACGGCCACGCGCTCGCGGGTCTCCAGGCGCTTGGCCCGCCACACTTCGCCCATGCCGCCGCGACCGAGGCGTGCCTCGAGAATGTAGCGACTGGCGAGGACGTCTCCGGGAACCAACCTTGCCAGCATAGCGCACTGGCCTGGCTCCGGGGCGGGGTCGGTGCGGCTCGGGCGCCGGGGCAACTCACGCTTCCTCGAGGGCCCGCGCGGGGACTCGCAACGGGCCCGACACGATGGGCCGGAAGAGGCCGAGCTCGAGCAGGTTCTGACCGAGGCTCCGGCGCTCGCCCGCGGCAATCTCGCCCGGGAGCTCCCGCAGCCGGAAGGTCGACCGCCGCGCCACCATCTCGAGAGCCGATGCGGCGGCCGCAGAGACCCGCAAGAGGAGGCGCCGGCGCCCGTCGTGCTCCGCCACTAGCTCCGCGCGATCGCGCGAGCTGCGCACCGAGAGCGTCAGGTCGCGGAAGCGCCGGCTGAGCTCCGTATCCTCGGTGAGCTCGCGCGCGCACACCTCGCGAAATCGCCGTCGCCCGAGCTCGCCGCCGAGTCGGTGCAGAACCATGGCCGCGCGCCGCCGGGTTTCGTCGTCGCCCCGGTTGTAGATGGCATCCACCAGGCGCTCCGCCCGCGCCGAGCCGAATCGCCCGAGCACGTCGAGGTGCACGCGGTAGATGCTTTGCCGCTGGTACTGCCGAGCGAACTCGCCGAGCGGTCCTGCTTCCTGGGGCTCCACCGGATGCCCGCTCTCGAGGCCCACCACCGGGCTGCGCAGCGCGCGCGCGTCCCACGAAGGCGGCGGCTCCGGTGCCGACACGTGCAGCGACATCGACCACCGCGGCGTCGGGTTGCGCGGCGCGTGAATGCCGCCCTCGTGAATGGCACCAACCAGCCCCCGATGCGCGCGGTAAATGCGTTTCTTCTGGAGCAGGCGTTGCGCCTCCGCGGCCTCCACGTCGTAGCTGATGATCTCGAGCTCGTTGTGGAATACACCGGTCACCGACCAGCTCCGGTGCTGGTGCGCGCCAATCTCCCGGCCCGGCGCCCAGTAGGCGAAGGCCATCTGCACGTTCCACTCCGGCACCACGAAAAACGGCGCGAGATCCAGCGGACCCCGGCGCGAGGCCATGGCCGAGAGCTCGAGCTCCATACAGTCGAGCGCGAAAGACTCGTGCGAGAGCCCCACGCGCACCCACTCGGTGAGGCCGCGAATCTGCTCCCGGTCTGCTTCGCGCACGGCGGCGCCGCGGCGAATCCGAAGGGTCTCGAGCTGAGAGACGAGGGTGTGGAAGTACATGGCGGTCGCGTTCCTTGGAGAGGGCAGGGGCGTCACGGTGACAGGTCGAGAATTTCCAGGTGCACCAGGCTCGCCGCCAGCGAGAGGCGCTCCTCGGCTCCCAGGCCGGGGAGCTCACGCACATAGAACGCGGGCGTCGCGACGGCGAAGGTGAGGGCGGCCTCGGCGCGGAACGGCACTGCGCAGAGCACCATGGGCGGCTGGCGCAGGAGCACCAGCTCGGCAGCGCGCTCGGTCCGCCGCACCACCATCGGCTTGCCCCATCGGCGCCGCGCGAGGTGCGTCGAGAGGCGAAGGCCGCTGGCGTCTTGCCACAGCGGCGACACATCCCCGAACAGCGCGGTGTAGTGCGCCGCGAAGTCGGCGAGCGACATCGGCTCCTCGTCGCTCGGGGCGATACCCACGGCGGCCTCTCGCGGATGATGGTGAACGAAGCGACCGAAGAACGCCCGGGAGAAGGCGGCGTATTCCCGGGTGAAGAGCACGAACTGGTGCCAGGTCTCGTCGATCCGCCGCGAGAACATGGGGATGGCGCGGCGCGGATGCAGGGCGCTCAGCACCAGGTACTTCTTCACTTCCTGAAACAGCGCGATGGCCTCTGCTTCGTCTGCCGCCACCCCGCGCTTCACGAGCTTCTCCGCGAGGTACGGCGCCTCGAAGGCGAGCAGCGCGGCAACGTCGTTGCATGCGCCTGGCCCTGCCGGACCCGGCGCGCGAGAAGAGACGGTATCGAGGTTCGTGCTCACGAAGGAGCGTGATGCGATATTCGGGCCGCCAACCCCTGGCGCGCGAATCGCAGCGATTCAGCGCATCATGCGGGCCTGTCGAGGGCGCGCCCGCCCGTGCGCCCGAGCAGCATGCGCGCACCCACTGCGCAGCTCTTGCTCAGCGATACGGTGCAGCGACCCGGAGCTCGCCGGCGATCTCGTCGCTCATGGGTGTGGGCCCGCCGAAGAAGGCCACCATGTGGGCGTAGGCTTTTTCGGCGCGCGCCGCCGCCGGCCGACCTTCACCCGCCGCCAGGAGCGCCCGCGCAGATTCCCAGGTGGCCATGATCGCCTGCATCTCGCCCAGGTCGCGGCACGCGGCCATGGCATCGAAGTGCCGCGCCGCCCCCACCAGATCGTCGCTCATGGCGGCCATGCGTCCGCGCTCCCAGTGCACCGTGGCCATGAGTCGACCGCCGGGGCCATCGAGGGCCAGGGCCGTGCGCTCGGCGCTCGCGAGCAGCTCGGTGGCGGTGCGAAAATCGTCGCCGTCGATGGCGTTGGCGGCGTCCATCAGCGCGGCCTGCAGCGCTTCTTCGCTCTTCACGAACATCGAGCGCACGAGCGCCGGCGTCACCACCACCGCAAAGCCTCCGTCTACCTCGGCGATGGTCACGTCGAAGTGCGTCTCCTTGCCGCCGTGCGTAGCGAGCAGCCCGCGAACCGCAATGCTCCCTAGCTGCGGCCCCAGGTCCATCCCCGCCATGTGTGCCAGCCGCATGCCGAGCTCCATGGGCACGGGCGCAGCCAACTTGTCGTCCGCGAGCAGGCGCACATCGAAGTCGCCCCCCGCGCCGCGCCCCACGAGCTCGGCGCCAGGCCCCACCCGCAATCGAACCGCGGTGATCTCGCCCACCGCCAGCTTGCCCAGCAGCAGATTCGCGAGGCGCACCGGCGTCGGGTCCTCGCCGTCGCGGGCCTCGAGCGCGCTGCCCAGCGAAGGCATCTCCATCGCATGAATCGGCCGGAGCCCGCGCACGATGGCCTGTGGGCTCGCCACCTCGAGCACCACCTCGGACCCGACCGCCGTCGAAAGCGCGCTCACCACGTCGAGCTGCTCGGGGGTCGCCGTCGCGAACACCACGCCGCCTTCGGCTTCGCGCACCGGCACCACCCGGCTGTTGCGGCAGAACATGGGGCTCACTGAACCCAGAACGCCCATCTCGACGTCGCCGTTCCAGACGCCGAGCCCCGTTGCCTCGGCGAGCGCCGCCGCAGCGTCCTCCTCCGAAAGCGCGCCGCGCGCCACGAGCGCGCCCAAGAGGGGGCAACCGAGCGCCTCGGCCGTGTGCCGTGCGCCGGCCAGCGTCGCGTCGTCCACGCCGCGTGCGCGAAGGGCCCGGTCGAGAGTCGAAGTCGATGCTTTCACCGCTCCACATCTACACGTACCGCAGGAAAAGGAGCAATCGCCGGCGCCCCTCGGCACCCTCCCAACTCCATGGAAGATCGAAGAGAAAGGGTGCTACATCGGGGCCTGGCCGACAACGCCCCGTACCCGCTCACGAAATTCCCTTGCCATCAGGAATTCGCCGCGTATAGTGCGCCTCCCTCGGGGCCTAGCCCCTTGGAATGCCGCGTTTTCGGTCTGCCGTAACGGCTCCCGCTTCGGAAATGCTCCGATGAGGGAGTACGACGGGGCCAAAGACACAGCCCTACCTCGGATTTCTGTTCCCACTGGTCAATTCCAGAGGGGGCGTCCTGCGAGCGGGCATTTACTGAGAAGGTCATCGAATGGTCAGCAAGGCGATCGCCCGGTTCGCGCGGATCAGCCCGCGGAAGGCTCGAATGATTGTGAACTTGGTTCGCGGACGTCACGCGGGCGAGGCGCTCCAGCTCCTCGAGTTCACCCAAAAGGCAGGCGCTCCGGTCCTCAAGAAGGTCCTGGAGAGCGCTGTGGCCAACGCGAAGACCACGAAGCCTGGGGTCGACCTCGACTCCCTCTTCGTCGAGACCGCCTTCGTCGACAAGGCGCCCAACAAGCACATGCGACGCTGGCGCCCCCGCGCCATGGGTCGTGCGACCCGCATTCAGAAGGGTCTCTCCCACATCACGATCATTCTCGGAGCGAAAGAGTAATGGGCCAGAAAGTTCATCCGTACGGCTTCCGCCTCGGCGTCATCAAGACTTGGAACTCCAAGTGGTACGAGGACAAGAACTACGCGAAGTGGCTCCATGAGGACATTCGCATCAAGCGCGCCGTCAAAGAGTACCTGATGAACGCGAACATCGCGGGCGTCGAGGTCGAGCGTGCGGCCAACAAGGCCAAGGTCATCGTGTTCACGGCGCGCCCCGGAATGGTCATCGGCAAGGGCGGCAAGGGCATCGAGATCCTCAAGACCGGCAACATCGGCACCGCCGCCAAGGGCGAGCCCCTGTTCCCCGGCGTCCAGTCGTTCACCGACAACGAAGTCTTCATCGACGTGCAAGAGGTCCGCAAGGCCGAGACGTCTGCACAGCTCGTCGCCGAGAACGTCGGCACGCAATTGGAACGACGGGTCGCTTTCCGCCGCGCCATGAAGAAGGCCGTGTCCACGGCGATGAAGTTCGGCGCCAAAGGCATCCGCATCCGCTGCTCCGGTCGCCTCGGCGGCGCCGAGATGAGCCGCGTCGAAACCTACCGCGAAGGCCGCGTGCCCCTGCACACCCTCCGCGCAGACATCGAGTTCGGCCTCGCCGAAGCCCGTACCAAGTACGGCATCATCGGCATCAAGTGCTGGATCTTCAAGGGCGAGGTTCTCCCCCGCCGCACCCGTCGGCCGCTGCCGGGTTCGCTCTGATCCTTTCGATCTGACCCCTACGAGATAGAACATGCAGCTCTCCCCCAAGCGAACCAAGTTCCGCAAAATGCAGAAGGGCAACAACCGCGGCATCGCCCAGCGCGGTTCCGATGTTGCCTTCGGCGACTTCGGCATGCAGGCCTCCGAGCCCGGCCGCGTCACCTCGCGACAGATCGAAGCCGCTCGTATGGCGATCACCCGCCACGTCAAGCGCGCTGGCAAGCTCTGGATCCGCGTCTTCCCCGACCGCCCGGTCACCAAGAAGCCGCTCGAAGTCCGTATGGGTGGAGGCAAGGGCTCGGTAGAGCTCTGGGCCGCCGTCGTTCTCCCGGGTCGCGTCATGTACGAGATCTCGGGCGTCGACGAGGTTACCGCGCGTGAGGCCTTCCGCCTCGCGGGCCACAAGCTTCCGGTCGGCTACAAGTTCCTCGTTCGTGGAGTCGTGCAATGAAAGCCAAAGATCTGCGTGAGCGCAGCGTGGAAGACCTCGCAGAGCTCGAGAAGAGCCTCGCCAAGGACAGCTTCCAGGCTCGCATGAAGAACTTCACGAACCGGCTCGACGACACGAGCACCCTGGGCAAGAACCGCAAGACCCTCGCCCGGGTGAAGACGATCCTCAAGCAGAAGTCGCTGGGCATCGAGCCGGTGGCCAAGGTCGCCACCGAAGCCCCGGCCAAGAAGACGAAGAAGAAGTGAGCGCCATGACGACCCAAGCAGAAACCACCAAGACCGCCGCAGTCGCCTCCGCCCCGAAGGCGCATGGATTCCGACGCAAGATGGTCGGCAAGGTCGTATCCGACAAGATGCACAAGAGCATCGTTGTCGAGTGCGTTACCGCTCGCCGCGACCCCCTCTACGGGAAGTACGTCCGCACCAAGACGCGCTTCAAGGCGCACGACGAGACCAACCAGTACAAGGTCGGCGACGACGTTGAGATCCAGGAGCACCGTCCGATCTCCCGCGACAAGCGGTTCACGGTGACCAAGCTCATCAAGAAGTTTGTGCAGGAGTAAGCCATGATTCAGATGCGAACAGTCCTGGAAGTGGCCGACAACTCCGGGGCAAAACGAGTCCAGTGCATCAAGGTGATCGGCGGAAGCCGTCGCCGGTATGCGAGCGTGGGCGACGTCATCGTCGTGGCCATCAAAGAGACCACTTCGGGTCCCGGTACCAAGGTGAAGAAGGGCGACACGGCCAAGGCCGTGGTCGTTCGCACCGCCCGCGAAATCTCCCGTCCCGACGGGAGCTACATCAAGTTCGACGAGAACAGCGCCGTTCTCATCAACGCCCAGCTGGAGCCCGTTGGCACCCGCATCTTCGGACCGGTGGCTCGCGAGCTCCGCGGCAAGAAGTTCATGAAGATCATTTCGCTCGCTCCCGAGGTGCTCTGATGGCTGCGCGTCTTCGTAAGGGTGACGAGGTCATCGTCATCAGTGGCAAGTACAAGGGCAAGACCGGAAAGATTGCCGTCGTCCTCGCCGAGGCCGACAAGGTCGTGGTCGAAGGCATCAACGTGGTCAAGCGCCACATGAAGCCCTCGCCGAAGAACCAGCAGGGCGGCATCTTCGAGAAGGCTCTGCCGATCCACGCCTGCAAGGTGATGCCGGTCGACCCCAAGACTGGCAAAGGCACCCGCGTCGCGTTCAAGACCGACGACAAGGGCAACAAGATTCGCGTCGCCAAGAGCGGCGAGACGATCCCCAACGCGGCGCGCGAAGAAGCGGTTGCCGCCCAGGCTGAGGGCTGATCCATGGCGAGCAAGAAAGACAAGAAGAACGACAAGGGCGGCGGCGGCGAAGCAGCCATCGCTCCCCGCACCGTCTCCAATACCGTCGCCGTCGCGCCCCGCTTCGTCGCCAAGTATCAGAAAGACGTCTTCGCGGCGCTCACCAAGCAGTTCGGGTACGGAAACCCGAACGAGGTGCCGAAGCTCAAGAAGATCGTCATCAACATGGGTCTCGGCGCTGCCGTGTCGAACCCCAAGATCGTCGACGCGGCGGTCATCGAGCTCCAGGCGATCACCGGCCAAAAGCCGGTCATCACCCGCGCCAAGAAAGCCATCGCAAGCTTCAAGCTTCGCGCGGGCATTCCCATCGGCGCCATGGTCACGCTCCGCAAGGCGCGCATGTGGGAGTTCCTCGACCGTCTGATCTCCCTCGCGCTGCCCCGCACGCGCGACTTCCGCGGCGTCTCCCGGAAGGCCTTCGACGGCAAGGGTAACTACACCCTCGGCCTCAAAGAGCAGATCATCTTCCCCGAGATCAACTACGACCGAATCGACGTCATCAAGGGCATGAACATCTCCTTCGTGACGACCGCGCGAACTGACGAAGAAGGTCGAGCGCTGTTGCAGCAGCTCGGTATGCCCTTCCGTCATCAGTAAAACCCATAAGTTTCAAATTCTACGACCGAGTTAACTGAGGAAAAGAGACCATGGCGCGTGCTTGTCAGTTCGCAAAGCTAAACCGTGCACCGAAGTTTTCGGTACGCGCACGAAGCCGTTGCAAGGTTTGTGGTCGCGCCCGCGGCTATTACCGTAAGTTCGAGCTCTGTCGTATTTGCTTTCGGCTCCTTTCCCTCCGTGGCGAAGTCCCGGGCGTGATCAAGGCCAGCTGGTGATCCCATGATGACCGATCCCATTTCCGATATGCTCTCCCGCATCCGCAACGCCGCGCTCGCGCGGCACGACCGCGCCGAGATGCCGCACTCCGTGCTCAAGGAGCGCGTCGCCCACGTCCTCAAGTCCGAAGGGTACTTGGACGACGTTCGCGTCAGCGATCCCGACAACGGCGTCGGTCGCGTGCTCACGCTCATCCTTCGCTACGGCAAGGGTCGCGAGAGCGCCATCGACGGTCTCCGTCGCGTCTCCACTCCCGGTCGCCGCGTCTACGTTCGACACGACCACATTCCGAAGGTCCAGTCGGGCATGGGCATCTCGATCCTTTCGACCAGCCGCGGCGTCATGACCGACGTCGATGCGCGCAAGCAGCGCGTCGGTGGCGAGCTTCTCTGCGAGGTGTGGTGATGGCTACCGAGATTGCAGACCTCCGTCAGTCCCGCGTGGGCAAGCGCCCGATCGACGTGCCCAAGGGCGTCACGGTCACGTTTGCCAACGGCAACGTGTCGGTCAAGGGTCCCAAGGGCGAGCTCTCCCGCGCGCTCATGCCGAACGTCACGGTCAAGCAAGAGGGCGCAGCCCTCAACGTGATGCCGACCATCGGTGGCCGCGACGGCGCGCGCTTCCAGGGTTTGGCCCGCGCACTCATCAACAGCATGGTGGTCGGTTGTGGCGCAGGCTACAGCAAGATCCTCGAGCTGCAGGGCACCGGCTATCGCGCCGAGGTCAAGGGAGCGATCCTGAACCTCAGCGTCGGTCTCTCGCACCCCGTGAACTTTCCCATCCCCAAGGGGCTGAAAGTGGAAATTCCCGGCGACAGCAAGGGAACTGTCATCGTCCTCAGCGGCCCCGACAAAGAAGTCATGGGCCAGGCAGCCGCGACGATTCGCGGCTTCCGTCCCCCGAGCCCCTACGGTGGCAAGGGTGTTCGTTACCGTGGCGAGAAGGTCCGCGAAAAGGCCGGTAAGGCCGCCGGCGGCAAAGGCGGGAAGTAATCATGGCAATGCAGATCGTCGGTCGCGAGCGCCGCAAGCTTCGCATTCGTCGCAAGATCAGTGGTACTGCCGAGAAGCCCCGTCTCACGGTCTTCCGCAGCGCCAAGCACATCTACGCCCAGGTAGTCGACGACGTCACGGGGAACACCCTCGCGCACGTCTCCACGCTCTCCCGCGACGTGCGGGGAGCCATCGACGACGTGGACAAGACCGGCGCCGCCAAGAAGGTCGGCGAGGCCCTGGCCAAGTCGCTCATCGCCAAGGGCATCAAGACCATCGTCTTCGATCGCAATGGCTACCTCTACCACGGCCGCATTCTCGCCCTCGCCGACGGCGCGCGCGAAGCCGGCTTGAAGTTCTGACCCACTATCGTCGGGGGCCCTCGCCCCGACGCCCCCGAACGGATTAGAAAATGGCATTCGAAGTCGAAGAGGAAAAGCTCAAGGAGCGCATCATCCACATCAACCGCGTCGCAAAGGTTGTGAAGGGTGGTCGTCGCTTCTCGTTCGCCGCGCTGGTGGTGGTGGGCGACGAGTCGGGTCACGTGGGCGTCGGTCTCGGGAAGGCCAACGAAGTCCCGGAAGCGATTCGCAAGGGCAACGATCAGGCGCGCAAGAACCTCTTCAAGGTTCCTCTGAACGGCGTCACCATCCCCCACGAGTCGCACGGAATGTTCGGTGCAGGCAGCGTGTTCTTGAAGCCGGCCTCCCCGGGAACGGGCGTCATCGCCGGCGGCGCGGTTCGCGCCGTCGTCGAGAGCGCGGGCATCCACGACATCCTCTCCAAGAGCCTCAACACCTCGAACCCCCACAACGTCGTTCGCGCGACCATTCAGGCGCTCCGGCAACTGAAGAGCGTCGAGCAAGTCGCAGCCAAGCGCGGCAAGCAAGTGTCCGACATGGTGAGCTTCGAGAACAAGGCGGCCGGTGTGCGCCGCACGAAGAAGACCGAGGTCACAGCGTCATGAAAGCGAAGCTTCAGGTAACCCAGCACCGCAGCATCATCGGGCAAGCCCACGCCCACCGTGAGCGCATTGCCGGCCTCGGTCTCCGTGGTCCCGGCAGCGTCGTGGTGGTGGACAACACCCCCTCGTTCCGCGGCGCCATCAAGAAGATTCTGCACCTCGTGACCGTCGAGGAGGTGGACAATGGCTGATACACTCACGAAGCTCCAGAAGCCCGCAGGCGCAACCCGCAAGAAGACCCGCAAGGGTCGCGGCGTCGGCTCCGGCCTTGGCAAGACCGCCGGCCGTGGTCAAAAGGGCCAGTACGCCCGTAGCCGCGGCTTCAAGCCGCACTTCGAAGGCGGCCAGACCCCGCTGCAACGCCGCCTTCCGAAGCGCGGCTTCCGCAACACCGCATTCTCTGCCACCGTGGCAGAGGTGAATGTCGGCATGCTCGAGACCTTCGCCGCCGGCGCCAACGTCGACGAGAAGGCTCTCCGCGAGCGCGGCTTCATCAAGGGCCAGTTCGATCGCCTCAAGATCCTGGGCAACGGCGAGCTCACCAAGGCCGTCGTGGTCACCGCGCATTCCTTCTCCAAGGGCGCGGAAGCCAAGATCAAGAAGGCGGGCGGCAAGGCCGTTCTCGTCGGCGGCGAGGCCTCGTAACACGAATGTCGGCCTTCTCGGGTTTCGCGAACATCGGCAAAGTTCCGGAGCTGCGCAAGCGGCTCCTGTTCACGCTGATCATGCTCGCGGTCTACCGTGTGGGCGTATTCGTCACGATCCCGGGCGTCGACCGGAACGTGCTCCGCATCGCGGTGAGCAAGGGTTCCGGCGGCTTCCTCGGGTTCTTCAACATGTTCTCCGGCGGCGCCGTCGGTAACGCGTCGATCTTCTTCTTGGGCATCATGCCCTACGTGAGCGCGAGCATCATCTTGCAGCTCCTCACGATGGTGTGGCCGCCGCTCTCCGAGCTCCGCAAGGAAGGCGAGGCGGGCACCCGCAAGATCAACCAGTTCACCCGCTACGGCGCCATCGTCCTCGCCATGTTCCAGGGCTTCGGCTCGGCCATGGCGCTGGAAGGCATGAACAACTCCGATCTCGGAGGAGCCAACCTCGGCGACGTGGTTGCGCACCCGGGTTGGACGTTCCGCCTGATGAGCATGATCACGTTCACCACCGGCACCGCATTCATCATGTGGGTGGGCGAGCAGATCACCGAGCGCGGCATCGGCAACGGTATCTCGCTCATCATCTTCGCCGGCATCGTCGATGGCATCCCGGGCGGCATATTTCAGTACTTCCAGACCAATGCGGGGAACATTCAGCCCCTCAACCTGGCGGCGGTGCTGTTCATCGTCCTCGCGAGCGTCGCGGTCATCGTCTTCTTCGAGAGCGGCCAGCGTCGCATTCCCATCTACTACGCGCGGCGAACCGTGGGCAGACGCGTCTATGGCGGGCAAACGGCCCACCTGCCGCTGAAGGTGAACACGTCGGGAACCATTCCGCCCATCTTCGCCTCTTCGATGCTCATGTTCCCAGGAACTCTGGCGCACTACAAGGTGCCGCTCATGGGCGAGCTTCAGGCTTCGATGAACCGAGGCGACTGGCTCTTCAACACGTTCTACGTGACGCTCATCATCTTCTTCTGCTTCTTCTACACGGCGGTCACGTTCCCCGCGGTCGACTTGGCCGACAATCTGAAGAAGCAGCAGGCATTCATTCCGTCGATTCGCGCCGGAAAACAGACCGCCGACTACATCGACAAGGTGCTCACCCGCATCACGCTCGGCGGGGCCATCTATGTGGCCGCGGTCTGCATCATCCCTGGCCTGGTCGGCGAATGGTTCCACATTCCCTTCCGCTGGGGAGGCACCTCCATCATGATCGTCGTGGGTGTGGCCCTCGACCTGGTTCGCCAGATCGAAACCTACCTGCTCCAGCGCAATTACGAAGGCCTCTCGGGGGGCGGGGGACGCGCCACCACGGTGCGCGGTCGGAGGGACGTATGAGGCTCGTGTTCGTTGGCCCCCCGGGGGCCGGCAAAGGAACGCAGTCGAAGACCATCTGCGACCGCTTTCACATCCCGCAAGTATCCACCGGTGACATGCTTCGGGCGGCCAAGTCCGGCGGCACTCTGCCGCCTCCCTTGGTCGCGCAGATGTCTGCCGGGGGCCTCGTTCCCGACGAGGTCGTGGTCGGCCTTATCGACGAACGTACCAAGGCGCCGGACGCTGCCAACGGATTCCTCCTCGATGGATTCCCCCGGACAGTGGCCCAGGCCGACGCGCTCACCGCCATGCTGGCGAGCCGCGGGCATCACCTCGACGTGGTGATCGCCCTCGAAGTCCCGGAAGATCTGCTCGTCGAGCGCGCCGTTCTGCGGCGCACCGACAAACGGACTGGACAGATATATCATTTGAAGTATAAGCCCCCTCCCCCCGATGCCGATCTCGAGCACCGGGCGGACGACCACGAAGAGGTCGTCCGCAACCGTATCGCCACCTACAAGCAGATGACCTCCGAGCTCCTCCCGCATTACGAGAAGCTCGGTCTCCTGAAGCGAGTCGATGGCGTGGGGTCGGTGGACGACGTCACGAGCCGCGTGCTCGCAGCAGTGGGTGAGCCGAATAAGTCATGAGGACCGAACGCAAGGAACGCAAAGAGCCGAAGGGCGACAAGCTCGAGTTCGACGGAGCCGTCGACGAAGCTCTCCCGAACGCGATGTTTCGCGTCAAGTGCGACAACGGCTTGGTCGTTCTCGCAACCATCAGCGGCCGTATGCGACAGTTTTACATTCGAATCCTCCCTGGGGATCGAGTGACCGTGGAAGTAAGCCCCTACGATCCGAGCCGGGGCCGAATTACCTACCGACACAAGTGAGTGAGCCATGAAGGTTCGTCCGTCCGTCAAGAAGATCTGTGAAAAGTGCAAAGTGGTGCGGCGCAAGGGCGTCGTGCGCATCATTTGCGAAAACCCGCGCCACAAGCAGCGTCAAGGATAAGGAACAGCAGTCATGGCACGCATCGCAGGCGTCGACCTTCCCAAGCACAAGCACGTCGCGTACTCGCTTCCGTACCTTTACGGTATCGGTCGCAAGCTCGCGAAGGAGATCTGTCAGAAGGCAGGTATCCCGGAGACCAAGAAGACGGAGGAGCTCACCGACGGTGACATCCGTAAAATCCGCGAGCTTCTCGAGACCGAGTACAAGGTCGAAGGCGATCTTCGCCGCGAAGTGCAGATGAACATCAAGCGGCTCATGGACCTCGGTTGCTACCGCGGTCTTCGTCACCGCAAGGGCCTTCCGGTCAATGGACAGCGCACGCACACCAACGCCCGCACCCGCAAGGGTCCGCGCAAGGGCGTTCTCGCGCGCGCCAAGCCCACCAAGTAATTTCCCCTGCCTACTCTCCGCATCTGATAGGAAGCTCCCATGTCCGCAACGAAGACCGGCGCCGCAGGCGCCAAGACCACGAAGAAGAAGGTCAAGAAGAACATCGCGACCGGGATTGCCCATATCCAGTCGTCCTTCAACAACACGGTCGTCACCATCACCGATGTGAATGGCAACGCCGTGGCGTGGTCCAGCGCGGGTTCGCGCGGCTTCAAGGGTTCGCGCAAGTCGACGCCCTTCGCCGCCCAGCTCGCCGCCGAAGAAGCAGCGCGCCGCGCCATGGAGCACGGCATGCGCAGCGTCGCGGTCTTCGTGAAGGGCCCGGGCGCTGGCCGCGAGAGCGCGCTCCGCGCTCTCCAGACCGCCGGCTTCAAGGTCACGCTCATCCGTGACGTGACTCCGGTTCCGCACAATGGTTGTCGACCCCCCAAGCGACGCCGCGTCTGATCGCGACGGGTGATTTTGGGCGATACCTTCGCCCGGGCTTCGTCGGACGTGCTCACGAACAGGAGTTCGTTCCGCGCGGTCCTCCTCGCCGGGGCTCGGTCTCACCCAAAATCACCGCGTCGCTCTCGTAGTGAAAGCCTCCGCCACCAAGCGGAGGCTTTCTTCATTTCGGCCTCCGCTTCGCGGGTCGGCCTCCGCTTCGCGGGTCGGGGTTTGGCCTCCCCTCCCACGACGTGGTGAGGGGGTGGGGGGCGGATTCCACGCGATATGCCTGCTCAGGGCCGGGCCGCTTGCATGATGAAGGCCTCCGGCCCTACGCGGGGGCTTTCTTCATTTCGGGAGACGCGAACCGCCTCCCCTTCTGGCCCTCCTCTCCCTTCAGGGCCCTTCAGAGAGAGGGGACGGGGGAGTGAGGTGGATTGGGATCACGAGCGTTGCGTTGCACGCCTACTGCCCGACCACGAGCACACCATTCTGCAGGCGCGCCAAGAGGAGCTCCATCGCGATCCGCGGGCGCGTGCCCTGCAGCGTTAGATCGCCGCCGTCCGTCGGCGCGATGGGGGCCTGCAGCAGCTCGTCCCGGCTCACCACTCCATCGCCATCCACGTCGGCGTCAGCGAAGGTCGCGAAGCGCTTCGCGCCCGTCGATGCGCCGAAGAACGCCTCGGCGCGCAGCTGGGCGGGGCTCAGCGCAACTGCGTCGCGCTCCACGCGCAATGTCGCGTTGCTGGAGCGGTCCGAGAAGAGGCTCGTGGCGGCGAGCGAGACTCGCATCACGAACGTCGTGGTCCCGCGCGTCGCGCGCACGTGGAGGAGCGCGGCCGGACCGAGCCCGCCGCCGCTACCGCTCGGGACGCTCGAGTCGGCAGTCTGGGAAAGCCGCGCCTGCTCCGCTGGCGTGAGCTGGTCCCAGTCCTCCACTTGCCGGGCGGCATTCTGGCCGTAGGCACCGATGTAGAGTCCCTGCAACCCTAACCGAACCTGGGTCTCGCCGAGCGGCAGCGCGCGCTGGAATACCGCGCCGCCCTTGGTACCGCGCAGAACGCGGCCGTAGGTATCGTACACCGTGGCGTCGTTCGAGCTCACGAGCGCGATGACCACCAGGCGTTCGACGGTGATGGTGTACCCGTCTTCGGTGATGAACGGTTCGCCGCGAGAAGCGCTGGAGGGAATGATGTCGAAGCCGGCGGCGCCGCGCGGGGTCGCTTCCTCGGTCGAGGGAACGCATGCGCAGAGCACCGCGCAGGCGAGCGCGCGCCGCAGCCTCACAGCGCACCTTCCACGCCGATGCTGGGCACGATGAGCGGGCCGAACTCTTCGTTCTTGCAGCCAACCGGCGAGCATTGCTGGCTGAGCACTTCCTTGGATGCGGTCACGTTGAGCCCCTCGAAGATGAGAGAAATGTAGCCGCTTTTGCGCCAGTTCCAGCGCTTTTCCAGGCGCGCATCGAAGCGAAAGAAGAGCGGCAGCCGGCCTGGTTTCTGGAGCAGCAGATCGTCTTGCTTGGGCCAGCCCGTGTAGATCACCGTGCGAATGCTGGCGAACCAGCCGTGGCTCATGTCGACCGCGCTGGCCGCCTGGAACACGTGGGTGCGGTCGAACAGGTTGACGATGCTCGGGCGCGTGGTGGTGGAGCCCAGCTGGCTCCGCGACAGCGTGTACGACACGGTGGCCGATACCCGATTGGCCATCTTGCGGGTGAGCAAGAGCTCGAGCCCGAACGCTTGTCCCGGTCCATTGGTACGCGCCTGCGGAGCTTCGATGTCAGCGTCGCCGCGGTCGGCGAACACATCGCGCAGGTTGAAGTACGAATGGTGAAAGCCCACGGCAGTTGCCCGGAAGGCCAGCGGCAACAGCACTTCCACGCCGGCGCTCTTCTGGTACGCGTAGCTGAGGCCGCCCGGAAGGCCGCCGTAGCCCACTGCCGGCAGCGGGATGGCGAAGGCTGGCGGCTGCGGCGCAATGCCCAGCGCGAAGAGGGCGGTCACCTTCTCGCGAAGGGGCACCCGCGCGGAGAGCCGCGGGCTCGGCCCCACCGCCACCTCGCCCATGCTGGTGAACACGTCGGCGCGGGCGGTGGCCGTGACCTCCATTCCCGGCAAGGGTTTGAACAGCGCAGTGAGCCACGCCCCCGAGGCCGTCTCCGTGCGCGGCGAATACAGGTTTGCAACCTGTTCGTATTCATCGCGACCCACCGCGTAGATGCTCGGCAAGTCACCGCCGTAGATATCCACCGTCAGGTCGGCCCCCACTTCTGCCTCCATTGTTTTGCCCAGGGCCATGCGGTGCCGCCCGCGAATGCCCACTACCCAGTCGCGGGCGAAGCGGTTGGCCTCGATGCGCGTGCGATCGAGACCCACGGTGAGCGCCACGCGGCTGTGGCTCCGGTTGTCGCCGTCGTGATCCAGTCGTAAGTCGACTCGATGAAACTCCGAGGCGAAGAGCACGTTCTCTTTGCCGTCTTTCTCGTTGGACGCGTAGTCGAAGGCCCCGAATGCGAAAAGCGAAAGCCGCGTACGGTCGCCCAGCTCCACCGAGGCCCGGGCGTTGTAGTCCTGATACTGAATGGTCGTCTCCGGAAGCAGCAGCGTGAGCAAGAGGCCGGTGTATGAGTAGCGGCCGCCCACTGCCACGTGCGCCTTTCCCCCGGCCAGCGGCG
The DNA here is from genome assembly GCA_038210445.1 of Polyangiales bacterium. Classification (GTDB taxonomy): domain Bacteria; phylum Myxococcota_A; class Polyangia; order Polyangiales; family Polyangiaceae; genus JABFRG01. Next base: position 190,897 of record JBBQWQ010000006.1, read on the forward strand.
CCTCCACGAAGGCGCCCGCATCGTACAATCGAATCAAGCCTTCGCCAGTGAGCCTGGGCGAGGGCTCCTTGGTCTCGCCCGCCACCACGCCCCCGGAATACCGTCCGAAGCGCGCAGGAAATGCCGCCGGGTGCAGCGCCACCTCGTTCACCAGCGCCGGGTGAATCACCCCCGGCCCCAGCCCGAAGTGAAACAGATACGGCACCCGCACCTCGTCTACGAAGTATCCCACCGCCGACGGCGGCGCCCCGCGCACGTAGTAGTAGGGCAAGCCAGACACGATGGGTATGACGCCCGGCAGAATCTCGATGGCCCGGAACGGATCCCCAAAGGCGCCCGCCATCAAGCGCACCTCGGCGCGGGTCATGCGGTGCTCGGTGGGCGAGCGCGTTTCGTAGCGTCGTCCGGTGACGCGCACTTCTTCAGGCGCGGCAGGCGCGGCAGGCGCGGCAGGCGCTACCGCCGCGGCGGGCGTCGGCGGAACCTCGGGCGCGCGGCCTTCTTGCGGCGCCGGCGCCGGGTCGGGCACTTGCACCGTCTTCTCGGTGAACGCCACGATGAGCCGCACCCGGGCGCGCACCGGCTTGCCCTGGCGGCGCGCCGGCTCGAAGCGATACCCGCGCACCGCTTCGGCGGCGGCCACGTCGAAGGGCGGGGCGCCTTCCACCGCGCGCGCCGATTCCACGCTCCCATCGGCGGCCACCACAGCTTCCACCACCACGTTGGCGTTGCCCGAATCCGATGCAGGATACACCGGTTCGCCGCCGAAAAGCAGCTTCGGGGGTGTGAGCTCGGTGGCGGCAGGGGGCGGCGCCGGCGCGGGCTCATCGGCGCTCGCGCGGTTCGCAACGGCCAGGCCCAAGGCCGCGCCGAAAAGCACCCGTGCAAACGTCGCGCGCGCTCTCACCGCGACACTCTACACGAGGCGCAGAGTATCGGTCAGCGCGTGCTCAGTGGCCGGTCTTGCGCGGCGCAGGCACCTTGCGCGCGCCTTTGCCCGTTGCGGGCTTGGTCACTGGCGCCTCGGCGACTGCCCGCATGCCGCGGGTGGGGTGCTCGGCGCGTGCGCGAATCGACATCCCTGCATGGGCTGCAGCAGAATCGCGGGTCACGCCGAAGCCCACCGACGCGGTGAGCAGAATCGCCACCGCGCTCGCGCCGGCGATGAGCCAGTTGCGCTTGACGCCCGCGAGCTTGCCCAGAAGCGAAGGTGCCACGGCGCCCGCCTCCTCGTCTGCCGCGGCGCGCTCTCCGTCGGCGAGCACGCTGTACGAGAGCGGACGCAGCACGCGCACCGCAGAGCTCTCTACCACCAGCGCGCCGTGCGAGTCCGGCGCCAGCGAAGCCGCGCGGGGCCGCCCGCCGAAGATCGAGGGCACGTCCTCTTCGCGCAACTGCATCTGCTGCGTGCTCTCCATGTCGACCGGAATCTCGACCGAGGCGGCCGAGGGACGATACGGCGAGAGGCCCTGGAGCGTGGCCGCGGGCGTGCGCGCGGCGTTGGCCTGCGCGAGCGCGTCGGTGGCGCCGGGAGGCAACCCATCGAGCGGATCTTCTCCGCCTTGCGAGTCCACGTAGGTCGGTTCGTCTTCTGCGTTCCACGCTGCCATGCGTCCAACGTACGCAGGGCCCGTGCCAAGGCCAATTTCCAGACTTTTGCGCAGCATCGCCGCAAAATTGCGCAAATGCCCACATTGGGGCGTTCGAAATACGGGGGCATTCCCCCCGACTCTGGGGTGGAAGATCCAGTGGCGGTGTGTCTCCGGCGGTTCACGATCCATGGCTTCACCCCCTCGGCGTGCGCATCCAAAACCCGCGCGCCTGCGAACTCATGGGCGCCGCCGATGTCGCTTCTGTCCCTCTCCGAGTCCGCCCCACGCGGTGTCCCGCCGACGGCGTCCGCCTGTCTGGCGCGGGATATCGCGGACTCCGAACGGGAACCTTTGCCGTTTGCGTGCCCTCCACCCCGCCCCTGTTCTAGTCTGCCGCCGTCCCCCTTGATGACGACGCCTTCCTCCCTTCTTCCGCGCATGGCCGCCGGCGATCGCACCGCCTTGCAGGAGTGCATGACGCACTTCGGTGGGCTGGTGTGGTCGCTCTGTCGCCGCGCCGGCCTCCTGCCTGAAGAGGCAGAAGACGTGGTGCAGGAAACCTTCCTCGACGTCTGGCGTATTGCTCCTCGCTACGATGCGAAGCTCGGCACCGAAACCACCTTCATTGCCGTCGTCGCCCGGCGCCGCATCATCGACGCTCGGCGTCGAGCCAAGCGTCGCCTCGACACCGAGCCCATGCCCGAGACCGGCGCAGCCCCCGTGGCCACCGGCGCTGCTACCGACGTGGGCGCCGAGATGTCGCTCGCCACGCGGGCGCTCGATCAGCTTCGCCCGGAGCAGAAACAGGTGCTCATGCTCTCTGCCTGTGAAGGCATGTCGCACGATGAGATCTCCCGCGCCACCGGCATGCCCCTCGGTACCGTCAAGGCGCACGCACGTCGAGGCCTCATCCGCGTCCGCGAAGTGCTCGCCGAGCAAAGGAGGCCCTCATGAGCGTGCATGACGAACGCCGCCAGGGTCTCCTCGCCGATCGCGTGCTGGGCATGCTCGATCAGGCCGACGCGTCGGAGCTCGACGATCTTCTTCTCGAGGACGCCGATGCCATGGCCGAGCTCGAGGCCATGGAGTACGCCGCCGCCGCGGTGGCCCTCGCGGACCTGGAGCGCGAGGCCATGCCGCCCGAGGTGGCCGCGCGCGTCGCAGCCAAGGTCACTGCCGGCACCTCCAATGTGGTCCCGTTTGCGCCGGTGAAGCGCGCACAGGCTGCTCCCGCCCGCTCGTCGAGGCTCATGGCAGCCGGCTGGGTCGTTGCCGCCGCCGCCATCGCGCTCGCGGTGTGGGCGTGGCTTCCGCGCGATCCCAGCGGAACCTTCGCGTCCACCACGCGCACCAGCGGAACCCTCGAAGCCCGCGGCGCGCGCACCACCACACCGGAGACGCTGCTGGCCCGTGCCGGCACCGTGCGCGTCGACTTCGCGAACACCAAAGACGCTCTCGCCGGCGAAGCCTCGGGCGACGTCGTGTGGAGCGCCGAAGTCCAAAAGGGCTTCATGCGCATTCGCGGGCTCCCCAAGAACGATCCTGCAGTGCTGCAGTATCAGCTCTGGATCTTCGACAAGGGCCGCCCCACGCAATACCCGGTTGACGGCGGCGTGTTCGACGTGGCCTCGGGTACTGTCACGGTTCCCATCACCGCCAAGCTCGCCGTCGGCGCGCCCGTGCTATTTGCCATTACGGTCGAGAAACCCGGCGGCGTCGTGGTCTCCAAGCGAGAGCACATCGTCCTCGCCGCTGCGATCAAGGGCTAAAGCGCGGGAAGGGAGGGGGAGGGACGTGTGTGTAGTTCGCACGGACCGCCGGGCGGCCGGGGGCATCGCGCGGAGAGCGGGCTACGCGAGCCGCCTGTGATGCGCGTAGGTAGCGGCGTCCAGGGCATGAACGTGAGTCGCGAGGCAGGACCGCGTGGAGGACTGGAGCAAGCGCCGCATTGAGGTGCGCGGTATGGAAGGCGGCGTCCACGTACGCCCGCCTCCGCTGCGACACCCCCGCGCCGCGCCGGCTCTTCGAGCGCGGGCTCCTCAATTTTGGAGAAACCCGAGAAGGGAGAAGGGGCGAGAAGGGAGAAGGGACGAGAAGGGACGAGAAGGGAGAAGGGGCGAGAAGGGAGATTGGACGAGAAGGGAGAAGGGGCGAGAAGGGAGATGGGACGAGAAGGGAGAAGGGACGAGAAGGGAGAAGGGGCTGGGGCACGCGGTGGGGCGAGACATGCATATCTCCTCGGCGGACCGAGCTCGCGGGCGTACGCTCCTCTGGTGGCAAGCGAATCGATCCAGTCCTTCCGCGCCCACTACCGGGCAAGCGACATCGGTGTATACTACACTGGATGGGGGCACTTCGCGCTGACGTCCTCCGTCTGCCTAGCCGCCGTCGCGTTCGCAATTGCACGCCTCGCAGCGCCGACCGCCCTCGAGTGGCTCACCGTGCCGGCCACGTTCCTGCTCGCCAATCTGGTGGAGTACTGGGGCCACCGCGGCCCCATGCACCACCGCACCGGCCCGAAGAAGGTTTACGAGCGCCATACGCTCCAGCACCATCGCTTCTTCACCCACGAAAGCATGGCCTACGAAGGCTCCCGCGACTTCAAGATGGTCCTCTTTCCCCCGGTGCTCCTCGGCTTCTTCCTGGGCGCCATTGCCGCCCCCATCGGCGCGCTCCTCTTCGTCCTGGCGACGCCCAACGTAGCCTGGCTCTACGTCGCCACCGCCATGGGCTACTTCCTCACCTACGAGTGGCTGCACTTCGCCTACCACCTCCCCGCGACCTCACCGCTCGCGCGCCTTCCGGGTCTTGCGTTCCTCCGCCGCCACCACACCGTGCACCACGACCCCGCGCACATGGGCAAAGCGAACTTCAACATCACCTTCCCGGTGGCAGACCTGCTCTTCGGCACGCGCCGGTGATTTGCCGCAGAACGAGCCTGCCAGGCCCTGTCATTTGGCAGGGTGTTGTGACAGGCCTTCGAAATATTCACGCGCGTCGCAAAAAAGTTTCTTGAGCCGACTTGAGGTTCGAGGTAGCGAACTACTGTTCGTCGTGGCGTGACTAGGAAGTGGGGGGGCAGCCGCTAGGCCTCTCTTCGTGCGTGGGAGGCTTTATGTACGTTCGTGTAGTGCGCAGCGCCGCTGCGTGGTCGGCACTCGTTTGTCTGCAGTGCGGTGGTGGCCAATGATGCGCCGCTCGCAATATGCGCTGGTGGCGGTTGGTGCACTGGGGGTTGTGGCCGCTGCGCTCGCTGCGTGCTCGGGGACACCCTCGTCGACGCTTTGTGGCGCGGGGACCCGCCTCGTGAACGGCACGTGCGTGCCCGCGGCCGGCGCAGACGGCGGACTTGACGCTGGACTCGACGTGGAAGTGCCGCCCGACGAGGATGGTGGCAGCGACGCGGAGACGGACGACGCAGGTCCGGACGACCCGTGTCCCAAGATGGGCCCCGACGCGAAGGAGATGGGCGTCGGCTACGGTCCCGGAGCGTACCAAGACGACGTTCGGATGGAGCGGTTCTACAACTGCGACTCGAAATGCGGGATTGTCAGTCCGCAGTGTGGGTCGGCCCGCTGCCGCGTCGCGGGGGAACGGTGGCCTGGGGAGCCCACCGGCGGCAAAGGCACCATGTACGTACCGATCAATTCCATCTAGCATCGCGTGACGGTTCGCCTTCCACGAGACCCATGGACCGAGCTTGGGGGCGAGTGCGACCCAGATCCGGCGATGCGCTATCCGACGGGAGCTACGAACTACCGCTCCTATGCGGTCGCAAGCCCGCAGCCGAAGTTCTCGTTGCTAGTCGATGTCGGTGTTGGCTGGCCGCCCAGTTCGGACGCTCCGGTGCCAATGAAAATCGAGGGACGCAACTGGGACTTTCGCACAGTCACCGACGTTCGGCTGTTCAATGACGGGAACCTTGGAGGAGGAACGCGCCTTGAGCCGCTGTTTGCTCCAAGCGCGGCGTTCTCGCCGTTCGAAGCCGATCGAACCGGGTGCGTTGAGATCAATCACCGTGACTATGGAACCAACGTGCCAGCGGGATACTCGCCGCTAGTCAGCCCCGATCGTGCGCGCGTCGTGTTCTTCACGACCCACGCGCACATTCACGCTGCAAACCTGATTCTGGACATCAATGCCTCTGCGAAGTGCGGGGTGAACCCATGAAGACGTTCTCTTTGTCGCGATTGCTTCTCGCGGTGCTGGTCGTCCTGGTATCTGTCCTGGGCGGCTGTTCGAGCGAGCCTGGCGAGGAACCAAAAGTTCCGTCGACGACCGAGACGTTCGACGCCAACTACTCGATCATCGCCTATGTTTCGGCGCCGTCCGGCGAGGTTTCAACCCTCTCCTTCCGGCCCGCCGAAGGCCCGACGGAGACGATCAAGTCTCCGCTACGGATCAAGGACGTAACTCTCGAACCAGAGGGCGGAGCGGCGGTCTCGTCCTCCATGAAGGATCTCGCCCGTATCGCGCTATCCGAATGCGGCGTGCGACGGATGGCGGTGCTGTCAGGGCCCAGCATCACCGGCAGGACATGCGTAGCCAGCCAGTTCGCTTCGGGCGTCGTCTACGACCGGAAGGTTGCCGCCGACAACTCGGTCGCAGCCACCGCCTATACGTCTGCAGAGCCCTCGTGCAACGGCCTCGATGGCACCAACTATCCTGCCTTCCTCCTCTTCGCCTACGAACCCCGAACTGCGGCCCAGGTCTTGCAGTACGAAGACACACTCGTTTGCGCAGCGTCCAAGCTCGTCGAACTTGCTGACGCAGAGAAGCCACTCACCTGGACCTACGGCCTTTGGGGTTTGCGCTATAACGCCGGTTCCAGCCAGGTGGACCTACCGGGCGCCCCGCCCTCAACCCCCGAGTCCGCCGCTCCCGTGACCTTCCGCGTGGTGCAGCCCAAGGACAAGTTCCTCGTGCGGGACTTGGCGATGGAGCTGCTCTCATACGTCCCCCTGCTCGACCAGCTGCCGATCAAGTATGCGAGCACTGCGACGTGGAAGACTGCCTCGCAGCACCTCGCTGACTCGGCGGTCGCTTCGCCGTCCGCAGATATCATGACGGCCGCCTACAACACGAGCACGACTCCGTTGGCCGCCGATGCGCAGAAGTTCTACCCTCCTCTCGAGGTGACGGCGGGGAACATCGACTTCCCCTTGACAGCTCGGCGCCACCTGGAACTGGAATCGGCGAATTTGCGAGCGACCGGCCAGCTCATGCAGGACCTCATCCAAAAGAACGTCTATGCAGCCCTGGCCGGCGCGGCCCAGAAAGCTGCCACCCTCCCGCCTTCCGAGCGAGGCAAGGCCCTCTGGGCCGACGGAAGCGACGGCAACAGCGCTGCCGAAATAGCCCGTACGCTCTTTGGCCGCCTCGGAACACTGGGGATGACGACGGGCGCGGTATCGCAGAACAACTGCGCCACGACCACGCCCACAGCTCTCATGCCCATCCCGGGAGGGACGTGGCTTCGGCCAGAGGACGCCTGGAAGACGTACGCGCCGCCTGGGATGCAGCAGCGAGGCAACGACGTCCCGCGACAGCGCTACCTCGGCATGTCGGCAGATAAGCTGCTCAGCGGGTCCCTCTTCGTCCCCACGGCTGGTCTCGCGCCAGCCACCGTGCGAAACGAGGTCTATGCATCGTTGAACACGAGCATGGCGGCGGGCGCTGGCCTCTCTCCGACGCTCTTCGCTGCGACCCCCACCGGCCAAATCTTGAAGTCTCAGGTCGACGCTATATCGGATTCGACGATGAACGCTGCGGTAGTGCGCCAGGGCGCTACCCTGCGCTCGATGTCCAACGCCTCGACCGTGACATCGACAACGCTATCTTCCCTGGCCTACGCCCCGATTCCTGCCGGAACGCCTTCCACCAATGGCTCGAAGGTGAACGCACCGATTGTCCGGCAGAGCTACGAGGGCGACATCTTCGGCCCATTGGGAGCGGTCCAGGCAGGCGCGGAGTGCACCGGCACCGGTGGCGGACCGGGTACAGAAGTCGACTTCGCGACGACGCTCGACGTGGCACTCGGAATACCGTTTACCGCTGCCAACAATCGACCCGGTCGTCCGAACAACGGATCGAGCGGAAATCCCATACCCTACACTCCCAATACCACCTTCAACCCGCGTGTTCGTAGCTACCAGTTCCAAGACGCGTTTTCCGTGGGCCAGGCGCTGCGCGACCGCCTCGTGCGGCTGCGAGAGTACGCCAAGGGCATTGGCCTGCCCGCGGACGAAGACGTGAAGGCTCGTGCGGGGGCCATGTTCGAAGTCGATGGCTGGGCAGGTGGCACCCGCGTTGTCACGTATCCCGACACCACGAACACCTTCACCGTGGTGCTCCTCGACGTGAACCCGAAGGACTTCGGCCTTTCCGACAGCCCCAGCTCCACCGAGCTCGTCGACGCATTCGGAATCGTCGTAGAGCCCCCCAATGCTGGCGAGATTGCGACGTATGGGGATTTGCCGACCTTGGCCCAATGCCTCTCGGGCACGCGCAGCAATGGGTGTTCCGCCAGCGCCGCGAACTACCTCTGGAAGCCGAGCGCTGGCACGGTAGACCTCGCGACCAGCCAGAGCGCAGCCGCTGCGCAGGGCCGCATGCGAAAGCGGTTCACGCTCCAGTTCTCGCGTACCCCGGCGACAGGCTCCGTGCCGGTGCAGGTGAACACCACGACCCGGCCCGCCACGTTCAACGATTCCGTGCTCGTGGCGCAAATGGCCAAGGCGGTGATTCGTCGCGCGGGTATCAAGGGCGCCAACGGCGGTCAGATCCTCGGCACCACCCGATCCAAGGGCACCTGGACGGCGTCGCTCCTGGATCACGCCACGACCTTCGCAGTGAGCCCGCTGCGGCGCAAGCTGGTGGAGGCGGTCTTCGGCTTCCCCAAGGCAAACGACGACCTCAACTCGACCATGGCAGACACCCGGGACTACTGCATCCCTGGCGTGCCGCGCGACGTGTTCGTGCCGCTCGAGAACGAGCTCACGAGCGACAGTGACGGCTACGAAAGCTCATGGAAGCACTACCTCACCCTTGCAAAAGCCTCTGCCACGAAGGCTGACGAGCTGGGGCGAGAGCTGATCGACATTGGGACTCGTATCGAAGAGCGAAAGGAGGTCGCCGCTGACAAAGTGGAGGCTGCCACTGGCGGGCCCTTCGATAAGGACTGCCTCGAAGAAGATCCAACCACCAAAGTACGAACCTTCGACAAGTGTGGGGACGCAATCAAGGCGGGGTTGTCTCGCGACAAATTGGACATCGTCCTGCTCTCGGACAACCCGGGCCCGACAAGGCTTGCTGACACACTTGGCTGTGTGACATCGCCCGCCTCCGTTCGTCCTGGGATCTGCGACAAGCTTGCGACCGCTGGGGTGACCGCGCAGTACGTGGAACCCGGCACCCCGTTTCCCTCCCCCATTCAGGCCAACGTCGTTTACTACACCGCGCTTGGCATCGTAGCGCCAGAGCCGACACCCAAGATAAAGATCAAGGAGTGTGGGGGCCAGGGTGGTTGGGACCCGTACACCGCCCTTGAGGCCTACCTGGCTCCCAACGACAGTGAGGGGCTGAGGTGGGCGGGAGCAGACGCATCGCTGCGGGAGGTGCTCAGGCAGGCTCGCTTTTTCGTGGACCTGTCTGCAGACTTTCGACTGGAGGTAAACGGCCGGGCGCTCATCGATTCGCACAACCCGGGCGCCACTCCAAACCCGGCGTGGCCTGGCTGCTTGCGCGTCGGCGGCGACGCCTGCGGTCTCACCACGACCGTAAACACCAACTGGGAGCTGAACCGTGCGCTAAACACGCTATTCCGTGCGTGCCCGGGCTCCACCGGAGCTCTGGGGACGTGCAACTCGCCGCTTGGTGATGCGTACGAGGAGCTGAACGGGATCCGGTGGCGCCTCATGGGCGCGCTGTGGACTGCGGACGCCATGGCGGGCGAGGTGCCGGGCGGCGCGTTCGTCACCCCGATTCCTGCAGCGCGTTTCGCGGGTGCAGCGTACACCCAGCCGGAGGCTACGGTATGCACGCTATCAGCGACTATCTACGGCCCCGCGCGATTCGTCGATCAGGGCGGAGGTCACTTCGTGCTCACTGGTACGAAGCCCGCCATGTCGTCTAATGATGGCATTCAGATGGCGGACGCGACGCCTGTCCACAACAATTTCGGGGCGATGCCCACATCCGCACCGGCGGAGATGCCCGCGTGGTATCGCGGCATCTACAACCCAGGCCAGACGCCTGGCGCCTGCTATCGCCCGGTTGCGAACAGCCTTTCGTATCTGCACGTGATGGCCAGCAACGCGTCGGTGGTTTCCGATACGAGCCCACTTCGTGACTGGCTCAATGCCAAGGGGCCATCGGGGACCACTGGCCGCGGACTGACGCTCAACGGATGGCGAGCACTCGCGGGCAGGTCGGCAGAGAACGATGCGTTGCTCCCCACCATGCTCGCGTCTATCAAAACGTGGTTCGAACCAAGCTCGCCTGGCATGAACTTCTACCATGACCGGATGACATACGGCTACTACGTCATCGGCAACCAGTACCGTGGCGCAGACCGCTTCGGTCCGCCGCCCGGACTTCCGTTTGGAGAGGAATACCCAACGGCCCAGCGGTGGCACGACGTGGAACCCCTTATCGGCGACCCCCAGTCTTGGACAAATCCTCTTCAGAGGGACTGCGATCCGGATAGCAAGTCGCGCGACCATTGGGGCGACTGCGCCTTCAATCCCGCCGTGCTTCCCAGTGTCCAGGCTCCGCCGTTGCGCGCGCGCTTCTTCCTGAACTCGATGGCGCCAAAGGGAATGGCGGAAGCGAAAAGGCAGCTCAGCGAGGCGGCGGGGCTCTCGTGTGTTCTTTCGCTCATGCCGACACGGGGAAACGACGGCGATGCCGCTCCCGTGGTCAACAGCGTCCAGGATCTCAAGCTCCTTGATGGCTGGATCGAAGGCCGGCAGGCAGCGGGCTCGAGGGCTGTAGCGGGCATCTACTTGGAGAATGTGTCGATGACGATCGTCGACTTGTTCAACTCCAACGTTGTCGGCGCGGGCAAGCTGAAGGGGCAGATGGGAGTTGTCGCAATCGAAGCCGCGACCGCGATGCGAGGGGCAGCACGAAGCTACGGATCTTCTGTTCATGCGATTTCGCAAGCCAGATCCGAGATATCTGGATTGTATGCCACGCTCGCAGCTATCGATGCCCAACAGAAGGTGGCCAATGCCGAAATGCAGCTCCGGCTAATACAGCACGCGAGTTCCATCGCCAGGGCTGCTGCCGGGGCTGTCGGATTCAATCCTGTGGACATCGCGAAAGCCAAGGCTCTTACAGCGGTCGAGGCTCTGAGCGCTGGTGCATCGATCTTCGTGGAGACTACGGAGCTCGAGCCCGCGAAGACGGCGGGCCTCGAAGCGCAACGGAGCCAGGCTCTCATTGCGGCAAGCAGACAGCTCGCCCAGTATCGAAAGGACCAAAACGACGCGCTGGCCGACGTGCGCGACAAATCGGCTGTACTTCAGGCAAAGCTGCTCCTGCTCGAGCAAATGAAGAACGAGCTCGCGGGCAATCTCGAGAAGGCAAGCGGGAACGGAGCGTGGCTTTGCAAGGATGCAAGCGGGAAGGACATCACGTGCCGCTCCTACGTCAACTCCGTGCTGAACGCGCGGTATAGTGGCACCCGCATTCGGTATGAGAACGCGCTCGTCGCAGCGCGCGCACAAGGCTACTATGCGCGCCGCGCGGTCGAGCAGCGGCTTGGAGTGCGACTCGACGGCCTAGAGAACAACATCGGCCCACTCGAAGCGCCCTCCAAGTGGGCCGATCGAGTGTGCAATATGCACGGTGTAGATTTTGATGCCCTCAAGAAGGAGGATGCGACGACGGACGCAGCAGCTAAGCGGGCCTGGTCCGAACTTCGAGGGCGAGAGTACGCCAACAGCTTCATCGGAGACTACGTGGATCTTCTGTCGAACTTCGTCGAGTTCTATAACGTCGCCTATCCGTCCCAGGACGGCAACGATACGCTCCTTCTGTCGATGCGGGAGAACGTAGAGCGGCAAACGACGAGTTGCTCAGACACGTCGAGGAATCGGTTGGCAACCAGCGACGGTCTCTGGTTGGGCGCTGACGAGCGTACCCCGGCCGACCGGCGCTGGCAGCGGCACATTTGCGCGGCCGGCCAAACGAAGTGCTTGGATGCGCGTGCGTGGAGCCGTGATACCACGTTCACGCCGCCTGCACAGTTGCCCGACGTCGGCACATGGCTCCTCACCCGCCCGCCAACCAACCCCACGCTGCGCCCTGAAGGCGGTGTACCCGGCGCCAGTGGCTACGTTTCGCAAGGGGTGATCTTGCCGGCGGGCGGGTACGTTCTGTCCTTCCGAGACGCTGCCCTCGACGCCACGACCGGCGCTGCGACGACTACGGTTCTTGGGCCGTATCGAGCGACGGTGTTCGACGAGAACGGCATCATTGTGGCTACAGGTGTCTTCACGCCGGCGGCCGGACTTTTCCAGGCAACTCCAGGCCCGACGACGTTTCCCGTCATGACGCGTCGGACATTGTCGTTCGCAGCAACGAGCAGCGGGCGGTACCGCGTGGCCTTTGCACCGGCAGCGACTGCTGGCGCCGACGGCAGCGTATTGTTGACAGATGTCCAGCTCGAGCGCGACGACGGTAGAGCGCCGTCGGGATACGAGGCCACGAACTCCGAGGGACTTACGCAACGCACGAACTGCGCCAGCAAGCCCGAACAGCTGCGCGCGCGGTTCCAGCGGAAATGCGATGCCGCGGCGAGCACGAGTGCGCCCGCGCGCTGCTACTACGAGAGCCTCTCGTCGTTCGCGGTCGACACGCAGCGGTTTGCCGTCAACGGGAACTCGCTTGCCGACAAGCTTGCGGCGGAGAACTTCAACTACCGCCACGTCGACTTCGCCATCAACTTGGTTGGAACTGGAGTTCGGAGTTGCGACGAGAATCCCACACCGGACTGCTACGCCAACGGGACCCTCGAGTACGACATCGTGCACGAGGCGAACCAGGTGGGCATCGTGGGCTACGATCGCGAAGCGCGGCGCTTCGACTTCGGCGAAGGTGCGATCCGGCACGGCAAGGCGCTCACGGCCGAGCGGTACCTGACGCTACCGCTCTCGGGGGCCGACACGTCGCTGCTCTCGGCGACGGGCATCACCAAGACGGAGCTGCGCGGGCGTCCGCTCGACGGGCGGTACCGTGTGCGCATCTACGAGAGCCCGGCGCTGCGCTGGAGCAACCTCGAGGATATCCAGCTCATGATTCGCTACCGGTACTGGTCGCGGGTCACTTCGCCGACGCCCTGAGTCCTTCGAGTATCTGTAGTAGGTAGGAGCAACGTATGCGTTCGTGGTCTATCGCGCTGGTCGCGTTGGCGGTGGCGGCTATGGCATCGGGTCACGCGGCTTCGGCTGCGGGGCGCGATGCGCCGCCGGCGGGCAACGCTGCTCCTCTTCGCAATCAGGCGGCGGCACCTTCGCGGGTGCCGTCTCCTGCGGAGCTCGAGGCCATCAAGGCGAAGGCCAAGGCGGCGGCGAAAGCGCGGGAGACGCAAAAGTCCGCACCTTCGAAGGCCAAGGCCAGCGCCGCGACCACCTCCGCCGCTGCACCCAAGGCAACCGTCGACGCGACCACACCCGCCGCTGCGCCCGCGGCGGCGCCGGACCGCGCCGCGGTCTCCTCGCATGCCATCGCGCTGCCGCAAGGCCAAGGCAAGGTCGAGGGCCTCGGCGAGAGCTTCAGCGTCCAGGCCTCCACGGGCATCGCCACGTTCGCGGTGCCCATCCCCGTGCCTCCGGCGCGCGGCGCCGTGGACCCTGCGTTCTCGCTCCACTACAAGACCAGCGGCGGCGCGGGCCTGGCCGGCATTGGCTGGGACATGGGCGTGCCGTTCATCGCCCGCGAGACCAACAAGGGCGTACCGCGCTACGACGACCGACCCGGCATCTTCCATCCGGAGCAAGACCGCTTCGTCTTCGGCGGCGGCCAGGCGCTGGTTCCGATCTGCGTCATCGTCGTCGACAACTGCGCAGAGATCTCCACCGGCGAGCGATTCCCGTCTTGGGCCGACGGATGGCAG
>JBBQWQ010000007.1:0-186069 GCA_038210445.1 Polyangiales bacterium
GGGCGACGTTGCCGGCCCGCCCTCGCTGGCGGCAGCCGGGGCCGAGCAAGGGCGACGCGCGGCGCGTCACGCGCTGGGGCTCGCGGAAGACGCGGAAGACCTCATTCCCACCGGCGTCTACACCATCCCGGAGATCGCCAGTGTGGGCCTCACCGAAGCCCAGGCGCGAGAGACGCACGGCGACATCCTGGTGGGTCGCGCCTCGTTCGCCGAGACCACCCGCGGCATGATCGCCGGCGCCGAGGACGGCATGCTCAAGCTGGTGGCCGATGCCCGCGGCGAGCGCTTGCTGGGCGTGCACGCGGTGGGCGAGAGCGCCTCCGAGCTGGTCAGCGTCGGGCAGATCGCCATGATGTCGGGCTTCGGCGTCGACCGCTTCGTGCGCGCGATTTTCAACTTTCCCACCTTCGTGGAGGCTTACCGCGTGGCAGCCATCGATCTCCGGATGCGCCGGCCACAGAGGACCGTGGCTCCCGCGCGCAAGACCGTAGCTCCCGCGCCGCGCGCCTCGACCGCGCCCGAGCTGGTGCTCGCGCTGGTCAAAGGTTGAGGCACGCGAAGCGTGGTAGGTAGCGGGCTCCGGGTGATCTGGACCCTATCTCGGCTGGTACTCGATCTGAAGAAGCGAGAGAACCTCGTCGGCGAGCATCTGTAGGCGCTCGAACCGCCCCATCGCGTTGCTCCAGTTGTCGGTGGTCACCTTCTGGCACCCCTTTGATAGGCGACCGATTCCCCCAGGCGCAAACCGCTGCTGGCGTAGCCTGGGTAGTTCAGCGGTGGCAAGGCGAACGAACATGGGAATCGTGTCATCGAGGGATCGAAGCCGAAGTATGGGAAGGTCAGGCGTACCGGCTAGACTCTCGGCGAACCCCAGATCTGGCTTCTGTCGATCGCACGTGGGGTTCATTGCCATGAGTGTGGCACAAGTCTGCGACGCGCCCCGCACCGTGAAACGCAGCAGGCCGAAGCAGGTGTCTCCCTCGAGCAGCCCCTCGAGCAGCTCCTCGCAGCGACCTTGGTCGGTCACCTGCAGGTAGCGCTGGTTGCAAGTGCGGAAACCACTCATCGATACCCCGCACCAGACTCGCTTGCTCACTCCGCGTGGAGCGGGGCCCGACCAGGGTTTGGCGAGGGCCATCCGGCACCAGGCTCGTGCCGGTTCAGGCGTGGCTCGCGCCTTCTGAAACTCGTCCTGAGAAACCTCAGCGGAGATCGCCATGCTGCCGCAGTATCCTTCAATCTGGCGAGAGAGGGTCTCGGCGCGGCTGGCGGCATCCAGCCCCAACTGTACCTCGACCTGCGCCAGGCCACGATCGGGCTGAGGGAGACTGGTGAGCTCTGGCACGCTGTCAAGGTCCGTGCCATTCGCGGTCGGCCCTTCGGACGCCTCTCCGACGGCGCCTACGACCACGCGGGCTCCGCTCTGGACGTCCGGTCTGCCGGATCTGCGACGTATTCGAGCCTCTGGCGGTGTTCGCAGCTCAGCTGAACTCGCCCCAGTCGCGGGTCACGGCCCAGGCGTTGGGCTTGAAGGCCCAGCGAATGATGGCGGCGGGATCGAAGGTCTCCTCGAGCAGCACCAGCGACTTCACGTCCTCGGGGAGCACGGTGACGTTGTAGGGAGGCCGCGTGGCCTCGAGGTCCCACAGCTGGTAGCGGGGGGTCTGATCCTTGGCGCCGCGCAGCGGACCGAAATCCAGGGGCGCGCAGGTGAGGGTGCGCTCGCGACCTTCCTTCTGGTGGAAGAACGTGACGGTGAGCCGGCGCTTGTTCGCCAGGGCCTCGAGAAATGTCGCGTGTTCGGCGTGCATGGCGGGTGACATAGCACTCCCGCGGCGGGTTCGGCGGCTACTTCGCGCACCGCACCGGGCGCCGGGAGGGAAGGCTCATGCGCGGGGCTTTCGCGTCGAACACCTCGCGCTCGGCGAGGCGCGGCCGCTTGCGAAGCCGCGCTTCGAAGACGTCGCGCACCGCCTCGTCGGTGATGGTGACACTGCCCTTGGTTCCCTCGGCCTCGTCGCCCCAGAACTCGTCGCCGCCTTGGGCCAGGAACTCATTGGTGACGATCTCGACCTTGTCGGCGTCGGCCACGAGCTTGCCGCCGGGGCGCAGCAGGTCGATGGTGAGGGTGCCGCCGGCCTCGCAGCGCGCAAGGACGCGGAGGCCGCTCACCGAGAAGATGCCCGCCGATCGGCGCGCGTGCGACGCGAAAAGGGCGCGGAGGCGGGCGCCGGTGGTGCGAACGATGGCCACGCGGTTGTCGAACGGGAACGCCTCGAACAGCGCGCCGTACGCGAGCTTGCCCTTGGGGAGGCTCTCGCGCAGGCCGCCGCCGTTCATGAGCGCCACGGTGGCGGTGGGATACGCCTCGCGCAAGAAATCGGCGAAGGCGTTCCCCTCCGGCGACTCCTCGTCGTACGCCTTGCGGAGGCCGTCCGGCAGCTCCACGCCCAGCGGCTCACCCTTGCGGGCGGTGGCCACCTTCAGGTCCTCGTTCACGGAAGCGACCATGGCCGCCGGGCGCACCACCGGCGCTCCTTCGTAGGTGCCCGGCTCGCAGGTGGCTGCGTCGTCGCGATCGCCCGGACACAGCTTCTTCGGGGGCGAGATGCGCGCGGCGAGGACCGCGTGCGTCTTCCGATCCAGATCGAAGTCTATGCGGCCGAACGCCTTGCCGTTGGCAAACGACTCGATGATGGGGATGCCGGAGACCTCGTGGGCCACCCCGGCGTGCGAGTGGCCCGCCACGATGGCGTCGACGGCGCCCTTCGGGAGCGCCCGCGCCACCTGGAAGATCTCGCTATCCATCTCGCAGTGGTCGGCATCCGGCGCGTGGCCAAACGCGGCGCACTTGCCGCCCGCGTGCGCCAGCACGATGACCAGCGCGGCGCCCGCGGCGCGCAGGGAAGCGGCTTCTCGCGCGATGCTCGCGGCGAGCGGCTCGACGGTGAGGCCGCGCACGTTGGCCGCCAGCGTGGTGCCCAGGGTCTCGTGGGTGGTGACGCCCACGAAGCCCACCGGAAGGCCTTTGACCGTGACGAGCTTGGAGGGCGCGACGTTCTCCCACGGCGGCACCTGACCGCCCTCCTTCAGGTTGGCGGCGAGGAAGGGAAAGTGCGCGCTTTTGGCCAGCGCCTTCAGGGCGCCGCGTCCATCTTCGGTGCCCACCGGCACCGTGTGCGGCCCGGCCGGACCGAAGTCGAACTCGTGGTTGCCCACCGCGACGGCGTGCATGCCGAGGGCGTCGTAGGCGCGCACCACCGAAGCCCCCTCCACCAGGTTCGACTCCAGCGTGCCCTGGAACATGTCGCCCGCGTCGCCCAGGAGCAGCACTCCGTCGTCGGCATTGCGTGCATTCTGCACATTGGCGACGTAGCCGGCGTAGAGCGGCAGCGAGGTGAGGCGCCCGTGCAGATCGTTCGTGCCGAGCAGCGTGACGTGGAGTGGCTTCGCCGCGGCCGAAGTCGCGGAGGGTACGGGCGGTGCCGGAGCGGGCGCGCGCGAGGGAGCCACCGCGCTGCCGGCGCATCCCAACAGAGCTGTGGCGAGAGCGACGCGAAGGTACATGGTGCCGCCCACTCAACACGCCCGGGGCCGCGGAAGCAAGTCTGCGACGAGGCCTTGTCGTTCACCGCCGGCGCTGCCGCCGTGTCTACCACCCAGCGCGTGCTCGACGGGAGCGACGAGGCGGCGCAAGAGCGGCGGCGCGCTCAGGCTCGTACGCGCGCGGCGTGCGCCGCCATGGCCTCCGCCACCAGGACCGGATGGGTGAGCGGTGCCATATGCCCGGTCTTCCCAAGCTCCGCCACGGTGGCGTGCGGATACCGCTGCGCCAGGGCCTCGACCATGGCGCGCGACGCCTTGGGCGACCGCTCACCGCGCGCCAGCGTAGTGTGCGCCGGAAGCTGGTAGCCGTCGAAGGAGCTCGCTTCGTAGAAGCAGGCCCGCACCTCCTGAAACATCTTCCAGCCGACCATGCGGCTGTACGCCTGCATCGACGCTGGCATGCGCTGGAACGAGCCGGGCTGGTTCCAGTAGTCGATGAACAGGGTGAGCCACTCCTCGCTGCCTCCGCGCTCCTCGTCGTCGATGAACCAGCGGTTGTCCTGAAAGAACTTGGCCTCCGCGAGCGCCGCCGGATCGGCGCTCTCTTCGCGGGCGAGCGCCCCGAAGAGCACGGGCTCGCAGAGAAACAGCGAGGCAACGCGATCGCCGAGGAGCGGCAGCAGCTGGAGCGCCACGTAGCCGCCGTAGGAGTGCGCATAGAGGTGAACCGCGCTGGCGCTCTCGGGAATGGCCGCCAGCAACGAGGCCGCGTCTTCCGTGGCGGAGCACTTGGTGCCGCGCGGCAGGGGCGCGTTCGGCGGATATCCGAGGTTGGCAGGCGCGATCTTCGACGTGCCCGCGAGGACAGCCTCGGGGATGCGGTCCCACAAGAAGGGGCCGGTGCCCGTGGAGTGGACGAACACGGAGACAGCGCCCGCGGTGATCTGCTGCGTTGCCATAGGCGAAGCAGCCTAGCGTCTGGGTTGTAAAATGCAACCCAGGTGGCAGAATGCGCGCATGGACGCGGACTTCATCCGGCGCGCACCTCGTGACCGTTGCTCGGTGGCCCACGCATTGGAGGTGCTGGGCGAGCGCTGGACCATCCTGGTGCTGCGAGAGGCGTTCTACGGCGTTCGCCGCTTCGACGAGCTGCAGCGCGCGGTCGGATGCGCGCGGAACGTCCTCGCCTGTCGCCTGGCGACGCTGGTGGAGCATGGCGTTCTCGCCCGCCATAGCTATCGCGACCAAGGCCAGCGCGAGCGCTTCGAGTATCGCCTCACGCCCATGGGTCTGGAGGCGTTTCCGGTGATCGTGGCGCTGCTGCAGTGGGGCGATCGCTGGCTGGCCGCGCCCGGTGGTCCGCCGGTCGAGGTGGTACACCGGGAGTGCGGCGCGCGGGTGCACGCGGAGCTGCGGTGCGGCGAGGGACATGGCGCGCTCACGGCGCGCGACACCCAGCCGCGATGGCTGGGGAAGGTCGCCGCGGTGAAGAAGCGCCGCGAGAGCTCTACGGCACCCGAAGCTGAGGTTCGGGGCCGGCGCTTCCCGCGAGCGGCGGCGCCTCGGGTGCGATAGCCTCGCAGCGGTGAAAGTTCATCGTGGCTCGTTCTTGAAGCTGGTGACGGCGCTGGCAGGCGGCGTTGCCTGCGCAAAGGAAGCGGCGCCTGCGGAGGCGCCTTCCACCCCCGAGGCGCGGCCGGCGGCCGAAGTGCACATTCCACCGCCGACGCCGGTGGCCACCGATGCGCCGGTGGTCGCCGAGGTGAAGCCGGCGCCTGCGGAGCCGGCACCGGTCTCGCAAATGGACGCGTTCGATCCCAACGGCAAGCACACGTGCAGCGAGCTGCGCTGTCCCGTTGGACATCCCTTCGCCGAGGGCATGAAGGTGCTCATGCCCACCTGCCGCACCATCGAGGCTCGCCTCTCGCCTCCACGGTTTCAGCGGTTCATGCAGTGCATGCTGCGCCACAACAACACACGCGACACCTGCGATCTTGCGCTCATCTCCACCGATCCCGGCGACTGCCTGGAGGGCTGGGCCTCGCCCAAGGAGATCGATCCGAAGGCCGCAACCCTGTGCGCGCCCATCGTGCAGAAGTGCGCGGCGCGCAGGCCGGCGCAAGGCAACGCGCCGCCGCTCACCGCCGAAGCGTGTCAGCGCATCATGACCGTGACGCGCGAGACGCCGGCAGCGCGCAAGAAGATGATCGCCTGCACCACCGAGTACTGCGAGCAGGCGGAGAGCCTATGCCACGGCGGCTACGGCTAGCCTCAACAACGTCGATTCGAAGTGGCGACCCGCGAGCGGGTCGGCACTTGCAACGTTGACGAGAGGTGGCTACGGAACGAAGCGCGCGCAGCCAAGAGCTCTCAGGGCGCCGCGTCACCGGCGAGCGCGTCGAGGAGCCGCGACGACTCGGCCCTGCGGTAGGTACCGTAGTCGCCCCGCGCGAAGCCCTCGAGGGCGATCTGTGCCTCGCTACGGCGACCGAGACGCACCAGGCAGAGCGCACGGTTGTAGCGGGCCTCGGGGGCCAGGCGTCCGGCCGGATACGCCGCCAGGTAGGTATCCCATGCGGCGAGCGCGCGCGGATATTCGCGCGTCTCGAAGTGAGCCCGGTGCGCGTCGGCGTACAGGCGCTCTTCGTCGGCGCGGGCGGCCGCGGCCGTGGATGCGGCGCTGGCCACCGACCCCGCGCTGCTCGACGACGGGCGCAGCGCGGCATGCACCGGTGCGGGCGCGGGAGGTGGCTCATCTGCGACGGTGGGGGCGGCCACAGGAGCAACGGAGGGCGCGGGCACTACCGCCGCGCTCGCCGGTACCGACGGCGCGAGCCCAGGGCCCGGGAGCGCCACGGTCTCGACGCCAGAGGTACTCGGCTGCGCCGACAGCACGTGGCTCAGCGCGCCCGTGGCCGCGGCCCAGGTGGCGAGCAGCGCGAAGGCGGCGGCGATGGGCAGCAGCACCATGCGACTCGCCCGGCGGCGCCGCACGCCGACGTTGGTGGCCTCGAGAATGCGCTCGCGAGCGGCCTCCTCGCGGGCCGGTGAGACCTTGGCGGCGTCTTCGTATTTGCCCTTGAGGGCCTGGGTGGCGCGCAGCAGCGGATCGCTCATCGCATCCCCCACTCTTCGAGACGCTCGCGCAGCTTCCGCTTGGCGTGAAAGAGCCGCGTGCGCATGGTGGCTTCGGGAATGCCCACGATCTCCGCGGCCTCGACGCTGGTGCGCTCTTCTAGCTCAAGGAGCACAAAGGCAGCCCGCTGCTCCAGCGGCAGCTCGTCGAGGGCGCGCTCGAGTAGGCGGGCAATCTCGCCGCGCGAAGCCTCACTCTCGCCGTCGAGCGACACCGCGCGCGGCTCTCGGCCGAAGCGCGAGGCCATGGCACGCCGGCGGGCAGCTGCACGAACGTAGTGCTTTGCGTGATTCAACACCATGGAGAGGAGAAAGGTCTTCAACTGCGCCCTCCCTTCGAACCGATGAATCGCCTGGGGCAGGGCGACGAACACTTCTTGGAGCAGGTCTTCGGCGAGGGCCTCGTCGCCCACCACGCGGGTCGCCAGGGCGCGCACGCTGCCGTGGTAAAGGTCGTAAGCTTCTGCAAGCGCCGAACGTTCCTGACGGCGCAGGCGGTCCACCAGGGACTGCGCGTCGGGTTCCAAGAAAGCAAGGGTCAAGGTCGTCGTCTTCACGCGGCCGCAGGTGAGTTCCCGCTCCGCTCGGTTTCGTTCAAAGGGAATTTCAAAAAAGCACACCGCCGCCGAAATCGGGACGAATTTGCAGACCATCGCCGTCTTGGTTCTCGGCGTAGAGCCCGGTACCGGCGTAGGCAAAGGGCGCGAAGCGCTTGGCCACCCGGTACCCCACGCGGGTGCCGAGGCGCCCCACGTCGAAGAGGCCGGTGCCGCGATCGTCGAAGCCGCCGTCGATTCCCAGGACGAAATCCCAAATGAATCCCGCATCGTCGTTGCGCACGACGTGAAGGCCGAGCTCGAAGCCGACGATCAGATCGCGGTTGATGATGCTCTCGGCGATGCGACCGAGGCTCACGCCACTGAACACCCGCTTGCCTTCGAAGAGAACGCCCGCCTGGAGGGGCTTGAGGTTGCTCGCCCACACGTAGGGGCGCACCCGACGCAGCCAGGAGATGGAGAGAAGGCCAATGGCAGCATCGGCATCTTCAGCGATGTTGAGCAGGCCGATCTGCGTTCCATGGAGCTTGCCGCCAATGTTGATGAGACCTATTTGCGCGCCGTCCGCCGACCGCGCGACGTTCACGAGACCTACCTGCGCGCCCTCCACCCCGCGCATACCAAGGTTGCCAAGCCCGAGCTGAAGCCCACGAGCCGTGCCCACCGACAGGTTGAGCAGCCCCAGGGCGGCGCCCTCGAGCTCGCCGCCCACCGCGTTGGCGCCCGTTGAAACCAGCGCCCCGTGGGCATTGCCAACCACCAGGTTGAGGCCCACCGCGCCCCCCGCCCCCCGCAAGTTCCGTCCCACGACGTTGGCGCCGATGGCTGCGAGCGCGCCGTCGGCGTCGCGGAGCACCGCGTTGAAGCCAGGCGCATACGCCGCCCCCGCGAAGTCGCGGCGCACCAGGTTGCCGCCGTGCGCGACGAGCGCACCGCGGCCGTCGCGACCGACGAAGTTGAAGCCGATAGTAAAGGCAACGCCGCGGAGATCGCGCCCCACCCAGTCGGAGGCCAGCGCAAGCACTGCGCCCTCGGCGTCGCACCGGGTGCGGGTGAACACGCCCACAGAAGCGCCGCGCAGCGCGCCCAGATCGCCAATCGCGAGGTCGAGGGCGGCGTGGACGCGGGTGAGCGGCAGCGGCAGCCGAAGCGGACCCACGAGGCCTACGCCCACCGGAAACTCCGGGAGTGGCTTATCGCAGAACGAAGGTGGCGGCAGCCCCCGGGGCAACGACGGCGGGGGAAGCGAGGGCAGCGCCGCAGGCCCGACGTTGGGCTCCTGCGCGGCGTCGCCGGGGTCGGCTGCCGCGTCTTGCTCGGGGGCCACGCTCCGCTTCGGCACCAGCGCGTCGAGCAGCTCGGCGGCCTCGTCGCGGACCATGTTTTCCAGGAGCCAATGGAGGGTTCGCGCGCGCGCAGTAGGCGCGCTCTCAATGGCCACCACGCGCTCCACGGGCGCCCCCTGCGCGGGCGTGAAGCGCACCCTCGCGCTCTTGCCGCCCGGCTCCACGGTGACCACCGCGTCGCCCTCGCGACGCGCCTTGCCCTCGCCGCCATCGAGAATCGGCCGCAGCTCCGTGGCCAGCGCTTCCGCAGGCGCAGGTGCCAAGCCCTCGACCCGCACCTCGCCGGCGAGCGCCGGGAGAGCGCCCAGGAGCAGCGCAGCCCCCACCCGGCTCGCCCTCAGCGCACGTCGAAGTAGCATGTGTATCCTACACGCGTAGCGGTGGGGCGCGCGGCCTTGTCGAGCGGCGGCACCCAGCGCGTACCCCGGAGCGTCTCCTCGCAGGCGCGGCCGAACTCGGGGCTGGAGGAGCTCCGCAACTCGACGCCTGCGACGCGACCATCGGCACCAATCACCAGCGACAGCGTAGCCCGGCCCGAGGCGCCGGTGGCGCGTGCTTTTTCCGGATAGTGCGCCAGGAGCCGCGACGCCAGGTCGGGAGGCTCTGGAAGCCGCGACAGATCTTCCTTGCGGGTGAGCCCGCTCCCTCCACCCGCGGCGGCGGTGGTCGCAGGTGCTGCCGCAGGCGGTCGCGGCGCTGGTGCGCCGCCGGCGCCGATGGGACCGCCCATCGCCTCGCCGTTGCCGACGCGCGTAGCGAAGCCTCCCTTGTCGCTGGTGAGCGTGTTGCCGGTGAGATCGAGCGGCGCGTCGGCGGCGGCGGGCGGCGGCGCGTCGGGGCTGGGCGGAGGCGGCGCGGCCTTGGCGGGCGCGATCTCCTTGGGCGCGCGGGGCTTCGGCGCGTCCAGCGGCTTTGGAACCTGGGGCGCCTGAAGCGCCTGGGGCGGCGGAGCCGGCGGCGCCACATGAAACTCCATCGCGGGCCGAGGCGGCGGGGCGGTCGACACGCCGCCACGCGCGCCCAGAAAGAGGAGCGCCGCAGCGCCGCCGTGCAGAAGACCGCTCACGGCCCACGACGAGGGCAAGAGAATGGTGCGCATCATCGTCAGCCTTCGGGCTCCACTTCCAGGGCGAAGTGCACCACGTTCTCTTTGCGCAGCAGGTCGACGACGTGCACCACCCGCGCATGGGGCACCCGGCCGTCGGCCGCCAGAATGGCGCGCACCTCGGCGTCCTTGTCGTGGGCCTGGCGAATGGCCGTGCTCAGCGCCTCGTCGGAGACCTTGGCCCCGTCGAGGAACGTTCCGCCCTGCGCGTCGATGCTGATGGCCAATGTGCGCGCCGGCGCGTCGCCCCCGGTGGCGGCCCGGGGGAGCTCCACGCCGATGCTCTGCGCCGCGAGATCGGACGCGGTGACCATGAGCGCCACCAGCAGCACCAGGACCACGTCGACCAGCGGCGTGATGTTGATGCCGCTCATGGGCTCATCGGTCTTGAGAGAGAAGCCCGCCATGTCACACCTCTGCTTTCAGGTGCGCCAGCACCTCGCGCCCCAGCGCGTCGGCGCGCTGCAGCCGGGTCGAGACGGCCCGCTGAAAGGCGTTGTAGAAGGCGATGGCCGGGAGCGCTACCAGGAGGCCCACGGCAGTGGCAATGAGCGCCTCGCCGATCTCCGAGAGCAAGTGCGCGCTCACGCGGCCCTGCGCCGCCTCCAGGGCACGAAAGGCGCGGATGATGCCGATGACGGTGCCGAGCAGCCCCACGAAGGGGGCGTTGGAGCCGATGGTGGCGAGCACCGAGAGGTTCTTCTCCATGGTGATCTTGGAGAACTGCGAGACGCTTGCCATGCGCTCTTCGGCCGAAGCCACGCCCGGCGAGGAGAGCCCCGCAAGCACCACCCTGGCCTCATAGGAGGCCGACTCCCGCAGGCGGTCCATGGCCTTGAGGGTCTGCCCCTGACGCAGCGCCTCGATGACGTCGGTCTTCAAGCGACCAATGTCGTCGCGCGACGAAACCAGGCACACAATGCGGTCGGCGGCGATGGCCACCGCCACCACGCTAAGGGCGATAAGCAGCCAGAACACCCAGCCGGCGCCGTAGCCGGCAAGAGCAGAGAACGCTTGGTCGATCTTCATCTCAGTTTCCTTTCTCGATACACACAGTGCGATAGGCGAAGGCAGTGCCGCCGCGGCCGTCGCGGAGCACGAAGTGGACGCGGGCGGTCTCGCGGGCCGGAGAGAGACTGGCGGGCGCGGTCCACTTCACGCGGAAGCGCTGCGCGGTGGCGGGGCCCTCCAGCGTCGAATAGAGGCGCGCGAGCTTGCCGTGGGTTGCCACGTGGCTGAGGAGCAAGGTGTCTTCTGGCTCCGCGCCCACGTTCTGCACGGGCACGGTCAGCGTGTGCTCGCGCTGGTCGGCGGGAATGCGGAAGGGTGAAGGGCTCTCGCAACCGCGGTCACCGGCGAGCGGTACGTCGTCGAAGGCGACGGCGTCGAACGGCAGCGTGGGGTTCTTGTTGGGCGGGCCGGCCACGTCCAGGCGAACCGCGACCTCTTGGCCTACGGCCCCTTCGCAGTCGCCGCGCAGCTCGCCTGCGCGCACGCGCGCCGCTCCGCCCTGGCACACCATGCCGAAGACCAGCAGCGGGCCCACCGAACCGGGGGGCACCGTGAACGTGAATACTGGATCGCTGGCGTCTTTGCCCTCGACCATGGCGAAGCGCGGGCCCGTGCAACGCGCCAGCGAAGGGTTGTCGTCGCTGGCGCAGGCGGTAAACGCGAAGGCGTCGAAGGCGCCGCGAGCCTTCTGCGCCGAGGCCGTCACCAGCTCGACGGATATGGCCTCACCGGCGACGAACGAGGACAGCGACGGATCAGTGGCCGGCGAGACCACCGCGCCCAGCACCCGCGGCCGGTCCAGGCGCCAGGCCGGCTCCTGATCGTCACAGGCGAACGCGGCGAGCAGCGCGGCGACGAAGACGACGCGGCGGCTCACAGCTCACCTCGAATACCCAGGCTGGGCAAGAAGGGTGGAAAGCTCGAGGCCCCCTGCTGCTTGGTGTAGTCGTAGTTGTAGGAGACGTACTCCTTATTGGCTGCATTATACACATTCTGAACATCGATATAGAACATGAGCTTCCATTTCGGAAAGGTCCACGTCTTCTCGAGGTGGACGTCGAGCCGGTGATAGACAGGGCCGCGATCGCCGAAGACCGCGCCATTGCGCGCGGTGTATTGATCAATGCGGGCGTCGTAAAACGCCGATGCCACCGGGGTGCGCGGGTTGGCGCTGGTGAGCCGGAAGGTGGCGCTCGCTTCCCAGCCGCGGCCAAGCCGTACCACTCCGGCAGCGGAGCCCACGTGGGTCTGGTCGTTTTGGAACAGCCGCAGCGGCTCGTCGACGCGGGCGCGCTCACTGCGCGAGAGGGTATACGCCAGTAGCCCGTAGAAGCGCCCCTTGGGCAGCACGCGCGCCTCGAGCTCCATGCCCACCACGTGCCCGCGACCCGCGTTATCGAAGTAGGGGGCGGCGAAGTTCTTGGTGTCGAAAGGTAAGTGGTGGAGGGTCTTGAGGAAGCCTTCAGCGCCGAGCCGCACGCTCTCGCCGAGCGCCTGCTCCACGCCCACCGAGTAGTGCATGGCATACCCAGGTTCGATATTGGGATTGCCAATGACGGCCAGCGCCTGGAACACCTGTGGATGCTGGGTGAAGCGCCCGACTCCCCCCTTGAGCGTGGTGGTGCTGGTGACCTTGGCGCGCACCGCGAAGCGCGGGTCGACCGTGAGGGTTCCGGTCTGGTCGAGGTAGTCGGCGCGAATGCTCGGCATGAGCGTGACGCGGCCGCCCAAAAGGAGCGCCGCCTCGGCGTACAGGGCTGGCGCGTGGATCCAGGTATTGGCGGTGAGGCTGGTGCGCGGGGTCGAGCTCGGTCCGGTCCCGCTGATGCCCTCTAGGTCCGGTCGCGAGCCCGCGTAGGTTGCCTTCCAGTGCTCCGACGCGTGATCCAGGCCCACCGTCAGGCGCAGCTCGTCGATCGGGCGATAGACGCCTTCGAGGCGCGCGCGCATGCCAATCGCGTCGCCGTCTCCCTGGAGGAATCCCCCCAGGTTGGTCCGGTTGTTCTCGATGCCCAGCGAAACCTGGGCCTCGTGCGAGAAGCGGCTCGACCACTCACTCTTCTGTACGACCTGGATGCGGTGGAACGCCGTGCGCAGGTCGAAGCGTCCGCGCGCCGCAGGCTCGCGATCGTCGGGTTGCTCCTGGACGATTTCGAAGCGGTCTTGGCTACCGATGGCGAAGACGCGCAGCGAGTGCTTTCGCGAGAGCTTGGCCGATACCACTCCCTGGTAGTCGTAGTAGGAGGGCGCAGCCTCGATACTGATGACGTCTTTGGGTACCAGCGCCGAGAAGAAGAGATCGACGTAACTGCGCCTGAAGCCCACCGCAGCCGAGAGGCGGGGCTTGTCCGGATCCTCCGCCGCGGGGTCTGCGGAGCGGCCCACCAGCGGCCCTTCGACAAAGGCCGACGCGTCGATGAAGTTGGCGTCGGCTCCGGCGTGGGGCGCGTCGATCTTCGGTTCGCGCATGCGAACGTCGATGACGCCACCGAGCACGCGTCCATAGCGCGCCGAGAAGTTGCCGGGATAAAAGTCGACGCGGTCGAGGAAGCGCGCGGGTACGAAGCTGGTGATGCCGCCGAAGTGGTAGAGCAGCGGCACCGGCATGCCCTCGAAGAACACCTGGCTCTCGAAGCCGGCGCTGCCGCGGATGATGGGCAGTGGATTGCCGAACGAGGTGCGCCCCATCCCCGGCAACAGCTCCACCGCGCGCAGCGGATCGCCGCGGGTTCCCAGCATGCGCAGCTCGCCGCCGGTCATGCTGCGAGCAGTGGCCTCGCGGGGCGGCGCCTCGGTGACGGCGCGCGCGCCGAACGTTGCTTGGTCCTTCTCCGGCGGCGCATCTGCGACCGGCGGCGGAGCGACCTCGGGGGGCGGAGCTGGGCCTTGGGGGCCCGGGGGAGGCGGTGAAGTCGGCGCGGGAGGCGGCGCGGCGGTGAACACCACGGAATAGCGAATGCGCGCCGCGGTCTTGACCCCATCCTTGGTGGCCGGCTCGAAGGTGGCCGCAGACACCGCGCGCACCGCATCGTCGTCATAGGGGGGCTGCGGCTCCGAAACCACCTTTACGTCGGTGGCTCGACCCTCGACGCCGACCATGAGCTCGAGCACCACCGTGACCTCGGCGGAGGGCGCTGCGGCTGGGCGAGGCTCGGGCATCTGCACCACACGCGGCGGCACCACCACTGGCTGCGCCCACGCAGGCGACGTGGTGGCCAAAGGCAAGAGCCCGAAGAGGCCGGCCGCCAGGACCAAGCCGGCGGGGCGCGAACGACGAAGCAAAGAACGCAAGACGAACCTCCACTCCCTCGGCCAAGCCGAGCGAGATGCAAGCGGCCGCACGCCCGAGACCTGTGCCGCGGGCAAAGCAGCGCAACCGAGCCGCGCCCGCCACCGCTTCCCGCGCCCGTCCTTCCGCGCACCGCGCGAGAGGAGACGGGGCGCGCCACGATGAGGCCGCGACCACGAATCGATGAGAGAACTGCCCTCTGTTCCCCCTCGCCCGACTTCCGTTCAACGCCCCGCCACTTTTTTCCGCCGCGCGGGCCGTGCCCCACGCGAGATCAGCCGCGATCGGTGCAGCTCTTATTTCTTCGCGATCGGTGTGCGGTCGATACGATGCTCAGCGGCAACGGCGAAATGCCCGAGTTTTCGAACCTTTCGGACCAGGAGCTCGCGAACATCGTGGGCTACGTCAAGACGCTGTGATCGCCGCAGGCGACGCGCCCTTCCCGACCAGCACGTAGTCCTCTGCGAGCTCCGGGTGCAGCGCACCCTGCGCGTCGGTCATCCACACCGGCGCCGACCGCCGCGCTACCCGCAGCTGCTCCACCGGGAGCCGCGTACGAAACACGCGATCCCACACCGCGCTCGTGACCCCGTGGTTCTCGCGCGGCGTTCGATAGTGGTGCGCCAGATGGTGGCGGCGCGCCCACCGCCCGTAGCTTCCGGAGGGCGCGTGCGTGTGAATGCGCCGATGCAGCAGCTCGTAGGCGCCATAGGCCGCGGTGAAGCCCAACGCGAACGCGCCTGCCCGCCGTGGCCCCACGATGGGCGCCAGCGCGGCCGTCACCGAAGCGATGGCCACACCGGCCGCCAGCACTTTGCGCGACGTGGGCGCGAAGTACGTGGGGTCGGTGTGGTGCGCCAGGTGCTCTCGATTGAACTCGTAGGCGAGGCGCTGCAGCGAGATGCGCCCCAGCAACCCTGCGGGCTCGGCGCGCTTGGGACCGTGACCCACGAAGCGATGGATCGCGTACTCGCTGGCCGACCAGGCCACGGCACCGAGAGCGGCAAACGACAGAGAGCGAATCATGGGAACCTCTTCGAACTGGCGAGCTGGGATGCGCGAGTCAGGAGCGACGGGGTGGCGCCCCACCCCCGAAGCATGGCCAGGGACGCCGCTTCGCAAACGAACGACGCCTCCGGCAACGAGGGCGCGATGCGCCGCGCTTTCTCCAGCGAGAGCGAGCCCTGGAGCGCGCCCCAGAGGGCCAGCGTGCGCAACGTCGCGTCGCCAGCCTCGAGGACCCCCAGCGTGGTGGCTTCCTCGAAGCGCGCGTGCACGCGACCGAGCAGCGCAGCGAGCAGTGGCGCCGTGCGTTGAGACTCCTCGTTCGAGAGCAGGAGGCGCGGATCGCCCAGCAGCACCGCCACCAGGAAGTACGCGCGCGGATGGGTGCGAGGCAGCTGCGCGTAGGCTCGTGCGGCCACCAGGATGCCCGCGAGACACACCGTCTCGGCACTGCGTTTTCCGGCGCGCGCCGCGAGCTCCGCCTGCGCGGCTGCGAGCGCGTTGTCGATCTCGGCGATGGCGCGCCGCTGGAGCGCCGCCAGGAGCGCGTCTTTCGAGGAGAAGTACCGGTAGAGCGCTGCCGGTACGCATCCGAGCGCGCTCCCCACCCGTGCCAGCGTGAGAGCATCGAGCCCCTCGTCGGCCACCAGCTCCATGGCAGCGTCGACGATGGCCTCGGCCCGGAGCTCGCGCTTTCGCATCACGTGCGCTGAGGCGGGATGTCTATTTTCGTGAACCACGTTCATATTGTGAACGATGTTCACAAATTGTCAAGGCCGGGCGTTGGGTCAAGGTGAAGCGAAGCGCGTGGGAGGCGCGTCGAACCTGCGGGTGGCGTACAGCGTGGCCCGCTCGTCGTTGCGCACGTAGGGAACCTCCTTGCCGCCGCTGTGGTCGAGCAGCTCCACGGTCTCTTCGAGGCTGCCCTCTTCGTAGCGGTAGTGTTGCTGAAGCCGAAGCGTGTCGAAGGGCGCGAAGCTGCTCACCTCGGGCCGGGTCTTCCGCAAGCTCATCGAGGCGTAAGCTCGAGGATAGCTACCGCTTGAGAATGCCGAGGGCTTCGTCGGCGGGCATGCCGCCGTCGGTGCGCATGCGGAAGAGCCGCAGCTCACGCGACGCGTCGGTGTGGTCGGCGTAGCAGTCGAGGGTGGCTTTCAGGTCCTTGAGCGCGGCAGGCCCTTGCCGCAGGCGCTTGTGAATTTGCGCGCGGTAGTAGTACGCGTCGGCGAAGTCTGGGTGGTCCTTCACCAGCGTGTCGAAGGTCTTGAGCGCAGCGCGCAGATCGGTGTCGGCTTGCTGCGCCGGATGGTTGGCGACGATCCACGCAGCCACCACCGCGACCAGCGGCGACTTGCCGTCGTCGGTGGCGCGGGCGCGGTCGGCCAGCTCCACCGCCTCGGCGTAGCTTCGCGGGAGCGCCTTCAGCGCCTTCTGGATGGTGCTCTTCGCGTTCTCCCGGAGCACGCTCGAGGCCGGCGTGGGCACCGAGGCGTGGGCGCGCACCAGCTCGGCCACGTGCGCCGCGCGCCGATGGGGGTCGGAGAGCACGGCGTGCGCTTCACCGAGCCGCGAGGCGATGCGCGAGCACGTCTCCTCCAGGTCCTTGAGATCGGCCGGGAGCTTGTCTGGATGGAACGTGCGCGACAGCTTGTAAAACTGGTCGCGCACCTCGTCGGAGTTGGCGCTCTTGGGGAGCGACAGCACCCCGAAGTGGTCGAGCTTGCCGAGGCTCTCGGCCATCTCCAGGATCTGCGCGCGGCGGTCGCCAGTGGGGCCCGCAGGCTGCGAAGGCGGCGCCGACGCGGGGCGACGGGACGAAGCGGGCGGCACGTCGGGGGCGTCGAGGGTCGGCGGAACGCGGAAGGAGGGAATCTGCACCGATCCCGGGGTGGGCGTCACGTAGATGGAGCGTTGCGACGGCGCCTCGGAAATGCGCGGCGCCATGCCGCTCTCCGGGGGCTGGGGAATGCGCATCGACGCGGTGCTGTCTGGGCGACGCGGGGGCGAGGTGAAGGGCGCCCCGGGCGTGTTGGCGATGAGAGCGCTGGGGGCACTGGGGGCGCTGGGGGCGGGCGGAGGCGTGGGCAATCGCGACGCGCTCGCAGGCGGCGCGGGCACCGGCGTGCGCTGCGGCGATGCGGCGGCAGCCACCGGCGCGAGCACGTTGGTGAGCAACAAGAAGTAGAAGAGGCGCGTCTTGCGGTCTTCGGAGAGCCCACAGTCGATCTCGCCGACGGTAGCGCCGGCTTGAAAGGCCCGGACCATGGCGCCTTCTTCTTCGGAGAGGCGGGTGAGCGAGCCCTCGGCCTCCTTCTTGAAAACGAATCGCTGCCCACGCGCGCGGGTCACTGCGGCCTCGATGTCATCGAAGTACGGCGACTCGCGCAGGCCGCGCCACACCGCACCGAGACAGTCGACCAGCGGCCAGTCGCTGCCGCCGAAGCCATCCAAGACGTCGACGCCGGTGTGGAACGACCACGCGACGCTGCGCGGGAGCGAGACGAGCTGCTCCAACTTTCGCTCGATCTGCTCGGTGAGGCCGCGCTGCAGGTTGGCGGCGTCGAGGGCGCCGCTCCCTCTCAGCGTGGCCCCCGCCAGGGCCTTGCTCTGCGCAACCTGGACCAGCGAGCGGTTCATGGCCTCGACGTCGATGAGCCCCAGCTCGTAGAGCACGCCGCCCAGATACGTAGGCTGCTGACTGCGAATCTTGCGCACTCGGCCCGACTCCACGAAGACTTCTGCCTGCGCACGCTCGCCTTCGGCAACGGCGAACACCAGGCTACCGGTGAGCTTTCGACCCCGCACGTACAGCAGCAGATGCTCCGGCGGCTTGTCGGAGAAATGGCCCGCTGCGGTTGGCGGTGGAAGTGTGTGTGCGGCCCGCATGTGGGCCTGCTTCTAGTGCGCAATTTTCTCAGCGCATCACCAATTTTACCTGCGGGCAGAAGGCATCAGCTCTATCGGCGCGGAATTCAACGACTCCGGGATTCGCGTGTGTGAAAATGCCTCGAGCTGGCCAACAGAGTGACCATGCCCCTCAACCATCCGGGTGATGACGATTGCCCTCAGAAGCGCAGCGTAAGCTCGGCGCGGGCGCCCTCGAAGGCTGGGAACACGCGGCACACGCCGTTGGCGCAGCGGAGGCCGCCCTGCTGCTGGCCCACGAGCACCTTGATGTTCGACTCGCTGGTGAAGCGATAGAGCAAGCCGCCATTGAGATAGAAAGTCGGAAAGCCCCGCTGCGTCGTGTAGTCGATGCCCTGCGAGATGACCCACTTGGGCGCAATCTTGAAGGCGGTGATGTGAAAGCCCTGGGCCCACGGCACCGAGCGCTCGGGCTCGCCGCGCTGGTTCTCGTTCTCCCAAAAGCGAATGCGGTGACGCCCAGAGAACTCGAGCGAAAAAGGCCCGGAGAGGAACACCGCCAGCGAGTAGTTGAGGGCCCGCTCGTTGTAGTACGGATTGCCATTGCCCCGGCGATCGTCGCGGGTGCCGATGGACGCCAGGAACTGCGAACGGTCCTTGTTGAAGCGCCACTCGAAGCCGGAGAGGGTGTCGACCACGAAGGTGTGCGTGTCTTTGGTGGGGTCGCCCACGCTGTTGCCGAAGCGGTCGCACTCGCCGCCGACGATCTCGCTCTTGGAGTGGTAGTAACCGAGGGCGCCGTAGACCAGGAAGTTCTCGGCCAGGCGCACGTCGCTGCGCCAGCGGCCGCCGGTGACGCAGGCGTTGAAGAAGCCGAACATCGAGTCCTGGATGAGCGGCTCTGTGGTGGGCGGCGCGTTGTACTGGACGATGTTGAAGGTGGAGGCCAGTTTGTCGACGGCGCCCGACACCGGATAAAAGTTTCGGTAGCTCTTCAGCTCGAAGGTGTTGGTGAGCTTGCCCACGTTGGTGATGAGCGACGCATAGAGCGCATTGCCCTCTACATTCGCTTCGCGCGGGCTGGCATCTTCGTGACGCCGCGACACGGCGCCCTCGATGTACAGGCTGCCGTGGCCCCACAGGCTGGGAATCTCGAACGACTGGCCGAAGAGGTCGGTGTCGTTGGTGCGGCGGGTGGGGCTGGTCTCGCGCGGAAGCCCGGAGAGCCACGACGAGGTGTCGGTGGCGTTGCAGGAGCCGAAGGGCTCACTCAAGATGCCGTCGTCG
This sequence comes from Polyangiales bacterium, assembly GCA_038210445.1. Classification (GTDB taxonomy): domain Bacteria; phylum Myxococcota_A; class Polyangia; order Polyangiales; family Polyangiaceae; genus JABFRG01. The sequence goes on from JBBQWQ010000007.1 coordinate 19,147, forward strand.
ATGCGCCCCTTGCCGTCGTAGCTGAAGGGCGCGCAGCGCGAGTAGCGCACGGCGCGGGTAGAGAGCACCACCGGAAGCCCACGGCCAGAGGTGAGCTCGATACCGACCACGCGATCGGACCCGTACACCGGAACGGCCCCGCGATCGCTACCGGGGAGCGGCTTGCTGGCGAAGAGCGCAGTACCGGTGGCCTCGTCGACGCGGGTGGGGTTGGCGAAGCCCGCCACCAGCTGCACCGCGAATGGGTCTTTCTGGATCGACACCTTGGCGCCGCGGATGGTGGTGTCGATGCCCAGCTCGTCGACCTTGCGGAAGGAGAGCGTGAGGCCGCGGCCGAATTGCGCGTAGGCGTCGCCCACCGTCGCTTCGATGCCCGGGGCCTTGTAGCTGGCCCACATCTTCGCCACGTAGATGTTGTTGCGAAACCGCGTGGCGCCGTCGAGCTCCAGGTTGTTCTGGTCCTCGGGCTTGAACTTGCAGTCGGCGCACTTCTCGCGGTCTTCGGGCCGGAGCCAGTAGAGGGCGGAGTCGAGGCGAGTGCCCACCGTCCACTTGCCCCACGTGAGCTGGGCGTTCAGCTTGTTGAGCCAGGCGCCCCAACCGTGGTCCTTGGGAATGTTCTCCTCGCGCGCGTCGAAGCGCTGCGAGACCACGGTGGTCTCGGTGATCTCGAGCTTCAGCGGCTTTCCCGCCACTTTGGGCAGGTCGAGGGCCGAAGCCGACGAAGCCCAGGGCAGGAGCGCGGCGACCATGACACCGATGCGAAGGATGGGCTTCACGACGGCCGCACGCTACCGCATTTCGCGTCCGCCGGGGGATGCGGAGAAGGGGGCGGCGACAACATCACCCTTCAGCGGGTCGCTCCCGCATGCGGTAGTGGAGGCGCAGCATCGTGAGACCCAGGAATTTCACGAGGTGATCGCAGCGCAGCTCGCCGTGCTCGTCCTCGAAGACCTCGAAGTACTCCCGCAGGCTCCGTAGGTAGACGACCTTCACGTGATCGGGTCCCACCTCAAGGGTGCGATAGAACCCAGGCCCGCCGAAGCGCGTCGCGGAAGAGGTGAGCGTGAACTTGCCGCGGGCGTCCAGGCCCGGCGCGAGCAACACGGTGGCGTTACCGCGTGGGAGCGGAAACACCACTTTCACGCAGCGTCCCGCGTGGCCCGGCGCCTCGACCGTCGTGTAGAACCCGGTGTACACCACGAGGCCGGTAGCGCGGACGCGCCGGTACCACCCGGTGTGCACGAGAGCACCTTTCGCATCGCGGAGCGGCAGCACCTGGCTGGTCATTCCCTTGCTCAGGTCCAGACCGAACACCGGAAAGTTCAACTGGTTCATGGTCCGGCTCACGGTGTAGACGATGAGCCACAGAAAGAATCGGCCAGGAAACGGTGACTCGTTCCACACGTCCAGGTCGAACGCGCCGGTCCGCTCGTAGAAGCGCCGGACGGCGGGCTGTGCCTCCGTCGCGTCGAAAGAGGGACCGGTAAGCACCCCGAAGTCCGGGACAAGGCCCGCGTCCAAGCATTCGCGGTCGATGGTCAGCCCATCCCGCGCAGCCACGAGCTCGTAGGGACGATCGCCAATTTCGCCGTCGGGTCCGATAGGGCCCAAGAGCCAGGCCACATCCCTCTTCGCGAAGCGGCGTCCCACCACCGAAAGCCACAACCGGATGAGCCAAGCTCCTGCGCTACCGAGAGCGTGTTGCAGAGGTCCTACCCGCTGCTGCTCGGCGCGATGCGAAACCTGCGGCACGGCCCGCTTCTACCACGCCGCGGTCGAAGCCCTTGAGCCTTTCCTAATCGCCAGCGGTGTTCTACCCTCGCCGTCGCTGCCAGCGGTGCGCGCGCGCGCGCCCCCGGCGACGAAAGGAATACCCTCATGAGCGAGCTTCAGATCGAGCAACTCAAGCCTGGCGCGGGCACCGAAGCCAAGGCAGGCAACACCGTTACCGTGCACTACGTGGGGACCCTTACCGACGGGAAAAAGTTCGACAGCTCGCGCGACCGCAACGAAGGGTTCTCGTTCAAGCTGGGCGGCGGGCAGGTGATCAAAGGCTGGGACCAGGGCGTCGCCGGCATGCTGGTGGGCGAGGTGCGCAAGCTGACCATTCCCCCGCATCTCGCCTACGGCGACCGCGGTTTTCCGGGGGCGATTCCCCCGGGCTCCACCCTGGTGTTCGAGGTAGAGCTCCTGGGCGTTCGCTGAGCCCACGCGTCAAATACCTGAAACTGCAGCTGAATTCGAGGCGACCGTAGGAGCACTGCGGGCGCCTCTACTTTTTGGGGTTTCCGAGAACTTTCCCGCCGCGGGTGCGTCCATACCCCCTGTTCCCCGGTCCGTTCCCACGGGCCACGTCTCGAAGTGCAGTGGAGGCAACTGATGTCTTTCTCGATGTGGCTCCGGATTCCCCGCATTCGCCGCGGCCTCGCCATCACCTCGGTGATCCTCTCGGCCGGTGGCCTGGTGCTCCTGCGGGCGCCCGCTTCCGCCAAGACCGGCAGCGTCTCGCTCTTCGACAACGCCAAGAACGCCGTCGAGTTCTCCGGCCCGGGCCTCAAGGGCTCGCTGGCGCTGAGCCACGGTAAGGTGCTGGCCGGAAGCAACTTCGAGCTCTACGGCGATCTTCGGCTCACCGCCGACGCCGGAGACCGCGCAAAGGTGCGCGCCCCCATCAGCCTTGCGGTGGTGCTCGATACCTCGGGCTCCATGAGCGGCGAGAAGATCGACGAGGCCAAGCGCAGCGTGGTGAAGCTCCTCAAAGACATGCGCGACGACGACGAGATCGCCCTCGTTCGCTACTCCGACGGCAGCGAGACCATCCAGCCGCTGGCCCGCCTGGGCAACGTTCGCGAATCGCTGATTCGTCGGGTCGAGGCCCTCGAAGCCGGCGGCGGCACCAACATTCCCAGCGGCCTTCGCCGGGGTCGCGACACGCTGGCCGAAGCCGGCCTCGGGCGCGTGCGCCGGGTGGTCCTGGTGAGCGACGGTCTCGATTCCTCGCGGCGCGAGTCCGAGCGGCTCGCCGCCGACGCCTCGGAAACCGGCGTCACCACCTCGTCGCTCGGCATCGGCCTCGACTTCGACGAGACCTACATGGGCGGCGTAGCCAATCAGGGACACGGCAACTTCGCCTACGTGCGCGATGGCGCGGCCCTCGCTGGCTTCCTCCAGAAAGAGCTGGTCGAGACCTCCACCACGGTGGTGGAGAACACCACGGTGCGGGTGAAGATCCCGAGCGGCGTCCGCTTCGTGCGCGCCACCGGCGCCGATGCCAAGGTGGTGGGCAGCGACGTGGTGCTCAAGGCCGGCTCGCTCTTCGCCGGCGACGAGCGGCGCGTGCTGCTCGAGTTCGCCACCGACCTCGCAAGCGGCGACGCGCGCACCCTCGACGCCAACGCCAGCTGGGACAAGGTGGGCGGAAGCCACGCCGACGTTCGCATCGAAAACCTCGGCTTCACCGCAGTGAGCGACGCGGCTACGGTCGACGCGTCGCGCGACGCCACGGTCTTCGCCCGCGCCATGAGCGTTGTGGCTTCTCGCCGGCAAATCGAGGCCACCGAAGCCTACTCCCGAGGCGACAACGCCCGGGCCCAAGCGCTCATCCAGCAGAACCAGGTATCGCTGGGTCAGGCAGCGGCCGCAGCGCCTGCCGCCATGCGCCCCAAGCTCGAAGCCCAGGTGAACACCTACGAGAGCGACGGCAAGGCCTTCGCCACCGGCGGCAACGGCGCCCGCGACGCGACCAAGAAGGCCATGGCGCGAGAGCTCGGTAACACCGGCCGCGCGGCGACCTACTGAGCCATGAGCGCCCTCAAGAAGCTCGGATTCTTCGCCGCGGCCGCGCTCTACTTCGGATCGCTGCCCTTCCTCGATGGGCTGCCTTTCGTGGCGTCGTCGCTGCTGCTGGTGGCCATGGGCGTGCTCATGGCCGCCGCGGCCTCCGGGAGCTTCAGCGCCATCGCCATTGCCTGCGGCGCCCTGGCCGCCTTCGGGGGCACCGCGCTCCGGCCTATCGCCCCCGCGGTGGCCGGCGCCCTCATGGTGGCGCTGGTGTTCGCCGAGCGCACGCTCCGGGTTCGCGTGCAGAGTGCACGATTGGTCCACCTGGGCATCGCTCTGGTGGGCGGCGCCTTGGCCGGGCAGCTCTCGGCCAGCTTCTCGGCCAGCAACCTGGCCATCTTCGGGGTCTCGGTGGTGGTGGGCACGGCTCTCTCGGCCTTGCCGCTCCTGCTCGACGCCGACGATCCCCTCGCCTACTCCCTAGACCAGGCCGCCACCCTGCTCCCTGAACCCTCGCGCGGCGCCCTGAAGGAGGCCGCCGAGCTCAAGCGCAACGTGGCCGATGTGCCGCTCGACAAGGACGCCGCCGAGAGCGTGCATCGTACATGGGATTCGCTGCTTCGCCTGGGCGAGGCGCGGGCCCGGCTGGAGCGCACCCAGAAGCGCGGCCCCAACGACGCCGCCAAGTCGGTGGTGGCCATGGTCGACCAGAAGATTCAGGGGCACGTCGACGCCCTGCGCAAGGCCTTCACCGCGGCCGACACCATGAAGGCCTTCGTGAGCGCCAGCGACGACTCGGCCCTCGACCACATCGCCGCCACTGGCGACTCGCTCGAAGAAGTCAGCCGGGTCCTGGCCGAGATGGACGAAGAGCCGGAGCGGCTCGCAGCGGGTTCTGGCCGGGTAGGCTGAGCTTCACAGCCAGGCCTTCCGGGGAGCGCGCGTTGGTAGTACTGCACCCCCATGACGCGCGCGGCCATCAAGTATGCAGAAGGGCGGCTGCGCGCGGCAGTGCTCGCTGGCGACGTCGACGCGCTGGACGCGCTCCTCTCCGATGCGGTCGTCATCTGCGCGCCCGATGGCCAGGTGCTGCGGAAAGAGGGAGATGTCGATGCATACCGCACGGGTCTGCTAGCCGTTGCGCGCTACGACGTGAGCGAGATGACCATCGAGCTTCATGGCACCACGGCGGCGGTAGTCGTCCTTCGGCTGGAGCTCGGCGGCAAGCGCAACGGCGGGCCCTTCGCAGGCGTCTTTCGCGCCGCGCGCACCTGGGTGCGGGAAGACGCCCACGCCCACGCCCACGGCCACGGCGCGAGCGACGCGCCGTGGCGACTCGCTTCTGCGACGCTGATTCCGCTCACGCCCGCTTGCGCGGAGGCACGGGAAAGGTAGCGCGGATGAGCTCTGCCAGGCGGGCGAGCGGCAGTCGCACCTCTGCGTCGCGTCGATAGACCGCAGACCAGACCTCGGGCAGCCCCTCCTTGGTGAATCGGCGAGCCACCACCTCGCCGCGCGCCAGGCTAGCGGCCACTGCCCAGCGCGACACAAGGCCCACACCGAGGCCGGCCTTGACCAGGTCGACGATGGCGTCGGTGAACGGCACGATGGAGGTTTGGGGCATGGCTGCATGCTCGAACGCGAGGATCTCGCGCAGCCGCTGCACGTCGGCGCGCGGCGCGTCGTGGGCGAGCAGCGTTTCGGTCGCCAGGTCGGCGGCGCGCACGAAGGGCAGCGAGGCCAGGCGGTGGCCGGGGGCGAGAATCAGCGTCCATTCGTCGCGGAAGAGCGGCACCACAGCGAGCGCGCGGTCGCGCACCGGCGAGCTCACGATGCCCAGCTCGATGTCTCCCCGAAGGAGCGAGGCAAGCGGTGCGCGGGTGGCCTCCATCACGACCCGTACGTCGACGTGGGGGTGCTCTTTGGCGAGCCCAACCATCACCTTGGGCAGCCAGTGATACGAAGTGAAGGACTCCACAGCGAGGCGCAGGGGCTCGCGCTTTCGCGCGGCTCCGTTCAGTAGCTCGCTCTCCAGACGGGCGAGCTCCGTCAACAGAGTGCGCGAGGCGGCCAGGAGTCGCGCGCCGGCCGGTGTGAGCTTGAGTTGGCGGCGCACGCGGTCGAAGAGCGCCACGCCGAGCCGCGCCTCCAGCTCGGCGAGCTGGTGGCTCACCGCCGATTGCGTGAGGTGGAGCCGCGCGCCAGCCTTGGTGGGCCCTCCCTCTTCGACGATGGCCCGGATGAGGCGCAGGTGACGTACTTCGAGGGTAGACATGTGCCAGCTTCATGTACTCATTGAAAACATGCGTTGTACAGATGTTCGTAGAGGGACCATGTTCCTCTCATGAGCAAGACCATCCATCGCACGCACGATCGCCTGACCTTCAATGAAGTGGCCCCCGGCGTTGAGTTCGCCGTGCTCCGCCAGCACGACACCAACAGCGGGCTAACCACCTTCGTCCGCATGCAAAAGGGCGCGCGCGCGCGCCACCACGGCCACCCCGGCGGTGAAGAAACGTACCTGGTCTCGGGCCGGCTCCGGGTGGGCGACACCACCCTCGGCCCCGGCGACTACCTGTGGACCGCCGAGGGCGAGAGCCACGACGGATTCGCCGAAGAGGCGTCGCTCTTCTTCGTGGTCTTGCCCGGAGGCCTGGAGGTCAACGAAGAAGCGCCCGTGCCCGCGAGCTCGATGCCCGCCGATGCGCAAGGTACGCCCACGCTCGACCCATGAGCTTCACCGTATCGGCGTATTACCTAGCTGGCTGGCTGGCTGGATCGCGGTGATGCGCAAGGTACCCGCCTCGTCGTCCATGCGCAGTCTGTGGCTTCCGCCTCGGGTGCGGAAGGTCGCCTCGAAGGAGCTCCCGCCGACGGCGTGCACGTCGGAGCACGCGGTGAGCGGCGCGACGCCGCCCTCGTCTTCCAGGCGAACCCGAAGACGTGCGTAGGCGCCGAGACGCGCGTCCCATAGTGGTCCCTCCCCCCTGGGCGCCACCGCGTCGCGATAGGCAACGGTGCGCGCGCCTACGCTACGCACTTCGGGGTCGTGCAGGCCGAGGGAGATGCGTTCGACGATGGCGCCATGGGGCGCGGTCGCGGACATGGCCCCGGCGAACGCGCCGCACAGAGAGGCGGCGTTTCCGGGAAGGAACTGTCGCCGGTCGCCGGCGCGCAGCAGGGCCACTTGCACGCGCACGGCGGGAATGGCGAATCCCACGCTCTCGCGGCCCATGATCTTGATGGTGTTGATGCCGAGGAGGCGTCCGTCGCTGTCGAGGAGTGGCCCGCCGCTGTTGCCGGGGTCAATGGCCGCGGTGTGCTGCAGGTAGGCGCCGAAGGCGCCGGTGCCGGTGCGAAACGACGCATTGGAGACGGTGCCTCGGCTGAGCTGGAACGATGGGCGAGCACCGATGCCGGGAAAGCCCGCCGCCACCACCGCTTCGTCCTCGCGGGGCGGCGACAGACGAAGGCCGAGACCGTGCAACGCCGCCGCAGGAGCGGAGTCCAGGCGCAAGACCGCGAGATCGTCGTCGCTGCTCATGCGCACCAGCTTGGCGTTCCATGCTCTTTCGTGGGCTTTCCTCGGGCTCTCAGCGGCAACTTGCGCGGCGGCCCCCTCGGCGTCGAAAACCTCGGCCTCGTCGGCGCCGTCGAGCACATGGGCATTGGTGACCACGCGGGTTTCGGTGGCGCCCGTTGGGGTTCGCCAGCGCACCAAGATGCCGCTTCCGAAGATGCCGGTATCGGTGGCGGCGCCGGCGTATCGCGCGGGCCACTTTGGCTTCACCAGCACTGTCACCTGACGCGGAGCGCGATCGCCTTCCACGATCTGCGACGAAGGCTCGGTCATGCTCTCGAGGCACGCGCGGCCGCGACGTTCCAGGCGCTCGACGAGCAGCGCAAGCTGGGCGCGAGCTCCGTGGGGGTCGTGGGGATCGGCTGCCTCGGCGAATGCGCGGAGGTTCGCGCTGTGCTCGATGAGCGCCCGCGAGAGCTCGTTCTTGGCGGCGAGCGCCTGGCCGTCTATCGACATCTCTGCGAGATGCTCGCCCACCGCAGCGGTAGACGCCTTGGACGTCACGTCGAGAGAACCGAGAGCCGAAAGGAGGCGCCGGCGGGGCGCGCATGCACTTCTGTCGGTGAGAGTCTTGTTCCTCGCGCGCTGCGCCTTGGCCTCGGCGCTGGTGGCTGCAAAGGCCGCCGCGGCACGTTCCATGCGCGAAGCCTTGGCCGGCGCCTCGAGCACCCGAAGATCGATGCCCTGGCAGGAGGCTGCTTCGTCGAGCGCGGCATCCACTGCCCCGTAGCTGGCCTCCAGCTTGCGAGCAGCGTGGTCGACGATTTTGCGCTGCGCCGCGAGGGTGGTCGCGAGGGCTCGGAGCTCGGCGGGCAGATCACCCAGCGACGTGCCGGCGCGACGGAGCCGCTGTTCGGCGAGCGCGACCGCCGCGAGCTGGTTGTCGAGCAGCGCCAGCTGGCCGGCTTCTCCGCCTGCGGGAACCGGCTCCAGCAGATCGGCGCGGAGGTCGAGGAGCGGGTTGAGGTCGGCGCACGCGTCGGCGGCCCCTCGCGAGGTCGGCGGGATCGCAGCGCGAGGCGCTCCGGCACAACCGAGGGCCAGCGCGAACGTCGCGGCGGCGCGCGCCAGCCCCGGTAGCCGCGCCTGCAAATGCCTCACGGCTTCTTCCCCACCAGGAAGGAGGGCACCGTGCCCGACAGGTGAATGCGCTCGTCTACGGAGTCGCTCGATACCTGCTTGGTGACCAACCCGTGATCGTCGAGGGAGAGCTCGTTGCGCTGACGCGTGGCGGGCTCCTTGGCCTTCTTGCCGTGCATCTCCACTTCCTCTTGCACCAAGCCCTGGCGAATCCGGGTCAGGCTCGAGTACGCCAGCGTGGGCTCTCCGTCTTCGGTGATCGCCAGGAATGCGTAGCGATGCTTGGGCGCGCCACCGGTCGCCACCCGCAGCAAGGAAGGCGACTCCCAGAGCTCGGTGCTGAGCGGCACCTGGGGCGTCATCTCGAGGGCGTCGCTCTTGCCGTTGGCTTCGAGCTTGATGCGCAGGCGGCCGCCTTCTCCGGGCTTGGCCGAAAGCACGAGCGCGTGCTGCGCGCCCACCCAAAAGAGCTCTTTGAGCGCCTCCACCGTGCCCTTCGCGTCGCGCGTGACCGACATGGCGAAGTCGTTCACGTCCCAGGTCTTGTCGGTACTCTTCATGTGGAACGACGACTTGACCTCCGTGAAGCCGCCGTCTTCTCCTTTGCGCACGAAGTCGAAGCGAAAGCCGGTGGCCGCCTGCCCGCGCCGCTCCTTGGCCGCGGTCTGGATGACGACGCCATCGGTTAGGCCCTTCACCTTGGCCGTGTCGAACAGCTGGGTGGTGAGCCGCTGCACGGTCTTCTCCGCGCCCCCCGCGGTGTCGGCGCAGAACAGCGTGTGCCCGGGCGCGTAGCGGGCTGCGAGCTTGGCAGTGCCCACCAGCACGCGCTCGGGGGTCTCGTAGCTGACGTTGGCGTTGAAGCGCGCAACGAGCCCACCGTCGACGCCCTTGGCCCAGCCCACGTCGACCCGGGGCGGCTCGTTGAGCCCCATTTTTCCCAGCGAGGTCTTCACCAGAATACCGAAAGGAAGTGGAATGGGCCCCCAGCTGGCCGCGCACTCCAGGGTTCGTGGTACGCCCTCTTCGTCTTTGCCCAGGTCGAGGACGATGCTGCAGCTGCGGGTGTCGCCCTCCAGGTTCTTGCACTCCACCTTGGGCGGGGCCTTGGCGTCCACGTCGGCGGTCATGAGGTCGTCGGGGAGGGCGAAATGGAAGGTTTTGAGGCCGGTGGGCTCCCAGCTGCGGATGCGCTGGACCTTCGCGGCCATCAAGGTGGGGTCGCCCACCGCAGCCGGAGTCGACGCGTCACGTCCCTCGGCCGGCGCGCATCCGCCGAGCGACGCGGCTGCGAGGGTTGCGAAAAGCGCAGTGAATGCAGAAGCGGGGGCGTGAAAATGAAGCGACATGGGATTCCTCTGGTGGGGGGAGCCTTCGCCCCCAGCCCTGTCGCACGGCGACGAGAAGAATCGTCGAGAGCCACGTGGTAGAGTGAGGCCATGAAGTGGGTCGAGGTTCGGGTGTTCGCGGCGCTCATGTTCATGGCCGGCGTGGGCGCGGCGGGGGGCGCGGGCTGCGGTAGCGATCCCGAGAATCGGCCCGCTACCGACGGCGGCACGTTTCCGGGGGCAGACGGCGGGGGCGGCGACGTGGACGTGCCGGTAGACCGCAAGGGCGTGCGCATTCGCGAGGGGCGCCTGGAGATCGACGGCAAGCCCACCTATTTGTTCGGCGGCGAGGTGCAGTACTTTCGGGTGCGCGACGCCGCGTTCGATGGCCCCAAGACCCAGGCCCTGTGGAAGGACACCTTTGCCCGCATGCGCGCGGCGAAGATGAACTTGGTCACCACCTACTTTGCCTGGGACTACCACCATGGGGGTCCGGGAGCCTGGGACTTCGCCGGCGCCCGCGACGCCGATGCCTACTTGCGTGCAGCATGCAGCGAAGGCCTGAAGGTGGTGGCCAAGCCCGGGCCGCTCATCACCGCGGAGTGGCCCCGCGGCTTCGGAAGCTTCGGCGCCGTGCCCGACTGGTGGAAGGAGCAGAACCAGGACGCCCTTGCCAAGAAGGCCGACGGGAGCAACTTCGACTTTGCCCCGCTTCCGGTGGGCGCGCGCTCCTACCAGCCCACGTATCTGCATCCCAAGTATCTGGCCGCAGTGGGCGAGTGGTTCGATCACATTGTGCCCATCATCCGCACCCACATCGCCACCGGGTGCGTGGTGGGCGTGCAGGTCGACAACGAGACCAACCTCTACTGGTCCGATCGCTTCGGCACGGTGGACTACAGCGATACGGCGCTGGCGCACTACCGGGCGTTCTTGAAGACCCGCTACGGCACGGTGGGCGCGCTGAATGCAGCCTACGGAACCGCGTTGGCCTCGTTCGATGCGGTGGCCCCACCGAGCAAGCTGCCGGAGACGCTGGCCGACGACGTGCCGGCGCGTGACTGGTACGACGCGGGCCAGAGCTATGTGGCCGAGTACCTGGGCACCATTCGCGGCATGCTCGAATCGCGCGGCATCAAGGAACCCGACATTCTCTTCTCCACCAACGACTCGCCGTTCACGGTGGTGGGCACCGTGGCCAACGCCGCGCGAAACATCTTGGTGCACGACGGACGGGTAAAGAACCGATTCGGCATCGCCGGCCTCGATACGTATCCCAAGCAGGTGCCCGACTTGCCGGGGCAGTCGGGCCCCATCACCAACTTCCCCTTTCAGGCCGACTACTACACCAAGCTATACGGCCATTTTGGTGCAATCTACACCAAGGATACAGCGCGCAAGTTCGCCTTCGGCGCCGAGCTGCAGGGCGGATTCTACGCGCTGCCTACCGGCATTCTGCCGGTGGTTTCACCCGAGAGCACCGACCAGCTCTTGGTCAAGACCGTGGGCCACGGCATGAAGGGCGGGAGCTTCTACATTCTCCGGGGCGGCCTCAACATCGACGGCTCTGGCTACGACTTTCAGGCGGCGCTGGGGCTCGATGGGCAGGAGCGCGCGCGCTTCGACGTGATGCGCCGTTGGGCGGGGTTTCTGGCGCGCTTCGGGGAAAAGCTGCAGGCCACCGAGGACGTGGAAGATCCGGTGGCAGTGGTGCAAGACATCGCCTACGCGGCGCCCCAGGGCGGCACCGACGACGATCACCAGCAGCTCTATACCAACGAGTATTCGGGGCTCTATGGCTGGCTCCTGGAGGCCGGCTTCAACGCCGCGGTGGTCGACGCCAGCACGACGGCCGATCTTGCCAGCTACAAGGCCGCGTTCTTCTTGGCGCCCAAGATGGTTTCGCCGGCGGCCGCCAAGCTCCTGGTCGAGCTTCACGACAAGGGCGGCTTCCTGGCGCAGTTCGTGGACCGCGGCTCCTTCGGCCTCGACGGCAAGGCGAACGCCGATGTGGCCAGGTTGGCAGCGCTCTTTCCGGTAGATCCCGATGGCAGCTACGCGTGGCCGCGCATTCCGCGCACCATCGCCTATGGCGATCTCAATGAGCTCATGCCCGGCTCCGGAGCTCTTCGCGGCTACTGGCACCAAACCTACTGGAAGGCCCGACCCGGCGCCGCGGTGACGCCGTTTTTGGTGGAGCGCGCCGCCATCACCGGCCAGAACGGCCGGCCCATCGGCGTCACCGTCGACGGCCCCGGCGCGCCGCGCGCGCTCATCGGCACCTACCTCTCGTCGGTGTACAATTCTGATGCATATTACAGCGATCCGGTAGCGAGCATTCAGCGGCGACGCGCCATCGCGCGGTTTTTGCTGGCCAAGGCCGGGCTCACGCCGCAGGTGTACACCGACGAACCGCGCACCATGGCGTGGGGTCGACGCGACCCCAGCACGCCGACCCCGGCCGAGGTGTTCCTGTTCGTGGAGAACGACGCCGAGGCGCGCACCGTGCATCTGCACGCCGGCGGCGCCCGCAGCGGCCTCGACCCCAATGCAACCTACACGCTTCGCGACGAGCTGACGGAGCAGCCCATTGCCACCCTCACCGGAGCCGCGCTTTCCGGCGCGGGCGTCAGCTTTCCCATGCCCAAGGAGAGCTCGCGGGTGCTGGTGGCGACGCGCAAGTAGCGCCGCCGGAGCTCGCGGAAGGCCAAGCCATTGCCGCGTGGCGTGATGACCGACGCGGCGGCACCGCAGCCCGCGCGAAGGTGAAGACCTGTCCTCAGGGCGGCGGCAGGGTGCCTGCCAGGAACGCGGCGGCGTCGCGCGGCGAGGCCTTCGCTTGGTCGCGATCGACCATGAGATTCGCTTCGCGCATGCGCGCGACCGAGATGGCGCCGAGGAGCGGCAAAAAGGCCCGGCGCAGCGCTGCATCGCCCGCGCGCTTGGGCGATATCAGCACCACCGCATCGTAGGCGGGCAGCGCGCCGCGTGGATCGCCGAGCACCGTGAGCTTCTGCGCGGCGATGCGTCCGTCGCTGGAGAAGGCCGAGATGACGTCGACGGTACCGGTCTCGAGGGCCCGATACATGAAGGTGGGGCTGTACGAGCGCTGCTCGCGAAAGGAGAGCCCATAGGCGCCCTTTAGCGCCGCCCACTCGGGGCGACTCAGGAACTCGAGATCGCTTCCCAGCGCGAGCCCCGGCGCCTTGGCCGAGAGGTCGTCGATGGTGACGATGCCCTGCGCGCGGGCCTTTTCGCCGCCCATTGCCAGCACGTAGGCGTTCTCGAAGCCCAGACTGCCGAGCAGCTCGACGCCGTAGCGCTCCTTCAGGAGGCGGGTGAGCTCGGCCAGCATCTCCGCGCGCGGCGGGGTGTCGGTGCGGTTCAAGACGTTCGCCCAGAGGGTGCCCGAGTAGTCGACGTAGGCGTCGATGTCGCCGCTGGCGAGGGAGCGGAAAGCCACCGCCGACCCCAAGCTCTCCTTGCGCGAAACGGCGAACCCCTGGGCCTCGACGCGGCGACTCAGAAGATCCGCAAGAATGAATTGCTCACTGAAGTTCTTGGCGCCGATGACATATGTGGGTTTGCCGCCGCCAACGCCCGCGCGCGCCATGGGCGCGAGTGCCAGCGCCACGCCAGAAGCCAGGAGCCCGAGGCCGATGAGCACGCGCGGCCGCTTGCGCTGGGCGACGCCGCTCTCGACCAGACCGAGGAGCTGGTCGGTGACGAGTGCGAGCGCCGTGGCCGCCGCGCACCCGAAAAGCACGTACACCCAGTTCTCGGTCTGGAGCCCGGAGAAGATGTAGTTGCCGAGGCTGGTTTGCCCCACCGAGGTGGCCAGCGTTGCGGCGCCGATGGTCCACACCGTGGCGGTGCGCAGGCCCGCCATGACCACCGGGGCGGCCAGCGGCACCTCCACCTGGAAGAGGCGCTGCCTCGGCGTCATGCCCACGCCATCGGCGGCTTCGAGCACCCGCGCATCGATGCCGGTCAGCCCGGTGACCGCGTTGCGCACGATGGGCAGGAGTGAATAGAGCGTGAGCGCGAGCACCGAGGGCAAGAGCCCCAGCGCCTGCACGCGGAAGCCGAAGGCGCGATGCGTGAGGGCGGAGACGCCCAGGAGCAGCGGGTAAAAGAGCGCCAGGAGCGCGAGACCGGGAATCGTTTGTATGAGGCCGGCGCCCGCGAGCACCAGCCACCGCAGCCGCGCATTGCGTGCACATACCACGGAAATGGGAAGACCGATGACCACGCCAAGGCCCATGGCGCAGGCGCAGACGAGCACGTGACTTCCGAGATACCCCGGAAGCTCCTGCATCGCTGCCGCCACCTGATCGCTCATGGCGACTCCTTCGATGCGCGCTGCGTGATGGCCCGCACCCGCTCAGCCTGGGCAACGGGCACCGCGAAGAGGGCCGACACCTCTGGGTCCTCCTGGGGAAGCCGCGTGTCGCGGGGCGCCACGTCGGCGATGATGCGGCCCTTCGACAGGACCACGATGCGGTCGGAGAGCAGGATCGCTTCATGGACGTCGTGGGTCACCATGATGGTGGTGAGGCCGAGCGCCTGGTGGAGCGCGCGGTAGGCGGCGCCCAAACCGTCGCGGGTCACCGGGTCGAGGGCACCGAAGGGTTCGTCCATGAGCACGATGCGCGGGCGGGCCGCGAGCGCACGTGCCACCGCCACCCGCTGCTGCTGTCCGCCCGAGAGCTCCGCGGGAAAGCGATCGCCGATGTCTTTCGGTAGCTGCACCAGCTCCAGGAGCTCGGCGACGCGGGCCGCCACTTCGGCGTCCTTCCAGCCGAGCAGCCTGGGCGTGATGCCGACGTTCTCGCCCACGCGCAGGTGGGGAAAGAGCCCGGCGCCCTGGAACACGTAGCCGATGCTGCGCCGTAGCGAGGGGGCATCGGTGGCCATGACCGAGACGCCCTCGATGCGTACCTCGCCGGCATCGGGTTCGATGAGCCGGTTGATGGTCTTCATCACGGTGGTCTTGCCGGAGCCCGACGTGCCCACCAAGGCCACGAAGCTCCCCTTGGCGACCTCGAGCGAAACGTCGTCCACCGCCACCACGCGCTGGCTCGCGCCGCCAGCGGGACGCTCGTACACCTTGCGGACGCGATCGAGGTGAATCAGAGACGGACGAATACCACATTGGCGCGACGGCGCGACCTACCGTGGTCGCCGGATGCAACCATGAAGAAAATGCGCTGGGTGCATGCGTCGGATCACGGGTTGGTGACCATGGATCTAACCCCTTGATCACCGTGGTAGGCTCGCGCCTGCCGCATGTTCTGGACCGCCTTCTCCTTCTTCGAAATCGCCTACGTGGTGGTCCTCTCTGTGTGGATCCTGCTCGAGAAGCGATCGCCGGTGGCGACCCTGGCGTGGATCCTGGCACTGGGCTTCCTTCCGCTCCTGGGGTTCGTGCTCTTCTTCTTCCTCGGTCCGCGACGGCTACGGCGCAAGCGCGGTCGGCGTCTCACCTCGCGCTCGAAGGTGCGTGCGCAGGTCGACATTGCAGCCATCTCTCATCAACGCGAGCCGCTGGCGGTAGAGATCGAGCAGCTGATGAAGCTCGCCTATCTCACCGGCGAGGCGCCGCCGGCCACCTGCCAGACACTCACGCTACTCACCAACGCCGACAACTGCTACGCCGAGATCTGCGCGGAGATCGACCGGGCCAAGCACCACGTGCACGTGGAGTACTACATCTTCGAGCCGGGCGACGCAGCGGCCAGGTTTCGCGATGCGCTCATGCGCGCGCGCGATCGGGGGGTCGAGGTGCGGCTTCTGGTAGACGCGGTCGGCTCCAGCGCGCTCACCCGCGCGTTCCTGGCGCCGCTCATGGCCAAGGGCGCGCGCTTCGCGACCTTCAACCCGGTGTTCTTCGCGCGCCTGCACGCACCCATCAACTTTCGCAACCACCGGAAGATCGTGGTGTGCGACGGACGGGTGGGCTTCACCGGCGGCATCAACGTGTGCGACGACTACCTGCGGCAGCAGGAGCACCCGCCCTGGCGTGACACCCATTTGAAGCTCACCGGCAACGCCGTGCGCTGGCTGGCCCTGGCGTTCGTCGACGACTGGGTCTTCGCTACTGGCGAGCTGCCCGACGGCGCCGCCTACTTTCCCGAGCAAGAACCCAACGAGCCGCTGGTAGCGCAGGTGGTGGCGTCGGGCCCAGACCACGAGTTCGAGTCCATCCGCAACACGTACTTCGCGGCCATCGCCAGCGCGCGCGAGCGCGTGTGGATCACCACGCCGTACTTCGTGCCCGACGAGGCGGTGCTCACCGCGCTGTGCACCGCAGCCCTGCGCGGGGTCGACGTGCGCGTGCTGGTACCTCGGCGCGGCGACTCGCTCCTGGTGACGCTGGCCGCGCGCAGCTACTACGGAGACCTGCTCCACTCCGGCGCCAAGGTCTTCGAGTACCTTCCCACCATGCTGCACGCAAAGACCATGCTGGTGGATCACGATCTCTCGATCATCGGCACCGCGAACCTAGACAACCGCAGTTTTCGACTGAACTTCGAGGTCTGCGTCTGCGCCTTCGGCAACGCCATGAACGACGAACTGGTCCGAGTCTTCGACGAGGACCTGACGCAGTCGGAGCAGGTGAAGCGTGGCCGCCGCGTACGGCTCCCCTGGCACCAACAGCTCGGCGAAGCCGGCGCAAGGCTTCTGTCGCCGGTGCTCTGAGCCAGCCGGTACGGCAACTCCAGGGCTGGGGACATCGATACCCGGTGCGTGTAGGGGGCAAATCGCCGGGCGGCGGGTTGGGTGACCGCGCAGCCCAACAGCGGGCTACGCGAGCCACCTTGGATGCAGGCAGGTAGCGGCGTCCCATGCTTGGAGGAGAGTTTCGAGGCGAGAGCGTTTGGACGACTGCATCAAGCGCCGCATTGAGCTGCGCGGTATGGAAGGCGGCGTCCACGTGCGCCCGCCTCCGCTGCGACGCCCTCCTGCCGCCCGGCTCTGTCTGGGTTCGCGTCTCTGTCTGGGCATCCCGAAGGGTTCGGCCAAAAACACCAGTCTCCTAGCGGGAGCGTTTGGCTTCGGAAGGCACGTTCGGGTGCTGGAGGATAAGGTTGCGGAGGTGCGCCTGGCGCTTGACGAAGGCCTGCTTGAGCAGGTGGGTGAGGAGCACCGGCGGGGTGGCGGCGAAACGGGCGAGGTTCTGCACGAAGATGACTGAGGCGTAGGTCTTGCCGCAGAGGATTGCGGTCATGCGCTGATCGAAGGTGAGCCCGGTGAGCAGCGTGAGAATGCGGCCCTCGGTGCGGGTCACCAGATCGGCCTTCTCTTCCGACGGGCTCAGCTGCCAGCGCGCACGCATGATGCTGCGGGCGCGGGTGCGATTCAGGTCCGGGACCTCGCGGTCGATGGTGGTTTGGTACACCATGCGGAGGGGCTTGGGGCCGAGGACGCGGCGGAGCATCGACTCCGGCAGGTTCTGGTTGCGCAGGAGCTTTCGCTCCACCTGCGCGTCGCGCAAGAATTCGGGGCGCTGCGCGAGGCCCTCGAGCCCCTGCGCGACGTGATGGTTGAAGGCGATGAGCCGAGCGTGCTGCAGGTTTGCGTTGGGGTTCACCACGATGGCCTTCACCACTGCCGGGTCCGGATCGAAGGTGAGCGCCAGCAGGTCATCGCCCGAGAGGCTCTGCGCCATGGCCACGCGCGCGTCGCGCGGCAGGTTGGCCATCTTCTTTCCGTAGAGCTCGCGGAAGGTCTTCTCGGTCTTCTCGAAGTGCTCTCGTTCTTCCCGGGTTTCGTCGTCCGACTCCGGTTGCGGCGCCGCGGGGGCGGCCTCGTCCTCGAAGACCCCGTGCTCCTCGGGCGTGAGCTCGATGAGCGGCTCTTCGGCTGCCGCGGCGGCCGGCAGAGGAATCGGCGCGTCGCTCGACATGGGCGGAAAATTGTCGTCGACGTTCCAGTCGCCGAACGATGGCGGGGGCGCAGCCGCGACGCGCGCCGGTGCAAAGGGAGCCTCTACGGCGATGTCTACGGCGCCGCTGTCGGCGAGGCGGCCGACGATCGACTCGAGGATCGCGCGGTCCATGCCGGTGAGGCTCTCCAGGTAGTCGACGGTTGTGTCGCCCTCGATGCGAGAGAGCACGAACCCCTCTTCCTCGGTGAGCGGCACCAGAGAAGGTGAGAGGTCTTTCCTTCGGGTGATACGGGTCACGGTCGGATATCCTATCATTGCGGGGGGCTGCGCCGAGGGGCTGCGGCGCAAAAAGAACGCGCTCTCGCGTGCGCAGTCCGTGGGCGGATCTCCTACGAAGCCTCGGGCGCTTCGCTGGCGCGGGCCTCGCGAGCAGCGCGCGCCGCGGCGGCTTCGGCAGCCTTCGCTTCGGCTTCCTCGCGCAACGTGTCGGGCTCCACGTAGAGCCACTTCACCTCCGGGTGCTCGTCGCGCAGGCCCGCTTCGAACGCGTTGATGCGCTCGGCCAGCAGCGTCACCGTGAGCTCTGCATCGAAGGTGGCCTTCACCGCCACCAGCACCTCGCCAGGGCCTTGCTGCACCGTGCGCACATGGATGATGCTACGGAATCCCGGCGTGCGCCCGGCGTGCTCGCGCACCGCCTTCTCGATGACGTCGTCGGCCGATTCGCCGATGAGCAGCGACTTCACTTCCACCGCAAGGAAGAGCGCGACGGCCACCAGGACGAGACCGATGCCGATGCTGCCGGCGCCGTCCCAGCGACCGTCGTGGGTAATCGCAGCGAGCCCGAGCGCCGCCACCGCCAGCACCAGGCCGAAGACGGCGGCCGAGTTCTCGGCGAATACCACCACCAGGTCGGAGTCCTTGGTTTGCCGCAAGAAGCGCATGAAGGGAACGGCGCCCCGACGCTTGTTGAGCTCCTTGATATTGGAAAGCGTGGCGGCGCCTTCGAGCCCCATGGAGACCAGCAGGATGCCCACGCCGATCCACACGTGCTCCACCTGCACCGGGTGCATCACCTTCTCGATGCCCTCGTACACGGAGAACATTCCGCCGCCGAGGAACAGCAGCAGCGCCACCATGAACGACCAGAAGTAGAGCGCGCGCCCATAGCCAAAGGGGTGCGCCGCGTCCGGTGGCTTCTTCGCCTGGCGTACCCCCACCAGGAGCAACAGCTGGTTGCCGCAGTCGGAGAACGAGTGCAGGGCTTCGGCGAGCATCGAGCCCGACCGCGTGAAGAACGCCGCCCCCGACTTCACCACCGCGATGAGGAGGTTTACGGCGAGCGACTGGATGATGTGTGCGGTCGAGTTTTCTTCTTCTTTGGACATCGCGCTGCGCTGGAGGCACTCAAAACGCGCGGCCGAGGCCAGCGCGGCAGGACGTCCCGGTGCGGCGGGGAGCGTCTGCGCTGCATGCACCAGGCCATACAGCAGCCCTTGGGTCGACAGTGGCCCGTCGAACCCTCTGGGGAACCCCCTTTTTCGACGTGTTTGTCGCGCAAGTCAATGGTGGCCAGCGCCTGCGCCGGGTGCGGCTGCGCGTGCGCGTGCGGATGCGGCGCTTGGTCCGCCACCCTGTGCGTTCCGTCCACAGACGCGAGATCGCGTGAGGTCTACATGCGCGCGCGCGCCGTTGCCGGCGCGAAACACGCACAATGTACGACAGCCGATGGACCGCAAATGCGCGCTGCGGCGTGGCGTTAGGCCGCACCTTCTACGCCGATGGTGGAGCGGCGACTCCCCGTTATTTGTGCGCGCTTCGACCGCCGAGCCCCCCCTTTTGCAGAGACCACTGCTACCATCCAAGCTCCTTTGAGCGCGCCGACGAAAAAACCTGGGGGTCACGTGACGGCGACCGGCCTGGGCATTCCCATCGAGCCCACCATCTTTCGGGTCGTGGAGGAGCGCGCTGTGGACGTGGCGTTTCAGCCCATCGTCGATCTTCGGCGCAAGCGCATCTTCGCGTACGAAGCGCTGGCGCGTCCGCGCGCAGGCTCGTTCCCCGGCCCCGAAGAGATGTTCAACGAGGCGGCCAAGCATCGGCTCACCGGCGCGCTGGGTCGCATCGTGCGAACGCTTGCGATCGAGCACTGCACCGCGTTTCCGCTCTTCCTCAACATTCACCCGAGCGAGCTCGACGCGCACTTCCTGGTCCAGCCAGACGACCCCATCTTCCAGCATTCGGAAGACGTGTACCTGGAGATCACCGAGGGCGTACCGCTCACGCACTTCGCGCTCTGCAAGCAGATTCTCCGCGAGGTGCGCGGCCGCGGTATCTACCTGGTGGTCGACGATCTGGGCGCCGGATACTCGAACCTCAAGTACATCGCCGACCTCTACCCGCGCATCGTGAAAATCGATCGCGAGCTGGTCTCCGGGCTCACCAAGGAGTCGCGACTGCACCGGCTCGTTTCTTCGATCGTGGTCATGTGCAACGATCTGGGCGCCATGGTGGTGGCCGAAGGCATCGAGACGCCTACTGAGTACGAGGCGGTGCGCGACGCCGGCGCCGAGTTCGCCCAGGGCTACCTCTTCGCCAAGCCCGCATTTCCCCCGCCGCAGGTGATGTGGCCGCGGACCACCAAGTCGGTGCCCCGCCCCTCGAGCGGCAAGTCGCAGCCGCCGGCGCCACTGCCGCGCGGCTCTTCGCTCCCGCCTCGTTCGCGCCGCTGAGCCGGGCCTTCACTGCACGGGGCAGGAAGGGTCGGTCGTGAGCTCCACGTCGTCGATGGCCGCGTCGGTGACGGCGCCCGAGAACGTTCCGCAGGTGGTGGTGTTGCCGGTGTAAATGGTGAACGTGATGCTTCGCGTGCGACTGCTCTCGCGCGGCGAGATGCACACGGTGCGCTGCGTCCAGGCGTCGGTGACCGGCACGCCGCTGCCGTAGCTGACGCTGAAGGTCGCCGGCGCGGTCACGTGGCCGCGCACCCAGAACTTGAGGGCGGGACCGGCGGCCGCCACGGGCTCGGGAATGGTCACCAAGGTGGTCACCGAGGCAGAGCCGCAGGCGTACGCACCAGTGAGGAACGCAGCGCTCTTGCCGCTGTGCGCAGCGGTGGTACGCGTCGACGAGGCATTGCCCGAGTCAGCGGCCGACCAGCTGGTGGCCACGCTGGCATCCTCGAAGCCACCATCGGGCACCGATACCTTGTCGGCGCACTTGGGGTCGGCGACGAACTCGAAGTCGTCGAACACGAAGTCGCGCGCATCGGCGACGTCGCAGGAGCCGCCGCTGGCCGGGCTCTTGTAGGGCAGGCTCATGAAGACGCCGGAGACCTCGCCCTTCATCGAGTCGGGCAGGCAGAGCGAAGCCTTTTCGAACACGTTGGTGCCGCGCACCACGCCCAGCGTGCCGCCGTCGACGCCCACGTTCATTTTCTGTCCGTTGGTGCCTCGATACGTGAAGGCGAGCGCGAGCTTCTCGGCGCTCGACTCGCGGGGCGACATGGTGCCGCGCAGCTGTGGGCTCTGGCAGAGCTTGCTGGTGGTGAGGTGGCCGCCGCGGGTTTGCCCGGTGCCCACGCCGTTGGCGACCTCGGCCACGGCGTTGGCGTCGGCGTACGACGTCCAGCCGCCGGTGCCGTCGAAATTCGCGTTGGGAATGGTGCCCACCGTGGGGCACGTGGGGTCGGGCTCGATACCCAGGTGGTCGAACACGACGTTGACCGGGGTGGCCGAGCAGCCGATGGTGGAGTCGACGGTGAGATCGAAGGTCTTTCCGAGCCAGCGCTCGCCGATGCAAACTTTGTGGTCGGCAGGCCCGAAGAACTGCGAGGTGACGGTCATGTCGCGAAGGAACGTGCCGCGCGATCTCGCGACGAACGGCGTGCGGCACAGGAAGTCGGAGCAGCTCTGGAGGTCGGCTGTCCAGCGTAGCGCCAGCGGCTCGGCCTCGGCGGCGGCGGGCATCTCGAAGGTCTGTGCGAGCCGCGCCTTGCCGGCGCAGGCGTCGACGCCCGAAATGAGCGCAGCGCCCGGGTCGACCAGCGTCTGCCCGTTGCCGCCCGTGCTCTGCGCCGGGTTGATCAGCGCGTTGGTGCCCACCCACGCGTCGGGCGTGCGCTCGAAGGTGGGGTCTCGAGGGCCACCGCGGAAGATGCAGCCGGCCGCCTCCTTCTGGTAGCCGGGCGCGCACACACACGCGGCGGAGCCCTTGGTGTCGGCGCAGCGCTCGTGGGCGCCACACTTGACGCCTTCGCACGCGGGCAAACACACGCCGTCTTTGTCGTTGTCTTGCAGCCCGGCGGCGCACGCGCCGCAAGCGTCGCCCTCGTACCCGCTATCGCAGGCGCAGCGAGCGCTCCCCTGACTATCGACGCATTTGCCGTGGGTACCGCATGCGGGCGCGCCGGGGTCGCCGCACTTGGCGGTCTTCAGGTCGGCCGGGGGCGCGTCGGAGTACTCGGCGCATGCCGCGATTGCGACCACCACCAGCAGCACTGCACAGCGACGCCCGACCACCATGTGTGGAGTCTATCGTGTTTTTCCTGGACCGCACGCAAGAAGGCTTCGGCGAGGGCGCGCAGCGGTGCGCGAGATGGGCGCCGCTGTAGGCGTTGGCCCGCAGCCTGGAGCCCTTCTCACAGGTATCCCTTCGCCTGCAGCTGGAAGAGATGCCTGTATCTTCCATCTTTCTTGAGCAGCTCGTCGTGGGAACCCTCTTCCACGATTTCGCCCTTGGAGAGCACGATGATGCGGTCGGCGGTGCGCACGGTGGGAAAGCGATGGGAAATGAGCAGCGTGGTCTTGCCCTTGGAGAGCTCCTGGAAGCGCTCGAAGATGGCTTGCTCGGCCTCGGCGTCGAGGGCGCTGGTGGGCTCGTCGAGCACCAAGATGTCGGCGTCCTCGCGCATGAAGGCGCGCGATAGGGCAACTCTCTGCCATTGCCCGCCCGAGAGCTCGGAACCCTCGCGGTTGAACCAGCGGCCAAGCGAGGCGTCGAGGCCGCCCTTGAGGGTTTTCGAAAGTTCGCTTCCGCCGCCGCGGTCGAGCGCGCTCTCGACCCGCTCCCGGTCGTCGAGGTGCTCCACGCTGCCCACGCCCACATTCTCGGAGAGCGAGAGCTGGTAGCGCACGAAGTCCTGAAAAATGACGCCGATGCGCTTGCGGAGCGCCTTGGCGTCGTAGGCCTCGAGCGGAATGCCGTCGAGGACGATGCGCCCCTCGCTGGGATCGTAGAGCCGGGTGAGCAGCTTGATGAACGTGGTCTTGCCGGAGCCGTTCTCGCCCACCAAAGCCAGGCGCTCACCCTGGCGAATGCGCAAGTTCACATGGCGCAGCGCCCACTCGTCTTTGCCCGGGTAGCGAAAGCCCACGTCTTCGAACACGATGCCGGGCTCGGCGCTTGCCCCTACGCTCGCGGCCCCGTCGGCCTTGGCAGGCGCCCGCGTGGGGATGGCCAGGTAGGCGAACAGATTCGACATGTAGAGGTTGTCCTCGAACATGCCGCCCAGGGTCGAGAGCAGCGACTGGAACGCCTGCTGCCCCTGGCGAAACGCCACCACGTAGAGCGTGAGGTTGCCGATGGTGATGACGGTGCGCGAGGCCTCACGCGCCACGAAGGCATAGAAGGCGTAGAACACCCCGAGCGCCAGGAGCGAGAGGAGAAAGCCCCATGCGGCGCGGCGAATGGCCAGCGCGCGGTCTTCTCGGTAGATGGTCTCCGCGAGCTCGCGGTAACGGCCGAGGAACGTGGGCCCCAGGCCGAAAGTCATCATCTCCTTGGCGGTGCCCTCGCTGCCCAGCAGAAATTCGATGTAGGCCAGGCGCCGGGTCTCTGGCGCGCGAAAGCTGCGCATGCGGAAGGCCGAGGTGGAAAAACGCATCTCGGCATAGGTTGCGGGGAGCGCCGCCAGCACCAGACCGATAACCGCCACGCCGCTGATGCTCAAGAGCAAGCCGCCGTAGCCCACCAGGGTGAGTGCATACTGCACAATCTGGAAAACCCCAGTGACCACCGAGAGCGGCCGCGACGAGGCCTCGCGCCGGGCCCGCGTGAGCTGGTCGTAGAACTCCGGGTCTTCGAAGTGCGAGAGCTCGAGGTTCTGCGCCTTCTCGAGGATCTCGAGGTTGATGTCGACCCCCAGGCGAGCGCCGATGACGGTGCGCACCAGCGCGAGAAAACGGGTATTGAGCGCCAGCACCGCCACCACCGCGAGCTCCAGGAGCACCCAGCGCACGGTGGCCGCGTCGTTCTTCTCCACCACTGCGTCGATGATGCGCTTGCCCACGTAGGCCACTGCCAGCGGCAAGAGCGCGGACAAGAGCGTCGCCGATCCGAGGCCGAGGGTGCCGGAGCGCGCAGACCTCCATACCAGACCCATGGTGCGCGGCAGGTGGCTCCAGGTTTCGCGGAGCGAAACCCGCAGCGAGGCTGGCTTTGCCGGCGACTTGGCGGGAGGCGGCCCCCGGCGCCCGTGGTTCGGAGACAATCAGCTCCCCTTCGCGGGCCGCAATCGATGGCCCCAGGAGGCGACCCAGAGCAGCCGGTCGAGGGTCTGCGGCACGTCGAGCACCGCCAGCTCGTGGGCGGCGGCAACCTCGACCAGCCCGGCCTCGTGCGTGAGCGACTGCTGCCCGAACCAGTCCATCATCGGCGCGAAGAGCGCCGGCGGCGCGATGGGCTTATCGGCGGTGGTGGGCTCCGGCAGCGCGTCGAGCGCGAACCAGAGCGCCGCGTCGTCCATGAGCGGCACCAGCTGCGGCCGCAGCAGCGCCAGTACCTTGGTGACGGCCACCAGCGAGGCGCCCTCCACCGCCGCGAGCTCGGTCACGGCGGCGACCACCGCGGCGCGCGGCTCAGGGCCGAGGGCCAGCCAGTCTTCGTGCGACGTGCTGTCGCCGAGCGACGTGAGGAGAGCGCTCCACGCGGCAAAAGGGCCAGGGGTGAGCCACGCACGAAACGTGCGGGAGGTGGCCTTGGCGTTCACCATCCAGCTGGTGGGAAAAGCCACCGGCAGAAGCTCGAGGGCCGGCGTGCCCTGGGCCTGCACCGCGCGGAGGACATGCGCCGCCTGATCGTACCCGAAGGCGCCGGGCAGCGACGCACGCCAAGCGAGATCGCCCGCGGCGTCGGAGATTTCCCAGGGTTGCGCATGGGCGCGTTGGAGGACGAGGGGCATGGGCAACGGCCGCAGTATGGCACAGACGAAGGAGACAGTGAGGGAGATCGGGCACGGGCATTTGCGTGCACTTTGCATGCATTCGCGGCTCCGGTCTGCGCCGCAACCCTCACTCCGCTCCCAAGTAGCTCCGAAGAAACAGGCCGTCGAACCTACTCCGCTTCTTGTCGCGGTCACCGTGTTTCTCGGGCTGACCGCTCGGAGCACTTCAGCGAGCCGAGCGCCGACCCCTGGTGAAACGCGTTCAAACACGGATGGATTGTGTCGCTTGAGCACACTAAGATGCGCCTTCCATCATGAGCGATCCCGAATCCAAGGAAGTCCCCACCCAACGCACCGAGCGCGACCCCGACCTTCCGCCGAACTTCGTGGAAGACATGGTGCGCGAGCAGGTGGCCCAGGGGCGCCATGGCGGCCGGGTGGTCACGCGCTTTCCGCCGGAGCCCAACGGCTACCTTCACATTGGCCACGCCAAGTCCATCTGCCTCAACTTCGGCCTGGCCCAGAAGTTCGACGGGCAGTGCAACCTGCGCTTCGACGACACCAACCCCGAAACCGAAGACGCCGACTACGTCCTCGCCATCAAGAAGGACATCGAGTGGCTCGGGTTCGACTGGGGCAAAAACGAATTCTACGCCTCGGACTACTTTCCGAAGCTCCACGCGCTCGCGGTTCAGATGATCAAGGACGGCAAGGCCTACGTCGACAGCCGCAGCACCGAGGAGATTCGCGACACCCGCGGCGACTTCTACAAGCCCGGCGTGGAAGCGCCCGATCGCGCGCGCAGCGTGGAAGAAAACTTGGCGCTTTTTGAGCAGATGAAGAGCGGCGCCCTGGCCGACGGCAGCCACGTGCTGCGCGCCAAGGGCGACATGGCCAGCACCGACGTGAAGATGCGCGATCCGGTCATGTACCGCATTCGCCACGCGCACCACCACCGCACCGGCGACGCCTGGTGCATCTACCCGCTCTACGACTGGGCCCACGGGCAGTCGGACTACATCGAAAAGGTGACGCACTCCATCTGCAGCCTGGAGTTCGTGAACCACCGGCCGCTCTACGAGTGGTTCCTCGACCAGGTTGGCGCGCCCAAGGACGATCGCCCGGAGCAGACCGAGTTCGCCAAGCTGAACTTCAGCTACACGGTGCTCTCCAAGCGCCGGCTCCTCGAGCTGGTGAAGCTGGGGCACGTAGAGGGCTGGGACGACCCGCGCATGCCCACCCTCTCCGGCCTTCGCAGGCGCGGCGTGACCCCCGAGGCGCTGCGCACGCTCTGCGAGCGCGTGGGCGTGTCGACCCGCGATTCGGTGGTCGACATCTCGCTCCTCGAGCACGCCATCCGCGAGGACCTCAACGCCACCTCGCCGCGGGTCATGGCGGTGCTCCGCCCGCTCAAGGTCACGCTGCAGAACTTTCCCGACAACGAGGTCATCGAGTTCGACGCCCCCTTCGATCCGGAAAAGCCCGAGGGCCCCTCGCGCAAGATTCCGCTATCGCGTGTACTGTACATTGAGCAGGAAGACTTTATGGAGGTGCCTCCGAAGAAGTTCTTCCGGTTGGCGCCGGGTCAAGAAGTGCGGCTTCGTTACGCGTGCGTCATCAAGTGCATCGAAGTGAAGAAGGCCGCAGACGGGAGCATTGAAGAGCTGGTGTGCGAGTGGGACGCAGCCTCGCGCGGAGGCACGCCGGCCGACGGTCGCAAGATCAAAGGTACCCTGCACTGGGTCTCGGCGGCGCACGCGGTCGA
This sequence comes from Polyangiales bacterium, assembly GCA_038210445.1. Taxonomy (GTDB): domain Bacteria; phylum Myxococcota_A; class Polyangia; order Polyangiales; family Polyangiaceae; genus JABFRG01. The sequence continues at coordinate 45,736 of JBBQWQ010000007.1, forward strand.
CGCGCACGTGCGCCTGTACGATCGGCTTTTTCTGGCAGAGAACCCCATGAAGGACAAAGACACCTACCTGGAGCACCTAAACCCGAATTCGGTGGAAGTGCTCACCGGGTGCAAGCTGGAGCCAAGCCTGGCCGAGGCCAAGCCCGGACAGCGGGTGCAGTTCGAGCGGCTGGGCTACTTCTGCGAAGACGCTTCCACGAGCGGCGCCGCGCGCGTGTGGAACCGCACCATCACCCTCAAAGACACCTGGGCCAAGGTGGCCGGAAAGGAATGAGCCCATGCACGCCAACGAAGCTCTGATCAACCGCTTCTACGAGGCCTTCGCCAAGCTCGACGGCGAGGCCATGGCCGCCTGCTATCACCCCGACGCCACGTTCTCGGATCCCGTGTTCCAGGGGCTCAAAGGCAAGGAGTGCGGGGGCATGTGGCGCATGCTCACCGGACGCGCCGCCGACCTCAAAGTGGTGCACTCGAACGTAAAGGCCGACGACGCACGAGGCTCGGCGCACTGGGACGCGTGGTACCTGTTCTCGGCCACCGGCAACAAGGTACACAACGTCATCGACGCCGAGTTCGAGCTGAAAGACGGCCTCATCTACCGGCACACCGACACGTTCGATCTGTGGCGCTGGGCCGGAATGGCGCTGGGGCTGAAAGGTAAGCTCCTCGGGTGGTCGCCGCCGGTGCAGAACGCCATTCGCAAGCAGGCTCGGAAGGGCCTCGATCTGTTCCTCGCAAAGGAGTCGTGAGACTCGGTCTAAGGAAGCAGTGAGAAGCGCGAGGCAAGGGCATCACATAGCTCGACCTTCACCGCCTTGTTCTTGATCGCTCGGTGCACCTCCCCGACCAAACGCGGAGCGTCACGCGAGGAGATGCTTGGCGATGCGGACGTAGCTTTGGACGGCGCCCTCGAGATCGGCGATGCGTACGCGCTCGTGATCGGTGTGGGCATCGAGGATGGACCCCGGGCCCACCAGGAGCGCGCGCCCGGCGACGCCCAGCAGCGGCAGCAGGTGCGGCACATCGGAGCCGAAGGCCACCACGCAGCTGGGCTCGCCGGGGAGCTCGGTGAGCACGACCGGTGCAGACTGCATGGTTACCTCGAGGTGCAATGCCGGCGGCAAAAGCGCCTTCACACGGGCGAGCACGCTCTCGGTGGAGACCGAGGGCCGCATGACCACCTGGGCCCGCGCGCCAGGCGCGAGCACGTTGGGAGCGACGCCGCCCTCGAGCACCCCCACGTTCAGTGTGGTCTCGCCCAGGTCGGAGCTGGGCCACGGCTCGTCGCGCAGGCGACCGAGCGCATCGAGCAGATCGTGGATGGCCGAGTGCCCCGCCGCGGGATACGCGGAGTGCGCGGCGACGCCGTCGGCCCGCAGCTCGAACGCCAGCACGCCCTTCATGGCGCGGCAGAGCACGCCCTCGGTGGGCTCGCCGTTGACGAAGGCCGACACCTGCGGCGCGAACCCCTCGGCGGCGGCTTTGGCGCCGTCGCTGGTGGTTTCCTCGCCCACCACGAAGAGGAGCGCCACGTCGGCGCCCAGCGGCGAGTGAAGGAGCTCCGCATGGGCGGCGATCATGGCAGCCGCGATGCCCTTGGCATCGATGACCCCGCGCCCCAGCAAATACTCACCCTCCACGCGCGGGGCGAAGAAGGGCGGCACCGTGTCGAGGTGCGTCGTCATCAGAAGGCGCGGGCGAGCATCTGCGCTGGCTTTGCACAAGATGTTGCAGCGGCCCCGCGCCGTGCCCACCGGTTGATGCGACACGAAGAGGCCCGCGGCGCGCAGCGTCTCGGTCACGAGCTCCACCACGGACGCCTCCTCTCCGCTCACGGAGGGGATGGAACAGAGCGACTGGGTGAGCGCGAGAACATTCATAGCTCGCGCATTGTAGTCACATGCGTTCGCGCGCGTCAGTGATCGTGATTCGGATCGAAATTGGAAACGCTGACGCGCGTGGCGTCCGGGAGAACGAAGCCGGAATCGAGGCCCTGCTGCACCATCCCGCCGTCGCGGTCGCCGATGGAAAGAACCTGCGCGCCGCCCTCGGTCCTCCTCACGCCCTCGGCGAGGGCCGTGCGCTCGGAGCCGAGCGCCAGGGCGAGGCCCACGATACCGCTGGCGACGAGACTGCAAAAAATCAACATACGAACCTTCATGGTGTTCTCCTTTGCTGAAGGCCGTGGAGCAACGCGCGTGCCGTTGCGTGCGTGGTGCGCCGAAGGTGCACTTTTCTCGGCGTTCGGCCGACGAGCGAGTCGTCTCATCCCGTGTCTTCGCGGAGCTTTCGGGGCGTTTTGCGACGCACCAGTTGCCACGCTGCGTCGTGATATCGTAGCGACATGCCCCACGTGCACCTGGACGTCACTGATGATGTGGCGGTTCTGACCCTGGACGACATCGCGAAGAAGAACGCCATGTCGCCCGAGCTTGGCGCGGCGCTCCGCACCACCGTCAAGACGCTGCAGAATACACCCACCGTGCGGGCGGCCGTACTCACCGGCGCCGGCGATGCGTTCTCCGCCGGTGGCAACCTTGCCATGCTGGAGCAGCTGCGGTCGGTGTCGGCAGCGGAGGCCAAGGCCTTCATGCTCGATTTCTACCATCGCTTCCTCTCGATTCTCGACCTGCCCATGCCGCTCATCGCCGCGGTACGCGGGCCGGCCATCGGTGCGGGGCTGGCGGTGGCCGCCGCGTGCGACGTCGTGATCGTCGCCGAAGACGCCAAGCTCGCCATCAACTTCGCCAAGCTCGGGCTGTACCCGGGCATGGGGAGCACGTTCTTTCTTCCGCAGCGGGTGGGCGCCGCGCGCGCCCGTGAGCTATTGGCCACCGGTCGCCGCTTCACCGGCAAGGAGGCGCTCGACTACGGGTTCGCGCAGGAGGCGGTGCCGAGCGAACAGGTGCTGCCGCGGGCCATCGCCATGGCCAAGGAGATTGCCGCCTCGGCGCCGCTGGTCACGGGCGCCCTCAAGGCTCACCTCGGCTGGGACCGCGACGCTCTGGCGCGCGCCCTCGAGCGCGAGGCCACCGAGCAGGCCAAGAGCTACGCTTCGTTCGATCTGAGCGAGGGGCTCGCGGCGCTGGAAGACCGGCGGACGCCCGTGTTCGAGGGACGCTGAGTCCCGTGCGCCCCTACGTCGCAGCGAGCGCGCTCGCGCTTTCCACCAGCGGGTGCATCGCATTCCCCTTCGGGCTGCCACCGACGACCATGAGCATCGGAACCGGCGTGCGCGTCACCGAAGGGCACTCGGCCGCTCCGCCCCTCTCGTTTCGCGCGGGCGTCAACCCGCTGGGGCTCTCCAAGTCGGCAGCGCTCCGCAACTTCGATGCGGGCTTCGGCTACCTGTACTTGGGAAGCCCCGGCCAGAAGCTCCACGGCGCCTACCTCGAAGCAGGTCACGTCATTGTCCGCTCGCGCACGGGCGAGCGGAGCGCCAATCGCATCTTCGCCATGGGCCAACTGCGCATGCTCTACGATCCGCAGAGCGCCCTGCTTGGGCGCGGGGCCGCGCTCCGCATCGTGCTCGAGTCTGCCAGCTACGCCAGCTCGGCGCTCTCGGCAGTCGACCGCAACGGTGGCGTTTTCGGCTTCGCCGAGGGCGAAGGCTCTATCGGGTTCTACGCCGAAGCCGACACCAGCTACGTCGCGAGCAAGTACGCGTACGCCTTCACCGGCGGCCTCACCGTGCGTCTCCCGTCGGTGGTGGGCATCGCCTTCGCCTGGGCGTGGGCGCTCCTCACCAAGTAGTGCACGCGCAGCCCACTTTGCGCACGCGCGGCGCAACATGCTAGGGGAAGGCTCATGAACGCGCCCAATTCCCCCTCCAAAGCCCAGCGCATCGCCGGCCACATCCTCTCGAGCCTGGTTGCTCTGCTCCTCACCTTCAGCGCGATCATGAAGCTCACCCAGGGCGCACAGGTGAAGGAAGGCTTCACCCAGATGGGCCTTCCGGAGTCGCTCATCCTTCCGCTGGGCGTCATCGAGCTCGCCTCGGCGGTGCTCTCCGTCATCCCCAAGACGCGCTTCTGGGGCGTCATCTTGATCACCGGCTACATGGGCGGCGCCATCGTCACCCACCTGCGCCTGGGTCAGCCCCCGGTCGTGCAAATCCTGGTGGGCGTGGTGGCCTGGGTCGGGCTCGCCCTCCGCGATACGCGCATTCGCGACCTCGCGCTGAGCTCGCCGCAGAAGTAGGGGCGTCACGCGTAGGCGGTGCGCAGCTCGCGGATGCCGCGACCGGTCTTCTTGCGCAGAAGCGTTCGCAACGTCACGCCGTCGCCGTAGCCCACCGCCGCGGCGATTTGCTCGATCGACTCCTTGGTGGTGCGCAGCCGGTGCACCGCCAGCTCGACCCGCAGATCGCGTACGTACGAGAGCGGCGTTTTACCCAGCACGGCGCGCAGGCGTCGCTCGAGCGTGCGCTCGCTGGCCCCTACCGAGCGCGCGGCAGCCGCCAGCGTGAAGTCGGTGAGGTGTCGCCTCGCCCACTGCTCGAAGCGCTCCACCAGCGGGTCGGCGTGCGCCAGGTGGTCGGGCATGGCGTAGCTTGCCTGCGAGGGCCGCGCGTCGAAGAGCAAGTGACGCGCGGTGGCCTGCGCCAGCGACGGGCTGCGCTGCCGCACCAGCCAAAGCGCTAGGTCGACATGGGCGAGCGCTGCGCCGGCGGTGATCGCCCGCGCGGAGGCGACCACCATGCGCGACTCGTCGAGCGTCACCTCAGGAAAGCGCTCGCGGAAGAGCGGCGCGAGCCACCAGGTGGTGGTGGCGACGCCGCCGTCGAGGATCCCCGAGGCTGCCAGCACGAACGTCGCGGTGCAGGCCCCGGCGATGCGTGCGCCCGAAGTCGACCACGAACGTATCAGGGCGCGCGCCTCGGCCACGTCTGCACGCTCGAGGGCCGCAGATACGGTCTGCGGGGTCTTGGCGCCGAGCGCTGGCACCACCACCACCTCGGGCCTCGGCGACGACGCGAGAATGCGGGCGACCGGTACCCGAAGACCATGGTGGGTGGTCACCCGGGCGCGTAGCCCGTGAACGGTGACGTCGAAGGGCGGCGCCTTGCGACTCCCCTCGGCCAGGCTGTTGGCGGTCTCCAGCGTGTCGAGCACCACCGAGAGACCGCTGTCGAAGACGCCATCGAGAACGAGCACCGAGATGCGCATGAAAGAAATTCTAGCACCGAGAGCGGCGTCGAAAACGACACCAATGGTACTCATTCCGCCACTGGCGACATCGCTACTATCGTTGTCGCTTCCGCCACTGACCCAAGGCCGCCCGCGGCACTAGGGTACGCCTTCTCGACGGCCACGATGGCCGGCGGTCATTTGGAGGTGCTCTCATGGTGAAGGTTGCATTGCTCGCTCGTCTCGTGGCCAAGCCGGGCAAAGAAGAAGAGGTGGCCGCGTTCCTCGCCGGCGCGTTGCCGCTGGCGCAGGCCGAAGCCGAGACCACCGTCTGGTTCGCGCTTCGCTTCGGCCCGGCCGAGTTCGGCATCTTCGACGCGTTCCCGGGCGAAGCCGGGCGCAAGGCGCACCTCGACGGTCCCATCGCCGCCGCGCTCATGGCCAAGGCCAGCGAGCTGCTGGCCAAGCCGCCCGTCATCGAACAAGTGGATCTGCTCGCCGCGAAGCTCTGAGAAAGCGCGCCAGGAGTCTTCACGCGCGGAGCGCGCCAGTATCTCGAAGAAACACGGGGTCATCCCGAACGGAGTGAGGGCCCCCCTCTGCCACTTCGTCGAAGCGATCGGAGGGGCCCCTCGCTGCGCTTCGGGGTGACCGCGAACGGAAACGGAGTGGATGGCCGGGCTGTTTCTCAGGAAGCGAGGGACCCCCTCTGTCACTTCGTTGCAACGAAGGGCCCAAGCTTAGGAGGCGAGACGTTCAGCCCTCGGTCACGTCGCACATGAGCATAGGCGCGGTGTGGAGCATGGTGATCTCCGGGTTCGCGGGCCCGGTTTGCCGAGCCAGCTCCAGGGCCTCGGCGAAGGTGCGGGCGGTCTCGTAGCCGAGCAGCTTGGGAATGTACTCGTTGTCGGCGCCGACCACGATGACGCGGCCCAGGTGCTGGCGACCGGGCTCGCCCCAGTACCACATGTAAAACGGGTGCGCCGGGTGGTAGGCGTTGCCGGTGCGGTAGGCCTGAATGTGCGCCGGGTTGGCAGCGAACTTCTTCTCGTAGCGCTTGTGGAGCTCGACCGCGTCGCGGGTCTCCGGGAGCAGGTTGTGCACAAATTCGATGTACGATGCATGTTGCACCTGATCGAACTTATCGGTGCAAGGGTGGAAGATGATCATCGTCCCCCCCTTTCGCACCACCGGCATGCCGCGGTAGAGGTTGAAGATGTAGCCCTGCGCCATGACCTGCACCAAGAGCGGGTTCAGGAATGCGTTGACGTTGTAGGGGCTAATGAACGGAATGCCGGTGACCAAGATATCGCACTGGCCGCGCACCGGCGTCAGGTACTGCTCGAAGCCACGTTCGATGGTCTTGGGGTGCACCGCCTCGGTGGCGCCGGCGAACACCCCGGTGACCTCGTAGGGCGCAGGCACACGCTCGAAGATCGCCTGGCGGGCAGCCTGAGGCGTCTTCTTGAGGGTAAAGATGAGGGCCTTGGCGGCGGCGCGCTCGGCGGGGGACCAGTCGTCCTCGTTCTTGGCCAAGAACTCCAGCGGCTTGTCGAACATGCGATTGTTCACCGTGGTCTCGATGGTGAACACGTCGAGCTTCTCGTGGACGATCTTGCCCTGGCGGGCGAACGCGGTGGCGAGCTCGCTCTTCGCCGGGTCCATGTAGCTCCAGCACTTGCGGAGCACCTGCGGGTTGTGGTGCGCCTGCAGGCTGCGGTAGCCGGAGAGCCCCACCGCGACCGACTTGTTGCCGCCGTTCATGGGCACGAAGTTGAGGTTCACGTAGATGAGCAGATCGCTCTCGGCGGCCTTCTTGTTGATCTCCACCACTTCGCCCTGATCGGTCACGCCGATCTCTTTGAGGCCCTTGGGGTCTTCGGCGTCGTGGTTGTAGAGGCGCTTGGGGTAGTAGCGGTCGAAGATGCGATCGCCCACCATGCGCTTGATCTCGTCCGCCGTCATGCGGCGGTGGAACGCGGTGGCGATGATCATCTCGATGTCTTCGACGCCGTGGTCTTTGAGCAGCTCGAGGACGATGGTGAGCACGCGCTCGCGCACGTCGGGGCGCTTCATGGGAGGTAGCGGCATCGAGATGTCGTCGATGGCGATGACCACCTTCATGCCGGGGCGGAGCTTGGCGTAGAGCGGCGGTGAGCCGTCGGGGTGGTTGAGCGCGTAGCGAATGGCCGCGTCGACGTCTTTCAGGCCGGCCAGCGGCGGCTTGGGGTACACCACGCGGCTGCCGATGGGCAGGTCCACTTCGACCAGCTGGTCGCCGGAGAAGGCGATGCGGGCGGCGCTCTTGCGATCGATGGTGACGACTTGCGGGTGGCTCATGACACTTTCTTCAACGTGAGGACCGGCCAACCGTAGGTGCGGGCGAGCCGTTCGAGCTTACCGTCGGGATTGACGGCAGCAGGGTGACCGACCACCGAGAGCATCGGAACGTCGGAGTAGCTGTCGGAGTACGCGTAGCATTCGTTGAGGTCGTGGCCGTTCTTCGATGCGTGCTCGCGAATGAGGCGCGCCTTCTCGGGGCCCGCCACCACCGGCCGCAGCAGGCGACCGGTCGCGAAGCCGTCCTTGATCTCCAGGCGATTGGCGATGACGCAGTCGGCGCCCAGGTAGTCGGCGAGGCGATGCATCAAAAAGTCGAGGGCGCCGGAGACGATGACCACCTCGTGGCCCTCCGACTTGCAGCGCGCGACCAGCTCACGTGCCGCCGGGTAGATGGCTTTTTTGAGCACCGAGTCGAAGGCGTCGTCGGCGAGGAGCATGAGTCGGTCGTGGCTCATCCCCTCGTAGGCCTGGAACAGCTGCTCGTTGAAGATGCGGCGGTCCTGGATCTCGGCGAGCGCCAGCTCCGGCGCGCGCAGGGCCGTCTTGGCCAGCTTGATGAGGCTCTTGAGCGGGGTTCGCTGATTCAGAATGTAATAGAGCGTCGGGTGCACGAGGTTCGTGCGCACGAGGGTCCCGTCGACGTCGAAATAGCTAGCCGGCACGGGCCCATGGAGAACTCTGCCGCGCGCCTCTTGTCAACAGAAAGCGGGCATTTTGCGCAAAATTCGCGACTGCGCGCGCTCCCGAGACGCAGTGCGAATGGGGCTTCGCGCCTCGATGCTTTCGGCGTCGCTCACTCGCGGTACTTCACTTCGAACTGGCAGAAGCGCGCGCCGTGGAGCCGGCACTTGAGCTCGCGGGTAGAGACGACCTGCGCGCCGCAGAGCGAGACGATCTCTTCGGACCACCCCAAGATGGTCATGCAGTGCACGCGGTGCGGGGTGGCGAAGTCGTGGACCGAGAAGCACAGGCCACCGGGAATGGACTCGCTGCGCGCGGAGCCCGAGTCGTAGTTGGCGGACCACACCGCGGCGGCCTTGCCCATGATGAAGTCGACGCTGCCGAGCTTGTAGAAGATGCGGTGGTGGAGCGGCATGTTCACGCGGGCTGCATAGCGGGCCAGCGGACGCACCAGGCCGAGATCGCCGCGGCCGCACACGCGGTCGATGGCCTCGATGAGCGCCATCACCGAGTCGAACGGGATCCAGAGCGACGACACCACCGCGCCGCGCACCACCTGAGCGTGCTCCGGAGCGAGCGAGGCGACGACCTGGTCGCGCACCTGCGCTCCGTGGTTTTTCGTCACCCAGTCGAGGCGCGCGAGAATGGTGGAGCCCCGCATCTTGGGGGCTCGGTAGGGAATGGACGCGGCGCTCACGCAGCGGAGAACGGCGGCGGGGGGCGCCCCTTTAGCGCTACACCGTCATTTCGACCGACACATTTTGACCGTCGCGACCAGGTTGATACTTCGCTCGCACTCGCCTCCGGGCTGCGGCGGCGACGCGTAGGCCATCACGCCAGGCGGCAATGCGTTGCCTTTCCACGAGTTCCCACGGCCTCGCCGCTTCGGTCTCGCTGCCGCGGTGCGAATGCAACGTACATGCGAATCTGACGCGCACCTCTCTCACTAGAATGAGTACAAAAACGCCGATGGCGCCTGCCCGCGAAGTTCGCGGAGAGGCGCCAGGGCGCGGTATCGAGGAGCGCGAGCCGGTGGCTCGGGCTCACCCGGCGGCAGGGCTCACTTGCCTGCGCGGCCGTTCTGACGGCGGCGCCGCGAGAGGGCCAGGGCCACACCGAGGACGCCACCCAGCGGGAGGAGGTCGGTGCCGCTGGTCGACTTGCCCATGGAGCAACCACCGCTGCTGCTGCCGTAAGACGAGCCGGAGGAAGCGCCGCCACCGTTGGCTGCGGCCGCGGCAGAGCCGCGGTCGTAGGGCACTTCCTGGACGGTGACCTTGAAGGTCGACGAGGTCGACGTGTGGGACACGTCGTCGCTGGCGGTGCAGGTGACCGCGGTTTGACCCAGCGGGAACGTGCTACCCGAGGCGGGAGAGCAGGCGACTTCGATGGCGTTGCCGTCCTTGTCGGTGGCGCTGGCCTTGAAGTCGACCGTGGCGCCCTTGGCGCTCTTGGCGAACGCGACCAGGTCGGTGGGAACCTTCACCGTCGCGAAGCTCTGCAGGTGGACGATGACGTTGAACATGATGCTCGTGACGTTGCCCGCAGAGTCCTGGGCTGCACAGGTCACCGGCGTGGTGCCGATGGGGAACATGCTGCCGGACGCGTGGTCGCAGGTGGTGTTGAGCGGGCCGTCTTGGGCGTCGTCCGCCATGAAGGGCTGCCAGCTCACGATGGCGCCCTTGGCCGGGCCGTAGGCTTCGATGTCGCGGGCGGTGATGAGGAAGGAGGGAGCCTTGCCGTCGAACCGCACGTCGATGACCCGGGAGGCTGCGCTGACCACGCCGCCGACCGCGCTCTTGACGGTGATCATGTTGTGGCCGCTCTCGAGCACCAAGGGCAGCGCGTAGGTGCCGTCCTCGGTGGCGGTGACGGTGGCGAGCACCGTACCGCCGGAGAGCGCGGTCACCGTGGCACCCGCGACGGTCGTACCGCGAAGCGTGATGTCTTTGGTGGTCTGCGTGCTGGCCTGCGGCACCGGGTAGGTGATGCTGGGGGCAGCGGGCGCCTGGTTGTAGTTCACGTTGCTGAGCCCGCTGGTCTGACCATTGACGGTCTGCGCGACGTCGAGCGAGTTCGGCCCCGGAGGCAGGCTGACGCTCACCGAGTACTTACCGTCGCTGCCGGCGGTGGTGGTGGCGAGGACGCCGCTCGAGTTGCGCACCGTGATGGTGGCGCCCGGGGTGGCGGTTCCCTTGATCTCCGTGACCATGTCGCTCGACGTAGCGCCGGGCTCCGGTCCGGTGATGACCGGGGCAGTGGGCTGCACCGAGACGTTCACCGAAGCAGGGGCGCTGGGGCCGGTGCCGTTGGTCTCGACGACATCGAGTTTGTAGGCGCCGGGGCTGAGCGCGATGGGCGCCGTCCACTTGCCTTCCGAGTCGATGGTGGCCGAGCCCACGAGCACGCCGTTGGCGACGACGCTGATGGTGTCGCCGGGGGTGCCGGTACCGTGCAACGTGAAGCCGCCGTCGCTGCTCGAGGCGCCGTCGGGAATGCCCACCGTAGCGGGAGCCGGCGGCGGCGCGGGCGCGACGTCGAAGTCCTGCGTGGCGGTGGACGGGTTGAGGACGACGCTACCCGTCTTGCCCTGATAGGCCGCGTGCATGACGTGGTGACCGAGGGAGAGCTCGGGGATGGTCCACGAGCGCGCGAAGGTGCCGCTGGCGGCGTCGTAGGTGGCCGACCCGATGGAGAACCCGTCGATGTCGAACACGATGCTGCCCTCTTGAACCGGCGAGTGCGCGTAGTCCTCGACCTTGGCGGCGAGGCTCATCGACGAACCGATGGCGCCGTGGTCCGGCGCGCCGAAGAACGACGTCGAAGTGCCGCTGTAGACCGCAGAGGGCGTGCTGCCCACGGCGAGCGTGTAGATGGCGCTCGTTTGCGTCGAGGCGCCGCCGCCGTCGGCGAAGGAGACCGTCGCCGTGAACGGATACGAGGTGCTGGCCGGCAGGCCGGGCGGCAGCTCGATTGAGATTGAGAACGTTCCGCTGGCGTCGCCCGCGAGACTGAGGCTGGCCGGCGTGACCTTCACCACTGCGCCAGGAGGGGCGCCGCTGATGGAGACCGTCGCCGTGCGCGCATCGCTCGAGGTGTTGGTGACGCTGAGGGTGGAGGCGAAGCTCTCCATCACCGGAGCCGCGGGTGCGCCGTCGCCGGTGAGCGGTTCGAACTGCGCCGAACCGCGCGGGTTGGACGCGCAGGCGATCGCGAGGAGAGCCCAGCTGGTGGCCACCGCGCTGTCGTGACCGGGGAGATCCCAGTGACCGTCGCTCGATTGCTGCGATGCGAGCCAGTCGAGGCCCACGCCGGCCGCGTTGCCGCGCGGACGAATGCCGAGGCGACAGAGCGCGTAGAGCGCCTCACCGGACGAGAGCGCGTTGACCGAGTGGAGCTGACCGTCGGGCGACGCGGGGTCGGCCCAGCCGGAGCCAGTGGTCTGCCGCGCCAGCAGCTGGGCGCCGATGGCCTGGGCGTTGACCGAGGTGGTTCGACCCGACTCGGCCATGGCCACCGCGGTGAGCGCCAGGTGCTGCACCGAAGTGGTCGAGATGTCGCGCATCGTGCTCCCCTCGAGGGCATCGGTGAACGAGACCTGCTGCGCCGAGAGCAGCGAGACGTTGGCGGCCGACAGTGACGTGTCCATGTCGAGGAGCACGCGCGTGGCGAACACGCTCTCGGTGGTGGGCAAGTACCAGTCGAACATCTGGGGCGCTTCTGCGGACCAGTCGTTCAAGATGTAGTTGCGGGTCTGCCCGGCGAATGGGCCACCGTCTTGCGCGAACGTCATCTGCGAGGCGAGCGGAACCAGCCAGAGGAGGCCCGAGCGGACGCTGGGGATGACGTTCACAGCGCCGCCGGCGCGCGCGTAGCCTGCGATGGCCCAGAGCGAAATGGCGCTCATGGACTTGGGCGCACCGCCGAAGTCCCAGCGGCCGTCGCTTTGCTGGTTATTGAGGACCAGGTTCGCGATGTAGCCGGTGCCGTTGGAGGCTGACGAGTTCAGCGTGACGCCCGGGAGCAACTGCGCGCCCATGCTGGTGGCGATGAGCACGTCGGGCTGGCGGTGGCAGGAGAGACACTGACTACCCTGGGTAAACTGCACCGCGTCCGGCACCAGGAAGTCCATGGCCTTCTGGGCTTTGGCGATGCCCTCCGCGCTGGTGAGCGCGCCGGTGGCGGTGCCGAGCTTTTGCGCCTGCGGCTTGCCATCCGATCGCGGGGTCGCGCAGGCGGCCGCAGCGATGGACGCCAGACCGGCGAAAGCGAGACAGTAGTTCGTGTACTTGAGTGCGGCCGATGGCCACCTCAGTGTGCGTTTGTTCATTCGATAACCCTCCGTTGTCTTCAAGACGGCCGATTCGGGCGTCGCCTTGAGGACCAAGCAAAGGTTTGTCGAAACGCAACAGGGGCGCATTCTTTGCGCGCCGCTAACTGTATGCTATCGCAGTCTTTTTACCGAAGAAACGGGAGCCGCCAACGACGGGGCGGGCGGCGGCGTTGCCGGCGGGCGGAGCACCGCCACCCGGGTCGCGATGCGCGCGATGACCTCGTCGAGCGCGATGGAGAAGGCTCGCACCACCGCCTCGTCGCCTTCGCCCGCCACCTTGAGATCGGCAGCATAGGTTTCGCCGCCGAACACCGCGCGCTCATCGTGGATGGCGTAAATCACCGCCACGCGCACCCGGTGCTCACCTTCGGAGGGCTTCACTTCGTCGAACGCGGTGAGCTCCACGTCGAGGACCGGCGAGAGGTAGTTCATGCCCTGGCGCATGCCGCGCTGCTCGAACAAGCTCCGCGAGAGGCGGCGACGCAAGTACACCTCGGGGCGCTCGGTCCAGCGGCGCACCTCGTCGAAGTCCACCGCCACGTCGGAGCTGCGGACCACGAACCGCTCGCGCAGGTAACTGGCTGCGCTGACCCGTCCGAGGCGAATCTCTGGCGCGTCCTCGCTGGCGGTTGGCCTCGCCGAGCCCGCGTCGCTACCGGCGCGCGGCTGGGCCAGCTCCGGGTCGAAGTAGCGCGCCGGCACCACGTCGGCCTTGCCGGTGAGGGCGCAGCCAGAGAAGCACAGCGCCGCTGCGAGCCATACGAGGGTCGCGCGGTGGGGCGGGAGATAGCTCACTTGCCGCCTCGCTTGGCCTTGCCCTTGAGGAGCATGTCGGGGTCTTTCTCCAGCGCGTCGAGGAACGCGCGTACCGCCTCGGCCGCTTCGCGAATCTCTCGCAACGTGGCGTCGAGCTCGCGGGTGGTGCCGGTGGCGCTCTTGCCCAGATCGCCGAACGAATCGGTGGCGCGCTGGGCGCTGGTGAGCAGCCCCTTGTCGCCATCGAGCCTGTCGAGCAGGGTGTTGAACTTGGCGACTGTCTTGTTCAAGTTCTCGATGGTGGCGGCCGATTTGTCGACCACCCCCTGCGACTCGATGCGCTTCATGGTGTCGTTGAGCGATTTCAGCAAGTCGTCGGCGTGGGCCAAGGTGGTCTTCGCGGCGTCGGGCACCTGCTTGCCCTGAAAGTCTTCCAGGATGTGGTTGATGCGCAGCATGATCTGAAGCACGCCATCGGTGAGCTCGGGAATGCGATTCACGGCGCCCACCAGCGAGGCCTCCAGGCTCTTCAGCGTGGAGACCGCCGAGGGGATGGTGTTGTCGCCCACCGGAAAGGGCAGCTCCTCCGGCGGATTCGACTTCACGTCGAAGAAGTCCATCTGCACGAACTTCACGCCGGTGATGCCCTGCGAAACCAGCTGGGTGCGCAGATCGGGCGGCACCTTCACGTGGCTGTCGACGGTGGGCTTGGCGCTGTCGGTAAGATGCAAGCGCACCACGTCGGTGAAGTTGAGGTCCATGGTGACCTCCACGTGGCGAAGGTCGGGGGCGATGTCGGAGCGCGCGACGTAGCCGATGGTGACGCCGCGGTACTTCACCGGCGAGCCGACCTCGAGCCCTTGCACCGACTCGTTGAAGTAGGTCTTGAAGGGCAAGGTCTCGCGCTTGAGCGCCTGCGCGCCGAACGCCATGAGGCTGGCGAAGAACGCCACCAGCCCCAAAATCACGAACAGGCCCAGTTTGTAGGGGTTTACGCTATTTTTCGTCGCCATCGTTCTGTTGCCTCGCGCGGCGGTTGAAAAAGTCTCGCACCTTCTCGTGCTCCGAGTGCTCTTGCAGCTCGCGCGGTACACCACGCGCGATGATGCTCTGGGATTCTTTGTCGAGGTAGATGCACTGCTTCACGACCGAGTAGATGCTCTCGAGCTCGTGGGTGACCAGGATGATGGTCATCCCGTGCACGCGGTTCAGCGTGAGGATCAGCTCGTCGAGACCGGCCGAGCTTACCGGATCGAGTCCGGCCGAGGGCTCGTCGAGGAAGATGAGCGCGGGCTCGAGCGCCAGCGCCCGCGCGATGGCCGCGCGCTTCTTCATGCCTCCCGAGAGCTCTGCCGGCAACTTGTCTTCGGTGCCTTGCAGGCCCACCAGGGCGAGCTTGCCGCTCACGACGGCTTCCACCGCGTCGTCGGGAAGGTCGGTCCACTGGCGAAGGCCCAGGCCCACGTTTTCCCCTACCGTCATGCTGCCGAAGAGCGCGCCCGACTGGAACATGACCCCGAACGGCGGGCGGCCCACGGCCAGGTCTGGCGCGCCGATTCCGGCAATGGCGATGTCGCCGCCCATGGGCTGCTCGAGCCCGATGAGATACCGCAGCAGGGTCGACTTGCCGCAGCCGCTGCCCCCGAGGATGGCGAACACCTCGCCCTGCTGCACCTCGAACGAAGCATCTTTTTGCAGAATGCGGTCGTCCCACCCCATGGTGAGGTTCTTCACCGTGATGGCGGGCGGCGTGGGTGAAGTGGCGGCGCTCATAGGTCGAACACCCGGAAGAACACGGTGAATGCGGTGTCCACCAGGATGAGGGCGAAGAGCGAGGAGACGACCGAGGTGGTGGTGCGGCGCCCCACGCCCTCGGCGCCGCCAGTGGTGGCAAAGCCTTGTTGGCAAGAGATGAGCGAGATCACCAGCGCGAACGCCACCGCCTTGAGCAGGCCGGAGTTGATGTCCCACGCGTGGATGACCTTGCGGGTCTCTTGCCAGTAGCCAGCCACGCTGAGGTTCAAGCTGGTGACGCCCACCAAAAGACCACCGGCGATGCCCACGAAGTCGGCCAGCAGCGTGAGCACCGGCGCCACCAGCACCAGCGCCAACGTGCGCGGCAGCACCAGGTAGCGCATGGGGCCGAAGCCCAGGGTGCGCAAGGCGTCGATCTCTTCCGATACCTTCATGGTGCCGAGCTCGGCCGCGAAAGCCGCGCCGGAGCGCCCGGAGAGGATGATGGCGGTCATGAGCGGCCCTAGCTCGCGAGTGACCGAGAGGCCCACCAGATCGGCGACGAAGATGTTGGCGCCGAACATCTTGAGCTGCTTGGCGCCCTGGAAGCCCATGACGAAGCCCACCAGGAAGTTGATGAAGATGACGATGGGTACGGCGTCGGCACCGGAGCGCTCGGCGATGGGAACGATGTCGCGCCAGTTGCCGGTCTGCGGCCGGCGGATGACGCCCAGGCCCTCGACCACCACTTGCCCCACGAAGCCCAGCACCTCTTTGATGCCCAGCACCAGGGCCAGGGTGCCGCGGCCCACGTCGACGATCATACCGCTGCGCGGCTTCGCCTCACCGGGCTGCTTGGCGGTGGCCGACTCGTAGAGGGAGACGATCTCGCGAACCCCCTCGCCCGCCCCTCGAATTTCACACGTGACACCGTTGTCGCGGAGACGGCGGACGCTCCCCAGCAGAATCGCCGCCGATGCGCCGTCGATCTCCGACACATCGCTGAGGTCGATGGGGAACACGTCGCCGCGGCGCAGCTTTGCTTCTTGGTCGCGCAGCGAATCCAGGAGCTTCTTGGCCTCGCCGAGCACGAGCCGCCCCTGGAGCCGAAACGGCGCGTCCTCGGTGGGGATTGCGGGCTCGGGCGTCACGGACCGGCTACCTTAGCAAATCCCGCGCCGACGCGGGTCATTCGGCCGCGTCTCGGCGCGCACGAGCTTCGGGATTGCCTTATGCATCGTGCGCCGGGTGCTCTATTCCGATGCTTTGCCGCGCGCGTCGCGGTTCTGGAACTCGAGCATCCAACCCGGATATTCGGGCGGAAGGGCGCTCGCCGCGTCGAGTGCGGCGACCTGCTCCGGCGCCAGCACCACCTCGGTGGCGGCCAGGTTGTCTTGCAGTTGCTCCTTGGATTTGGCGCCGATGATGACGCTGGTGACGAAGGGACGCGTGAGCTGCCAAGCGAGCGCCACCCGCGCCACCGACACACCGGTCTGATCCGAAACGCCCCGGAGCGCACGGAGCACCTGGGGCAACCTGCCCCGATCGACCGGCGGAAAGTCGAAGGAGGTGCGACGCGCGCCTTCGGGATTCGGCTTGTCAGGGTCGAACTTTCCGGAGAGCAGCCCACCGGCGAGCGGGCTCCACGGCAGGATGGCCACACCTTCGGATTGCGCGAGTGGGACAATCTCGCGCTCGATATCGCGCCCCGCGATGCTGTAGTACATCTGCGCGCTCTGAAACCGCGCGAGGCCATTGGCCTCGGCGAAGCCCAGCGCCTTCATGGCGAGCCACGCCGGCAGGTTGCTGAAGCCCACGTAGCGGGCCTTGCCGGAGCGGACCACGTCGTCGAGCGCGCGCACCGTCTCTTCGATGGGCGTGACCGGATCGAAGCCGTGGATCTGGTACAGGTCGACGTGGTCGAGCCCCAAGCGCCCGAGGCTCTGGTCGATGCTGGAAAGAATGTGCCCGCGCGAGAGCCCCACCTGGTTGACGCCCTTGCCGGTACGACCGCGCACCTTGGTGGCGACCACCACCTGATCGCGCGGCCGGGCCAGGCTCTTGAGCGCTGCGCCCAGAAGCTTCTCCGATTCGCCCTCCGAGTACACGTCGGCGGTGTCGAGGAAGTTCACGCCAGCGTCGAGCGAGGTGCCGACGATGGCCTCGACCTCCTGCGTACCGAGCTTGCCGATGGCCTCCCAAAAGCCCTTGCCCCCGAAGGTCATCGTGCCGAGGCACAGCTCGGACACGTAGAGGCCGGTTTTGCCGAGAAGATTGTATCGCATGGG
Organism: Polyangiales bacterium; assembly: GCA_038210445.1. GTDB lineage: Bacteria > Myxococcota_A > Polyangia > Polyangiales > Polyangiaceae > JABFRG01. The sequence goes on from JBBQWQ010000007.1 coordinate 63,000, forward strand.
GCTCCTTCGATGAATGATACGCCAAACGCGTTCCGAGGACGCGTGTCGCTCTTGCGCGGTATAGTCGACGCCACATGGCTTTCGACGCCCAGCGAGCCGAGACACGGTTCGACCTCCGCTACGAGGACATCACCCAGCATGGCGCGCTCCGCATCGACGCCCTCCCGGTCTCGCTCGGCGCACTATGGCGCGCGCTGGGCATCGACGAGGCGGTGACCGCCGCGCTGTGGGCCCACGGCATTCTGCCCATTCTCTCGCGCACCGAGGTCGCTACGTTCGAGGGGCCTTTCTCGGTGCAAGGGCCTATGGAAGTACAGGGAGGATACACGCTTTCCCACGGCGTCGACCCGCAGGGCCAGGTGAGCCGCCTGTTCTTCGATATGGAGGCCGAGGTGTGGGGCAAGAAGGGCCGCACCAACCTTCCGCCGCCGGAGGATGCCGGCGCGCGACGCTTGGCTGGCCGCATCCGCGCGGAGCACGTGTTCACCCGGCCGCTGGCCGGCCCGGGCGATCGCAAGGTGCTCTCGCTCCCGGTCGAAGGCGGCTCGTTCGTTCCAGAAGCACGCCGGGAGCACCGCGAACCGGCCGAAGCCTTGGCGCTGCCGCCCGGCGCGACGCCGCTCGACCCCGAGCTGCGCGAGGACGTCGCCACCGTGCACTTCGGTGCATCACACACCGATAGCAATCAGCACGTAAACTCGCTGGTATACCCGCGCCTCTTCGAAGACGCCGCCCTGCGCAGGCTGGCCTCGCTGGGCCGAAGCACCAAGCTGCGTGCGAACCAGGTCACCCTCGCCTATCGCAAGCCGAGCTTCGCCGGCGACGGCTTGCGTCTCTGGCTGCAGGCGTTCACCGCCGAAGACGGAATGCCGGGCTGCGTCGGCGTGTTCGCGGGCGCGGAAGACGCGGGACCCGAACGCGGCCGCGTTTACGTGCGCATGGCGTTCGCGTCCGTGCCCTGAGCGGCCCTGCGCTACCGGTAGCCGCCCTCGGGCGTCGAAGCGTCGACGTAGAACGCCGCCGGCTCCGGGAGCTCCGCCAGCGCCTGCACCAGCGCGGGGTCGGCGAACGGCTGCGCCGCGCCACACTGCACGCACACGCGCAAGCTCAGGGGAACGTGCACCAGGTCATCGCTCGTGGTCACCCACGCCTTGGGATCGCGTTGTCCCGACACCGTCACCTCGGCCATTCCCACCACGCGATGGTGTTGCGTCGCCCATGAGGGAACCATCAAGTAGCGGCGCCCATGACAGCACGGGCACGGGAGGAATCGGGGGTCTTGCGGCGCTTGCATGCGAGCCATGATGGTCCGCGAGCTCTCGAGCATCAAGGCGAAGAGCTGCTTCTTGCTGCTGGGCCTGAGTCACAGTCCTGGTGAACGCGCCGGCGCACGGACTCACGCCACGCGGCGGAGGCTTCTCGCGATACGAAAGCTGCGCGCCACGTTCACCTCGCGCGAGAGGTAGCGAATCAGATCGCCCACCGTGGAGACGTCGGCGAGGTGCTCGATCGGAAGCTGCACGTCCTCCATCTGCTCCACGTCGAGCGCGACGGTCACCAGCTCGAGGGGCGTCAGATCCAAATCGCGCGCCAGGTGATGCCCATCGCGAATGGTTGCGGCGCTGCGATCAAGGTGGTGCGCGAGCAGGGCTCGCACGACGGTGCTCATCGACTTCATGGCTCCTCTTTTCTCGCTGCCTACCGCAGCGGGTTCTCCATGGCAGCGCTTCACGGGGCTCCGGGATTCCCGAAAAATGAGGATGGGAGGCGAAGGTATCGGCAAAAAACACAAGTCTCCTACCGACCGTACATGGCGGCCCAGACCGCCGCGTGAACGTACGCGCCGCCCACCTTGGGCGAGGCGCCGCCCGGGGCGGTGGAGCTGTGGCCGCCGTCGGAGGTGTTGGGGACGGGAATGGCCGAGGTCTGCAACCGATGCGAACCGCCGTAGGGCGCAGCGGCGCCGTCGACGCTCACCGCGGCGCCGGGAAGCTGCAGGGTCTGGAACGCCGCCAGGTGGCCCGCGTGTTGCACGTCGCTCGTGTGGGTGAACCCGTAGATTCGCGAGGGCGGCGTGAGCGAAGGGAGCGCGAGCCACGCCTGATCGGTGTCGAGAGGACCCGAGTGCATCACCGCGCGGTCCACCGGCCGAATCTTGGCGATGAGCCCTGCGCTCGAGGCGCCGTGAGAGATACCGGAGATGATGATGTCGGGCCAGTACGGCTGGCCATCTTGCAAGTAGTAGCCCCAGTCGCCCGCCGGGTGCTGCTTCATCATGTACTGCAGCGCGGCCACGATACGCGGCTCGATGGCATCGGCTGGGGCGATGGCGATGGCGGGCGAGAGATCCTTCCCCTCGAAGGCCTCGCGGCGGCAGCCGCCGATGTCGGCGCCGCAGATACCGACCCCGTAGTACGAGTTGTAGCAGGGCAAGAGCACGTGAAAGCCCTTGGCCGTGAGCATGTTCGCGACCTCGGCGCTCGTGCAGCTCGCCGGTGCCGACGCCGCCGCGCCGTGGAGGAAGACCACCAGCTTGCCCGCCGGCGCGACCCGGGTGTCGACGTAGGCTCCTTGCGTTCCCAGCGACTGCGTGGCGGTCGGATCGGCAACGTTGGCCTTGAAGGTCACCGCCGTGGCCTTGGGGTCGGTGCGGTCCACCGCGAGCGGCCGGCGCGCTCCGGCGTCGCTTGCGCCGGCGTCGGGAGAACGCCCAGCGTCGCGGGCAGCCACGTCGGCGCCGGCATCCACCGGCGAAACCGGAGGCGCGGCCGAATCGGGGAGCGCGGCAGGCGCATCGCCTGAAGCGCCACAGCCCATGAGAAGTGCCGCGAGCACGAGCGAGGTGGTGGGCCGCATGTCGAGAGTGTACGGGCGAAGCAGAGCCGCGCCAATGCTCGTGGCGACGTGCCGAACCCGACCGTTCTCCGGTAAGCCCTGATAGGCTGCTCCCATGGACGCCCTCGGCGCATGGACGGGTTGGGCCGCAGCGGCGGTGATTGCCATTGCCGCGCTGCTGCCGCTGTTCACCCGACTTTCGCTGAAGCGGCGTGCGGCACCCGACTCGAAGCCCACGCGCATTCACGTCGTCGCGGGCATCGCCGCGGCGGCCTTCGCGGTGGCGCACACGCTGGCGGCGGTGCCGGCGCTGGGCGGGCCGGTGGCCATCGAGGCCGGCAACCTGCCGCTCGCAGCCGGCGCGGTGGCCTTCTTCGTCATCGTGGCCCACGTGGGGGTGGGGCTCCAGCTGCGCGACGTAAAGCTCCGCGACCGCGTGAAGAAGCGACGCTTGCATCTGGTGACGGCGAGCATCATCGTGGTGGTGGTGAGCGTGCACGCAGCGCTGCTCTACCTGGCCACGCGGTCGCTCGGCTGAGTGAGCGTATGGGTCGCACTCCGCCATATGGCGGATGGCCGAGCGCGAAGCGGCGAGCTACAGCGCCTTGCACCCGCTCACATCGTGAAGGCATGCCGGAGCTCCGGCCCCACCCCCGACGGAGGTTTCGTGAAGGCCAAGAAGCGCGGCGTATCGCGGCGGCGTCGCCGCCGAGCCGAACGCACCTCAATTCTCGACCGAACCGCGGGGCAATTCGCGGTACCGTGAGGTATTGATGAGCGTGGAGCCGAAGCCGCCGGAACCGATGAATGCATCGGCGGAGCCGAACGTGTTCGTACCGTGGCTGTGCGCGCTCTCGCTGAGCATCGACCTGGCGAACGGCGCACCCGACGGGACGGCGCTCCGCGGCACGCTCGTCGCGGCGGTGAGCGCCGAGCGCGCGGGGCTCCCGCCCGAGGCCCGTGCCACCGCCACCTTCGGCGCGCTCTTTCGCTACCTCGGGTGCACTTCCTATGCCCTGGAGGAGGACCGCGTGCTGGGCGACGAGCACGAGGCGGCCCGGCTCCTGGCGCCCTTCGACGCGGCCGATCGCGGCGGCATTGCCCGGGCGGTGGTGAGCAAGCTGGCCCGTGGCGAAGGCGCCGTCGCTCGAACCAAGCGTCTGGCACGGCTCGTATTCGATGGAAAAAACTTCCAGCGCGGCTACCAAGCGAGCCACTGCGAGGGCGCCGTGCTGCTCGCCTCGCGACTGGGCGTGCGCCCGGCAGTTCTCGAAGTGCTCGCCACGCTCCACGAACGCTGGGACGGCACCGGTGGGCCCGCCGGGCTGCGCGGCGAAGCCCTATCGCCGGCCACCCGGGTGGTGCACCTGGCGCGCGAAGCGGCGGTGCAGCTCGCGTTCGGAGGCACGACCGAGGTGATGGCGTGCCTAGCGAAGCGCGCCGGCGGGCAGCTCGACCCGGCGCTGTGCGGCCAGCTCGCAGGCGACGCCGCCTTCCTCGAATCATTGCAGAGTACATCGGTATGGTCGGAGGTCGAGAAGCACCTCCTCGACTCCTTGCCGCTGGCCTTCGACAGGGTGCCTTCGCTCGACGAGATCGCCTGCGCGTTCGGCGATTTCGCCGACGTGAAGTGCCCGGTGTTCCTCGGGCACTCGCGCGCCGTCGCCGCCTTGTGCGTGGCGGCCGGCGCGAACATGGGTTTCTCGGCGGCCACGTTGGCAACGCTGCGCCGCGCCGCCTGGCTCCACGACATCGGACGCGTGGCCGTGCCCAACCACGTGTGGCAAAAGGTTGGCGCGTTCGATCCCATCGAGTGGGAGCGGGTGCGGCTCCACGCCTACCACGGCGAGCGGGTGTGCATGCGCCTCGACAAGGCCATCGCGCTCTTGGTGGGCCAGCACCACGAGCGCGGCGACGGCAGTGGCTACGCGCGCGGCACCGCCCCCACGCTCGAGGCTTCGCTGCTGGCGGCCGCCGATTGCTACGTGGCACTGGGCGAGGACCGGCCGCATCGCCGAAGCTACGACGACGCCGGCCGCCGACGCGTGCTGGAACAAGAGGCAGCCAGAAACCGCCTGCGACCGGAGGCGGTGCGCGCGATTTTGGCTGCCACCGGCGCCAAGCCCAGCTCGCAAAAGGAGCTGCCCACGGGCCTCACCGATCGCGAGCGCGGGGTGCTGCGCCTGGTGGCCCGCGGTCTCTCCAACAAGGAAGTGGCGGAGTCGCTGGGTATCTCTCCGCGCACCGTCCAGGCCCACACCATCAACGCCTACGACAAACTGGGCATCCGGACCCGCGCCGGCGCGGCGCTCCGGGCCTCGGAGCTGGGTCTTTTGTAGGCCGCATCGACACGATTCTGCGGAGCGCACAGTGGTGGTAGCCTGGCTCCATGAGATCTTCGGTCCTGGTGCTGGGCGCTTGTTTCCTCTGTGGCGCTTGTGCGGCAGGCGCGAGCGCGAAGGTGAACAGCGGCGGAGAGGCCAGCGGCGACGTGCAGGCAGACGCCACCGGCGACACGTCGACCGGCGGGAGCGGCAGCGGCGGAAGCGGGGTCGCCCCCACCCCGGCGGCGCCGCAGACCGGAAACGCCACCGCGTTCAGCAGTGGGCCCGCGGCCGGCAGCTACGGGGCATGTCCCTTCCGTTGTTACATGGCGCAGGGCGCGAGCCGCGTGGCCATGGCGCCGGAGGACGAGGCCCGCATCGGACAGGTGTTCGCCGAGACCATGGGGCAGTTTCGCTCGTGCGGCGAGGGTCGGCGCTACCGGCGCCGCAGCTCACCGACGCTGAACCTGCGGTTCAACGCCCAAGGCGAGCTCGCCGAGTCGGGGTACGATCTGGAGTCGTACGTGCGCGATCCCGACATTGCGTGCTACGCGACGGTGCCGCGCTCGGTACCGGCAGTGGGTGGCCCGCCTTCGTCCACCGTGCGCTGCGCCGAGGTCTGCGAGCGTCCCAAGGCGCCGGCGCGCACGAAGGCCAAGAATGGCCGGCCCGCGGCCCCGGTACCGACGAGCACGCCCACCGCGCCCACCGCGCCCAAGGCCCCGTAGACCTCGAGCCGCTTCCGCTCCGCTGCCACGCTGCGACGGCAACGGACGCGAACCTCTCTCCGTAGTGTGGACCGGCGCTCAACCCGCGCTGGCGAAGAGCGCGCGCGGGCCGGGAGCCTTCGCCCAGTCGCGCTGCGCGAGCGTGGCCATCTCGGCCAGCAGCGCCTCGCGCTGCGGTCGATCGAGCTCGCGGAGTCGGTAGATGGCGCGGGTGCGCACTGGCGCGAACCCCACGAAGCGCAGGGTCCCCGCCACGAACGCGCCGTGGATGGCCCGGTTGTGCGAGAGCGCGTACCAGAACCCTGGGCTGTCCATGGTGGTCACCACGCGCGCGCTGCGGCCGGCGAGCAGGCCCAGCGGCAGCTTCTGCCCCTTCTCGTAGCGAAACGCCCAGCCTGGCAAGAACAGGCGGTCGACCACCGCGCGCACGATGGCCGGCGGCGACGCCCAATAGGTGGGAAAGAACCAGGCCACATGGTCGGCGGCCTCGAAGGCGTCGCGCAGTGCCGCCAGGTCCGGCTCTAGCTCTTGCGCTTCGCGGTGACCATGGCGGAGCACCGGATCGAACGCGAGGTCTGCCAGGCGCACCAACGTCGCGGTGCCGCCGGCCGCACGGAACGCGGCAACGTAGGCTTGCGCGAGCGCGGCGCTGAAGCTCGAGGAATCGGCGTGACCGAGGAGCACGAGTGCGTTGGACATGCCCCGACTATGGCCACCAGAAGCGCGCCGAGACAGGCAAGAATGCACATGTCTGCTATGCATTCGTGCATGGCTCACGTGGCCCCGCAGAAGCTCTCTCAATGGGAAGACGTTCGCTACTTCCTGGCCGTGGTGCGCCACGGCAGCTTCTCCGGCGCTGCGCGGGCCCTCGCCACCGACCCGTCGACGGTGAGCCGGCGCATCGCCCTGCTCGAGCAGGCGCTGGGGCAGCCCCTCTTCGAGCGTGGACCGCGAACGGTGCGCCGAACGCCGCAGGCGGAGGCCCTGCTCGACCCGGCGCGGGCGGTGGAGCGCGCGGTGCTGGCCATGGAAGACGCGGCGAACCGCGCCGAAGCGGAGCCACGTGGCTTGGTGCGCATCGCGCTCACCGAAGGGCTGGCCCAGCACGTGGTGGTGCCGCGCATTCTCCCGGGGCTCTTCGCCGCGCATCCCGAGCTGAGCATTCACCTGCGCACCGGCGACGAGGTAACCGACCTCGCGCGCCACGAAGCCGACGTATCGGTGCGCTTCTTTCGGCCGGCGCGCGGCGAACTGGTGGGGCAACGGGTGGCGCGGCTGCCTTTGGCAGTGCTGGTGGCGAAGGGTGCGCGCAGGCGATTGGCCGGCTGCGCCATCGGCGATCTCCCCTGGACGTCGTACGTGAAAGACGACCTGGAGACGCCGGAGAGTCGCATGCTGGCGCAGCTCGGCGTGGGCCGCACACGGCTCGCCTGCTCCAGCGTCGAGACCCAGCTCGCCGCGGTGCGTGCGGGCCTGGGGGTTGCGGTGGCGCCCCGCGCCCTCACGCTCGCCCTGCCCGACCTGGCCGCGCTCGACCTGCCGGGAGCGCCCGACCTTGGCTCCCTCGAGCTCTTCGTGGTTACCCGGGCCGCGCTCCGCAAGGTGCCGCGCGTGGCGGTGGTCTACGACGCACTGGTGGGTGCGCTGCGAGCCCTCGACGCCGCGGGATGAAGGAGCGAGCTCAGGGCGTCCAGCGCTGACCGGTTTCACAGTCGACGTGGTGCATGCGCACGGCGTTGTCGGCCAGCTCGAGGACCCCGAACACGATGGGTAGCCCAAACCGCCGAGGACCGATGGAGCCCGGGTTGAACATGGAAAGCCCTTTGTCGCGTCCGATGAAGGGAACGTGCGAGTGACCGCACACCACCATGTTGGCCCCGTGCTGCTGGGCCAGGCGCACCGCGTCGGCGCGGAGCCGCGGTCCGAAGACGGCGATGTGCATGAGCAACAGCCGCAGCACGCGCTCACCGGCATGCTCCAGATCGAGCGTGAGCACGTCGGGAATCTGCGCCGCACGGGTGTCGATGTTCCCGCGCACCGCGAAGGTGGGCGCGATGGCTCCCAGGGTATCGAGGACCGAGAGGTCGCCGATGTCGCCGCCGTGGACGATGGCGTCGGGCCGCAGCGCAGCGAGGTGACGAAGGCCCTCCTCGTGCGGCGCGCTATGGGTGTCGGCCACCACCGCCAGGCGCACGCCCCCGTCGGCGCGTACCGGTACGACGGCACGTTCCTCTCGCAGCGGCGTGCCACTTCCACGAACGGACTTCCTCATGGGCCCGCACGTTATCTGCCTGAGCGCCGGTGTCCACCCACGTGACAAGCGAGCCGGCAGGCGACTATAGATGCGGGAAAGAGGAGCACGCGCGATGAGCAAGGTGACGATCGACGGTCTCGAGGATCTGCGGGCACGCGCAGGCAAGCCACTGGGAGAGAGCGAGTGGAAGACCATGGAGATGGCCCAGGTGAAGACCTTCGCCGAAGCCACCGGCGACCACCAGTGGATTCATGTGGACGAGGAGCGCGCGCGCCGGGAGAGCCCCTTCAAGCGGCCCATCGCCCACGGCTACCTCTCGCTCTCGCTCACCGCCGGGGCCTTCTTCGAGGTGATCGAGCTCCGCGGTTTCGACCTGGTGGTCAACTACGGCTCCAACAAGGTGCGCTTCCCCGCGCCGCTGGGCGTGGGCGACCGGTACCGCGTGGCCTTCGCGCTGGGCGAGGTGAAAGAGGTCGGCAACGGGTTCACCGAGGCCATCTTCACCATCACCGTGGAGATCGAAGGCCAGAGCAAGCCGGCCTGCGTGGCCGAGGTCGTCCACCGCTTGAAGGCCGGCAGCTAGAGGAGACTGGTGTTTTTCGTCAATACCTTCGGGTATGCCGGCGCCTCCCGTCCTCACGAACAGGAGTTCGTTCCGGGCGCTGCCCCCAGCGAACGCGCCTCCCTCGGTCTCGGCCAAAAACCCTCAGTCTCCTGCTTGGCGCTTGTGAGCCGCCGTGCACACTGGACCGAAGAATCAAGTAGCCGACGAAAAACACCAGCCACCTAGGGGCAGGCGGCGACCGAGGACAGCTTGCAGATACCGGCCACACAGTTGGCCGGGGGTAGGCACTCAGGGCCGGTGGTGTCGTTGCACGCGGCGCCATCGGTGGCCACCGGCACGCATGTAGCGCCAATGCACGTGGTGGTGGGCGCGCAGTAGGTGATGGCGCCGTTCACGACGCCGCAGGGGCTCCCGGAGGCGGCCACCTTGAAGCGCACGCAGCGCTTGGCGAGGCCGTCGCAGGTGAGGCCCGAGAGCGATCCGCAGAGATCGCGCGCAGGGTCGCAGGTGGCGCCAGCCGCGAGCGGGGCCACACACTGGGTGCCGTTGCAGACCAGATCGCCCGCGCAGTCGCTGCTACCCTTGCAGGCCTCGCTGGCCCGCCCCAGCTTGGTGCACTTGGAGAGAACGCAGGCGAGCCCCTGGGCGCAGCGCTTGTCGGAGCAATCGTCGTTCTCGGCGCCGAGCGGACGGCAAACCCCGCAGTCGGCGTCGCCGGCGTGACCGCACCCGAAGGTCTGGCACTGGGCGTTGCTCCCGCAAGGCTTGCCGTTCTCGCGATCACCGGGGTGCTGGCGACACGAGGTGGGCTCTACCCCCTCGAGAAAGTCGACGCAACTGGACGACAGGGCGTCTTTTGCGCAGGCCGCCACGTCTTCGGGCGTGGTACGGGAACCCGCGCCGGTGAAGCGATTGATGCATAATGCACGCACGCGACGCGCGCACAGGTCTACGTCGCCCCAGCTCGACTCGAGGATGAAGGGCGCGCAGCGCTGGAAGTTCGCGCACACGCTCCGGGTGTATCCGTCGCAGGCTGCTGCCACGTCTTCCTGGTTGGGCGGCGGGGCGGGCGGATCGGCGGGTGCCTCGGGGCACGGTAGATTGGCGCCCAGGCGACAGCCGGAGCTGAAGCCGGTGCCGGTGTCGTTGCAGAGCTTGGTCCCCTCGGTGCGGTCTACGCAGCGACAAAAGACGTTGTTGCCGGGGGTGCAAACGCGGGCCGGAGCGGCTTCGCTCGATGAGCAGGCAAGGCTACCCAGGGTGCCCGACGCCACCAGGCACCCCGCAGCCAGAAGGGCGAACCACGACCTTCTCGGCCGGGGCGAAGGCGCGCGGGTGGCGGAGGAAGGCGCAGAAAACACGGTGCTCATGGTGCGAGGCTACCACGGCGCCGGGGCGACCAAAGCGCGCGAACGCTAGCGATTGCGCGCGGCGGCGACCAGCGAGAGACCACGCTCAGCGGCCTGGAGCAGGGCGGCGCGCGCCACCGGCTTCGTGAGGTAAGCAAGGGCGCCTTCGCGAGCGGCGCGCGTGGCAAGCTCGTCCGAGGGGCTGCCGGTGACGAACAACACCGGCGTCAGCGCCGCTCGCGCACGGGCCGCGGCCAGCACCTCGAGCCCAGTGCCATCTGGAAGATGCAGGTCGGAGACCACCACCGAGCACGCGCCGGAGGAAATGATGGCGAGGGCCGCAGCGACGGTGTCTGCGACGCGAACCTCCCACCCGTCGTTCTCGAACACCCGGCGGTGCAGCGCCGCCATGATGGGGTCGTCCTCCACCACCAGCACCGAACGCGGTGGTGCACTAGCGGTGGTCATCGCCGAGACCCCTTCCGCCTACTGCGCGATGCGTGACGGCGCTTCCCGTAACATGGTGCAAGAAGGACCGTTCAGCACAATCCGGGCCAGACCATGCGCTCGAGGAAAACCGTGAAGAATCGCCACACGTCGCGGCGGTGCGACGTGTCCGCCGCGTCGCTGGTGTCGCAACCTGACCCCACGTGGCCGCGCGTCCGATGGCGGTTTTTCCCGCAGGCAGCGCGGCTTGGCGGTCGCGGCGTCTTGGCTCACGCCTCCCGGCACCGAGGTATAGAACTTTCCCAGATTCTAGCCGTATCCCCCACATGGCCTCTCCTTCGCGTTGTCTACCAGCGCTGCTGGTTGCCTGCGCCTGTCAGTCCGGCACTGCGGGCGCTCCCCCTCACGGCGTCGATACGTCTTCCCCCAGCGACGGCGCTGCTACCTCGACCCCTGCGCCCACCACCAGCACTTCGGCCCCCGGCACGACGGCGTCCAGCGCAGCCGGCGCCGTCTCGCTCACGCTCCTGGCTGCCGGAGAGCTCGAGGTCTCTTCGGCGGCGCGTTCCCGGCTCGCGGTGGCCGCAGGCATCGAACGAAAAGACGAGCATGGCAACTGGGTTCGCCTGGAGAACCTGGATCTCGGCAAGGGCTATCGATTGGTTGCGCAATGCACGCAATCGGACACCTGCATCACGGTGGCTCCCGGGACGCCCGTTCGCGTGGAGCCGTGGCATGGCTTCGATTGCAGCGCGCAGTGCAACGGCACCTGCCGGGCCAACGCCTGGCTCGGCCCCGGCACATTTCACTTCGTGGTGCGCGACTGCGAAGGAAAGAGCGAGCTCGCGAGCTCCCCCTTCGAGCTGCCCGGGCCCGAGTACGCGAGCTCTCCCGCTTTCGACCGCTGGAAGCTCGCCGAGGACGTAGTGCGCGGCGAGGCCATGCGCCTCTCGCGGCCGCCCGTGCGATGGAACCCGCAGGACGGTCTCGGCGGCATCGCGGCCAAGCCCGGGAGCGCCCTGACCGCCACGGCCATCGCGACGCTCACCACGCTGCTCCGCGCCCCGCGCGGGTTCGACGATCAGATTCAGAAGCGGTGCCTGACCGAGCACTGGGTGGGTGTACGCCTGACGCGTCGCCTTCCCACCACCGACGCGACGGGCCGCGAGGACGTGAGCGAAATTGCCTTCGACTTCACCTGCAACAAGCTGTTCGCCGTGCGCGGGCCCGCTGGCGCGGATCGTCGCCAGACCGCGACGCACTTCGATCCGTCGCGCGGCGCGCTCCTCGCCTGGGCGAAGTCGGTCTTTCCCGGCGACGCCGAGCTCGCCGCGATTCGCTAGAGCCCCGACCGCACGCGGCGCGGCGATCACAAATTCGGGCCACCAAGCGTGGCTCAACGGGCCAGCGCGGCTACCAACGCGGGGACGATGAGCCAGGCGATTCCCTTCAGAAAGAAGAGAACGAAGACCCCTAGCCCCGCGCGCTGAAGAAACGTCACCGGGTCGGAACCTCGCCGTGGCTCCCGCTGTGAATCTTCCTGCTTCAATTCCATGATGCTGCATCCTCTCCGCCCATCGACGCCCTTCGGCGACCCTCCCTATCCAGACAGCTCTCTGCGACCCGCGCGCGTTCGGCGCGCAGTCGCGTGAGCATTAGGACGAGGAGGAGCACCGCGAGCGGCATGGCGATCGAACGGGCGTTCTTCGCGGGAGCGTGAGGGTGCGTCGCTCGAATTTTCCCCGTGCGCACGCTACGCTCGGGCGCCGCGCACGCGGGGACGAGCGCTCAGCGAACGGGGATGACCGCGCCGATGCCGCTCTGAAGGTTGCCCGACCGCCGGCAGAAGGGCTGCGTAGGTAGCTTGGCCGCGCATCCGGTGGAGATTCGGGCGTCGAGCGCCTGGTCCGGCACCTCGCGCTTCTTGGGGTCTGCCTCCGGGTCGAGGAGCGACTTGCACACGCCCGGCGACACGCGGCCCAGATTCGGGTTCTCGGTCGATACGGTCCACCCTTCCACCGCGTCGCCCTCGTCGAGCACGATGACGCGATTGGACGCCGCTGCCCAGCGAATCGACACATTCACCTCGGGTCGGCCACCGGCGGCGACCGCCTGGGGGAGTGGGAACGTGCAATCTGCACTTACCTTTACGGGCGCCGCCCCTTGCAAGCATGCGTCTTCGTCGAAGCACAGGTCCTTGCTGGTCTCGAAGACGAGCTTGTCGTCGTAGTCGCGTAGATCGTCGCCCGAGAGCGTGGCCGGCTGACAGGTTCCGCCGGCGCAGGTGGAGCTCGCGCCGCAGTCTTTGAAGTTGAAGCACGCCATGCGAAGCGGCATGGGGAGCATCAACGTGCGGCCCTTCACGTACGAAACCACGGCGCGACGAAACACACCCACCGTGTTGCCGCTCTTTCCCTTGATTTCGACGGTGATGGGCCCCTTGAGCGAGTCGCTATCGGCAGGGATGACCGCCAGCGTCGTGGCGAAGAAGGCCGGATCGCGCACCGTGTATACGTTGTCGTACACGGTGGAGCCGTTGGCGGCGGTGACGGTGATCTCCAGGGCGTCGAGCTCCTTGGGCACCTCCGTTTCGCTGGTGAGCACCACCGTAACCTGCGTACGGTCGTCCTTCACGGCGCACGCGGATGCGGCAATGGCGAGTGAGATGGCGGGAACGAGCAAATGTCGAATCATCGAAAGCCTCCTGCGAAAGAACCGGCGGCCGGTATGATTTTGGGGTTGAGCGTGCCCGGCGTGCTCCCCGCGAACTCGGTGGGGCGCGTAGCGAAAAATACGGCGGTCGAGGCGCCGCCCACCACCACCGCGCCCCCCACTACCCAGAGCCATGCCGGTACGCCGCCCGACTTTTTCTGCTCCAGGCTCACCCGCATGTCGCGCACCTCGTCGTCGCGCAGCGCCACCTCGAGCAGCTTGGGCTCGGCGTCCTTGCGGGTTACGGCGACGCGATGCTCGCCCACCGATACCTGGGCGTCGTACACGCCTTTGCCGACCACCGTACCGTCGACCGCGATGGTATCCTGGTCGCCGGCGCTCACCCGCAGGCGGGCAATGCGTCGATCGCGCTCCAGGGTCACTTCGAGCAGGTTCTCGCGCTCGCTCGACAGGTCTACGGTGCGGCGCACCTCGCGGTAGCCGGGCGCGCGCACCACAACCTCGTGGGCTCCCGGGGCCACGCTCAAGGTTGCGGGCGCGAGCCCTACCTCGCGTCCGTCGAGGAGCACCGAGGCGTCGCGAGCGCCATTGGTCACCACCCGCAAGCTGGCGGGCAAGGGCGCTAGGGCCACCGCGAACCCGTATCGCTCGCCCGCGGGGAAGTCGCGGGTGAAGCTCTGGGCAGCGAAGCCGCTCTTGCGCACCACCACCACCCGCGTGCCGGCGTCGACCAAGAACTTTCCCTGGGGGGTGGGCACGACCACCTCCTTGTCGACCTCCAGCGACATGCCGGTCGCGAGCCCTTCGACAGTGACCGTGGCCACCAGCGGAGAGAGTGTATCGATGGTGTCGGCCACGCGCTCCACGTATTCGCGTGGGGCCTTGCCGCCCTGCGCGGCGCTCTCTTGGAGCACGCGAATGGCCTTGGCGTACTTGCCCTCTTCTTTGAGGCACACCGCGACATTGTAAAGTACACGGGGTTCTTTGCTCAGCTCGTAGGCAGCCTGGTAGCGCTGCCGCGCGCCCGCGTAGTCTTGCTTGGCGAAGAGGAGTCGTGCTTCGTTGAACGCAGCCTTGGCGTCGCCAGAGAGTGCGTCGACGACGCGCGGGGAGGGCGCTGCAGCCGACGCCGTCGCAGGCACGAAGGTGGCCGCAAAGGTGACGACAGCAAGGAGGGTGAGCGAGGCGCGCATGGTGGAGGGGCTCAGTCGACGGGCTTGATCTGGGACGTTTTGCGAATTCGGGTCGAGACAGGCTGCTGAACCTTGGGAAGCGCCACCACCGAGGGCGCAGCGCGCGCAGCAGTCTTTGCGGCGTCGAGCGGGCTCTGCGGGAGGTTCACTGCAACATTCGATGAGGCGGAAGGGTTTGGCGCGTTCGGGGCGGCGAAACTGGGACCCAACGCGTCGGTGGCGGCGGGCACTGTAGATGAAATGGGCGAAGTAGCTTCAGGCGGCGCGCTCCCGCGGCCGTCTATGAGCCGCGGCGCCAGCACGTACGCGAGGGCGCCCGCGCCAGCGACGAGCGAGAGGCCCAAGGCGAGCGATAGGCGACGCGCCTTCGGCGACGCCGGAGGAGGGAGACGCTCCACCACCACCGGAGAGGCGATGCGCGCCGACCGCGAGCTCTTCAGACAAACGGCGTTGATGCCGCCCACCGCAGCGCGCGCCGACTCTGGCGCGTAGGGAGCCAGCAGGAGCGCCAGCTCTCCGACGTTCTGGGGCCGACTCGCCGGGTCTTTGGCGAGCGTGCGGAGAATCACGTCTTCGAGTCCGGGGGGCACGTCGCCGCGTACCTTGCGCAAGGGAGCCGGCTGCCTGTCGAGAATGATGGCGCAGAGATCGGCCAACGACTCGGCGTCGAAGGGCACTGTGCCGGCCAGCAGTTCGTAGAGGACGATACCTGCCGACCAGATGTCGCTGCGATGGTCCACCGCGCTCGAGTCGCGCAGCTGCTCCGGCGACATGTACTGCGGCGACCCGAGGAGCGTGTGCGGGGTGGTGATACCCAATTGCGGCGCCGGGCCCGCGCCGACGTGCTTCGAGATGCCGAAGTCCATCACCTTCACCCAGAGCTCGCCGTTGCTGCGCTCTTGCAGAAAGAGGTTGGCCGGCTTCAGATCGCGGTGCACCAGCCCCTTGCCGTGGGCCTCGGCGAGCACCGCGAGCAGCTGCAGAACGATGGTGACGACGTCGGCCACCGGCAACGGACCGCTGCGCTCGAGGTGCTCATCGAGCGCCACGCCGCGCAGGTACTCCATAACGATGTACGGCGTACCGTCGGCGGTGGTTCCCACGTCGTGAATGCGGGTGGAGTGCTCATTCTCGATGCTCGCCGCCAGGCGCGCCTCCTGGAGAAAGCGCGCCAGGGCTCCCGCGTCGCCCACCAGCTCGGTGCGCAGGCACTTGAGCGCGATGCGCGTCTTCAAGAGAAGGTGCTCGCCCTGAAACACCACACCCATGCCCCCGCTGCCGATGCAGCTCTGGAGCAGGAACTTCTCCTGCACAATCTCTCCCACCTGAGGAATGCGCACACCGCCCTTGATGCTCAAGAGAACGCTCCCGGCCTCGGTTCGCGCCGTGCTCTGCTCTTCGCTGGGGGGCGCAAGATCGCGTGCGAGTCCAATGGGGGTGCTGCGCAGCGGAATGGTGGCATCCGGTCCGTCGCTCACGGTGCTCGTCCCCACGTTCGAGTCGCCACTACTCTGCGGGAACTTCCGGAGGCGTTCTCCAGAGTCACCGCCGCCGCGCCGGAGGTGGGCGCGCCCGGGTGATGATGCGAGGTCTCGGAGAAAGATTCCAAGCGACGGAGCATACCGGCGCTTGGGCGAACCCAAAGCACGTAGTGGCAACCCTGGGGAGCGGGAGCCAGACCAGAGATGACGAGGCTGGTGGAGGCATCTACCTCGATTTGTGCGTGCGCGAACGTTTCGTCATGGAAGGACGCCGTGGCCGGTAGCGTGCGCGCCCGAGCTGCGAAAACCCCGATGGCAACGCTGGCCGCCGCTGCGATCCAGCCGGCCGCCCACCATCGAGAGCGCGCTTCGCGCACCGGCACGCTCGAAGCCTCGCCTTCGACGATGACCACCTCGGTCCCGCTCGTCGTGGTGGCTGCGCGCGGCTTCCGGCGGGCGTCGAAGTATGCCTTAGCATCGGCTCGCAAGCGACGCTCCAAAGGACCGCTCTGCGGCGCCTCGTTCACGAGGGCGAGAACAATGGCGGCTTCGGCGAGCTCGTCTGCAGAGAACGGGGCATCTGCGTCGATGTACGATTCTTGGACGTTACTCATCTTCGCGTGACTCCTCTCCGAAAAGCGCTGCGCGCACCGCCGAGAGCCCACGGCGAATGTGCGACTTGACCGTGCCGAGCGGGAGATCAAGCTCGGTGGCGATCTCCTCGTGGGCCATCCCGTGCACCGTTGCCAAAACTACCGCGTTCCGCTGGTCGGCGCGAAGCCCCTCGAGGGCCCGAGCCGCCGTTCGAGCGTCGGTGTGGCGCTCGAGCGATGCGTGGGGAGCGGCCAGGTTGAGCGCGTCGATGTCGACCGCGATGGGGCTCCGCTTTCGTGAGCGCGCGCGGTCGATGAGACGGCGGCGCGCTATCATCACGACGAAAGCCGCCTCCGAGGCAGTCCTCTCGTCGAAGCGGGCAGCGCACCGCCAAAGCTCGAGGAATATATCTTGGGCCGCGTCGTCACACTCCGCGTCGGCTCCGAAGAACTTCCGAGCGATGGAGGCGACGAGTGGCGCGTATCGGTGGATGCATTCGCGCGCCGCAAGCTCGTCGCCGAGCGCCACGCGCGGAAGGAGCGGTCGCGGAGTCTGCTCCATCACCCGAGGCGCCACCTCGGAGCGAGCGCCATCGGCACTTTCCTGCGAGCGGCGCTCTCGTTCGGGTACCGACTCCACCCGCTCTACTTCGACGCGCCGCCCTGTTTGGATGCAGGGCGGCGCAATATGTCGAAATTACGAGTCTTTTCCGGGCCAGCCTGAGCTGGCCGGGTTTCCGTCAGGGAGGCGAAAGGACCGTGTCGATGACGTGGATGAGGCCGTTCTTGGTGGCGATGTCGGTGGCACTGACCTTGACGTCGACTGCCTTGCCGTCGGTGAGGAACACGTCGGAGCCGGTGACCTTGATCTTGAAGGTCTTGGTGCCGACGGTCACGACGTCCTTGCCGTTGAGCCCCACCACCGCGGTGGAGCCCTTGATGCCAGGCACCACGTGATAGGTGAGAATCGGCGTGAGCTGCTCCTTGGTGAGGCCGCTGATGTCGCCGAGCTTGGCGAAGGCCGCATCGGTGGGCGCGAACACGGTGAACGGTCCCGGGCCCTGCAGCGTGGCAACCAGCTCCGCCTTGGTGAGCGCACCAGCCAGGCTGGTGAACGTTCCGGCGGCCACCGCAGTGCCCACGATGTCCTTGCCATCCGGGTCGAGCTTGGCGAAGACGATCGGCGGAATGAGCACGGTGTCGATGACGTGAATGACGCCGTTGGTGGCCTTGATGTCGGTCTGGGTGACCTTGGCCTTGTTCGCCGGGAAGGCGGCGAACGGCGCGGGATTGGCGCCATCGTTCAGGGTTACGTCGGCGCCGGCGACCGTGATGCTCAGGTTCTCACCCTCGATCGGCGCGGCCGACTTGAGCTTCACTACGTCGGCGGCGAGCACCGACCCAGAGACCACGTGATAGGTGAGAATCTGCTGGAGAAGCGCCTTGCTCTCGGGCTTCTTGAGGGTGGCGATGATCTCCGCCGGCAGCTTGGCGAAGGCCGCGTCGGTGGGGGCGAGCACCGTGAAAGGACCAGCTCCCTTGAGCGTGGACACGAGGTCGGCCGCGGTGAGGAGCTCGGCCAGGATTTTGAAGCTGCCGGCGGCTACCGCCGTGTCGACGATGTCTTTGGTGGCGACTTGCCCGCTCGAGCCACCGCTCGAGCTGCTGGAACCGCCACTGGAACTGCTCGCGCCGCCGCTGGACGAGGAGGAAGCCTTGGGGTCGTCGCTGCTACAGGCGACCGCCCACACCATGGCGAAACAGGCAGAGAGTGAGGTGATGCGACGAAAATTGAGCAAAGCCATCGAGAGCTCCTTGGAGAAGGTTCGGCGAAGCGAAAAGACGCACTTACGCAAGCGTGCGCACGGGCGTTGGAGCACGAAAACAGCGCCGCACTCTGCGGGCTTTCGGGCTCTCGCCCGTTGTCGCGTCCGTCACCCTCTTCGACACGCGCCCGCGAACGGATGCAGGGCGGTTCACTTTTTCGCGAGGCGGCCGCGAATGACCGCGTAGAGCGACGGAAGCACGCAAAGCGTGAGCATGGTCGCGCTCAGGAGCCCGCCCATGACCACCGTGGCCAGCGGGCGCTGCACCTCGGCGCCGGTACCGCTGGCGAGCGCCATGGGCAAAAAGCCCAGCGACGCCACTACCGCGGTGGTGAAGACCGGCCGCAAGCGCTCTCGCGCGGCGGCGAGCGCGGCTTCTCGCGGCGCCATGCCCTCATCCTCGAACGACTGCGCGGCCGAGAGCAGCACCACGCCGTTCATGGTGGCCACGCCGAAGAGCGCAATGAAGCCCACGGCCGCCGAGATGGAGAAAGGCATGCCGCGCGCCGCGAGGGCCACCACGCCGCCGCTGGCGGCCACCGGCACGTTGAGAAAGATGAGCGCCGCCGGAAGCGCCCGGCGAAACGCGAGATAGAGCATGAGGAACACCGCCGCCAGGGTGAGCGGAACGATGACCGCGAGTCGGGACACCGCACGCGAGAGGTTCTCGTACTGCCCGGCGAGCACGAAGTAGTACCCGGGGGGCCGTTCGATGGCCGCGAGGCGCTTTTCTACCTCGCCCACGAACGATGCGAGATCGCGGCCGCGCACGTTGCTCTCCACCATCACGCGGCGGCGCGCCTGCTCCCGGCTCACCTGGGCCGGGCCGTCGTCCACGCGCATCTCGGCCAGGTTGCGCAAGGGCACAGAGCGCCCGCCGGCGAGCGGGAGCAGCGTGTCTTGCAGCGAGCGAAGGTCCGGCTGCGGCGGCACGTCGAAGCGCACCACCACATCGAAGCGGCGCTCGCCCACCGCCATGGTTCCCACGGTACGCCCGGTTCGGAGCGCCTCGATGGCGACGCGCAGCGACTCGGGCTTCACTCCATTGCGCGCCATGCCCATGGAGTCGGGCTGCACCGTGAGCATGGTGAGGCCTGCGACCGGCTCGGTGCGAACATCGGCGGCGCCGGGCACGCTCGCCACTGCCAGCTCCACCTCGCGCGCGAGGCGCACCAGCGTCGGCAAGTCGTCGCCGAAGACCTTGATGCCCAGGTCGGTACGAATCCCACCCAAAAGCTCCTGCGAGCGCATTTCGATGGGCTGGGTGAAGCTGAAGAGCGTACCGGGCAGGTTCTTGCGAAGCTCGGTCTCGAAGACGGCGATGAGCCCCTCCCGGGTATGGGCGGTCTTCCAGGTGCTGCGCGGATTGAGCAAGATGAACACGTCGCTCTGCTCGACGCCCATGATGTCGGTAGCGACGTCGGGGCTTCCGGTGCGCGACACAACCCGGCGCACCTCTGGATACGCGCGCAGGGTGCGCTCCACGGTCTCGGTGCCGAGGGCCGCCTCGGAGAGCGAAACGCTCGGCGGACGCGTCACTTGCACCACCAGGTCGCCCTCCTCGAGCCGCGGCACGAATTCCGCGCCACGCCCGATGGCCAGCGTCGCCGAGGCCACCACCATCACCAGGGCCAGAGCGCCGGAGGCGATGGGCCGCCGCATGAAGACCGCGAGCACCGGCTCGTAGCCGCGGCGCAGAAGGCGCACCAGAACGCTGTCCTTGGGGGCGACCTTCTTCACCAGCACCGCGGTGGCCACTGGAATCCAGGTGAACGACAGCACGAACGCAGTGCCCAGCGCGAAAAGCACGGTCCACACCATGGGTCGGAACATCTTGCCTTCGGTGCCTTCGAGGAGAAGCACGGGCACGTACACCAGGCCGATGATGAGGACGCCAAAGGCGATGGCGCCGAAGGTCTTGCTCTCGTGCACCAGCGCGTCTTTGGCGGAGAGCTTCTTCATCACCATCACAGTGAGGGTGCCTTCCACCACAACCACCGCGCCGTCCACTACCAGGCCAAAGTCCACGGCGCCCAGGCTCATGAGATTGCCGCTCATTCCGAACGCATTCATGCAGGCAAATGCGCCGAGCATAGCTAGCGGAATGGCGGTGGCGACCACCAGCGCCGCGCGCCCGTTTCCCAGAAACAGCAGCAGAACCACCACCACGATGAGCCCGCCCTCGAGCAGCGAGTGCTTCACCGTACCGAGCACGCGGTCGACCAAACCCGTGCGCACGTAGAAGGGCTCAATGCGCACGCCCGCCGGGAGCCGCTGGCGAATTTCGGCGATGCGCGCTTCCACCCGCGGCACTGTCTGGTGCGCGTTGCCGCCAGCCACCATCTGCACCATGGCGTACACCGTCTCGCCTTCGCCGTCGGCGGTGGCCACCGCCGACCGGAACGCGTCGCCCTCTTGCACCGTCGCCACGTCGCGTACCAGCACCGGTATGCCACCGGGGCGGGTCTTGATCACCTGCCCCGCTATTTGCGGCACCGTGCGGTACTGGCCGTCGAAGCGCACCAGGACCTGATCCTCGCGTCGCTCCAGCGCGCCGCCGCCGGCGTTCTGACCACCGCCCAGGAGGCTCGACTCCACTTCCTCCTGCGTCACGCCCAGCGCGAGCATGTCGGAGGGCCGCATGCGCACCTCCACCTGCTGGGTTTGCCCGCCCCAGCCATTCACCTCCACCACGCCCTCCACCGAGCGCAGCGCGTAGGCGATGTCCCAGTCGAAGAGCGTGCGCAGCTCCCGGCTGCTGTGACCGGGCCAGGCCAGCGTGAAGTGGTAAATCTCTCCGAGCCCCGTGGTCATCGGTCCGAGCGTGGGCCGGCGAGCGGAGCTCGGTATCGCCTCGCGGGCCGCCGGAAGGCGCTGCGAGACCAGCTCGCGCGCATAGGCCAGCTCCACCTCGTCTTTGAACACGATGGTCACAGCCGAGACCGCGCTCCGCGACGTGGAGCGAATGGTGTGCGCGCCCGGGAGCCCCGACATGGCGAGCTCGATGGGCCGCGTGACCAGCTGCTCAACCTCGAGCGGCGAGAGACCCGGCGCGTTGGTGAGCACCTGCACCTGCACGTTGGTGATGTCGGGCACGGCATCGACCGAGAGCTGGGCGTAGCCGCGCACGCCGAAGATGGCGAGCAGCAGCACCAGGAGCAACACCACCAGCCGATGGGAGAGCGACCAGGAGACAATGCGCTCGATCATTCGGCCAACTCCGCCCGGAGCAGCTCGCTCTTGAGGAGGACCGCCCCCACCACCGCCACCGGCTCCCCCTGGGCAAGGCCGGCCTCGACGCTGCTGTATGCGTCGGTTCCCGGGCCCAGGCGCAGCGCGCGGAACGCGAACTCTCCCGGCGCCTTTTGCACGAACACGCCGGAGACGCCCTTCACGTCGACCACCGCGTCGCGCGGCACCGCGAGCACCGCTCCCGCCGTGGTGGGTCGGTCGAGCTCCACATCGACGAAGGCCCCGGGGGCGAGCCACGGGCACGGCGCGGTGGGCACCACGCGAAAGGCGCGGGTTCGCGTTCCTTCGTCGACGGTCCCCAGATCGCCGGTCACCGTGCCGGCGCAAGCAACGTCGCCTGCGGCGCGCGGTCGAAGGACTGCCACGGTGCCGTTTCGCGGCAGCTCGCGGGTGGTCTCCGGCAGGCGCACCAGCGCAGCCACGCGCCCCGGAAGGACAATCTCGAACAGTGTACGCTCGGGAAGCACTGCGCCGCCCAGCACCGCCATGCGCTTCGCCACCAGGCCGTCGATGGGGCTTCGGATGGCGACCCGCGAGGTGCCAGCATACTTGCCGTCGGCAGGCTCCGCGCCACCGAGCGCCGCGAGCAGGCTGCGGGCGGCAGCGAGGTCGGCCCGCGCAACGCGCGCCTCGGCGTTGGCCTCGTCGAGGGCGTTCTTGCTGGTGGCCTGCTGCGCCTCCAGCTCCTTCTGCCGCGCCTCTTTGCGGGTCGCGACTTCGACCCGCGCCCGGGCGCGGATCACGTCGGCGACCACCCGGGCCACCTCCGGCGCATCTACGAAGGCCAGCACCTGGCCCTTCTTCACCGCTGCCCCGACCGGCACTTCGAGCGATGCGATGCGCCCCGCCACCAGCGAGCCAGCCTCGGCACGGCCCAGCTCGTCGGAAACCGCTTCGCCGGGAAAAATGCGGGCCGCCACGAGCTCGCGAAGCGCAACCGGCATCACCTGCACCCTTCCGCGCTGCACCAGCCCGGGGTCGACGCGCACGCTGCTGGCGAAGCTCGCGGCCGGAGCGACGACCGCCGGAGCCATCTTGGTGGCCGGCGCAGGCTCGCCTTTCCCGCACCCGAGCCCGAGCCCGAGCCCGAGCCCGAGCAACCGCAACCGCGCGGCGCTCACCGGTTCACCTCCCGGAGCTTACCCGTGTAATATGCAAGTTTCAGATCCGCCCGCGAGACCTCGGCGCAGGAACGTGCCAGCGTCTCCTCCGCAGCCAGGAGACGCTGCCGCGCGAGGAGCGCCACCGCGACGTCGGCGGTTCCGGTGTCGACCTGCACCTTCGCCAGGCGCAGGGCCTCGCGCAAGGGCGGAATGGCGTTGCTCTCCAACATGGCGCGCACTTCACGCAGGTGCTCGATCTCGTGGAGCGAGAGCGCGACCTGCGCGCCGAGCTCCTGCTTGGCCCGGTGCAGCAGGGCGGTGGCGCGGTCTTCCTCGGCCTTGGCCCGCGCACGCTCGAAGGCCGCTGGGTCGACAACCGGTATCGGGAGCGTGAGCACCCCCATGAGCACAGAGTCGCCGGTGCCCTCACGCATGTAGCTTACACCGATACCCAGATTGGGAGCCATCGTCGCCGACACCAGCGAAGTCTCCGCCCGGGCGCTGGCCTGGCGCGCCGTCAGCACCTTCAGCGCGGTGTTTCGCGCCTCGGCGCCGCGCGCCCATGCGGGGCCCACCCCCTGGATGGTGCCGTCGGTCGCGTATACGTCGCCCACCGGGTCGAGGTCCACATCGGGTTCGCGCCCGAGCGCCACGCGCAGCTCGGCGGTTGCTTCGAAGAGCTGCCCTTCGGCCTCTACCAGCGCGGCCTGCGCCACGCCCAGGTCGCCGCTGGCCATGGCGAGCTCGCTCGGTAGGCTCACGCCCGCGGTGGCGCGCTTCTTGGCCACGTCGGCGAGCCCCTGCGCTTGCTGCAGCGAGAGCCGCCGGAGGCGGATAATCTCCTTCACCTCGACGCCGCGCGACCAGGCAATGGCGGCGCGCAATGCGCCTTCGTCCCGGGCGCGGGCAACGTCGTTCGCCACCAGCGTGCGCTGGCTCTGCACCACACCGGCGCGTGCGCCGCGCACATCGCCCAGGTGCACCGGTACCATCAGCGTGGTCTGCAGCTCGGGCGTCGCTCCAGTGTTCCACCGCGGGCCTGCCATGAGAGAAAGCTGCGGCGGCGTCACCAGCAGCTTGCCCGCCGCGTGATCGGCATCGTTCAGCGCGGCGCTGGGCGCATGTGCGACCTCGATGCCCGGTCCCCGCTCGCCGCCGAAAGCCACGGCATCGCGGAGCGAGATGGGCTCGCCGGCGGCCCGGGCAGATGAACCCAGCAAGAGCGCCACCGCGAAGGATCGCCAGGAAACGGCCATGTCCGAGACATAGGCGCGTGGGGCACTCGGCCGCATCGGGCAAATGCCCGATACGAGGTAGCTCTCTGCCCACCGTGGTTTTGCGGTTTTCTTCCGAGGCCGGTGGCCAGATTGGCCAATCGTGGCCGATTTCGCCGCAGGTCGCAGTTCGGCGGCAGCGTCCCTGTTTGTACGCGCGACGCATGCCGCCGAATCGAGCGGGCCCGAAGCCTACTTCTTCGTGGGGTAGTACTCGCCGTCCGGGTCGATCCTCCTTCCGGCGCCGGCGCGGACGCCGCTTCTCAGCGGTGCCGGCCGGGTAACCTTTCGGGTGAGATCGGTCGCGGTTGCGATCGAAGCGCAGATGGTTTGGGCCGTGGACGAGATGGAATCCAAGTCGGGTTTCGTGTGCATGACCGGTGTCGAGCAAGACGCATACCGTGCGCAGCGCGCCTTCGCCTGCAGCCCGCCGGGGTACGGGATTTTTCTTCGTTCGGCCGTGACAGAACCGCGGTTCGCAAAACAAGCAGCCCGCGTGCACGCCCACCCCCTTTGCCCCTCACGCTCCGACCTTTTACCGCGCCGAGGAACCCGATGGTGGACGGCGCGTGAACGCGGCTCCCTGGCCGATTCGCAAATATACCTGCGTTCGACTGGGCGTTTGCCTCGTTGCTCGCACGCACCAATGCCGATACCGTCGCACAACGAGGAACTTTCCGGCGGCCCGCGCGTCGAAGGCAGGACGCGATGAAAACCCTCTCGGTTTGGGCGGCGGCAGTGACGTTTGGTTTGACGCTGGCAGGGCCTTTGGGCCTTGGCGGCCTCTCGGGGTGCGGGAGCGGTGGCAAAGCCGAGATGGCGAAGAGCGGCTCGTTCGCCGAGCTCCGAACCATCAAGGGTGAGGTGCAGATCGCCGAGCCCGGCCAGGAGAGTCGCACGCCGTTCCCCCACGAGCGCCTGGCGGAGAACACCGAGATCGTGGTCGGCGCCTCGGGCCTGGCGTGGATTCGCCGAGATGGCGGGGCGCTCTGGCTGGTGCGCGGACCGGCGAATCTGGTGATCCTCCAAGGTCAGATAAAGCTCTTTGGCGGCCGGGCCTTCGTAGACGGGGAAGACGGGCCGCCGGTGCTGGTGGAAACGCCCCGCGGCCTGCTCGAGCTCGAAGGCGCCCGCGCCTCGGTCGAAGTTCTCGCCGACAAGAGCGTGGAAGCGTACGTGCTACGCGGCGCCGCACGCGCCCCCAACGGCGAGCGCGCCAGCTCGGGCGAAAAGCTCACCCTCTCGGCCGACGCGAAGACGCAACGGACCGCAGCCGTGGCGTGGGACGATTGGACCGGCGGTTTGGCCACGGCCGACCCCGCCTCCGAGGCGGCTCCGTTCGGCCTCGGTACGGTGGGAGCGCGCCCGCCCGGCGACGGCGGCAAGCCGCGCTTTTCTCTGGTGATCGAGCGACTCGACGTGCGCGTCACGGTCGACCACGACCTCGCGATAACCGAGGTCGACGAAACGTTCGTGAACCCCAGCGCGGCCACGGTCGAAGGCATCTACGCATTTCGAACGCCGCAAGGGGCGGTGCTCTCGAAGTTCGGCGTCGATCGCGACGGCGCCGTGGTGTGGGGAAGAGTCAAGGAGAGCGCCGCGGCGAAGGCGCAGTACGAGAGCAACGTGTACCAAGGGTCGACCGAGGATCCGGCCTTGCTCTCCTGGGTCTCCCCAGGCGTGTACAATGCACGTTTGTATCCCATTGCGCCGGGCGCCAAGCGCCGGGTGGTGACGAAGTATGCCGAGTGGCTGCCGCGTCAGGGGGCCAAGGGCGAGCGCCGGCTCTACGTATACCCCATGGCTGCCGAGGGGGCGCGCAGCTCTTTGCCGCGCATCGAAGAGCTGCGGGTCACGGTCGACCTGGCAAAGTCGGGAGCCAAGCGGGTGCGGGCCGGTATGGGTGGGCGCCAAGACGGCGACAAGATCACCATACAGGCCTTCGACTTCGTCCCCCGCGCCGACCTGGCCGTGGAGCTATTCGACGCGGGACAAGACGAGGCCGTGGCATACCGCGCGCCGCACAAGCTCTCGGCCGACGACATTCCCATGAATGCCGACCCTGCCTTTGCGGCAAAGGTCGCGGCCGAGGAGCCCGACTACCTTCTGGTGCCGCTTCGGAGCGACCCGCCGAAGGAAGCCGAGAAGGGCATGGATCTCGTCATCGTCGTCGACACCTCGGCGGCGACCGAGCCCTTCGCGCTCTCCATTGCCCGCAACCTGACCTCCGCGCTTCTTTCTCATCTGGGCCCGGACGACCGCGCCGCGCTGTTCACCGGCGACACCACGTTGCGGCCCGCGGCCGCCGGCTCGGGCGTCCTCGGCGTGGTCGATGCAGAGGCGCGTCGGGCCTGGTTGGCTGGCCTGGCGATCGCCGATCGCGGCGGCGCCACCGACCTAGGGGCGCTGCTCACAGACGCCGCCGCCAAGCTCGACCCCAAGCGTCGCGGCGCCGTGCTCTACGTGGGCGATGGCCTTCCCTCGGTGGGCGAGACCAGCGCCAAGCCCCTCAACGAGCGCTTTGCGCGCCTTCCGCAGGGCACGCGCATCCTCGCCACGGGTGTGGGCAGTCATCCCAACATGGCGCTCCTCGCCGAGGTCGCCCGCGGCGCCGCCGTGGAGTCGGTGGGCGATGCCTACGCTGCAGCAAGGGCAGCCCTGCGCCTGCTCGAAGTTGCGCACCGGCCAGCCTGGGTGGGCGCCACCGCCGACCTCGGCTTGGGTGTAGAGCGCATGTTTCCCCGCGCGCTGCCACCCATCACCGCAGATGAAACGGTTTTGGGGGTCGCGCGAATGGCCGGCAAACCGCCTGCTCGCGTGAGCCTCTCTGCGGGAGCGGCCACCACCGCGCGCGATCTGCGCGTGGTAACCATCGACGACGACGGCGACTTGCGACGCCGATGGGGCCAAGGCCGTTTGGACGAGCTGCTCGCGGAAGGCGCCGGACGCGCCTCGCTGGTAGACGTAGCGAGGCGCTTCGGGCTGGTGTCGCCCTACACGTCTTTGTACGTGCCCACCGCCAACGAGAGCGCGATCGAGGGCCTCGGTGCGGCGGAGAGCCAGGCCGAACAGCGCGCCGCCGGCATCGCCCGTCGCTCGCGCTGGCGTCCTTGGTCGTTTGGTGCTCGCTCCGCAGAGCCTTCCAGCGTCGAGGCCAGCGTCGCGTCCGACAACAAGGAGGGCGGGACGGGCACGCGCGCGAAGGGCGAAGAGGGATCCATGGGCAAGCGCGCCCAGAGCGCTCCGGCGGCGTCGGCGGCTGCAGACGCGCCCGACGACATGAGGCGAGAAGCTCTCAAGGAGGCGGCGGAGTTCGGTACCATCGGTAGGTTGAACACGGGCGCCGGGGGCGGCCTGGCGGACCCCAGCCCCCGGCGGGGCCCTGGGGCGCCGGCGGAGCCCATGCTCGCGGCCCCTCCCCCCGCAGCACCCCTGGCCCCCCCGGCGGCGCGGGCGGCCACTGCTCCCAGTGACAAGAAGGGCGGCGTCTGGGCCGACGCGCTGGTCGACGACGAGAGCAAGGCGAGCGGCCTCGGCGGTAGCCCCGGCCTTGGCAATTTGGACGCGACGGTCACCGGCGCCGGCGCCGGCTTCGGAAACGGGCACGGGCGCCTCGGGGGCGCGCACACAACTTCGGGGGTCGCTCTCCGTCAGGGCGCGACCACCGTCAACGGGCGGCTCCCACCCGAGGTGATCGCCCGCATCGTGCGCCAGAACTTCGGCCGCTTTCGCCTCTGCTACGAGAACGGTCTTCGCACCAATCCACAGCTCATGGGGAGGGTCGCCACCAAGTTCGTCATCGGCCGCGAGGGCGCGGTGGCCAGCGCACAAGACGGCGGCTCCACCCTGCCAGACACGTCGGTCGTTGCGTGCGTGGTGCGCTCCTTCTCGAACCTCAGCTTCCCCGCGCCCGAGAGCGGAATTGTGACGGTCACCTATCCGATCGTGTTTAGCCCCGACGGACAAGCGGCGGCGCTCCCCGCCGGCTCCACGGGGACTTCCACAGCGGGCAAGTCCACGCGCACATTGGCCGCGGTCGGTCACGTCATGCGGCCGTGCGGCGCCGGCGCCGAGCTTTCGCTCACCGAGCGGCGTACGCTCTGGTCGGAGCGGCTCGTCAACCCCGGTAGCGCGTCGGTGGCGCTGAGCGTGTACACGCGAACCCTCGAAGACTGCGAGGCACCGACCTGGCGCGAACGCACCACGCTGCTGCTCCTGATGATCGATCGCCTGCCGAGCGTGCGCGAACGGGTAGCCCTGTGGAAGTCGCTAGTGGGAACGGTGGCGGCCGAGGTCATCTACCGGGCCATCGTGGTGCGCATCAAGAACGTGGCCGAGCTGCACGAGCTGCACCAGGCCTTGGGGCTGGCGACCGTCGATCCCGACCTGCTCGCCGGCATGCTGGCCAAGACCAAGACCCCCACAGACAAGCTCGGCGTCTTGCGCGCCGCTGCCACCAAGTGGCCCGACGACCTCGAGCTCTCGCTGCGGGTGCTCGACGCGTACGAAGACGCCCACGACGAGGGTGGCCTGCGCGCCTGGGCGCGGCGGCTCCGCAAGCGCCCAGATGCCACCGCCCACGTGTGGACCGAGGTCGGCGAGCACTACCTGCGATTGGCAGCGCGCGCACCGGCGGGCGAGGCCCAACGCGACACCATCGAGGCCAAGCGAACCTTCGGCGAGCTGGTGGAATTCGCTCCCGAAGACCCGGCGGCGCGAAGGCGTCTCGGCGATCTCTTGCGGTCGCACGGCTGGTACGAAGAGGCGCTTCGCCAGTATCTCACGCTCCAGACGCTGACCCCCGACGACGCCTCGGTGCCGCTGCTGCTCGCGCTCGCGACGTTCGGCATGGGGCGCGTGGAGGAGGCCGTCGGCTGGGCGGAAAAGGCCATTGCTGCCGGGTCCCCCGACGGTCAGAGCTCGCTGTCGAAGGCCGCGCGCGCCCACGCGCTTGGGTTTCTGGCGAGCGCCCGCGAAGACGCCCTCAAGGCCAACAAGAAGGACGACGCCGAGCGCCTTCTCGCGCGCGAAAAGCGCATGGCAGCGGGGTCGGGTGACGCCCGTGGCGAATTCGTGCACGTGCTCGTGACCTGGACGCACGCCGAGCTGCATCCGGCGCTATGGACCACCCACACCGGCGGACCCATGCCGGCCCCCGGCAACTATCCACTCTTCGGCGTTGCCGAGGCCCGCGTTCCGAGAGGCAACGTCAAGGTCGAGCTCCGAACCGACCCGGAAGAAGCAGCGCATGCAGCGCGCTTGGGGCTCACCGCCACCGTCACCCTGCTCGGCAGCGACGCCGGAAACCCCGAAGTGGTGCAGAGAATTCAAGTGCCCTTCGGCACCAAGGAGCAGCCTCTTGAACGGCGCGTGGTCACGCTGGAAAACGGCGTTCTCCGGGTGGTGAGCCCGTGAAGATACTCTCGCGCAACGGGCGCCTGGCGCTCGGGTTCGTGGCAACGCTCGTCGCAGCCGGCGCGGGACTCGGCGTGCGCGCTTACGCAGGTTGCGGCGCACACCAGGGCATGCTGGCGACGACGGTCGGCGATCTGCGGACCATGCACGCCGAGGTGAGCGTCGCCGGAAAAGAGGTGCGCGGCGAAGCTCGGCTGCGCTTGGGCGATGTCGTCAAAGTCGGCCCTTCCGGGCGTGCGCGGGTGCGCCTCGACGACGGCACCCAGGTCGTGGTCGACGGCAACACCGAGCTCAGCTTCGACGGCGCAAAGCTCACGCTCCACAAGGGCCGCATCTTCGTGCAGGCGGGCGGAGCAGCGCGAACCGAGGTCGCCTTTGCCGGCGCCACGACCACCATCGTCTCCAGCGCAGCGGCCTTCGAGGCCAAAGACGGAAATGCGGGAAAGGTGTACTGTACACGCGGTGAGCTGGTCCTGGTGGCGCCGGCAGGCACGGCGCACGTTCCCAGCGGCGAGACCGCAGACATCGCAGCAGGCCACACCAAGGTGGCGCCCGAAGCGGCCTTCGACGACTGGACCGGCGGCCTCGCAACGCCGTGGTCGGGCGAACGCGGCCCACGGAGCGCCATCCCCGAGCTGTGGGCGGGCGCGGGGGGAGCCGACCCGGGCGCGCCTTTGGTGGTTCGCTCCGAGACGGTGCAGGTGGCGGTCGACGGCGAGCTCGCCATCACGCGCACCAAGACCACCTACTTCAACGGCAGCGACCAGAGCGCACAGGCCGACGTTCGCCTCGCGCTCCCCGCGGGCGCCCTGGTTTCGCGGGTCGCGCGGCTGAACGAGGGAGAATCGGCGCCCAGCGAAGCCACGTTGGGCCCAGGCAAGATGGGCGCTTCAGGTACGAGCGGTCGCCTCGAGTGGGCCGGCGATGGCTGGCTGCGGGGCACCCTGGTGAGCATTGCGGCGGGCAAATCTGTCGACCTGATCATCGAGTACACCGAGTGGCTGCCCATCCGCGGCGGCCTTGTCACGTACCGCTTTCCCATGGCCAGCGATCAAGAGGCCCCCATGGTGGGAGGTCTTTCGTTGATGCTCGACGCGAGCTCCCCGCTGCTCTCGGCGAATGCCGGGGTAACCGCACGCCGTGGGGGGCTCGACTTCCGTCGAGCCGACGTCCGGCCCACCGGTGATCTGGTGGTCGAGCTGGAGCCGAAGGTGGCAAAGCCGGGCGAAGTGCGGGCGTATCTCGCCGCCGCCGAAGGCAAGGAAGACCCCTACGTGCTCTTCCGCACCGAAGTACCCGATGCCAGCGAAGCTGGGGTCACGCTCGCCGTGGTGGTCGATAGCTCCATGAGCACGGGGCCCGCACTGCTCGAGACCGAGCGCGTGGTGGTGGGCTCTCTGCTCGAAGCAATGGGGCCCAAAGACTCGGTGGTGGTCCTGGCCGCCGATCAGAGCGCGCGCAACGTCGGGCCGAACGTCCCCACCCTGGTGACGCCCGAGGTGAAGGCGGAGATTCGAAAGGCGCTGGCAGGCGTGCGCCCGGGGGGCGCATCGAACCTGGGGTTGGCGCTCGAGCAAGCGGCCGATTTGCTCGACCGACAAGACAAGGAGCGCGCCGGCGCGGGCATGGTCGTGTACATCGGGGACGGCCGACCCACGGTGGGCGAAGCCACCGCCCGCGATCTGCGAAAGCGCCTGTCTCGCCGCGCCGGTGGGGTTCCGCGTTTGGCCTCCGTGGCCATCGGTCAAGGCGCCGATCGCTCTCTGCTCGCCGAGCTGGCGCAGGGGTCGGGCCCCAGTTACGCGGTGCTCGACCGACAAGAAGCCGCGCGCGCCGGAAGCGCCATGGTGGCCGACGCGCTCACGCCCACCGTACGCGGCGTCTCGTTCGATCTCGGCGCCACCGTCGACCGCGTCTACCCGCGCGATCCGCACACGGTGCTGGCGGGCGCCACCACCGAGGTCTCGGGCCGGCTTCGTGGCGCGGCCGTTCCGAAGACGGTCACGCTGCGCTATCGGAAGGGCACCGGCCTCGTCGAAGAGGAGAGGCCAGTTGTCCTGGTTCCGCTACCGCCCGGGGCCGACGTCGCCAAGCGCTGGGCGCAGGCGCGCGTCGAGGAGATCTCCATGCGAGGCGAGGGCATGGAGGGCGCCGTGGTGCTCGCCACCAAGGCGGGCCTCCTCACGCCGTGGACTGGCTACTACTGGGGTAGCTCCAGCGCTGCGGCGTGGGACGATCGCATGCTCGGTCTCAATCCCGATACCGACTCTGCCTATGCCGCGCAGATAGCGCCCGCGCCGCCGCCGCCCTCGCTCCTACTGGAGCCGCCGCCGGTGTTCGAAGGCGAAGATACCCTCGAGAGCGCGATCGAGAACGCCGCCCGGCACTCGATTCTCGACTCCATGGGCGCCTTGGTCGCCTGCCGAGACGCGCGCTCCGCCTCGAATCCGAACGTCGATTCCGTTCTCTCGGTCTCGGTTCGCGTGGATACGAACGGTCGCGCCGTCAAGGTCACGGTGGTCTCCTCCGGCGGCCGCGGGCACGACGCCGTGCTCGAGCGCTGCAGCCAGGGAGTGGTTACTGCCATTCCGTTCCTGGCAGGCGGCGTGGCGGTGGACGTCGCCCAGGTGATCTCGCTACCGGCGCTCGAGTCGCTACAACGCACTTCGTGCAGTGCAACTTCGAAGGTGCCACTCGCTGTCAAACGAGGAATCTGGCGCGCGCGCAGCGTGAACGGGCAGCTCGACTTCTACGCGGCGCAGCACCAGTGTGAGCTCCCCACCTGGAGCGATCGTCGCGCCTTTTTGGGCATTCTCATCGCGCGGCAATCGGTCTCCGAAGCCATCGCAACGGCTTCGCGCATCGCGGCGCTCGGCGACTCCGACAGCGCGGCTTTCATTCGCCAAGACCTCATGCGCCGCCCCGACATTTCGTCGCTACAAGAAGGCGAGATGCGGCGCTTGTTCGTGGGCGACGAGCCGCGCATCGACATGGTCCTCAACAAGGCCTACCGCGCTGCCAAGGTCGACGCCGATCGCATGAAGATCCTGCGCCGCTACCTGCGCGTGGCTCCGCACAGCCCGCTGGGCCGTCGCCTGTTGCTCGCGCTCCTGGAACAGACCGGGCAGAAAGAGGCATTGGCCGACGAGATCTTCCAGGTCCGCACCGATCCGTTCTCCGACGCCGGCCTTCTGGCGCAAGGCGCTTCTGCGCTGCTACGTCTGGGAGAGGCGCAGGAGGGCCGGCGAGCGTTCGGAGAGCTGGTCGAGCGGGCGCCCCGTGATCCGTGGACCCTCGCCTACGTGGGCGATCGACTGCGCGCCGAAGGGCTCTTCGAAGATGCGCTGGCGTCGTATCAGCGGCTCGACGCGCAGTCGCCAGACGATCCGGGCGTGGCCCTGCGCCTCGCGCTGGCGCAAGCGGGCGCAGGCCGTCTCGACGTGGCGATTCGCCTCCTCGAACGGGCCGGGCAGACCGGCGGTCGCGGCGACGATGGCCGCACCGGTGAGCTGTCGTCGATCCTCTCCGCGTCGCTCTTGGCGGCGGCGCGCCAAGCTTCGCCCTCGAAAGAGACCGACGCGCTGCTCGGTCGCCGACTCGCGGAGACGCCGCTGCCCGACGTGGCCAGTCTGATCCTGGTGCGCACGCCGCTCGGCGACGATGCAGTCGAAGTCCTCATGGCGCGGCAGGAGAAAGACAAGGACGAGCTTCCAGCCGATCTCGATGCCACTGCGATGGGGCTCTCTGCGCTGCGCATCGAACGCGGCGGCGGGACCGCGCGCATTCATTTGCGAAGGCCGGCCGCGATTGCCGGCTCGCGCCCGACGCATGCCACGGTGAGCGCGCTCGTCTTCGGGAGCGATCGCAGCCAGGTGAAGCTGGTGACGCGCGAGGTCGATATCGGCGAAGCTGGAATCGAGCTTCGCTGGGATGGAGAGGCGCTCCGATGAGTGAAGAAATAGCCAACGAGCCGGCGCGGGTCGAGCTGCCGGTCGAGCCGGTCGAGACGGCGGAGCCCGCGGCCCTCGAGCCCCCGCACGAGCCTGCGGCAACCGCCGCGCCCACTCCGCCTCCGGTGGGTGTGCCTACGCCTCTGCGCTGGCCACAGCCCGAGGCGAGTCCAGGTGCGACGGGCTCGGCGGTGGTCGCGCTCGCCACTCCGAGGCCGCTCCTGGGTCCGGCGCTCCGAATCTACGGCGCGCTCTTGTGGTCGTACGTGGTGTTCGGTCAGTTCACGACCTCGTGGATCGACGGTCGCCCGCTCGGAGAAGGCTGGGCGCTCCTCGGCGTGTTCGCGACCACCGCGGCCGTGGCGGTCTTTTCGGTGCGCAGGAGCGTGAAGGTAGCCCCGACGGGAGCGCTGGGGATCGTGCGCCGCACCGCTGCGGTAGTGGCCATTGCGCTGCTCGCCTGGTTTGCGACCGTCGCCGGGGTGACCCTCACCCGCATCTTCAGCGGCGACGCCAAGACCGCGTTTGCGCTGGTGGCGATGGCGCTCGCGGCGTCGATCTTCGGACAGCGCATGAATCGCGACCCCGAGGGAACCCAAGGAATCCACGGGCAACGCGTGCTTCAGGTGATGATCTGGATCACCCTGGCGGTGGTCACGCTGGTGGCGGGCGCCGAGCTCATCGCCGTGGGCTGAGCGCGCGCTTGCCTGAATTGTAGGGTCGTCCGGGACGGCATTGAATAAGAGACGCCGGCGGTACGTCCAGTGCGGTCGGGAGTGGCGGCAACGTGCTCGCCGCCGTTGCCGTCCGCTCGCTCGCCGCCAGCACAACTTCGTTCTACGCCATCTTGGTCGACGCAAAAGGAAACCTCCTATCGTCGAAGCCGCTCCCCGCCTTCAAAGCCGAAGGGGTGAGCAAAGCCGCCGTAGTCGCTACGGAAACCGGATACCGCATCGCCTTCATGTCCGGCCCGTACGACAGCGCAGGAAAGGGCCCGGTGGGCGACTCTCTCCACGTGGTGAATGTGGATGCAGCGGGCGCGCCCGGCGACGACACGGTCACTGCCATCTCCAACGGCATGCTGGGCGGCGGCATCGCCACCCGGGTCAGCGAAGGCAAAACGTTGGTATACTTCCTCACCGGCGCGACCCCTTCCCTTTCGCTGCACGCTCTCACCCTCTGCGGAAACTGAGACTTGTCCGCGTGAGGCGCATCGGGCAAATGCCCGATACCGCGCGCGGTGGGTGTTTGCTACGTATGGCCCATGCCCCATGAAGCCTCCGCCGCCCCCAAAGCCAGGTCCACCGGACCGCTCTGGGTGTACGCGCTGGTGGGCCTCGCCGGCGGCGCGGCCTACGCGGCGGCCAACACTGTGTTCGACATCCTCGACCGCACCAAACCGCTGGTGGCAACGCTCGCCGCGGTGCACAGCTTCGTCGACCGCGGCGTGCCGCTGCTGGTGGGCGTGCTGCTGGGCGTCGCCGTTCACTACTGGCGCCTGACCCGCGAGCAGGCGCGTGGCTTTGCCCGGCGCGCCGAAGATCTGGGTCACCGGCTCGCCCACGTGGAGCGCGATCAAGCCGTATGGGTAGTGGCCACCTCCACGCTGCACGAGGTGCGCAATCCGATCCACACCCTCGGTCTCCTGCTCGACGAGATCGCCGCGCTCGAGGAATCGGCGAGCGACGCAGTCGATGCGCCGTCGCGGGCCGAGCTTTTGGCGCAGGCACGCGCGCAGATGAGGCGGGTCGACGAGGCCATCGCCGCGCTGCGAGGTCTGGGCCGAGGCGCGCCGCCCACACTGGAGCCTTTGGACCTCGGGCCACTGGCTCACGACGTGGCGGCGGAATCGAGCGCGACCCGCGGCGGAGCACCCATCTCGGTAGAGGTCGACCCCACCCTGCGCGCACACGGCGACCTGGCCTTCGTGCGCATCATCTTGGAGAACCTGCTCAAGAACAGCGCCGACGCGGTGAGCAGCGTGCGCGCCGGCAAGATTCTGGTGCGGGGCCTGGCAAAGGGCGACCGCGCGGTGCTCCAGGTGCTCGACAACGGCCCGGGCATCGCGACCGGCAACCGAGACGACGTCTTCGAGCCGCTCGCCACCAGCAAGGCCCACGGCATGGGGCTGGGCCTCGCCATCTCCAAAGCTCTCGCGCGGTCCATGCAAGGCGATCTTCGCATCGGCGCGCACCCCGAAGGCGAGGGCTATTCCACCTGTCTCGAGCTCAGCTTGCCGGCGTGACGAGGCCCCGCATCTTGCTCGTAGAAGACGAAGAAGAGGCACGGGCCTCGCTCGGTCGGGCCCTCGCGCGAGCGGGCTTCGAGCCGGTGACCGCCGGCTCGGTGGAGACGGCGCTCGCCGAAGCGAAGCAAGCGCCGCTCGACGCCGCGGTGGTCGACGTGCGCCTCAAGGCCGACCACGACGGCGGCCTGCGGCTCCTGGGCCTGCTCCGGAACCGGGCCGGGAAGATGCCCATGGTGGTGATGACTGCGTTCGCCGATCTCGACGTGGTCAAGCGCGCGCTCAACGAAGGCGCCTCGTACCTGCTCGAGAAGCCCTTCGCGGCCAGCGAGCTGGTGAGCATCGTCTCGCGCCTGCTGCGTGAAGCCGACGATACGTCGCACCTGGTGGAGCGAGGGCTGTCGCGCGCCGCGCTCACCGACAAGGAGGCCGAAGTGGCGAAGCTCGCCCTCAAGGGTCTGCCCAGCGCGGAGATCGCCGAGGTGCTCGGCATCCGCGACAAGACCGTGCGACAGCATCTCTCGCAGGTGTATGCAAAGTGCAACGTCACCACGCGCGCCGAGCTCTTCCACTACGTGTATCCGTCGTAGCTGCTCGTTCCCTCCCCCGGCCTCGCGGCTATTGGCCCAGATAGGCGCGCTCGACGCCGTCGGGGTCGGCGCCCACGAACCACACCGTGTCGCTGCCGTGGAGCACCGAAGTGAGGGGCACCACGTTGCCGGCGTTCGCGGCGGCACGCGCCTTCTCGTAGGCCTGCGGGCTCTTGTCGACGTCGACCACGTCGAACGGGACGTTGCGATCGCGCAGCGTCTTCTCGAGAGACTTGCAGGCGGAGCACCAGGTGGCGCCGTATACCGTCACATCGGCCCGCACGAGCGACGAGATGCGCGGCGCGCCCTCGCCCTTGGACGGCGCCATGGAGAGGAGCAAGAAGAGCGGCAGCAGCAGAGCCTTCACCCGTTCAGAATAGCACCGAAGCGGAGGGGCGCGAGCCGGGATGCGCGTTCAGTCGGGCGCGAGCAGCTCGGTAGTTCGCACGCGGCCCAGCGACTTCGCCATGCGAACGCACGCCGCCGCGAGCGCGCTCGACGCAGATGCGGGAACGCCCAGATGGTCAAGCGCCTTGCCGAGCTC
This sequence comes from Polyangiales bacterium, assembly GCA_038210445.1. Classification (GTDB taxonomy): domain Bacteria; phylum Myxococcota_A; class Polyangia; order Polyangiales; family Polyangiaceae; genus JABFRG01. The sequence goes on from JBBQWQ010000007.1 coordinate 99,641, forward strand.
TGTGGGCGCGAACGCCTTGGTCGCCGGGTTGAAGATGGAGAAGCCGCGCAAGATGGTGCGGACCAGCAGCGAGTCGGTGACCACCGCGACCGGCGGGAGCGTCTTGCCTTGGGCGACGAGCATGTTCACGGCGGTGCGCTGCGCAGTGCTCGGCGCGCCGCCGTCGGTCACCACCAGGTTGGGCAAGCGGGCCAGATCCTGACCCACCTCCTCGCCCAGTGCTTCGATGAAGGCGAGCCAGGCATTCCACTCGGCTTCGCTCGGTGCGTCCTTGGTGTGGACGGCAACCAGCACCCTGCGGTTTCCGAGCTCGGCACCGACCTGGTAGGCCATGTTGCGAACCATGTCAGTTGCTCGCCGGGGCCGTCGCACGCAGGTAGCCGGCGAGGGCTTCGAGCTGCTGCGCGGCCACGCGCTCGGCTTGCGCCTTCACCAGGGGGCGCACGAGCGGGGTCAGGGCGCCCCGCCAGGTTTCCACCGAGCGCACGCGCGTGCCCGTTCCCTCGGCCTCGAAGAGGAACCGGTGCTCACCGTGGAGCAGCGTGCGCGAGCCGCCGCACCAGGCTATCTCGCGCGGCCGCTCCACCACCGTGACTTTCAAGGTCGAGGGAAGGCCGAGAATGCGCACCTTCAAGCGCATTCCCGCGAAGAGCGTGCCCTGCTCGGAAGCCGGCCGAAAGCTGCGCGGCGCACGGGAGCCCCAGCTGGGAAAGGCCGCGAGGGCATCGAAGACCTCGGCGGGCGATGCGGAGAGCACGCGGGTGGCTTCGGCGACGAACGACATGAGGCGAGCTTGCCCGACCTCTGCCCGGGAGGCAATCCCAGCCGCGCTATGGTACCCCTGAGAGGGCGTGTCCAACCTTCGTACGCCGACAGCTCCCATTCCCCTCGGTCCACGCCTGGAGGCCGTCCTCGAGCTCGCCTACCGTGCCCGCCGCGCCGTGCTCCTGGAAGGCCCCACCGGCATCGGCAAGAGCGAGATCGTTCGGCACGTGGCCGCACGCCTGGGCATCACCACGGTGGTGCTCGACCTCAGCCTCCTCGAGCCGCCCGACCTGGTGGGCCTGCCCACCATTCGCGATGGCCGCACCTCGTACGCGGTGCCGCAAGCGCTGCCCATGGACGGCGCGGGAATTCTCATGCTCGAAGAGCTGAACCGCGCCGAGCGCTACATCCAGCAGCCGGCGCTGCAGCTGCTCACCGCGCGGCGCCTCCACGAGTACGAGCTGCCGCCAGGATGGGTGTGCTTTGCAGCCATCAATCCCGAGAGCGCCGACTACCAGGTGACCGTGCTCGACCGGGCGCTGCGGGCGCGCTTCATGGAGCTCTCGGTGCGCGCCGACCGCGCCTCGTGGCTGGCCTGGGCGCAGATGCACGGCGTGCACCCTGGCGTGCTCGCGGTGGCGCAAGCCCACGAACGGGTGTTCGACGACGTGCCGCCCCGCACCTGGACGTACGCGTCGCAGGTGCTCAAGGCGCTCACGCCGGTCGAGCTGGAAGATGCGGTGCTGCTCCGCGACGCGCTCGGGGGGTATCTTCCGGCCGCGTGGGTCGAGACGCTCCTCGCCTCTCGCGACAAGTGGAGCGCGCGCCTCTCCTTCGACGTGCGCGCGCTGCTCGGCGAGTACGCCCCGGGCACCGAGCTCGCGGCCCAGATTCGCGGCTACCGCGAGCGCGGCGAGACCGATCGCCTGGACGAGCTCACCAAGCGCCTGGTGCCGCTCCTCGAGGGGCCGGAGGCGGGTGTGCTGGCCGCCAAGAAGCAGCTTTCGCTGGGCTCCTTCGAGGCGCTCCTCGGCGACTTGCCGGGCGATCATCGAGAGCGCTTGCAAGAAGCGCTCGGCAACAACGCCACCGCCATCGCGCTGGTCGACGTCACCCCGCAGGAGCTCATTCACAACTACGCCGGCGGTCCGGCGGAGAAGAAGATCCGCGCCTGGAACGGCGATCCACTCAAGCAACATCGGGTGGGCCTGGCGCTCACCGGCCTGCGCGCGCACCTCGAGCGTCAGAGCGCCACCGCCGACCTCAAGCGCAGCAACGTGGTGCGCACCTGCCTTGGCGTCCTCTTGCCCCAGGTGCACGAGCGCTGGGCCCTGCCCTTGGTCGACACCATGAAGCGACTCGGCATCACGCCGATTCGCCCGCAATAGGCAGCGCGCGATGGCCGCGGCGACGGCGTTCGATCTCGGCGCGTGGCTCGACGCATTCTTGCGCGATCCTGCATTCCTCTCGCGATACCCATTTTACGCGGCGATCCTCGGGCAAATGCACCCGGTCTCCGACCCTTCGGTGGCGCGTATGGCGGTGTCGCTCTACGAGGGCAAGTTCTTCCTCCACGTGAACGTGGAGTCGTTCGTGGCGGAGCCGCAGTACCTGCGGGGCGTGCTGCTCCACGAGGTGCACCACGTGGCGCTGGGGCATCTGGCGCACCCCAAGTTCCACGCGCCAGACGATCCCGAGCTCATGGACCTCGCGCTCGAGATGTCGGCCAACGAATACATCGAAGAGCCACTGCCGAGCCCCATCGTGTGGAAGAGCTACGAGCCTTGGGGCATTCGCAGCGGCCAGAGCTCCCTCGAGCGCTACCACAAGCTGGTCGAAGCGAAGCGACCTGGCTCTCCCACCGTGCGCGCCCGGAGCGGCGACGGCAAGGACGGAAACAGCAAGGCCCGGGTCGACGATCACCGGTTTCTCCGGCGCCGCGCCACGGGCGATCAAGACGGCGCAGTGGAGCACACGCGGAGGCTGCTTCAGGGCGCCCTCGACGAGGTGCAGCGAAACCAGGGCGAGCGCACCGAGGAGAATCCCGAAGGGCCGCTCCTGGCGGGCCGCAGCCCCGGGCGCATTCTCGAGGAGCTCACCGGCGCCAAGGGCCCGGCCGACGTGTACGTCGACTGGAAGCACGCGCTGCGCATGTTCGTGGCCCGCGCGCGATCGCCGGTGCACACCTGGTCGCGACCGAGCCGGCGCTTCCCCGGGCAGGTGGGCATCGTCCCCGGCCGCACCTACGCGCCCCGGGCCATCGTGCGGCCGTCGCTGCTCACGGTCATCGATACCTCGATGAGTATGAGCGCCGCCGAGCTCCTGGAGATCGCCCGCCAGCTCACGGTGCTCCAAGATCACGCGCGCATCACCGTGGCGGAGTGCGACGCGGAGATCACCCGCGTCTACGCCTTCGGCGGCGTCATCGAGCACGTAGAGGGCCGCGGCGGCACCGATCTGCGCCCGGCGTTCGATCCCGCGTTCCTGGGCGCGCAAAAGACCGACGGCATCGTCTACTTCACCGACGGCGACGGCCCCTTCCCGGAAGCGCCGCCCGCCACTCCGGTGCTGTGGGTGCTCACCAAGCCCGGCGAGTTTCGCTGCCCCTGGGGCGAGCGCGCGCGCATCGTGCGGCCCAAGCAGGCCGCGCTCCCGAAGAAGGTCGCGCGGACGCGGGGCAAGAAGACGCCGCCGAGCCGCTGAGCCGCGGGTGGCAGCAGCCGGGCGAGCTGCTACGCTTGTTCGATGTACGCTCGCCCCCTCCTCGCGATCGCCTCCGCTGCGGCGCTCGTCGTGTCGTGCACCAGCGAGGAGGCGCAAGGCCCAGGGAGCGAGGTCACGGCGTCGAGCAGCGGCGGGAGCTCCGGCGAGAGCAGCAGCAGCGGCGAGAGCAGCAGCAGCGGCGGCAGCACGTCGTCGAGCGGAGGCGATGCCGGCGTGCCCGCGCCCACCCCCCCCGGCGCCGAGCCGTCGGACCCTGCGCTCCGCGGCATCGTGGCTGCGCACAACGCCGTGCGCGCTGCCGTGACGCCCGCGGCGGCCAGCCCGATTCCCAACTTGAACTGGTCCGACACCGACGCCGCGGTGGCCAAGGCGTGGGCAGCCCAGTGCAAGTTCGAGCACAACGCCGGCCGCGGCAATCGCGGCGAGAATATCTACGCCTCGGGCGGGAGCGGCGCGAGCACGCCCCAAAAGGTCGTGGGCAACTGGGCTTCCGAAAAGAGCAACTACAACTACGCCAACAACAGCTGCTCCGGCGTATGTGGACACTACACGCAAGTGGTGTGGGCCAAGACCACCGCGCTGGGCTGCGCGGTGCAAAAATGCACGGGTCCCGGCGGCCCCTTCGGCAGCGGCCCCTGGGAATTCTGGGTCTGCGACTACAGCCCGCCCGGCAACAACGGCCAGCGCCCGTACTAATAAGGCCAAGATTGGCGCACCTGGGGGAACGAAGTTGGCGCAAGGGGACTTTTGCAGAGGTGCCGTCGGCGATATACTGCGTGATCATGCTTTCGCGGTTCGCTTGGCTTCTCGTGCCCGTGTGCGGATGCTCGCTCCTGGTCTCCACTACGGGCCTCAGCGACGGCGAGGCCCGGGGCGCAGATGGCGGCGGTAGCGGCGACGGCGCGCCGGTGAGCGATGCAGGCGCGGGCGACGGAGGAATCGAGAGCGCTGCGCCCCCCGACGCAAGCGATCGGTACGCGGCTGCGGTGCTCAGCGACGGCCCGCGGGCGTACATGCGCCTGGACGACGTTGCCGGCACCGCCGCGCGCAATAGCGTTCCCGGCGCGGCGGCTACCTACGTGGGCACGGTCAAGCTCGGAGCCACCGGCGCCATCGCGGGCAACGCTGCGGTCGAGCTTTCCGACGGCTGGATCGACTTTGGCGACAACTTCGCCTTCGGCGGCGACGCGCCCAACACCATCGAGCTGTGGATGCGCCCCACCGTCGTGAACGACACGCGTTTCATCTTCGACCGCGGCCCCTCCACCGGCTCCGCACCGGGCGAGGGCTACACCGCGTATTTCGGCACCGGCTATACACTGGCAGCCCGGGCGCGCGTGGTGGGCGGCGAGTTCGGCTACGTCAGCACCAATGCCTCGCCGCGTGTCGACGCCTGGACGCACTTCGTCGTCAGCTATGACGGTGGCGTCAACCGCCTCTACGTCGACGGCGCGCAGGTGGCGGCCGAAGGCGCCGGCGCCATCGGCACCTCGTCTCCCGGCCGCTTCGCCGTCGGCAACCTCGCCCGCGGTCAGTTCAACAAGTTCGTGGGCTTCGTCGACGAAGTGGCCATCTACGACCGCGCCCTTCCCAACAGCCGTATCGCCGCCCACTTCGCCGCCGCACGCAGGTGAGGGCCGGCGCGGCCCGGCCCAACCACTTGTCGATCACGCGGAGACGATTTCCGAGAAGCTCGCCGACATCGTCTTCATGTCGATCATCTTCATAAAGCTCTGCGAGAGGTCGCTCTTGTCGGACTTGCCGGCCGCGCGAGCGCTGTCGAGGTCTGCGTAGCGAAGGACGAGGACCCACTCGCCGTCGGCGGCGCGCGTGGCCTCTCGCCGCTCGAGACCCGGCAACTTTGGGGCAACCTCGCGCTGGAAGCGCTCGTTGAGGGCGTGGAACTGGTCTTCCTCGACGCCGGCTGCCAGACGAAAACGGACGAGCTGAATGACAGCCATGGGATACCTCGGAGGTGGGAGTGTGGGTTATGAAACGGGATTCAACGGGCCTGCGAGACGGGACGGGCCGCCTTGGCGGACTCGTCGGCGACGAACTCTCGTGCGAACTGAACGAGCCGGTGCCCGGCGACGGCGAAGCAGAGAGCGGCAAGGAGGATCGTGAGCGGGGCCACCGCGCGCTCATGGCCGCTCGCCAGCACCGTCACCGTGGCGCCGAGCATCACGAGCCCCATCGCGAAGGACGAGGGGAGTCGAATGTTCCGAACGAAGAACCCGACGCCGCCCAGGAGCTGCGCGACGCCGACGAAGTACATCATCCACAACGGCAGCTGCCACCCGTGGAACTGCTCGACCAGTGGCGACACCGCCGCGAGCTTGGTCACCCCGAAGATCACGTGCGCAACGCCCAGTAGATACGCAAGTATCTGCATTCGCTTGTCGGCCTTGCTGGAAGGGAGTGCAGTCGTCATGGGTACGTGCAATCCTGCCGGTCAACAGACCATGCCGCAAGTACGCACAAGTTTGGGCCCTAGTATCCAAAAGGGTACCAATGCACGAAACGGTCGTATTCAGGAGCCGCCGGGAGAGTGCGGGCCGGACGACGTCGCAGAACCCGCTCGCATCATCGAGCGGGTGCTCGACATGGTCGACGGCAAGTGGAAGGTTCTCGTGGTCATGCACTTGACGGTGCAGCCTGTCTGCCGCTTCGGCGAGCTCCGAAAGAAGCTGCCTCGCGTTACCCAGCGCATGCTCACCCTGCAGCTGCGGGAGATGGAGGCGGACGGACTCCTCACGCGGCATGTGTTCGCTGAGGTGCCACCGCGGGTCGAGTACTGCCTGACCGAGCTCGGCCGCGACCTGAAGAGCATCTACATGGCGATGCACAAGTGGGGTCTGCGCCATCCCGACGCGCGACACGCGCGAAGCGCGGAGGCAAACGTGCCCGCGGTCGCTTCCGCACCGGTCGACGCGCGCCCGCGACGCCGCGCGGCCCGTTGACGACCGAAGCGGCGAGACCACCGGAGCTGGTGGAAGCCAGGGGGGGGAGCGTGGGCGGAGCGTGCCATCACAGGCAAATTGCCGTGGGTCTGCACGTGCTGGAGCCGTCTGCGCTCTCCGCTCGTAACGAAACACGGGCGGCCGCGTAACTGGTCGCTGTGAGACGACACGTCAACGCAGAAAACGGCACGCTCCGTTCTCCGCCCCAAGGATTCCGAATCATGAACACTGCGCTCAAGCTAGGCTTCATTGTGGTCACCCTTACCCTCGCGGCATGCGAAGACGCTGCCAAGAAGGATCCCTCGATGAACGGCGCGACGGGCGCGATGTCCGGCGACAAGATGGCTCCCCCGGCAATGTCTGGCGACAAGATGGCGGCTCCCATGATGTCTGGCGACAAGATGGCCGCCCCGGCAATGACCGGCGACAAGATGGCGGCTCCCATGATGTCCGGCGACAAGATGGCCGCCCCCACCATGTCGGGGAGCGCCAAGATGGCTGCACCTGCGATGTCGGCGAGCGCCAAGATGGGCGACGGCAACAAGATGGCGCACTGAGGCGACGCCGTTCGCGGGTCTGCATTTGCAGATTCGCCGTAGCCAAACAAAGCAGAAGCGGGCGTGGGTCGAGCCGTGAGGTCCGGCCCATCCGCATGTCTACGGCACCGGAAGAGCCAAACATGAAACAACCAAAAGACGAAATCACTCCGGCATCCCTCTACTTCAGCCGACGCGCGCTGCTCCGCGGCGGGGTGGTCGTGGCGAGCGCAGCCGCAACGGCTGGCCTCTATCGTGTGTTCAATCGAGTCGGCAACATGACCACGGTCACCAAGGACCTCGGTACGATTGTTTCGGCCAACGAGAATCCCGAGATGGGCTTCCGGGTGGTCGGCGAGTCGATGACGCCGCTTCAATCGGTGACGAACTACAATAACTTTTACGAGTTCACGACCGACAAGGAGGCCGTGGCCGAACGGTCGAAGAACTTCCGCACCGACAACTGGAAGGTCGAAGTCGGCGGGTTGGCGCATGCGCCACGCACCTTCGACCTCGACGATTTGCGCAAAGTCGCGCCGGTGGAAGAGCGTATTTATCGCATGCGCTGCGTCGAGGCGTGGTCGATGGTGATTCCATGGGCGGGCATCCCGTTGGGAAAGCTGCTCGAAGCTGTGCGCCCGATGAGCGATGCGCGCTACGTCGCGTTCGAGACGCTCAACGATCCGGAGCGCATGCCGGGGCAGAAAACCAGCGTACTGCCGTGGCCCTACGTAGATGGTCTGCGCCTCGATGAGGCGATGCATCCACTCGCGCTGCTTGCCAATGGGCTCTACGGCCACGAACTGCCACCGCAAGACGGTGCGCCCGTGCGGCTGATCGTGCCGTGGAAGTACGGCTTCAAGGGCGTCAAATCGATCGTGAAGATTACGCTGACGGCCGAGATGCCGCCCAGTACGTGGAACCTGCAAGCGCCTTCCGAGTATGGCTTTTTTGCCAACGTCAATCCAGAGGTCGACCACCCGCGCTGGAGCCAAGCAACCGAGCAGCGCATCGGCGAGACCGGCCGCCGGCCGACGCTGCCCTTCAACGGCTATGCGGAGCAAGTTGCGAGCCTCTACAAGGGAATGAATTTGCATGAATTCTTCTGAAGCGACGAAGGTCTCCGCGGTCGCAGTGCGGCCAAGCCAGCCGCTGCGGCCCGACGCAAGCCTGGTGCGGGCGTTGGTGCTGGTGAACGGCGCTGTGCCACTGCTGTTGCTCGCCTACGACACGTGGCAGCGTCACCTTGGCGCCAACGGTGTGAACTACACGCTTCATACCACTGGGTTCTTCGCGCTTCTGTTTTTCGTGCTCTCTCTGGTGGTGACGCCGTTTCAGAAGCTGACAGGGTGGCGTGAGCTGGTCGCGGGGCGCCGGTGGCTCGGCCTCTATGGCTTCTTCTATCTGGTGGTGCATTTCACGATCTTCGTAGTGTTTGACCGCGGTGGCAGTCTCTCGTCGACCTGGCACGAGATTGTGATGCGACGGTACTTGCAACTGGGGTCGATCGCTCTTTTGCTGCTGGTGCCCCTGGCGGTCACGTCGACCGACCGCATGATCAGCCGGCTTGGCCCACGTCGGTGGAAGCGCCTACACCGCCTGAGCTACGTTGCGACGACGCTCGGCGTCATCCACTACATTTTGCTGGTAAAGTCCGATATTCGGCAGCCCGTCGCGTTCGCTGTGGTGCTCACAGGTTTGCTCGGGTACCGCGCGGTGGCAGGCGTGCTCGACAAGCGAAAGCGCGCGCAGAGCCGCCCTTGGTCGGGCGAGCTGCGTGTTGCGCAGATTGTGGAAGAGACGCACGACGTGCGGACCTTTCGCCTGGTGTCGACTGCCGGTGGGGCACTACCGTTCAAGCACCGCGCCGGCCAGTACCTCAATCTCGCGTTGATGATCGACGGCAAGCGGGTGAATCGCTCGTACACCATAGCGTCGGCTCCCACCCATACCGACTACTGTGAAATCACCGTAAAGCGGGTGCAAGATGGCTACGCATCCCACTTTCTGCACAAGACGCTCGAGGTCGGTTCAACGCTGAAGGTGACAGCGCCCACCGGACGCTTCGTGTTCGAAGGCAAAGCAGATGGGCGGAGCCCCGATCGCGTTCTGCTGCTCGCCGGTGGCGTGGGCATAACGCCAGTGATGTCGATGTTGCGCACCTTGACAGAACGAAGTTGGAAAGGCGGCATCGACCTCCTCTTTGCCGTACAGACGCAGAACGACATCGTTTTCGCCAAGGAGCTGGCGGCTATCTGCGAGCGCTATCCTCGCGTGAAGGTCTGCATCCTCTTGAGTCGCGAACCCGAAGGCAGTGATTGGACCGGCAAACGCGGCCAGATCACCCGTGAGCTCGTGGCAGAGACGGTGCCGGACATTCAATCGGTGCCGGTGTACATTTGCGGTCCCGGTCCGATGATGGCGGCCATGCAGTCGCTGCTTGCAGACCTGGGCGCGCCCGGGAAGAACGTGCATTTGGAGGCATTCCTGTCGCCGCCACCCGTCCCGCTCGCAGGTGTCGCCGCGGCAGGAGAAGACGCGGTGGAGGAGCCCGATGATGCCGATGAAGCAGTAGCGCCCGGGGGCGCGATGACGATTCAGTTTGCAGCGTCTGGAACGAGCGCGAGCGTCTTGCCGGGCGAGACCCTGCTGGAAGCCGCAGAGGCTGCTGGCGTCGAGATTGCGTTCGACTGCCGCTCCGGGATTTGTGGCCAGTGCAAGACGCAGCTGGTCAAGGGCCGCGTCGTCATGGACGTCGAAGATGCGCTAACGCCCGCCGACCGAAAGCAGCGTCTTGTGCTCGCATGCCAAGCGCGCCCCGTTCGCAACATCATCGTCGACGCTTGAGCTACGGAGCGCCCGCACTCCCACCAAGTCGAGCTTTCGCTGCTGCGGCGATGGCGCGCGCCTCGCCGTAGAGCTGTTGCTCGAAGTCGTCGTCCCCGGGCGAGGCATGTTCGAGCCACGCCGCAAAGTGGGTGACGGCGCGATATCCCTCCGCGTCGGACCCCGCGCCCGCCAGCGCTGCCAGCGCCTCCGTGGCGCGAGCGCGAAGGTGAAGGGGCACGTCGTCGGACTCCACGATTCGCGCCAACGGCGGAACAGCCGAAGGGTCGCCGCTGTCGGCCAGCGCGTCGATCAGCGCCGAGCGAAACCCTTGAAGCCGTCGATCTCGACCACTTTGCGCCAGCCACGCGCTCAGCCGCGCCACCGCTCGCCGGCGATCGCTCGGTGCGACGGCGCTGCCGAGAGCGCCCACCGCCGGGATGGTTGCGGAAACGATTCGCGGATCGTCATCGAGCCTTTGCTCGAGGAGGGCCGCGAGCCCGGCCCCGTCGAGCGCCTCGCGGATCGCATTCACGCGCGCCACCTCCGCCCACACGTCGCCCGCTGGGCGCAGCTCCGGTGGGTTCGGCCTTTCCGGCACCGCCACGACGCTAGAGGGTGATCGCAGCCACCGCTCTGGTGCGGATGGCGCACGAATCGACTCTTCGAGGCGAGAGGCCGGCTCCGCGGTTTGCACGCCCACGACCCACCCCGTAAGTGCCAAGGCCACTATCGCCAACGCGGCCGCCGCTCTTCGTACGAACGGCCCCATTTCAGCAACCGCCCAGGCGACAGTACTCTGCGCGCAGCGCCGAGACGCTGTAGTTGGGCTGCCCATACCGACCGGGCGGCAACGAGGCCCACTCGAACGAGATGCGATCCATCACGTTGGCGAACTCGGTGGCAGACAAGACGCGGGTGCTGGGAACCGAAGCCCCGCGTTGCGCAATGAGCTTCAGTGCGCCCCGCTCTTGATTGTCTGGTGTGAACGAGGCGAGCCCCAGTCCCGCCCATGTCGTGCTCAGGAACTGGTAGCGCCCCGCTGCGTCGGAGCACAGCGAGCCGGAACAGGCGAGGCGCCGCGGATGGACCGTGCACGAGGTGAAGTACTGATAGGTGAAGATCACGTTGTAGCCATCTTGGCCGCGGCCCCGGGTACCCTCGGCGTACGCGATGGTGTCGAGCAAGGCCTTTTGCGGTGCTGCGACAACGCCTCGCGCCCTCGAGGGGTCGCAGCTCCCGCCGGTGGGCGCCGGGCTCGGCGGGGTGGCGCCGGCGCCGCCATTGGCCGAGAAGTGGTCGGCGAAGAAGTAGACCTGCGAGCCCGCGGCGAAGTTGGCTCCGCAGCTGGTGCGGGCCGTCACCAAGCGCCCTGTCGAGTGGCGCCCGAGGGTGCTCAGCCCACGCACCGCAAGGGTGGTCCCGGCAGGAACGCGACAAACGCTTGCGGCGGGGAGCGTCGAAGAGTCTGCGGTCGAGGTCTTCAATGCGGTTTCGACCTTGGCCGTGAACGAAGCGTCGCCCGACGCCAGATCGGCCTCGGCGCTGGAGGGATCGTCGGCGCTCTCCGACGTACAGCCGAGGGCCACCAAGCTCAGTACCAACGGGAGTGAATGTCTCATGATGCCTCCTGGCTGCGTTCCCGAACACGGCGTTGTGCAACGCGCGGAGGGATCGACGAGCAGGAATCTAGCCAGACGATTCCCGCGGGCTTTTGTGCAAATAGCCCAGTATTCTGGAAGCGACGTGAGGGCATCTCTCCGCGGCGCCCGGTCCATTCACCGGGAACGCGTTCTTCTCACGCGGTCACCGGCGCATGGCGGGCACCATCTGGCGCGTCGAAGGCCTTGCGCGTCCGATTCGCATGTAGGCTGCAGTCGTACCGGAGCAGCGGGACCGAGTGGACCCGCCTCCTACGGCGTCGCGAAGTAGGTGGCTTCGTCGGAGCGCCGATGCCACACGATGGCGTCTGCGTGTTTGCTCAGCACCAGCGTCCATGGGTCGGTGCCCATCTTGACGAGACCGCCGCGGACCGCCGGAGACGCTCCCTCGGTGCCTTCCGGCAGAAGGAGAAGTAGGAAGTCGCGGCCGTAGGGTTCGAGCAGACGCTCCACCGACGTCGGTGCCGGCGTTGGCAGACTGGCTACCTTGCCCTGAAATGCCGTCTTGGTTTGCAGAGAGACCTGCGCCACCACCACGTATCCAGCGCCGTACTCGTCGCCGAGCGAGGTCCCGAGGCTCACAACGCCAGACCACTGAGAATTGGTGAGACTCCGCGCGTCGCGAATGACGTGACCATTGTGCGCCCACACTGCCGTTTTTCGGTTCGGGAAGCGATACTTCCGCAGCGTTTGCAAGGTGTCGTACATGGCGGGATCGCGTGCCTGATTGGCTGGCGCGAGCCCGCTCAGCGATGGGTCGCGGCTCAGGTAAAAAAGACTGTCGTCGAAGGCTCCCATGCGCCGGACGGCAAGCCGCGCGAAGTCCCACGCCTCTTCGCCCGCGTTCGCCACGTACGTGCTTCGCTTGGTCGAGAGGTCTGCGAGCGCAGCTTCGACGCCGGCTTGGCAAGCTGTGTGGTCGGGCTCCGGCGTGGGTGAGCCCGCGTAGTACGAACGAACCGCGGGGTCCGCGAAGAAGCTCGCCTCGTCTCGGAAGCCCACCCCCAGACAACGGGCGAGGCCATCGGCCAGGCCGGCGCCCGCGCTTGCATCTCGGGCAACTGCATACACGCGATAAGCAGGAGAATCGTACCACGGTTGCCGAATGTCGAAGCCGAGCACGTCTACCCGCTCCGAGGGGTGCGCCTGGTTCCATCGGCAAAGCCATGCGAGAAACGGTGGAACCGAAACGTCCCACCAGATCGGATTGAGTGACTTCGCAGCGAGCTCTGGACTGCCCTCGCATCGCTCGAGGTATCCGCCCATGACTTGCGTGACGTCCTGCGGATTGCTTTCGAAGGCGATGACGCGAAGTCCCTGGGACTCGATGAGGTGCCGCAAGAGCCGGATGCGCATCCGGTACTGGCCTCCGGTGGTATGCACAGACTCACCGATGCCGACGACTTGCGCGCGCGCGAACGAGGCGTCGAGCGCTTGCAGGTCTACGTTGGGTCGATCCGGCTCGGTGCCGTCGATGGTGAAGAGGCCCGGCGCCAGCATTTCCGCGGAGCCGCCGTCTTGCCCCGCGTCGTTGTTCACGCCGCCGTCAGGCGGTGGCGCAACGGGGTCTGCCGAGCTCGCGTTGCAGCCCACGAGCAGCGCCAGCCATCCGACCCATCGGTTCATCGGGTTCATCTGCGCTCCTCCGGCATCGTGGCCGTACAGCATTCGGTACAACACCAACGCTTCTACCTTCGGCACGTGACAAGGAATTCCGACCCGCCGCCATGATGTTGGAGGTTACAATGTATTCTTGCGCAGCGCGCGGTCGCAGCAGCTCGGGCCGGCTCGAAGGATTCTTTCGGCGAAGCGCAGGCCGGCGACCTTGCTTCGGCTGCTGGCGGTGTTCGAAGCGCCGCCTTCGCTCGAGGGAGGCCGATCTGCCAGAGGCAGAGGCTCGTTCCGCTCGCAGAACATGCTACATTGCGCGGCGTGCGTCGTTTGGTTGTGTTGGTGTGTTGGCTTCTCGCGTGCGGCGGCGCTGCACCCGAGGCGGCGAGCCCGCGCGCGAAGGCGGAAACGCGCGAGCAGCTGCGTCCCAAGGGCGATGCCACGCCGGCGCGCGTGGACGAGGTGTCGCTCGAGAGCATGCTCAGCGAAGACGAATCCATCGCGCCGGTGCTGGCGCAGGCAGAGGCGCTGCGGTTTCAGGTGCTGGTGGGCATTCCCAGCGAGCGCGACGGCAAGCCCGTGCTCGAGCGAAAGAGCTACCGGCTCGACGCCGAGTACTTCTATCCGGCAAGCGCCATCAAGCTGTGCGCGGCGGTGGTCGCGCTCGAGAAGCTGGCCGATCTGCGCCGCGACAACCCTGGCCTGGCGCTCGATTCGCAAACACCGATGCGGCTCTACGACCCCATCACCCGGCGGCCCGACGAGCGCGATCTCTCCGACGTGAAGCGCTTCAAAATCTCCCTGGGGCAGGAGATCCGCAAGGCCCTCATCGTCTCCGACAACATGGCGTTCACGCGGCTCTACGACTTCGTGGGCTTCGACGAGACCTTCGATCGCCTCTCGCTCATGGGTTTTCGCGCCACCCGCATTCGCCATCGGCTGACGGTGCCGCCCGGCGATCCGCGCGAGGCGCCCCGCATGGATCTCCTTCCTGCGGGCGCGGCTCCGGTGACCATTGCCGCGCGCCACGGGGTGCGCGAAGTGTGGCCGCTCGAGCTCCCCGGCCTCCTGGTGGGAACGGCGCGCATCGACGATCAGGGGCGGCGCATTCCCGAGCCCATGTTGTTCGCCGATCGCAACCGCGTATCGCTGCAAGACCTCCAGGAGTGGCTGGTGCGGGTGGCGCGGCCAGAGCTCGCGGCCGGTGAGCCGCTGCACATCGACGACGAAGGCCGCGGCGTGCTCATGGAAGCATTGGGCACGCTTCCCAGCGAGTCGAAGAACCCTGTTTTCGAACGAACCCGCACCTTCGACGAGATGCACAAGCCGCTGCTCCCGGCCTTCGGCGCGGCGCTCCCTGGCGATCGGGTGCGCATGTACAGCAAGGGTGGCCGCGCCTATGGGTTCATGGTCGAGAATGCCTACGTGGTCGACGAGACCACGCGCCGCTCGGTGTTCTTGACCGCCGTGGTGTACGCCAACAGCAACCAGATCATCAACGACGACCAGTACGACTACGATCGCGTGGGCGCGGCGTTGCTGGTGAACGTGGCCAAGGCCGTTGCCAAGCGCTGGCTCACCGCACCGAAGTAACACGGAGCATAGGCAAAACCGACGATTTGAAGGGCGCGCTGCGCTTGAAGCCGTAGCCGCCAAGGCGCATAGTGTTCGGGTGAAGCCGCCATCTTTGCGCCAGCGTTCGAGCGGCATCTTGCTCCACGTCACAAGCCTTCCGGGGCCGCACGGGAGCGGCGATCTGGGTCCGTTCGCGCGCGCCTTCGTGGACGATCTCGCGGCGGCCGGGCAGCGATGGTGGCAGATGCTGCCGGTGGGGCCGCCCGGCTACGGCGAGTCGCCCTACAGCGCGCAGTCGGCCTTCGCGGGCAGTGCCGATCTGGTCGCGCTCGAGAGCCTGGGCGTGCCCATCGAGGAGCAGCTATTTCCCATTCACGAGATAGACTTCGCGGCGACCCTGCCCTTTCGCGCCCGCCACCTGCGCCGCGCGTTCGAGGCCTTCACCGAGCGGGGTGAGCGCACCGACGAAGCCCGCGAGCTCCGTGCATTCTGCAAGCGTGAGGCCGAGTGGCTCGACGACTTCGCGCTCTTTTCCGCCCTCAAGCGCGCCCACGACGACGTGGAGTGGACCCGCTGGCCGGCTCCCCTCGCCCATCGCGAACCGGCGGCATTGGAGCGTGCGCGGGTGGAGCACCGAGAAGCCATCGCCTTGGCCAAGTTCGTGCAGTGGCAGTTCGACCGGCAGTGGAGCGGCCTGCGCGCCCACGCCGCCAGCCGCGGGGTGGGGCTCATCGGCGATCTCCCGATCTTCGTGGCCCACGATAGCGCCGACGTATGGCAGCACCGGGAGCTCTTCGATCTCGACCAAGCCGGCCTGCCCCGGAGCGTCGCCGGCGTGCCGCCCGACTACTTCAGCGCCGACGGGCAGCGCTGGGGCAATCCGCTCTATCGCTGGGGCGCGCTGGCGAAGACCGGATACCGCTGGTGGGTTCGACGCATGCGTGCCGCGCTCCGGCGCTTCGACGTGGTGCGGCTCGATCACTTTATTGGCTTCGTTCGCTATTGGAAGATTCCGGCGGAGGACGACACCGCGCGCAACGGCCGATGGATGAAGGGCCCCGGGCGTCCCCTGTTCGACGCCATTCGCGCTGGACTCGGCGGAGATCTGCCGCTCATCGCCGAAGATCTGGGCGCCGTCACCCCGGCCGTCACCCGCTTGCGCCGAGAGCTGCGTCTTCCCGGCATGCGCATTCTGCAGTTCGCCTTCGGGACCGACCCCCAGGCCGCCGCCTTCGTGCCCCACGCCCACACCCGCAACAGTGTAGTCTACACAGGAACCCACGACAACGACACCATCGTGGGGTGGTTCGAAGAGCAGGGCGGCGCTCCCGGGAGCCCGCGCAGCCAGGAGGCGGCGGCCAAGGAGCGAGCCGCGGCGCTGGCCTATCTGGGCCGGAGCGAGTCGCCCGTCGGCGCCCTTCCGCCAGATATCCACTGGGACATGGTGCGCCTCGCCCAGGCGAGCGTGGCGCGCACCGCCATCGTGCCCATGCAAGATCTGCTGGGTCTGGGCAGCCCTGCGCGCATGAACACCCCCGGCCGGCGCGACGTTGCCGCACGCAATTGGCGCTTTCGGGTGGCGCCCGACTTCTTCTCGCCGGCGCTCGGCGCTCGGCTCTTGGCCTCCACCAGAACGTATGGGAGATGCAAATGAAGGTCGATTCGGCAGCGCCGCAGCAAGCGCGCGTGCGCCCGGCGGCGGGCGGGCTCTCGGACGATCCGCTCTGGTACAAGGACGCGGTCATCTACGAGGTGCGCGCGCGTTCCTTCTACGACAGCAACGGCGACGGCGTGGGCGATCTGCAGGGGCTGGCGCAGAAGCTCGACTACCTGGCCGATCTGGGCATCACCGCGCTGTGGATCTTGCCTCACTATCCCTCGCCCGGCCGCGACGATGGCTACGATATTGCAGACTACACCGACGTGCACCCCGACCTGGGGAGCCTCGACGACTTCGATCACCTGATTGCCGAGGCCCACCGCCGGGGCATTCGCGTCATCACCGAGCTGGTGCTCAACCACACTTCGGACCAACACCCCTGGTTCCAGCGAGCGCGCCGGGCGCCCAAGGGCTCGAGCGAGCGCGACTTCTACGTATGGAGCGAGACCACCGATCGCTACACCGATGCGCGCATCATCTTTCGCGACTTCGAGCCCTCCAACTGGTCGTGGGACGGCGTGGCCAAGGCCTACTTCTGGCATCGCTTCTTCGCGCACCAGCCCGACCTGAACTTCGAGAACCCAGCGGTCCACGACGCGCTCTTCGAGGTGGTCGACTTCTGGCTCGCCCGCGGCGTCGACGGCCTGCGCCTCGACGCCGTGCCGTATTTGTACGAAGAGGAGGGCACCAACTGCGAGAACCTGCCGCGCACCCACGCCTTCTTGAAGAAGCTGCGGGCTCACGTGGACGAGAAGTTCAAGGGCCGCATGCTGCTGGCCGAGGCCAATCAGTGGCCCGACGACGCAGCGCGATACTTTGGCACCGGCGACGAGTGCCACATGAACTTCCACTTTCCGATCATGCCGCGGCTCTTCATGTCGATTCACATGGAAGATCGCTTTCCCATCATCGACATCTTGCGGCAAACGCCCGAGCTTCCAGAGAGCTGCCAGTGGGCAATGTTCTTGCGCAACCACGACGAGCTCACGCTCGAGATGGTGACCGACGAGGAGCGCGACTACATGTATCGCGTGTATGCCCACGAGGCGCGCATGCGCATCAATCTGGGTATCCGCCGGCGTCTGGCGCCGCTCACCGGCAACGATCGCAGGCGCATGGAGCTGCTCAATGGCCTGCTCTTCAGCATGCCGGGCACGCCGGTGCTGTACTACGGCGACGAGATCGGCATGGGCGACAACGTGTACTTGGGCGACCGCAACGGGGTGCGCACCCCCATGCAATGGAGCGCCGACCGCAACGCGGGCTTCTCTCGGGCCAATCCGCAGAAGCTCATTCTGCCCATCATCATCGACCCTGAGTACCACTACGAGGCGCTCAACGTGGAGGCCCAGCAGTCGAGCTCGAGCTCGCTCCTCTGGTGGACCAAGCGCCTCATCGCACTTCGCAAGCGCTACCAGGCCTTTGGGCGCGGCACCGTCGAGTTCCTGCACCCTTCGAACCCGCGGGTGCTCGCCTTCATAAGGCGGTTCGAGGGCGAGACGGTGCTGGTGGTGGCAAACCTCTCCCGGCACGTGCAGTACGTGGAGCTGGAGCTTCCGTCGATGCGCGGCATGATCCCGGTAGAGATGATGGGGGGCACGCGGTTTCCCACGGTGGGCGAAGGCCCCTACGTGGTCACCCTGGGCGGCCACGACTTCTACTGGTTCAGCGTCGAGGTGCCGCGCACCGCCACGCGCGATGCCCGCATCAGCGATCTGGGTCCGGTTCCGCTCTCCTGCGGCTCGCTTGCGGCGCTGCTCTCGGGCAACGAGCGCCCCACCCTCGAAGAAGCGCTTCCCGCCTACCTCGGGGCACGCAGCCTGGCAGAAGCGGCCGCAAGCGCACAGATCGTGGAGATGGCGGAGCTGCCCCAGCGCGCCGACTCGGCCATTCACCTGGCGTTCGTGAATGCAGAGTACACCGAAGGCGAGCCCGTTCGGTTCATGCTGCCGCTGGTCGCCCGCCCCCGCAGCGCGCCGCTGGAGGGCGCGGCCGGCACGCCGGTAGCGCAACTCGAGGTGCTCGACGCGCCAATGGGTGAGCGCAGTTTCCTCCTCGCAGAGTCGGCGCCGGAGGCCCTGGGCCGCGCCATGGTCGACGCCATTCGCGCCGGCGCGAGCCTCGCCGCCAGCAGCGGCAAGGTTGCGTGCGGCCTGCTGCCGGGCGTCGCCGCGAGCGCGCTGCCAGACGTGGAGCCGCGGGTGCTGGCGGCCGATCACATGGGAGCCACCATCGGCTTCGGCACCAGCCACGTACTCCGGGTCTACGCGCGCATGGAAGAGGGAACCGCGCCGGCGCTCGAGGTGGGCCGGGTGCTTCAGGGCACCACCCGCACGCCGAAGGTCCTCGGCTACGTCGAGTATTGCAGCGCCGGCAGCGAGCCGTTGACGCTAGCAGTGCTCGAAGAATTCGTGGCCAACGAAGGCTCGGGCTGGCATCACGCGCGGAGCGAGCTCGGCCGCGCCTTCGAGCACGTGCTGGCGCAGCCCACCGCGCAGGCGTCGCCCACCCTTCCCACCGGCACGCTCCTCGAGCTCACCACGCAGGAGCCCGAGGCCGGCCACGCGGCATTGCTTGGCACCTACCGCGACTCCGCGCACCTTTTGGGGCAGCGGGTTGCCGAGCTGCACGCCGCCTTCGCGTCTTGCACCGACGCGGCCTTTGAGCCGCACGCCTACACCACCATGGACCAGCGATCCAAGTACCAGAGCGCGCGCAACCTCATCGGCCGCGTGCTCGCGTCGCTCAGGCGCAGCCTCGTCGATCTGTCGCCCGACGCGCAAGACCTGGGCGCCCACGTACTGGCTGCAGAAGACCTCATCCTGGCGCAGTTCGAGCCACTGCTCACCCATCGCATCGATTCCCGGCAGATTCGCCTCCACGGCGATCTTCATCTCGGCCGCGTACTCTTCACCGGCAAGGACTTCGTCATCACCAGCATTGGCGGCGGGCGCGAACGGCGCCTCTCTTCGCGGCGGCGAAAGGCGGGCGCCCTGCGCGACGTGGCCAGCATGATTCGCTCCTTCGACTATGCGGCGGCGACCACCCTTCGGTCGGTGCGGCCCGAAGACCAAGAACGCGCGGCGCCCTGGAGCTGGGTGTGGCAGCGCTGGGCCGCTGCGGCGTTTCTTCGCGGCTACCTGGAGGCCGCGCAGAGCTCGGTGTTCCTCGCGCGCGACCCCTACATGCTCTCGGTGTTGGTGGAAACGGCGGTGCTCGAGAAGGCCTTTGCCGAGCTACGCAACGAGCTGAAGGTCAGGCCGGAGATGGTCATGGTGCCGCTCAGCGCCATCGCGCGCATGGTCGATCACCTACGCCTCGCGCGTTCGTAGCCTTGCCGGCCCCTTCTTCCGGCAGGCACGGTGAGAGATAGGATGACGGGCCGCATGCTGGAGCCTACCATCGCCGGCCCATGACGCCCGCGCTCTACGAGCTCCTGCAGCGCACCAGCCGCACGTTCGCGCTCACCATTCCCCTCCTCGAAGAGCCGCTGCGGGGCGAGGTCGGCGCCGCCTACCTGTGCTTTCGCATCGCCGATTCTTTGGAAGACGAAGCGGCCTGGCCCAAGGAGGCCCGCGTGAGCGCCCTCCAGGCCTTCGCGCAGGCGCTTGCAACGTCGCCGCCCACGCCCGCAGCCGTCGCGGCTTTTGGAGCACGGGTGCGAGAGAGCGCGCCGCTCGCCGAGGCCTCGTGCCGCGAGCTTTTGGCGGAGACCGAAGCGGTTCTCGGCGCGCTGCATGCTGGCGACGCGATCGCCGCTGCATGCATATTGCACCATGTTCGACGGACCACCCTGGGCATGGCCGAGAGCGTGGCGGAGAGCGACGCCGGCGGGGTGGTGCGCCTGGTCGACCTGCCGGCACTGCGCAACTATTGCTACCTGGTGGCGGGCATCGTGGGCGAGATGCTCACCGAGCTCTTCTTGCACCACCAGCCGTTGCTGCGACCGGCTGAGGCCGAGCTTCGTGCCCTCTCGCGCACCTTCGGCGAGGGTCTGCAGCTGGTGAACATCTTGAAGGACGAGGGAGCCGACGCCACCGCCGGACGCTATTTTCTTCCGCACGACGTGGCCCGGAGCGACCTGTTTCGCTTGGCCCGCGGCGATCTCGCGGGGGCGCGGCGATACGTCGAGGCCTTGCACGGCGCCGGCGCGAGCCGCGGTAGCGTCGCATTCTGCGCGCTCCCGGTGCTGCTGGCCGAGGCCGCGCTCGACGCGGTGGAAGCACGCGGTGCGGGCGCCAAGGTACCGCGAACGCAGGTGATGGAGACCTGGTCGCGACTCGAGCGCGCGCTCGACGCCGGGCGCTTGCCGTTCTGATTCGACAAGAACGGAGGCCGAGCGAAGCCTCCGTTCACCCCCGGGCGGGCGGAGGACGCCGATCAATTTCTCGGGCGCGCGAGGCGCACTGGGCGCGAAAGTTGCGCTAGGCTCGGCCCCCCATGCCCCGCAACGTACACAACGACATCCTCGGCGCCATCGGCAACACCCCGCTCATCCGCCTGAACCACATCACGCGCGGCGTGAAGGCCACGGTCTACGCCAAGGTGGAGACCTTCAACCCGGGTCACAGCATCAAGGACCGCATGGCCTTGCGCATGGTGGAAGACGCGGAGAAGAAGGGGCTGCTCAAGCCGGGGGGCACCATCATCGAAGGGACCAGTGGCAACACCGGCATGGGCCTGGCCATGGCGGCCATCGTCAAGGGCTACAAGTGCATCTTCACCACCACCGACAAGCAGTCGGCCGAGAAGGTGTATGCGCTGCGCGCCTTCGGCGCCGAGGTCATCGTGTGCCCCACCGACGTGGAGCCGGAAGACCCGCGCTCCTACTACTCGGTGTCGTCGCGGCTGGTGAAGGAGACGCCCAACTCCTGGAAGGCCAACCAGTACGACAACCTGAGCAACTCCCAGGCGCACTACGAGACCACCGGCCCCGAGATCTGGGAGCAGACCGAGGGGAAGATCGACCACCTCATCGTGGGGGTGGGCACCGGCGGCACGCTGTGCGGCACCGGGCGCTTTCTCAAGGAGAAGAAGCCCAGTGTCAAGGTCTGGGGCATCGACACCTACGGCTCCGTGTTCAAGAAGTACAAGGAAACGGGCATCTTCGACAAACACGAGATCTACCCGTACGTCACCGAGGGCATTGGCGAGGACTTCCTCCCCGAGAACGTCGACTTCGCGGTGATCGACGGCTTCGAGAAGGTCACCGATCGCAACGCCGCCATCTACACCCGAGAGATCGTCAAGCAAGAGGGGATCTGGGCCGGCAACTCGGCGGGCTCCGCCATCGCAGGCCTGCTGCAGCTCAAGGAGCGCTTCAAAGAGGGCGAGACGGTGGTGGTGGTGTTCCACGATCACGGAACCCGCTACGTGGGCAAGATGTTCAACCCCGAGTGGATGCGCATGATGGGCTACGAAGACGTGCCCGGCCCCACCGCCCGCGACCTGGTGAAGAACAAGAAGGTCACCGACATGTTGGGCGTGGAAGAGACGGAGACCGTCGAGAGCGCCGTCCGCCGCATGAGCGAGCACGATTTCTCGCAGATTCCCGTGGTGCACGAGCAGCGCATCGTGGGCTCGCTCAGCGAATCGTACGTGTACTCGCACATGGTCAAGGACCCGGCCATCCGCAATGCGCAGGTGAAGACCGTGATGCAGAAGGCCTTCCGCTACGTCGACATCGAGACGCCGGTAACGCTGTTGGCGCACATGATCACCCCGGAGAGCCCGGCCGTGCTGGTGCGCGATTTTCCCGCCGACAAGACCTACATCCTCACCGGCTACGACGTCCTCTCGGCCATCTGATGCGGCCGCTGGCGCTGAGTGTCGCCGTAGGTGAGAACGGCGTCATCGGCAAGGGTGGCGGTCTTCCCTGGGACTACCCAGAGGACCGCGCGCACTTCGACGCCATTACCCGGGGCCATGTGGTCATCATGGGGCGGCGCACCTGGGAAGAGACCGGCAACCCCCTGCCCGGTCGCGACAACGTGGTGGTCACGCGGAGCGACGCGAGCTTTCCCGGCGCCACCGTGGCGCGGTCGCTGGCCGACGCCATAGAGTATGCCCAGGCGCGGGATGGCGAGCCGTTCGTCATCGGCGGCGTGGGGCTCTTCGAGGCGGCGATGCCGCTCGTGACGCGCGTGTACATTACCCGCATTCCCGAGAGCCCTGCGGGCGATACGCGCTTCGTATTCGACGCCCGCGGCTTCCGGCTCGACCGCGAGCGCATCGGTGAGGGCGGCGCGCGGTACCAGATCTGGCAGCGCGACAGCGCGTAGTTCGGTTCGTGGCAGAGCCAAGGGAGGTGCGCTGGGAAGAGCGCGGCGTACAAAGTTGTCGATTGTGTGCGACCGGGGCCGAGGTGCCCCTGTCTCTCTCCATACAACCGACGCTTCTCAGGAGATCATCCCATGCCCCGCGCACGCTTCTTCGCCCTTGCTCCCCTCTTCTTGGCCTCGCTCCTTCCGCTGGGCGGCTGCGCCAGCACGGCCGACGACGAGAGCACCACGGAGGACGACCTCAGCTACGCGGCCCTCCGCATCCACGCCGAGGGCTCGCCGGAGGCCAAAGCGATTCTGCGAGCCGCAAACGAGATGGTGCCGGACGATCTCGGCTTCTGCACCACTTCGTGCGAAATGGACCGCGGCTTCTTCGACGCGGTGGAGACGCAGAAGCTCCTGGCCTTTCGCGCCAAGGGCAAGCCCTTCACCACGCTGACCCAGGTGATTCGCACCATGGCCAAGCCGAGCGTGAACAACTCGCAGTACGTGCAGGGTCGCTTTCTCGACGTGGCCATCCTCCGCGGCTGGTACGAGCCATTCGACGCCCCGACGCTGTTTGCGCTGCGCGAAGGCAGCCCGGAGGCGGTGGGCATCGTGCGCGCGGCCAACGAGATCGCGCTCGACAAGCTGGGGCGCGGCAAAAGCGGCACCGACTTCGTGATGCTCGACTGGATCGTCGCCGACGCGGTGAGCGCGGCGCGCAAGGGCGCAGACGGCACTTCGGGCACTGCCGACGATGGGCGCTTCGCAACCCTCGCCGATGTGCGCGCCGCCATCTTCTCGCCGGAAGTGCAGCGCCGCGCGGCTCCCCGGACGCAGCGTTCCATCGATATGTATCAGGGCTCGAGCCTGGCGCAGCTCCTTCGCATGGCAAGGCTCCGCAAGTGGCTCGGACCGGCGGTGCCCCCGTCGCCGCCTGCCGTGACCGATCCCTTCGACCCTGCCAGCTGCCAGGGCGCGGGCCTCACCGTCGCCGCCGCGCAGACCAAGTTCGGTCCCGGCCAGACCACTGCCGCGTTGGGCGAGGTCGCCTTGAACATTCGCTCTCGCGCCTGCAATCCCATCTCCGGCTGCACGCCGTGGGAACGCGTCCAGAGCGCGCCGTTCACCATCTCGTCGAGCTATCGCCGCCTCAGCAAGTCGCTCACCGGCTTTCCCGAGAAGGGCAACGGCTCGCTCGTCATCTCGTCGAACAAGGTCTACTTCACCTTTCAGACCAACGGCGGCGTCTACGAACCGTTCTACTCGACCCACTATTCGTTTCACCTTACCGGCTGCGAGCTGGGTACCGGCCGCTGGTGCCAGTTCATGAACACCGAGGCGGGCGCGCAGTTCGAGCAGTGGGGCGTGGGGTACACGCAGTCGCCCTACAGCCCGGCAGGCTTCGACATTCCGACCGATCTCTCCAACACCATCACCGACCACTGCGCGCGTCTGGTCATGAACAACCGGGTGCAGGAAGGTCAGACCGGCACCGAGTATCAGCTGGTCGTCTCCGGGAAATACTGAGCGAGCGCCAGGGCGTCGTGCGATGATACGGCCCGTGCTCGATCGCCCGATACGGGAGCGTGATCGCGACGACGCCTCCCCCGCGACCGAGGCGTGCCTCGACGACGCGACGCTGGCGGCGCACCTCGACGCGTCTTGCGACGAAGTGACCCGCGCGCGCATCGACCGCCATCTCGACCGATGCCCCCGGTGTCGCGAGCTGGTGGCCGAGTTCGCGCGCGCGTTTCTTTCAGACAGTGACGAGCTTCCGCCTTCGGCATCGGGAACACGAATGCTGGAGCCGGGCACGCGACTCGGACGCTACGTGGTGCTCTCGGCTGCCGGGTCGGGAGCCATGGGCGTGGTGTATGCAGCGCACGATACCGAGCTCGACCGCAAGGTGGCGCTGAAGCTGCTGCGCACCGAGCGCGCCCCCGGCGCCGGCTCGCACGAAGGCCCGAACGCCACCGCGCGGCTGCTCGACGAGGCGCGGGTCATGGCCAAACTGGCGCACCCCAACGTCATCGCCGTGCACGACGTGCAGCTGGTCGACGGCCTGCCCTTCGTAGCCATGGAGCTGGTGGAGGGCCCTACCCTGCGCGACTGGTGCCTCGCGCCGAATCGGCGTGCGCGCGACGTGCTGCGCGTCTTTCGCGAGGCCGGCGAAGGCCTGGCGGCGGCCCATGCGCTGGGCATCGTGCACCGCGATTTCAAGCCCGACAACGTGCTCATGGGCCAGGGCGATCGTCCGCGCATCACCGACTTCGGGCTCTCCGGCGTGGCCGAGTCGATTCCCGTAGGCGAGCGCGCGCGGGTAGCGAGCCTGACCGCCGCGCTCGACGCACCGCTGCACACCCGCACCGGCGTGCTGGTGGGTACGCCGGCCTACATGGCGCCGGAGCAACTCGAGGGCGGCATGGGCGACGCGCGCTCCGACCAGTTCGCGTTCGCAGTGTCGCTCTTCGAAGGCCTCACCGGCACGCGCCCCTTCGCGGCGCGCGGGGCGCGCGAGCTCCTCGAGCGCATTCGCGAGGGTAAGCCCGACGTATCTGCAGCGCACGTTCCGCTCGGTGCGCGCCGGGTGCTGGCGCGGGCGCTGTCGCCCTCGCCAGACGCGCGCTACCCGTCGATGGACGCGCTGGTGGTCGCACTCGCCCGCGACCCCTACACGCGGTTCGCGCGCGCGGGTGCGGCGGCGGGCGCGGCGGTAGTGTTGGCGGTGGGCGCGGCGGCGGCCTACGCGCGCTTGGGTCCGCACCCGCAGGTGTGCGGCGGCGATTCGTCGCCCCGCGATCACTCGATTCCCTGGAGCGAGTCCGAAGGGCGCGCCGTGAATGCGCGCTTCCGCGAAGTAGCGCCGGCGCTGGCCGACGAAGCGTGGCCCCGCGTGAAGACCTCCCTCGACGGCTACGCAGAGAGCCTGCGCGAGGCGCGCGTGGCCACCTGTGAAGCCACCCGCGTGCAAGGGCGACAGTCGGAGCGGACCATGGAGCTGCGCATGCAGTGCCTCGACCGACGTCAAGAAGAGCTGGCCGCCATGACCCGGGTGCTCACCGAGGCCGACGTGGCGAGCGTACGCAGATCCACCTCGGCGGCGAGCGCCATGACGCCGGTGACCGCATGCTCCGACCCCGCGGCAGCGCTCTCGTCTACGCCAATACCCGAGGACCCACGCGCCCGCGAGCAGGTGGCGCAGCTTCGCCTGGACCTGGCCCGGGCGGCCGCCCTGGAGCGAGCCGGCAAGTACCGCGAAGGGCTCGAGCTCGCCCGCGCCATCACGGTGCGCGCCGATGGCGCAGGCTTCGGACCCGCCCGGGCCGAAGCGCGGCTGCGACAAGGCATTCTCGAAGATCTTGCGGGCGGCTCCAAGGTGGCCAGGCAGGTGCTCCTCGACGCGGTGTTCGACGCGGAAGCGAGCCGCCAGGACGAAGTGGCTGCCGAGGCCTGGGTGGCGCTGGTGTTCGTGAACGGCAATCAACTGGAGCTCCACACCGAGGCCGAGCAGAGCGAAGTGCGGGCCCGCGCGGCCATCGCCCGACTCGGGGGCTCCCCGCGCCTCGAAGCGCGCTTGCGGTTCAACGTCGGCCGTTGGCTGGTCATGCGCGGGCGCTTCGCCGAGGGCGCTGCCAAGCTGCGCGAGAGCCTGGCGCTCCGCGAGTCCATGCTCGGAAGGGATCACGCCGACGTGGCCGAGGCGCTCAGCGAGCTCTCCGCCGCCGTGCGCGAGCGGGGCGACACCGCCGAGGCCATCGCGCTGGGCGAGCGCGCGCTTTCGGTGCGCGAAGCGGCGCTCGGGAGCAAGCACCCCGACGTGGCCATCACCCTCAGCACGCTGGGCGTGGCGCTGGCCCGTGCCGGCAAACACGAGGCCGCGCTCCCCAACTTTCTCCGGGCGCTGGCCATCGCCGAGGAGTCTTTGGGCGCGAGCCATCCGGAGGTGGCGCCCATCCTCAACAACGTGGGCCTCGCCTACGCGCGCACCGGCCGCGCCGCAGAGGGCATCGCGCCCCTCGCGCGCGCGCTCGCCATCAACATCGCGGCCTGGGGCCCTGAAGACTCCGAGGTCGCCAGCGTCGAATCGAACCTGGGCTACGTGTACCGGCTCATGGGCCGCTGGGCCGATGCGCGCACCCACATCGAGCGCGGCATCGCCATTCGCGAGAAGGCGCAGGGCAAGGAGCACCCGTTCGTGGGCCGCGGCCTCTCGAGCCTCGGCTGGGTGGCGCTCGCCGAGGGCAAGCCCGACGAGGCGCGCGCCGACTTCGAGCGCGCGCTCGGCATTCTGCAGAAGGCCAACGGACGTGAGCACCCGGACGTGGGCACCCAGCTGGTGGGCATCGGCGCCACCCTGGTTGCAACCAAGAAGCCGGCCGCTGCCCTGCCATTCTTGCAACGCGCGATGGCCATCTACGCGTCGAAGCCGCCCTCGGCGGAGAAGCTCGCCGAGGCCAAGCTAACCCTGGCAAAAGCGCTGTGGGACGCGAACGCGGACCGTGCGCGCGCACGGGCGTTGGGCCAAGAAGCCGCGCGCGACTATGCCTCGCTCGGCGCCTTCACCGAGCGCGAGCGACAAGACGCCGACCGCTGGGTCGCCGCCCACTGAGAGAGCTCACGCGCCTTCTTCCCCAAGGCAGCGGCGCACCGAGACATCGAGGCGACTGCGCACCAGACCCACGATGTGCTCGAGGTCGGCGCGGTCTACCTGCAGGCGCGCCGCGAGCTCGCGCGTGACCCGCTCCTGGAGCGCCTCGCGTGCGCCGTTGATCCATCGCGCGGCGGTGGCGCGGTGCACGCCGTAGATGGTGCCGATGGCGTCGATGGATAGCCCGTCGGCCAGCGCGTGGCGCAGCAGTGTGCGCTCGCGCGGTGAGAGGGATGCAGCGGCCCGGGCGAAGGCCTCGCCGAGCTCCTTGGCGTAGCGGCGCTTGATGAGCTCGAGCTCCGGATCGTCGCCGAGCGAGGGCAGGGCCTCGAGGAGTGCATCGTCGGCCTGGCGATCGTCCGGGCGCCGGCTCGCCAGGTTGAGCAGGGTGCGGGTGATGGTCACCCGCAGCCATGTGCGAAGTTCGCCGCGGCCCGCGTACTCGGCGATGCGCGCGGGCCGGCCGGGCGGCGGCACGTAGAGCCGCTCCCGCACCATCTGGGCAAAATCGTCGCGCGAAATGCCGGTTCGAACGCGCCCGAGGGCACGGTCGATCTCGCCGAAGTAGTCGCGCTCGAAACGCTCCAGGGCGCGCGCATCGCTTTTGGCGCAGGCGCGCGTCAGGTGCAGCTCTCCCGCACGCACGTCGCGCACGAAGGCTGCCACATCGTCGCTTCCCTTCGCCGCTTGCCCCATCTGCTCCGCGAATACGACGGGATCGAGCGGCAGCGCGCTCATCTCCTTTCGTGCCCGGGCGATGGCGGCGCGTACCAGCGGCGCGAGCTCTGGCGCCGTCGCAGGTTCGCCGAGCCCGCGCACGAACGCTGCGAGCGCGGCGTGCCCTTCGGCTTGTTCGTTCGAGTCTGGCATCCGCAGTGCAGACTATAGCGCACTGCCCTTCGGCGTTGGCGCTACGGAGCGACTTCCACGCATTCCCGTCGATTCCGAGCGCCCACAGCCGCTACCGCGGTACAGCTGCAACATACATGCGAATCGGGCGCGCATAGAACTAGCGCTTGCGCTTGATGGCGTACTCGCTCTTGGGCGGCTCGAGGCGCTCGCGGGGCTCTCCCGTCGCTCCGGAGGCGCGGGGTTCGCCAAAGACCGGATCGTCCTGAATGCGCCGGAGCTCCTGCGTCAGCGTGCGGGCATACGCTATCCACCACTCGCGGCCCGGGTCTTTGCCGCCGGCCGGCGCGGCGGCGCGCATCGCGGCCAGCACCTCGGGCTCTGCCACCCCGGAGAGGAGAGCGATGGCCTCGGCGCGCCCCGGGTACGCGTCGCTTGCGACGTGCGACGCCACCGGAAACACGTCGCTCTGGCGCTCCCGGGGGCCCGTGCCGTCCATGAGCCATTCCACGGAAACACCCAATGCAGCTGCGAGCTTCCGAGCGGTATCCAGGGGAATGCGCGCGCCGCGCTCTCCGCTGCGCAGCGAGTTCACGTACTGCGCGGTGAATCCCGCGCGCCGTCCAAGCTCGCCGCCCGAGAGGCCGCGGGCGTCCATGGCCTCTGCCAGGCGCTCGGACCACCCGGCGGGTTCGGATTCGGGGCTGCTCGACATGGATCGAGCGTACTCCACCGGCATGCGCTCGGCCATCGCGTCTTTAGATTCTGATTCGACCACAGTTGACAACTATAGCTTCCGTTTCATAGTACTCTCATGTCCTCCCGCACCGAATCCGATCCCTTTCCCTCGCCACTCCACCGCCTCGAGGTGGCGGCCCGATCCCACGTGGGGCAACACCGCGACAACAACGAAGACAGCCTGCTGGTGGCCCATGCGGGTCGCGACGAGCGGCATCTGTTCGATCTGCCGGCCACCTCGTACCTGGCGCGCTCGGGTGAGTGGTTCGCTGCGGTGTGCGACGGCATGGGCGGCGAGGCGGGCGGCGAGGTGGCGAGTCGCCTCGCGACGGTGGTGCTCGACGCGGAGCTCCGGCGGCGGCCGCGAAGCGCGTCGCTCCACATGGCATCGGAGGCCCTCACCGGCGCGCTGGTCACTGCGGCTCGCACCATCGCCGAGGCCGCACGGGAGCCCTCGCTCAAGCGCATGGGCACCACCGCCACTGCGGCCCTGGTGGTGCAGGGGCAATTGGTGTTTGCGCAGGTGGGCGACAGCCGGGCCTATCTCTTCCGCGGCGGAAAGCTCACCCAGCTCACCGAAGATCAGACCCTGGTGGCGCACCTGCGGAAGAATGGCCACCCGGACGACGGCAATCTCGCCGGCCTCGCCAACGTGATCCTCCAGGCGCTCGGCACCAGCAGCCACCTCGACGTGGTGGTGGGCGCCACCCCGCTCGCGCCGCGCGATATCGTGCTCCTGTGCTCCGACGGGCTCACCGGGCCGGTCACCGACCTGGAAATAGCGCACATTCTCGGCCGACCGCAGCCGCTCGACGTCCGCGCCGACGCGCTCGTCGCCGCGGCAAACGCCGCCGGCGGGCCCGACAACATCTCCTGCGTGCTGGTCGACTACCTCGGCCTGTCGCTCGCCTGATCGCTATGCGTCGTCCTGCGCCAAGAGCGATTCGATCTCGCGCATGGTCTCGGTGTCGTCGCCGATCATCTCCTTCATGGAGTGAATGCGCCCCGCCACCACACGCGCGATGCGCCCTTCCACGGTGCCGTCGGCGTAGGCCCAGTACACTTGGGCGAAGCGACCGTCGCGGTGGCAGCGGCCTTCAATCTGCGCCATCTGAATGGCCGACCAGCGGAGATCGTGAATCACCTCCGAGCGCGCGGTATCACCATGTTCGCCCTGGTGCAGCGAGATGCCCTCCTCCACCGTGAAGAGCACCACCTGCGCTTCTTCGCGCTGAAAGCGCATACGCTCGGCCTCGCGGGCACTGGCCGAGAGGCCACCGTGAATCTCTGCGCAGGTGAAGTCGCCGAGCGCCTGCTTGAGCACCTCCAAGGTCTCCTTGAAGGCTACCGAGATGGCCACTTGGTGTCCGTTGTCGAGGAGCTCGGTCACCAGCTCGGCGGTACCGGGGACGCGAATGAGCGAGCTCTTCTGGCGGAGGCGCAGGGCGGCGGCCAGCGCGCCTTTGGGGTCTTTGCCGCGGGGCGAGAGCTCCATCTCCCTGCGAAAGGCGGTCCAGGCTTGCTTGTAGAGTGCACGCGCTTCGCCGTCGAGCTCGATGGGCGCGAGAATGCGGTTGAGCGCCGGCCATCCGGCGATGTCTTCGGGCCGGCGGCGCAAGCCTGCGGGGGCCTTTCCGGCGCGGGGGTCGAAGAGCAGGCCGCGCACCTTGGCGCAGTCGCTGGCGTCGCCGCGCCACTCCCACTTGCCGTAGGCGCCGCGCGAGAGTCCCATGCCCTGGTCCTGGCACCAGGCTTCGAAGTCTTTCAAGTCGGCGGCCTTGGCGCCGGTGACGCTGGCCAAGAGCGGCGCCAGGTACGAGAGCTCGAGCGGGTTCTGCCCGGCGGTGGCCGAGAGCCACAGGCAGAAGCGCGAAGCCGCGGTGAGCTTGGCGGCCAGCTTGGAGCGCGCGGCGGTGGGGTTTTTGCAGCGATGGCTCTCGTCCCATACCACCACGTCGAATTCCGGCGCGGTACCCGCACGCGCCAGGCCCTTCTTGCTCTTGATCTTCTTCCGCGCCGCAGGCGTCACGTCGAAGAGCTTGCCCAGGCGATCGTAGTTGAGGATCACCACGGTCTTGCCCCCGTCGCCCATGGCCTCCACTGTACGGCGCCAGTGCGCGAGCACCGCCAGCGGCGCCACCACCAGCACCTTGGAGATCCCGCGCATGCGCAGGATGGCGTCCCAGGCCGAGATGGTCTTTCCAAGACCCACGTCGTCGGCCAGCAAGAAGCCGGGGCGCCCTGCCGCCTGCGCCGCCACGATGGCACGCACCGCCTCGGCCTGGTGAGGCCGCGGCTGCACTGTGGTCGTAGAGGCCGATGCCTCCTGGGCGGGCGTGCGCCCGGCCTCCTCGTCGAGCTCGCGCTGCACGAACCGCTCGAACGAGTACGGCAGCGGCAGGAACGGTTCGAGCGATGCCGGCAGCACGTTTCCGCTGAACACGAACACGCCGTGGTCTGCGTCCCACTTGGCGCCGCCAGCGCTCGCCACGCCGCGCATGGCGAATGGCACGTCGAGGGCGACTTTCCGCACGGCTACCGGCACCCGCTCGCTCTTCGCCGGAACCTTGACCGCCGGTCGCCTCGCCACCGAGAGAACCCGCTTCGCGCGCATCGTGCTCATGACCACCGTCTACCCGAGATGGACGCGCGTTGCGAGATTCCGTGCGCTTCCTCGCCGACCGGGTGGGCTTCTCGCCGCGTCGAATCCGCCACGCGGAGCGCGGCCCATTCGCACGCTCGCACGCTCGCTGCGCACGTGCTGGGTCGCCAAGCCTCACCGGATCACCCGGAATCGATTCCCAGGAGTGTTAACTGGCCTGGAATCGAAGGGGTGCGGTATGGCGTTCATGGGTTCCAGCGACCGCGATCATGCCCTTCCCCGCCCCTCCTCCCGCTCCGCGCCCATACCTCCGCGGCATCGCAGTGGTCTCGCTCATCGCGGCGACCGCCTGCCGCGCTGGACGGGGCGGTGAAACCCGGGCGGTCGAGGGAATGGTCGACGCTGGCGCGCCGACGACCGACGACGCCAGCAGAGCTGCCACCGATGCCGGCGTGCGGGTGGAGGCGCCGCCGAAGGTGCCCTGCCAGGACGCGGTATCGATGACCTTCTTCACCTCGCCCGCTGCGCCGGCAGCTGGCAAACCCCTGCGGATCATGCTGGTGGGGTCGCGGGCGCTGCAGGGCAAGCTCGAGATTGCGGGCGCGGCCACCAGCAGCACCGAAGACCGACGCGGCGGGGGCCCCTACGCGTGGGTCGGCGACGTGGTCCCCACCGCCGGTACGCTCACCGCCACCTTTCGCCCGGAAGCCTGCGTGGGCGAGCCTTTACCCCTTACCGCACGCTTCGAAGTGGCGAAGACCGCGCGCGTCACCGCGCCCTACCCATCGCCAAAGCGCCTTTGGCCCACCGTACGCGGGTGGTCGCGTGCGTACGAAGACCTCTACGCGGTGTGGGTCGAGTCGCTCTTCGACGCGCCAGAGGGCGAGCTCTTCAGCGTGGGCGCGCTGCACGAGCTGGTGCGCGACCGTAAACGCAACTTGCTACACGACTATCTGGGCGCCGGCGAAGACAGCACCAACGCGCCACCACTCAAGCCCGACTGCGCCGACTTGCCATACGTGCTGCGCGCCTACTTCGCATTCAAGATGGGACTTCCGTTCGGCCTCGCCGAGTGCTCGCGCGGCGGAGGCGGCGCCCCGCCCGCCTGCCGTGGGCTCTTGAGCAACGCCGATCCGCCGGAGATGCCTGGCGGAAGCTCGGTTCGCAAGTTCGGTAACTTCGTGGCGGGCACGCTGGCCGATCGCGCCCACTCCGGCTCTGCGCGCACGCCGCTGGCCGACGAAGGGAGCGACTACTACCCCGTTCCGCTTACCTGGGAGGGCCTGCGTCCGGGGACCGTGTATGCCGACCCCTACGGACACGTGCTGGTGGTCACCAAGCGCGCTCCCCAGCGCGGCGATCGCAGCGGTGTGCTCCAGGCGGTAGATGCCCAGCCCGATGGCACCGTAGCGCTCAAGCGCTTCTGGCGCGGAACCTTTCTGTATGCCACCGCGCCAGAGCTGGGTGGCCCGGGCTTCAAGCGATTTCGGCCAGTCGTGGTGGCCAATGGCACGTACAAGCGTCTCCGCAACGCCGATATCGCCAAGAGTGCCGACTACGGCGACGTATCTCTGGAAGCGCAGCGACTTTCGGTCGACGGGTTCTACGACGCCATCGACGACGCCCTCTCGCCGGCGCCGGTAGATCCGCGCCAGGCGCTCCGCGAGGTGGTGACAGCCCTCGAAGAGCAGGTGCGCACGCGGCTGGTCTCGGTCGACAACGGCCGCAAGTTCCTCGACGGTACGCAGCGGCCCGCGCCCATGCCCGAGGGGCTGGCCATCTTCGAGACCGAAGGCCCGTGGGAGGATTTCTCGACCCCCTCGCGCGACCTGAGGCTCCTCATCGCGCTCGACGTGGTGCAGGGCTTTCCCGCCCGCGTGCTACGCCGAAGAGACCGCTACGTCGCGGTAGGGGGCCAAAGCCCCGAGGCGCTCAAGGCCGAGCTGGAGCAGCTATTGAGTGAGGAGCTGCGGCGGCGTTCTGTGAGCTATACACGTAGTGATGGTTCAGCCTTCACGCTGACACTCGAGAACGTGGTGGCCCGAGGCGCGGCCTACGAGATGACCTACAACCCCAACGACTGCGTGGAGCTGCGCTGGGGTGCCGCGTCCGGGTCCGACGAGATGTCGACCTGCAAGCGCCACGCGCCAGCGGAGCAGCGAGCGCGCATGGAAGCCGTGCGCAGCTGGTTTCACGAGCGCAAGCGCCCGCCCCGCAAGTAGCGCGCTCTGGTGATGCTTCCGGCGGAGCGGAGCGGGGGTAGCGCCATCGAGCGCAAGGAGCTCGTCAGGCTGGCAGCTTGGCTAACGCTGCTCGCATGAGGGCGAGCGTCGGAAGTATGTTGTCGGGCAACGTGCGCCCGGTCTTCTGGCGAAGCCAGGCCAGGCTTTCTTCGGGCTTGCTGGTGACCTTGAAGGGATGGCTCGTTCGCGAGAAGAGCCGCACGGTGGCGGTCATCGCCCGCGCGGTGGTGCCCCAGAACCCGTCGCCCTCGATGGCCACGCCCCAGACTTCGATTTGCGGGTCCAGCTCGCGCATAATATCGCCGATGAGCGTCCTGCCGCGTTCGCCGAGTGTGGAGTGCTCGCCGATGACCGTGAGAATGGCCACCGGGCCGCTGCTGGCTGCCACGTAGGCGCGCAGCGCGACCCGCATGGCCTCGATGTCGGCGGTGCGGGCGCGCCCTTGATAGAGCGACAGGAAGAACCGCGGCTCGAGTGGCGCAAAGGAGTGACGTCCCTTGGTTTCCAGAATGTCCTCTTTCTACCGGGGCTCGTGGCCAAAGGCGAGCGGAGAGTGTGGCTCAGCCCAGCCGTCCGACGCCATCTACGTGGGCTACCCGGGCCGTCCAGCGCCGCTCGCGCGAACCAGCACGGCTGCGATCATCGCGCGCATGCGATGGGCGGTGATCATCTGCGCTCGCACTACATGATTGTCGGTGAAGCGTACCACCATGCCTACCACGCCCCCTTCCGCGTCGAGCACCGGGGCGCCGCTGGTGCCGGGCAGACCTATCTCGGCGTCGGCGAGCTCGATCCAAAGTGCCTCGGCGCCGGCGTCGTCGACCACCCGAGCGCCGTGCAGTTGCTGCGTGGGCGGCGCGCCGGAGCGCACGCGTCCCGCGAGAAACACCGGGTCGAGGACCCTCGGCGCGCGATCGCTGAAGCGGAGAACGGAGAGCGCTGGCTGCGGCGCGAGCCGAAACGCAGCCAGATCGCAGGCGGGGCTCGACCAGTCGGCGTCCGGGAGGGTCACCGCGCTGCCGGCGACGCCAATGGGCGCGCTGTCCCACTTGTCGACGAGCGCCACTGCCTGCACGAACGCCCCCATAGCGCTCGCGGGAATATCGTCGTCGAGGCCGCCCGCGGGGCCGAAGAGATGCTGGCAGGTGAGCAGCACCGGCGCCTCGACATCGGGCACGAACACTGCGAACGCGGTGCCGGCGCCGAAGCGCCCCTTGGCCGTCACGAACTCGGGGCCGAAGACGGCGCCGCGTGGAAGTGCGGGAGGCTGCATCATGGTGAGAATGATACGCGCTGCGCGCGCCGACGCCCGCTCTTTGGCGCGCGGTCAGAATCGGCCAGGATTTTTATTGGAGAAGAACCGCGGTCTTCGCAGCAACGGAGAAGAGCGGGCGTGTCTCGCGAGGTGCCGCTACCCGCGGCGGATGCCGGAGCTGCGCACCATCGCTTCGAGGTCGGCGAAGCGCTGGGCCAGCGCGCGCACCAGGGCGCCGGTCCAACCAGAGAGGCCCAGCCCCTCGTTCATGGTCGACTGATCGAGCACCAGGACCGTCACCGCATCGGCGGCCACCACGGTGGCGGCGCGCGGCTCGAAGAGAATGAGCGCCATCTCACCGAAGGTTTCGCCGGGTCCCATGACCGCCAGCGTCTCTTCGCGCCCGTCGACGGTACGATACGCGCGGCAGTGCCCGGCGATGATCATGTAGGCCGCGTCGCCCTTGTGGCCTTCTTGAACGATGAGCTCGCCGGCCGAGAAGGTCTTGCGCGGCAGGTGCAGGCCACCGTGCAGGAAGGCGCGCATGGCGTCTTGCATCTCGGCAACCGTTTGGTAGCGCTTGGCAGGGTCGGGCTGGGTGGCTTTCTCGACCACCGTGCGAATGCGCCGGGCCACGCCCACGTCTTCGCAGGCGGCGTCGATGGAGAGCACCTCGCCCGCCGAAGCGCGCTTGAGGAGCGCGGTGGCCGAGCCTGCGCCGTAAACGCGCTTGCCACTGAGAATCTCGAATAGCAAGGCGCCGAGACCGAACACGTCGGAGCGCTCGTCGGTGTCTTTGGGGTTTCCCCGGGCCTGCTCGGGGGCCATGTAGTCCGGCGTGCCGGTGGCGCCCATGGCGTTCATCATCGCGCGGTCCGCCGACTGCGGCTGCCCACGAATGAGCTTCGCCAGGCCCCAGTCCATCAAGTAGACCTGACCGAAGTCGCCCACCATGATGTTGCCGGGCTTGAGGTCGCGGTGCACCACGCCGCGGTGGTGCGCGTAGGCCACCGCGTCGCACACCTTGAGGAGAATTTCGATGCCCATCTGCAGGCGATCGATGGACCCCGGCGGGTGGTCGTGGAGCCACACGTCGAACGATGTACCCTGCACGAATTTCATCGTGAAGTAGGGAATGCCGTTGGGGTCGATGGCAAGCTCGTGCACCGGCACGATGTTGGGGTGCTCCAGCTGCCCGTTCATCTGCGCTTCGGCGATGAAGCCGTCGCGGTAGAAAGGCTGGGAGGCAAAGTCCTTGTCGAGGCGCTTGAGCGCCACGTGCCGAAGGAGGTTGCGATCCGTGGCGGGGTGCACATGCCCCATACCGCCGCGGGCCACCTCGGGCGAGACCACCAGATGCACGGGCGTCGGAATCAGCTCCGTCGCCACCGTCTCCGGCGACAAGCGAGCGGCTCCCGCCACGGGAATCGACTCGATGACACGAACAGGCTCCGCCTGGGCTTCGAGAAAGGGGTTGCTCACGGCCACGTCCTCCGAGGTTCACACTTGCCGGTCAGCATACCCGACAACCGTCCCGCGAAAGCCACGACGTTCGCCCGGGCCCGGCCGCTGCCACGGGCTTTTTCCGCCTGCGCGGTGCGCGCTCCGCGTGGTACGGTCGCCTGGATGCGCTGCCGTGGAGCATTCGACGCCTCTTCGCTCGTTGTCGCGATCGTGCTCGCTCCGTGCCTTTCCGCGTGTGCGCGCTCGACGCCGCCCAAGGCCGGAGATGGCGATGCCAGCGGCATCTCGTCGGCCGCCGTTGGGTCGAAAACGTGCGAGCCGCAGACCCTAGGCCTGGGAGACGCCAAGCCAGTGGCCCTGTGGAAGGCTCCCGAAGGCTGTACGCCGAAGGTACGCGGCAGCGCGCCGGTGGTGGTGCGCAGCGAAGCGGATCTCAGTGCATATTACACGTGCCCCGCAGGCGTGCCCCTGGGGGTCGACTTCAAAGCCCACGCGCTGGTGCTCTCGGCGCGCATGCTCCCGCCGGCCGGGGTGGGCACCAGCATCGTCGACGACGGCGCCACCGTCACCTTCATCAGCCGACAGCGAAAGAACTGCGCCAACGACCCTCGCCCCATGCCGATGACCGTGGTGCACGCGTTTCTGCTCCCGGCGGGGGCTGCGCGCACGTTCGGCGACGCGACCTGCACCGTCGAATCCACCTGCAACTAGCTTCGCGGACCGCGCCGACGGGTCCCTACGATAGGGCTCTCGCAAGCCCCACATCGACTAGAATGCGCGCATGAAGCACTTCATGAATGCCCGTGGCGCTCTGGTGCGCGAGGCCATCGACGGCACCTTGATGCTGGAGCAGAATCTGGCGCGGGTCGACGGCTACCCCGACATCAAGGTGGTGGTGCGCACCGACTGGGACCGTTCGAAAGTGGCGATCGTTTCGGGTGGAGGCGCCGGCCACGAGCCTGCGCACGTGGGCTTCGTGGGCCGCGGTATGCTCACCGCGGCTGTCTCCGGAGAGGTCTTCGCCTCGCCCAGCGTCGACGCGGTGCTCGCCGGGATTCTCGCGGTCACCGGCCAAGCCGGCTGCCTGCTTTTGGTGAAGAACTACACCGGCGATCGCTTGAACTTCGGGCTCGCCGCCGAGCGCGCGCGGGGCCTGGGGGTGCCGGTCGAGATGGTCATCGTCGCCGATGACGTTGCCATCGTCGGCGCGCCCCAGCCGCGCGGCGTCGCCGGCACGCTGTTCGTGCACAAGGTCGCCGGCCACCTGGCCGAGAGCGGCGCGTCGCTCGCAGAGGTCCATTCGGCGGCGCAGCGCGCGGCCAACCGGGTGGCGTCGCTGGGCATCGCGCTCACCTCGTGCAGCATACCGGGGCAGCGCGCCGAGCCTCGCATGAGCGCCGCCGAGGCCGAGCTTGGGCTGGGCATTCACGGGGAGCCGGGCGCAGAAAAAGTGGAGCTGGAAGAGGTGCACGCGTTGGTGGCCCGGATGGCGGCGCGGCTCGAGGCGGCGGCGGGCCAGGGTCGCATTGCGATTCTGCTCAACAACTTGGGAGGGGTGCCGGGCATCGAGATGTCGGTGGTGCTCCGCGCCCTCTTGAACGGTGCGCTGGGCCCGCGCATAGCGTGGGTCTTCGGCCCCGCGCAGCTCATGACCTCTCTCGACATGAAGGGATTCTCTATCTCCGTCTTGCCGCTCGACGACCAGCTCGAAGCCGCGCTGCTCTCGCCGGTGGCGCCGGCCTCGTGGCCTTTGGGCAGGTCGCCGCACCCGCCGGCGCTCGCTCCGCTCCCGGCGGCGCTGGCTCCGCGGCCGTTCGACGCCTCCGCCGACGCGCGCCGGGAAGCCGCGCTGGTCGCGGTGTGCAGCGCCTTCATCACAAGCGAGAGTGCCCTCGATGCACTCGACGCGAAGATCGGCGATGGCGACACCGGCACGACGCTGGCCAGCGCCGCGCGATCGCTCCTCGCCCGAAGGGCCACGATGCCCTTTGCCGACGCGAGCGCGCTCTTCGGCGCGCTCTCGCAGCACCTCTCGGCTGCCATGGGCGGCTCCAGCGGCGTGCTGCTCGGCATCTTCACCGCTGCGGTGAGCGCGGCACTGAAGGAAGGCGCCGCTCTTGCATCGGCGCTCGCTACCGGCGCAGCGCGGGTGCAGGAGTACGGGGGCGCGCGCGAAGGCGATCGCACCATGCTCGACGCCCTGGTGCCGGCCCTCGCCGTGCTCTCGAGTGGTGGCACGATGCTCGAAGCCGCGGTCGCCGCACGCGATGGCGCCGAGCGCACCGCCGGCATCGAAGTGGCGCGCGCCGGGCGCGCAGGCTACCTGCGGGCCGAAACCCTGCGCGGCGTCGCCGACCCCGGAGCCGTCGCGGTGGCGCTCGCCCTTGAGGCGCTTACGCATTCTTCGAACGCATAACCTTCCTTCCGCGGAGAGTTTGCATCGCCCTTCATCAAGCTACAAACGTAGCAGTTACGGGCCTGGCTCGCCTGTCACCAGCTGATTCCGTGTTTTCCGTTGCTATTGTCGAACGCGAGGCGCAAGGTCCCCGCTTGCTAGACGAGTTTATCATCGCGAATCGCGACGCGATCATTGCGCATGCGAGGCCGCGCATCGAGGCGCGCCTGGCGCCTGCGCCGACGGCGATGGAATTCAGTCACGGCATTCCCATGTTCCTCGACCAGCTGGTCGAGGCGCTACGCGAGACACGCTCCGCCGAGGCCATCGGTCACCCGGACATCGTCACCAGCGGCGGCCTCCACGGCACCTCGCTCCTCGACATGGGCCTCACCATCGGGCAGGTGGTGCACGACTACGGCGACGTGTGTCAGACCATCACCCAGCTTGCCATCGATGCCCAGGTGGCCATTCCCAGCGAAGATTTTCGCATCCTGAACCTGTGCCTGGACGACGCCATCGCCGGGGCGGTTACCGCCTACGCGCGCATTCGGGAGCGCAGCATCACCGACAGCGGTGCCGAGCGCCTGGGCGTGCTCGCCCACGAGATGCGCAATCTCTTGAACACCGCGGTGCTCTCCTTCGACAGCATTCAGCGCGGCCAGGTGTCGGCCACCGGCAGCACGGGGCAGGTGCACGGGCGCAGCCTGATGGGCCTTCGCGATCTCATCGACCGATCGCTGGCCGACGTTCGCCTCGATGCGGGTGCCGAACGCAAGGAGCGCATCCGCGTCAGCGACTTTCTCGGCGAAGCAGAGATCGGCGCGGCCATGCAGGCGCAGGGCCGCGGCATTCACCTGGTGGTCACCGCGGTGGAAGCCACCGTCACCATCGAAGGCGACCGGCAGATCCTCGCCGCCGCCATCGCGAATTTACTGCAGAATGCATTCAAATTTTCCCCCAAGGGGAGCCACGTCACGCTGCGCACCCACACCACCGAAGGTCGCGTGCTCTTCGACATCGAAGACGAGTGCGGCGGGCTCCCGCCGGGCAAGGCGGAAGACCTATTTCGCCCCTTCGAGCAGCGGGGCGCCGATCGCAGCGGCATCGGCCTGGGTCTCTTCATCTGCCGCAAGGCGGCCACCGCCAACGGCGGGGAGCTTCGCGTCCGCGACGTGCCGGGGCACGGGTGCGTCTTCACGCTCGATCTCCCGCTCAAGCCGCCGCCTCCGCTGACGTTGATCGAAGGAGGGCAGCACAACGGTGGCGCCACGCCTGCCACCGCGGGCGGAAGCGATTCCGACGGCAGCACCCGAGCCGCGCTGCGCTGAAGCTTCGACGCAGGTCGCATCGACGACCCGCCAAAACATCGAACTGCGAGTTCCCTTCACGAACGGCCGGGCCGTGGTAGGGTCCGCTTTATGGTTGATTCGTTGAACGTTCGTGGTGAGCACGTGGAGGGCGAGGTTGCGCTGAGCATCGCTCCGGGTACCGTGGCTGCAGACCGCGATCGCGCTCTCGACGCTGCGCTGGGTCCGGTGTTGACCGACGCTGCCGGCAAATTGGGCGCGGTGGTCGCCTCGCCGCCGCACCGCTTCGCGCGCATTCTCCCCGGCCTCGACACCGAAGGCCGCACGCGCTTCGTCATCCGCGGGCGTTCCGAGGGCGGCTGCCTGGTCCCGGCGCACAACTCGCAGCCCACCAACCAGCGCAACAAGAACGACCGCCGCAAGAACTGAGCTCGCTCGCCCATTCCGCTTCCGTCGACTGCGCGGCGACTGACAACCGCCAAACAGGAGACTGAGAGTTCTTGGCCGAGACCGAGGGAGCTCTCTCTTCTCGTGAGGACGGAAGGCGCCGGCATCCCGAAGGGTTCGGCCAAAAACCCTCCGTCTCCTAGAGGCGACGGCCGAGGCTGACGACGTCGTCGGGTACGTACCCGGCGGCCCGCCAGAAGGCCAGCGCGCCCTCGTTTTGCGTGGCCACCTGCAGGTTGACCTTGGGGCATCCGCGCGCAAGCAGCGCCGCTTCCGCACGCACGAGCAGGGCTCGACCGACGCCCGCGCGCCGCTCGGCAGGGTCGACCGCCAGCGAGTAGAGCCAGCCGCGGTGACCGTCGTAGCCCGCCATTACGGTCCCCACCACCGCGCCATCGCGCTCGGCCAGGAAGAAGAGCTCGTCGCCAAAGGCTATCTTCCTGGCGATGTTGGCGCGCGGATCGCGATGCGGTCGGGCCGCGTCGTGATACTCGGCGAACACCGCATGCCACAAGGTGACGATGGCCTCGGCGTCGGCCTCGCGCACCGCTCGAATGCGCGTCATCGCTGCACCGCAGCGTGAAATCGGCGCAGGAAATCGGGCTCCGAACGGCGCAGGGCCTCGCGAACGCCGCCCCGCTGCATGGCCATGCGCCCTTCCGCCGAGATAAGCTTGCCGAGCTTGTCGACGCCGCCGGGGTAGCCGGCGTTCATGCCGGCGATGGCGCGAAGGCAGCCGTTCTCTTCGGTGCGGCGCACGTGCACCCCGAGGAGCGCCTGCAGAATCTCTGCGCGCTCGTCGTCGGCGAGCAGCGGCGTCGCGCCCAGCAGCTTTCCCCAATCGTAGAAGTACGGACCGAAGGGCAGCAAGAACGCCCGCTCCCGGCGCAGCGGTCTCGCGCTGCGCAGCGGAAGAAAGCGATGATTCTCCAGCGCCATGAGCTGCTTGTTCAGGGCGCCGGCGTACACGAACGCGCCGTCGAAACGCGCGCCGTCTTCGTGCCCCAAGCGCGCGTAGCGGCGTCCGATGTCGGAGGCGGCAATGGCGGGCGCCCAGGTGTCGACCACCCGCGAGAGATCGCCCAGGTTGTGCGCCACCGTGGTGACCACCGACAGCAGCTCCCGCGGCGTTCCGTGCTTGCGTGCATATTGCACAAGTTTCGCTTCTCGGGTGAGCTCGGTCTCCATCCACCCGCGCGCGCGGTCCGCAGACGCGGCATCGCCGAGCGCAAGGGCGCGCCCGAGGGCGCCCGAAAGCACGCTGAACCACTCGCCTTGGTGCCCGGCAAGCACCTCGCCGTCGAGATCGACGTGTCGCTCGGTCACCGGGCGCACGTCCCACCCGGCAACCACGAGCACCCGCTCGATGGCCGAGGCCAAGCGCGCAGCCGAGAGGTGCGACCACACGTGCTGGCGGATGCGCTGGTCTACGTCGGTGGGCACGAACGTTGCGACGGTGGTGAAATGCGCAGCCAGCAAGAAGACCAGGTAGTCCTCGGCGGCCTCGCCCTTGCGCCAGCGGGGTTCGAGCTCGGCGGCCCCACGAAGCACGGTGACGGCGGGCAACGACGGCTCGCGCGCGAGCGCCCACGACGCCGTGTTCTTCACTTGGTCGAGCAGGAGCGTGGGCGTGATGCCCGCGGGGGGAGCGGGCTTTTTTCCGGCCGCCGGGCGCTTTCCGGCGTTGCGTCGCGGCGGGGGAGGCATCGAAGGCACTTCTACCCAGCCAACCTCGGTCTGTCACACCGTTT
Source organism: Polyangiales bacterium (assembly GCA_038210445.1). Taxonomy (GTDB): domain Bacteria; phylum Myxococcota_A; class Polyangia; order Polyangiales; family Polyangiaceae; genus JABFRG01. The sequence goes on from JBBQWQ010000007.1 coordinate 141,927, forward strand.
CAGTGGCGGGCGGCCTCCTGTGCGAGAGCGGCCTCGGCGGCCCGCAGGTGGTGCGCGCCGGCCAGAGCCTCGGCGCGAAGCCGCACCATGGCGACGGTCGTGGCAACGAGGACGCTGCCCCACACCAAGCGCCGGCGCCAACGGTGGTGGGCCGCCGCCCGCGCCATGCTCCACAGCACGAACGGCGTGAGCGCACCGAAGTAGCGCATGGCGCCCAGCGATCCGCCGCCGAGGTAGCTCACCAGAAGAAACGCCGCGATGCCGGCGGGCACCACCCAGCCGAACGAGAACGAGGCCCGGGCGCCCCGCGGCGAGAGCAGAAGCGCCGGTCCGAACAGCGCGAGCGGCAGGAGCAGCGGGAAGTAGAGCGCCTGAAAGAGCCGACCGTGGGGCAGCCCTTCGCGCTGGGCATGGGTGAAGCGATACAGCTCGCCCAAGAACGCCAACCACCGGCCCTCTTCCACCCGATGCCAGGTGAGCCAACCGCCCATGGCCAGCGCCGGCAGGACGAGCACCGCGAGCGGCGCCGAGGGCCTGCGGCCCACGATGCGTTCGAGGCCGAGCCACGCGCCGAGCAAGCACGCGGCGCCCCACGCCTCGTAGCGAATCAAACAGGCCGCAGCCAGCGCCAGGCTTGCGCGCAGCGGCCGGCGCGTATCGAGCGACGCACTCGCGACCAGCAGCAGGAGCGCGAACCACGACTCCTGCTGCGCCGACACGCCCAGAATGTTGGGCACAGAAGCCGCCGAGAAGAGCAGCGCCGCGAGGCGGGCCGTGGGCTCGCTCTGCCGCGCGACGTAGCGATAGAGCACGAGCGACGTGAGGGCAGTGGCTACCGACGAGAGCATTCGGGCCGAAGCGAGCGAGCCGCCCAGGGCCAAGAGAACCGCCAGCGCGTAGTGATAGAGCGGCAGCCACACCCAGTGCGCTTCGAGGCGCAGCGGATGCTGCACGAGCACCGCGGCGATGCGAAAGTGCCCGTAGGCGTCGAGATCGGTCTCAGGCAGCCATGCGATCCACACCGCGCGCAGAACCGCGAAGGCCAGCGCGACGAGCGCGACGAGCGCGACCGAAAGCGACCGTCGCGTTCGCGCCTCGGGCGATCGCCCACCGCGCCCGGTGTGAGCTCCGCCCATGCGGCGGATATAGACCCAAAGCGACAAAATGCCGAGCGGCAGCTCCGAGGAGCCGCCGCCGCTGGTGACTGAGGGCTGAGGTAACGCGATTACTTGGAAAGCTTGGCGAACTCCTCCTTGCAGGCCTGCTCGACCTCGAGGGGCGCCAGCTTGCGAGCGTACGAGTCGGTCTGGGTGCGGCTGCCCTCGGTGGTGACGAAGGTCATGGTGTCGCCGTCGACGTCGTAGGTGCTCTTGAAGACGACGTACTTGCTGTCTTGATCGAGGCCGCCAAGCTTGCCCTTGAGCTGAATTTCCACTTCGTTGCCGGTGCTGCGCCACACGCCGCGCGCGCAGCTCACGTACTCCTTACCGGCCGCGTCTTTGGCGTGCACCATCTCGACGAAGGCGTCGGCGTCGAAGCGGTAGAAGGTCTCGAGCGACACGAACTTGGAAGAGGGATCGTTGCGCGACCAGGTGCCCTTCAGATCGCCGCCGGCAGGACCAGAGGAGCAACCCACGGCGGTGGTGAGGGCGACGAGCGAGGCGAGAGCAAGAGCGACGATCTTCATGGGAGTTCTCCGAGCCGGGGACGGGCGAAGCGCGCCGTCGGGGGTGGGCGCAACGGGCGGGGGTCCGTTGCGGGATGTTCTCCTCTCGGCCGGGGTGGGGGCGAGTTGCGGGAAACGTGCGAGAAGTGCGCGGACGCAGGAAAACGCGGCTCTTTCCGAGCCTTCCCGCGCGGCTACGTCTTGTGAAGCTCGGTGAGGGGGCCGCGGAGGCTGAGGGCGGAGCTGTCGGCACCTTGGGCGGTGGTCATGCCGAAGGTGTCGTCGGATTGGCCCATGGCCCGCAGGAGGCTGACGAAGAGGCGATTGGTGGAGGGCCCAGTAGCCGGGAATCCGCCGATGGGGTTGGCGAGGGTGCGCGGGAAGCGCACGTAGCGGCCCATCTTGAAGAAGTCGGTGGCGCCCGCGAGCAGCGCGAAGGTGTCTTGATGCAGGTGGGTGGGGGTGGCAAGCTCGCTCATCCACACCACGAGCGTGTGATCGAGCACGGTTCCCGAGCCCTCGACCACGGAGTCGAGCTCTTGGAGCAAGGTGGCGAGGTGCCCGGCGTACCAGGCGCCGAGGTCGATCATGGCGCGCTCGGCCACCGGATTGAAGGTGGTGCCGCACGACGTGGCGCCGGAGATGGACTGGTGCGCGTAGCCGTGCACCGTGGCGTCGGCCGGATAGCCAAGCTCGGGGCACTGCGGCACCGGCGCAACGAAGGTCATCACCCGCGTGAGATCGCAGGCCAGCCCCAGGCGAATGAGCCGCATGAACTGGGTGACGCTTTGGCCATTGCCGGTGAAGGTGGGGTCGCAGTTGGCGCTGACGCCAGCGCCCAGGCTCGCCTCCAGCTGCCGCACCAGATCGCGATGGTCGTCGAGCTTCTTCTTTCCTTCGGCATCCAGCCGCGGCGCGAGCAGCTCGTACTCGCGAGCTGCCGTGTTGAGCACCGAGGGACGCATGGAGGCCAGGAGCGCCTCGCGGGTGCGCGGCTCGCCTTTGGCGACCGGCACGTAGTAGCCCATGAGATCGTCGAAGGCGGCCTTCGGGTCGGCCACCACCGGCGTGGCCTGACCGGGCCCCAGGAACGAGAATGGCGCCACCGTGGCGTTGGGAATGTAGTCGTAGCCGTACACGCGCGAGCCGAAGCGCCCGGGCGCGCCGGTGCGCAGCGCCAGCTCCTGATCGAGCGAGCGAGCGCCGCCGCTGCACGGGCTGCCGCCGCGCTGCAGCGCCCGGGTGCCGGTGAGCAAGTGCGCCACGCCCACCGAGTGGTTGTTGAGGTCGCCACCGGTGCGGGTGATCTCGGCAATGTCGGCCAGCACCGAGGTGTGCGAGAGGCCCTCGATGGGCATCAAGCGATCGCGGAACGGGTGCAGCGGACGCAACACCTCGCTGAACTCGGCCTGCGGCACTCCGCTCAGCGCGCGCTCGGCGAAGGCAGTGGTGGGCCCGCCGGCGATGGGCATCATCCACGACTTGGGCACCAGGCCGTGGGGCGTCACGAAGAATACGATGCGCTTGGGCGGCGCTGCGCCGTCGGCTCGGGCGGTGGGCGCCGAAGAAACGTTGGTGATCGTGGAGAGCGCTCCGAGGCCGAGCGCGGTCAGCATCTGCCTGCGATGGATCAGCATGTCAGCTCTGGGGGACCTTGCGCATGCGGAAGGTGGGGGCCGTGACGATCTGGAGCAGCAGCGCGTGCACGTTGCCGCCGCTGTCGTGAAACTTCGCGGCCACGGCGCTCACCAGCGGAGACTCCTCGTCTGTGGGCGCGCGGCCGAGCGCATAGCGAAGCCACTGACCGGTGGCGCAGCGATGCACTTCGCTGCTGGTGGCCAGCGCGGCAGAGAGATCCATGGCGCCGTCGAAGGTGCGGTCGACATCGGTGCCGGAGAGGCTGCCGCGCGCGTCGATGGGTAGGCCTTGCTCCTGCGTCTGGAATGCGCCGGCGGCGTTGTAGTGCTCGAAGCCGAAGCCGAAGCCGTTGAGCCCGCGGTGACAGCCCATGCACGTGGCGGGTGCGGTGCGCTCTTCGAAGAGCGTGCGGTTGGTCTTGGGGCCATCTTTCGGATCGGCCACCGGCATCGAGAGATCGACGCCCGGCGGCGGCGAGGTGGGCAGCCGGCACAGAAAGCGAAGCTGGATGCCGTTGCCGCGGATCGGCGGCGAGGTGCCGCCGCGATGCGAGAGCCCGGCCAGGAACGCGACGCGGGTAACGATGCCGCCGCGCTCGCCTGCGCGGAGCTCCACTTCCTGCCATGCGTTCGGGTCTTGCGGAGGCGACGCGCCGTAGATGCGCGCCATGTCGCCGTTGACCCACGCGCGGCGACTGGTGAGCAGATCGCGCAAGGTGCCGTTGCCGGAGAGTACGTTCTCGACAAAGAGGCGCGACTCGGTGCTGGCAGCGGCAGGCGTCGCGCGGGTCCACCCCGGGTCGATCTGCGGGGTACGAAATGCGTGCTCGTCGCCCAGGATGCGGTCGAGCCCGAGCCACTGCCGATGAAAGCTCCAGAGCACGCGGCGCGCGCGCGCATCGGCCAGCATGCGCTCGGCCTGGGCCCGAAGCTGCGCCTCGGTGCGCAGCTCGTCGCGGCTGGCGGCGGCCAGCAAGACGTCGTCGGGCACGCTCTCCCATAGGAAGAACGAGAGCCGGCTGGCCATGGCATAGGGCTCCACCGCCACCACCTTGGTGTTGCTTCCGGTGTTGCTCAGCGCAGGCGGCGGCTCCGGGCGGTACAGGAACTGCGGCGACTGGAGCATGGCGCTGAGGGTCAGTCGCACCGCCGCCTCGAAGTCGATCGATGCCTTCCACCCCTGAAATCGCAGCGCGAAGCGGTCGCGCTCCTCGGGCGCAAGGGGCCGCCGGAAGAGCCGCAGTCCCGCGCGATCGATGAACTGGTTCGCGCACTCGGTGGCGCGCGTGGGGGTCGACCACTCGGCGCAGCCCACGACCGCGCCGACGGCGGCGGTATCGCGCGTGGCGCCCTCGGCGTAGAGGTTGGCGATGCTCTCGAAGCGCGCGATGCGTACGTCGGAGGGTTGCTGGGCCTCGGCGGCGTTCTCGAAGCCCGCCACGTCGGCGTCATTGGGAAGTGTGGGCAGCGCGGGCGCCAGCTCGGGAAAGAGGTCGTGCAGCGCGTTGAGGTACTCGCTGTTGCTCATGCGCCGGAGCGGAGCAGGCCCCACCACCGCCGGCGTGCTCGGCGCTTCCGCCTCGTCGCCGCAGCCGCCATAGAGCGCCCCCGTCAGCACCACCATGGCCGCCGCCAGGTGCGCGCGCAGCCCTCCTCGGCGCGCGCCGCGGGCGCGCGTTTCGGCAAGTTTACGGGTCGAAACGGGCGCCGACATGGGTCCAGCCAGGCAACGTACCAGAACGTCCCCCCGGCGCAAACGCGCGCCGCCCCATCGAGATCGCCCGCCGCTCAAGCGGCGGTGCGTCGGCGGCGTCGCAACGCGAAGGCGAGGGCCAAACTGATCGCCGCAACCGACGGAGCTTGCCCGCCGTTCGCGGTGGAGCAGCCGTCACCCGGAGGTGATTGCGCTCCCGCGTCGTTTCGGCTGGCGTCGGTGCCGAAGCTCGCATCAAAGGTCCCCGTGCTTGCGTCGGCGTTCTCGGCGGCGTCGAGCTTGCTCGCGTCGCCGGCGCCCGCATCGACGACGACAGGCGTGCAGGGGTCGATGCCGTCGGAGGTCGTGCCGGGCGGGCAAACCGTGCACATGGTGTCCGAAGCGGGGCCGCACGCCGCCGTCATGGTGCTGCCGGGCTTGCAGGTCGAGCACGCCAAGCACCCGGTGGCGGACTTATACTTGCCCGCCAGGCAGGTACCGCAATCGGTGGCCAGGGGGCCGGTGCAGGTGGCGCACGAGCCTTCGCACGTGGTGCACACGGTGTCGGCGGCCGCGCTGCACGCCGTCTCCGGGAACTTGCCCGCCGCACAGGTGGTGCAGGTCTCGCATACGGTGTTGGCGGTGGCGGTGCACGCGACTTTGGTGAACTCGGTGGCCGCGCACACGGTGCACGCGACGCACGATCCGCCGGCGAGGTATGCGGTGGGGCCACACGTCAGGCATTCATCGGTCTGCGTTCCCGAGCAGGTTGCGCACGATGGGTCGCAGCCAAGCAGCGCCAGGATGTCTGGCACCTTGTCGGCGCGCACGAAGGTATACCCAAGCGCTTTGAGCTTGGGGACCATGTCTTTGACCATGTCGACGGTGGAACCGAGCGCATAGCTGTAGGGATCGTGCATCAGCACGATGCCCTTGCCGAAGCTGTTGATCTCCGCGATGTACGCGTTGCTGCACTGCACGGTGGTGGCGTAGCCATCGCCGTTCGCCAGGGTGCCGTTGGTGTTGTAGAGCTGCCCCTGCCAGCAGGCCCAGTCGGCTCCGGCCTTGGGGTAGCCGCGCGCGGTGCCGCCGATGTCCCAGAAGATCGGTCCGATGTACTTGTTCATCGCGGTCAGCTTCACCGCATCGAGGTCGGCCTGGTTCCAGTAGCCGTAGGCGCGCGGAAGAGGAAGGTGCGCGGCGGCACGTAGGCCTTGATGAAGTTGTCGGTCTGGAGCAGCTCTTGGTACACGATGGCCGGGCCGTTGGCGCCCGCGATTTGGATCGTGAGATCGCCATGCGTGGTGGAGTGGTTGGCGATGAGGTGGCCGTCGGCCTTCATCTGCGTCAGAAGCCCGGCGGGATTGGCGACCACATCCGCGTTGTTGGTGAGCGGTGGCAGCGGAGCTTGAAGATGCCGACCGTTCATGAAGAACACGGCCTGGATTCCCTGGGCCTTCAGATACGCCGAGAGCTCACCGGTGCGCGGGCCGGGCCCGTCGTCGAAGGTGAGCGCGAGCTGTTGCGCGGCGAGGGAGCTCCCCTTGAGGAGGAGGTTATTGGCGATCAGATCCTGCGATTGCTCGCCGAGCGGCGACAGTGACTCTTCGGCGGGGTGCTGCGCCGCACACGCGGCGAACGCCACGAGCCCCACCAGCCCGACCACGCCCGATGCCCACATTCTGCGACAGCTCATCTGTCGACTGTGGATCCACTCCCGCTCAAGTTCCACTACTTCTTCAACTTTTGGATCTTACTAAGAAAAAGTCGGTGGCACCGGGGCGGCCTACGCGGCCTCTGCCTTGGGCTATCGTTTTTGCTCGGAAGGGCGCCTTCGAAGGCACACCCCTCCCGTCTCGCGCCGGCGCTCGAGGTGGGCGCGGCGGTTCAGTTGGCGTCGGCGCAGGAAAGCCCGCATCGATTGGCGAGCTCTCCTGAAGCAACCTTCGACACCGAGCTCCGCGTGCGCGCCCGACGCGGGGGGGCGACGCGTCGTCACCGAGCACGCCTCCGTCGCCAAGCTCCTCGCCGCCCTCCGCCGCCCGCGCGCACCACCCGCCGCAGCGTCAGTCCAGCCTCGAGCCGCGCGATACGTCGCGCCTTCGCCGACCTGCGCCTGGCGCAACCCTTCAAGACCGGCGCTGGGGAGTGGGGGGGCAACAACGGGTGCCGCGCGACACGGCGCTTTCGCGGGGCGGCGAACTCGGCCTATCGTGGGGGCGTGATCAGCATCGCCAAGATTGAGCGCCGAGAGACCTGGGAGGCGATGCGGCCCGGGGACGAGCGCGCTCAAGGGCGTTCCGGTCACGGTCCGCCCGCTGTGAAGTGCCTTAGCGGGCGACGGCGCTGGCGCGGACTTCGGTGACGCGGCCGAAGGCGTCGCTGGCCACGGCGATGACGGTGATGGGGCCGGGAGCGAAGGCGCGCACCGATACGCGATCGCTGCCGCGGGCCACGTATGCGCCGGTGGCGCGCAGACGATACTTCGCGCCACCCGAGGTGGTGACCGCAACGGGCGCGCTGCCCTCGAAGCTCGCCGGCAGGGCCACGCGTACGACGGGAAATGTGGGGCTGCCGCCGGTGATGGCGCGCTTGACGATGGCCCCGACGGAAGCCGCCTTGGGTCCGCTCACCACGTAGGCCACGTTGCCGTGCACGGCCACCAGCGTTCGATCGCTGCTGTCGGCATAGGCGACTTCGTCGGCCCCGGAAGGGTCGAGAATGCCCGAGACGCCGCGCAGGTAGCCGAGCGCGAAGGTGCGCGCGCCGGCGGCGTCGGCCGCCACGGCGATCTGCACGGTGGTCTGCACGTTCTCCTGATCGTCGGCGAAGGCGAGGGTGACGCCGCCGCTCTCCAGCGTCTGATCGTCGCGGCTGCGGAGGTGAAGCCCCGGAAGGGCCACGCGGTCGAGCGCCACGCCTGCATACAGCGCGGCAGAGGGTGCGCTCGCGAGCTGCGGATAGCTGGCGCGCAGCGGCGCGTCACCCGCGCTCTGGGCGTGCGCCAATGTCGGCGCCAACAGGCAGCCAACGGCCACCAGGGCCTCAGAAAGTGACGGCAGTCGTCTGGTCGACATAGGTGTACTTTGCACGGGAGTCCCCGGAAAGGCGTTGAAGGTATTCGGTGCCCGACATGCCCTGCACGAGCTTCTTCATGTAGGGCGCTTCGGCCGGCGCGGTATCGCCGTCGACCGCCAGCGTCGCGTCGTAAATGGTGGCCGCCGCGTCGGCGGAGGTGACGGCGTGATAGCTGAACGAGAGGCGCCCGCTGTTGAAGGGCGAGCCGAAGGTGGTGGCCCCGATGCCGAGGATGGGGTTCAAATTGAACCCCGCGAGGATGATGGTGTACTTGAGCTCGGCGCCCACCATGTTCGCGTAGGTGGAGAGGATGCTGGCGCAGTCGCTGCAGTTGACGATGGACCCCGAGCTGCGCTTGAGAAACCGCGCGAGCCGGAACGAGGCGTTGGCGTAGCTACCGGCGTATGCCGTGTAGTGCGAGGCGCCCTGGGCGCGATCGTAGCTCAGGCCCAGCTCCTCGTAGATGTGCCGCACCAGCGCGGCGCGGGTGCCGGCGGCGTCGTTGGCGGCGCCCTTCACCGCCGCGGTGGCGTCGTCGACCACCGCAACCCAAGGGAGCTCCGGCGCCGCGTTGCCCTGGGTGTTCCCGAGCACGCCGTAGAGGCGCACGGTGACCTCTTGATCGCTGCCGGGCACCTCGGACCACTTGCCATCGGCGGCCTTGGCCTCGAAGTGCCAGCGAAACGCCTGATCGACCCGGGCCACCGAGGGCACGGGCGAAGCGGCCAAGCGCACCGTCACCGGCTCCCCAGCCTTCACGATGCTGCTGTCGGCAGCGGGCGTTCCCTCCACCACCACCCGCACCGGCGGCGCGGCGGGGTCACCCAGGCCGGTGGGCTGCGGCCGCTGCACAGTGTTGGGGCCCTGCGCAGTTTTGGCGGGCGAGAAGACGAGATCGGGTTTGGTGCCCACCCGGAGCGAGACCGGGAACGTGACGCCATCTTCCACCACCACCCCGTTGTCGTCGACCGGCGGCGAATCGAGATCGGCCCACGGCTTGGGGAAGGTGCGGAGCGCGCCGTTTGCGTCGTCGAGGTCGGCTTCGCCGGCGCCGATGGCCATGCGCGACGCGATGGCGGTGCCGATGGGGAAGACGTTGCCCACCTGCTTATCGACTGCATGATACATCAATTCGATGCGGGCGCCGTCGCCGGGGCGAACGTCGAGCTGGGTCATGCCCAAACGTGCAAGATACAGCGACGCCTTGGCCTCGCCGGACTTCGACTCGGTGGCACCGGCGGGGCAGCCGGCGGTGGCGGTGATGGTGTAGCCGCCGGTCTCGAGATCGCGCGTGACCGCAGGATCGAGGGCGAGCGCGACCGGGCCGGGCTCGTGAGCGCCTTCGTCTAGAACCTTGATGGCCTTCTCGCCCTTCGAGAATACGACCTTGAGCGGGTGGGGCCCGCGCATGCCGCCGCTGTCGCGAAGATCGACCACGATACCGAAGGGCTTGCGACCACGCGCGTCGGCCACCGGCGCCGCGAGCTGCACCAGCGGTTCCGCGCGGCACACCGTCGACACGGTGCCGCTGCTGCCGCTACTCCCGAGCGCTTGCACGGGGCCGGCATCTTCGCCTCCACACCCCGCCGCGACGAGCAGCAACACCAAATAGGAAACGGCTCTCATCGAACCTCCGGACCACCGTCGTAGCACGGCCTTGGGCGCAGCGCTCGCGGCCCCCGCCCGCGCGATGGTGACCCCGCAAAGGTTCGCTACCGCTGGAACGCGTGGCGCGCGATGGCGCTATCGAGAGCGCACTTCAGCGGATGGTGACCGGATCGCCGTAGCTCTGGAGCTCGATGGTCTCGTTGCGCTCCCCGCTCGAGACCTCGAGGCGCACCACCCCCACGTCGGGGCAGAACGTGGTGCGGGTCTTGGCCGAAAAAATGGGCGTGGGCTCTTCTTCGGTGCGCAGGCAGTGGGCGTAGTGCCCGGCGGCGACGTCGACCGACAGCTCGGTCTCGACGATGCTGCTGCGACCCCCGTGATCGCCGACGAAGGCGGTGCCTTCCTTGAGTGGCAATTTGAGCACCGTGCCGCCGCCCACGCGGTCGATGCTATTGGCGGTGACCGTGAAGTCGCGGGTGCTGCTCGTGCCCTTCAGGCTCCCGCGGCCGGGGCTCTTGCGCTCCACGCGGAGCACCACGAGCGTGGTTCCGCCGGTCTCGCCGTGGGAGAGGTACGCAAACAGTTTGCCATCGACGAGCGGAAAGTAACGCTCGAGCTCAGCCAACGGTGGCGCCGCCGGAGCCTTGGGTGCCGGCGCTTCTCCGCCGCATGCGGTGAGCAAGAGTGCGAGTGCAGAGAGCGAGAGAGACGGTAGGAAAGAGCGCATGCGTGCCTGATACCTCGGTTCTGCTGAAAAGATGGGTCGTCGTGGCCGGCATACCCGAAGGTATCGGCCAAAAACACCAGTCTCCTAGTGCTTGAAGTGATCGTCGTACGTGGTCTCGAGATAGGTGCCGCGGAGCTTGCCAGTATTCGCGTCCAGCACGTCGACGATGTCCATCCGGTGCACGAACACCATGCTCGCAGTGGCGCCCATGCCATATACGCTGTCGACCGCGAAGATGCCCCGCAGGCCCACGTCCCACAGGCGGGCGCCGCTGGTCGCGTCGAAGGCGACGATGCGATTCTCGTCGTCGGTCTCTTGCACTTTGTAGGCGGTGTAGAAGCGATTGCCCGCGAACGCCCACGCCTCCATCTCCTGGTAGTCGGATACGCTCTGGCCGGCGCCGGCGAGCGGGGTTTGCCACTTCACCGCCTTGGTCTTGGGGTCGAAGCCGAAGAGCGACGTCACCGGCGTTCCGGGCGATTTGTAGCCCCACGCAACGGCGCGTCCACCTCCCTCGGCGGACCCGCGCATCTGGATGCTTGGCACCTTGGGCATGCGCTCGTCGCCGTGGCGGTCGATGCCGCAGCTGGCCGGCGGCTCGGCTTTTGCGTCGGTGGGTGTGGTCTGCCCGGTGGCCACGTCGAAGATCACCGGCTTCTGGTCGGCGGTGTAGACGTACACAGTGGCGTCGGAGACCGGGCACACGTACTGCGCGCGATCGCTGTAGGCTCCGCTGCGGAGCTCGCGGCCGGTGGCGAGATCGAGGGCGTGAATGCGGTTCTTGGGGTCGGTGTAGACTACATTGCTTCCCACGACCGTGACATGCGAGCCCTGGTAGGCGCTCATGTACTTGCCGAGCGGCGCCGTTCGCCACACCTCCTTCAGGGTGGTGGCGTCGACCACCGCGAAGTAGAGCGTGTCTTCCTGGCCAGGCGCCTTGCGAAGGCCGATGACGAAGCCGTCGCCGGTGGCGAGGCGCACGGGAATCGGCGTGCGGTCATCGGTCGCGCGCCAGGCCGCGGTGTGCGCCACCAGCGGGTCGGCGGCGAGGATGCCGCCACCGCCCGGTCCCGATGCGGCCTTGCGCACCAGCAGCGCCGCCACCACCACGCCCACGACCGCGAGCGCTGCCACCACCGGGATGCACCCGACATTGCGGGCCATAGGCGGCGCAGGCTCCAGGGGCAGGAACACCGGCGGCTGCATGGGCACCGGGCGCGGCCCATAGGCAGCGAACGAGGCGGCCGGCGGCGGCGCAGGAGGCGCAGGAGGCTCGTAGCGTACCGCCTGCCCGCAGTAGGTGCAGGCGAACTGCGTGCCCTGGGCCGCCGCGGGAAGCGAAGCGCCACAGTTCGGACAATCGAGCTCGATGAGCATTTCTTGGAGGATACACAACCGGGGCGCGGCGGGACCGCCTGTCCGCGGACGTACGCGAGTTTTCCACAGGCAGCTCTCCACAGGTTGTCCGCACTTCGCCCCCACTTCATGCGCCCGGCGCGCCTTGCGCGACGCCGGACAATGGCTTTATGGACCACCCATGACCACGAAGACCGATGCGCAAATGGCCGCCGACGAAGAACGCTTTGCCGATGATCCCGAGCGCGTCGAGATGCTCCGCTGCGTGCGGCGCTTCAAGACCAGCTGGCTCGAGATGGGCGAGGCGCTCACCCGCATTCGCCGCGGCAACCACTGGAAGGCCTGGGGCTACGAGACCTTCGAGGCCTACGCCAAGAACGAGCTGCGGCTGCGCCAGGACACGGTCGACAAGCTCACCGGCTCCTTCGTGTTCCTTCAGAAGCGCGCGCCCGAGGTGCTCGATCGCGAGAGCATGAACGGCCCGGTTCCCAGCTACCAGGCCATCGACTACCTGCGCCGCGCCGAAGAGCAACAAGACGCTCCCAAAGACGTAGTACGTGCACTCTACACCAAGGTCATGGACGAGGGCACCAGCCTGCCGAAGCTCAAGAAGGAGTTCGAGAGCACGGTGTTTCCGCTGGCCCCGCACGACAAGAAGGTGCGCGACCAGGCTGGCATTCGCAACGTCGCCGGGCGCCTGCGTGCGCTGCTCGGTGAGAGCGACGCCGTCCCCAAGCGCCTCGCGGCCCGCGTGAATGAGGTGCTCGACGAGCTGCTCAGCGCGGTGGAGCAAGAAAAGGCGGCCTAGTTCTACGGCGAGAGGTGCGCTTCAGATTCGCATGTATGTTGCAGTCGCGCCGCGGCAGCAGGGCTGATGCGGCGAGACCGCCGGAATTCGTGGAAGGCGGCGGCGCCGCAACCCGGGCGCGAGGGCGAGCGTGCGAAGGGCCCGGGCGCAAATAGTTATTCGTGACCGGGCCCCAACCTGGGGAAAGCCCGAGGTTCAGGCTGTCATCCGTTCTTGCGACTACCGGGCGCGTCGCTTCCGGATACGTTGACGAGCTGCCGGTGCTCTCGCCGGCGCTAGCTCCGGAGGCGTTCATGATGCAGAAGGCAGTTGCGGGTTTGATGCTCGGCGCGGTGCTTCTTTCGGGCTGCAAGAAGCAGGTGCCCGACGACATCGTCAAGAAGACCATCTCGAGTGCCATGCGCATGCACGCCGCGGGGCTGGTGAGCATCATGTGCGGCGGCACCGCCAAGGGCCTCTCGAACCCCACCGTGACCATCGTCAAGCGGGGCGCCGAGGGCACCGGCACCGCGCACGTGAAGGGCTCGCCCACCTTTTTCCAGGGCAAGGTCAGCCAGTGCGAAGGCGACGTCGACTACGCCTACACGTACTCGAGCAAGACCATCGGCGCTGGAAGCCGCCGGCGCACCATGACCACCTGGTACCTCCAGCACATGAAGCTGGTGGCGATCCAGACCCCAGGCGTCACCTTCAAGACCTACGAAGAGGATCCCGAAGGCGAGCCCGACGACGAGTGAAAGCGGGGGGGCGCAGCGAGGGCCTGAATGTGGGTACAGTGCCCCGCCCACCGTGTGCGTCCGATCCTCGTGGCGCACGGTCCGGGCGGAAGACAGAGCCCTTGACTTCGGGGCTCCGCTGGCCGATAAGACCTGCCCCCGCATCAACGAGGCCTAAAAAGTCGGGAGAAACCCGATTGCCTCCGCGAGCGCCAAACCGAGGCTCGTCATGCCCAAGATGAAAACCCGAAAAACCGCCGCCAAGCGGTTCCGCATCACCGGAACCGGGCGCGTGCGTCGCCCGAAGCAGGGCTGCAACCACTGCATGCAGGAAAAGTCCCGCAAGCGGATTCGTCGGCTTCGTAACAACGACATGATTCACAAGTCGTTCGAGAAGCACGTCAAACGAATGTTGCCGTACGGCTGATAGGAGAAGCACATGCCCCGCGCAAAACGTGGTTTCAAGGCGCGCCGTCGGCGCAACCGTATCCTCAAGCACGCATCTGGGTTCCACAGCGCCCGCTCGCGTCTCTTCGCGTATGCGAAGGAAGTGGTGATGAAGGCCTGGGTTTACGCCTACGCCCACCGCCGCCTCAAGAAGCGCGACTTCCGTCGCCTCTGGATCACCCGCATCAACGCCGGCGCCCGTATCAACGGCACCACCTACTCGCGTCTGATGCACGCTCTCAAGAAGACCCAGATCGACCTCGATCGCAAGATCCTCAGCGATCTCGCCATCAGCGATCCGAAGGGCTTCACCGAGATCCTCAAGAAGGCCGGCGCAACCGCCTGAGCTTTTCCGGGCGCAAGCCCACGCCAACGGGTTCGTGCAGACTGCACGGGCCCGTTTCGCTTTTTGTGCCTGCGCTCAGCGCGCCGGCTTGCGGCCGTGCAGAACCCAAAGCGTGAACGCCACGCCCGCGACGACGATGGCGACGCCGAGGTTGCGAGCGCGGCCGTCGACCAGCAGCGCGAGCCCCACCGCCATCATGAGGCCGCTCGGGACGATGGCCCAACGCGACGAGCGCTGCGCGGCCGCGGGCAAGGGACGTGCGGGCGCTGGCTGCTCGGCTCCGCCGCTCTCGTCGATGATGCGGGTGTCTGCGGAGACGAGCCCCGCCGCGCGAAACGCGTCTACGATGTGGTCCTCGTCCTCGCCCGCAAGGAGCGCGAGATCGCCGGTTCTTTGAAAGCCGAGGCTCTCGAGATCGGTGGTGTAGACCTGACCCGACACCAGCGTGCGCGCCACGTCCTCGGTGAGCTCCAGAAAGCCGGCCAAGGGCTCGCCCAGCGCGTCCTCGAGCGCCTCGCGACTGCCGCGCGTGCCCAGGCCCATGCGGCCGGGTCCGAGGCCCACTTGCGCCGCCGGAAACGCGATGGGCTGCGCCTCCTCGAGGGCGAGCCGCAGGTTCTCACGGCTCAAGCCCAAGATCACCACCCACCCCTGGGGTCCTTCTTGCCCAATCTTGATCATGGTGCCGCCAGCTTGTCGCGTTGCGGCGCTTCCGTCGAGGGAACACTTTCGGCGCCCGCCAAAGCGATACCGCACTCTGCACGACCCACCTGCGTCGACGCGCTGCGCGGGGAAGGCGCAGTAGCTAACGAGCATCCAGCGCGCAGCGGGCGCCAACCAGCACGCCGAAGCCGTCGCGGGTCACCTCGTTTCGCGCCGTTGAGCGGCCCGCAGAGGGCACGTCAACCCAGCTAGCACCGCGCACGGTAAGGCTGCTTCCGCCCTCGCAACGCGGGTCGAGCAGTACGCCCGACTTGGCCCAACAGCCCCGGGCATACGATGAAAACGCGTCGGAAACCCACTCCGATACGTTGCCCCCCAGATCGCGCACCCCAGCTTCGGTGCAGTCGTCGAGCAGCGAGCACGGCTCGCGCGAGGCCTCGCGAGGGCCTGCGGGTAGCGCACTGCCGCGGTCGAGCCGACAACTTGAGTCGCCATCCTGCCCTGTCTCATAGAGGAAAAGTGCGGCACGCCCAGTTGCCGCGCGCGCACAAGAGGGCGGAGCTGCGCCCCAGGGATAGGGCGTCTCTGCGGTGGTGTTGCCGGCGGCGTACTCCCACTCTGCCTGGGTGGGAAGGCGCTTTCCCGCAGCGGCACACAGGCTTTGAGCCTGGGCGCGCGAAAGACAGTTCAGGGGCAACCCATCGTGGCTCGCGTCGGCGGCACCCAGGTATGTGCAATCTGGGTATCTTACACTCTTCGGCTCGAGCGCGATTCCCGGCACCGTCGAGAGCAGTGCACGCGCAGCACCGACAGTGAGCTCACGTGCGTCGAGCCAAAACGGAGAGATCACGACCAGGCGCTCCGGCGAAGTGTCGAACTCGGGAGGTAGACCTGCCGAGGGCTCGCCCAGTAGGAATGCACCGCCGGGAATGCAACTCATGTCCGCGCGCGCAGCGCCGGCACAGGGCACGCGCGCCCCTCCCGACCACGATCCATTGGCAATGGGGGTTTCCGGCGCGGAGAGGGACGTCTCGGGTGTCAGCTCCGCAGCTCCGGAGCAACTCTTCCGCCCGGCAAGGTCGGTCGCTACACCGATACATTCGGTCAACAGGTTGACGTCGATGCTTTGTTTTCCGGCACCCAGCCCCTCAAGGACCACCACCCGGTCGATGGTGGAGGGCACCGGCGGTTGCCCCCCGGCGTCGAGCGCTGCAGTGCGGTGCAGGCGCAGGCGCAGGCGCACCCGGGACGACGAGCGGGGAACGCCAAAAGAGAGAGGAAAGGTGGCCTCTTCGACCGCACCGAATACTCGACTGCAATCGGAGCAAAGCGCAGAGCCGTCTTCGGCGAGCACCTCCACCAGCAAGCGATTCCCGAGCCGCGGTACCGGCAAATCGGTGTGCACTCGAACGAGCCACTGCTCGCGTTCGTCGACGCGCCCGGAGCACGCCGTCACGGCGGCGAGGCACCAGGCGGCAACCTGCTTGAAAGCTGGATGCCTCACGGGGCCGCGCCTCCGTAGACGCAGCGGAACCCCACTACGGCCGAGGCGCCGCCAGCGTCGGCACGGCGAAGCGCAACGGCCGCCGCGGGACGGCTGGTCGTGAAATCGCCGCCGCGCAACACGCCCAATCCCTGCTGGGCGGTGCGCGGGTCCACCTCGACCCCGGCAGCGCCCGCATACCCGTAGGGCACAAGCGTGTCGCTGGTGAGCTCTCCGAGGCTGCCACCGAGATCGGCTACGCCGTCACGAGATACGTCGACCGCGTCCACGCAACGTTGGGGATCGACGTGCCCGGCGACGGGTCCAAGCGGCGCCACCGGGCAGGTCGGCTTGACGCCGGGGGCCAAGAACTGATCGAGCGCAGCGGTGCAGCATGCGGCCAGCGCATTGCCCCAAGGGAAGATGCGACGCTGTCCTCGGCCTTGCGCAGCGAACTCCCATTCGGCCTCGCTGGGTAGGCGCCCGCCCTCGCGCGCGCACATCGTGGCGGCCGTCTTCGACGTGACGCAGCTCAGCGCCAGGTCCTTGGCAGACGCTGCCGTGGAGAGTGTGCACGGAACTCCCTGCGCGTCCGACCCAGCGAGTGGCGGAGTGGACACGGCGCCGGCGCTGCGGACCGCCGCCAGGTATCGGCCTACGGTGTACTCGGTGCGATCCATGAAGAACGCGGATACGGCGACGGTGCGGAGGGGAATGGTTTGAACGTTGGGGGCGGCCAATCGGGCCAACCCTTCGCTCCCCATGATCATCATGCCGCCGGGGATGCACAGCGCCCCCGCGGGTGCCTCGCCCTCGCAGGGGCGTTCCTGCGCCGCCGCAAACGTACCGACCCCAAGCTTAGCTCCGGGGCCCAAACCGACCCCGTCCGAGAATGCGGCCTGTAGATGTTCTGCATCGACGCACGTGGAACCCGACCCGAGAAACGAAGGGAGCCGCCCGAGACACGCCCCGGCGAGCGCGATGCGCACACGCGATATGCCTTGCACGGGGGTTGGCAAGTCGACGACGCGATCGATGGCAACAGCGGGGTTGGGTTCGACGACGTTTCGTGCATCGAGCCGAGCACCCGTGGCGTCAGCGCCTCGAAAAAGACGAAATCGAAATCGCAAGGAAGCGTCTGGGCCCAGGTCGGGGACCCCGAACGAAACCGGCCATGCGTCATCGCCGCCCACGGCGAACTCGCGAAACTCGCGTACCACGCCTTCTTTGCCCACGAAATCGACCCGCAGCGTGTCGACGGTGCCGCTCTCAGAAAACAGCGGACGCTGACCAACCAGGTCGATCGGGAGCAGGTCGGTAGAAACCTCGACCAAAAGCTGCGGACGCGTCGCATCGGTCGACGCACACGACATCGATGCAGCGATCAACCCTGCCCACCCAAGCAACTTCCCTCCTCGCATTCGGCCAATGATGATATCTTGCCTTGGTGGGTGGACGATCAACTATCTGGGGAAGCCTGGTCCTTTTCTGCAGCGGCGTGCTGCTGGCGACCGCCGCGTGCGAAGCGAGCCCGCTAGAAGGCGTGGCGCGCCTCGCCGACGGAGGAGCGAGCGACGCCATCTCCCCTGCCGATCTCTTCGTTCGCGACGACTGCGCGCGGGCTATAGCAACCCAATGCGCGACGCCGTTTGCGTACTGCACCGCCGATGCGACCTGCGGACGCGCCCTGACCTGCTTGGCAAGCTGCGCCCAGCTCCCTTGCGACTGCGACCAGCGCTTGGACCTCCGATCCACCGTGAGCGTAGCGCGCTACGCGAGCGCGCTCGACTGCCTGACCAACGCCCAAAACACCCTCACAGAGTGCCCAGAATCCGACGCATTGACGAGCCCTCTGCTGAACCAAGTGTGTCCACCGGCACCTCCACAAGAAGACGCCTGCACCCAGTGCCTGGAGCAAACTTGTTGTGAGTCCCGAAAGGCGCAGAGAGAGAGCCCGGACGCTATCGCTGTTCGCGAGTGCGAGATTGGTTGTGGACCGATATCGAGTCCGGAGGTCGACGCCTGCGTGCTGGATTGCTATCGCGCTGCACCGGAAGCGAGCCTGATCTGGAGAAGGCTCGTCGCGTGCGGAACCGTACGATGCGGTGCCCCGTGTACGGCCGCGCCATTGAACAAGTGCCTCGCGTGCAACTTGCGACGCTGCGGCGACTCGTTTGCGGAGACACGATTGGTCGCCGACGGCAGCGCAACGATGGGCTGCGTTGGGCGCTGCAACAACTCGCCTTCGTGTATCTCCGCTTGCCTCAAAGATGCCTCACCCGAGGCGCAGAATGCGACCGGCGCATTCAATCTTTGCAGCAACAGCCGATGCGCAGCGGCGTGCGCGCAGTAGTCACCGTCATCGTGTGCCCGCGAGCCAGCCAGTAGAACCTGCGTCGTAGGGCGGCGGCTCGGGCGTGGGGCGTGTGGCTGCATACGTGACCAGCACGCCGGTAGCTACGATGGCAGCTGCACCGGTCCAGAACCACCACTTCTTGTAAAGCGGTACGCGCTCCACCTCGAGCTTGGCGCGAAGCTGGAAATCCGCTCCCGGGCGCAAGTCCATCTCGTTGCGGACCGGTACGAAGCCTTCGCGAACGACGTCGACGCGGTAGTGGCCCGGCGGACGGGAGATATCGACCGGCGCCATTCCGACGTCCACGCCATTGACGCGAACGATGGCCTCATTCACGTTGGCTGCAACATTGACGGTGGCAGGGAGGCTTGCCATGGCAAGCGAGAGCGCTCCGCGATACCCCTCGGGAAAAGATCGTCGCACGGCCACGTCGGCGAACCCTTGGTGCACCAACGTGATCACATGGCTCCCAGGGTCCATCTCCACCACGAACTTCGCAGCGGGCGGCCGCGTCGCAACTCCCGGCGGCATCGTATTCGCCTCGAGCACGACGGAAGGACCCGTTGCCAGGCTTCGCAGGGGGCGCCCGTCGATGGCAATGGCGGCATCCACGGGGGCAATCGTGATGGTCACCTGGGGCAGCGTGCGCGCGTATTCCGTGAGATAGCCCTGCACGCTCTCCGCCAGTGCGGAGGGCAGTTCGTCGCCATGCTCCGTGGCGCGCTGAAGCGTATCGCGAAACCGCGCCCGCGCCCGCGTCGCGAGCCCGAGAACGCGCTCGCACACACCAAGATTGTAGAGGGTGAGCGCATGGGAGCGATTCTCGTTGGAGCGCTCGAAGGCGGCGAGCGCCTCACCCCACTTCTCTGCTTTCGCCAGCTCGCTCCCGCGCACGTACGCTTCTCGCGCCAGCTGCGCGCGATCGGGTTCCGCAGCGTTGGCCTGCCCGAAGGCGCCAGCCCACAGCAGAAGCGCGGCGAGCACCGCGAGCAGGGCCGCGCGCTCGCGCAGGACGAAAATCGATGCCAGAGCTCTCCACATACATACCCCCAACCAAGGATGCCTAATGATTGAAGTTCGGGACCGAGGTTGCAAGTCCATTCGCACCGGTCACGGCAGGAGGCCCGGTGGGAACGGGCTTGGGCGCCGCAGTGGCGGAAGGCTGAGCGCGCGCCGAGGGCATTGCGCGGTTGGCCACCACCCCGGCGCGTGGGGTGCTCGAGAGCGCTGACGGCGTTGCCGCTCGCGGCGACCGGAGCGCCACGTCGCCCGCGCGCGGCGTCTCGCCGGCCAGGCTCGCAGATTCGCCGCGCACCGAGAGCCAGGTCGCGCCGAGCGCCACCACCAGGAGCAACCCGAAGCCCGCGGCCACCAGGCCGCGCGAGGAGCGAACGGGAATGTGAATCGACATCGCCTGAGCGATCGGAAAAGCGGGGGCAGCGGCGGCAGCGGCCGGCGCGGGTCCAGGAATTGACTCGCGCGCGGCGAGGGCCGCCGCAAGGGGGGTTGGCGCAAGCGATGGTGGTTGGACCAAGAACGCGTGCGGCTGCCGAAGGCTCGCTTTGACCGTGTCGAGGGTGATCGAACGCGCCTTGCGCTCCACCGTGAGCATGGCGCCGATGGTTGCCGCGATACCCGGCGGGCAGCTCGGCACGACCTGCGCAATCGGCGATATGTGACCCGAAACCACCGCCCTGAGGATGGCGCCGAGGGTCGGCCCTTCGGTGGGTCGGTGCCCGGCAATGCACTCGTACAGGATGATGCCCAGTGCCCAGATATCCGATCGCTCGTCGAGCGTGACGTCTCCGCACGCCTGCTCCGGCGACATGTAGTACGGCGTGCCGAGCATGGCTCCCGCTTGGGTCATCTTGCCGGTCTTCGCGGCATCGCCTTCGAGCGCCGTGAGCTTGGCGATGCCAAAGTCGAGCACGCGAACCTCTGCGCCGGCAGGCCCTTCGACCAAGAAAATGTTGTCCGGCTTGAGGTCGCGGTGGACGATGCCCCGATCGTGCGCAGCTTGGATGGCGTCGATGGCGGGCAAAAAGATCGCAGGTAGCTCGCCAATGGGAAGCCGGAGATCGCGTTCGAGCCGCGCGCCGAGCGATTCGCCCCGCAGGAGCTCCATCACGATGATGGGCTGCCCCTCGTGGACGAGCACGTCGTAGATCTGCACGACATTCGGATGGTTGACCGCGCTCGCTGCGCGGGCCTCCCGCACGAACCTGTCGCGAATGTCGTTGTCGTTGGACATGGCCGGGTGCAGCGCCTTGATGGCAACGCGCTTTCGAGTCACCACGTGCTTGGCCGACCAGACCGCTCCCAT
The DNA here is from genome assembly GCA_038210445.1 of Polyangiales bacterium. GTDB lineage: Bacteria > Myxococcota_A > Polyangia > Polyangiales > Polyangiaceae > JABFRG01. The sequence goes on from JBBQWQ010000007.1 coordinate 162,834, forward strand.
GCCGCCTTCACCGAGGAGGCGATCGAGCCGATAGCGCTCGGCCACGATGGTCCCCTCGACGAATACTGCCCCTGCGCCCACAGGCGAATCCAAGCGGTTGTGGGCGAAACAAGCAACCTATTTTCCGCACGGTCGATGTGCTCCCATGGGGAAGACACCGAAAGTGGACGCAGCCACGGCCGCGACGGCAACCGACACGTCACCGCCCGCCGAGGTGAATCGCGCGCACAAGAGCCGGCTCGGTCAGTGCCTGGTGGCGGTGCCGCTGGAAGCCATGGAGGCCGACGGAGACATCCAGGACTATCTGGAATTTCAGGGGCAGCTGCTCGCCATTCTGGGCCGTGGACGAAAAGGCTGAGCCTCGCTGGCTTCGCCATTGACCTGGTGGCGCGTTGGGGTAGCTGGAGTCGATGACCGACGCTGCGCCCAAGGCCCTCACCAATCGCTCCCCGGAACCAGGCGCCGGGCGAGAGGCGGTGGAGGCCCTTGCCGGCCTTTGCGAGCGGCGCTTCGGCGCCATCGACGCGGCGCGCATCGCCGAGCATCTGGCGCGCACCACCCCCGACGGCGATTGGCGGGTCGTGCGGGCCTCGGTCGACGCCTTGGCGCGTCGCTATGCGTTCGCGCAGCGCGATGGGCTCCGCATCGAGAGCCGGCCTGCCGAGGGCGCCACCCTGGGCACCTACGCGACCCGCTCGGCCACGGCCGACAAGGGCGCGCGCCCCTACGTGACCGAGCTTCTCGCGGTGTCGCCTTTGCGTACGAGCTGCAGCTGCGCCGACTTCGTGCGGAGCTCGCTCGGTCTGTGCAAGCACGGGCTCGCGGTGCTCGACGCGCTGGAGGCCCGCGGCAAGCTGGAACGGGTGCGGGCGACCGCGAGCGCGGGGGCTTCCAAGGCGCGCCTCTCGTGGGACCCCATGCACCCGACCCGCGGCTCGGCCGATCGGCTGGCGCGTCTCTCGCTCGATGCGAGGCGCGTGCTCGCCGTGGGCGCCCACTTCGACCAGGGCGCCCCGCGGGCCAAGGAGCTGCGCGACCCTTCGCTGCGCGCCGCGCTGCTGCGCGACCTCGAGCGCGCCATCGCGCGCGGGGTGATCGAGGCTGACGCGGCGGTAGCAACGGTGCTTCGGGAAGAGCGAGAGCGTAGCGAGCGCGCCGGCGCCTCGCTCGAGATCACCGCCGCCGCGATGCGTGTACTCTCCACGTTGAAGCGCAAGCTCTACCCCTACCAGCGAGATGGCGTGCGCCGCTTCCTCGAGCAGGGTCGCTTGCTGCTCGCCGACGACATGGGCCTGGGCAAGACCACCCAGGCCATCGCGGGCTGCCACGCGCTCGCCGGTAGCGGCGCCATCAAGAAGGGTCTGCTCATCGTGCCGGCCGCGCTGAAGCCCCAGTGGAAACGCGAGTGGGACGCCACCACCAATGTGACGCTCACGCTGGTCGAGGGCTCACCGACCGAGCGCGCGCAGCTCTATCGGAGCACGAAGCGAGGGTTCCTGGCGGTAGGCTACGAGCAGCTTCTCCGAGACTTCGCCGAGCTCCAAGCGTTCGCGCCCGACCTGGTGGTGCTCGACGAGGCGCAGCGCATCAAGAACTGGGCGACCAAATCGGCGGCCTACGTGAAGGCGCTTGGGCCGCGCTTTCGGCTGGTGCTCACGGGAACGCCCATGGAGAACCGCTTCGAAGAGCTGGCGTCGATCATGGACTTCGTGGACGATCTGGCGCTCGAGCCCAAGTGGCGATTGGTTCCCTTTCACGGCGTGAGCATGGGCGACGGCAGCAAAGGCATCGGCGGAGCCCGGAACCTCGACGTGCTGCGGGAGCGTCTGGCGCCGAGCATGGTGCGCCGGGTGCGAAAGGAGGTTCTGGCGCAGCTGCCGGCGCGCACCGACACCGTGGTGCCGGTGGCCTTCAGCGAAGGGCAACGCGAGCCCCACGACGATCTGCGTCAGCCCATCGCCGAGCTGTCGGCGAAGGGCGCGCGGCGGCCGCTCACCCAGAGCGAGTTTCTCCGGCTCATGCAGATGCTCACCTCGCAGCGCATGCTCTGCAACGGCCGGGCACAGGTGAACTTCGAGCAGGAGTGGCCGCGCTGCATTCGCAGCAAGCCGACCCCGGAGCTCTTGACCAGCCTCCAGGCGCCCAAGCTCAGCGTGCTGCGCGAGCTGGTGTCGGAGATCGTGGTGGCGCAGGGCCGGAAGGCAGTGATCTTCTCGCAGTGGCGCAACATGCTGCGCCTCTCCGAGTGGGCGGTGCGCGATCTGCTGGAGGCGGCGGGCAAGCGCGCGGCGTTCTTCACGGGCGCCGAGTCGCCGAAGCAGCGCGAGGCCGCCATCGTCGACTTCCACGACGACCCCGAAGTAGCGGTTCTCTTCTTGAGCGACGCCGGCGGCGTGGGGCTCAACCTGCAGCGTGCGGCGAGCTGCTGCATCAACCTCGAGGTGCCGTGGAACCCGGCGGTGCTCGAGCAGCGCATCGGGCGCATTTACCGGCTCGGGCAGACGCTGCCCATCGACGTATACAATTTGGTGACCGAAGAGGGCATCGAAGGGCGCATCGCGCGACTGGTCGCCCAGAAGAAAGCTGTATTCACCACGCTTTTCGACGGCACCAGCGACGAGGTGGTGTTCGAGGGAAGCTCGTCGTTCCTCGAAGGCGTGCGCAAGCTGGTGGAGCCGGTCGCGGTGCCGCTCGTCGGGCAGGACGAGGTGGTCGAGGTCGCCGAACCCGGCGAGGCCGGACGCGCCGGGCAAGGCGCCATCGACGCGGACCGCGATGCTGCGGGACTGGCGCCCACCTTGGGCGAGACCGTTCCCCGAGAGACCTCGGCACCCGCTGCGCCCGCGTTTCCCGACGCCGCGCCGGCTGCATCGACGCATGGGCTGGTGATTGCTCGCCTTCCAGGTGGCGGACTTCGTATCGAAGCGCCACCCGAGCTGGCCGCGCCGCTGGCGAGCTTGCTCGAAGGGCTCGCCGCGGCGCTGCGTGCCCCGCCGGCGGCGTGAGCGACGGCGCGTCGCCCGTTTGGCGACATTGCTCGACTGTCATTCGCTGCGTACGCTTCGAAGATGGGCCGACGCGCGACGCTGATGCATCCGGAGCTAGCGGACCTGCTCGATCTCTCCGTTCGGTGTCGAACGCAGGGCCAGTACCAGATCGAAATGGGCGCCTGGCTCGACCGTGCGGTGGGCTTCGACTCGCTGTACCTGGGGCCGGCATTTCCGGAAGTCCCAAAGGACCCCTTCACGCTGCGCGTGGACGAGGAGGCGAGGACCCGGTGCGAGGCGCAAGCCGATCTGCACTGGAACGACCGTATCCAATTGAACCGCGGCGCAGCCCAGCGTGGTGGCGTCGCAGTCGACGTCGACGTGCTCGGGCCGCGGGTGCGCGATCGCATGTTCTTTTATCGGGAAGTGGTGGCGGGGCTCGGAATTCGCTTGTTCGCGGTGGGCATCCTGGAGGCCCCCGGAAGACCCACGCAGTGCATCTATCTCGGCCGAACCTCGCGCGGCGCCCGGTTCAAAGGGGGCGAGCTGGCCATGCTGCGGGCGGCAGTGCCGATCCTCGCCATGGGCCACGCGCTGCACGACCGCGTCGCGGTCTCTCCTGGCGCGAGCGATCTCGATTCCCGCCGCGGACGCCTGCGCGATACGCCGGGGCCACCGGCGGCGCGACTCACCGCCCGCGAAGATCAGATCCTGTTGTACCTCTCCAAGGGCCTTCGCAACGCGGAGATCGCCAGCGCCCTCGGCACCTCGCCCGCAACAGTGAAGAACCAGGTTTCGGCCATCCTCACCAAGCTCGACGTGAGCAATCGCACGGAGCTCGCAGGGCGCATGGCCGAAGGCGGAGGACGCTGACAATCACTCGGGCGTTCGGCGCAGTGGTGCCAGGAGGTCTTCCATGTCGTGGTCGAAGCGCTGGTCGAGCGAGTGGCGGGCGTCTACGTATGCGTGCATGCGCAGATCGAGCGCCGGCTTGCCGTGGGCGCGCGCAGCTGCGTTGCGCGCGAGGAGCTTGCGCACCAGCGCGATAGGCGCGTTGCGATCGCCTTCGCCGTGAAAGAGCTCTACACGCAGGCCCGGGCGCGCAGCGGCAATGCCGTCGAAGAGCGGCTCCAGATGCTCGCGCGCGGTCGGATGCTCGAGGTACGCCGAGGGCATGGCCAAGCGCATGAGCCATTCGTCGTCGTGGGCCTTGCGGGCGTGGACGAAGGCCGGCAGGTCACGCGGCATGAAGAGCGCGACTTGCCGCGTCGCGCCGCTCACCACCGGCTCGAGCGGTAGCCCGCTCAGCACCACCAGCTCCACCCGCGAAAGGAGCTGCGGGCCGCTGAGCATGCGGACCATCACCTGCGCGCCCTCGCTGTGCCCGTGGAGCAAGAGCCGGGCGTCGTCGGGCATTCGGGTGAGGGCCCACGAGGCGGCGAGGCGACTGCACTCCACCAGGTCAGCCAGCGTGTGCCGACGGAACACGTCGGCGACTACCCGCAGCTGGCCCTTGCCATCGAAGGTGATGCCCGGCTTGTCGACGGTGAGCAGGGCCACTCCTGCTCTGCCAGCCTGGCGCGCGAGCGGCCCCATGTCGCCCTGGGTTGTTGAGTAGGTGCCGGTGCCGCTCGCCACGAACGCGAGTCGCGTCGCCCCCGCAGGGATGCGCAGATAGGCCTGACACGCCAGGCCGGTGGACGTAACGACCCGGCGCGTCTCCACCTCGACGAGCGGTGCGGCAGGCGGCTCCACCCGCAGCTCGCCGAGGACCACCGGACGGTCGACCATCGTAGCCGAAGGCGGCGGGGCCTGGCGTGCGGCCCCCTGATGCATGCACCCGGCCAGGCACGCGGCCAGGTAGGCGGGGAGCGTCGCGGCGAACGGGAGTATCGAGCGGCGGCGCAGCACGTGACCTTGGACACGGCCACGGCGGCGCCGTTGGGTCGCCCTCCTAGCCGCGAATTTCGGCGAGAATTCGCGTTGCCCGCGGGGCTCGGCTAGGGTGGCCGGTCATGCTTGGACGGTGGTTCTACGTAGGCCCAGGGCCTTCGGCCTCGGTGGCCATGCGACGGCTCGTCGCGGCCGCGGCGGTGACCACGGTCGCGAGCGTTGGCTGCCATGGGTCGGCCCGCAAGCAAGAGGCGCCTGCCGAGGCGGGCCCCGCTGCCCCAGCCGCCGTCACCGTGGCCCAGCGCACGGGCGCCGACGCCGCCGCCCGAGAAGACGCCGATGGCGACGCGGCGGCCAGCGGCTTTCGCATGCCCACCGGCGGCAACGTGGGGATCTCGTGCGTCGATGCGCACCGGGTGGTGCTCCAGGTGAAAAGTCGCCTGCCCTACGTGCCCGAGCCTCTCGACGCCAAGACCTTCGCCGGCGAGACCGCCAGCTGGCTCGACCCTCACGGCTTTCTTTCCTACGAGCCAGACTCGCCGGTGAACGGCGCGATTCTCTCCAAGGCGCCGGCGCTCCTGCGCGAGCTCGAGCGGCCACGCTCCTCTGCCGCCGAGTGCGTACGGGCCACCGAAATCGCGATCGTGCTCGATGCCTGGGTCAAGGATCTGCGCCGCGCCTTCGACGACGGGGCGCGCGGCTCGGGGTCGCTGCCGGCGGCAGACCCGGAGGGCGCACGGCTGCCCATGCCCGACAGCGGACCGGTGCTCGGCCGCGTGCGCAAGCTGGGCGAGCGACGGCGGGCCCTTCCGGTCAACCTCTCGAGCTACGGCGACGTGGCGCGGGCTCGGCTCTTTCCCGACCTCGACGTGCGAGGGTGGACCGACTTCGTGCTGGCGAGCGAGCTTCGCGCCTGGGTTCCGCTGATCGATGCCCACAGCAACTGGGCGCCGCTCGAGGAAGAAGCCACGGTCTACGACGTGGACCTGGACGACATCGCGAAGGCGCGGCTGTGGGTCCGGGCGACGCCGACGCTGGTGGGCGCGCGCCTCGACGAGGAGCCGCTCGTGCCTTTGCGCAAGGACGACGTGGTGCTCCGCATCGGCACCGTCGACATCGCTGGCCTGTCGCCGGAGCAGCTGGACCAAGCCTCGGTGGCCGCCTTCGATGGGCAAGAAATGGCCAAGGTCACGGTGCTTCGGGGCGACGAGATCGTCACCGTCGACGTACCCGCCAAGCCCCACGGCGCGAGCACCGATGCCGGCCCCGGTGATGCTCCCTCCACCATTTCGGTCGACCGCGTGCGCGCCGGCGACGCCGCCATCGCCGTCTTCACCATCCACGACATCCACGACGCGCTCGGCCCCGACGTGGGCCGCGCCATCGTCGATCTCAAGAGAGACCCCAAGGTTGTGGCCATCGCGCTCGACCTCCGCGGCAACGGCGGTGGGTCCATGGACGGCGCCATCGAGGCGCTCGGCCACTTCTTGCCCGGGCTGCCGATGTTTCCGCTGCGGGCGGCGCAGGGCGAAGGCGTACTGCCAGACGTCGCGCCCAAGCCTCCTTTGGAGGAGCAGTGGCTCGGTCCGGTGGCCTCGCTGGTCGATGGCGAGACCGCGAGTGCGGCGGAGATGCTGGCCGGCGCGCTGAACGCCTACGGACGCGGCGCGGTGGTGGGCACCCGCACCTTCGGCAAGGGCTGCGTGCAGGAGTACCTGGACGACGACGCCAAGGTTGGGGTGCTCCGGCTCACGACGCTTCTTTATGCCCTCCCCGATGGCAAGCCGGTGCAGCGCGTGGGGCTGCCCCCCACCATTGCCTTCCCATTCACCACCGGCTCGAAAGAGACCGAGGGCAAGACCTCGCACGTTGGCCCCACCTGGGCGGGCCCCGACGTCCGACCCCGTCCGCTGGCCACGTACCCAGCGTGGCCGAAGCTCGCGGGCCCTTTTGGTCCGTGCAAAGACGAGCGTCTGTGCACGGCACTGGAAGGCATGGGCAAGCCGCAGCAGCCGCGACGCGTCGGCCGCAAGTAGCTATTCGAAGCGCTTGATGACGTGAAAGCCGAATGGCGATTCGGTGATCGGCGCCAGCTCGTCGACCTGGAGCAAGAACGCCGCGTCGGAGAAGGTCTTGGTCATCTCATCACGCTTGAACTTGCCCACGCTTCCCAGGCGCCCGGCGGAGCCGGGATCGTCCGAGAATTCCTTGGCCACCGCGGCGAAGTCCTTGGTCTTGCCGTCCTTGAGGTCCTGGAGAATCTTCTCCGCTCGGACCTTGGCTTCAGCCTTGCTGCGGGTGACGCCGGCCGGCGCGTTCTTCGCGCCCTTGTAGGCCACCAGCACGTGCTGACAGCCAATGCGATCGGGAATGGGCTTGGGAGCCGCTACCACCGTCGGCGTAGCCGTGGCGGCTGCGGTCGCCGGAGGCGTGGGCGTCGCTGAAACGGAGGGCGGAGCGCTCTCCACCGGCGGCGCGGTCTTCTGGTCGTCGCACCCGAGGGCAAGGGCAACGCACAGGAACGCGGCAACTCTCACTTCTTCGCCGCCTTGGCGTCTTCCTTGGGGACCGGAAAGCCGCGGTGCCGCATGAGCGCGCCGATGCCCGCGTCGTGCCCGCGGAATCCCCGGTAGCCCTCAGCGGCATCGATGGAGTTGCCGACCGAGAACACCTTGTCGTGAAGGCGCTTGGCGACGTCCTTGTCGTAGGGGCCCTTGCCCTCGAGGAAGGCTTCGTAGGCGTCGGCGGAGAGCGTGTCGGCCCAGAGATAGCTGTAGTAGCCCGCAGAATACCCCTCGCCCGAGAACACGTGACCGAAGTGCGGCGAGCGGTGCCGCATGATCATCTCTTTGGGCATGCCCAGGCTCGCGAGCGTCTCCTTCTCGAAGGCGCGGGCGTCGACCGGCTTGTCGACCTGCAGGTGCATCTTCATGTCGACGAGCGCGCTCGAGAGGTACTCCACCGTGAGAAAACCTTGGTTGAACTTGTCGCTCTTGGCGAGTTTCTGCACCAGCTCGGGCGGAATTGGCTTCTTCGTCTGGTAGTGGAGCGCGAAGCGACCCAGTACCTCGGGCGTGGAGAGCCAGCGCTCGAGGAGCTGCGAAGGGAACTCCACGTAGTCGCGGGCAACGCTGGTGCCCGCCACCTGCGGATACGTCACGTTGGAATTGAGACCGTGAAGCGCATGACCAAACTCGTGAAAGAGCGTGCGCGCGTCGTCCCAGCTGATGAGCACCGGCTCGCCGGGCGCACCTTTGACGAAGTTGGCATTGTTGGAGACGATGACCGGCACTTCTCCGTCGATGCGCGACTGCGCGCGGTACTCGTTCATCCAGGCGCCGGAGCTCTTGCCCTGCCGCGCGTAGGGGTCGAAATACCAGTACCCCACGTGCTTGCCGCCGGCGCCGGTGACGCGGAACGCGCGCACGTCTGGGTGATACGCAGAGACGCTGCCGTCTTTCACTTCTTCGAAGTGGAAGCCGAAGAGCTCACCGGCGACCCAGAACATGCCCTCGCGCAGCGACTCCAGCGACAGATACGGCTTTACCTCGTTCTGGTCGAGATCGTACTTCGCCTTGCGGACTTTCTCGGCGTAGTAGCGATAGTCCCAGGCCTCGATCTTCAGGTTCGCCTTCTCCTTGTCGGCGACCTTCTGCATGTCGGCCACCTCTTCGTGTACTCGCGCCACCGCCGGCTTCCACACGGCTTCCATGAGCGACATGGCGCGCTCGGGGGTTTTCGCCATGCTGAGCTCGAGGCGATAGTGGGCGTGGGTGGGATACCCCAGTAGCTTGGCGCGCTCGGCGCGGAGCTTCAAGACCTCACCGATGATGGCGTTGTTGTCGTGAGCGTCGCCGTTGTCGCCGCGCATCTCGAACATGCGCCATACCTTTTCGCGCAGATCACGGCGCGAGGCGTAGGCGAGAAACGGGTCGACGCTGGAGCGAGTGTTGGTGATGACGAACTTGCCTTTGTGGCCGTGGCTCTCGCCGGCAGCGGCGGCCGACTTCTTCAGCGGGTCGGGCAGGCCTGCCAGGTCTTCCTCCTTGTCGAGCACCACCATCTGGCTGCCCTCTTCGGCGAGGATGTTCTGGCTGAACTTGGTATAGAGGCCAGCCAGCTTCTGGTTCAGGTCGAAGATCTTCTTCTTGGCCTCGGGGGTGAGCTTGGCGCCGGCGCGGACGAAGCCCACGTAGTCGAGCCAGAGGAGGCGCGACTGCTCGGGGGTGAGCCCCAACTTGTCGCGTGCGTCGTACACCGCGGCCACGCGGTCGAAGAGCTTCCGGTTCTGGCCAATGGTGTCGTCGAGAGCGGCCAGCTTGGGCTCCATGTCGCGCTGGATGGCCTGCACCGCTTCGTCGTTCATGGTCGAGGTGTAGATGCCGTAGACTGCCAGCGCGCGTTCCAGCGATTTTCCGGCGCGCTCCAGGGCGGCGATGGTGTTCTCGAAGGTGGGCGCCGCGGCGTCGCTGGCGATGCGCTCGATGTCGGCAAGCTTGCCCTTCATGGCCTCTTCGAGGGCGGGGCCGAGATCGGCGACCTTCACCCGGTCGAAAGCGGGAACGCCGCCATGGGGGCCAGTCCACTGGGCGAGGATGGGATTGCTCGTTTGCGCGGTATTGCTGGCTGCGTCCATGTTCTTGTTCGATGCTCCTGCGTCGGAAAGGGAATCGACATGCGGCGTCTTCGGCTCCGGGCCGCCGCACGCGCCCAGGCTGGCGGCCACCGCGAAGGCGACGGAGAGGACCGAGCCGCGCCCGAGGCGCGAAGGCAGTCGAAAGAATGCTGAGTTGGTCATCGTGCGGGCGAAGCTTACTCGAAAGCAGCCCGCCTGTATTGGCCTGCTGCGCGCGCCTCAAGAGTGCGTGTGGCGGTGGTGCAAGTCTTCGCCGTGCTCATGCGCGTGCTCCAGCCGGGCGTGAACGTGGGAATGCGAGTGCTCGCCCGCCGGGTACACATCGTGGCTGTGGTCGTGGTGTCCGTCGTCGTGCCGATGCGGGTGCGCATGCGCGTGCGCTGTTGCGTCGTGCACGTGCGGGTGCCGGTGTCGCTCCGTGAGATGCAGCCAGGTGCCGAGACCGAAGAGCGCAGCGCCAGCGGCGATGCTTGCCGTCCCCGCGCGATCGCCGAGGGCCCAGGCGAGCACGGCGCCCACGAATGGCGCCAGCGCGAACACCGAGGCCGTGCGCGCCGCACCGATGCGCCGTTGCGCGAGCAGATAGAGACGCAGGCTCAGCCCGTAGCCGGTAGCCCCGCAGGCGAGAAGCACGAGCGCGCAGCCCGCAGAGGGCCACACGTCGCCCGAGGCCAACGCGAGCGTCGCCGTTGCGGTGGCCCCCACCGCGGCCTTGGCGGCCACCACCCATCCAGGATCGCGATCGGCGAGCGGGCGGGCCAAGGCGTTGTCGAGCGCCCAGGCGAACATGCCGGCGACCAGCACCGCGAGGCCGAGGGCCGAGCCGGAGGCTGCGCCGCTGGCGGAGGCGCCCACGATAACGACGCCGCCCGCCAGCATGAGCGAGAGTGCGAAGAGCACGCGCCTACCGAGGTGCTCGCGAAACAAGAGGCGCGCCAGGAGCGCCGTGAAGATGGCCTCGGTGTTCGTGAGAATCGACGCGCCGGCGGGGGCGCTTCGGCGAAGACCCCAAGCGAAGAGTGTGGGCGCGATGGCGGCGCCCAGGAGCCCGATGCCCACGATGCGCCCGAGATCGCCGCGCACCAGCGGAGCGGCCGGCGAGCGCCGTAGCCAAGGGGCCGTACCCAGGGCAGCGCCCGCGTAGAGCAGGAACGCCGTGGCGAACGGGCCTGCGAGGGCGCCGGCTCGCTGCACCAGCGGCGTGGTCAGGCCGAACGCGAGCGCGGCCAGCAGGGCGAGCATCACGCCGCGTGCAATGACCGAACGTTCGCGAGGCGCATCCATGGCGAGGCCGAGCATAGCAACTGCGCTGCGCGCCGGGTGATCCCAGCCAGGCAAACAGGCACCAGGATAGGGCGCGCGGCTCGCGACGCGCTACTTCTTCGCCCGCGAGAGCTGCATCACCGGCTCGCACTCCGGCCGCGACTCGGTGTAGGCAAGGCCGCGGGCCATGGCCACCTGGCAGCGTAGGTCTTGAATCGAGTAGACCGCAGGATGCGCGGAGAAGAGGGCCGCGCCCTTGGCCCAGGCCTTCTCGGTCTCGCCCCGGTCGAAGAGTGCCTTGCTCTCGGCATAGGCGGCGCGGTCGGTCGCGGGAAGCCCGCGGACGTCGGCAGGCACGTTCTCCACCGCAGGCGGTGGATTCGCCGCCGCCGCTTGCTGGGCCTGCAGCGAGACCAGAAAGTCGCGCATCGACTTGAGGTCGCCGGGCACCACCGAGCTGCTCGGCCCGATGGCGTCGAGGCGGGCCAGCAAGTCTTTGGTTAGGTCCTTATTGGTCCACTCGCCGGCGGCCCGGTGGCGCGCCGTTACCTGCATCATACCCACATTATCGGGCCCGAAGCTGGCGCGCTCGGGGGCATAGTTGGGATTCATGATGCTCACGTCCACGTTGTCGTGCATGGCGCCGAGGGTGTGTCCGAGCTCGTGAATGAGCACCACCGAGGCCCGGTGCTTCCGCCGGGTGCCGCGAATCTTTTCCCGTTCGGCCTCTGAGAGCTCATCGAAGTTTCGCTCCACTGCGTCGACCTCGCGGGCCCGCGACGGCGCGCGCATCACCAGGTGATGGCCGAACGGGCGCGCGATGCCGAGCTTGTGCACATCCTCGCTGAGAAGCGGGAGCGCTCCCACCAGACCCACGTGAAAGTCCACCTCGCGACCGGGCGCGTCGGACTCCATGGAGTCGAGGGCCTTGCCGAGATCGTCGTCCGGGCCGTTCCAGGGGCGAAACGACTCGAGCACCCAGTGCACGCCGACGCCCGCGAAGGCGCGGTTGGCCTCGTCGAGCGACTCCCGGAAGCGGCGCTCCGGCTCCACCACCTGCGACAGGTACTGCGGCGTGGCGTAGGCTCGAATGCGCATTTGCTGGTGCACCGGCACAGCCGCCGTGTCGCTCGACGCGATGGTGGCCGGCACCGCGCGCACCGCGGCACGCTGCTGCGCGCGCTTTCCCTCGCCCCACTCGGAATTGTAGAAGAAGCAACCGGTGGTCAGGAGCGACCACACTGCCCACACCGCGCGTCCCCGCATCATGGTTCGCTCGTTACCACACGAATGCGGTACGCGGAAAGGTCTCGCGAGCACTCTCGACATGCCCGGCTACGACGTTTGGGGGCGGGTGCGCGAAGGCGGCAGGAGCGAGGTGGCCAAGCACCGTGCGCTGGCAATCCCGGTCATCGTGAAGACCCTGAGGGCCACGCGCAGCTGAATATACAAGGGGGCCACCAAGATTGGTCCGCTGGCGAAAACCTGTGCTCCTCGCACTTCGGGCGCATCAGTCGGCCGCCACCGGTGTCAGGGAGGCAAGCCCTCGAAACCGACGCCAAGGAGTCTCCCATGGGCGAAGAGCTGCCGCTTCCGCAATCATCGTCCTCGGACGTGCCCTTGGGCTGCGTCGTTCCGGAGCGTCTGCTCGCGTGCCACGTAGCGTCTCGGGGCCGGATGCTGTGGATCGCATCGGACTTGCATCTGGGGGTCCCCGCCCCCTTCGGCTTCCCGATGGAGCTGGAGGAGGTGGCGGCCGCTTCGCTCGACCGCGCGCGGCGCGACGGCGCCATCATCGTCCTCAACGGCGACATCCTGGAGGATCACGCGGGGGTGAGCCCGCTGGTCACGCTCGCGCGCTACCCGCGGCTCCGGGCGGCGTTGGGCGAAGCCACCGCGCACACGGAGGTGTACTACGTTCGCGGCAACCACGACCCTGACGCCGACCTCCTGGCCGCCACCCTGCCTTGGAACGTAGTGGATGGGCTGGTGGTGGACGAGCACCTGCTGGTGACCCATGGCGACGTCTTCGACGCCGGCCTGACGCAAACCACCGCGGGCCGGGTGGCACGCCTTCACGCGGCCTTCGAGCGCGCAGTGGGCACGCCCATCGACCTTCCACTGGCGCGCCACGGTAGCCTGCGCAATCGCGCCGTGACCGGCCTCGGCTTCGCGCTCGCCGAGGCGCTCGAGGACGCGGTTCCGCAAACGAGACCGTGGCTCCGAACCAACCTCGACTATCTGACGACGCTGGAGCACGGCCGCGATCCCCGCTACGTGGTGGCCACGCTCGCGCAGTCGATCCTGCCGCCCAGCATCGACACTGTGATTGCCGGCCATACCCACCATCCGGGGCTCGCGCAGGCGGGGCCGTACCGTTACGTCAACGGCGGCACGTTCTGCGACGGTCTCGCCACCGTCGTGGAGGTTCGCGCGGGCGTGCCGGTGGTTCGCGATCTGGTGACGGGGCAGATCTACGGTCGTGAGGCCTACGCGCGCTGGGAGGAGCGAGAGCCGTGGACCACCTGGTGGAGCCGGGTACGTGGGGAGCTTCATCCGTGGTCTCTGCTTCGCGCGGAGGTCGACAAACGTCGGCGGCCACGCCCCGCAGCGCCACCCGCACCGAACGACGAGGAACCCCCGATGAGCCTGCAATTCACCGAACGTATGGAAGGCACCTGCAGCTTCTCCGGCAGCGACGCCGAGATCGCCGAAGCGCGGGTGGAGCTGCGTGGACGCGCGCGGCCGGACTTCTGGCGGTCTCGGACCATCGACCTCGACGGCACTCTCGATGTGACTGGATTCGCGACGCAACGCCGCGCCCAGGGTTGCCTGCGCGTGGGTCCGCAGACCTGGGAATACGATCTGGCATTCGTGGGGGACGACGCTCGCCCGTATCGCATGGTGGCGGAGAAACAAGTGCGGCTCTTCGATCTCGCGCGCTCCCTCACCAGCGCGCGCGGCGACGTGCTCGACGCCTTCGGGCGCAGCGTGGCTGTGGCCCACCTGACCTTCGCGCTCGATCGCGACCTCGGCGCGCTGATCCGTAGTCTGACCTTCGGTACCCGGGAGCAAACGACGCCGCCCCGGGTCGCCGAGCCGGTGCAGGACCCCGCGGCCCTTCCGCACGAGGCCGCCGTCGAAGGTCGATGGGTCGCCGTCACGGGCGCAGCCGGCCACGTGGGTCACACCCTGTGCAAGCAGCTCAGGCGGCGCGGATACTCGGTGCTGGGCCTGGTCCGCTCGCTCGACGACGCGCGGGCGGCGGAGCTACGGGCGCTCGGGGTGGAGCTGCGGGAGGCCGATGTGCTGGCGCCGCCGTCCATCCATCGGGCGCTCGAGGGCAAGCTCATCTACGGTCTGTTCCATACCGCCGCGCCCTTCAAGCTCTGGGCCCGCGACGAGCAGCGCGAGATCGTCGAGCCTATGGTGACGGGGACCCTCAATGTGCTCCGCGCGGCGGAGGCAGCGGGCGTCTCCCGCCTCGTGTACACGTCGGCGGGAGGCGCCGCGGGGCACGACGCCACCGGCAGAGATGCGCTCGACGAGGGCGACTGGAATCGAGACCGCAAGAGCGCCTATCTGCTGGGCAAGACCGAGGCCGAGGAACGCGTGTGGGAGTTCGCGGGACGTCGCGATCTGGACGTCGTCTCGGTGTTGCCCACCGCCATTCTCGGTCCGTACTTCTTCCGGCACACCCCGGTGACCCGCCTCTTCGAGGACGTCGTCGACGGCAGGCTCCCACTGCTGCCGCAGTTCGCGCATTCGTGGGTCGATGTTCGCGACGTCGCTCGGGCACAGATTCTGCTGTTCGAGAGCGCGAGCGCGAAGGGACGCTACATCGTCTCGGCCACCTACCGGAGCTGGCGGTCCATCCTCGAGGACGTGCGAAGAATAGACCCCGGCGTTCGGGTGCCACCGCCCCTGCCACGGGCGGCGCTGCCGCTCTTGCCCTTGCTCGATGGACTTCGCGCACGCTTCTTGGGCAGCGAGCGCACCCTGACGCGCGCCGTGGTGGACGAGCTCGACGGCAAGGAACCTCGCTACTCTTCAGACCGGCTCGCGCGCGAAGTGGGCTTTCGGCCCATCGACTTCGAGCAGACCTTGGCCGATACGCTTCGGTGGTTGGCCACCCGCCGGCAGCTCGGGACCTTCGCATGATCGCGCTCCTCGCTTCCGCATGCTCGCTGCCAGGCGCCTGGGTCCGCGTGGGGCGCGGCACTCTCTGGGTCCGCAGCGCGCGCCAAGGGCGCGGCCGTCCGCTCCTCTTCGTGCACGGGCTCGGGCGCGGCGGCGCGCAACTCGTTCCGCTCGCGCTAGCATTCGCGGCCGGTCGCGAGCCAATCGTTCCCGACCTCTTCGACCTCGGCGGCAAGAGCGTCTCGCGCGCGGGCACGACCAACCTGGAGGAGCACGCGGCCTCGCTGGCGGAGCTGACCGATGCATACGGCCCGGTCGACGTCGTGGGGATCAGCCTCGGCGGCTGGATCGCCACGGCGCTGGCCGCGCACTACCCGCAGCGGGTGCGGACGCTGTTCCTGGTGAATCCAGCGGGGGTTCGCCACGATGCGGAGGCGACAGAGTCGCTCTTTCGGGAGACAGCCCGGGCGCCGGAGCTTTACCGGCGCATCGTGCGGGGGCGGCCGTTCCTGGGCGTTCCGGTGCTGTCGCAAGCGGTGGAGCGGAGCTTTTTACGTGCACTATGCACGCGCGAGACCACCCGCTTCCTCGAGTCCGTACAGGGCACGCACTTCGTAGACGCCTTCGTGGACCGGGTGACGTGTCCCACGTTCCTCGTCCTCTCCGAGGACGACCAGCTCTTGCGCCCGGAAGCGACGGCCGCGACCTACCGGCGTGGGGTGCGCGATCTCTCCGGCGTCTGGGTGAAAGGGGCATCGCACAACCTCGGCTACGAGGCGCCCGAGACGCTCCTCCGGCTCCTCTCGACGTTCTTGGGCCATCCGCAGGCGCTCACCACGCCGGTGGCGCGCCTGGCCCAGCACCTGCGCACGCCGCCCGAGCTACGTTCACTGACGGTGATGTCGTGAGCCCCCGCACGCCGCCGCGCGAGCGCATGGCCCGCCCCAAGAGCGAGCTCGAGGCGCGCTACGACGCCATCGTGGTGGGCTCGGGCTACGGGGGCGGCATCGCGGCGCTCCGTCTCGCCGAGGCCGGCCTTCGCGTGTGCGTGCTCGAGCGCGGCACCGAGCTCCTCCCGGAGGAGCTGCCTGCTTCGCTGACGCACGTCCCCGCCAACGTGCAAGGGCGTGTGGACACCCCCGGTATGGCTCGACGCTTCGGTCCTCGACTCGGGCTGTTCGACCTGCGCATTCACGAATCGCTGGGCGCGGTGGTGGGGTGCGGCGTCGGCGGCACCTCGCTCATCAACGCGAGCGTGTTCGTGGTGCCCGAGGAGCACGTTCTCGATCATCGTTGGCCGGCGCGATTCCGCGCCGACCGCGCCGGGCGCGAGGCGGCGTCCGCGCGGGCCCGTGAGATTCTCACGCCAACCTCCGCGGGGCCCGAGGTCGCGAAGATGGAGGTATTCCGCGAGCTCGCGGCGCAAGCGGGGGTAGCGTCGCAGCGCGTTCCGTTGATGGTTCGACGCACCGACGACGACCCTCCGGGCGCGCGCGGCGCCATCTGTACCGGCTGTGGCAACTGCGTCTCCGGCTGCGTGGTGGGCGCCAAGCGCAGCGTCGACATGACCTACTTGCCACTCGCGGTGGCCGCCGGCGCACGCGTGTTCGCCGAGCTCGACGTGCACCACGTGGCGCGGAGCGGCGACGAGTGGAGCGTGTACTACGCACCCACATGCAGGCCAGCTCGCGAGACACCGGAGGAGGCTGGCTTTCCGTGCCTGCGCGCGCGCCTGGTCATCCTCGCCGGGGGCGCCCTGGGGAGCACCGAGATCCTCGCACGTTCGCGGGAGCGCGGGCTCGCTGTCTCGGACGCACTCGGCACCTCGTTCTCCGCCAACGGCAACGCCATCGGCGCGGTGTATGCCCCGCGGCTGCGGGTGCGCGCCAACGGAACCGACGGACGAACCGATCCGGAGCCGGGACCGTGCATTACCACCGCCGTGGACTTGCCCGCGAACGAGCACCGGGGCGCCATTCACGTGGAGGATGGAACGGCGCCCCTTCTCCTCACCACGGTGGGACGCGCGCTCGGCTTCGGCGCCAGACTGCGCGCGCAGGACGCAGGTCAAGGAACCTGGGCGCGCGCCCTCGCTACATCACGAGAGGTGCTCGCCTCCGTCGCCGAAGGGATCGTCGGCGCCCCGGAGAATGGCCAGCTGCTGCTCGCCCAGTGCGACGACGGCGCGAAGGGGCGGCTCGAATTGGGCGCCGCCGGGATCGCCATCCGATGGCCGGACTACAAGGTGCCCCACGTGGACGCCGAGCTCCGCAAGATGGCCGAAGCAGCGGGCGCTACCTATCAGCCGCTGCGGACCGGCTGGGGCGACAGCGCGGTTCAGTGGACAGTACACCCACTCGGTGGCTGCCCCATGGGCGACTGCCACCGGGTGGGGGTGGTGAACGACGCCTGTGCGGTCTTCGACCCCGACGGCCCCCTCGGTGCCCTGCACCCCGGGCTCTACGTCTGCGACGCCTCGGTCATCCCGGCAGCGGTGGGCAAGAACCCGGTGGGGACCATATGCACGATCGCCGAGCGCGCGATGCACATCCTGGTGGCGACCGAGCGCACGGCCGACCGGCCACCCGCGGGCGCGCAGCAGGGCACGGTCGCGCGGCCGCCGGTGGAGCGGCGGCGAAGCTTCGCCCTCAGCGAGGCCTTCGACGGCTGGCTATCGTGCGCTCCCGCCGACGCCCCGAATCGGCTCGCGGTGGACGCATTCGCCGAGCCGTTCGCGCACCAAGCCCAGGCCGCGTTTGTCATCGAGATGGACGACCTTACGACGTTCGTCCGCGACGCGAGCCATTCTGCGAGCGTGGTCGGCACGCTCACCTGCGCGCTCCTCGGCGGCACCTGCAGCGTCGTGCGCGGGCACGTTCACCTCCTGGCAGACGACCCCGTCGACAAAGGTGTATTTTACAACATGTATCGCCTTGGCCTCGCGAGCCCGGTGGGCGAGGAGTGGACGCTCACCGGCATGAAGGTGTGGGAGGACGGCGGCGCGACGAAGCTATGGTCTGCAGGAACGCAGATGCCGATTGAGATCTTCCGGGGTGAGGACACCTCCGGAGCCCCCTTCGCCAGAGGGCTATTGCGCATGAGCGCCCGGGACTTTCTCGGCTCCGTCCGCTCCTACGAGGGGCGCGTGCGGGGCGCCGTTCCCATTCCACTGGAGGCCCATGCGGACTTCCTCGCGTTCAGCGCCCGACGCCTGCTGCAACGCGTGCGGTGGCCACGATGAACGTGCTGGGCACCTCGTTTCGGCTGCCCTGCGGCCTCACGCTCGCGAACCGGCTGGTCAAGAGCGCGATGGCCGAGGGGCTGGCGACCGCGCATATGCAGCCGACGCCGCGACACGCTGCCCTGTACGAAGCGTGGGCGCGCGGTGGCGCCGGGCTTCTCGTGACCGGCAACGTGATGGTCGATCCTCGGCACATCGGCGCGCGCGGCGACGTGGCGGTGCACGCGGACTTCCTCGGCGCGTTTCGCGCCTGGGCGCACGCGACCACGCGGCACGGTGTCCCCATCTTTCTGCAACTGAACCACCCGGGGCGGCAGACGCCGCGAACCCTCACGCCGCAGCCGGTGGCCCCGTCCGCGGTTTCGATGACCCGCATGGCCGGCGCCTTCGCGCCTCCCGTCGCGCTCGCTCCGCAGGAAGTTGAGACCATCGTACGGCAGTTCGCGGAGGCGGCCTCGCTGGCGGAGCGCGCCGGGTTTAACGGCGTCGAGATTCACGCGGCGCACGGGTATCTGCTGAGCCAGTTTCTCTCGCCGGTGAGCAACGTCCGGCGCGACGCGTGGGGAGGCGATCTCGGCGGCCGCGCACGACTCCTGCTGGAGGTGGTCCGCGCGGTGCGCCAGGCGACGGGTCGCGACTTTGCCGTGGCGGTCAAGCTCAATGCCTCCGATCTACAGCGCGGCGGCTTCGACGTTGGCTCGTGCGTGACCGTAGCCCGCTGGCTCGAGGCGGAGGGCATCGATCTCCTCGAGCTCAGCGGCGGCACCTACGAGTCCGACGGCCTGCTCGGCGGCACGCGCCGCGGTCCCGACGCGTACTTCGCCGAGTATGCGCGCACGCTCCGTCCGCAGGTGGGCGTTCCCCTGCTCCTGACCGGCGGCCAGAGGAATGCCGTGCGCATGGCCGGGCTGCTCCAGGCGGGCACCCACGATCTCGTGGGGCTCGGGCGGCCGCTGGCGGTGGTTCCCGACTTCCCAGCGCGGATTCTCCGCGGGGAGCAGCCTGCTCTTTCTGGGCCCGCGCGCTTCCCGGTGCGAGCGCTCGCGTCCATCGCGGAGCTCTCCTGGTACACCGAGCAGATTCAGCGCATCGCCCGGGGCGAAGAACCGTCGGCGACCTACGGGTCACTGCGCGCGCTCCTCCGCGCAGCCCGGGAGCTCACGGGGTAGCGGGCTAGCGGCGGCGGGCGCAGCGAAAGCCGATGGTGTCGGCCGCTACGCTGCTGTACTCCCGCACGTACGATCGCGCCGCGAGGGCCGCCAGCGAGAACCTACCGCCCCGGGTGGCGTGGACCGACGCGGCCACCACCGGGCACTCCGGGTCCCGAAACAATCCAGGCATATTGCACGCATCATCTGCTCCGCGCCATGCCTCTCGGCTCCACTCCGCGACGTTCGCCGCGAGGTCGGTGAGCGTCGCGCCAGGCACGTCGAGGACGTCTTGGGGCGAAGTGCCCACCGGGCTGGTGCGCCCCGGCGTGCGGCAGGGACCGATGTCGACGTCGCGACCGAACGTTACCCCGGCGCAGCGCGGCTCATCGTCGCCCCATGGGTAGCGCGCGCCGCGCAGCCCTCCCTCCACGTACTCGAGCTGAGCCTCGCTGGGCAGCTCCTTTCCCCGAGACTCGCAGAAGCGCGCCGCGGTGGCCCAGGAGACGCAGTTGACCGGGTGATCTTCGTCGGGTCCAGCGGTCGCCGAGAACGTGCACGCGCTGGAGCCCGCGAGCAGGGGATGCGCGTCGGTCGCGAGCCCACTCTGCCGGAAGGCGCGCACCGTCACCTCTTCGCGGTCGAGCACGAAAGGCGACATGGAGACCAACCGCGGCGCGAGACCGCCGGCGGGCCCGGGCGTCCGTTGCGCATCGCCCATCCACACCACGCCGCCGGGGATGCACGCTTCCTCGGGGCCCACCGCGAGCGCGCACGGGACGCGACGCGCTTCCGACCAACGCGCGAGGGGCGGCGATGGGGCCTCTACCGCAGGCTCCAGCGGGGCGAAGCGACCACCGCGGGGCCTCGCGAGATCCGCAACACGCAAGGTGACGTGTACCTCCCGCACCTCTTCCGGCGCCGGACGCGGAAGCCGCACCCAGGCCACGAGCGAGCTGAGCTCGTCGGGCTGCCCGTTCCGATCCAGGTTTCGTTGGGCGTAGATGCGCACCCTGGCGACCGCGCTATCGCGCGACACGGCGACGCCCAGCGACAGCTCGCGCGGACGATCGGCCTTGAGGGAGAACTCACGGACGCAGCCCTCGCAAGGCGCTGCTTCCTCACCCGCGTACACCGCCACGTCGAGCCGGTCGAAGAGCGTGAGCGCGTCGGGGCCGAGCCCGGCCGCAGGGAGCGGCGCGTCGGTGTCGATGAAGAGGAGCACCTGCGCCAAAGGCACCGGAGCGGGACCGCACGCTGCAGCGACGGAGGCGAGCGCCCACAGCCCGAGCGACGCGGGCCTCACGGCGACGGGTACACGCAGCGGAAGCCGATGTCTGGAGAGGTGTCCATGGCGGCCAGGCGAGCGCGCAGCGGGCTCGCGAGGCTGGGACCAGGGCCCGCGTAGCTTGCGCCGCGAAAGGTGCGGTAGGGCGCGTCGGCGAGATCGCAGCGGGCCCCATCCAAGGGCGCGACGAGCCAGCACGATTGTGTGTAGGGTGCAAATGTATCGAGGGTCCACTCGGCTACACTACCCGCAAGGTTCCGGACCCCGAGTGGCGTCAGGTCGCCCGAAGTCGCGCCACGAGGTTGCGGACCCTCCAGGTCCACGACATCCGGTACCGGCAAGTCCGTGTCGACCACCACCAGGGTCTCGCCCGGCGCAATCATGGCCGGCGCGCACCCGCTGCCGGCCGCCCCCATGGTCAGGAGCGCCAGCAACCACGCTCGCCACGGCAACGTGCTCGGAATCCTCACGGCGAAGGGTACACGCACCGGAAGCCGATGCCGGCCGACGGGTCCATGACGGGTATGCGATCGCGCAGCGGGCTGGCGAGGACGCTGCCGACGCTCGCGTAGCTGGCGCCGCGAAAGGTACGGTAAGGCGCGCCGGAGAGCTCGCAGCGCGGGGCGTCGATCGGGGCCCCCAGCCAACACGATTGCGTGTAGGGTGCAAATGCATCGAGCGTCCACTCGTCGAGGCTTCCGGCGAGATTGCGGACCCCGAGCGGCGTCACGTCGCCCGAGACCACGCTACGCGGTTGTGGACCCTCGAGGGCGGGCGTGGGCGCGCAGATGCCGGTCTGCGGCCCCTGGAAGACGCGGTCGTAGATGGCGCGGTCGCAGGTGGGCTCTTCGTTGCCCCACGGGTACAGGGTCGCACTAGGTTTGCCGGCCTTGCGCGCGACGTACTCCCACGCCGCCTCGGTGGGCAGCTCGCCGCCGCGTTGGCGACAGAGATCGCGGGCCACCGGCCAGGTGACGCAGTTGAGCGGCATGTCCTCGCGATTGAGGTTCGCCTTGCTGTAGGTGCAGAGCTTCTTGTAGTCGAGCTCACGGGGGGCCAAGGGAGCTTCGGTAGCGAGCACGTACGAACCTGCCGGCAACGTGTAGCCGGCAGCCCGAGCAGCCCGGAACTCGGCCACTGTGAACTCGTCTTTGTCGATGTAGAAGGTGGGGAACCGCACGATGCGCTCGGGCGTGGTGGAGGTGTCTCCAATGCCGGTGAACAAATCGCTGCCGAGGACCATCATGCCGCCCGGGACGCACAGCCGTCCGTCCGCGGTCTGCGCGCATGCCTCAGCTTTCGCGTAGGCGCCGAGGAGCGTGGAGGGAGCCTTCGCCGGAGGTCCGGCTGCGGTCACCAGCAGGTGTGGTGCGACCATGCGACCGGCCTCGCAACCGAGGACACCCGCCACGTCGAGACGGCGCTCGGAGATGGCCGGAACGCGCGCGGCCTTGCCCACGCAGTCGCCACCGAGAACGAGACGGGCGGTACGCACCGCGCCGGACGCAACGTCGACGAGCGCGAAGGCCTCGCTGGAGACCTCCTCGCGCGGCTCCTTCGGCGGCGTGTTGTCGCGCCCATCCGAGACGAGACGCGGCCACGCCGGAGGCGCAATCGTGGGCACACTCGCTTTCGGATCGCCCGCATCGCTTGCAGCGCCGGCGTCGGTTGCGGGCGCGCCCACAGCCGTCGCGCGGACCACCAGCTGCACGGGTTGGTCCGGAGTGAACTGCGTTGTGAGGAGCGTGTACGTTCCCGGCTCCAGTGCGGTCTCGAGAACCGACACCGGGTTCGTGGTCGTCGAGTCTCGATAGCCACGCGCGCAGACGATTTCGCTGGCTGCGTCGGTGCAGTCTTTCCGGAGAAAAAGCGGGAAGAAAAAGCCCACGGGCACCTCGCCCACGACCTCGAAGCGATAGGTTCCCGCCGTCTCGATGCGCACGCGCGCGGCCGCGGCACCGGCACGCGCGGGGAATGCGCCGGCATCGTTCGCGCAGCCCCCGTCGGCGATCGGCGCCGTGATCGGCGTTCCGCCGAACCGCAGGGCGACGGTGCCGCCGACGTTCAGATCGGGCAACTGCGCACAGAGCTCGCCGAGGTTCGCGGGCAACGGCTCGTCGTGGAACTCTTCGGGCGTCGGGCGCGCCGCACCGGTGTAGTCGCGGAGCCGCCCTTTGGGGTACGCCCGTACGCGCACGAGAACCCGCGCGGCTCGCCCTTCCGGCGCGGCCACGCCGAAGCTGAGCGGCCACTGGCCGGGCTCCGCGACATCGACGTCGCGCGAGCTCAGCCACGTGCCGTCCTCGCCGTACACGTCCAGGCGCACCGCCTCCACCAGGTCCGGGACCGGGAGGTCGGTATCGACCACCACCAGCGTCTCACCGGGTGTGATGGGTTCCGGCGTGCAACCGCCGACGGTAGCCATGGCGCAGAAGCCCAATACCCACGGTCGCCGCTTCAACATGAGGCCACCGTATCACCTCGACGGTTCGGTGGGACACGGCGGTCCGGTGACGCCCGGTGGCGATCCGGGCTTTCGGCACGTCATGGCGCCGTCCCCCGCGGGGATGTCGGCGGCACCCAGAGCCAGAAGCTCGAAGCGCTTCGGCTGGAAGTGGAAGAGCGGGATGGTGGTGTGGA
>JBBQWQ010000008.1:0-181633 GCA_038210445.1 Polyangiales bacterium
GAAAACGGTGAGATCGCACGTGCGATAGGTGCAGGTGAACACATCGAGGATGCGCGCATTGGCGAGGACCAGATCGCTCTCGATGCGCCCGCGCGCGGCGGCGATTCGACGTTGAAGAGACATGCCGCCATGTTGCCAGCCTCATGCGCCGAGCACGGTGGATTTTTGCGTCGCTGTCGGTGGCGCTTCCTTCCGCCACCCGCCGAAGACGCCGCGATCCACCGCCGCAGGCCTCGCCTCCGGCCCGCGCAGAACGCCTTCCCCCGCGATAAGTAGTGGAATCTGCAGGATATTGCGCGACTTACATGGCCCTACTTGCTACACCACCACCGTACGTCGCCGCAGTTCCGCCTTTGCTGGAATCTGGATCCAAGCTCCTCCATGAGACCAAAGGTGCGACACGAACAATCCTTTGTTATTTCATCACATTGCTACGCGCTCGGTGGTTGGTACGGGGGGTGCATACTCCTCTTGCGGAGATGATGACCATGAAAAACCTCGGTACCCTTCTCGCTCTGTCTGCCGTGTCCGTGGTTGCCGTCGCCTGCAGCTCCGATCCGGACCCGGGCGAGTTCAAGGACCCGAACGCCGCCGGCAGCAGCTCCGGTGGCAACACCCAGCCGTGCGGTCCCCTCGGCTGCGACAAAGGCAAGACCGGCGATGATCTCCTCGCCTGCGCCACCAGCACCTTGGACGGCAAGACCACGCCGGTGAACATCGTCGTGGCCCTCGATATCTCTGGCAGCATGTGCGAAGGCGTCGAAGACCCGCGCCGCGACTGCAACAGCCTCGGCTCCAAGTGGCAGCTCACCAAGAAGGCGCTCACCACGTTCTTCAAAGACCCCACCCAGAAGGACGTCTCGGCCAGCATCATCACCTGGGCCGGCAGCTCGTGCAGCGGCTTCGACAAGCCGGTGAACCCGGCGAACGTGGCGCTGCCCGACGCCGCCAACTCGCTCGTCAACGCCCTCACCATGACGCCCAACGGCGGCACGCCCACGGTGGCCGCCATCAAGGGCGCGCAGGCGTACGCGCAGACGGTGCAAGCAGCCAAGCCGGGCGAGAAGGTTGTCATCGCCCTCGCCACCGACGGCGAGCCCACCGACTGCGGCAGCGTTTCGCAGGCGGCGACCCAGGCCGGCGCCACCAAGGCGGCGGGGATCCCCGTGTACGTCATCGGCGTCGGTCCCTCACTCGACAACCTCAACGCCATCGCGGCCGGCGCCGGCACCAACAACAGCAAGGCCTTCTTGGTGCAGCGCAACGTCGAGGTGGAGTTCGCCAAGGCGATGCAAGAGATCAAGGGCAACTCCCTCGGTTGCTCGCTGAAGATGCCTGTCGCGCCGGCCGGCGAGAAGCTCGACCTCAGCAAGGTGAACATCACCTTCAAGGCCAACACTGGCACCGTCGAGACCGTGCCCTACAGCCAAGACTGCACCATCGGCTCCGGCTGGAAGTACGTACCCAGCGCGGCAGCGCCGGAGAGCATCGAGCTCTGCACCAGCGCCTGCGACAACGTGAAGGTCAACGACAAGGGTCAGCTCAGCGTGGTGCTCGGCTGCGCCACCAAGACCGGACCCACGAAGTAGACGGCTCGCTTTGCGGCTGCTGCGCCGAGGCCTCGCGCCTTCACCATGAACGGCCGTCGCCCCCAGATGAGGGGCGACGCCCGCTGAACGCTGGATCCGACGGAATCCATGGCGCCGCTGTAGGATAGAGAAAATCCTTCGTGATTCCGCGCGGACTGCGCATGAAAATCCAGGCACGCTGCTTGCTGTCCATCCTCGCGGGAGACAGCCAACATGCGAACTTCGGCGGCACTCGGTACTGTGGTCTTTGGTTCTCTGCTGGCGCTGGCCTGCGGGTCCGAGGCCGACCCGAATCTGTTTCCCGACGGAACCAACGGCAACGGCGCCTCCAGCGGCGCCAATGGCAGCAGCGGGGGCATCCTCGGCGGCGGGGGCGGTGGCTCTGGCGGCGAATTCGCAGAGTGCGCGTCCAACGTGGCCGATGGCCAGTTGCGACCGGTGCACATGGTGCTCGCCGTCGATATCTCCGGCAGCATGTGCGAGATCAACGACAACTCCAACAACACCGACTGCAACAGCGCGCAGTCGAAGTGGGGCCAGACCAAGAAGGCGCTCTCTGACTTCTTCGGCAGCGCGGAGTCGCGCGACATGTACGTGAGCGTGATTCCCTGGTCGGGCCAGTCGTGCAATGGCTTCGACACGCCGGTCACGCCGGAAGTGGGCCTGCCCGACACCGGCGGCGCGCTCTCGCGCGCGGTCGCGCGGCTCACACCCAACGGCGGTACGCCCACCCACGGCGCCATCCAGGGCGCGCAGAAGTACGCCACCACGCTGCAGTCCTCCATCAAAGACAACGGCAAGGTCATCATCGCCCTCGCCACCGACGGAATGCCCACCGGCTGCAGCACCCTTCCGCAAGCGCAGGCTGCGGCCACCGCCACCAACGCGGCGGGCTTTCCCGTGTACGTCATTGGCGTGGGCAACCAGGCGGCGAACCTCAAGTCGCTGGCCCAGGCGGGCGGCACCAACGACGCGTTCAACGTGAGCTCCGCCACGGCGTCGGCAGACCTGCTCAAGGCCCTGCAGACGATCCGCGGCAATGCCCTCACTTGCAGCCTGAGCATGCCTTCGCCGCCGGCCGGTCAAACGCTCGACCTCAGCAAGGTCAACGTCGTGTTCGACACCACCGCGTCCAATACCGTGCCCTACAGCCAAGACTGCTCCAACGCCGACGGCTGGCGCTACACGCCGAGCGCCGCCGCACCCACCGGCATCGAGCTCTGCACCAAGTCGTGCGACACCGTGCGCGCCAATGCCGCCGGCAAGCTCAAGCTCGTTCTCGGCTGTGCGACCAAGAGCGGCCCCACCAAGTAATGGTCGCCGGGGGAGCGGCTGCACGGCGGCGGGCGTCGGTCGGGCGTGCTCATGAACAGGAGCTCATTCCGCGCGGCCCTGCCTAGCCGGCCGCCGTTCGCTCGCTCCCCGATGACCATTCGCCATCGAGGACGTGGACTCGGGCCGGGTGAAGCTCGTGGCACAGAGGGCCCACTTCCTGTTCGGGGCCAACACGGCTTCGACCTTCGTGGACCTCGCGGCGCCGTCCCCCATGGCGCTTGCGCGCGGCTCTACTTCTACGACGACAACGACGTCCTCTCCGCCGGCCGTCAGCCGTAGCCCGCGCGAACGGAGCGGAGGGCCAGGGCAGGGGCGCGAGGGCAATTTCTGCGCCGGAAACCATGCCTATGGCCGGGCTTTCCGGGTATAGTTCGCGCTGCAATATGTGGAAGTCTGCCCTTGCCCTGTTCGCCTTCGGGTTCTCGCTCTCGTGCGCGGCCGACCCGAGCCTGTACGTGCATCGCATGAAGCTCGGCCGGAAGGCCTCGCGCGAAGAGGGTGACGTGCTCAAGGTGCAGCGCCCCGATACCGAGCGCTTCGGCACCGCGCAGCCTGGGTTTTTCGCGCTGAAGACGCGAGAAGAGTGGACCAAGTTCTGGGAGGGCACGGGCTCCAACCCCGAGCCGCCGCAGCTCGATTTCGAGCGGAAGATGATCCTGGTGGCGGTCACCGAGTCGGCGCAGAGCCAGGCGCTGCACATCGACCAGGTGGTGGAGACCGGCACCTCGGTGCACGTGTACGTTACCGAAACGCGCCCCGGCGAAGGGTGCCCCATGCGCACCGGCGGCGTCCCCAAGCAAGACTTCATCGCCGTCGATCACTCCACCAAACCGGTCCACTTTCATATCGAGCCGGTGCAGGCCACCACCTGCGGCGACGCGCCCACGGCGATCGTCCAATGCAAAGTCGAAGGCGCCGGAGGCGCCGCCCCCGAGGTCATGGCCATGCCCGGCCAGACCGTCGAGTGCGAGGCCCAGCAGCAGGTGCGCGGCGTGTTCGCCGCGGTGGATCGCCGCTGGAACTTTTCGGAGTTTCCCCACGGCTCCACATCCAAGCTCACGTTCGACCCCAACGGCATGCGGGTGAAGTTCACGGTCGATACCTACGGCCGCTATGCCGTGCACTTCGAGGTGGTCGACGACGCCGGCCGCAAGGGCGAATCTTCCGCCGCGGTGGTCTCGACGCCCTCGAAAGAGGGCCTCTATGTGCGTCTCGGTTGGGGCGGCTTCGAGTCGGGCGACGACCCCGACACCTTTCCCCGGGTGAACCTCGAGGCCGCTGGAAGTGCTCCGACCGCGGGCGTGTGCACCGTCGAAGGCGCGCGCCCCGGCTGGTGCGACGCCAAGCGCCAGGGGCACAACATCCAGCTCAAGCTCAACGCCGCCGACGGCACCTTCCCGTTGACTGTAAAGTACACGGATGATCGCTTCTCCGGCGCGCCCATGGTGTGCATCAAGGTCTTCGCCAGCGGCGCGCAGACCGCCGATCTCTGCGACAAGGACCCGCGGAAGGCCGGCGAGGTGTGGAAGGTGGGCTCGCTCCTGGCCAAGAACGGCCTCATCCAGCCGATCACCGACGAGCCGAAGCCGGCCGACCCGATACCCACCGGCACCGCGACCGCAAAGCCGCCCCTCAAGCCGCCCACCGGCACCGGCAAGCCCGCGGGCACCGGTAAGCCCGCCGGCAAGAAGCCCCCCAAGGGCACCGGCATCTTCAACCCGTAGCGGGCTGCGCTCTCGCGCCTCAGACCGGAACCGGGCCGCCGAAGTAGCCGGCGCCGCGGAGCGCCCACACCACGAACAGCAGCAGGAACAGCGCGCCGTTGACCAGCACGACGCCGCGGCCCAGCCGCACGTTCCACAGCTTGCCTTGCCACAGGTCGAAGGGGTGGCCGTCGCGGAACGTGAGGTACACCGAGAGCGCCGCCAGCGCGCCCTGGGCCAGCACCGTCGCGGCGGCCAGCGGGTGCATGGCGAGCGAGGCGTGAAGCTCGCCGGCAAAGAGCAGATGCATGGCGCGGGTCATTCCGCAGCCAGGGCAGGGATGGTGGGTGAGCACCGCCACTGGGCACCGGCCCCCTACCAGCGCCGACGATGCGCCGAAAAGCCACACCACCACAACCCCCAGCGCGCGGCCCGGATAGTAGCGGGGGCCGCGCGATTGCCCCTGTGTGACGCGTGCAGGGAAGGTTGGGGGCACGCTCACCGTAAAACGGTTAGCAACGCCGCCGGACCCATGCAATCATCGTGAGCATTGGGGTTCGTGCTACGCGAACCGGACCGGAGAGGACCATGGACAATCTCGTGCAGACTGCAGGTTATGGCCC
This sequence comes from Polyangiales bacterium, assembly GCA_038210445.1. Classification (GTDB taxonomy): domain Bacteria; phylum Myxococcota_A; class Polyangia; order Polyangiales; family Polyangiaceae; genus JABFRG01. The sequence goes on from JBBQWQ010000008.1 coordinate 5,251, forward strand.
CCCCGGTGGCGGCGGTTACGGCCCCCCGCCCGGTGGCTTCGGCGGTCCTCCTCCCGGTGGCGGCGGCGGTGGCTACGGCCCTCCGCCCCCTCCTGGCGGCGGCGGTGGCGGTGGCGGCGGCTACGGAGCCCCTCCGGGCGGCTACGGGGCCCCTCCGGGTGGCTTCGGCGGTCCTCCTCCGGGCGGCTTCGGTGGGCCTCCCCAAGGGGGCGGCTACGGTCCTCCTCCGGGCGGCGGCTTCGGCCCTCCGGGCGGCGGCTTTGGTGGCCCCATGGCCCCCATGCCCACCACTTCCGGCCTGGCCATCGCCTCGCTTGTGTGCGGCATCATCTCCATTCCCGGCGGCTGCTGCTGCAGCTTCGTCTCGATTCCCCTCGCCATCGTCGCCATCATCCTCGGCGTCATCGGCATGAGCAAGGTGAACGCCGAGCCGAACCTCTACACCGGCAAGGGGCTCGCCATTGGCGGCATCGCCACCGGCGGCGTCGCCGTCGTCTTCGGCATCATCATGCTGGTGGTTGGTATGGGCAGCTCGCTCATGGACCAGTACAACAACTGACCGGGAGCCCACCGCGGCGGCGGTGGAAAGTTACGGTGTGGCCGTAGCCGTCCGTTCACGGGGGCCACGGGAGTAAGCAAAAACTCGAGAGATTCGAAGGAGCACCCATGGCACGCGGGGTGCTCCTTTCGTCTCCGATGCTTCGCTTTTCTTCCTTGCTCGTAGTTACCGCCCTTCTTCCCGCCTGCACCATCGTCACCAGCACCGAGAGCGATCCCGGTCTTGACCACCCGGATGTCGATCCGGAGCCGGCCAAGCCCAGCACCCCCGCGAACCCCGAACCCGTGGAGCCCGAGGTGGCATGCGGCGCCGGCGAGCCCGTCAAGTGCGGCGGCGGCAAGCGCTGCGGCAGCGCCGACGACTGCCAAAGCGGCGTCTGCACCGCGGCTGGCGTTTGCCTTTACGCGCCCAGTTGCAATCGCGATCACGGCGGCAGCACCTGCGGCCCGGACGGCAAGGGCGAGGACTGCTGCACTGCGCTGCCGGTGCGCGTCGGCGCGCGCAAGGTGAACCTCGACAAGTACAACATCACCGCCGGCCGCATGCGCACCTTCATCGAGTCCACCAAGGGCGACGTGCGCGGCTACATCGAAAAGAACCCGCCGAAGAACTGGGACGCTCGCTGGTCGGCGTTCCTGCCGAGCGGCTTCGAAGGCAACTACAACGTGTGGGATCAACTGGGCCCGGCGCCGCTCTACGAGCAGGTGAGCCAGGGCTCGCGCACCTTCGGGTGCTACCTCAACGGCGGCGGCGCCCGCACCTACTGGGTGCCCTCCGAGGTGAGCGAGGCCTATGGCGATCAGGCGCAGGCCTACTCGCAGGAAGTGCTCGACGAGAAGCCGCTCAACTGCGCGAGCGCCGTGCTCATGGCAGCCTTGTGCGCCTCCGATGGCGGCCGCTTGCCCACGCCGGCGGAGCTCGACGCTGCCTGGGGCACGGCAAAGTTCCCGTGGGGCAACGCGCCGGCGCCGTACAATCCGAAGTTCGCTCCGGGCGGAGCTCTCGACTACGCCAACCATGGCGACACCTTCGAGTTTCCCGAGACCGTTGGCAGCGACGTGAGCTCGCACATCGCGCCGCCGGGGCACTACCCCAAGGGCAACGGACCCTTCGGCCACGCGGATCTCGTGGGCAACGTGTGGAACATCACCAGCGCCGTATTCCAAGACGGACCCTACACGCCGGACCCGCTTCGCCAGTGGCTGCAGTGGAGCCGCGGCGGCGCCTGGGAAGCCGGACAGATGGTCCCCTTTGAGAATGTGAGCATCCAAGGTGAGCCCGGCTTCTATCCTCGCTTCCGCGCGCCGGCCCTGCGCAAGTACTGGGCGGGCGGCGCCCGCTGCGTGCACGACTGAGATTCACTGCGGCGCGGTGGTCACCAGCCCGGCCGGGCGAATCTCATAGCGGCCCGCCGCTTCGGTGGCGCACATGAGGCCTTCGGTACCCCACATCCAGAGGATCCCGGCGGGGTGCGGACCCATGGGCAGCGAAGCGAACGAGAAGCGCAGGGCGCCGGCAGCGGTGGCCTCCACGTCGCGGATCTCCAGCACGAACACCGAGGCTTTGGTCTTTGACCCATCGAAGGGCGGTGTTGCGCGCCGCACCCGCAGGGCCCGATTGCCGGCGAGCGGCGTGGGCAAGGGGAGCGACAGCACCGTTTCGTAGGTCGGATATTTGCGCGCCATCTGGGCCACGTCACGAAGCTGCAGTGCGTCCCAGCGGGCGCCGGCGTCGTCGAAGAACGCCTCGACAATCTGCGCTTCCAGCGCCACCAGCCGCTCCCGCTCGGCAGGCCCAAGGGCGTGGCCGGGCCCCTGGCAGTCGGCGGGGATTCGCAGGGCACTCTCCTGCGCGGGCGCGGGCGCGGGCGCCTTGGCAGGGGCCTCGGCGGCGGCGTCGCTCGGTTCCGGGGCTGCCGGCGCGGGCGTCGGACCTTTCGGGTGAGCCGAGCCCCCGCCGCAGGCGGTCGCGAGAGCGGTGAGGAGCACGAGAGACGATGCGGGCGCCATGGCCCGAGGGTTTCACGGATGGTTCACGGAAGCGAGCAAACGGCGCGGCGCACCACCGGCTCCGCGTTGGCGTTGACGGCGGTGTAGTAGAGCCACACCGCGTTGCCGCGCACGGCGATAGCGGGCGCCCCGACGCCGCCCAGCTCGTCCTCGCGCGAAGGTACCAGCACCGGCTTCGCGCGCGGGCGGAAGGTGCCATCGGCCTGTGCGTCGGCCACACCAATGCTGGTGAAGATCGCCGAGGGCCCGCCCGAGAATGCTGTAAAGTACATGATTCGGCGGCCACCCACGTCGCGCACCTCGGCATCGCCGACCCCGTAGTCGTAGTAGGTGCCAGGCGCCGGCGAGAGCGCCGCGCCCTCGGGCACCTTCCAGCTGTCGCCCGCGCGCTGGGCCCACACGATGCTGCGTTCTCGGGTGGCGACCAAGCGATCGGCGTCGACCCTGGAGGGCGCACCGAAGTCGCCGCGCAGGAGCGGCGTGCCCTTGCCCCAATGAACGCCGTCGATGGACGTATACTCGGTGATCGTCGAGCTCCGCGGGGCGCTCATGTCGCGGAGTCGGGCGGTCAGCCGGTAGCGGTCCCCGAGGTTCTCCACGAACGGCGAGTAGACGTCGGCGTAGGGGCCGCGATCGTCGAAGCGCCCCAGCGCGCTTTCGTCCCAGCTGCTCGGTGCGAACGCGCTGCCATCGTCCTTCGCCGTGATGGCGAACAGGTTGCCGGTCATGGCGCTGAAGCCGTTGACGAAGAGCCGAGGTGCGGCGGTTGCCCCGCTTCCCTCGGTGAAGGCCGCGTCGCCGCCGCCGGTGAACACCGTTGTGTCGCTGCTTCGGCACGAGCCGTCGGCCAGGGGAAGCGGCTGGTAGAACCGCGCTTCGCCGACGGACGCGATCTCGACCCGCGCCACCTTGGGCACGCGCAACACCCGCATCGACGCGCTGGCGAGCCCTCCGCCGAAGCTCTTTGCCCGCGCGTCGTCGAGGCACGGCTCGGCGCGCTCAACCAGCAGCAGTAGCGTGTCGCCGCTGATCGCATACCTGTAGCGCGCTACCGCGGCGAAGGCGCTGTGGACCAGCAGCGACTCGGTGGCAAAGTCGACCTTGCTCCCCAGGTCGGCGCGCGGAACGTCGGCCGCGGTGGCGAAGACCTTGGCCGTCTCGTGCAGGTTGGCGGGATCGGCACCGAGCAGCGCGTAGTCCGTGGCGTAGTTCGCGTAGTCGGTCGCGTCTCGCGCTTCGAACAGCGCGGCGCCCCGCGCGCGCAGAACGTCGGCTTGCTTCGCCGCGGCGCGCCCTTCGACCTCGGCGAAGCGCGGCAGTGCCGAGCAGGAGGCGGGGAGGGGGGCGAGTGCGGTTGGCTGCGCGGGATCGTCGCTGGCGCCGCACGCCGGCGCCGCGAGTCCCAGAAACACCAATGAAAAGAAGGCAAGGCGAGGTTCTGGCACACGAAGGCACATGTTGTCCCACGTAGGCAATGGCTGTGCCGACCCGTGTGGCGCAGGCTTCGGCCCGGGAAGACCACCACCGTGCTTGCGATCGCGAAGGCGCGGGATTATGACCGCCTGCCCTTCTGACGCCTCATGGGCCCCGCGCCCCGGATCCTTACCCTCGGAACCGCCTTCGGGAATGGCAACGGAAGTTCGTTCGCAACGCAACTCACGAGGGTGATTGAGGTCTTCGATGAATCAGAGTCCCGGAATCATTGGTAAGAAGGTTGGTTTCACGCAGCTCTTTCAGGACGACGGCAACGTCGTTCGCGTGACCGTCGTGCAAGCGGGTCCTGTCACGGTGCTCGGCAAGCGCACCGTCGAGAAGGACGGCTACACGGCGCTCGTGCTCGGCCTCGGCGAGCGCAAAGAGAAGCACACGTCGAAGCCCCTCGCCGGTCAGTTCAAGAAGGGTACTTTCGCGGGCGCCAACGGCACCCCCAAGAAGGTCATCCAGGAGCTCCGCTGCACCGACGACTTCGCCGGTAAGTTCGAAATCGGCGCCGTCATCAAGCTCGACCAGGTGTTCGAGGTCGGCCAGAAGGTCGACGCCCGCGGCACCACCCGCGGCCGCGGCTTCTCCGGCGTTGTTCGCCGCTGGAGCTTCGCCGGCGGCGTGCAAACGCACGGCACCCACGAGTACCGCCGTCACGGCGGCTCCATCGGTACCAACATGACCCCGGGTCGCACGCTCCCCAACATCAAGATGGGCGGGCAGTACGGCAACGAGACCGTCAGCATCCTCAACCTCAAGGTCGCGCGCATCGACGTGGAGAACAACCTCCTCATGATCGAAGGCGGCATCCCCGGCTCCAAGAACGGCCTCATCCTCGTTCGTCACGCCGTCAAGGTTCGCAAGCGCCGCGCCTAGGCAGACCGGCGCTCTCCGCGCCGCGCAGCCTCCCGGACCGGAACGGCCACGAAAGCACCCGTCACGTAGGCGCTCTCCGCGCCGCCTCCCGGACCGGAATGGCCACGAAAGCACCCGTCACGTAGGCGCTCTCCGCCGCCGCGCAGCCCGTCCCCCTCGCCGCCCCGCCTACCAAGCCGGGGCGGCGCGCGTTTGTCCGCTCCCCCGCGCCTGCGGAAGCGAAGCGCCCCGCGCCTCTCGCATGTGCGGGAGCGAAGCGCCCCGCGCCTGCGGAAGCGAAGCGCCCCGCGCGCGCCCTCTCGCTCTCCCAACGTCGACGTACACCTGCGCCTGAGTAGGGCGTTTTTCGGTGAGACCGAGCGCGGCCAAGGAGGAGCGCCCGGAACGTACTTCCTGTACGTGAGGACGTCCGACGCCGGCCCCGCGAAGGTATCGCCGAAAAACGCCCTACTCAGACAGCCAGGTGCGTGCCCGCTGCCAAGCCTCGCCCGACACGCCAGCCGGGCGCTGCTCGAGCTCCGGCATGATCACGGTGTGCTGTGGCGCCCGCGGCGCCTCGCTGGGGGTCGAACCGGGACGACGGGTGTTCGCACGAAAGAGAGAGCCTACACGCATTGGATCCTCGCCTTTCACGGTCCGGAAGAGAGCAATAGCGGGGCCACCGAGCGCGCCCGGCAGGCTCACCGTGGAGGCCGTCTTTTCCGCTGCCGCGGGCCAGGAATTATGGTGAGGGTGTAGTTGTTGGACGAGCAAGGACGTTTCAGTGTGGCGCTGCGTACACACAGTGCAGCCCTGGCCACGCACCCGGATCGCCTGCGATCCGGCGATGAGGCCAGAACGGTTCGGGCGTTCGCGCGTACCTTTCATCGGGCGTGCGCTTTTGGAGAGTCGGCACCCTGGTTGCACTATGCTTCGAGGCCCATTCATGACGAAAAAGAGTCCGTACAAGGGACCCGACCGGTTCACGACGGAGGCGAAGAAGCAGGGATACCCGGCTCGAAGCGTCTTCAAGCTGGAAGAGATCGACCGCCGCCTCAAGCTCCTCAAGGGTGGCATGCGGGTTCTCGACCTGGGCGCCGCACCGGGCAGCTGGAGCCTCTACGTTGCCAACAAGATCGGTGCATCGGGAAAGCTCTTCGCGGTGGACCTCACGCCGCTGCGCACGGGCCTGCCCGCCTGGGCCACGTTCCTCCAGGGTGACGCCTTCGCCATCGAGGACGGCGTGGTGGGCACCTACGCGCCGTACGATCTCGTGCTCTCCGACATGGCGCCCAACACCACCGGCAACCGCTTCGCCGATCAGGCGCGGAGCTTCGATCTCTTCATGCGCGCGCTCGAGGTGGCGGAGCGCACCGTGGCGCCGGGCGGCGCGTTCGTGGGGAAGATCTTCATGGGCGAAGACTTCAAGAAGGCCGAGGGCGCGGTGAAGAACCTGTTTCGCGAGGTGCGCACGCTGCGGCCGGAAGGCACACGCAGCGTGAGCTACGAAGTGTTTCTCGCCGGCCAAGGTCGCAAAGAGGCGAGCGCCTAGTGCCCCGATTCCATCAAAAAGGGGAGCATCCGCGGCCGAGGCATCCTGCCTCGCGTCGTTGGTCGTCGGTTTCGTACGCAGAGTACGCGCCCTCTTCCCGCCTCGCGATCCAGACGCCCCAGCCACGACTACCCACCTTTTCAACAGAACCGAGGCACTAGTGCGCGACGGGCACCGCGAGCTCCTGGGTGGGCGCTTTCAGATCGAACGCGAAGTGGGCCGCGGCGGCGTGGGCATCGTGTACCGCGCACTCGACACCATCACGAACACCACCGTGGCCCTCAAGGTCATTGGCATCTTCGGCGTCGACGCCGGCGAGGAGGCGCGCTTTGCCCGCGAGGGTCGGGTGCTGGCAGGGCTGCGGCATCCGAGCATCGTGCGCGTCATCGCCTTTGGCAAGCTGGAGGACGGCGAGCCCTACATCGCCATGGAGTGGCTCGAGGGCGAAGATATCGCGCAGCGGCAAAAGCGCGCGCCGCTGCAGCTCCGCGAAGCGCTCACCGTGGGCGCCGAGATTGCCGACGCGCTGGCCGCCTCGCACGAGGCGGGCATCGTGCATCGCGACGTGAAGCCTTCGAACATCTTCCTCACCAGCAGCGGCGCGGCCAAGCTGGTGGACTTCGGCGTCGCTGCCGCCGACGACGCCAAGATCACGCGCACCGGCGCCATCATCGGCACGCCCGCCTACATGGCCCCGGAGCAGGCGCGGGGCGATCGGGAAATCGACGCGCGCGCCGACATTTATGCGCTGGGGGCGACGCTCTTCGAGATGATCACCGGCCGTCCCCCCCACGTGGGCCCTACCCCAGTGGCCATCCTGGCGCGCCTCGTGACCACCCCCGCGCCGCGCCTTTCGGAGTTCGCGCCCCAGGTGCCTTCGGCGCTCGACGAGCTCTTGGCGCGCATGCTCGCCGCCGACCCGGAAGATCGACCTTCCTCCGCCGAGATCGTGGCCCAGGGCCTGCGCGAGATCGCCGAAGAAGTGACCCCGTCGCAGCAGCAGCCGTTCGAGCCTCGCGACGCCGATACGCCGCCGCCGAGCATGGGCTCCATCCTGCTCACGCAGTCGCTAAGGCCGGGCGGCGTTGGCGGCTCGCGTCTGGTGACGTCGATCCTCGCGACCGAGGTACCGAAGGGCACGCCGCGGCAGCGCATTCTCTCGCACCTGCGTACCCGCGGGGCCGACGCCACCGAGCTCGGCGGCAACGCCATCGTGGCCCATCTCGGCGTGCGCAAGGCGCTGGGAGACGAGGCCGCGCAAGCCATCGACCTCGGGCTGCGACTCGCCAAGATCGGCGCCCGGGTGGGCATCGCCACCGGGCGCACCCGCATCGACAGGACGCGACCCACCGGCGAGGTGGTCGACCGCGCGGCGGCGCTCTCTCGCGACGCGCAGAAGGGCCAGGTGCTCGTCGACACCACCACCAGTGAGCTCCTCCGCGGCCGCTATCAGTTTCAGCTGCGCAGCGACGGCACCGCGGTGGTCGGCGAAGCGACCTCGGGCAACCCCGATGCGGTGGGCGGCGCGCCGTTCGTCGGTCGCGAGGCCGATCTCGCGCAGATCTTCGCGGCCTTCGAGCGATCTGCCGACGACGAGGTGCCCATCCTCGCCAGCGTCACCGGCGCCAGTGGTCTCGGCAAGACCCGCCTCGCGCGCGAGTTCTTGGCGCGCTCCGGATCGCACTCCACCAAGCCGCGGCTCGTGGTGTCGCGCGGCGAGTCGTTCGCCAAAGGGCACGCGCTGGGTGTAGCCGCCGAGATCGTGCGCGAGCTTTTGGGCGTCGCGCGCTCGCTGGGTTCGCAGGAGATCGAAGAAGAGATCGCCCGCACCATGCCCGACTGGGCGGCGCGGGCCACGCCGGCGGCGATTCGGGCCGTCGCTCGCCTGGCCGCCAACGAACCGCTGGCCGAAGAGCTGCGGGGCGCGCGCGATTCCCTGTGGATTGCCCTCACCGACTTTCTGCTGTGCTTCGCTCGCACCTCGCCGCTGGTTCTGGCGGTGGAAGACGCGCAGTGGGTCGACACCGAGAGCATTGCATGGATCGAGCACGTGCTGGGCCGCGCACAGGGCAAGCCGGTGTTCGTGCTCCTGACCATGCGCCCGGCGTTCTGGCGCGACCAGTCGAGCCGCTTCGCCGGTCGCGACCACGTGCGGGTCGAGCTCCGTCCGCTCTCCCAGCGCAGCGTCCGCGCCATCGCCAAGTCGATGCTGGGGGCCCGCGCATCGGGCGAAGCAGGCGACCGCCTGGTGGACAGCATTTCCGTGCAAGCTGCAGGTTCTCCGCTCTTTGCCGAGGAGCTGGCGCGCCTGGCCGCACAAGGTCGCGACGCCGCCAGCGCGGCCACCATTGAAGCCGCCATTCAGGTGCAGCTCGACGCGCTCGACGAGGGCGCGCGCGAAACCGCCGGGCGCATGAGCGTGTTCGGCCTCACCGGCTGGGACGTGGGCCTCGACGAGCTGGGCGCACCCAACGTGGCCCAAGACCTGCGGGCGCTCGCGTCTGCAGAGATCATCATCGAACAGGCGTCGTCGCGCTTCGCCGGCGCCCGCGAGTGGGCCTTCAAGCACGCGCTCACCCGCGACGTGGCTTACGCTTCGCTCCCCGAGGACGCGCTCAAGGAGCTCCACGGCAGGGCAGGGCGCTGGCTGGCCAAGATGGGTGAAGACGATGCCATCGTGGCGCGTCACCTCGACCTGGGGGGCGCTCACGTGGAGGCCGCGACCTACCTGGAGCGCGCGGCCCGCCGCGCCCTGGCGGCCAATTCTCTGCCCCAAGCGGTTTCGTTCGCCGAGCGCGCGCTGGCCTTCGCCCAGGACAAACCCATGACCTTCGCGCGGGCGCAGCTCCTCGACGAGGCCTATAGCCGCCTCGATGCGCGGGCTGCCGAGCGCGACACCGCCATCATGGAGATGGAGGGTTCGGTGTATGATGCACCCACCGAGGTGCGGGCCCGCGGCGCACGCTCCCGCTACGACGACGCTTGTGGCGGCGGCCCCGATACTGCGGCCAACCTCGAGGGTGTCATGCGCAGCGCGCACGAGCTGGGGGTGGTCGACGAATGGGTGCGCAGCGGCGCCGCGCTGGCGGCTCGCCTGGCCTTCGCCGGTGAGCTGAACCGCGCCGAGGCGGTGTGCCAGGAGCTCTTGGATGTATCACGCACGCAGTCGATCGCCGACGCGCCGGTCGACGCGTGGCAGACGCTGGCGGTGGTGTACCAGGCTCGCGGCGAGGTCGCAGCCGCGCTCGACGCTCGGCGTGCTGCGGCCCGGGCGGCGCGCGACGCGCAGCTGCTCACCCGCGAGGCGACGCTCATGATCAACGTCGGCTTTGCCCTCACCACGCTGGGCGCGCGGGCCGACTCGCACGACGCCATCGTGCGCGGCATCGCCCTCGCTCAGGAGATCGGTTCCCAGGGCATCGTGCGTCATGGGCAGATGAACCTGCTCGGATGGTCGGCCACCTATGGCGGCCTCGTCGCCGACGACGCCCTGCTCTCGGAGTCGCGCAAGATGGCGGACGACGCGGCGGTGGGTAGCTGGGTGCCCCACGACCGCGCAACGCTCGGCGTGCTGTTCTATCGCGGCGTCGAGCTGCTGCGCGACGAGCGAGGCACCGAGGCAGCGCGGTCGCTCTTGCGCCTGGCTGCCGGCGCCTATCGCGCGACCAAGATGCTCGACGTGTTCCCGGTGGCCCTCGGGTTCTGGGCCGAAGCCGAGCGCCGGTCGGGGAACGCCGACCGCGCCATCGAGCTGGCGAGCGAGGCGGTGGGGCTCCTCGACGGCGGCTCGCCAAGCCTGCTCAACGAGGCGCCCATCTTCCTGGCGCTGCACGATGCATGCATCGACATCGGTGCGATGGGCGAGGCCAAGGACGCGGTCGCGCGGGGTATGCCGCGCCTGGTGCTGCGGGCCCAGGCGCTCCAGAGCACGCTGTATACCCGTGCATTCCTCACCGAGCTCTCGCCCAACGCGGGCCTCATCGCGGCCGCCGACGGCTACGGTCTGGTACCGCCAGAGCTTTTGGCCATGCTTGGCCGAGGCGCCGACGGGAGCGCCGAGGCTACGGCGGAAACGCCAGCGTGAAGTTGTCGATGCGCGCCTTCGCGTCCGAGGTGTAATAAGCGCCGAGGCGCATGCGCGGCGCGCCGGCCACGAAGTTTGCCGAGAGCTGCTTGGCCTCGGCGGGACCCAGCGCCGCCCGCTTGGTTCCGTCGATGGTGAGCAACGCGGTTCGCTTGGAGAGGTCTACCGCGAACGTCACGTGCACCCAGGTGTTGACGGGAACCACGCCGCCGCCGGTGGTGGAGACCGTGTCGAGCCCGCCGTCGGCGAGGTCGGTCTCCTGGGTGATGATGGTGGAGCTGGCCGTGGTCTGCACCAGCAGCCGGGGCGAATCGGGGTCGAACCGGATGGTGAACACGGCGAAGCGGCTGGCGGCCGCGGTGCGCGCGTCGACGCGCAGGTCGAAGTTCACCAGGGCGGTGCTGCGCGGCGCCGAGAAGTCTTTGTATAGCGCTGCGTGGGTGCCGGTGCGCGTGTCGGCGATGAGCGAGAAGGGAGCCGAGCGGGCGGCTGCATCGCTGCGGGCGAGGGTGGCGCCGTTCACTTGCTGGAGCGTGTCCCAGGGAGCGGGGAAGCCGTCGTCGAAGTCGCTGCAGAAGGTGCCCGCGTCGAACGCGGCACAGAACGGCGGCGTCGGCGTTGCGGCGTCGATACCGGCGTCCACGCGGGTGTCCTGCGCATCGTCGCGGCCGACGGCTCCAGCGTCACTCGCCGGCGCGGCGTCGCTGGTGGCGCTCGCGTCGGTGCGGGCGCCGCCGGCAAGCTCGTCGAGCGTCACGAAGAGCGAGCAGCCCGCACACGCCACCAGCGTCAAAGATGCGAAGCGGTAGGCGCGCCGAGACACTCACCCACACTAGCACGTATCGCAATGTGCGCTGCCGCGCCCTCGCTCAACGGCGCGGGCGCAGCGGATGGGTGTGCACCGGGTTTCGCTCGTTGGCGCATCCGGCCACATTCTTTGAGCACTTGCCCCGTACGCCGGGCGCGTCGTCGGGCGGGCGCACCGCCAAGAACGCATCGTTCGCGGCGTCCGCGTCGCGGCCCATGGCCTCGAGGGAGAGGGCTTGCACCCTCAATAGATCCCAGTCACGCGGTTGCAGCAGCAAGCCGGGGCGGGTGGCCTCGAGCGCCTCGCGCGCGCGGCCACTGCCGCCCAAGGCGATGGCCAGCTCGCCGAAGAGCCCGTCGTCGCGGGGGCTCGCGGCGGCGGCCAGTCGATACTGGTCTGCGGCCTCGGACCACTTCCACTGGCTCATGAGCACCTGCGCGCGCGCCCGGGCCAGCGCCGGGTGACCGGGTGCCAGGGCTTCCGCCTTGTTGGTCCACTCGAAGGTCAGATCCTTCGCGCCTTCTCGGGCGGCAAGCTGCGCCAGGGCGCCCATGGCCATGGCCCTTTCTCGCGGCGACCGGGCTTCGGCGAGCGCGCGCTCGAAGGGCTCGCGGGCCTCCCATGCGTGCTCCTGGAGCGAGCGCAAGAGGCCTTGCCCGTGGGCGAAGTCACGGGCGAAGCCGCGGGCGGACGAGGCGGGAGCGCCGCCCAGGTGAAGCTCGCTCTCGGCGAGCTCCACGATGGGTTGCGGCTTGCACGGGTCGAGGTTCTTGGCGACGTTCTTGAGCCCGCCCTTGGCATAGGCGTGCCCGCGATCGGTGCGGTACTCCTTGCAGGCCAGCTCTTGCAGGTTGAGCGAACGCGGCCGGTGCCGCAGCTTCACGCTCACCGTGAGCGGCAGCTTGGGCAGGCGCGCCGGAACGTCGAAGCCATAGCGCACCACCACCGCGTCGCGCGGCGGAATCGTTGCATTGTACACGTTGGCCTTGAAGCCATGGGTCTCGCGGCCCAGCAGCCGCTTGCCGTCGCCGTCGGCCATGTACGACGAAAAGGTGTGGGCGCCGTCGTTCGGGTCTTTGTCGTGGGTGGTTCCGGCGTCGGCCAGCACCTTGCCGTCGGCATCGGAGACCCGGACGTCGATCCAGGTGTCGGCCGCGTCCATGACGCCGCCGGGAAAGCGATGGCCCACCAGCTCGTTCTTCACCACCACGTCGAGGTCGAGGTGCTCGCCGGCGGCGACGTCGATGGGCGCTGCGTCGGCGTAGCTGCGGCTCCCGTTGGCGCGAATCACCGCGGCGACGTCTAGCGAGGCTGCGCTCTTCAGCAGGCGCTCCACTTTGGCTTGCTGGTCGGGGTCGCCGCGCATGGCCGCGAGCCAGGTATGCGCGCCGAGAAAGCGATGCGACGTGATGGTGCCGTTCTTGGCCGCGGGATCGCCCTCGGTGGCGGGCTCCTTGGGCATATGGCAGCCGCGGCAGTCCTTCTCGTCGGTCACCTGGTCGACGCGCGCGCCCAGGCTGCCGGCGTACACCGACCGAGCCCAAGGGGTAGCGTCGTCTTGTCCGATGAGGTGCCGGTCCACGTTGCCGCTGTCGTCGTTCAAGAAGGCGCGATGGCACGAGATGCACAGCGAGGCGGTGCGCAGCGGGGTGGCGGCCACCCGCGCCCGGTGACGCAGGACGCTGTCGGTGTCGCCGTCCTTCGGCATCGGTACTTCGCTGACGTCGAGATCGTAGCTGGCGTTGCCGTCGGGCCGCGCGTTCGCAACGCCGTGGCAGGTGTTGCAGGTGATGCCGGCGTGCGCCCGGGGATCGTTCGGGTCGATCTCCTGGGTCATGGCGTTGTCGACCAGCAGCGCGACGTCGTGGCAGCCCGCGCAGAACTGACTCTTGGCGTTGCCGACGTCGGCGCGGAACTTAAGCACCGAGGTGCGGTACACCGGGTTGTTGAAGGAGGCGAAGGCATGGGCGCTGGTTCGCCACTGGGAAGCCACATCGGCGTGGCACTGCGCGCACGCTTCTACGTCAGCGACGCGCGAGCCGGCGTCCTTGGGGTCGCCCTTCACGATGCGCATCTGGGTGTGCGCGAACTGGCCCCCTGCCACGGGAAGGATGGCCGGCGAGAGCGGGCCTGCGCCGACCGCGTGCTCGGTGGTGGGCGCAACCACGCGAGGCTGGAGGCCGTCTGCGGAGCGTTCGTCTTTGGCCGCCGAGGCGCAACCAACCGCCATCGCCAGCAGCAAGACGACGCTCTTGGCCTTCATGAACGGTCCTTTCGACGCAGACGAAGGAGGGCGAGCGCGGTGAGAGCCAGGCCACCCAGGGCGAAGTTTCCTTCGCCCACGCCGCCGCTGCTGCAGCCGCTCTTCTTGGGCGGCGCCGGAACTGGCGCGGCGCTCGGCGCCGCCACCGGCGCAGAGGCGCCCAAGGCCGGCGGCGCGTCGTAGGCCGATGCGGGCTTCGGAACATCGGTGGCGATGAACGAGGCGAGCGCCACGTCGCGCTTTGCAAATGCTACGTCCTTCGCCGGCGTCGGCTTGCTGGCAGCGTAGTCGTCCTCGTCGGTGCGCGCGCCCCAGTGACCGCGACCGGGGTTCTCGCACAGAATGGGGCCGGTCCACGGGTGGCGAATCGCGTAGCGCCCCTGGAAGTTGTTGGATGTGCTGGCCTTCGCGTCGTGCGAGAGCTCGCCATTGGCGGTGGTGAATTCGCGTCCGCCTTCGATGGGCTTGGCGGCACGGAACACGATGTCTTCGCCCAGGGTGTCCTTGTCGTAGCGCGCGTGCAGTCGCGTCACCACGTAGGCGTAGGGCCCCGAAGCACGGTAGCCGTAGCCTCCTCCGTTGAAGGCGAAGTGCAGCGTGAACGAGGTGGGGCCTTCTTTGGCGGGGAACGCGATGCGCTTAGCGGCAGCCGCCAGACAGGTGGCGCCGGCCTCGTCCTTGGATTTGCTTTCCTTGGGCGTGACGCCGGTGACGCGGCCGCTCTTGTCGACCTCGACCTTGAAGTCGAGCGTGTCGTCGGCCTTGGCGCTCTTGAGCTCGCACTCCTGAAACGCTGCGGAATATGTGTAAAGTACACGCTGAACGACGCCCGCCTTGAAGGCGCCTGTGACGTCGTTGCTGGTGGCCTGGGCTGCCAGCTTGGGCGTGGCGGGCGCGGTGGGCAGGACGTCTTCGCCCAGGGTCTTCATGTCGCCCGTCGTGAGCATCGGCCCCGGGCAGGGGTCGCAGGTGCCGGCGTCCCACGAGTACTCGGTGACCACCGACTTGGGGTGCTTCTTGACGGTGTCGTCGAAGAGCGCAGCGTAGAACGAAGGAAACTCGTCCTTGGTCTTGGCGGTCACGTCGAGGTTGGTGGGAATGGTGGTGTTGGCGTAGTTGGTGGCCTCGTAGCGCTGGCCCTTGCCGAGCACGTAGACGATGAGGTCTTGCGAGTCCTTGGCGTTCACCAGGCCGAGGCGCAACGGCAGGCTGAAGGTATCGGCGTCGTAGTGAAAGCGAAGCGGCGAGAGCTTGGCCATGCCCTTCTCGAACTTCACTTTCTCGGCGTTCACCTTGGCCACGAAGAATTTGCTCCCCGCTTGCACATAGGGCTTCAGATACGGCTGAGCCCCGTCGGGGATCTTGTACTTCTGGTCTTTGAGCCAGGCCTCGAGGCCAGAGGCGTCTTTGGCGCTTAGAATGACGATGTCGTACTCGCCCACCTCGAAATGAGCCTCCACTGTGACCTTGTAGTCCTCGGCGGCGCCGCGCCCGCCGCCGCCCATGCCCATGCCCACCGCGCCCAGGCTGCGCGCCATGGCGGTGTTCGGCTGCTGCATGCCGGGGGCGCACGGGTCTTGCTCCCAGTACTCGACGAGCCGCGGCGCCGTGAGCCCGTCGAGGGTATCGAACACCTCGCGCGGGAGGGTCTTCACGTTCTCCTTCTGCAGTACCACCGGCACTGGCACCACCATCGCGAAGTTCTCGGGCGGTCCTTCGTAGTTGTTTTGCATCGAGAGCACGGTTCGCGTGCCTTCGCGCATGAGCGCCACCTGGGTGGCGTTGTTGAATAGCTTCTTATCGGCGCCCCCTACGTAGAAGCCGCAGAAGGCGCGGGCCGAGCCGGCAAAAGAGAAGGCGGCAAGGGCCAGCGGAAGTGCGAGGGCGATGCGCGCGCGAGTTGTGCGTTTCATGGGGTCTCCGACACCTTCCGACGACGGGAGTTCCGGCGCCGCCCGAGGAGGCCGAGCGCCGCCCCCAGCACCAGCATCGAGCCTCCATCGGCGCCGGCGAGGCTGCAGCTGCTCTTGGCTCCCGGTGGCGGAGCGCCGGGGGTGGTGGCCGATGTGGCAGTGGGCGCGGGCGCGGCGCTCGAGGCGGGGTTGGCAGAGACGGGCGCTCCCTGGGGCTCGAGGGAGAGCTCGGGGACGGCGCTCCGCAGGTAGGAAGCGAGCTGCACCGCGCCCCGGGGCGCGAAGGCGGTGTCGCGCGCGGGAACCGCCTGTCCGCCCGATGCGCCGGCCGGTGGCCCGCCCCATAGGCTGCGCTGCGGGTGCTCGCACGCGATGGCGCCGGTCCACGGGTGGCGAACTGCATAGCGCCCCTGGAAATTGTTCATCCCGTAGGGGCTGGGCTGCGACCCGTGCTCGAGATCGGCGCCGCCCACCCGCATCTCGCGTCCACCCACGATGGCCGGTGCGGCCTTGAACACCAGGTCTTCGCCCAGCGTCTCTTTGGTGTAACGTGCATGCAATCGGGTGATGGTGTAGCCGCCATACGGCATGGGCCGCCGGCTCATGGGCATGGCCGGCCCGATATTTCGCGGGGCGAGCGGGCTCGATCCGGGTCGACGCGGCAAGGTCAAAGGAGCGTTGGGGGCGCCGGAGCCGGCCGGCGCTGGCTTGGCGAGCGCCTCCGCCGATGGGAGCACGTCGGCGCCGAGGCTGGCGAAGTCTTGCGGGTAGAGCGCGGGACCGGGGCAGGGATCGCAGGTAGAGGCGTCCCAGGCGTATTCGGTGACCACCGCCTTGGGCGTCTTTTCCACGGTCTTGTCGAAGAGCGCGGCGTAGAACGCGCCGAAGTCGCCCTTGGCGTTCTCGGAGACGTCGTAGTTGGTGGGGATGGTGACGTTGGGGTAGTTCGAAACCTCGTAGCGCTGCTGCTTGGCCAGAATGTGCACGATGAGGTCCTGGGCGCCCTTGGCGTTCATGAGGCCGAGCCGCACCGGGAGCTGAAAGGTCTCCGCGTCGTAGTGAAATCGAAGCGGCGACAGCATGGCCATGCCCTTTTCGAACTTCACCTTCTCGGCGTTGACCTTGGCCACGAAGAACTTGCTGCCGCTCTGGATGTACGGCTTGAAGTAGGGCGCAGCGCCTTCGGGGATGGAGTACTTTTGCTGCTTGAGCCAGGTCTCGAGACCCGACGCATCCTTCGCGCTCAGGATGACGATCTCGTACTCGCCGACGGTGAACTGCGCCTCGATCTTCACGCCCAGGCCCTTGTCTTCGGCGCGTGCGGCCGCAGGCGCCGCCATCGGACGCAGGCCGCCTAGGCCGATGGAGGGTTTGGCTTGCTCCGGCGCGCACGGGTCTTGCTCCCAGTATTCGACCAGCCGCGGCGCGGAGAGGTTGTCGATCTTCTGGAAGATCTCCCGAGAAAGCGTCTTGACGTTCTCCTTCTGGAGGACCACCGGCACCGGCACCACCATGGCGAAGTTCGACGGCGGGCCCTCGTAGTTGTTCTGCATCGAGAGCACAGTGCGGGTGCCCTCGCGCATGAGCACCACCTGGGTTGCGTTGTTGAACAACTTGGCGTCGGCGCCGCCCACGTAAAATCCGCAGAACGCCGAAGCCTCGTGGGCCACACCCACGGTGGCGAGGGCTGCGAGAGTCGCCAGAAGTCGTTTCATCATCGGTTCCTTCGCCGCCCGAGGCGGCGCACCAGCGTCAACGTCACGAGACCAAGGCCAATCCCAGCCGGGATGCTACCCGGATCGCCGGTAGACATGCATCCACATCGACCATGGGCGCCGCGGCCGCTGGTGCCCGGCGGCGGGCGCGGCACATCCGGGGTTGGCGCGCCTACCGGCGAAGGCACCAACCCTTGCGGCTCGATCTTGAGCTCGGGGATGGCGCTGCGCATGTACGAAGCGAGGGGCGTACCTCGCATGGCGAAGGCGGTGTTGGTGGCGGCCCGTGGAGTGCTGCCGATGGCCCCTTCGGCTGGCGCCGGCGGCCCGCCCCACACGCCGCGCCGGGGATTCTCGCACGCCATGGGGCCTGTCCAAGCATGGCGAACTGCATAGCGTCCCTGGAAGTTGTTGATGCTGTCGGGGCGCGCGCCGTGCTCGAGCTTGCCGTCGGAACCCATGAACTCGCGCCCGCCCACGATGGGCGGCGCGGCCCGGAACACCAGATCGTCGCCCAGGTTCTCTTTGGTGTAGCGTGCATGCAATCGGGTGAGCACCCAGTCGACCGCCTGGCTGGCGTCCTTCTTCGAGAGGCTCGGCATCACGTCGCCGCCCAGGGTGAGGAGATCGGCAAAATCCACCACCGGGCCCGGGCAGGGATCGCACGAAGAGGCTTGCCACGCGTATTCGGTGACCACCGCCTTGGGGGTGACCTCCAGGGTCTTGTCGAAGAGCGCGGCGTAGAATGCGCCGAAGTCGCCCTTGGCCTTCTCGGCCACGTCGTAGTTGGTGGGGATGGTGACGTTGGGGTAGTTCGCCACTTCGTAGCGAGTGGCCTTGCCCAGCAGGTGCACGATGAGATCTTGCGCGCCCTTGGCGTTCATGAGACCGAGCCGCACCGGAAGCGCAAACGTCTCGGTGTCGTAGTGGAAGCGGAGCGGCGAGAGCATGGCCATGCCCTTGTCGAACTTCACCTTTTCGACGTTGACCTTGGCCACGAAGAACTTGCTGCCATTCTGGATGTACGGCTTGAAGTAGGGCGCCGCGCCATCGGGGATCTTGTACTTCTGCTCCTTCAGCCAGGTCTCGAGGCCGGAGGCGTCCTTCGCGCTCAGGATGACAATCTCGTACTCGCCCACGTCGAAGCGGGCCTCGACCTTCACGCCCAGTGACTTGGACGACTCGACGACGTTGGGGGGCGCCGCGCCGCCGCGCGGGGCCGCGGCCATGTCGGCTTCGTCGTCGGCAGGCGGCTGGAGGCAGGGGTCTTGCTCCCAGTATTCGACCAGGCGCGGCGCCGCCAGGGTGTCGACCTTGGCGAACACGTCTTTCGGAAGCGTCTTGACGTTCTCCTTCTGGAGGACCACCGGCACCGGCACCACCATGGCGAAGTTCGAAGGCGGGCCCTCGTAGTTGTTCTGCATCGAGAGCACGGTGCGTGTGCCCTCGCGCATGAGCACCACCTGGGTTGCGTTGTTGAACAGCTTGGCGTCGGCGCCGCCTACGTAGAAGCCGCAGAAGGCATGGGCGGTGGTGGAGGCGAAGAGCGCCACGCACGAAAGGAGAAGGGCGAGAATACGTTTCATCGTTTTTTCCGGTGGCGAAAGGCCGCCAAGCTCACGAGTGCCAGGAGCGAGGCGAGCATACTCTCGCTGCCGGCGCCAGCGTTGCACCCGCCGCAACCGCGCGGCGCGGGGGTGGTGGGCGGCGCAGCAGGGCCGCCCGCATCGGCTTCGTTCACCGGCTCCAGGCTGGCGCCGGTGGGGCCTGGCGCAGCCGCCGCGGCGCCCAGCAGATCGCCCGCAGGCACCTGGGTGGCGAACGATGCCAGCGCCAGGTCTCGCCGCGCGAAGGCGGTGTCGAGGGCCGGCCTGGCGCGCGTCATGTTGGTGCCGGCGTAGGCGCCGCCGGGCGGTTCGCCCCACACGCCGCGAACCGGGTTCTTGCAGGCGATGGGCCCGGTCCACGGATGGCGTATTGAGTAGCGGCCCTGAAAGTTGTTGGTCTCGTCGGGGTGCGCGCCCTGCTCGAGCTTGCCCCCTTCCTGCATCATCTCACGCCCTCCCACGATGGGCGGCGCGGCGCGGAAGTACAAATCCTCGCCCAGGCTCTCTTTGGTGTATCGTGCATGCAATCGGGTGACGGTGAAGCCGCCGTTGGAGCGCGAATGGTAGTCTTGTTCGCCGCCCAGCACGTCGGCGCCCAGGGTCGCGAAATCCTGCTGGTCGAGCACCGGGCCGGGGCACGGGTCGCAGCTGCTGGCGTCCCACGAATACTCGGTGACCACCGCCTTGGGGTGGCGCTTCACGGTCTCGTCGAAGAGCGCCGCGTAGAATGCGCCGAAGTTCCCCTTGGTCTTCTCGGTGACGTCGAAGTTGGTGGGAATGGCCACGTTCGGGTAGTTGGTCACCTCGTAGCGCTGGTTCTGCGCCAGGATGTGCACGATGAGGTCCTGCGCGCCCTTGGCGTTCATGAGCCCCAGGCGCACCGGGAGCGAGAAGTTCTCGGCGTCGTAGTGAAAACGCAGCGGCGAGAGCTTGGCCATGCCCCGCTCGAAGACAACCTTGCGTGGGTCGACCTTGGCCACGAAGAACTTGCTTCCGCTCTGCACGTACGGCCGCAGGTAGGGCGCCGCCCCGGGCGGAATGGCGTACTTTTCTTGCTGCAGCCAGGCCTCGAGGCCGGAGGCGTCTTTCGCGCTGAGGATGACGATGTCGTACTCGCCGACGCTGAAGCGAGCCTCGACCTTGACGCCTCGATCGCCTTCCTTCTTGGCCTCCGAGGGCGCCGCGCCGGGCCGGTCTTCTGCGTCGTAGCGCGCGGCCTTGCGGGGCGGCGGCACGTAGCAGGGGTCTTGCTCCCAGTACTCGACCAGGCGAGGCGCATCGAGCTGGTCGACCTTGGCGAATAGCTCACGCGGCAGGGTCTTGACGTTGGCCTTTTGGAGGACGACCGGCACGGGCACCACCATGGCGAAGCCCGCCGCCGGCCCCTCGTAGTTGTTCTGCATGGCGAGCACGGTGCGGGTGCCCTCGCGCATGAGCACCACCTGCGTGGCGTTGTTGTAGAGGGGGGCGTCGGTTCCCGCCACGTAGAAGCCGCAGAAGGCCTGCGCCGATGTCGCCCCGAGAAACGCCGAAGCGGCCAGTGCCGCTGCTGCGAGCCATCGTGCACTATGCATGAAAACGTGTCCTTTTTCGGCGGTGGGGGAGCGAGCCAATGCGAATTCAGCGCTGGCGGCGCCTTCTGCGCGCCCCCACCAGCAGCGCAGTGAGACCCGCCAGACCAAAACTCGCCGCGGCGCCCCCGTCGTTGCCCACTGCGCACCCTGCGCAGCCGCCTTCTTTGGCCTCGGGCGGCGGACCGGGCAGCGGCGCAACGCCGGCGTCGGGCTCGGCTACCGGCGCCTGGGCGTCGGGCGCACCGGGAGAAGCCACCGAAGAAACCGGAGCGCCCTGGGCGACCAATGCAAGCTCGGGAACGTCGCTGCGCATGAAGGATGCAAGCTGCACCGTTCCCCGGGGGGCGAAGGCGGTGTTCTTGGCGGGAATCGGGGGGCCGCCGCCGCCCATGGCGTAGTCGGGCTGGCCCGGGGGCCCACCCCACACGCCGCGGTGCGGGTTCTCGCAGGCGACCGGGCCGGTCCACGGGTGGCGCACCGCGTAGCGCCCCTGAAAGTTGTTCACGCCCTGGGCCGGCTGTGAGCCGTGCTCCAGCTTGCCGTCTGCGCCCATGAATTCACGGCCACCTGCGATGGGCGCGGCGGCCCGGAAGACCAGATCGTCACCCAGGCTCTCTTTGGTGTATCGTGCATGCAATCGGGTGATGGTGAAGCCGCCGAAGAAGCGGGGCGGCGCCATCGGAGGCCGACCGGGCACCACCACCGGCTTGTTGTGCGGCGGCGGAGGCTTGCCGGGTGCGCCGGGCCTGGGCGGCGCCGGAGGGCGGGGCGGAGCGGGCATGGGGATCACGCGCGGCGGTGGCGGAGGCTGCGCCGGCTGCGTAGGCGCGAGCGCGTCGGCGCCCAAGGTGGCGAAATCCGCCGGCGAGAGCGCCGGCCCCGGGCATGGATCGCAGGTGCTGGCGTCCCACGAGTACTCGGTGACCACCGCCTTGGGGTGGCGCTTCACGGTCTCGTCGAAGAGCGCCGCGTAGAACGTGCCGAACTGGGCTTTGGCGGTCTCGGTGACGTCGTAGTTGGTGGGAATGGTGACGTTGGGGTAGTTCGCCACCTCGTAGCGCTGGCCGCGCGCCAGCACGTGCACGATGAGGTCTTGCGGGCCCTTGGCGTTCATGAGGCCGAGCCGCACCGGGAGTTGAAACGACTCGGAGTCGTAGTGGAAGCGCAGGGGCGAAAGCATGGCCATGCCCTTCTCGAAGGACACCTTGTTGGCGTCGATCTTGGCCACGAAGAACTTGCTCCCGCTCTGCACGTAGGGTCGCAGGTACGCCTCGGCGCCAGCCGGGATGGCGTACTTCTGCTGCCGCAGCCAGGTGTCGAGGCCGCCCGAGTCCTTGGCGCTGAGGATGACGATGTCGTACTCGCCCACGGTGAACTGGGCCTCGATCTTCACGCCCAGGTCTTTCTCGCTGCGGCTCTGGGGCGCGGGGGCCGCCTCGGTCGTCGGAAGCGCGCCGCCCAGCGGGCTGTCGTACGGGCGCGGCTGATAGCAGGGGTCCTGCTCCCAGTATTCGACGAGGCGCGGCGCGGCCAGGTTGTCGACCTTGCCGAAGATGTCTTTGGGCAGGGTCTTGACGTTCTCCTTCTGGAGGACCACCGGTACCGGCACCACCATGGCGAAGTTCGCAGGCGGGCCCTCGTAGTTGTTCTGCATCGAGAGCACGGTGCGGGTGCCCTCGCGCATGAGCACCACCTGCGTTGCGTTGTTGAACAGCTTCGCGTCGGCACCGCCGACGTAGAAGCCGCAGAACGCGGACGCGATGCGGGGAGTGGAGGAGAGCGCGAGGACGAGGAGCGCGGCGGCGTACTTCTTCATGGGCAGGGGTATCGGACCCGAGCGCGGCGCCACTGGCAACGGCGCTCTTGCGGTCGAGGCCACTCTGACGGGCGCGCCGCGAAAAAGTTCTGCGGTTTCGTCCGGTTGCGAGAAAACGTAGGAGTTTCGCTAGAGCCGGGCGAGATTCCGCAGCACATGGCCGGCAAGCGCCACCCCGCTCGCGTAGGCTCCCTCGACCCGCGGCCCGCCCAGCCCGTCGCCGGCGATGCCCAGGCCACGCGGCTCGTCGAAGGCATATCGCGGGGAGCCCTTCGCGCCCCGCGCCGGCCGCGCCAGGCGCCACTGCTTGCAGTGGGGCTCGCCCAAAAGCGCGCACGGAAGCTCGACCCACGCCGCGAATGCGCCGTGCAGCAGCTTCGCTACCTCGGCCGGTGGTGCGTCGAGATGCGCCTCGCTGAACGCGGTCGATGCGTGCAGGGTCCACACGTCGAGGGCCGCACTTCGGCCCGGCTTGCTGGTCTCGCGGCAGGCCCAGGAGAGCGCGCCATCGGCCACGATCGCGGCATCGAAGGGCCACTCCCGCGGTTCGGTGGCGAAGGTGACCGACCAGCACGGCGCATAGTGCACGCGACTCGCCACGCTCTCTACGAAAGCGTCGGCCGGCATCAACGCGGCTGCGTTGGGCATCGGCACCGCGAGCAGCACGGTATCGAACGTCGCGTCGGCATCGAGCCCCGTCCCCTCGAGCCGGAACCCGCCGCCGGGCTGCTCCACCACGCGATCGACGCGGGTGCCCAGGCGAGCGCCCAACCCCTCGCAGAGCCGGGCTGTGAATCGCGAGAAGCCGCCGGGGGCCACGTACCAGGGGGGCTCCACTTCCGGAGGCGCGGCCGCAGCGGCGGCCCCGCCGAGGTGCGCGACGCGCGGCGACCACCGAGCGAGCTCTCCTTCCCACGCGAGCGCTGCCGCAAGGTGCGCAAAATCGCCGCTGCGCGCGGTGAAGTATTGCGCGCCGTAATCGAAGGCCACCCCGGCCAGGGTCCGTGACGTGAGGCGGCCGCCCGGGCGCTCGGCGCGGTCGAGCAGCGTCGTGTGGACGTTGTGGTCGAGGAGCGTACGCGCCGCGGCGATGCCCGAAAGCCCAGCCCCCACCACCGCCACGCGCGGAGGGTGATGGAATGGCGAGCGCCTCACGTGCGCGCGGTACGCAGCGACGTCGAGGCGCGCGGCGTGCTGGGTGGTGCTCCGCTCGCGCACGGTGCCGAGCACCGGTCGCTCCGGCGGGAACGGGCGATCGAAGGCGCCGAGACACCAGAGAATGCCGCCGTACGACCCGGGATCGCGGCCATCGAGCGCGTAGCGATGGTTGAGATCGACCAGCAGCCCCAGTGCGTCTTCGGCGGTCTCCGTCCACCCGACGAGGGCCTTGCCCCAGGTCATGCGCAGGTTGTTGTGCAGCTCCCCGTGCGCGCGAAGCGATTGCTGCGCAAGGTCCCAGAGTACGTCGCCGCTCCGCCCGCGCGCGAGCGACTCCCACGAAGGGAGATGCCGCCGGGGGTCGGGCTGGTGGGCACGCAGCGTTTCGCGGGCCCACAGCGGGAGCGCTCGCACCGTGTCGTGGTGCTCTTCGTGGAAGCAGAAGTGCCAGGCGAGCTCGCGCCACACGAGCAGCTCGTCGAGGAACTTCGCGGCCCCCTGGCTGCCCTTTCGCGCGAACGCGTCGCGCCCCAGGCGGAACGGCGAGACGTGGCCGTAGTGCAGGTAGGGGCTCATGCGGCTGGTGCCCTCGAGCAGCGGATCGTTCCGGGTGGCCGCATACGCGGAGAGCTGCGTGCCCACGAACGCCTCCCAGCGCGCGTAGCCGGCGCGCGTACCGCCGCGCGAGCTGGGTACCGGCGCCACGCCGTGGTCGATGTCGGCGCTCCCCACCAGCGCCGAAATGTCGGCGCGCGCGAAGGTGAGCGGCTGCATCGGCAGCGCGAACGCATCGAGGCTCACCTCTCGTATGCCCTCACCGCTTGCGGGCTCGACCGGGTACGCGCCCGACAGGGTTGCTGCGGCGAGGGCGGCGGTGGCGTCGCGGAAGGCAAACGCGCGGGTGGGCGCAGCGCCCAACGTGCTGGGCAGGGGAACGATGCAGGATGCATCGACCTCGACCAGCGGCGCCACCTCGGCCAACCGGCGCGTCCAGCCTCGCAACGGTTCCATCGGCGTGAGCTCGGTCACCACGGTGGCCGCCCGACTGGCGAGCGTGCGCAGGTGCGGCCCGCGGTGTCCCGGTCGTTCCAGGTGGAACACGTACGCGATGCCCTTCGCGGCCAGATCCTCGCGCACGTCGAGGGCGCCCTCCAGGATGAACGTATGATGGCGGTCGCTGGCGAACGGGTAGCGCTCTCCCAGGGCGTGCAGCACCAGCAGCGGAAGACCCCAGGCGCGGGCGAGCGCCACTGCCACGTCGAGCGCCGGGTTCTCGTGGGCGCGCACCGCGACGCGCATCCAGTAGAGGACGTAGCCGCCCGCGGCGCGGGCTTCGGCGGGGGTCACCGGTGTTCGGCGCGAGCCGACCGCACGCACCCGATGCGCGAGGAAAGGGGGCAGATCGATCACCCTCCGGGCTTAGCACGGCGCCCGACCCGGAGCCTTCATCACGCGCGCGCGATTTCTGCGCGCTCCCGCCGGCGCATGGTGTTGAATGGCCGAGCCATCGCCGCGTGGCGCGACGGGGTGGACGCTCGGAATCGACGGGAATGCGTGGAAGTGTCTGAGTGGTGCTACTCGAGGGGTGCGAAAGGCATCCCGCCCGCGCGGGAGGAAGGTACCCGATGCGAGTGCTCATCGTCGGCGGCGGAATCATGGGATGTGCAACGGCACTCGAGCTGCTGGATCGCGATCCCGCCGTAGAGGTGACGTTGCTCGAGCGAGCGGTCCCCGGCGCCGAGGCCTCCACCGCCGCCGCGGGCATCCTCGGCGCCCAAGCCGAGAGCCACGACGTGAACGACACCCAGAGCCTGCGCCTGTTCCTGCGCGCCCGCGCAGCCTATCCCGAGTGGGCGGCGCGGCTCGGCGAGACCGGAGTGCATGTAGGGTACAGGAAATGCGGCGTATTGCGCCTGGCTTTCACCGAGGAAGAGGTGGCGCGCCTGCGGGCCGTGGCCCAGGCCCAGGAGGCAGAGGGCGCGCGGGTGGAGCTGGTGGCCAATCCGCGCGACGTGGAGCCCACGGCTTCGCCCGAAGCCCTCCTCGGCGCGTTCTTTCCCGACGATGGTCAGGTAGACCCCCCGCGCTTGCTGCGGGCCATTCTCGCGCGCCTGGCCCGGGAGCCGCGCATGAGCCTGCGCAGCGGCACCACCGTTCGATCGCTCGCGATTCGCGGCGGCGCTTGCGAGGGCGTGCACCTCGACGATGCGCTCCTCGAGGCCGACGCGACGGTGCTCGCCGCCGGCAGCTTCTCGGCGCTGGTGCCCGGTGCACCCGAGGCGGCGCTGCGGGTGCGGCCCATTCGCGGTCAGATGGCGGAGCTCGAGGAGCGGCTCCCGCAGACCTCCACCATCGTGTTCGGCGACAGCGCGTACGTGGTGCCGCGGGGCGACGGTCGCATCGTCTGCGGCTCGACCATGGAAGACGTGGGCTTTGCCCGGGCGGTGACGGTGGCCGGCGTCACCAAGCTCCTCGGAGGCGCCCTGCGCGCGGTGCCTTCCCTCGAAGAAGCCGAGGTGGTGCGAACCTGGTGCGCGTTCCGGCCGTACGTGCCAGCCCCACAAGCGCGGAGCCTCCACGACGCCGCGCCACCGCTCATCGGCCGCAGCGATTTGCCGCGCCTCTTCTTGGCCACCGGCCACCATCGCAACGGCATTCTCCTCGCCAAGCTCACCGCCGAAGCCGTCGCGGCGGCCATTCTCACCACCTCCTAGAAGAGACTGGTGTTTTTGGTCGATACCTTCGGGGCCGGCGCCTCCCGTCCTCACGAAGAAGAGAGGATGAGCGACCCGCGCCGCACCCAGCGAACGCGCCGCCCTCGGTCTCGGCCAAAACCCTCCGTCTCCTCGCTGGGCGCGTGCTCCGCGCAGCCTTCCGGACCGGAAGAGCTCGGTAGCTCACGAAGAACACCCGTGGCCTAGCGCTCGCGCTCGCCCGCGGCCAAGCGACGGTTGCCAAGCAGGGTGGCCCCACGCGCAGGCTCAGCGCCGGGTTGACGGGAGCGCCCTGGCGCCTGGAAGTTTGCTAGCCTCTCGGGTCGATGACGAGACTTCGGGGAGGGGAAATGCGGGCGAAGACGGTACTTCGATGGATCGTGCTGGCTACGGTGTGGCTCGTCGCACTGCGCGGCGCGGGCTTGGCGCCTGCGCACTCCGCGCCGGCGGCGCCGGTGCGCATCGGCCCTCGGCCGAGCTGGGTTGTGCTGGTGGATGCGCCATCGGTTGCCACCGCTGCCGATGGCGAAGATGGCGGCGCGCCGAGCGGGAGTAGCCAGGGCGTCGTCGAGCTCCTCCTCGACCAGCAGGTAGACCTCACGCGCGGCGAGGAGCGCTACGTGCGCCGGGTTCGCCGCATCGTCACCCGCGCCGGCGCGGAGACGGCAGGCCAGGTGCAGGTGGACCTGGAGCCTTCGTTTCAATCGGCGGTGCTCCACGGGGTGTGGGTGATCCGCGACGGACAGCGCATCGACGCCCTCAAAGCACGGTCGGCGGCGGGGCAACTGCGCCTGGTGAACAAGGAGAGGGCACAGGACGAGCAGATCTACGATGGCGTGGTGACCGCCGTATGGGTGGTGGCCGATCTGCGGGTGGGCGACGTACTGGATGTAGAATACACAATATCCGGTCACAACCCGGTGTTTGGCGGAAAGTTCTCGCGCGACTTCGTGCTGGGCACCGGCCGCGGAGCGGAGCGCGCACACTTCCTGGCGCGCTCGCCCGCTTCACGTCCGCTTCGCTTTCGTGCGTTCGGCCCGGGGGCGGGGGAGCCCGCGGTGCGCGATGGCGCTGGCGGGCGGGAGCTCGAGTGGGACCTCCGCAACGTAGCCGCGCCAGCCGGTGAAGGGCACACCCCGCCCTGGTTTCCGGAGCTGCCGCAGGTGACGCTCTCGGAGCTCGGTTCCTGGCAGGAGGTAGCGGCCTGGGCGGCGTCCATGTTCGAAGCGCCGCCCCTGGCGGCCGGCCCGCTCCTCGACCGCGTGGTGGCCATCGGCGCGCAGAGCCCCGACGCTCCGTCGCGCGCGCTCGCCGCTCTCCGGCTCGTACAGCACGAGGTTCGCTACCTGGGCATAGAGATGGGCGAGAACTCGCATCGGCCGCATCCGCCGGAGCAGGTGTTCGCGCAGCGCTTCGGCGATTGCAAGGACAAGACCCTCCTGCTCGTCACCATGCTGCGGCGCCTCGGCATCGCTGCCGATCCGGTGCTGGTCAACACCGACCTGCGCGCGCACCTGCGCGCTGAGCTGCCGGCGCCGACCGCGTTCGACCACGTGGTGGTGCGCGTGTCGATGGACGGTCGTGAGGTTTGGGTCGACCCCACGCGGTCCGAGGAGTTCGGCCCGCTCGGCGAGGACCCGCTGCGCTACGGCGTGGGGCTCGTCGTCGCCCGAGAGACCAAGGACCTCGCGGCCATCGCGGAGTCCATAGGCGCCGAGCCCCTCACCCGTGTGGTGGACACGTTGCGGCTCAGTGGCCCGGACGCGACGCTGGAATCGGAGACCACCTACCGCGGGCGCGACGCGTCGGCGATGCGCGACGACCTGGCCAACGTGCCCCGCGCCAAGCTCGAGGGTCACCGCAGGCAACAGGTGGCCGCTACCTACCCCGACGCCGAGCGCGTGGGCTCGCTCGCAGTGGTCGACGACGTTGCGAGGAACGTTCTCGTGGTTCGCGAGAGCTACCGGTTGCCAGCGGCCGCGAGCGGCGGGCTCGAGGTGCAGGCCACGCACATTCGCTTGCTGCTCTCGACCGCGTCGCACCGACATCGCACCACGCCGCTGGAGCTCGAGTATCCGGCGTTCGTCCAGCAGGAGGTGCGCATCTACGGTGCCGCCTTGCAGGTGCCCGACCCCGTCACGGTGGAGACGCCGGCGTTCGCGTTCCAGTATTCCGGCGAGGCGCTGCCCGATCACCTGGTCTTGTTCTTCGACTACCGGGCGCGGCGCGACAGCGTCGACGCCGCCGATGCGCAAGCGCATGCCAAGCGCGTGGCCGAGGTCATCGAGGCGCTCTCGCCGACCCTCGAGGCGGTGCCAGAGGCGCCCCCGGCGAAAGCTCCGCCGAAGATGGGACCGCCGCCGCGGTGGATGTTCGTTCCCCTCGCCTTCGTCGCGCTGGTCATCCTGGCCGCCATCGTGGGGCCTCCGTTGCGTCGGACGATTCGGCGGCGCGCTGCCCTTCGCTACGGCGGCGAGACGGCTCTGGAAGCGACCCAGGTGCGGGATCGCGACGATGCGATCGCGCGGATCGCAGCCCGCAAGTGCGCGTGCGGCGTGCGGCCTTCGCCCGCACAAGTGACCTTCTCGGAGGTGCGCCTGGGCGACGCGGTGGTCGACGCGGGCCGCGGCACTTGCGGCACCTGCGGCGTGGTGAACGTCCGCTACTTCAAGGTGCCGAAGCCTCTGGCGTGATGGTCGTCGGCGTCTCATCCATTCGCAACAGAAGGGGGTAACCATTGTTCCAACGAAGCAGAAGCTCCAAGGAAAAGCGCCGGGGGCTCGTCCTCATCGCTGCCCTCGCTGCGTTCGCGGTCGCGTACACCAAGGCCACCGGCCGCGACGTGTTCTCGTACCATCACCCCGTCGATCTGGCCGAGATGTCGGCGCGTGTGAATCGGCAGACGCCCGCGGAGGTTCCTGGGGCCACCCTCCTTTCCACTTCGTACGGTCCTGCGCTCTTCGTCGTCCACTATCGCCTTCACGGCCCAACCGATGGCGGCGCCTTCACGTTCGACAAGGCTGGGCAGCAGTTCGTCGCCACGCAGTACCTGTGCGATGAACCGAGCGAGAACCGGTCCATGCTCGCGGCCGGTGTGACCATTCGCCTGAGCTACGCGGGGCCGGACGGAACGCCGCTCGCGGCGTTCGACGTGCAGCAAAGCACCTGCGATGCGCGCGGCGACGCAGGCCCGTGACGAAACGCTTCGAGCTTCACCCCTCGGAGGTGATGGTCTCGACCTCGGCAATGGCTGCCTCGCGGCTGGTCACGGCGTCGTCTCCGTCGTTTCCGTTCTCGAGCGCGATGCCCTTGCTCTTCGCCTCTTCGTACGGCACCACGTAGCGCTCCACGAAGCGAGACTTGTAGTCGCGCATCGATGAGATGCCGCCGAAGAGCTTGGTGAGGAGGATAAGACCGTAGGCGGTGTCGAGCTGCCACCAGAGGAACCCGGAGCGAACGCCGCCGGGGAACATGTGGTGGTTGTTGTGCCACTCGCCCGAGACGGTGCCGGCGAAGAACTGGTTGATGGAGATGTCTTTGCGGTTGAAGTCGACGCCGTCGACCCGCTTGTCTTTGCCGCAACCATGGGCGTCGTAGTTGAAGTCGCGAATGCCGATGGCCCACACCGCCGACATGCCGAAGATGGCGCAGGCCAGTGAGTGCCCGCCGATGAGGTAAAACGCGCCGTACCAGAAGGCCCAGTTGAGCGCGAAGTGCGCGTAGAGCCGCGCCGGGTGGCATACCGAGCCCCAGGTTTGGTACTGCTCGTAGCTGTTGGGGATGACCCCGGTGTGGTCGACCATCTGCACCACGCGCTTGTAGTCCGCCGGCGAGAGATCGCGGCGAATCGGCTGGTGCAGCTCGCCGGCCAAAAAGCAGTACAGGCGACCGCCATACGCGTTGTACGGATCACCCGGCTGCTCGGTGAAGGCATGGTGAACGTGGTGCGACACCACGTACACCTCTTCGGGCACCAGCCGCAGCGTGAGGTTGCGGATGACGAAGCGATAGAACGGATGGGAGAACGCGAAGGCGCGGTGGGTGCAATAGCGGTGCAGCCACATGATGTTGACGGTGCCGAGACCCACCAGCGCGTAGGCCAGCCCCACGAACAGGTAGGTCCACGAGAAGAACTTGGTGAAGAACAAGACGAGGAACGGCGCCAGCGCCAGTGTCCACACCCAGCCGGTCACCGGCAGCCAATTCTTCCGGGTTTGGAAGAGGTTCATGCGCGTCCACCAATGCGCCATGATCTCGCGGGTGGTGGGCTTGTAAAACGCTCCGTCGCGCTCCCACCCATAGGCGGGCGCTTCCAGGACTCGGTGAAGGAACGGGGCACTCATCGACGCTCACCATAGTCAAACTCGGGCGCCGCGCCCTCATCTTGTGCAAACGCGCTAAATATGCGCGGAAGCGGGGCTTCCGAGCGGCACCGGGCGCTCCGCATCGGCCTGCACCACGTCGTAGCTCGCGAGGTCGAAAACGCGCGTGCGGCGGCGAAATTCGAAGGTGTAGCCGGGCCACAGCACCGTGTTCTTTCCGCTCCGGGTTCGGTACCAGCTCACGCAGCCGGTGCTCCATACGGTGTTGGCCAAACGCGCGTGAATCTCGCGGTTGTATGCCGTCTGCGCCGCTCGCTTGACCTCCACCGTCCGGAGCCGTTTCTGGCGCATCTGCTGGATGGCATCGAGGGTGTAGGCGATCTGCGCTTCGATCATGAACACCATGGAGCTGTGCCCCAGGCCGGTGTTGGGGCCGACGATCATGAAAAAGTTGGGAAAGCCCGAGACGGTGCTCCCCAGGTAGGCCTCGGCTCCGTCGACCCACACGTGCTCCAGGTCCTTGCCGCCGCGACCCTGCAAGGGCACCGGGGCCACCGCCTCGGCGGCTTCGAAACCAGTGGCGCACACGATGGCGTCGAGCACGTGGGTTTGGCCGTCGTGGGTGCGAATGCCTTCGGGGACGATGGCCTCGATGCCGCCGGTGATGAGCTCCACGTTGGGCTTCTGCAGCGCGCGGTAGTACGTGTTGGTGGGGAGGATGCGCTTGCACCCGAGGCGGTAGTCGGGGGTCACCTTCTGCCGAAGCACGGGATCCTTCACGGCGCGCTCGATGTAGAAGCGTACCAGCGGCTCCAGAGCCTTCAGCACCTTGGGTTGCTTCACGAAGCCGACAGCCAGCACCTCGCGGCGCCAGTACTGGCTCGCGCGCGCGGCCTTCTGCAGGAGCGGGAATCGCGCGAAGAGCGCCTGCTCACGGCGCGAGATCCTGCGGTCGGGTTTGGGCGTGATCCACGGCGCGGTGCGCTGGAACACGTCGAGGCGCCGCACCGTGGGCTGAATGGCCGGCACGATCTGCACTGAGCTGGCGCCGGTTCCGATGACGCCCACCACCTTGTCGGTCAGGTCGAAGTCGTGGTTCCAGCGGGCCGAGTGAAAGAGCGCTCCGCGGAACGTCTCGAGGCCTGGAATTTCTGGCATGTTGGGCTTGCTGAGACCACCCGAACCGGACACCAGCACGCGCGCCCGAAAGGTCTCGCCGCCGCGGGTGGCGACGTCCCACATGGCGGCGCGCTCGTCGAACCGCGCCGAGACGACCTCGGTGTCGAACTTGATGTGCGGCAAGAGACCGTACTTCTCCGCGCACCGCTCGAGGTAGCCGAGAATCTCCTTCTGCGCCGCGAACTCCTTGGACCAGCCCGGGTTGGGCTCGAAGGAGAACGAGTACAGGTGCGACTGCACGTCGCACTCGGCGCCGGGGTAGTGGTTGTCGCGCCAGGTTCCGCCCACCGACGCGGCCCGCTCGAGGATGACGAAGTCGTGGATGCCCGCCTGCTTCAGACGGATACCCATGCCGAGGCCCGCAAAACCGGTGCCGATGATGACGATGGGATCGCCTTGGACTTCGGTGCTCTCGGCGGCGTCGTTCATCTTCATGAGTTTGCTCCTTCCGGGAGAGTCCGGAAACGGATCCCGCTTGGTTCGAGCAATTTGCCATCTATTGAACAGAAGTCAATAGCGGCGCACCGCGGGCGCATGGTGCGCCTCCTCCGCTCGAACCTTCAGGACGTCGCGCCGCGGGTGCTCACGGAGCCGCTCGCCGAACCCGAAGGCGCTGCCGGGCCCCAGCGCTCGAGCATGCGGTACAACGTTTTGCGCTCGATGCGCAGGACGCGGGCCGCAGCGCTCTTGTTTCCGGAGAACGAGGCGAGCACCCGGAGCACGTAGCGGCGCTCGAGCTCGTCGAGGGAGACGAAGTCCACCGCCTCTTCTTCTGCAACGGCGTTGGGGGCTCCGCCGCGGTTGGCGCGCACGCGGTCCGGCAGGTCTTTCACCGTGATCTTGTCGAACGAAGCCAGCGCCACCGCGCGCTCGACGCAGTTGTGCAGCTCGCGGACGTTGCCCGGCCAGGGGTACGCAAGTATGCGTTCAGCGGCCTCCGGCGCGAACCCGATGATGCGCTTGTCGACGCGCGCCGCGCACTGCTGGAGGAAGGTGTTGGCGAGCAGCAGTACGTCGGCCCCGCGGGTGCGGAGCGGGGGCACCGCCAGCTGAATCACGTTCACCCGGAAGAACAGGTCTTCACGGAAGCGTCGCTCTTCGACCATGGTCTCCAGATCGCGGTTGGTGGCGGTGATGACCCGCGCATCGAAGGGGACCTCGGCGTTGCTGCCCACCGCGCGCACGGTGCGCTCCTGGAGCGCGCGCAGGAGCTTCGGCTGCAGCTCGAGCGGCATCTCGCCAATCTCGTCGAGGAAAAGGGTGCCGCCGTTGGCGGCGAGAAAGAGCCCCTGCTTGGTCTCCTTGGCGTCGGTGAAGGCGCCCTTGGCGTAGCCGAACAGCTCGCTCTCCAGGAGCTGCGGCGGCATGGCAGCGCAGTTGAGCGCCACAAAGGGGCCCGTCGCGCGCGACGAACGGTCGTGCAGGGCCCGGGCGACCAGCTCCTTCCCGGTCCCGCTCTCACCGGTCACCAGCACCGGCGCGTCGGCGTCGACGATCCGCGCGAGCAGCTCGAAGAGCTCGCGCATCGGCGGGCTCTCTCCGATGATCTCGCCGAAGCGCGTGGCGCTGCCCACCGCCAGGTGGAGGCGCTGCACCTCGTCCTTCAGGCGCGAGAGCGTGACGCCGCGGTCGATGGCCAACACCAGCTGGTCCAGCTCGAACGGCTTCGGGAGAAAGTCGTAGGCCCCGGCGCGGATGGCGCCGATGGCGGTGTCCATGGTCCCGAACGCGGTGATGAGAATGACCGGCAGGTTGGGACGCGCCTCGACCAGGCTCCGGCAAAGGTCGACGCCGTTGAGGCCCTTCATGTTGAGGTCGGTTACCACCACGTCGAAGTCGCGCGCCTGCACCATGTCGACCACGTCGAGCGGTGAAGAGCACGTTTCCACCGCGAGGCCGCGGGTGGAGAGGCGCGCCTGGAGCATGGAGCACATGGCGGCGTCGTCGTCGACGATGAGTGCGCGGGTCGGCATTAGGTTCGAGCCTCTTTGGGTAGAAATACGGAAAATGTGGCGCCCCGACCGGGCCGGTTGTCCACGCTCACCCAGCCATGGTGCTCGCGAACGAGGCCGTACACGACGGAGAGGCCGAGGCCCGTTCCGTCGCCCGGTTCCTTGGTGGTGAAGAATGGTTCAAAGACGTGGGCCACGTCGGTGGGGGCGATGCCGGTACCGGTGTCGGCCACGTCCAAGCGAAGGTAGGCGCCGGGTTTCTCGCCCAGCTCGGCCGGTGGGTCGGCGCGCACTTCCTTGATGCAAATGAGCACGCGCCCGCCGCCGGGCATGGCGTGCATGGCGTTGGCGAGGAGGTTCGAGAGCACCTGCTGCACGCTCTCATTGCCCATGCGTACGCGCGCATCGGCGGGCGCCTCCAGGGCCAGCTCCACCCCTTGCTTGTCGGCCATGGGCCGGAAGAGCGCGATGGCGCGGAGGGCGCTCTCGGCGGCGTCGCTGATCTCGCCCAGCACGCGCTTCTGACGGGCGAAGTCGAGGAGCTGCCGCACGATGGCCGTCATGCGCCAGGCCTCGCGCTCGATGGTCTTGGCGCTGTCGACCACCGCATCGCCCTCCACCTCGTGACCGGCGATCATCTGCGCGCGTCCGGCTACTACTGCCAGCGGGGTTCCCAGCTCGTGGGCCAGACCCGCGGCGAGCTTGCCCACGGTAGCCAGCCGATCGGCGTGGCGCAGTTGCTCCAGGGTCTCGACCCGGGCTTCGGCTTCGCGCAGCACCCGCGCGTTGGCTTCGGAGAGGGCCTCGCACATGAGGTTCATCTCGGTCGCGAGCTCGCCCAGCTCGTCGGCGCTGCGAATATCGAGCCGACCCGTGAGCTCGCCCTTGGCGATGCGACGGGCTCGCTGCACCAGCAGATCGACCGGGCGGCCGACCAGGAAGCGGCTCAGAATGAGCGTGGTGAAGGCGCCCACCGCCAGGATGCCGAAGAGATTGTACGCGACGTGGGTGCGCTCGCTTCGTAGCTCCTCGTCGCGGGCGGTGAGGGGCTCGCGAATGCGCAGCGACCCCAGCCGCGGATCGTCTTTGGCCACGGGCATCAGCGACACCAGCTCGTGTCCCTCGACGCCTTGAACGTCGCCGGTAGAGACGCTCTCGTGGTCCCACGACAGCGCGAGGCCGATTCCCGTTTCGTTCGCGACGTCGAGGAGATGCGCTGCGGTGGTGGGGCCCTCTCTCCGCGCCACCTCGGCCATGCTCGCCGCCAGAACGTGGCCGACCACACGATGGTTGTGCTCCATGGCCACCTGGTAGGCGGCGGCGTGGCGCTCGATGCGGAACGTCGCGCGGGTACAAACGACCACCGCGGAGGCCGCGGTGAGCGCCAGAGTGAGCTTGGGTACGAGCCTCACGACGCGCCGCTCGGACCGAAAAGTGGCGAAAAGGAGTGAGTCATTCGGACACGCATGAGGCTTTATGCCTCGCTCGTGCGCGTCGCTGCTGGGCAATTCCGGCTACTTGCGTACGAGATGGGGCGTTTGACCCCATGGTGCAAGATCCGCGCTATCCGGAGCTCGTCAGGCGACGGTGGGCGCGTCGAAGACCCACTGGAGCGAGCTCGGCACGAGCGCCCGGCCGCGCTCATGGGGCGGCCGCGGCGTCGAGAGTGTGTTCCAGAGCAGGAACGTCTTCTTGGCGTACGCGGGCATGGCGAGCAACGCGCGCAGCCCGGCCAGCGCCTTGCCGCTGTAGGTGATCTCCCCCGGTGCGCCGGTCAGGTCTTCGAGCCGGGCTGCGCCGTCGATGGCCTCGGCGGTGGGATAGCCGTAGCCTTCGCCGATGGCGCCGTGAAAGAGCGAGAAGCGAACGCGCTCGGCAACATCCGGGAAGCTCGGGTCGCGGGCCCGGAGAAAGCCGGCGGTGTTGCGCACCAGCCGCTGCACCATGAAGCGGTTGCAAGCGATGCGCGCAGTGATGCGCACGCCGATGATCTCGGTCTCCCAACCCAGGTACGCGGCGCCAAGGGCGAGCGCCGCCATGGTGCCGGAGCTACCGGTAGGGAGCACGATGACGTCGGGTCGCGGGGCTTCGCCTCGCTCCACCTGACGCCCGAGCTCGAGCATTGCGTCGATGTAGCCGAGGTTGGCGCGGGGCCCGGAGGCGCCGGGAAAGATGAAGTAGTTTTCGGGCTCACGCGGCGCGCGTCGTCGCTGCGCGCGCACCGCCCGAAGGAAGGTTCCGGCGTACCCTCCGCCGTACACCAGCTCGGCGCCCGCCTGCGCGAAGCCCGCCAGCGAGTGCTGCGCGAACCGGGTGAGCGGTTGATCGAAGAGCACCGCGCGCACGTCGAACCCCAGCTCCTTGCCGAACAGAACCGTGGCCATCACCTGGGTGGAGGCGAGGCCGCCGACGGTGACGATGCGCTTGGCGCCGCGCTTCTTGGCCTCTGCGAACACGAACTCGAAGCGCCGAATCTTGTTGCCGCCGTAGAGCGGTGACGCGAGATCGTCGCGCTTCATAAAGACGCCTTCCCTTCGTCCGAGCCAAGGGGCGATGGCGTCGCACGGCTCGACGGCGGTCGGGGCGTGGGCCAGCGGCAGCCACGGCAGCGACCCCTCGAGGCGCGGAAATACGTCGAAGAGGAGCGGCCGTTTGCGACGTTGGGGAAGCACGCGTCGAGAGCGTATCAGGCTCTCAGGAGCCGCGGCCGGTCTTCGCGGGCCGCGACTCCATGGCGCCCACGCAGCTGGCGGAGCCGTGCTCCTCTTTGACCAGCTCCATGTTGCCGGCGGCGAACACGCGCACGATCTCCTCCGACGGACCGAAGCAACTGTCGCTCTTCAGGTGTACTTCGTAGGCGGAGCCCACCCGGCGCACCGAGTTCTTGCAGTCGGGGGTGATGCCGTAGGTGACCGCCGCCACCGCTGCGGCCTTGGCCGGCGTGTCGATGGGTGAGAGCGCCTGACCGCTGGTGGTGGCGTGCTGATCGACCACCGTGACCTGGTCGTCCTTGGTGGCCACCAGGTACATGAAGCCCGACATGCGACCGTGCGAGCCGTTGCTCCAGCCATCGGCCGCCTTTGCTTCGGCCAACTGCGCCTCGCATGCGGGCTTGTTCTTGGCGTTCTTGCAAGGCTCGCCCGACTTGGCCATCACCCGGAACTGCCCGCTCTGCTCGGCCTGGCGCAGCTCTGCGTAGTCGAAGCTGCCGAGGAAGGCGTCGGTGAGCGAGAACTGCTCTCCCGGGCATGCCGCCTCGTTGAAGCTGCCCCAGCCGGCGAAGGTGCGACACGACGCGCTCGAACCGAGCACCGCCACCGCAGCAGCTGCCGCCGCGAACGTCAGAGAGGCGGAGCGAACGCGGGAGAACGTACGGGAGGTGCGCATGCCGCCTCTATACGGCAGCCCGCAAGGGTTGCACAGCCCTGCGGTGGGGGTCGCGATCCTTGCATGCGCACGGCCTTGGCCGCTGATGGTAACGTGAGGGCCATGGAAACCGAAGTCGACGGCGGCTCGTCCAGCGGCGGTCTGGTGCAGCTCCGAAAGGGGCGCGCGTCGGTCGTGCACTTGCCGGACCACTGGTTCATTCTCTGCCTCTCGTCGGAGCTCCGGAGCAAACCCATCGTCCGCGAGCTGTTCGGTACCAAGCTCGTGCTGTTCCGCGACGGCGCGGGAACGGTGGGCGCGCTGCTCGATCGCTGCCCGCACCGCAACGTGCCGCTCTCCGAGGGCGCCGTGCACAAAGACGGCACGCTGCAGTGCGCCTACCACGGCTGGCGCTTCGATGCCGGAGGCGCCTGTCGCTTCATTCCCTCACTTCCCGGCGAGCCCGACGGCAAGGCCCGCCGCGCGCTGGCCTTTCCCACCCGCGAGCAAGACGGCTTCGTGTGGGTGTACTCTACACCCACCGAGAAGGGCGAGCCCACCTCTGCGCCGCACGCCTTCGCATACAAAGACAAACCGGGCTACAGCACGGTAACCCAGGTGGTCGAGGCCAAGGGCACCCTGTACTCCACCATCGAGAACGCCCTCGACGTGCCGCACACGGCGTTTTTGCACCGCGGCCTGTTCCGCTCCGAAAGCCGCGGCATCGCCATCACCGCAAAGGTGCACCGCACCAACGACCGCGTCGAGGCCGAATACGTGGGCGAGCCGCGGCCGCCCGGCGCCATCGCGCGCATTCTCTCGCCGTCGGGCGGCATCGTCACGCACTTCGATCGCTTCATCCTGCCCTCGGTGGCCCAGGTCGAGTATCGCATCGGCACCGAGAACCACATTGTAGTCGACTCGGTGATGACGCCGGTGTCCGACTACGTGACGCGCATCTACGCGGTGGTGACCTTTCGCGCACGCGTGCCGCACTGGGCCATTCAGCCTTTCATCAAGCCGCTCGCGCTCAAGGTCTTCCAGCAAGACGCGGTCATCCTCGAGAAGCAGACCGAGACCATCCAGCGGTTCGGCGGCGAGCAATTCGTCTCCACCGAGATCGACGTCCTTGGGCGCCACATCTGGCGGCTCTTGCGGGCGGCCGAGCGGGGCGAAAAGCACGGCGCCGAAGAGACCGCCGAGGTCTCGCTGGTGGTGTGAGCGAGCAAGATCCCGTAGATTGGTCGACGATGAAACTTCTGTATTCGGCGACCTCGCCCTTCGCGCGCAAGGTTCGGGTGGTCGCGGTGGAGCTCGGCGTGCAGCTCGAAGAGGTGCCGGTGGCGACGCTGCCCACCAAGCCGGACGCCATCCTCGCCGCCCACAACCCGCTTTCGAAGATTCCTACATTGGTGCGCGACGATGGCAGCGTGCTCTACGACTCGCGGGTCATCTGCGAGTGGCTCGACGCCGAGGCCGGGAGCAAGCTCTTGCCCGCCAAAGGCGCAGCCCGCTGGGACACGCTGCGCAGGCAAGCGCTGGCCGACGGCATCGCCGACGCCGCGGTGCTGGTGCGCTACGAGACGGTCTTCCGGCCGGAAGACAAGCGCTGGGACGACTGGACCCGCGGGCAGCTCGGCAAGATCAAGTCCGGGCTCGACGCGCTCGAAACCGATGCCAAGAACGTGGGCCAAAGCTTCGACCTCGGCCACATCTCGGCGGTATGTGCGCTCGGGTATCTCGAGTTTCGCAACATCGTCTCCGATCCGCTGAAGAACCGCCCACGTCTCGCGGCCTTCTTGGCCTCGGCGCTCAGCCGCCCTTCGGTCACCAGCACCATGCTCGCCTGATTCAGGCGTCGGCCAAGCGCAGCAGCCGCGCGGCGTTTTCGTAGAGCACCTTGCGCCGCAGATCGCGCTTGCCCTCGGTGGCGATGAGCACCTTCGCGATGGGGAGGGCCATGTGGTAGAACGGCCAATCCGAGCCCAGGGTGATGCGATCCGGGTTCGCCGACTCGACGATGCGCCGCACCCCGTGCAGACCCTGCGAAGAGATCTCCAGGTATACGTTCGGGTACTTCTTCACCAGCGCCAGCGCGTCCTCGAACTGCAGCGCGCCGGCGTGCCCCAGCACGAATGTGGTCTTGGGGTTCTCGGCGACGGGCTTCTCGTAGAAGCGCACCTGGCACCGGTGATCGGCGCCCTTGGAGACGATGCCCACCGGGCCGCAGTGCCAGAGCACGATGAGGTTCCGATCGCCGCACATTCGGTACAGCTTCATGGCGCGGGCGTCGTCGGGGCGAACGCCCTGCACCGCCGGGTGCACCTTGATGCCGCGCGCGCCGCGGTGGGCCTGGGCGTCGAGCTTGCCGGCCACGTCCCACGAGTAAGGGTGCACCGAGCCAAAGCTCACCATGCGCTCGGTGCGCTTGCCGGCCTCGAGCGCGTAGGTGGCGTTGTGCGAGAGCACCGGAAAGTCGATGGGCAGGAGCACCGAGCGCTCGACGCCCATTTCGTCCATTTCGCGCACCATATTGGGCACGGTGTGCGTGCGCCGCATGCCCGAGGCGCCCAGGCTGCGCAGCGAGAGGTCGACCTTCATCTCGCGCAGGGCGGCCGGAGGAAAGTTCCGGTTGCTGTAGGGGTCGAGATCGAGCGGGCAGCAGGTGGGTAGGTAGTGCTCGGTGCGCGGGTGCTCCCGGTAAAGGTCGAGCTGCATCGGACGCACGTAGGCGAGCGCCACGTGGGTGTGCATGTCGATGATGGGGCCCACGCTCTTGTCGGAGAGCACCACCCGATCGTCGTAGGCCGAGAACCAGGGCAACCGGGAGAGGTCGGCCAGGTTCGAGAACGATGTAGGATGCATCATTCTACGGTCGCTGCCGGCACGTTCTTGGGTACCTCGTCGCCCCGCAGGCTGCGCGAGGTGACCGTTCCGGTGGCCTTGCCCAGGGGGTTCGAGCCCAGGAGAATTTCGTCGGCGTTGCCGTTGCCGGTGGCGCGCAGGGTCTCACCCTCCTTCTTGTACGAGGCCACCACGGTGAGCGCGCGCACGGTGACCGCCGGCTGTTGCACCACCAGGTTGGCCGGCGCGGTGGCGATGGCCACGGTGGTGTCGTCGATGTCCTCGGCGCAGCCGCGCACTGCAACGCCGTAGCCGGTGGGGGGCGTAGGGTTCGGTTCGAAGTCGGGGAAGGTGTCGACGTTCGCCGCGCGCTCCGAGGGCTGCACGCACTTCTTTTCCGGGAGCGTCTGGCAGGCGTCTTCGGCCTTGCAGCCGAGCCCCGGGCAGCGCGACAGATCGCGGAGTCGGTCGGCGTTGGTGAACTGCCCGCGGAAGAGGCCGGTGGTGGGGTCGACGGTGATGTTGCCGTACAGCTGAATCTGCGTGCCGATGGGCGACTCGACGTTCAAGAGAAAGAAGTACACGCCGCTGGTGAAGAGCTTAGTTCCCTTTCCCGAGCACTTGAAGTCGTAGGCGAAGGGGATGCGGACGCGGGTATTGATGGTGCGCCCGTCGCCGTCGCGACGCAGCCCCGGCTCCACCAGCAGCGCCAGCTTCTGCCCCACCGGAAAACGCGCGCTGGGCTTGATGAGAAAGAGGGTCTGGTCTGGCGAGAGCTCGCTCTTGCCGAAGAACTCGTCGGGCCCCGCCGGATCGCCCACGTACTCGTAGAAGGGCTTCACCTCGGTGCTCTGATCACCGCGCTCGTCGGGGAGGTTGCCCTCGTCGTCGACGTCGAGCGGTACCACCTTCGTCTTGAGCGTGCTGA
This sequence comes from Polyangiales bacterium, assembly GCA_038210445.1. GTDB lineage: Bacteria > Myxococcota_A > Polyangia > Polyangiales > Polyangiaceae > JABFRG01. Next base: position 45,951 of record JBBQWQ010000008.1, read on the forward strand.
CGTCGATGGCTTTGGAGAAGCGCACCGCGAGCGGGGCCGCAGGATCGGGGAGCACCCCGGCCACCGCGCCTTCGATGGTCGGCTCCGGCGGGCCGTCGAACGACTCGCAGGAGAGCGCCAAGAAGGGGACCACAACGTAGAAGCGTTTCATCATGGTCGGTCTTTCAGAAGAAGAACGTGGTGCGCCCCTGCATGAGGAGGCTGTTGACGGCGTAGCCGTTCTTGTCTTGCAGGGCGTCGCCGGGAACCAGGAACGCCGTCTCGAAGTCGAAGGAGAAGTGCTCCTTGAAACGGTACTGAATGCGGAGATCGAGCTCGGTGCCGTAGTAGCTGCCGGGCTTGCCGCCCACGTAGTTCACCAGATCGTCCTCGATGCTCTTGCCGTCGCGCTTCTGCTGCGAGGCGACCGGGTCGATGGTCCGCTCGGGCGACCAGGCCATGAGCACGCCGCCGCGCACCAAGAGGCCCTTGAACGGCCGCAAATCGAACTGCGGAAAGATGGCCATGGCATTGGTGAAGGAGCCACGACTTGCAATCGACTCCACCGGGATGGTGGGCGCATTGAGGCCCTTGAGCAGCTCGGTGGCGGCCGCCGCGGAGCGGGCGGTCTGGTAGGCGAGAATGTGCTCGAAGAGCAGGAGGCCGACGTTGGAGTCTTCCGAGAAGCGGTACTGCGTGAGCGGCGTTCGCACCTGGGGGTCGGCGTCGCCGGAGGCGTAGTCGGCCTCCAGATAGGCCGTGAAGAGCGGCCGGTCGTAGCGGAGCACGCCGCGCATACCGAGCTGGCGAATGGTCTGGCTCACTGCGGGATCGTTGGTGATCAAACGAAAAGCCTCGGCCACCTCGCGGGTCTCTCCCAGAATGACCGCCGCATCGAGCCCGGCGTAAAAGTCGCCGAAGCGCGAGGTGAGACGACCGTTGAAGGCGTGGATGTGGGTGCCGTTCTTGCGGTCCCAGCGGTAGGTGTGGATGAGCCGGCCTTCGAGGTCCTTGCCGATCGGGTGCTCCTTGGCCAGAAAGCGCACCGCGGTGTTCCACTCCTGCAGATCGTCGGCGAACTTGTGCAAGTCGTCTTGCACCAGCTTGTCGTACGCCAAGATGAGGAAGAGCCCCTCGGAGTCGGAGGTGTTTCGGTCGGCCTTGGACTTGAACGCCTCGAGCGGCTTGGTGGCAAAGAGGATGCGGTCGACGTTGTTGCCGCGGTACGAGATGCCGAAGCGGTTCTTGCGGCCGTCGCCGTCGTTCACCGCAACGCCGGCGCCAGCAGTGAAGGCCTGGCGCCCCACCCGCAGAAGACCGAAGGGCAACAGCACCTCGCCGTAGGCCCGGCGAATCAGGATGGGATCGCCGGCGCAGAGGCCCATCTTGTAGGAGTTGATGTCGACCGGCGCCGCGGGGTTGGTTTGCACCACGCACATGCGCGCGTTGTTGGCGTTGGTGGTGTTGACGTTGGCGCCGCTGGTGGAAGCAGGGTCGCCGGCGTAGTTTCCGTTGTCGCCCCAAAGCGTGCCTTCGAGGGCGTCTACCGAGGCGACGATGCGAACCTTGTCCTTGTAGTCGACGGCGCCGTCGAGGCGAAGTCGATGGTCGAAGAACGAGAGCTTGGTGTCGGTGTCGCTGTTCAGGTTCACCGGCGAGATGAAGGTGGCGGTGGCGCGGTACTCGGCGGCCCCACGAAAGCCGATGGGGCCTAGCACCAGCCGCGACGGCCGCGTTCCCGGGTCCGAGTCGGACCACGGCTCGGGCCAGTTGCGATCGGGATTCTGCGCGTCGCGCGAGGTCATGCTCGGCGCCTCGGGGGGCGCCGGATCCGGCTCCTCGGCGGCGTCGTCGGCAAGCGCGAGCGACGGCAGTGCGAGGAGGGTGATCGCCAGCAAAGCACCGAGACGCGAGGGACCCGAAGAAATGTGTCTCACAGTGCCATTTTATACCAGGGCGCCGGATTTGTCCCGCACCATTTGCACCGAACGCGCGCGCATTTTATGACCCAACGCGTTACGTCAGCGGCAGCGCGCGCGCACCTTTCGCAGTACCGGCACGTCGGCCTCAGGAAAGCGCGCGTCTTCGAGGTCCTTCGCCTCGGCCCACTGCACCGCCGCCACCTCGATGGCAGTGGGCGCCGGCGACGCCGCGGTGCGGATCGCCTCGAAGAAGAGCAGCAGCACGGTCTTTTCGGCGTAGCGATAGAACGTCACGTCGACGATCTCGCCCACGGTTGCTTCGATGCCCAGCTCTTCGCGCAGCTCGCGTTGCAGAGCGGCGCGCGGATCTTCCTCGGCTTCGACCTTGCCCCCGGGAAACTCCCACTTGCCCGCGAGGTGGGTGCCGCTCCGCCGCTGCGAGAGCAGCACGCGTCCGTCTTCGATGAGCACCGCTGCTGCCACCAGGACCGTCATGGGCCCACCGATAGCACGAGACCCGACCGCGATGACCAGCCAGGCGGGCGGAGGGCTTTTCGGCGGAATCTCCGAAGCCGCTGTAACATGAGCAGCGCCCGCCGGGTCCAATCTGCATCGCTATGGCATTTACCTGTGAACAAGTCGCGCGACGCCTCACCGAGCTCGAAGAGGGTGGGGGCTCCGCTGCGGCTCGTCTTGGCCTGCGCGCCCACCTCGCCTTGTGTCGGCGGTGTCAGCGCTACGTGGAGCAGATGAAGCGCGTTCGGGTCGCGCTCTCCGCCTTGCGCGTCGACGCGTTGGCGCCATCGTCGCTGGAGCATGCGCTGGCGACGTTTCGCGGGCGCGCGGCGGAGGACCGGTAGCGCGGTGCACGCCGATGACGTCGCCCTGGTGGAGGCGCTTCGCTCCGGGGACGAGGCGGCGTTCTCGCGTTTGGTGTCGCGCCTCCATCCGCGCCTGGTGGCCGTCGCACGCCGAATTCTCGGCTCCACCGAGGAAGCGGAAGATGCGGCGCAGGAGACCTGGCGCCGCGTGGTGCGAGGGCTTGACGCCTTCGAGGGGCGCAGTCGCTTCGACTCCTGGGTGTTCCAGATCCTGGTGAACCGCGCGCGGACCGCGCGCGGCGCGGCGGCCGTGCGCCGAGAGGAGACCCTGGCGGCAGAGGGCGAACGCGATCTCCTCGATGGGCAGTTCGATCGCTGGATGCAATGGGGCACCCACCCCGGGGCTTGGGGAAGCCCCGAGGACGAGGTGCTTTCGGCCGAGGTGCTGCGGGTCGTCTCGGGCGCACTCGACACGCTGCCTGAGCTGCAGCGCCTCGTGCTCCAGCTCCGCGACGTCGAAGGGCAGGATGCCGCCGAGACCTGCGCCGCCCTGGGGATCACCGAGTCGAATCAGCGCGTGCTCCTGCACCGCGGCCGCCTCCGGCTGCGAGAGGCCGTGGAACGCAGCCTCGCGGACGAATCCGTGTAACGAAGGCTCGAACCCGAGGTCCAAGCGGCATGAACACCGAATCCACCGCCATGGGCGCCGCGGGCGTCGTCGTCGGCGAACCCGCCATCTCGTTCACGCTCCCGGACCAGGAGGGAAAGCCCTTCCGGCTGGCCGATGCCCTCGCGCGGGGGCCGGTGGTGGTCTTCTTCTATCCCAAGGATGGCACGCCCGGTTGCACCGCCGAGGCTTGCTCGTTTCGCGACGCCAGCGAAGACTTCGCGGCCGCCGGCGCCACGGTAGTGGGCATCTCTTCCGACGACGCGGCGGCCCACGCGAAGTTCGCCGCCGATCACCAGCTCGGCTACCCCATCCTGGTCGACGAGGGTGGCCGCGTGCGCGCGCAGTGGAAGGTGCCGCGGGCGCTCCTCGGAATGATGGACGGCCGCGTCACCTACGTCATCGACACCCAAGGCATCGTACGCCATCGTCACGTGGGCCTCCTCGGCGCCAAGAAGCACGTCGAGGAAGCGCTCTCCGTAGTGCGGTCGGTGGCAGGTCGCGCGGCTGGCTCGTAGCGGTCAGCTCTTGCGGAGCGGCAGCGCGCGGATCGAAAGCACGCCACCCGCCACGTGCAACACGTCGATGGTCGCGGTGAGGGCGTCGAGGCAGGCGCCGATGCTGGTGTTGTAGCGCTCCACCCGGGGGGCCATCTGCTTGCCGATGACCGAGAGCACGTCGTCTTCCAGCAGCTCGAGCGTCTCCGAGGCCTCGAGCTCGCGCGCGGTCTGCGCGCACGCCGCCACCGCGTTGGGCTCGGCAGACAGGTCCAAGCTGCGAATCTTGCTCCGCAGCGCTGCGAGCTCGCCGGTGAACTCATCGGCGCGCTTGGCGGTGTCTTCGAGGCGCGACATGAAGGCGTTGGCGCGGGCGATCATCGCATCGGGGCGCTCGGTCGACGATAGATCGGCAGTGAAGCTCACCGCGCTCTTTCGCAGATGCAGAAAGTCGGCCACCAGCTTTTTGAGCTCCGCCTCCACGCTCATGCGGCTCATCATACCTGCCCCCGGGCGGCGGTCGAGGGTGAACGGTGATACCATCCATGGCTTCGCGAAGTCGGCCTGGTCGAGCTGCTCCTGCCGCCGCCTGAAGAACCGTGCCTTGTCGCGCCTCGCTGTCGGTACTATTCCAACGCTCCTTCGCTTCATGCCGCGCACCGCATATTCTCAGCTTGCCGTCTTCGCGCTCCTCTCTGCGTGCGCCGACGCGCCATCTTCGGAGGCGCCGCGGGTGGTCGTACTGCCGCCCGCCGGTGCGGTGCCTGCGCCGCCTCGGGTGGGGCGCGCCCTCACGCGGATTCGCGACTGGAGCCGCGGCAGCGCCCATTTGTTCACGTGGACCCCTCGGCTGGTGCCCACCGATCGCGTGCGGGTAGAGGTTCGCGCCTCCACCGGCAGTGCGTACGAACTGGCCGGTGAAGCCGCTGCGGAAGACGGCCGCTTCGTTTGGCACGTTCCCGACGCAGGGCCCGACGATCTGCGGTTCCGACTGGTGCGGAGCTGGGTAGAAGGGCCGGAGGAGCTCGACCTCTCGGTGCATGTCTCGCCCTCGCATGCGCGCGCCTACCGGGTGAGCCAGGTCTCGCCCTCGCTCTCGGTGCCGCCGCGCGACGGGGCCGGGGCGCTGGTGTTCGCCGATCGCATGTGGCTCCTCGGCGGCTGGAACCCGGAGCGGCCCGCAGACTTTCCTCGGGAGACCGTGAACGACGTCTGGAGCTCCACCGACGGCGAGAGCTGGCAGCTCGAGAAGCCCAACACCTTTCTGACCGACGACTTCGACGCGAGCGCCGACTGGGAAGGCCGGCATACCGGTAACTACTTCGTCCGCGACGGGCGCATGTGGATCGTCGGGGGCGACGCCCTCACCGGCCTGTACCAGAACGATGTGTGGACCTCCGATACCGGCAAGGCCTGGACGCGCGTCTCGGCGGGCGGCGGATACCCGGAGCGCATTCTCTCCACCACGGCGCAGTTCAACGGCCAGCTTCTCACCTTTGGTGGCCAGACCACCGATGGCACCTTCTACGACGACGTGTGGCGATCCAGCGACGGCCAGCGATGGAGCAAAGTCGCGCAGGCGACGCCGCACTGGGCCGGGCGCGGAGGCGTGCTCGGATCGGTGGTCTTCGCAGACCGCCTATGGCTGCTGGGCGGAGGTCGCTACGAGACCGACCGCACGCCGTGGTCGGGTGAGGCCGACGTCTGGAGCACCGGCGACGGCGCGCACTGGCAGCACGAGGGCGACGATCTGGCGCCATGGGCCGCGCGCATCTACCACGACGTCACGGTGTTCGACGGGCGCATGTGGGTGCTCGGCGGCTACAACGGCGCGCTGGGGAACCTGGGCGACGCCTGGTACTCCGACGATGGATCGAACTGGTACGACGTGCCGGCGCCGCCTACCGAGCGCCACGCCGCCAGCGCGTGGGTGTACCGCGGCGCGCTCTACTACGGTTTCGGGAACGGCGATCCGTTCGTGGCCGACATGTGGCGAATCGACGCAGTCGCACCGTAGTACTCCGTGCGGAGTACACGAATGCCACAGCGGGCGCCGCGCGATGCCGAGGCTCGAAGCACGTTCCGCGAAACGACGCACATTAAATGCACGCACCGTCCACTAAATGCCTTGCCAGCCGGAGACGCGAACGCAATGGTGAGGGCGTAGCACCACCCCGCGCGCAGCCGCCTGCCTCGGCGAGCCGCCGGGAAATCGAGGAGCAACGCACCCGTGTGGATAGTCCGACTCGCCCTTCGCCGCCCGTACACGTTTGTAGTGATGGCCATTCTCATGGTCTTCGGCGGCATCTACACCATCCGGCGCACGCCCACCGACATCCTTCCGGAGGTCGACATCCCGGTCATCAGCGTGGTGTGGACCTACGGCGGGCTACCGGCGCAGCAGATAGAGCAGCAGCTCACCCAGTTCAGCGAGTACTCCATCTCGGGCAACGTCAGCGGCATCAAGTCGATCCAGAGCGATAGCTACGACGGCGTCTCGGTCATTCGAGTGTTCTTGCATCCGGACGCCGACGTCCCCTCGGCCATCGCGCAGATTACGGCGGTCTCGCAGACCATCGTGCGCCGCATGCCGCCGGGCACGCAGCCGCCCATCATCCTTCGCTATACCGCTTCCAGCGTTCCCATCGTCCAGTTGGCGTTCACCAGCGACACACTCTCCGAGGCCGAGGTATTCGACACCGTGAACCAGCGCGTGCGCACCATGCTCAGCGTGGTGCAGGGGGCCCGGTTTCCGCTGCCGGCGGGCGGCAAATTTCGGCAAATATCCGTCGATCTCGACCTCGCCGCGCTGCGCTCCTACGGCCTCTCGCCGAACGACGTGAGCGTGGCGCTCTCGGCGCAAAACCTGACGCTGCCCACCGGCAGCGCCAAGATCGGCGATCGCGAGTACCGAGTGAGCCTCAACAGCAGCCCCGACGCCGTGCTGGCGCTCAACGACATTCCCATCCGCAAGGCCGACGGCAAGGTGCTCTACATTCGCGACGTCGCCTTCGTGCACGACGGCTTCGCGGTGCAGACCAACCTAGCGCGCCGCGACGGCAAGCGGGCGGTGGTGCTCTCGGTCATGAAGACCAGCGGCGCGTCGACCACCGAGATTGCCGAGCGGGTCAAAGCGGCGATGCCCGCCATGCGAGCGACGTTACCGCCGGCCATCCAGGTCGAGCTGCTGTCCGATCAGAGCACCTTCGTCACCCGGGCCATCGACGGGCTCCTGGTCGAGGGGCTCATCGCCGCGGGCCTTACCGCGGCCATGATCCTCCTGTTTCTGGGCAGCCTGCGCAGCACGCTCATCGTCGCCATTAGCATTCCGCTGTCGATCATTGCCTCGCTCCTGGCGCTGCGCGCGCTGGGCTACACCATCAACGTCATGACCCTGGGTGGTATGGCGCTGGCGGTGGGCATTCTGGTGGACGACGCCACGGTCGAGATCGAGAACATCCACCGCAACCTGGCCATGGGCAAGCCGCTCACCCGGGCCATCCTCGACGGCGCTGAGCAAATCGCCGTCCCCGCCTTCGTGGCGTCGCTCTGCATCAGCATCGTGTTCGTGTCGGTGATCTTCCTCGAAGGCGCCGCCAAGTACATCTTCCTGCCCATGGGTTTGGCGGTGGGCTTCTCGGTCATGGCGTCGTACCTGCTTTCGCGAACGCTGGTGCCCACGCTGGTGAAGTACCTCCTCGCGAACGAGAAGCATGGCGACGGCACGGGCTTCTTCGGGCGCATCCAGCGGGGCTTCGAGGCGCGCTTCGAAGCGGTGCGCCTTCGCTACGTGGAGCTTCTTTCGGCGGCGCTCCACCACCCGCGGCGGGTGTTTCTGGGGTTCGGCGTGGCGGTGCTGATGGGCGGCGCGCTGATGCCGCTGGTGGGGCGCGACTTCTTTCCCAAGATCGACGGCGGGCAGGTGCGCTTGCACGTGACGGCCCCGCCCGGAACACGCCTGGAAGAGACCGAGCGCTACGTAACCCAGGTGGAAGACAAGATTCGCGAGGTGGTGCCCGCCAGCGACCGCGAGAGCATCCTCGATCAGGTGGGCTCTCCTGGCGGCTACAACCTGGCCATCACCGACAGCACCAACGTCAGCTCCGCCGATGGCGAGATTCTAGTGAGCCTCAAGCCCTCGCGCGGGCGCTCCACCCAAGACACGGTGAACCTCTTGCGCGGCGAGCTTCACAAGAGCTTTCCCGACCTGACCTTCTACTTTCAGCCGGGCGACATGGTGACGCAGATTCTCAACTTCGGTCTGCCGTCGCCCATCGACGTGCAGGTCACCGGCCCGCGGCGCGAAGAAACCTACGCCTCGGCGCAAGCCTTCCAGGCCGAGCTGCGCAACATTCCCGGCGCGGTCGACGTGCACATGCATCAGGTGCTCAACGCGCCGCGCCTCCACTTCGACGTCGATCGCATTCGCGCCAGCGAGGTGGGCCTCACCGAGCGCGACGTAGCCAATAACCTCCTCCTGCTCGTTTCCTCCAGCAGTCAGGTGAGCCCCACGTACTGGACGAACCCGCAGACCGGGCTCGCCTACTCGGTCGCGGTGCAGGTTCCCGGCTACCGGGTAGACTCCACCGAGGCGCTCAATGTCATGTCCATGAGCTCGCTTCGCGGCCCGCAGCTGCTGGGCGACTTGGCGAAGATGGAGCGGCGCACCACCCCGGTGTTCGTGAGCCACACCAACGTGCAGCCTACATACAATATTCGCGCCGACATCCAGGATACCGACCTGGGATCGGTGGCCTCGAAGGTCGACAGCCTGGTCGAGAAGTACACGCCCAAGTTGCCGCCCGGCTCCACCATGACGGTGCGCGGTCAAGCCGACAGCATGCGCGAGGGGTTTCGCAGCCTCGGGCTCGGCTTGGTGTTCGCGGCGCTCCTCGTGTACGGCCTTATGGTCATCAACTTCCAGTCGTGGCGCGATCCGTTCATCATCCTCATGGCGCTCCCGGGCGCGGCGGTGGGCATCGTGGTGGCGCTGTTTCTCACCCGCACCACGTTCAGCATTCCCTCCATCATGGGAGCGATCATGAGCATCGGCGTGGCCACCGCCAACTCGATCCTCATCGTCACCTTCGCCCGCGACCAGCGGGTTCACGGCAAGGGGGCGCTGGAGGCGGCGCTGGAGGCGGGGCGAGTGCGACTTCGGCCAGTGGTGATGACCGCCATGGCCATGCTCATCGGCATGCTGCCCATGTCTCTCGGCCTTGGCGAGGGCGGCGAGCAGAATGCCGCGCTCGGGCGCGCTGTCATCGGCGGCCTCTCAGGTGCTACCTTGGCGACCCTCTTCTTCGTGCCCGTCGTTTACAGCGTGCTCACGAAGAAGGACACGGTCGCGGTTCTCGATCCGGAGCTCGAACGATGAAAGGCACGACCCAGAACCACGACCCGAACGAAGAGGCGCCCCAAGGGCAGCGCGGCCTAGCGCGCGCGGCGCGAGGCGGCGGCGCGCGCTTCTTCTTCCTGGTGCTCTTGGCAGCCGCGGCTTGTTTCGCCGTGTACCACTTCAGCATCGCTCCCCGGCTCGCGCTCCGTGAGTCGGTGGCGCGCGCCCAGGCCGAGAAGGCGGGGCCGCGCAGCGTGCGCGTGGCCGTGGTGGGACGCGGACAGGCCAAGTCGACCATCCAGCTGCCGGCCACGGTGGCCCCCAAGGAGACGACGCAGCTCTACGCGCGCGCCGCCGGCTACCTGCGGCGCAACCTGGTCGACGTGGGCGACGCGGTGAAGGCCGGGCAGCTCCTGGCGGAGATCGACGCTCCCGAGACCGCCGAAGACCGGCGTCTCGCCGCTGCGCAACTGGACGAGGCGCGCGAGAACCTGACCATCGTGCAGGGCACCGCCTCGCGCAACGAAAAGCTGGCCGGAGCGGGAGTGGTGGCGCAGCAGGCCGCCGACGACGCGCGGGCCAAGGCCAACTCTGCCCAGGCTGCGCTGAAGACCAAGCAGGCCGAGGTGCAGCGCCTCGGCGCCCTGTTCGCGTACCAGCGCGTGACGGCGCCCTTCGACGGCATCATCACCCAGCGCGGCGCCGACCGCGGCGCCCTGGTGAGCGCGGGCAGCGCCGGCGGCGTACCGCTCTTCGAAATTTCCCAGGTGCAGGTGCTTCGGGTGCTGGTCGACGTACCCCAGTGGCTCGCACGCGACATCAAGACCGGCCTTGTTGCCGAGGTGTTCGCCCCCAGCGCCCCCAACCAGCGGGCGATGGGAAAGGTGACCCGTACCAGCGGCGTCCTCGACATGGCGACCCGCACCCTGCGCGCCGAGGTGGAGGTGCCGGGCGACGGAAAGCTAATCCCCGGCGCCTTCGTGTACGCCCGTTTCACGGTGGAGCGCTCGGAGGCGCCGGTGCTCATTCCGGCCTCGGCCCTGGTGGTGCGCAAAGAAGGCACGTTGGTGGCCAAAGTGGTGGGCGGAAAAGTGCAACTTGCACCAATAGAGCTGGGCCGCGACCTGGGCAAGGAGCTGGAAGTTTTGCGCGGCGTCACCCTTGCCGACAAGGTGGTGATGAACCCGATGGACGACCTGGCCGATGGCATGCCGGTCACCGAGGTAGCCGTCGATGCAGGTCCCTAGCCGCGCTCGCCCCGCCCGCAGCCGACTCGCCGACCCGGCAAAGGAGGCTGCGCCCCGAGGCCGCCCCCGCAGCGAGAGCTGCCACACCAAAATCCTCGAAGCCACGGTGCGCCTGATGGAGGAGAACCTTTACGACGGCCTCACCATCGAAGGGGTGGCCGACCGTGCCGGCGTTTCGAAGCAGACCATCTACAAATGGTGGCCCACCAAGAGCCGCCTGGCCATGGAGGCTTGCCTCTCGCGCTCGCAGCGCGACATTGTCGACCCCGATACCGGCTGCGCCGAGGACGACCTTTGCGAGTTCTTGACGCGCACGTGTCGAGCCCTGGGCACCGGGCGGTGGGGCTTCGCGGTGGCCAGCGTCATCGGCGCGGCGCAGGCCAATAGCCAGGTGGCGCGGGAGTTTCGCGAGGACTTCATCGAGAAACGCCGTGCGGTGGGCGCTCGGCTTCTCGAGCGCGGCGTCGCGCGCGGCGAGGTTCGCGCCAACCTAGACATTCCCTTGACCCTGGACCTCATGTACGGCCCCGTATGGTACCGACTCCTTCTTCGCAACGCTCCGCTCGACGCCGCCTTCGCGCGCGGTATCGTGAATCAGCTTTGGCCCGCGATCCGCGCCGTGGAAGCGCCCGGGAGGCATTCGTGATGCGTCTTGCGCTCTCGAGCCTACTGGTGGCGACCATGGTCTTCGCCCGCCCCGCTCTTGCCCAGGAAGGACCCTCGCAGCGCACCACCTTTGCTGGCGCCGTCGCGACCGCCAAGCAGCGCAGCACCACCTCGCTCATTGCCAAAGCCGATATCGCGCGCCTCGAGGCCCTGAGGGTGCAGGCGCGCGCCGCTTCGTTTCCCACCCTCACGGTGGGTGCAACATACACGCGTATTGACGACGACCGCATCGTCGGCGGCCGGGTTGCGCTGGGGGTAGACTCGTTTGGCGCCAACGTCACCGCCGCGGTGCCCATCTTCGCGCCGGCGCGCTGGGGCGCGTACCGAAGGGCCGACGACGCGGTCGACGTGTCGCGCGCCGCAGCCCGGGCCAGCGATCGCGACGTCGCGCTGGTGGCCGCACGCGCCTACTTCGGGGTCATCTTGCAAAAGCGTGCGGTCGAGGTCAGCACCACCGCAAAAGACAGCGCGCAATCGCACCTCGACAACGCCGACGCGCGGCTGGGCGGGGGCGTGGGCTCGCGGCTCGACGTGGTGCGCGCACGCCAGGAAGTGGAGCTCTCACTGGCGCAGCTGGCAAATGCCGAGGCCAACCTGGCACGGGCCAGAGAGAACCTGGGCGTGGCGTTGGGGCTCGATCACGCGGTCGACACCGTCGACGTACCCAAGCTTCCGAACGCGCCGCACCTGGCGGCCGGCGCTGAAGGCACGTCGCAGCGGGCCGACCTGAAGCGCGAGGAGGCGAGCGTGTGGGCCGCGCGCCGCGCCAACCGCGACGCGTGGCGCGAGTACATGCCGCTGCTCACCGGCGCGTTCCAGCCGTTTTATCAGAACCCACCCACGCTCACGCAACCCAACACCGGCTGGCAGGCGCAGCTGATTCTCTCGTGGCCGGTGTACGACGGCGGCCTTCGCTACGGTCTCACCCGCGAAAGGAGCGCGCTCCTTTCGCAGGCCGAATATCGTCGCGAAGCTCTGCAGCGGCAGTCGACCGCCGAGCTGCGCGTGGCCCAGACCTCGCTGGACCGCACCAAGGTCGCGCTCGAAAAGACGCAGCGCGCGGCTGCGCTGGCGCACGAAGCTGCCGACCTCGCCATGGTGGCCTACAAAGCCGGCGGCGCCTCGAACCTGGAAGTCGTGGACGCCGATCGCCGGGCACGCGACGTCGACGCGCAACTCGCACTGGCCGAAGACGCAGCGCTCCAGGCGCACCTCGACGTGCTCGCCGCCGCCGGTCTCTTTCCGCAGTGAACGTGGCCGCGTGCCGCCCCGTCTCTGATGCTCAGTTGACCAGGCGTTTGTCGACCGGCGATGCGGGCGTCGGCTCGCTGCCGGCCTCGTCCGCCGCGGGGGCGGCTTCGCCGCCGTCGGCGTTGGTGCGAGCAGCCTCTGCCTTGGCCGCGTACTCGGTGCGGCGCTTGCCGTCTTTCTCGCGGTCTGCAGCGCGCTCCCACTGGCGCGCGGCTTCCCGCCACGCGAGCTCCATGGCCTTGCTGTCCTTGGCGGTTGCGGCTTTCAGCTCTTCGGCTTCTGCCTTGGCTACGTGAGGATTGCGTCCGAAGCTCATGGCGGTGCTTCTACCACGTTGCCGGGGCCGCGATAGCTTTCAGCGCGCGCCCGGCCCGCTCTGGGGGGCCACCGCAACCTGGACGAGTCGTGCATTTCCTTGCCCTCGGCGAGCGTCACGGTCTTCTCGGTCACTCGCTCCTGCGAGAATCGTAGGTACCGAATACCCGGACCTCAGGGGACGTCGCAGACCACCACCACCCGCGAGGAGGGCACTTCGAGAGGTGCCGCGTCGCGGGTGAGGCGAAGATGCGGAGACGTCCCCTTCGAAGAGTCAGACCCGGGAACGAAGCAGAAGCCCGGCTGGTCCACGACCTCACCCCGCGCGCAGCGCGCCTGGTCCGCCGCGGGCACCTCGGGCACCACGCAGCGGCGTCCTCCGGGCGGTTCCGCAAGCAGCGGCGCGCTCGTATCGGGCCCCGGGGGTTGCCAGCCGCGCGCAGGCTCGCATGCGTCGAGCGAGGGTACATACACCTGAACGGCGCAGGTGGCAGTCGCAACCGTGCGCGGAAGCGGGAGCCACGCCCCCGCGACGCCGCTGAACAGCTTGTTCTGGGCGCTCCATGTGGGCACGTCTCGCCCCTCTGCAAGTCGAGGCGCGACCGCTCCTTCGAACCGCATCACCCAGGCCTCGGTCTCGTATTGCCGAGGATTTCCCTCGCTCTCGTCGTCGCGCGCGGTAACCGCGCTGCTCTCGATCTGCGCATCTCGGGGGGCGTCGACCATGATGCGCGCTTCGTCGTCACTCCGCACCGGGCGGCGCCGCGCCAGCAAGTCGTCGGTCACGTGGAGCGACTGCAGCAGCGCATACCGTCCGCTCCGGCCGCTCCAGTGCTCAAGATCCGACGCGATCTCTTCGACCCACGCGGCGTGCGCCGCTTCCGTTCGCCGCGCCGTGCGGTAGGGGTGCGGGTGGAGCACCGGGGGATCGGTGGGCTCCATGAGCACCAAGCTGCCCTCGGCCGGCGCCCAATCGGCGAGATCGTGGCCGAGGTCGGGGGTCGCGAAGGCGCTGTCGAGAGCACCCGCGCGCATGGCTTTGGCCATCTGCGCCCGCAGCCTGCGAGCAGCTTCGGTATCGCCATCGTCTACCGCCAGTATCAATACGCGCGGATGGTCCCACACGCCGGCATCAAGGGTGATCTGCCGCACACTGCCGTCGGTGACCGTGGCGGGCACTTCGTTCGTGCACGCCACGGTCACCAGTACGCATAGCCCCCTCGGCCACTTTCGCATGCGGCTCCGCAACGCAAGCCGCGGGCCAAAGATGAAAGGTCGAGAAATTCAGCGACGGGCGACGCCACGGCCGGCAACTCGGTTGTCACGATGCCAAGGATGTTGCGCTCGGGAAGCGCAGGCCAGCGCTCAGGCGAGCCCCGCCACGAGTCGCGTCAGATCGCGCTCGTCGTTCCAGAAGCCCACGGCGGCGCGCACGTACTCGACGCCCGGAATGCTGCGCACCAGAACGCCCTGCTTCTCCAGCTGCCCCGCCACAGCCGCGGCCGACGCGCCTTCGACCGTGAAGGCGACGATGGTCGATGCAGTCTGCACCGGAATGACCCGTACCTTGGCGATGCCCGAAAGACGCTCTCGCAGCTCGACCGCGCGTGCCGAGGCCCAGCCGAGCGCCCCGGCGTCGACCTGCTCCTTGTGCCAACCGAGGGCGCCGATGATGCCGGCGAGAGACGTCATGGAGAGGGTGGAAGCATCGAGGCGCCGGGCGGTGGTCCAGGGCTCTGCGCCCTTGCTGCTGCGCGACTGCGATAGGTACCAGGGCCAGGGCGTCCCCAGCCCCGCGAGCGCCGAGGGCCGCACCCACAGCGCGCCGGTGCCGGAGGGCCCGCAAAACCACTTCTGCCCACTCACGGTGTAAAAGTCGGCGCCGCTCGCGTGGAGGTCGACCGGAATGGCGCCGGTCGACTGCGCGCCGTCTACCAGCAGTTGCGCGCCATGAGCCCGCGCCGCCGCGGCGATGTCCGCGAGGGGGAGGACCTCGCCGGTGGTCCACAGCACATGCGAGACCGCCACCAGGCGCGTCTCCGGACGCACCTCGTCGGCAATCCGATTCGGCTCCACCATGCGCACGCGAATGCCCCGCACCCGCGCCACTTCGTCGAGCGGCGCGGTGAGCCCCGGGTGCTCGTGGGTCGTGATGAGCACCTCGTCGCCAGCGCTCAGGTCGAGCCCCCACAGAACGGTGTTCAGCCCATCGGTGGTGCAGTGGGTGAGGGCCAGCTCGTCTGGCGATACGCCGAGCGACCGTCCGAAGGCCGCACGCGCTGCGTCCATCTGGGTCAGCCACCCCTGAAAGCCCGCAAACCCAATGCGGCCCTGCGTGTAGGATGCACTCATGTGCGCGAGCATCGCCTCGTGCGCCGGCCGGGGCAGGGGGCCGAAGGTCCCCGCGTTGAGGTACACCGATGCCGTCGCCGAAGGCAGATCGCGGCGCGCCGCGAGAACGTCGAAACCCATGGCGAGGACCATACACCGGCGGAGGCGTCGCGCGCCCCCACGTAGCGACGTTCGGGATGCCGAACTTGGTTGACCCGGCGTGGACGAGTCGCGTACCATGACGCGATGTTAAAGCGGGTGGGGCGCGGGTGCAGTGCGGTTGCGGTCGCGATGTGGATTCTGGTGGCATGCTCTTCGGACCCAGCGGCCACAACGCCCACCCCTGCGCCGTATGCCAGCTGCCGCGTCGGCGAGAGCTGCGCGTGCTTCACCGGGTACTCGGGAAAACGAACGTGCCCCAACCCCAACGATCTATCCGACCCAGGGCTCTGCGACTGCGGGACCTGCGAGCCGCTGCCCACGCCCACGCCCCGTGAGTTCACGCCGTGCGGCGGTGAGCCCTTCGGAACCTGGGTATCCACCGAGATCGACCTGACCAACACGTTTTTCCAGATCACCAACCGCGACGGCTACCTCCTGGCTGCCTGCCAGGCGGTGTTCGCTCCCAAGCAACTGGAGATTCGCTTCGACATCAAGAACGACGTGGCCACCGTCTGGAACCGCGCTTCGGAGGTCGACATCGAGTTCATGCCGCAGTGTCTCGAAGGTCGTCAGACCAACTGCAGTCTGGTCGACGGGTGCGCCTACGCCGCGTGCGGTCGCTGCGCCTGCAACACCAAGCGCGACAGCCTGCGCACCGATGGGCCGTGGTCGCGCAAGGACAACAAGATCACGCTGCCGGGCTATGGTGCGCCAGTCGACTATTGCATCAAAGGGGGGCGAATGCAGATTCGCGATGCCGTCGGCACGCTGGCGACCTTCAAGCGATTCATCGGCAGCGGCGCGCCGCTGGCGTGCCGCGACCGCTACAGCAAGGACTGCTTGGGCGGGGGCTGCAGCCTGGGTGCCTGCAGCGGCACGGGCGATTGTGCCTCGGCCGGCACGGAGACCGTGTGCACGTCACGCCAGGGCTGCGCCTGGGACCCGAAGCAGTGTACCGGCAATGCCTCCTTGGCGTGCGACTTCACCGAGTTTGGCATCGTTCCAGGGTGCGCTCTGTAGCGAATTTGGTCGGCCTCGCGGGCGGGCGTAGATTGCGGGAATGCGCGCCGTCCTCGCTTGCATTGCCTTGTGCGCGCCGCTCGCGTGCGCTGGCTCGCCGCCAGCGATGGCCCCGCGCGATCTGCCACCGGCACCCGCGGCGCCGGCGCCGACCGCGCTGCCACAAGAGGGCGCCGCAGCGGCAGGGACGTACCGCGATCCCGACGACGCGTTCGACGTGACGTTCCCCGCCGCGCCGCACGTGCAGCAAGAAGACGAGCCCATCGCCGGGAGCCCCGGCGAGATGCGCTCTACCTTCCTCACCTGGTCCACCGACACGCGTCTGCTCATGGTGGGCAAGCTCCGGCTCCTGCGCATCGAGCGCTACGACTGCGCCCGCGGCCTCACCGGCATGCGCGACCTGACGCTCCGCAACATGGGCTGCACCGCCACCGCCGAGAAGCCCACGACCCTGGGGGGGCGCCCCGCGCTCGATGTCGAGTTCGTCTGTCAGAAGCGACCCTACCGCGGGCGCATGCGGGTGGCCTGCGACGCATCGGGCGTGGGAGCACGCCACGAGGCCATGGCCTACAGCGTCATGGCCATGGAGCAGACGGCGCAGTGGAACGACGCGGCCGCGCGCGCCTTCGTCGACGGGTTCCACCTCCACCCGCGCCCCTAAACGTCGTTCCCGTCAGGGCGGCAGTTTCCACCCGTACTCTCCTTCACGCGCGCTCGTGCGCCCGACGCGAATTCCGCGGATCCGGGCCTTCCGTTTGCGGTAACGTTCGCGGCCGTCATGACCGAGCCGTCCCTCCACCATCCGCCTCCGTCCCGCGCGGGCAACCCGCCGCCGCCCGTCGCTCAATTCGCCAAGTGGCCCCCGGACGACGACGGCTTGCCGCCGGGTCCTGCGGACATTGGCAACCCTTACGGAGGTGGCGGCGGTGGCGGCGGCTATATGGGCGGTGGCGACGGCGAGTTCAAGAAGGGCGCGACCAAGCCCATCCTCATCGTCGTCGGCATGCTCATCGTGGCGGCCGGAATCGTCGTCGCGATCTTCGCGGTGAAGGGCGAGTCCGAGAAAATGGACGCGAAGAAGATCGCCTCCACCAAGCAAGAGCTCGCGCTCATGCCCAAAGACCAGCAGATTCCCAAGTGGCGCGAGTGGGCCGCCCGAGAAGACGTGCCGGAGCTCCGCCAGGAGGCCTTCGCGCAGCTCGCCTGGGCCAAAGATCCCCAAGGCCTCGACGAGATCATCAAGGGTCTCGGCAGCGCCGACCACCGCATTCGCGGCACCGCCTCGCAGGCGCTCCTGGAGTACGGCTCGCCCATGGCCGACAAGGCCAAGGCCCCGCTCCTCAAGGCGCTCGCCGAATCCGACAACAGCGACGAGCCGCAAATCGCCTGGGCTCTCGCCACCCTCAAGGAGTCGTCGGCCTTCGATCGAGTCTTTGCAGTTTACAGCAAAGGATACCTGGCCAAGGTCCAGAAGATCGACGGCAGCCCGGCCTTCGACCCCGAGACCCTGGTGAACCTTTCGTCGCTCGACAAGCTCGCCACGCTCAAGGGCGACCCCAGCACCAGCGTGCGCCAGCTGGTTGCCACGGCGCTCTCGACCACCGGCGACGCCAAGTGGACCAATCAGCTCATCGATCTGGTGAAGGACAAAGACGTCGAGGTCGCCCGCGAGGCCGCCATCGGCCTGGGGAAGATCGCCAACGAAGCCGCCATGGCGCCGCTCCTCGAGGCGCTCAGCAAGGCCGATAAAGACTCGCGCCAGAAGTTTCTCGAGGCGCTCCGCGACGGCGTCGGCGCCAAGGGCCTGGTCCTCGCCATCCGTAGCGTGACGCACGAGAAGGCGGAGCGCGAGAAGCACCAGACCCGGGTCATCTTCGACATGCTGAAGGACCTGCACGATCCCCGCGGCGGCGATCTGCTCCTCCAGTACATTGCCACCAATCCCAAGCCCCACTGGAAGACCGAGGCCGCCTTCCGCCTCGCCGAGTCGGGCGACGTTCGCGCGGTGCCCGCGCTGGCCTGGCGCATGAAGCTCGACCCGCTCAAGATCTACAACCAGATCGACGATCCTGAGCTTCGTCAGGACGACAACGAGCGCGTGGTCTCGGCCCGTATGCTCGCCGACCTCGCGATCTTGAATCCCGACAAGAAGGTCGAGATCCTCAAAGAAGCCGAAGAGCCGGTGCTCTTCTGGATCTCCGACAAGCCGCAGCCGCACGCCAACGGCCTGCGCTTCCTGGTGGCCGCCGAGTCGAAGGCGGTCATGCCCAAGCTCATCAACTGGGCCGACCCGCACTCGGCGCTGCCCAACCCCGGCGCGCAGCCGCCGGTTCCGCTCGACTGGGAGACTTCGCAGAGCGCGCTCCGTTACCTCGGCTGGACCAAGGACCCGCGTGGCTGGTCCATCCTCGAGAAGCAGCTCACCCGCCAGGGCCAGAAGAAGTACGACGTCACCATGGAAGGCCTGCAGCAAGGCGGCCTCGCGGTGCTCGGGATGACCCTGCGCGCGCTGGGCTACGGCGCCGCCGACGGCTTCGCCCAGTGGGGCGACTCCAAGGCCTTCCCGCTCCTGGTCAAGTACATCGACGACAAGGAAGGCAACGAGCAGTCGCGCCTCGAGGCGTGCTTTGCCCTCTCCTGGGTGGCCACCGACGAACAGATGAAGGAAGTGGCCAAGAAGGTCCACGACCTCACCGCCACCGACCCGAAGACCACGCTCATTCGCAGCTGCTACCTCGAGACCATGATTCACCGCCCGGTGCCCGAAGTGACCGGCCAGCTGGTCGACCTGCTCAAGGCCGACATGGAGCTCGACGTTCGCCATCAGGCGGCGCGCGCCATGGGCATCGGCGGCCTTTCGCCCTCCGCGGTGCCGCTCCTCATGGAAAAGCTGAAAGACCCGGCGGTGCGCTCCGACGCGGCGCTCGCGATTCTCATCGGCGCCGACACCGACACCGTGAAGCGCGCCATGGCTGTCTACAACGACGGCGGGCCCGACACGATGGAAGAGCTGAAGAGCATCTACAACGGCTCCTTCGGCTACTGGAGCGACAAGAACTACGAGAAGGGCGACGTCGCCCGCTGGGTGCAGAACGCCGAGGCGTGCGGCCGCGTGAAGGTTCGTGACGGCCTGCAAGACTGGCCCAAGGTGCTCCTCTCGCGCGCCCTCTCCGGCGACTTCGACAACGGCCCGCGGTCGATGACCCGCGTGCAGCTGCGCACGCGCCTCTATCGCGACGCCAAAGGTGGCGACGAAAAGAAGCGTGTCGAAGCCATCGCCATTCTTAAGTTCATGAAGGAGAAGGGCGTGCTCATGGCCCTGCGCACCGAGGAAGGTCCGTGGAAAGAGCTGGCTCGGCAGGCGTTCTTCGAGGTCATGAACCCCAAGGCGTTCGTCGACAGCCTCCCCGAAGCCCCGAAGAAGTGAAGCGCGCAACGGCCGTGGCCATCGCCTTCGTGGGCCTCTGGGCCTGCGGCGGCGGTGGTGGCGGCCCTCCGGCGACGGCGGTGAACGCCAAGAGCGTCCGTGCCGACGGCATGGCGCTGATCATGGCCTGCACGCCCTCGGGCCCCGAACGCTGCTTCGACGCAGTGGACGACAACTGCAACGGGCTTATCGACGAGGGCTGCGGCGTGCCCACCGGCGTGCTGCAGTTCGTGGTGGCCTGGGGCGACAGCCCGGCCGACGTCGACCTCGCGCTCATGGACCCCACGGGCACACGCATTCACGAGGGCGCCCGCTCGCGCAACGGCTTCCGCCTCGACAAAGACTGCCCCAAAGAGGGCTGCTTCGGGCAGAACGTCGAGTCGGTGGTCTTCGACGGGAACGATCCGCCCAAAGGGCTCTACATCGTCGAGGTGAAGCTGGGCGAGCTCGCCGGCGCCCCACTGCCGGTGCGGGTGCGGCTTGGCGCCCGGGTGGGCACCCGCAGCTTTGGCGCCGAGCTCGAGCTCACCACCGCCGACGACAAGAAGACGCTCATGTTCGAGCTTTAGCTAGGATTACGGGTTTCGTCTCCTCGTCGTCGAACCGTGCCGCTCGCATCTTCGCCTGGGTCGGCGCTGCGTTCATCGTAGACGCTTTGAGTCACGGCGTCGGCACGAACACGGTGCTTCACCTTCTTCACTCCGTCTAGCGTTCTCGGTCCATACTCGGTCGGTGCACAACCCGAAGTTCCGAACTGCGTTCCTCACGACCCTACAGCGCCGCCGAGCGGGTGTGCTGCTTCTCGCCAGCGCGCTGCTTGGGGTAGGTTGCCGGAAGAAGCCGATGCCTGAGCGGGAGTCGCCTCCAGCGCCGGTGGCTTCGGCCTCGGCCACCGTTCAATCCTCCGCCGCACCGGCGGCGTTTGTTGCGCCTGCCGATTTGCCGGCAGGTGACACGTATCTCATTCTCAAGAGCTCGGGGGCCGTGCACATCGCCCCCAACGGCGTCGCGAAGAGTGAGAAAGTTTCAGCAGTCTACCGCAACACGGACGGCGTCCTGTACGGAACGACTTGGGAGAAGCTCTACCGCTACGACAAGAACAAGTGGACCGAGGCCGTTACCTACGGGCCAAAAGCGAGTCTCGGTCTCGTTCTTGGCTCCGACATGCGCTTGTTCGTCGGCAGGGGCCCGTTGCCTCTTGTTGCCGCGCTCAACGACGAGCTGTGGACCGGAAAGATTCAGGAGCACATGGTGATGAGCGGGCGCAAGCTCGCGATGACCATGGGGGCCTTCGATGATGCGGGCACAGTGTGGGGCTCCGGCATGACGAGCCGACTCTATCAACAAGACCCGTTCGCCAGCGAAGCCACCGAAGCGAAGTGGGGCCCCGTGCCGCTTCTGGCGGTCGCCACGCGTCCCGGCGGCGAGGTGTACGCGCTCACGACCAACGCGGTAGTGGTCAAGGCCCGGAACGCAACTCTTCCGAAGCGCATCGCCGTGCCCGGCGTCGCGGGCAAGGCCGACATGGAGGTTGGCGCGAACGGCACGGTCGTCGTTCGACCCGACCCCAATACTCTGATCTTCGTTTCTCCCGAGGGTGGCGTCGCCACCGTCAAGCAGGCCACCGAAGGCGCGTTCGGCGTAGATGGCCGAAGCCGAGTGTGGAATGCCGTCGGCGACGAAGTACGAATCATCACCGCGCAGGGCACCGTCACCAGAAAGAAGCTGGGCAAGGTGCTGTCAAGCGCCGCCGTCCGAATCACCGTCTTCGACGGCGGCGCCGATATCAAGTAGGCCGCGCGCGGAACGAGCTAGAGCCAAGCGCAAAAGTGCGCTCGGACTACCCGCGCGGCCGCAGATCGGGCGCGGGAGCGGCCACGATGCTGTTGGCGCTGACGTCGCTGGTGACAGTGCAGCCGGGCATAATCTTGCGGCGCGCACCGATGACGGGCGGCGTCCCCTCCCGTACACGGAGCTCGTGCCTATCGCCGCTTCTTCTCCGCCAGCTCACGGGGTGCGCGAGTATCCTGAGGCGGTAACGCCACTCTCGCATCTGCGCTGGGAGGCTTGCCAAACTTGCGGGCGTATTCGCGGCTGAACTGGGAGGGGCTCTCGTAGCCGACGTCGAAGGCGGCGCGCGAGACGCTGTGGGGCCCCGAGCGGAGGAGGCCTCGCGCTTCGGCGAGGTCATCGTCAAGGCCTTGAAGTGCTTGTGGACTTGGCGAACCAGTCTCCTACTTACGCGAGCGGAGCCATGCCCTCGCGAAACGTGGGGTACTGCAAAGCCACGCCCAGCACGTGGAGCGCGCGCCGGGCATCGACACGCCGGTCTGCGCGAAGCGTTTCGTGAACCTCTTCGAGCGGCGCGTACGGCGGAACCGGCACGTCCCACGCTTGGCAGATCCACCGAACCACCTCGCCGTGGGGTGCCGGCGCTTCGTCGCCCACCACGAACGTCTCGCCGTGCACACTCCCCGCCGCCAGTGTCAGTGCCGCCAAGTCGCCCACGTGGATGCGCGAGGTGTAGCGCGTGCCGTCGCCGGGAATGCGATGCTTGCCGGACACCACGCGCACGTGGAGGCCGCGCTCGGGGCCATAAATGCCCGGGCAACGCAGCACGGTCGCGCCCACCGCACGATAGGCGTCCTCCGCGGCCAAGCGCGCCGCGGCGCGCGGACTCGGCGCGTCGGGCAGCGGCGTCGCGTCGTCGAGGGTGCCCCGGCGGTCGTCGTACACGCCAGTGGTCGAGAGGTACGTGACCGCCGCCACGCCTCCGAGTGTGGGCGCGAGCGCGGCGTCGGTGCTGCCGTCGGGCGGGAACGTCACCACCACGTGGTCGCGCGCGCGCAGCCGCTCACGGAGGGCGACTTCCTGCACGTTCCCGCAGAACGCCTCGATGCCTTCGGCCGACAGTGCCGTCGCCCGCGCCGGGTCGCGGGTCGTGCCCAGCGCGCGCAGGCCCGTCGCCGCGGCGCGTCGCAAGATAGCGAGCCCCGAGTAGCCGGCGCCGAGAACGACGATGCGATCGATCACGCGTTCTCAGGTAGCCGGCGCCGGGGCGATTGACCAGCGGGAGCGCTACTGCTTGGCCTTCAAGAGGCAACCGGTCGCGCCGGAGCAGTCCTTCGCGGAGTCGAGACAGGTCTTGATCTCGTCCTTGTTGGACGCGGTATCGGTCTTGGCGGGGTCGCACGTGACGGTGATGGTCACGCCGCCATCACCGCTTCCGCCGCTCGGACAGACCGACTTGAACTTGTCGCAGATCTCGGAGCCCGAGGGGGTGCTCGAACATGCAGCAGCGACGAAGGTAGCGAGCAGAAGGAACGCGATTTTTTTCATGGGGGACCCTTGCGTGAAGTGAAGGAAAAGCCGAATCGCGCCGGCGAGGCCGGGAGCGAAGGACGCGGTTTAGACGGGCCTTCGGTTGAGGGATTCACCGGGCTCGGCAGTTTTTTCTGCGCGCCGCGCTCTGGCGGTGAGGGTCCATGGATCCAGGCACGCAGCGCCATAAGCACCCCAGACTTCGTCGTAAGCCATTGAAAGGATTGGGTTAGACCACTTAGTGTGTACAGGTGCGACAATTGCTTACGTTGCCTTCATGCGTCGCTTCCTCCCCCTTGCTGCCCTCCTCGGCCTCTCCGTCTTTGCGTGCGCCCTCGAGTCCGACGACGACCTCGACGACTCGTCTGAAGACAGCGCGCTCACCGAGGGGACCGCCGAGACCCGTGCGGCGCTTCGGCTGGTGAACGACCGGACCGTGACGAAAGAGGAGCTGGTGACCAAGGCCAAGGTGCAGGCAGCCATCGCGGGCCGCATCGTCGGTCATCGCAATGGCCTCGACGGGCTCGCAGGGACCGCCGACGACGACGCCTACGAGACGCTTGCGGAGCTCAAGAGCCAGAGCGTGGGCACCGCCACCTTGAAGAAGCTCGTCGACTACGCCAAAGCGCGCGGCTTCATGAGCACTGCCGAAGTGGTGTTCTCGCCGCAGGCCTACGACCAAAGCCACCTGGCCAAGGTGGCGCAGCTCATCGCCGGCGCCAAGGAGTCCATCGACATCGCCATGTACAGCTTCTCCGACGCCGGCATCAGCAGCGCCATCGAAGCCGCCTCGGCCCGCGGCGTGAAGGTTCGCTTTCTGTTCGAGACCGGGGGCGACGACAGCCGAAAGCCGGCACTCACCATTCAGAACACCAAGTCGTGGCAGCTCGAGAAGCGCGGCGCCGACGTTCGCTTCATGAACAAGATCATGCACCACAAGTTCATGATCGTGGACGGCCCGCGCGACGCCATGGACCGCGCCAGCGGTGCGCGCATCGTCACCGGCAGCGCCAACTGGTCGAGCGGCGCTGCCACACGCTACGACGAAAATACGCTTTTTCTCAGCGGGGAGGCGGAGCTGGCGCTGCGTCTGCAACGAGAGTTCAACACCCTCTGGGAGCACTCGCGCGACTTCGTCTCCACCCGCACCTTCGAGTACGCGCCCTCCACCCTCGCCATTGTCGACCCGCTGGTTCCAGACGACGCTGGCATCGATGCGCTCTTCACGTCGTCGAACTTCACCGCGAGCGGCCCCACGTTTCGAGCCAACGGTAAAGACACGGTCGCCGACGCACTGGTGCGCGCCATCGAGGGCGCCACCAAGTCGATTCACCTGGCCTCGGGCCACCTGCGCTCTCGCCCGGTGGCTGAGGCGCTGGAGAAGAAGCGCATCGCCGCGCCGACTGTCGACATTCGCGTGTACCTCGACAGCCAAGAGTACGTCTCGCAGAGCGGACACAACGCGCAGGTCTCCGATCGCGCCGAGTGCCTCACCGCGGCCGCCGGAAGCCAGAGCGCCATCGACGACTGCAACGAAAAGGGCTTCCTCTTCGGCTACGAAGTGGGTCAGGCCGGCGTGAATGTAAAGTACAAGTATTACGCCTATCGCTGGGACACCAGCTACGCCCCGCAGATGCACAACAAGTTCATGGTGGTAGACGCGAAGACGCTCTACACCGGCAGCTACAATCTCTCCGACAACGCCGAGCACGAAACCTTCGAGAACATGCTGGTCTTCAGCGGCGCCTCTTTCGCGCCTCTGGTGAATTCGTACGAGCAAACCTTCGAGAAGCTCTGGCGCACCGGCGAGGCCGAGGCCAAGCTCGCGGCGCTCGAGGCCAAGCTGGCGGGCACCGGCCCGGTGCCCATCGTGTTCGACGCCATGGCCCTCGACTGGGCGCAGGTCACCGCGCTCAAGACCAAGATTCGCGTGGCGTGCCCGGCGGTCGACTCCGACGCCTACCGCACCAACGCGGCGGGTCACCTCACGTGCGCCCGCTGAGCGTCTGCGCCTTCCGAATCGGGACTCTCCCTTGACAACGCGGTCGGACGCGGTCACCTTCTGGAAAACCCGCAACCTGTAGGTGCTCGGCTCTAAGGCGTTATCTCTTCACAATCCCAACCTTCCTTCGCGTGCCCTCGCTGGCGCGCCGCTGTCGCGTTGGGTGCGTCGCCTTTGGTCGAGTCGCCGCCTGCGGTCGAGTCGCCGCCTGCGTAACGCGGGGTAGTAGGAGTGGCCCCTACGTCGGGATAGCCTCCCGGAGACGCTCGTTCGAATCGAGCCCCCGCACCCATTTCTTCGTTCGCGAGTCTGCGACTGTCGCCTCCTGCGAGGCGCGCTGCCGCGGACCTCCCGTTTCTTCGTGCTGCAAAAGCCACGAAACCAAGAACACGGGAGAATGAAGATGAATTTGAAAAGAATGATGGAAGACATTTGCGCCCTGGGGCGTGAATCGCGAGAGTTGAAGGCTCTCTTGAGAAGAACCTGGCACGAGCCCATGGGCGATGCGCAACGGCGCGCCTGCGTGGTGCGCTACCGCACGACGGAGCTGCTGGTGTGCCGCGCGCATCTGCGGGGAAGGGTGCATGTTGCACGAAAGCCGCGCGACTTCGCCGGCGCGAGCTGGGACGCGCTCGCATACGCCACCGTGGTGGCAGCGCGGGTGGCCGAGGCGTACCCGAGCGCTTCTGCGGAGGTCGCATGAAACCCTCCGCACACGCGCTTGTCGATATCGGCGCGAACCTCGGCAACAAGGCGTTTCGAGACGACTTGCCGGCGGTGCTGCAGCGGGCTGCTGCCGCCGGCGTGCACGACGTCGTCGTCACCGGCACCAGCGTAGCAGCGAGCACCGAGGCGCTGGCCCTGGCGCACACCGCTGGTGCACCGGTGCGTCTGTGGGCCACGGCGGGTATTCACCCGCACCATGCCAAGACCGGGGGCCCACGCGCCACGCAGTCGCTCAGGGACCTCTGCAAGGCCGAGGCGGTAAGGGCAGTGGGCGAGTGCGGCCTCGACTTCGACCGCAATTTCTCGCCCCGGGAAGACCAGCTCGCCTGCTTCGAGGCCCAGCTGGAGCTGGCGGCGGAGCTCGGGCTTCCGGTGTTCCTCCACGAGCGCGCGGCCCACGAGCCCTTCTACGCGCTGATGCAGCGGTGGCGGCCACGGCTGCGGGCCGCGGTGGTTCACTGCTTCACGGGTGACGAGCGGGCGCTCCTGCGGTACCTCGATCTCGACCTGCACATCGGGTTCACCGGCTGGCTCACCGATCCCCGACGCGGAGCGCATTTGGTCCCGCTGGCCCGGCGCATTCCCGCGTCGCGGCTCATGCTCGAGACCGATGCACCGTACATTCTTCCGAAGAACGTTCGGCCAGCTCGCGAACGTCGCAACGAGCCGGCGCTTCTGCCCCACGTGCTGTCGGCAGTCGCCGCCGCGCGCGGAGAATCGGAGGCCGAGGTCGCCGCCGCAACCACCCGCACTGCGCAAGCCTTCTTCGGCATCGGTGAGCGATGACCGATACCCTTTGAAGAGCGAGGATCGCTGCTCTAGACGCCGGCGCGCTCTACGCCCTATCTTTGGATCATGTCCGCTCCTCGCTGGCCGTTGGCCTCGTTCGTCGCCTTCGGCCTGGCGTGTTCGCACCCCCAGGAGACCCCGCCGACAGCCGCCGTTGCGAGCGCAGCGCCTTCGCCGCTCTCGTCACCATTCGCGGCCGTTCCTGCCGAGAAGCGACGATGCTTGCCGGTGGTCGCCGCCGGGTGCGGCTGCGTCTACACCTGCGGCGTGGGCGTCGAGACCAAGCCCGGCGTCTATGCAGTGCGCCACCCTTTCTGGAAAGATACGCCGCTGGTCGCCACCGTGAAGCCATGGTGCGTGGCCGGCACCTGCACCGATGCCTTTCACGGCGAGATCGTCTGCAGTGGCATCTGCGCGCCGAAGCCCGCCGACGCGACCTGCCACTTCGAAGGCGACGCGTGCGTGGGCGCGCCGAGCCCTTGAGCCGAACGCGTCACTCCTCCAGGTACTTGAACACCGTGCGCACACTCACCATGAGGGCGTCGGCGGCCTCGGTGCGGTTGCCGCCGAAGTGCTCCACCACCTTCTTCACGTAGGCGCGGAGGTATTCGTCGCGCACCAGCGAAAGCGGGCGCACCAGGGGCGCGGCCGGAGCAGCCGGGCGCGCAGACGGCGCAAGCGAGCGCGCGCCGGAGACGTGGCCCTCGAGCCCCGCGGAGGCGATCTCGTCGCCTTCGGTGAGCAGCGCGGCCCGCGCCATGAGCGCCTCGAGCTCGCGGACGTTGCCGGGGAACGGCGCCTCCGAGAGGATGCGCGCGGCGGCGTCGGAGAGCCTGAGTGCGCGACCCGGCGCGCGCTGGCGCAAGAAGTGCTCGGCCAGCATGAGCACGTCGCCGCCGCGGGCGCGGAGCGGCGGCACCTCGACCGAGAGGATGGCGATGCGATAGTAGAGGTCTTGGCGGAAGCGGCCTGCAGCCACCTCGGCCTCCAGGTCGCGATGGGTGGCGAGCACCAGGCGCACGTCCACCGCAATGGGGCGCTCCGAGCCCACCGGCGTCACCTCGTGCTCCTGCACCGCGCGGAGCAGCGCCACCTGCTGGCTCAACGGCATGTCGCCGATCTCGTCAAGAAAGAGCGTGCCGCCCTGGGCGCTGCGAAAGGCGCCCAGGCGATCGTGCGAGGCGCCGGTGAACGCGCCCTTGACGTGGCCGAAGAGCTCGCTGCCGAGGAGGCCCTCGGGAATGGCGCCGCAGTTGAGGGCCACGAATGGGCCGGCGGCGCGAGCGCTCAGCCGGTGCACCTCACGGGCCACCACCTCCTTGCCGGTGCCGGTCTCACCGCGCACCAGGATGGGGGCGCCGTTGGCCGCCACCTTGCGTACCAAGCGCCGTAGGCCGACCATGGGCGCCGAGCGACCGAGCAGGCGGCCATCGTCATCGCCGTCTTCGCCGAGCGCCTCCAGGCGATCGGCGAGCCGCGCGCGCACCTGCTGCGCGTCGATGAGCGCAGCGGCTTCCGTGGTGTACGCGGAGGCCAGCTCGGTGGCCTCGGGCGAAAGACCCGGCACCGAGGGCGCGCTCACGTAGAGGGCGCCGACGATGCGTCCGTCGGCGAAGACCGGCACCGCAAGCGCCGACAGCGGGCCCGTTCCGACAAGGCTTTGGGCGCCCGCGAGCTCCCCGTCGTCGAGGGTGCTCGGTACGAACACCGCGCTCTCCTCGCGGAGCATGCGCGCCAGCAACGTGCGGCTGAATTCGGCCTCGCGCGGCGAAAATCCGGGTGTGCTCGCGCTGGCGATGCGCACCGGATCGTCGGCGTTCGCGAAGCGCACCAGCGCGCCCTGGGTCGCTCGCGCCAGCAGCACCACATCTTCCACCAGAGTGGCCGCGATGCGCGCCGAGTCTTCGCCTCGCTCCACAGCGGAGCGCAGCGCAGCAAGCCGCGAGAGCACCACCTGCGGCGTGCTCGATCGCGGCGCGTCGCCGGCACGCACCGATAGCGCCACCTTGCCGAGGACCACCAGATCGTCGGGGACGAGCACGTGTACCCGAAGGCGCTGCCCGTTCACCAGCAGCGGCGACGCTTCCCGAACCAAGACGAAGCCCTCGGGACGCTCTTCGATGCGACAGTGAATGGGCGCGAGCTCTGCGTCGGCGATGCGCACCGTAGCCTCGGCGCTGGCGCCGATGGTCATCTGGCCGGCTAAGGCGACCGGTTGCACGGAGGTGGGAGTGACGACGACGAGGTGCACGGGCTTCCAGAGGGCGCGCGCGATCGCGGCGCAGGCGCTCCGTGAGTATGGTACCGGAAAAGCTCCCCATGCGATCGGGTCATCCCCTCGAACCTCTGGCGCTCCTTCGCACCCCGGCGCGGGCGAGCCGGCGCATCTTGGGGCGCTTCGGGCCTGCGTGGGCGCTGGCGCTGCTGTTCTCGCTCCACGGCCACGAGGCGCGGGCCGACGACGCGGCGACCGCTGACGCGCTCTTCCGCGAAGGCCGCATGGCCCTGGCGCGCGGCGACTACGAAGAGGCAACCCGTCGCTTTGCCGAGAGCGAACGCCTCCAGCCGGCGCCGGGCACGCGCTTGAACCTCGCCACTGCAGAGAGCCACACCGGCCACCTGGCCTCGGCCTGGGAGCACGCGCGTGCGTCGCGCGACGAGCTCGGCTTGGCCGACGATCGGCGCGCGGTGGCCCAGAAGCTGTTCGACGATCTCGACGCGCGGGTGCCCCGCCTGACGCTGCGCTCGGTGGGCAAGCTGGCCGCAGGCGCCCGCATGTTTCTCGACGGAACCGAACTGCGCGAGGGGAGCCTGGGCGTCGCGCTGCCGCAAGATCCCGGGTCGCACCGGGTGCTCATCACCGCGCCCGGCTACCTCGACCTGCCGCTGGTGGTCACGTTGCGCGAGGGAGATCGCGAGTCGCTGGAGATTCGTCTCGGCGAACGACAGTTCGGATCACCCGCAACCGCGCCCGCGCCTGCGCCCTCGCGCAGTCCGCTCCGAAGTGTCGGTGGGATCACCACCGCGGTGGGCGGAGTCTCCCTCGTGGCCGCGGGCGTTCTGGGCGCCCTGGCCATCGGTCAAAACAGCGTGGTCTCGAACCATTGCGACGCGGCCGGGTGCGACGATCGCGGTTTGGAAGCGTCGCGCACGGGCCACACCCTCGCGCTCGGGAGCACGGTCACGGCTCTCTCCGGGTTGGTGCTGGTGGCCGGCGGCGTGGTGCTTTGGCTCCTGGCTCCGCGCCACTGATGGGCTGGCTTACATCGTGCTTGAAGGCGCGCCCATGAAGCTCTCCCTCGCCGTGGTTTCGCTCTCTGCCCTCCTCCTCACCCAGGCCTGCGCCGCCCTTGGGCCGCCTCCTGCGCCCGCGCGCGGACCTGCGGGGGCTTCCCCCTCGGAGGGCGCGTCGTCGCTCGAGACCACCAGCGCCCCGCGAACAGGTAGGGCCGAAAGTGGCGCCGGGTCCGAACCGACGGCAGATGCCGACGCCCCGGTGACCCCGGAATCCATCGGCGCCAAGTACAAGGCCGACGTCCGAAAATGCATGCACGGTGAGCCGGTCGATGGGGGCAGCATGGTCGGTGGTGGCACCTGCGCCGCGCTCCGGCGAGCCTACCGCAGCGGCGACGCGTCCGAGCTCCCCAAGGGCGCAGCCGATGCGTTCAAAGAAGAGAAGGGACGCTGAGCGCCGGAACATTTTTTCCGGCCCCGCGCAGGCGGCTGCAGAAACTTTCCGGCGGTCGCCCTGCGCCAGCGTGTTTCTCGCAGTTTTCCCGAGGTGTGAAGGCGCAGGCGCTTGGCCCAGCGCTTGCGAAGGGCAGACCCGACGGCGCACCGAGGTTGGGGCGCCGCGGAGGTCTGTTTTCCCATGATGTTCACGCGCGCTCTTCCCATCGCCATGCTCGTTTCTGTCTCTGCCACCGGGTGCATGGGCCTCTTCGGTCCGCCCCGTACGCCGATGCCCGCCAACGAGGTGGCCGCGCTCACCACCTGCAAGACCGGCGATCTCTCCAAGATCAAGAAGAACCTGGTGCTCGCCGGCTACGGCGTAACCCGCTCCGACGGCGATATGATCGAGACCGACTTCAAGCAGGTCACCAAGTTCGGTTCCACCAAGGAGCTCGAGAAGATCTCGGTGGTGCGCGTCGACGAGAACACCACCAAGTTCAAGATCAAGGTTCGGGTCGAAAGCAAGCAAGAGGTGGAGAGCGCCAAGGTCAAGGACGGTAGCGGACGCACCGTCGCGACCGGCACGCGCGTCGAAGACACGAGCGACGAGAGCGAAGCCGAGTACTACCAGGAGGGGCGCCCGCAGTACGAAGAGGCGCGCAAGACGGTGTGCGGCGGCTAATCCCGCGCGACCCGGCGCGGTTGCGTTCCCGCCTCGGGCGATCCATGATTGATTGCTTCGAGATGCGCCGCGTTCTCACCCTCGGTTTCCTGGCCCTCGCCGCCTGCGAGGGCCTCATCGGCGCCGACTTCGATCGCACAGCGCGGGCCCCCGACGGGGGGGCATCGGTCGACGGAGGTCTCTCTCCGGAGGCGAGCGCAGTCGACGGCGCCCCGCGTGACGCGTACGTGCCGCCGGCGGCGTGCGGCGACACCAGCGGCCTCGACATGGCGGGCGGCTACCCCATGGGCCGTGGATGCCCAACCCGTGCCGCCCATGTCGACGTGCTCCCGCCGCAGAAGCCCCGGGTCAAGAGCCGGTCGGTGGTGGGCGCGCGCGGTCCGTACGTGTATTTTACAGGTAGTCCAGTGCTGCGCAGCGACGGCACCGCCCTGGCGGTCGCCAGCATCGGCGTGGGCGAGGCCTCAGGCTTTCGCTTTGCTTTGGTGGGATTCAAGGATGGCCGCGAGGTGCTGCGCACGGAGCTTGGCGACGCCATCGTGGGCGCCGGCGCGGTCCCCGCAGTAGCCGCCGACGGCACCATCTACGTTCAGCTCGACAAGCTCTACGCGGTGTCGAGCGCCGGGGTGGTCCGCTGGTCCAAGCCCCTGGGCTCGTTCGGCGCAGGCTCTCCGCTCGTGCTCGGAGACGGCGCCATCGTGGTGCTGGCCGACCGCCAGATGATCGCCTTCGAGCCCAACGGCGCGGTGCGCTTCTCCGCGTCCCTCGGCAGCGCGCCCACCGATCCGCTCTTCGTGGGCGCGGTGGCTGCGTCACCCACCGGCGTGTTGCACGCCGCCACCACCACCGGTGCCTCGAGCGCCGACGGCTCCCTGGTTGCCGTGAGCACCAACGGCATCACGCTCTGGAGCAAACCGCTCAGCGGCGGGGCAGCGATGGGCCCGACGGTACGCGGCGATGGGCGCATCTACGCCACCTCGAGCACCCTCGCTGCGTTCCTGCCCACCGGCACGCTCGAGTCGTCGCGCGCGTTGCCCCACGCCACAGAAGGCGGTGGCCTGGCCCTCGCGGGCGCCGATCTCTGGTTTCCCGGGCGCATCGGCGGGCCGTACCGTTTCGATATCGACGCGGGCGCCTTCGCCACCTTCGACGTGAGCGGCAAGGCGTCGGCGCTGGTGTCGTTTCGCGATGGGTCGGTGGTGCTGCTGCGCCAGGGCGTGGCGCTCACGCCGCCCTGCCGTGTGGAGCGATGGGACCGCGCCGGCGCACCGCTCTGGACGGTGGAGATCGAAGGCGAGAGCGGCGAGCTCTTTCCCGTCGCCGTAGACGGCGCCGGCAACCTCTACGCCACCCAGGGCGGCTCGCTCTACGTCATCGGCGACTGAGCGCCGCCAGCGGCGCGTTCAGCGGCGCGTTCAGCGGCGGATGTCCATGGGGTCGGGCTTGCCGCCGAGGGCCGCCACCGAGGGAGCTGGAATCGGCGCGGTCGTCGAGGTCGACGCCGCTGCAGCGCCCGAGGCTCGGGCTTCGGGTGTGCGGCGCGGAGAGGCATCCATGCGCGGAAGCGAGTCTCGCGTTACGGCGAGGTGGCCGCGTGGGTCTTCGGCCCGTGTGCTGTGCTCGCGCGCGGGTCCTCCGCCCTCGGTGCCCGCCGGCCAGCTACCCCAAGCGACGAGCGCAGCCAGCCCCACAGCCAGGACAGCCAGGGCAGCCAGGACAGCCAGCCCGAGCCTTGCTCTCGTCACCCTCGCCGCCGCAGTGCGGCCCGTTCGCAAAGGGTTGAGCGTGACCGTCGCCGCCTGCGCGGACCCGGAATCGCCGCCGATCGTGCCGAGGGCCTCGCGCATCGACGCGGCGTCCGAGAAGCGCGTAGAGCGGTGAAAGGCGAGCGCGCGATCGAGGAAGGCCGCGAGCGCCGGCGACGCGCCGCGGAAACGCGTGGCGGTCTTCGGCACCGGGCGGGTGGCTGCGTTCAGCAAGCGCTCGTGCTTGGTCGCGCCGTCGTGTGCGTCGAGACCGCTCACGAGCTTCAAGGTCAGCGCGCCCACCGCGAAGAGATCGCTCCGCGCGTCCACGTCGCAGAGCCTTCCGGCCGCCTGTTCCGGCGCCATGAAGGCGAGGGTGCCCAGCAGCTCCCCGTCTTCGGCCAGCGAGAGCGCGTCGTCGTCGTCTTCGTCGTCGTCGTGCGCCTCGAACGCGCGCCCCGCCAGGCCGAAGTCGAGGAGGCGCAGCGTTCCGTCGGTCTCGAGGAACACGTTGGCGGGCTTGACGTCGCGATGCACGACGGAGGCGGCGTGGGCGGCCCCGAGGATCTCCAGCAGGGCGCTCACCCAGGTTGCCACCTCCGCCATCGGGAGGGGCCCGCGGGCCGCGCGAAGGTCTTCCAGCGTCTCGCCCCGAAGAAAGGGCATCACCAGGAACGGCACGCCGTCGTCGAGCCCCTCGGCCAGTATGGGCACCACACCGGGATGGTTCACCCGCAAAACCAGCGCCGCCTCCCTGCGGAAGCGACGCACCAAGGCATCGTGCGTTTGCAAGTGCGGGTGCAAGCGTTTCACCGCCACCGTGGCCCCATCCGCGGTGCGCGCCTCGTACACCGCCGCCGCGCCGCCCACGCCGGCCACCGCGAGAAGCGTGTATCCTCCCGGCAATACGTTGCCTACGCGCTCGCGCGCGTGGCGTTCCAACGATTGCATGGCGATGCCCACGCGCCCAAGCTACCCAACGGCCGGGCCCGGCGCCACGCTCTGCCGGGCAAATCACCAGGAAAAAGCCGGGAGGGAAGCTTCTCGGCGTCGGCGCGTAGCATCGTGGATCGTGGATCGGCCTTCGCGCTCCGCGTGGAGCAAGCCCGCGATTCCTTGCGACGTGGGCCCGCGCTCCGGCTCTCGTCTCGGAGATGTGCGCTTCAGGTCGAAAGGTGACGCCGCAGCGTGAGGTCGAGGTGCGTGGCGATCATGCGGAATACGCTGTCGCATTCGTCGCCGCTGACCTTCAAGCGCGCCACGAATCGCTTGCGCGTCTCCTTCACCACCGCTTCGCGCGCTGCCTGCACCCAGCGTGCGGTGGTGGCCCGATGGGTGCCGTAGAGGCGCGCCAGATCGTCGATGCTGAGGCCGTCGAGGAGCGACTGCCGGAGCAGCGTCTTCTCCTTGGCGCCCAGGGATTCCACGGCTTCCCGGAACGAAGCCTTGAACGCCTCGCGATAGAGCGCCTTCATGTACGCAAGCTCCGGATCCGCCGGCGCCGCGCGGTCCTCGAGGTCCCTTTCCTCTGCGTCCAGCGAGGTTTCGCGCTTCTTCGCGCGCAGCACCTTGAGACCCTGGCGCACCGCGCTCACCCGGAGCCAGCCGCGGAGCGCCCCGCGACCGTCGTACTGCACGAGCCGGGGCGGACCCTCGGCGCTGGCCACGAGAAGCTGCCTGCGCAGCGTCTGCTTCACGTCGTCGACCTCGTGCAGGTCCAGCCCAAGCTTGCGCAAGTGGGCATCGATCCCCGAGAAATAGGCAGATTCCAGGAGCGCGAGCGCCCCCGGCACCCCCCGCAGCGCGCCGCAGGCGACCCGCAAATCGTCGAGCGCCAGGGCCTCCGGGCCCTCGCCCGGGCGCAAGCGCTCCTGAACGTATGCGTCGAACAGCTGCGGATCGAGGGCGAGGTCGGCCAAGGCGCGCTATACGATAGCCCAAGATGGGCGTTTCCGCGCGCACCCCCGAACCGTGTCTCGACGAAAGCGAGCTGCTCGCTTACGCCGATGGCCGCGGCGTGGTGGGTCGATCCCGGTCCGACCTGGAGGGCCACGTGGCCTCCTGCGCCGAATGTCGCACGCTGCTCTCGGCGCTCGCCCAATCGGCGTCGGTGGTGCAGGTCAAGTCTGGCGCGGCCTTCGCGGCCACCGAGTTTGGCGGAAACGCAACCATGCGCCTGCCCAGCTCCGAGGGCCTGGTGAACGTTGCCATGGAGAGCGGCGCTCCGGTCTCGGTGGTGCGCGCGACGACGCCGGAGCTCGCGGTGCGCGTGGGCGAAGTGCTGGCGCACAAGTACCGCATCGAGCGCGTCCTCGGGGTGGGAGGCATGGGCGTGGTGGTGGCCGCCCGCCACCTGGCGCTCGGGCAGTCGTTCGCCATTAAGTTCCTGCACCCGCAAATTGCCCGGGAAGGAGAGGCCAAGGCGCGCTTCTTGCGCGAGGCGCGGGCCGCGGCGCAGCTTCGCGGAGAGCACGTGGTGCGGGTCACCGACACCGGCGCGCTCGAGAGCGGCACCGGGCTCGAGGTCCCGTTCTTGGTCATGGAGCTCCTCGACGGGCAGAGCCTGGGCACGCTGCTACGGGCCGGTCGCCGGTTCACGGTCGACGAGTCGGTGCTCTACATGCTCCAAGCCGCCGAGGCGCTCGCCGAGGCGCACCGCATGGGTATGGTCCACCGCGACCTGAAGCCCGACAATCTGTTTTTGGCGCGGCGCGCCGACGGCACGCCCTTCGTCAAGGTGGTGGACTTCGGCATCTCGAAGACCCGCGAGGAGGGCGCCCTCTCGCTCACCTCGCACAACGCCATCATGGGTACGCCGCGCTACATGGCGCCGGAGCAGATGCGCAGCTCGAAGGACGTCGACGCTCGGGCCGACGTGTGGGCGCTGGGCGCCGTTTTGTACGAGCTCCTTGCAGGCGTGCCGCCGTTCGACGCACCCTCCATCACCGAGCTCATCACCCAGGTTCAGCTGGCGCCGCACGTGCCGGTGGCCTCTCGCGTGGCGGGGCTCGCCCCGGCGCTCGCCGCCGTGGTCGAGGGCTGCCTTCGCAAGGATCCCGCTTCGCGTATTGCCGACACCATGGCGCTGGCGCGCGCCTTGCGCCCGGTCGCCCCGCGTGACGGATGGGTGCATATTGAACGCATCGAGCGGCTCTTCGGCGCTTCGCCTTCGCTGCCTCCACCGCCGCCTGCAGCCACCGTTCCTCAGGCTGCTGCCGGGGTGGGCGTGCGGCTCTGGCACGTGGCGCTGGGGGCGCTGGTGCTGGGCGCGCTTCTCGCGGGCGTCGGTCTGGTCGCGCTCACCCGTCACGATGGCACCGCGGCAGCGTCGGGCCCTGCCGAGCCGCTGGGGCTCGCCGGTGTGTCTGCGCCCGCGCCCAGCGGTCCCCGCGAGGTGCCGGTGTCACTCGTCGACCCGGTCCCGCTCCCGACCAGCCTCGATAGCGGCAACGCCGCGCACGGTTCGCCTGCGGCCGCCGCGGCGTTGGCGCCGAAGGGCAACCGAGCCAAACCGGCGTCCAGCGCGTCCTCGTCGCCGCCCGCGCCCGCGCCGTCGTCGCCCACGTCGCCTGCCGCGTCCCCCGCCACCTCGCCGCCGGTCGATCCCCACGGCCTTCGCTCGCGGAACTGACGCCGTGGTCGCGCGCGCTCGTTCTGGGCTATACGACCGTCGCATGCGACTCGCTGCGTGCTCTCTCCTTCCGGCAGCGCTGACGGTCGCGTTGCTCGCGCACGTCGGGGATGCCCGGGCCGACGCCGGAAGCGATCGCCTGCTGGCGCAGGGGCTCTTCGAAGAAGGGCTCAAGCTCATGGATGCCGGGCGCTACCCCGAGGCCTGCCCAAAGTTCGTGGAGAGCCAGCGGCTCGACCCGGGCGGCGGGACCCTGCTCAATATCGCCCTTTGCCACGAGAAAGAGGGGCGCCTCGCCACCGCGACCCTCGACTACGACGAGGCCATCGCCCAGGCGATGAAGGACAAGCGCAGCGATCGCGAGACCTTCGCGCGCGCGCGCGTGCAGCAGATGGCGCCGCTGGTCCCGCACATCGCCGTCACGTTGGGAAAAGGCGTCCCCGACGGCGCCAGCGTCCGCATCGACGACACGCCGGTACCGGCTGCAGCGCTGGGCGTGCCCTTGCCCTTCAACCCCGGCAAGCACGTGGTGACCGCGACGGCGCCCGGCCGAGGCACCTTCAAGCAGGAGACCATGCTGCGCGAAGGCGATCTCCGCCGCGTGGAGGTTCCGGCCTTGCCGCCTGGCGACGGTGGTCCGCAGAACGCGCCGCCCCTCGCCACCGCGACCATCGTGCCCGCACCCATCGCCAGCAGCACCTACGAGCGCAAGGGCACGAGCCCGGTGGTGCCGGCGCTGTGGATCACCGGCGGCGTGGCTTTGGCGGCGAGCCTCTTCACCGGCACCTGGGCGCTGGTCTCTTGGGCCAGCTACAAGGCCGACTGCGTCGACGGACGATCGTTTTGCCGCACCCAGGATGGCAAAGACGCCGCCAGCAATGCCCGCACCATGGCCATCGCCAGCACGGTCACGCTCGGGGTGGGCGCGGTGGCTTGGCTCGCCATCCCCTTCATCCCCAGTACCCGCACCACCGTGCGCGCTGGCCTCACCCACCTGAGCATCGAAGGCTCTTTCTAGTTGGAGCAGGCGTCGACCAGGCGGCCGGTGTCGGCGAGCTGCGCCAGCACTGTCGACTGATCGCAGCTCGCCACGCGCACGCCCGAGCAACTGGACCCGGTGCTGCAGGCGCAGGCGACGCCGCTCGAAGAGAGGCTCACGCAGCAGCTTCCGCTGCCGGGCGGGGAGCAGCTCTCGGCGCTGCCGCTGGAGCCGAAGCTGCAGGCGCAGCTGCTACCGGTGCTGCACGCGAAGGCGCCGCATTCGCAGCCGGTGCTACCGAGCACGCAACGGCCACCGCCAACCGCCGTCACCGAGCAGTCGGGGCCCTTGGAGGTTTCGCTGGGCGTGCAGGTGCAGTGCGTGCCTCCCGATAGCAGCGAGCAAGACGCGTGGGGTCGCGCGGTGCCGATGCATGCGGCGCCGCACGACTTCTGGATGCAGGCGCGCACCACGCCCTCCACGCCATTCTGGCTCTTGCTCTGCATGTAGGCGCAAGCCTTGGCGTCGCCCGCTACGCAGCCCCCCACGTCGCGCTGCAGGTCGGTGCTCTTGCCACACGAGGGGTCGCCGCAGCACTGGTCAAGGGCGCTGCTGCAGCTGTCGTACACGCAGGTGGCGCAGTCGTTCTTCTTTTCCCGAGCTACCGCGCAGCTCCATTCGGCGGCCACTGCGCCAGACGTGCACTGCTCGTTGCACTGCTGCACGACGCACTTGCGGATGGTCTCCGCCGGCCCGTACTGGGTGCTGGCGAGCGCCTTGGCGCAGTCGCTGGTTTGGCCTTCGCCGCACTTGTCGACGGTGTCGAGGAACGCCGACGAGTAGCTGCCGGAGCAGGTGGAGTCTTTGCAGCAGGCGTCGACCGGATCCTGGCACTTTTCGCGAATGCACGTGGCGCACCCGGTGGCGCCCTTGAATCCGCAATGATCCCCGATGGTATCGGGCGAAATAAGGAATACGCATCCGCCCAGCGGCAGGATGCATAGGAGGACCCGAAGATGGACCGCAAAACCACGGGCAACCATGTCGTAGGCCTCGTTTACCACGACCGTTTGACGGGGGTACCCGTAACCCTATATGACGGGGACGCCGCGGCCCCCGGTCTTTCGGGTGCCGCCTTTGCCCTTCGAGGAACTCTATGAATCCCGTGGCTATTTTGGCCATCCTGTTCGTGACGCTCGCGGCCTTCGCCTTCTCGGCGTCGCGGCGTCTTCGGCTGCTCTTCGTGGGGCGCAACGAAATTCGCTGGGACCGCCTGGGAGACCGCGTGGCCACCGTCTGGCGCTACGCGTTCGCGCAAGAGAAGATGGACTATTACCAGCCGGCGGGCATCGCCCATAAGCTGATCTTCGTCGCGTTCATCACGCTCCTCCTGCGGACCATCGTGCTGGTGGGGCGCGGCTTCAACTCCAGCTTCAGCCTGTTCATTCTCGGCCCCGACTCTCCGCTGGGCAAAGCCTACGAGTTCCTGAAGGACTCGGTGGCGGTGGCCGCGGTGGCCGGCTGCATGGCGTTCTTCTACTTCCGGGTGGTGAAGCCCCAAAAGCGCATGACCTTGAACAAGGAGGCGCTGGTGATCCTCGGCATCATCACCACGATGATGCTCTCCGACATGCTCTACGACGGCGCCGCCATGGCCCTCGCGCACAAGTATCCCGAGGTCTGCAGCGCCGCTGCCGCCACCGCCACCATCGACCAGTGCTCGCGCATCGCCACCATCATCGCGCCCTACGACAAGGAAGTGCGCGAGCTCGCCTGGTCTGCGTTCCCATCGCCCGCCGGCTCGGCCTTCATGATGCTGGTCAAGGGTGCGAGCCCTGCGGTGCTCATCATCCTGGCGCACGCGGGGTTCTGGACCCACGTCTCGCTCGTTCTCATCTTCCTGAACCTGCTGCCGCACTCCAAGCACTTCCACGTCATCACCGGCATTCCCAACGTCTTCCTCGCCGACCTCACGCCCAAGGGTCGCCTCACGCCCATGGCGAAGAGCACCGAGGACTTCATGGCGAAGTTCGAGAAGGTGTCGGAGGCTTCGGAGCCCACCGCCGAGGTCTTCGGCGCCGCCCGCATCGACCACTTCACCTGGAAGGCTATCCTCGACTTTTACACCTGCACCGAGTGTGGCCGCTGCTCCGACAACTGCCCGGCGCACCGCACCGGCAAGGTGCTCTCGCCCAAGCACTTCACGTTGGCCCTTCGCGATCACCTCTACGAGAATGAGGGAAACTTCCTGGAAAAGGGCCTGGGCAGCAAGGCCAAGGCCGCTGAAGAAGGCGAAGCGCCGCCGGCGCACATGGCCACCATCGATCTGGTGCCCAACATCATCCACCCAGACGTGCTCTGGGCCTGCACCACTTGCCGCGCCTGCGAGGAGCAGTGTCCGGTGATGATCTCGTACGTCGACAAGATCGTCGACATGCGCCGGAACCTGGTGCTGGTGAAGAACGAGTTCCCGCACACGCTCCAGAAGCCCTTCCAGGCCATGGAGACGAACGGCAACCCGTGGAACCTCTCGCGCATGGATCGCGCGGCCTGGTCCGATGGCCTCGGCATTCCCATGATGAGCGAAAAGCCCAACGCCGAGGTGCTCTACTGGGTGGGCTGCGCCGCCAGCTACGACGACCGCGCCAAGAAGATCGCCCGCGCCACCGCCAAGCTCTTGAAGCACGCGGGCGTCGATTTTGCCATCCTCGGTCAAGAAGAGAACTGCACCGGCGATCCGGCGCGCCGGGCCGGCAACGAGCTCCTCTTTTCGATGCTCGCCGAGGGCAACGCCGAGGTGCTGAACACCTACAAGGAGCAGGGCGGGGTACGCACCGTCGTCACCGCCTGCCCCCACTGCTTCAACACGCTGAAGAACGAGTATCCGGACTTCGGCGCGACCCTCGAGGTGGTGCACCACTCGGACTACCTGCTGGGGCTCGTGGCCGAGCAGAAGCTCGTGCCGGAGAAGAGCGTGCCGGGCAAGGTCGTGTATCACGACAGCTGCTACCTCGGCCGCTACAACAACATCTACGACTCGCCGCGCGAGATCTTGAAGTCGATTCCCGGCGTCGAGCTGGTGGAGGCCGAGTACTGGAACAAGTCGCGCGGCCTCTGCTGCGGCGCCGGCGGCGCGCAGATGTGGATGGAGGAGCAGAACACGAATCGCGTGAACGTGAAGCGCACCCTCCAGCTCATCGATACCGGCGCGCGCACCGTGGCCAGCGCCTGCCCATTCTGCATGACCATGCTCACCGATGGTCTCAAGAGCCAGGAGCTCGAAGAGCAGGTGAAGCAGATGGACATCGCCGAGATCCTCGAGCAGAGCATTGTGTTCGAGCCCGCCCTTGCGGTGCCCGAGCCGGTCGCCGCCGAGTAAGCGCGCGTCACGGGGCGGCCGCGGGGCCCTTCCACACGATCTTGCCGGTGGTCGCGTCCCAGAGGTGCGCGGCCCCGGAGGCCTCGAGGGCGGCGATGGTCTTGCCGTCGGGGGCGATCCGAAAGTCTTCGTCCGTCTTGGTGTCGCCGGCGTCTTCCAGGGTCGCCACGCGCCGGCCGCTCGCAGCATCGAAAAGCGCTAGCTTGCCATCCTTGTCGCGGAGGATGGCGCGTTTCGGGGCGGCCCAGGTCACGTCGCTGCGCTCCTCGCACTTCAAGCGCGCGCGTTTGCACAAAGCCTGGTCTCGCTGCTGTTGCGCGAAGTCGTCGGCCGGCGTGGCCGAGGTGAAGGCGCCCACTTTTCCGCTGGCCAGGTCGACCGTCACCATGTCGAAGAGCGAACAGTCGCGCTCCAGCGTCGCCGAGCTGCCCTTGAGTGCAGACATGCCGGTGAGGAGCGAGAACGTGCCGCCGTTGCATACGCCGGCGAACCGCCGCGCAGCGTTGGTGTCGGGCTCGTCTTCCACAGCGACGCTGCGCACCTCGCGTGCGTGCTCGGTATCGTACAGCACCAGCGTTTGCAGCTTCGCGCGGGCGTCCTCCCAGGCGACTGTTTTCCCGTCGTCGGCCAGGAGAAATCCGCCGGTCTTTTGCCGCCGAACCAGCTCGCTCCCGGTGGAGATGCGCGTCACCACGAGCTCGTCGCCGAAGCTCGCCACCCACGCGTCGCCCGCGATCTCGGTAAAGCTCGCGGTCTTGCCGTTTGCACTCACGTCGGTGGTGCGGCCGGTATCGAGATCACGAAGACGCGCGCGCGCGCCATCGAGCCAGGTGACGCGTCGCCCGCTCGGCGCCATGGCGCGGCGCGGGCTCCGCACTTCTTCCGGGGGACCGGCGTCGGGGCCGGGCCGTGAAAGCGCCGTCAGGCTCCGGGCTCTCGCATCGCCGAGCATCACCGCG
Source organism: Polyangiales bacterium (assembly GCA_038210445.1). Lineage (GTDB taxonomy): Bacteria > Myxococcota_A > Polyangia > Polyangiales > Polyangiaceae > JABFRG01. The sequence goes on from JBBQWQ010000008.1 coordinate 87,479, forward strand.
CCGTTTTCGTCGACCCACAGCCCGGTTGCGCCATCGTTCGAGAGCGTCAGTCCGGTGAGCCCGCCGAGGAGCGCAGGCGCGCGATAGTCGTCTTTGGAATTGGCGATCGCGCCGAACACGATGGCGCGTCCGTCGAAGACCGCGAGGTGCGCCCGGTCGAGGGCGACCCGCACGTCTCCGAACGGCACCGTGCGGGCACGCTGCCCGTTGCGTGTATCGACCACGTTTTGCCCGAGCACCACCCAGGGCAGCGCGTACACGATGTCGGTGTGGGTAGCGTTGGGCCGGCCGAGCGTGTCGTCGGTCTCGATGGTGCCGGCATCTGCGGCGCTGGCTTGGGGAATTTGAACGCTCCGCTCGGCGACGGAAGCCCCTGGCTCCGACCTCGCCACCGTGGGCGGCGGTGCATCGCTTGCCCGGCACGCGAGGGCCACCAAGGAAAGCGCGAGGGCCTGGGGAGCGAGGGGTCGGTTCATCGAGAGACAATTTCCGCTGCGAGAGATTCGCACAAAGGGTGCCGCGGCATCGCGGGACCGCGAGCCCGCCGAAATTCGTGCCCCGCTGCTACTACGCCGCAGCCGCCGGCTCGATTCCCAAGGAGTGTCAGGCGAAGGCGGCGGGCTGTTCGGTCTGCGGCTTCGCGCCCTTGGCCGGTCGAGCCTTGGGCGTCTCGCCAGGGATTCCCAGCAGATCGCGGTTCCACGCGTTGAGGAAGACGTCGTCCGGGTCGGCGATGCGCCGAAGCGCCAGGAACGCTGGCAAATCGTGGCGCGCGGCCCACTCGGCGTGATCGTCGAAGCAGTGCTTGCCGGGGTGCGAGCGGCCGCCGTAGGCGCGGGCTGCGTCGTGGAAGGCCCGCAGCAGCTCGTCGCCGTGCGCGGTGCCGATGGTCAGCGTGTAGTTGACCATCGCCCACAGCGAGGCTGGCTTCTCGTTGCCGTCCGGGTCACGGTACGAGAGCCCCTGGACCGCGAGCGTTGCCGGGCTCGGCGGCACGAAGCGCACGCCGATGGGCGAGGTGAGCGCTTTGTGCTCGCCCGTGAAGAGGCGATGGGCGAGGGCCAGGCAGTCGTCGAGGTAGGCGTCGAGGTGCTCGGCGGGGATCGCGATTTCTTGCACTTGCGTGCCGACGAAGTTCACGGCGCCCATGTTGTAGACGCGGTCGTAGACGTTGACGAATTGCTCTCGCAGACGCCCGATGAAGAAGTCGAGCACGCCCGGTACGCGCTTGGGCATCCAGCGGAACAGCCGCGTGAAGAGCCGGCCCGGGTCGATGCCAAGTCGGTGCAGGAGGCCGAACACCCGTTCGTCGACGGTGCTGCGCGTCTTGCTCATGTGTGCCGGCCGCGGAACCACCGTGCGCGTAACCCGGGTCACCGGCGGCGCCGCGCTCTGCGAGGCGAGGTTCAGGTAGTACTCGGCGCTGAGCGCGCGATCGAACACGTTGCCGGGCGCGCTCTCTACCACCGCGCGCATCTCCTCGCGCGCCACCGCGAGGGTGATGGGCTCGCGGACCTCGTTCAGGTGATACAGCGGCGCCACTTCCACCAGGTACGAGAAGGCCACGCCCATGGTGCCGTAGCTGGTGCGTGCGGCGTGGAAGAGCGCGTCGTGCTGCACCAGCAGCCAGCCCCGATGCGCGTCGCTCTCATCGAAGAGGTGCGGATCGGTGGGGCCGCCCTCAGGCTCGAGCCGTACCATGATGCCTTGCCACACCAGGTCGAGGCTCCGCACGCTGTCGCACATGGGGCCGAAGTAGATGCTCGACCCGTGCGTGCCGGTGCTGAAGGCCCCGCCCACCCGCTCGCCGCCGTAGCCGCCCATGGTCTGGAGCGCGAGGCCGCGCTCGATGAGCGCTTCGTTGAAGGCCCAAATGGTGCATCCTGCACCGACCCGCACCAGCCGGCGCGTGGCCCGAACCGCGTCGGTGCTCTCGGCCACCTGCGGCCGCTCGCTGGGGCCGCGCAGCGCCACGCGCAGGGTAGGTTCCTCGTCGGAAAACCCAACCAGGCCGTCGGTGAGCAGCGCAATGCCGTTGGTCTCCGGGCACGCCGCGCGCGACCATGTGCAGAGCGAGCCCATGGGCTTGACGGGCACGCCGCGCTGGGTCGCAAAGGCCACCAGCTCGGCGAGCTCCGCCGGCGTTCGCGGACGCGCCCATAGCGCCGGCGCCGGCGCGAAGGTCTTGCCAAAGCTCTGCCGAAAAGCCTCCGGGCCCTCGTCCAGCAGAACCCCTCTCGCGCGGAGGTCTGCCTCGCGCACCTCGGGCAGCTTCGCCCGCCGGGCCGCGATCGCGGCTTCGATGCCCTGCAACGTCGTTTCGTTCACCGAGAAGCTCCTTCGGAGGCTGCGTGACTGCGAGACTGCGAGACCGTCTTCCGGGATGATAGCGCGCATGGGCCCAACTTCCGACTCGGGTTCGAACCGCGGTTTCCCTCTGGGCCCCCGGTTGCCTGGCGCGTGGGAGCGCCAGCGCTGGGCTGCCGACCTCGGATTCGAAAGAGCCGGCGCGGCACACAGGTCTGGGCGAATCCCGCGGCGACGGGTATTCTCTCCCGATGGCGACCTGCGCGGTCTGCAAGAAGAACATCCAGCTCCGGCCCGAGAACGCGTTCGCGCCGTTCTGTAGTGCGCGCTGCCGCCAGGTGGACCTCGGCAAGTGGCTCAACGAGGAGTACCGCATTGCCTCCGGCCCCGAGGAGGAAGAGGATCCACAGGTCGATCTCAACGGCACCAACGAGGAACGGGACTGATGCGCCTTCGACGCCTTTCTGCGGCCACCGCCGCATTCTTGCTTCCCACCTTGCTGGCCGGCGTCTCCGCCGCGCAGCTGGCCCCGCCCGCGCCGCTCGGCGGCGGAAGCGGCACGCCGCCCGGCTCCGACGGCACCGCGGCGCCGATGACCAACAACCCGCCGCCCAGCGATCCCAACGCCGCGGGCGCGACCGCGGGCACCGGCAGCGGACCCGAGCCGCAGAACGTCAAAGACGCCGAAAAGGAAGACAACGGCCGCAACTTCGAGCTCTTCTGGGCGCAGGCCGAGGCCGGCCTCTCGTACATGAACCTCGCGTCGTTCTCGCAGGAGAGCCTCGCCATCGAGAAGAAGAGCTCTTTCGGCGGCGTCTTCGGCCTGGGCGCCGGCGTGCGCTTCTTGCTGTTCACCCTGGGCGCGCGCCTGCGCATGCACCAGCTCTCGGTCTTCAGCCTCTGGCAGATCAACGGCGTCCTGGGCATGCAGATTCCCGCGGGGTCCTGGGACATCGGCTTCGGCCTCCACGGCGGCTATTCGTTCGTGGGCCGCATCTCCGGCGACGCCTTCAGCACCAGCGCGCCCAACGCGTCCAGCGACGTCAGCGTTCGCGGCTTCAACCTCGGGCTCGGCGCTTCGGTCGACTACTACCTCACGCCCCTCTTCTCGGTCGGTGCGGGCATCACCGGCGAGGCGCTCTTTTTGAAGCGACCCCCGCTCACCATTCCCGCCGACGTTCCCGCCGATCAGCGGGCGCAGCTAGAGCAGAGCGATCTCTACAAGAACTCGGGCACCAGCGCGGGCATCGGCATCGCGGGTGGGCTGCGGCTCGGGCTCCACCTGGGCATCTGAGCTGAGCCCGCGGGCCAGGGTCTGGCTCTGTCGCGGCGTGGCGGCCGCCTGGTGCGTCACCGCCTGCGTCCACGCGTGGGCGCTGCTCCGCCCGGCCGCCGAAGATGGGTCGCCAGCGTGGCGCCACGGGCTCTTTCTCGGCATCAATCTCGTCTTCGCCAGCCTTTACGCGTGGCGCCCCTTTTGGCTGCCGTTGGCCTTTCTGCCGCTGGCCGCGCAGCAGCTCTGGAGCCACGGTCACGATCTCGCAAACGCGCACGCGGCTGGTCGCTCCGACGTCTCCAGCATCGTCGTGCTCATCTCCATCCCCATTTTTGCCTGGGTTGCGTGGGTCGGGCGGCGGCCTCGCGTTCGACGCGACAACCCTTAAGTGTGTGCAGCTCGGGCTTGTCGACCGTCATGCCACGCGGCGATCGATGCCTTGGTGCGACTGCAACACAAATGCGAATCTGACGCGCATCTCTCGCAGTCGAACGAACCCGCGCCGCCTTTGGTATGCTCCCGCGGTGCTTGCCGTCCTGAGATGGACCCTACCGGCGCTGGTGCCGGCGCTGCTCTTGCTCGTGTTGGTGTACTTCTCCGACAAGAACAAGGAGCCGCTGCGCATTGTCCTCGGCACGTTCGTGCTAGGCGCGGTGTTCGGCGTGATGGCGTTTTTCATCGAGCGCCGCGCGTCCTCCTGGACCGGCCTCGACGACATCGACGGCCCTGCTGGCAACGCGGGCTCGCTGGTGTTTCTTTTCGCGTTGGTGGCGCCGCTTCGCGAAGCCTCCAAGGTGGCGGCTACCTGGCCCGCGTTCCGCTCCCGCCACTTCGACGAGCCGTACGACGGCGTGGTGTACTCCTCGGCGGCGGCACTGGGCTTCGCCTCGGTGGAGAGCGGCTGGCTGCTCAAGCTGCATCCGACCGGCGGCATGTGGGTGTTTCGGGCGCTGCTGGGGCTGCCCGCCAACGTGTTCTTCGCCGCGGCCTGGGGCTACGCGCTCGGTCGCGCCAAGCAGAAGCACGATCCGGGGCCGGTGTTCCCCGGGGCCTGGGTCCTCGCCACCGCGGCCCATGGATTGTACATCCATCTCCTGTACGGGCGCGGCGAGACCACCGCCCTCGCGACGTTGCCGCTGCTGCTGGCCATGGCCGCCATCGCTGCGGCGGCCGCGCGCGATCTCCGGCGCCGTGAGGGGCCTGGCCCGCGTAACGAAGGGCTCGAGCGCATCAGTCGCATCTCCCAGGGGCGTCTCTCGGCGGTCCCCTCGTTCCAGGCGGTGCGGGCGGCGCTGCGAAAGTCCGACCAGCCGATTCGCCTGCACTGGGTGATGTTCGGCGCGCTGGTCATGGTGGGCAGCATGCTGCTGGGGTTCGGCGGGGCGGTGGCCTTTGGGCACTGGGCCCACGTCGACTTCTCGGTGGTCAACGAGCAAGATGTTTCCACCGCGGGGCCGGTGGCGCTCCTGGGCGCGGGGCTCCTGGCGGCCTTTCCCGTGGCCGGGTGGCTGGTGGCGAAGGCCTCTCGCGTGAGCACGCTGCTCGAGCCGGCGCTGGCCAGTGCGCTGGCCATTCTCGCGGCCCTGGTGGGGCTGGGCGTCACCGCGCCGGTGGCGCTGCTGGTGGGGCTCTCGTGCTCCCCCATTGCCTGGACCCTGGCCTGTGCCGGCGCGTGGGTGGGCCGCCCGCAAAAGGCCCGGAGGTAGGCGTCCGCGGCGTTTTCCCGGTGCGTGCGCCCCAAAGAGTGCTACTCCCGCCTTTGGCTACGGGGGATACCCCGCCTGCGACGGACTCTTCCGCCGCGTCGTTGCGCGCCCACACCTCCGTATGCGCGCATTGTGCCTTGACTTCCCCCGGAAAACGCATAGTTTCCGCCACCCCTTTCTAGACCGAGGAATTTCGTGGCCAATCACCCGTCTGCCGAAAAACGCAACCGTCAACGCATCAAGCGCACCGATCGCAACCGGACGCAGAAAAGCACCGTCCGCACGCTGGTGAAGAAGGTCCGTGAAGCGGTCCAGGCGAAGGACTCCGCAGCCGCGAAGACCGCGCTGCAGAACGCCATCGTCGCCCTGGACAAGGCCGGTACCAAGGGCGTCTTCCACAAGAAGACTGTCTCCCGCCGAATCTCGCGCCTCGCGTCCGCCGTTCACAAAGCAGGCTGAGCCGTCCCGGCGCGGTCCTCGAAGTGGGAGACCTCGCGGGAACGACTCTCAATGGTCGCTATCGCCTCGGGCATGCCCTGGGGCGTGGTGGCATGGGCGCGGTGTACGAAGCCGAGGACCTCACCAATGCTGGCGCTCGCGTCGCGGTGAAGGTCCTCGACTCACGTTTTGCGCTCGATGGTCGCGTGGCTCCGCGGTTCGCGCGAGAGGCGCGAGCCCTGCAGAAGACGGCCAGCCCCTGGGTGGTGCGTATCTTCGACGCGGGCACCTCCGGCGAGCGGCCGTTCCTGGTGATGGAGCTGCTCGAAGGCGAGGACCTGGGGGAGCGGCTGAAGCGTGAAGGTCGTCTTGCAGAAAAAGACGCGCTGTCGATCGTGGCCGACGTGCTTCGAGGGCTGGTAGACGCCCACGCCGCGGGGGTCGTGCATCGCGACCTCAAGCCCGACAACGTTTTTCTTCAGGTGCAGAGCGGCGAGGGGCCCGTGTCCGGGCCCGCATCGCCCGGCGCGTCCGAAGCGCCCTCGCGCGCCCACGCGAAGATCGTCGACTTCGGCATCTCGAAGTTCGACCGCCCCAAAGACGGCACCATCCCGCTCTCGCTCACCGGGCGCGGCACCGTGGTGGGCACCCCGTACTACATCGCTCCGGAGCAAGCGCGTGCGCAGCGCGACGTCGACGGCCGAGCCGACGTGTACAGCACGGGCGCCATCTTGTTCGAGTGCCTCGCCGGCCGGCCCCCGCACGTCGGGTCCACCTACGAGCAGATCATCCTTGCCCACTGCATGAAGGACGCGGTCGATGTGCGCAGCATGGCCGCCGAGGTGACGCCCGAGGTGGCGGCGCTGGTGCAAAAGGCTCTCGCCCGCGATCGCGACACACGCTTCGGGTCGGCCCTCGAGATGCTGGAAGCGCTGGTGGAGGTGATCCCCGACCTGCGGCCGCTCCTTTTGGGCGCGCGGGAGCCGGCTGCGACGCCGCCGGTGAGCGAGGACCCAGCCCGCTCCCCGAGTCGCGCCGACGACGAGCTCGACGCCGCCTCGGTGCGCCCCGCGACGGCCTCGTCTGTGCCTCCGGCTCTTCCCCCTGCGGCGCCGCCCGTCGCGCGTGGCCTCGCAGGCGACAGCCGAAGGCTCGCCCTCTACGCCGGCCTCGCCCTCTCCACGGGCTCCGTTCTGGCTTGGCTGGTCATCCGGTACCTCGGACGATGAAGGCGATGGCGTTCGCGGCTGCGCTGCTTGCCTTGGAGGCCCTCGGCCTCGGATGCCGCACCGAAGGTCCGCGCCCGCGCGGTGAGGAGGTTGCCCTGCCCAACGCCGTCGCTACCGCATCGCCCGCATCGCCCACATCGCCCGCGTCGCCCGCGGCCCTCCTTGCCCGGCCGGTGCGGGAGCTGCGTGTCCCCCGGAGCTACACCAAGGAGAGCCCGTCTCCGCTCCTGGTGGTGCTCCACGGATACGGCTCCGACGGGCCCGGCCACGCGCAAATGTTCGACATCGGCGCCCTGGCGGAGCGCGATCGCGTCATCGTGGTGGCCCCCGACGGTACCCCCGACGCCAAGGGCAATCGCTTCTGGAACGCGGTCCCCGCCTGCTGCGACTTCGACCACCGGGCCCCCGACGACGTTGCGTACCTGCGCGAGGTCATCGCCGATGTGCGTGCACGATACACGATTGATCCCCGGCGCATTTACGCGGTGGGCCACTCCAACGGCGGCGCCATGGCCCTGCGCCTCGCCTGCGACGCCGCCGATGTGCTCGCCTCGGTGAGCTCTCTCGCCGGGCCCTTTTACACCGACACCGGTCTGTGCAAGCCCAGCGCCGCGGTGGCGGTGCAGCTGTTTCACGGAACCCGCGACAAGGTGGTGCCCTACGAGGGCGGCCTCCTGCCCATCGCCGCGCCCACCAACCCGCCCACCCTTGGCGCCACGCGCACCGCGTCGTTCTTCGCCGGCAGCAACGGCTGCGGGGCCGCGAGCGAAGACGCGGGCGCGCGGGATCTCGACCTCGCCCGCCCCGACGAAGAAACCCGCGTTACCCGCTGGAACGGCTGCCGCGCCGGCGCCGGCGTCGAGCTGTGGACGGTGGCGGGCATGGGGCACGCGCCTTCGCGCCCATCGCCCGCCTGGCCCGGATACTTCTACGGGTTCCTGAGCGGCCACCCCAAGCCCTGAGCTGCCGTTCGCCCTGGCGGCGCCAGTCGCGCTCACCAGCGCGGCTGGATGCGGCTCAAAAAATCGTAAGGGTAGCCGAGCTCGTAGGCGCTGGCGTCGTCGAGGCTCTTCATCTGCCCGTCGGTGAGCCGCAAGCCGTCGGCCTTGAGATTCTCGTCGAGCTGCGCGAGCGAGCGTGCGCCGAAGATGACCGAGCTGACCGCGGGCTTCTGCAGCAGCCACGCCAAGCTCACCGCCGTCTCGGTGGTGCCATGCTCTTTGGCCACCGCGCGCACCGCTTCGAGGATCTTCCAGTTGCGCTCCTTGTCGAAGCCGGCGTAGCGCTCTTTCCACTTCTCCATACGCGAGCCGGCGGGCGCGGTCTGCCCCTTCTGGTACTTGCCGCTGAGAAAGCCGGCCGCCAGCGGCGACCAGGGGATGATGCCGAGGCCGAAGGAGCGGCACAGCGGAACGTGCTCGCGCTCGAGGTCGCGCACCACCAGGCTGTACTGCATCTGCAGCGATACGAAGTGCTCGAGGTGCTGGGTACGGCTCGTCCACAAGCTGTCGGTGAGCCGGTAGGCGGCGTAGTTGCTGGCGCCCAGGTAGAGCACCTTGCCCTGGCGCACCAGATCGTCGAGCGCACGCAGCGTCTCCTCCTCGGGCGTGTCGAAGTCCTGCATGTGAATCTGGTAGAGGTCGATGCGATCGGTCCCCAAGCGCCGCAGGCTATCTTCGACCGTGCGCACGATGCGGTAGCGCGACGCGCCGCTGGCGTTGGGCCCGTCGCCCATGCGGAAGCGGAACTTGGTGGCGAGAACCACCCGATCGCGCGCTTTTTCCTGGGCCATCCAGCGACCCACCACCCGCTCGCTCAGGCCGTCTTGGCCGTACACGTCGGCGGTGTCGATGAAGTTGATGCCCTGCTCGAGGGCTCGATTCATGATGGCTTGCGAGGTCGTCTCGTCGCACGAGACCTGGTGCATGAACGACTTGTCGTCGGCCTCGCCGAAGGTCATCGCGCCAAGGCAGAGCGTCGAGACCTTGAGACCACTGTTGCCGAGGGTGCGGTATTCCATGGGCGAGACCCTACCATTGGCGCGGCCCGGCCGGCGTCCTTCGCCGCTTCGCCGGTGCGTGTGTGTGCGTCTCCCCCCTGCGCGCCGGGTGTTTCTGCGATATGCTGAGGCGTGCCTTCGAGCCCCGGACCGGAATCGAGCCCCCCGAAGCGCCGCACCACCGCGGCCACCGCCGGGGCGATGGCCTTCCTGGTCCTCGTCTCCACCGCGGCATGCGTGCAGATTCTCGGCATCGAGCAGCTGCCCACTGCGGTCGCGACGGCCGATGGCGGGAACCTGGATGCCGGTCGACAGGACGCCAGCGATGCGGGTCCAGCCTGCTCGCGGCTCGACCTCGATCCGTGCCGCAACGGCTGCCCCCACGCCTTCTGCGACGATTTTCAGTCGGGACCGTTGGGCCAGATGTGGATGCCCTACCTGGTGTTGCAGCAGCCCTATGTGCGCGGCGAAGGCAGCGTCGTCCTTTCGCCCGAGGGCGGAACCATCGGGACCGGCGTGGTGGCTTCGTGCACCACCACCAACATCACGTGCGTGGCCGGGCTCACCCACGTGCACCACCCACCGGTGGACGGCAGCGCCCGTGCCCGGGGCTTCGAGCTCACCGCCGACGTTCGCCTGCAAGGGCGCGATCGCAGCGACGCCAACACCGAACCCGACCTCACGCAGACGCTCGCGCTGCTGGCGGGCGAGGGCTCCCCATCGGGCATCGTGCTCTCCTCGACCGACGGCGACCTCTACCTGGCGAGCGTTCGCGACCTTCTCACCGACCGTACCCTCATCGCGCCACAGAACCTCACCGCCTTGTTTCCCAGCGCCCAGGGCACCTGGCTTAAGATCTCCCTCTTCGTGGGCGAGGCGGCGGCGGCTCGCGATGTGGGGTACGCCGACTGCCCGGCGTCGGGCCCGGTCTTCGCTGCCCGCATCGAGCCTCTCGTGCAGTCGTGTCGCGCCGCCGACCTCACCGAGGCGGGCGCCCCGTTCGCGCTCGAGCCCTTCCTCCGCGCGCCGCTCATCATGCTCGGCGTCACGTCGGCCCAGCTGGGTAGCGCCACCACCGGCTACGACAACGTGCACCTCAACGCGATTCCCTGAGCGGGCCGAGGGTCAGTCGGGCCGGGTCGCCACCACCACAATGCCCCGCTGGAAGGGCGCCGGCAGCACGTTGCGTCGGGCCTCTACGCGGAAGCCGTGTCGCTCGAGCAGGGCGCGGACGTCGGGCCACAGGAACGTCAGGTAGTACATGATGAACGCCGGCTTGAGCACCGCGTTGCGGGCGCGCATGGCGCCGTTGAAGCCGTGCGCCATCCAGAAGGCTGGGGTGTTCCAGCGGGGCGGCTCGCTGGTGACGAACAGGAAGCGGCCTCCCGGCACCAGCGCGCGAAAGATTCCGTCGAGGAACGGCGCCTCGTCCTTCGGCTCCACGTGGCCGAAGGCGCCGACGCTGGTTACCACGTCGAACGCGCGGTCGAAGTCGAGGGCGAAGGCGTTCTTCCGCAGGAGCTCCACCCGCGCCGTGCCCGCTGCGTTGGCGAGGCGCCGGCCTGCTTCGTCGAGCATGCCCTGGCTGAAGTCCACGCCCACCACGCGGTCGCGGCAGAGCGGACGGAGCATGCCCAAGGCGGCGCCGGTGCCGCAGCATACGTCGAGCCCGGAGCCTACCGGGCCGGCCTCGGCGATGATCTGGCCCATGCCCGTGAGCATGCCTTCGGGGGTGCGGAAGGGCGTGCGATCGAACTTGCGCGCGATGAGATCGTAGCCCTTCTCGGTGGACGTCAGCGCTTGCTGCACCAGTTCCATGAAGGTCGGTCCGTCCGGATGAAACATGAGCCCATTGTACCACTGTCGCGGGCTAGCTCTACTGCGAGAGGTGCGCGTCCGATTCGCGTGTATGTTGCAGTCGCACCGCGGCCGCGGGACCGAAGCGGCGAGACCGCCGGAATTCGTGGAAGGCCAAGGCCTTGCCGCGTGGCGTGATGGCCGAAGCGGCGCCGCGGCAGCCCGGACGTGCGTGTGAGCGGCGGATCGCGAAGGTCAAAGCGTGTCCGTTGCTAGGGCAGCTTCTCGCCGTTGCGGTACCCTCCGAAGAGCGCCCGGACGTCGCTCTCGGTGAGCAGGCCGTCCCAGCTGTCTTGCTCCACCTTTCCGTCGAGCAAGAAGCCGATGTGCAGGTGGGGCATTCCATTGCCCACGCCCGAGACGCCCAGCGCATCGCCCGCGTTCACCACGATCCGCGGCTCGTCACCCTCAGGCATGTGGTGCGCGAGCCCCGATAGGTGTGTGTAATATACATGCGTAATCTTACGCCCCTTCCAGGCAATGGGGGTCTCCAGGGCCAGACGCACACTGTTGGGCGTATCCTTTCCAGAGGTCCAGAGCGTGTGGCCACGCTCGGAGTAGTCGAGCGTACCGCGCGCTACCGCGAACACCGGCTTGCGATCGGCCGCGACGTCGAGGCCGGTGTCGCCGCGGTAGCCGGCCAAGGTGCCGCCGGGGAGCGGCGAGCGCAGGACGGGGTTGCGCAGCAGGTGCTCCGGCATCGGGGCATGCGGAGCGCCCGCGTCGGTCGCCTGGGCCGCGCTCGGCGCAGCGCCCGCGATTGACGCAGCGCTCCACGAGGGCCGGGTCGCCGCCGCTACATCTGGGGAAATGCCGGGAGATTCGCCGGGCGCGGGGCCGCCCGATGCCGCACCGTGGCACGACATCAGAAAAAGCAGAGAAAATGCACGCGCCATGCCCCCAACGTGGTGCCGCGGAGATAAAGTGTGACAGGCCCATGAATGAGGCGAGAAAAGAGCGCAACTATTCCGACACTCCCGTGGTCGCGCTTTCTTCCGAGCGGTTCGATTCGTACGGCGCCGCCCGCGCCAAGGTGCCGGTCAAGTTCCGCCTCGCGGGCGGGCGCGTGCGCTACCGGCGCCCGTGGAAGGTCGTGCTCTACAGCGTGCTCACGCTGGGCCTGTACGCGGTGTACTGGAACTTCACGGTCGCCCGCTCCATCAAGCGCACCACCGGGGTTCGCGCCATCAAGCCGGCCCTCGATCTCGCGCTGACGGTTCTGACGCTCGGGCTCTACGGCCTGGTGGTGCAGTTCCGCTGCGCGCGTCGGGTCCACGCGGCCTCGCTGTTCTTCGAGCGCAGCCACCGCGACCTGTCCGCCAGCGTGCTCGGGTGGAGCTTGCTGGCGCCCTTTACGCTGGGCCTCACGTCGCTCGTTTCCATGTACCAGCTGCAGCGGCAGCTCAATCGCTTCGCCGACCTCGCCAACGAGCGCGAGCGCGTTCGTTCCGAGCGCGAGGACCCGCCGCGCCTATCTTCGCCGGTGAGCGCAGCGCGACTCTCGGTTCCCGCGGAGCCGCTCAGCTCGCCCATGAGCGCCGCCAGCTAAGCGTCGCCGGCGCTCAAGCATCGCGCGCAAAGACCGTCCTCTTCAGGCAAGCCCATGCGCGCACGCCCGAAGTCTGCCAAGTCCTCCGACCACGCACCCGAAGTGCCCGACCTCGCGGTCGTGGTGCACGAGATGCTCCACCACATCGATGCGATTCGCATCCACCTCGAGGACCTCGCGGCGACGCTCGCAGTGCCGAAGAAGCGTGTCTCGAGGGCGAAGGCGCCGAGGCCCCGCGCTGGCGCGGCAAACGGCAACACGCGCCCGCGTGCGCGCGCCGTGATCTAGCGAGCGGGCACGCAGCGGCCGTCGTTGGCCTGGGCGCAGATGGAGAGCACCGACTGCGACGAGAGCAGGGTGCCGATGTCGGCGCACCGCGTGACCGGCCCGATGGGACAGAGCTGGTTGTCGCACAGGCACACCAGATCGTACTTGCTCCCCTCGATGCGAAAGCCGCACTCGGGGAAAAGATCCGGGTCTACCTGCGAGGTCGGGCACGGCGAGACGCCGAGGCAGAGCTGCACGCCGGTCTGCGGGTCCTTGCCGCAGTTGAGCCCTTGAACGGCCCCGCCGGCCTCCGGTGAGAGGCTGGTGGCGGCGTCGGACTTGCTGCCGGCGTCGCTGGCGCCGGCGTCGGAGCTCACCTTGGGAAGGCCGCTGCATCCGACGAGAGAACTGGCCACCAGCAGGGCGAGGACGCGCATGGCGGCCACCTTGCCGGGGCGCCTTCGGCGGGGCCAACTTTCCGGCCGTCGTCCGGTACTATGGCGGAGATGGACCAGGATCTCGAGTACACGGTCGATGCGGTGGTGCGCGCACTGCGCGATGCGCGCCGGGTGCTCTTCGTCACCGGCGCCGGCATCAGCGCCGACTCGGGCCTTCCCACGTATCGCGGGGTCTCCGGGCTCTACGACGACGGACCCACAGAAGACGGCGTCTCCATCGAAGATGCCCTCTCGGGCGACATGCTGGCAGAGCATCCGGAGATCACCTGGCGGTACATCCGGGAGATCGAAGAGGCCTGCCGCGGCGCCGCCCCCAACGCCGCCCACGCGATCATCGCCAAGCTGCAGCGGCTCGCCGAGGGGCGCGTGCTGCTCACCCAGAACGTCGACGGGCTGCACCGCGCAGCGGGCTCGGCGTCGCCCATCGAGGTGCATGGAAACATCGACGAGCTTCGCTGCACCGCCTGCGCCTACCGGACCTCGGTTACGGACTACGCCGGCCTGCCGCCGCCGCCGGCGGTGCCCCGATGTCCCCGCTGCAACGCGGTGGTGCGTCCGGACGTGGTGCTCTTCGGGGAGACGCTCCCGGAAGCGGCCATCGGCAGGCTGCGAGAAGAGGTGGCCCAGGGCTTCGATCTGGTGATCGTCATCGGCACCACGGTGGTGTTTCCCTACATCCAGGCGCCGGTGCTGCTCGCGGCGCGCGGCGGCCGCACGACGGTGGAGATCAACCCGGGCGATACCCTGCTCTCGGAGCTGGTCAGCCATCGGCTACGCATGGGCGCCGCCGATGCCATGCAGCGCATCTGGACCCGCTACCAGACGGTCTGCGGAGCCGAATAGCCCAGGCGCGCCGCTCGGGAAGATTCGTGCTAGTGAGCCTCCCGTCGTGATCAGCTTTTCCAACGTATCCAAGCACTATGGCGGCCAGGTTCTCTTCGTCGAGGCCAGCTTTCAACTCAATCCCGGCGAAAAAGTCGGCTTGGTGGGTCCCAACGGGGCCGGCAAGTCCACCATCTTTCGCCTGATCCTTGGCGAAGAGCAGCCCGACGAGGGCGTGGTCGACAAGCCCAAGCGCATGACCCTCGGCTACTTCCGCCAGGACATCGGCGACCTCAAGGGCCGCTCGGTGCTGGGCGAAACGCTGAGCGGCGCCGGCGAGGCCGGCCGCCTGGGCGAAGAGATGGCGGAGCTCGAGACGAAGATGGCCGACCACACCGCCGACGACTTCGACCGCACGGTGGAGCGCTTCGGCGACGTGCAGGCTCGCTACCAGGAGCTGGGCGGCTACGAGCTGGCGGCGCAGGCGCACTCCATCCTCGCCGGCCTCGGCTTCGACGAAGACATGGTCGCGGGCGACGTCGGTCGCCTCTCCGGCGGGTGGAAGATGCGCGTGGCGCTGGCGCAGATTCTTCTGGCGCGCCCCGACGCGCTGCTCCTCGACGAGCCCACCAACTACCTCGACATCGAGTCCATCATCTGGCTCGAGGAGTTTCTGCGCGAGTACGAAGGCGCGGTCATGATGACCTGCCACGATCGCGACGTCATGAACCGCGTGGTCTCCAAGATCGTCGAAATCGACGGCGGCGAGATTCGCAGCTACTCCGGCAACTACGAGTTTTACGAGGCGGCGCGCGCACTCGAGCAGGCTCGCCGCGAGGCCGAGTACGATCGCCAGCAGGCCATGCTCGCCAAGGAGCAGCGCTTCATCGATCGCTTCCGGGCCCAGGCGGCCAAGGCTTCGCAGGTTCAGAGCCGGGTGAAGAAGCTCGAGAAGATCGAGAAGGTGGAGCCGCCCCGGCGCATCATCGAGAAGACCTTCGATTTCCGGCGCCCGGAGCGCGGCGGTGACGACGTCTTCAAGATCGACAAGGTCTCCAAGACCTTCGGCAAGAAGACCGTGCACCAGGAGGTCTCGTGGCTGGTGCGTCGCGGAGAGCGGTGGGCGCTCATGGGCGAGAACGGCGCCGGCAAGACCACCTTGCTCAAGATGATGGCGGGCGCGCTCGACCCCGACGCGGGCGGCGTCACCATGGGTGCATCCTGCACCATGGGCTACTTCGCCCAGCACCAGATGGAGCAGCTCACCGGCGATCGCACCGTGCTCGAGGAGCTGGAGGCACACGCGCCGCTGGCCAACAAAGGCACCCTGCGTTCGCTCGCGGGCGCCTTCGGCTTTCATGGCGACGACCACGACAAGAAGATCTCGGTGCTCTCGGGCGGCGAAAAATCGCGGCTTTGCCTGGCCAAAATCCTGTTCGACGCACCCAACGTGCTGGTGCTCGACGAGCCCACCAACCATCTCGACATCGTCACCAAGCGCGCGCTGGTGAAGGCGCTCTCGTCGTACGAAGGCACCATCGTCTTCGTCTCCCACGATCGCGCCTTCCTCCGCGCCATCGCTTCGCGCATCGTCGAGCTGAAGCCGGGCAAGACGCCCATCTTTTACGGCGGCAGCTACGACGAGTACGTGGCCAACTCCGGCCACGAAGCGCCCGGCATGCGCCCCCGCGTCGTCCGCTGAGGCGAACGCGTGCGCCGGAGCACCGGCGTGAAGAACGGCCTTCCTCACCCCCCATGTAGCTCCGTACAATCGGCGCATGAATGTACTGTCGTCGCTGGATAGTCTTCGGTACTTTCTGGCGGCCGCGCGGGCGCTGAACTTTCGGCACGCGGCGCGCTCGGTGGCGCTCACGCCCACCGCCTTTGGCCAGCGCATCAAGCAGCTGGAAGAGCAGCTGGGGGCGCGGCTGTTCGCGCGCACCACGCGCTCGGTGACGCTGACCGAAGCGGGGCTCTTGCTCGTCACGGCGGCGGAGCAGTGCGTGGCCGCGGCCGATGCCTGCGCCCGGGTGGGGAGGACGGATCGCGCGCCGCTGGAGATGGAGATCACGCTCGGGACGCGGCAAGAGCTGGGCATGAGCTGGGTCATGCCGCAGCGTCGCCGGTTGGCCCGCCAGAGGCCGTGGCTCACCATGCACCTGTACTTCGGCTCCGGGCCCGATCTCCTCGTGCGGGTGAAAAACCACGAGATCGACTGCGCCATCACCTCGACGCGGGTGGCCGATCGCAAGCTCGACTTCGTGCAGCTGCATCGAGAGGCCTACGCCTTGGTGGGCGCTCGCGGGCTGCTGGCCGAGTGCCCGCTTCGCCGCGACGAAGACGCCGCCCTGCACACGCTGGTGGACTCGAATGGCGAGATGCCGCTCTACCGGTACTTTCGCGATGCCCCCGGCGGTGGCGACCGACTGCGCTTCCGCCGCCACGTGTGGCTGGGCAGCATTGCGGCCATCCACGACGAGGTGCTGGCCGGCGCCGGGGTAGCGGTGCTACCCGAGTATCTGGTGCGGCGCGATCTCGCGTCGGGAAAGCTTTTGCGCGCGTTCCCCAAGGTGACGCTCCTCGACGACCACTTTCGCCTGGTGTTCCGCGCGCTCGACCCGCGCCGCGCGCTCTTCGAGACGCTGGCCGAAGACTTCCGCCGCGCCCCGCTTCGCTGACGCCATCAGGTTCGCTCGACGTGCCCGCGCTCGGAGTGGGGCGATCCGTGGTTCGAGGGGCCCTTTTCCATGCGCTGGAGGCGCGCAAGAATGTCGGCGTTGAGGAGATCGAGCTTCTCGTGCAGATGCTGGATCTGCAGCTCCGCCTTCAGGTTCACGTCGTACTCGATGTCGGAGCGCACGCGCTCGCGCTCCACCTGGCGGTTCTGGCTGAGGAGCACGAACACGCTGAGGATGATGGCCTCGAGGGAGACCACCAGGGTCAAGAAGCCGAACGGGAAGGGGTCGAAGTTCCCGAACGGGAAGAGCTTCACGTTCAGGATGATCCACACGAAGAACGCGCCCAGGTGAATGAAGAGAAATGGCAAGCTGCCGCTGAACCCGGCGATCCAGTCGGCCGTCTTCATGACCATGCTGCGGTTGTCGACCACTTCTTCGTTCACGTTGCGCGCTGCGGTGTTGCGCAGCAGCATGGCGTTCTGACGAAGCCGGCGGCCGGTGGCGCCCAGAAGGTCGAACACCGACTCCGGCTTGAGCCGGAACAGCTCGTCGAGATCGCCGCGGTCGATGGCCAGCGCCTCGCCATCCTCCAGTACGATGGCGGTGGCGGTGCGTGGCCCCTCGTCGAGGAGCGAGATCTCACCGAAAAAGTCCCCGGCGGACGAGACCTCGAACACCAGCTTGTCGCCGGTCTTGGTCTTCACCGAGAGCTCCACTTGGCCAGACTTCACCACGTACATGGTGTCGCCGGGATCGCCGTAGCGAAACAGGGTGTCGCCGGTCTTCAAGTGGGTGACGTCCACCCGCTCCGCCAGGAGCGTTCGTTCGGCTTCGTCGAGGAGCGCAAAGAGCGGGATCTCGGCGAGAAACTCGGCGTTGGTGGTCATGTCATGGGGATATCACAGGTCATGCTCGCGGTTCCGCGGCGAAAAGAAGCTCAAGGAACCTTCAGGGAGCGCCGGGAAAGAGCTCGCGTACGCGCTTCAGGCCCTGCACTTGCTTGGGGTCGACCTTCGCCCGCTCCCCGGCGCGCGGTTCCTCTATCGTGCGCCCATGCCCATCGTCCTCCACCAGCCCACCACGCGCCCCTGGGGCATGCCCAACCTGTCGCCGTTTTGCGCCAAGCTCGAGACCTACCTGCGCTTTCGCGAGATTCCCTTCGAGGTGCGACCGCCCGACATGCGCCGAGCGCCCAAGGGCAAGGTGCCCTACGTGACGCTCGAAGACGGCCGGCTCATCTCCGACTCGCAGCTGGTCATCGAGCACCTCGAGGAGGCGCAGGGCCCAGGCCTCGACGCGCACCTGAGCCCTCACGATCGCGCGCAAGGGCGCGTGGTGCAGCGCATGCTCGACGAGGCGTACTACTTCGTGGCGATGTACCTGCGCTGGGGCGACGAGGGCGCCGCCGACGTGCTGCGGCCGGAGTTTAGCAAGGTGCTCCCGAGCTTCTTGCGCATCGCGTTCCCACTCATCGTTCGCAAGGTGAAGGGCGCCCTCAAGAGCCAGGGCACCGGCCGCCACAGCCGCGAAGAGGTGCAGGCCATGGGCATGAAAGACTGGGACGCGCTCAGCGTGCTCCTCGCCGACAAGCCGTACATCCTCGGCGACCGCCCCTCGACCGCCGACTGCTCCCTCTACGCCTTCATCGTGGGCTCCTCGCGCTTTCCCCACGATTCGCCGGTGCAAGCCCACCTCAAGGCGAAGGAAAACCTCATGGCCTACCGAGAGCGCATCCGCGCCCGCTACTATCCGGACCTCTAAATAGCCTCATCTGGCCCTCGGGCTTTTCTCCCCTTTACAGCGGCCGGCGGGAACGCTAGGTTCCGCCCGCTTCCAAGTCCCTATCGTCTAGTTGGCCCAGGACGGCGGCTTTTCACGTCGCTAACGGGGGTTCGAATCCCCCTGGGGACGCCCAGGTTCCGCACGCGTCGTCCCGCGTGCGGACACACTCTCCTCCCAGCGCACAGCGGGAGGTATGCTGATCGGCGATGCAAGCCGAGAGCCTTCCGGAGCGCCAGCTCGCCGGCGCGTCGTTCTCGGACTTCGCCGGCTTCTGCGCGTGCTTCTCGGCGCAGGTGCTCCGCGGCGAGTACGCGTGGACCGGCAACCTCGACGCATTCAACGACATTCTCCGCGGCGGCTTCGGGACCCCCGACGGGCCGTGGTGCCTTCGGTGGACGCGTTCGAGCCGGTCCCGGGAGACACTGGGCTGGGAGGCCACGCGCCGCAGGTTCGAACAGCTGCTCGAAACCTGTCACCCGCAGAACGTCGACCACGTCCGCGCCGAGCTGATTCGCATCGCGCGCCGGGAGGGCGACACGCTCTTCGACCTGGTGGTCGCCATCCTTCGCGAGCACGAGACCGACGGATCCATGAAGCTCGTGCTCGAACCCTGAGCGATGGGTTGCAACTTCTCGTGGATGAGCGGTGCGAACGCTGGCGGCTTCACGCACCGCAGATGCGCCTCGCAGGTGAGGGCTGGACCGCGCCGCGCGTCGACCGGCCCGCCACCCTCGCAGAGGCATCGACCCGGGCCGCGTGTCGCATGGTAGCGGCAGTCTGGCTCGCGCGCCGGCACGTTCTCGACGCTACCTCGCAGCGCTCGTGCCCACTCATGCGCTGCAAAGCTCTGCTTCCGCCGCGATGATGCTGCGCAGGCGCGCCGGCACTAGGTGCTCGCGGATTCCGGCGAGAGCTCCCCAGTGACAGGTGTGCACTGGGCGAAAAGGCTGTCGAACTCTTCCCAGTCGGCATCGGGAGCGGCGCTGCCCATAGGCTCTCGCCCCGCGTTCAGTTCGTGAAGGGCAAACATGTTCGCGGCTTCCACGATCATCTGAAATGCGTGGGCCGGGTTGTTGCCTTGGCTGACGACGTCGAAATCGAGGCAATGGGCGACCCATTGCCCCGGGAGGTCAGGCGCCTCTCGAACGACAACGCGCAAGAAGTATCGGCGTTCTTCCGCGAACATCACTTGCACCCTTGAACCGCTCCCATGTTCCTGATGCTAGCGATGCGCGGTATCTGCCGCTATCAATTCGCATCAACGACAATTGATATCGGGTGGTTAGCGCCGCGGCACGGGGGCGTTGCACGAGGTCGGTCTCGTCGATGGCGTCGGTCTCGCGGTTGAGTACGCCGTCGAAGTCGAGAAAGGCCACCCGCATCACGGGCGCTCGGAGCTCGTCGCGCGCTTCTTCACGCGGAAGCGCAGGTTGGTGACGGCGCCCGCCTGGGAGACCTCGAGCGGCTCAAGGTGCATGGCGGAGCCGGCGCGCCGGTAGAAGGGCAGGCCTTCGCCGAGGAGGAGCGGGGCCACGTGCACCAGGATCTCGTCGACCAGGCCGGCGCTGAGGCACTGCTTGGCGACGTTGGCGCCCAGGACCACCAGGTCCTTCTTGCCCGCGGCGGCGAGGGCGGCGCGGACGGCGTACATCACCTCGCCCGAGAGGAACGTGACGCCCGCGGGCGTGGCGTCCGGCGTGCGATGGGTGAGCACGAACTGCGGGATCCCCGGCGGGACGAGCGTCTCCGCTCGCTCTGGAGGCGCGAGCCTCACGTCGTAGCTCCGGCGTCCCACCAGGAGCGCGCCGGTCTCCGCAGTCACGCGCTCCGCAGCCGGATTGGGCCCTGCGTGCTCGAAAACCCACTCCATCGCGTCGTGCGGGCCTGCGACGAAGCCGTCGAGGGAGATCGTCGCGTGCCAGAGAACCTTGCCCATGGACCCATCATGGTAGCACCTGCGCAAGGTGCACGGGACCCGCCTCACCGCAGCAACCGTGTCTCGCTTTCCCTCTCGCGAAGCGACAGGGGCCGGGGAGAGGGGACACGCATCTCCGCGGAGCGCACTGCGAAAACCCCTCACTTCGCTCCTAAGAAACCGGCCGGCGAACCACTCCGTTCCCTTTCGCGGTCACCCCGAAGCGGAGCGAGGGGGGCCCCTCGGGCCGCAACCGCAGAGGGGTCCCTCACTCCGTTCGGGATGACTGCGTGCTTCTTCGAGATACTGGCGCGCACCGCGCGTGGAGACCGGGGATGACCGGTGGTGCTTCGACTACACGGATGCAAGGTGCACGATCTTGCCCTCGAGGCCGCCGCGCTCCAGGAGCTCACCGGCCTTGCGCGCCGCCAACAGCGGAAGGCGCGCCGCGATCTTGGGATTCAACTTGCCTGCCTCGAGGAGCGCCACCAGCTTCGGCAGGTCTTCCCGGAAGGGCGTGCGATCCTTTCGGTACAGCGCGGTGATGCCGTAGAACGAGCCGCGGCGCCCGCGCAGCCGCGAGCCCACGAGAAGCGCCAGCACGCCGGAGAGAATCGTGAGGAGCCGCGGTTTTCCGTCGGCGCCGCTGGTGGCCGAGAATCCGTAGCCCACCACGTGTCCGCCCGGCTTCGTGGCGCGTACGCATTGGCCCAGGTACGTTCCGCCCAGGCCGTCGAAGGCGTAGTCGACTCCCTCCGGCAGCGCCGCGCGCAGTGCCGCATCCACCGGCTGGGCCCGTCCCTCGATGGGAATCGCGCCCAAGGAGCGCACGAAGTCGTGACGGGCCGCCGATGCGGCGCCGTACACCGTGAGGCCGGCGAGTCGCAAAAGCTCGATGGCTGCGCTGCCCACGCCGCCGCTCGCCCCGGTGACCAGCGCGGTCTGCCCGGCCTTCACGTGCGCGGTCCGGTGCATCGCCTGGTACGCCGTCACGTAGTTGAGGATGAGGGCGAGCACCGCCTCGTCGGGGGCGCGCACGTCGTCGCCCAGGCCCACGAAGTCCGCCGCCGGCCGCACCAGCTTCTCGGCGTACCCGCCGTGCACGATGAGCGCCGCTACCCGCTGACCCACCCGCAGCTCGGTCACCCCAGCGCCCAGCCTCTCCACCCGGCCCACCACCTCGTAGCCCGGCACGAAAGGCATCTTGGGGGCGTAGATGTAAGTGCCCCGGCGCATGGTGACGTCGGTTCCGCCGGCGCCAACGGCCTGCACCGCCACGCGCACCTCGCCCGGGCCCGGCTCTGCCAGGGGTAGCTCCGCTTCCTCGAGCACCTCCGGACCACCCTTCTTCGTGAGCATCACCGCGCGGTAGGTTTCCATGGCCCCAAGCTGCGCCCGAAACGCCAGCCTCGGAAGCGACACTCTTGCAATGGCGCGTTGCGATGTTGCACGCGCGAGGCTACGCGCTACGGTACGCCCATGAACTGGGACGACGTGCGGGTGTTCCTTTCAGTGGCGCAGAAGAAGAGCCTCGCCTTGGGGGCCAAGGATGCGGGCATCGACCGCTCCACCGCCAGCCGGCGCATCGGCGCCCTCGAGGCCTCGCTGGGCGCCCGGCTCTTCTTGCGAACCCGCGATGGCCTGCGCCCTTCGCCGGTGGGCGATAGGCTCTTGCTCCACGCCGACCGCATGGCGGAAGAAGCCCGCGCGTTTCGCGTGTCTGCGGAAGACACCGGCGCGGTGGCGGGCCGGGTGCGCATCGCCACCACCGAGTCGCTTGCGGCGATGCTGGTGCGCGAGGGGCTGCTCGAGCTTCGCCAGCGGTACCCGCGCCTCGAGCTCGAGCTGCTCGGCGCCAATCGCGTGTTCGATCTCGCCCGCGGCGAGGCAGATCTCGCGCTGCGCATCACCAAGGTTTCGGAGCCGAGCCTGCGGGTGAAGCGGGTGGCGCGGCTGCCGTTCGCGCTCTTCGCCAGCGAGAGCTACGTGCGGCGCCGGGGCCGGCCCAAGTCTGAGGCCGACCTCGCTGGCCACGACGCCATCACGCACGCTGCGGAGCTGGTCAACCTTCCGGAGTCGCGCTGGCTCGAGTCGCGCCCGGGGGTCACGGTGGTGCTCCGCACGAGCAGCATGACCGCCATGCTCGCAGCCGTGCTCGACGGCTTCGGCGTCGGCGCCATCACCGGGCCGTGGGGCGAGCGGGAGCTCGGCCTGGTGAAGCTCTTCGACCTCGACCACATTCCCCCGCGACCTATCTGGCTCGCCATGCATCCTGACGCAGCGGTCCGCCCCGCGGTGCGGGCGGTCGCCCAGGGCATCGCCGCAATCCTGGCCATCCGCGCGCGGTAGCACGAATGGCGCGTGGGCCGGGCTCCGATGCGCCGCTTCCTCGGCTCTCGATGCCCGCGCCTATTCTGCAGCGGCGTCGAGCGCGTCCTCGGCGTCGACCTCGGCGCCGGGCTGCACCAGCTCGCCGTGGCTATCGAGCTCGCGAAGGGGCTTGAGGGTGATGATGCCCACGAGGTTCAAGACGCGCATCACCTGGTAGGCGGGGTCGATCTCGAACCAGCGCACCGCGAAATTGGAGCGCATCGCGTACTTGTGGTGGTTGTTCTGGAACAGCTCGCCCATGGTGAGAAAATCGAAGGGCAGGGTGTTGCGCGAAACGTCGGTGCTCTGGAAGTTGCGGTAGCCGTAGCGGTGACCGCACCAGTTCACGATGGCGCCGTGAATCGGGCCCATGACGAAGTGCAGCGGCAGGAGCAGCCAGAGATACCAGTGGGTGGCGAAGGCGACGTAGAACGCGGTGTAGCCCAGCAGCCAGCCGATGCGCGCCAGCCAGCTTTGGCTCAGGCGGTCGAGCGCCGGCCAATCGGGTACGTCTTTCTCGAAGCGCGGCTCCGGCGCCTCCTTGCGATAGGCGAAGGCGTCGTAGCGGTGCTTGGTGGCGAGCATCATCGAGGCCGCATTGGAGAAGTTCTCCGGCGAGTGCGGGTCCTTCGGGGTGTCGCTGTACGCGTGGTGCATGCGATGCAGAATCGCGTAGCCGCGGGCGCTCAAGAAGCTGGCCCCCATGCTCACGTAGGCGAACAGATGGAAGAAGCGCTCCCATCCCTTCGACATGGCGAACTGCTTGTGCGCGCCGTACCGGTGCAGGAAAAATGTCTGGGAGAAGATCGACGTCACCCAGTGCAGCCCGAAGAAGATGAGGATTGCCATCGCCCCCGGACTGTACGGCGGGCCCCCGGTAGCGCTTGCCACAGTTGTGTCACGTGACAGTGTTTACTGTCACGGTTCGGCCCAGGGGCGGTCCCACTCGCAGAAAGCGTTGCCGCCCACGCCCGTGGATGCGAGGGTCGGCGCCCATGAGCCTGGTCCTCCGTCGCCCCGACCTCGCCGCCGTGGTGCAGGCGCGCCGCGGGGTCCCGCCGGACTTGCTTCGGTGGCTCACGCTCGGCGCCGTCGCGCTGTGCCTTTACGTGTGGATGTCGGCTGGCCAAGGTCGCGCGCTGCCCGCGCTCGGGCTCGGGGTGGCGGTGGGCGGCCTGCGCATGTGGCGCATTCGGGTCGAGGCGCGCCTGCAGGCAGAAATGGAGGCGGCGCTCGCCGCTCGGGATCGCAAGACCGTGCTCTCGCGCGCCACCGCCATCGTCTCGTCGCTGCAGCGGCGGCCGCGCATCGAGGCGGCCGCGTGGTCGGCGCTGGCGGAGCTCGCGTTCCGCGACGGCGATCTCGACGACGCGCTGACCCTCGCGCGCCACGTGGCCGACTCCTTCCCAGAGAGCGTCTCCGGACGTTTTCACGCGGAGTGCCTGGCTTGCCTGCTGCACGCGCTCCGAGAAGAGGCCGCCCTCGCGCAAGCCAGCCTGGATGCGGCCGAGGCCCTCGCTGTGCGCATGCGTCTCCGGGCCGCTGGCGCCGCGCACCTCTCGCTGGCTCGGCTCGCTGCGCACGTGGCTGCCCGCCGCCACGACGACGCACGCAGCTTGGCGGAAGGCGCCTGGACCAAGGACCTCGATGCCCCGCGCCGGCGCGCCTGCGAAGACCTTCTGGCCCGCGCCTCCGCCTGACGGCCGGCGCGAGGATACAATGTGCGCTTGGATGCCCCGAAGCCACAGAAATACGCGAAAGTGCGAGTCATCTTGCGTTGCGAGGAGCTGCCGCCTAGAGGTAGCCCGTGAGCGAAGCACATCGATGGTTGGCAACGGCACTCAAGAAGGCCGAAGCACTGGTCACGGATCTGCGGGAGACCGGAGATGTGGAAAATGATTGGCTCGACGAGCGCCGAGACCTGCTGCGCGATGTTTTTCGCGATCTCGCGGTCGCGCTGCGCCTCTCGTCGCGGTCGGTCGACTGGGAAGCGCGCAACGAGAAGGACCCGCTCGACTGCATCCGCGCCGCCAAGCCCATTCCCAAAGCCACCACCGCCGCCATCATCACCGCCCTGGCGACCCACCGAAAGCACTTCGTGGACCCGGAGCGGCCCGACAAGTCGTTCGTGATGGTGCGCGAGTCGAGCGAGGCCATCCGCCGGGTGCGCATCATCTTGCGCACGCTCCTTCGGGCGAAGAAGTCGGGCAGCGTCGACGACGCCAAAGAGAAGCTCGAAGAGCTGCTCGAGCCCCAAGAATAGGTCAGCGCCAGTCGGTGAGCACCTGCTGCGGGTGCATGGGTACGTCGTACCGCTGCTCGCGCACGCGCGAAAGGCTGGTTGCGCCGGCGCTCACCACCGGAATGTGATGAAACGAGAGCGCTGCGTAGAACATCCGGTAGTGGAAGAAGTTCTTCTGCACGATGATGTCGGCGCGCCGAGGCTCGAGCCCCACCGCGCGCCAGAAGCTCGGGTGAATCGGTAGCGGCGCGCGCTCGCACGCCACCAGGCGTAGGCCATGGTCGGCGTCGCCGGTGTCGAGCCGAAGGGTGCGACCGAAGTCGCCCTCGGTGCGCGCGGCCACCGTGATCTCCAGGGGCACCTCGGGCATGTGGTAGTCGGGCGTGCCCCGCACCGTCACCGCGTGCTTGGTGCCGAGCGGCGCGCTCCACAAGGCCTCCACCAGCGCCGGATCGTGCACCGGCACATAGGCCAGCAGATCGCCGGCCGAGGCTGCGACGGCCTTCACGATGTGCGTGTTGCCGCCGGGCGCGCCGGCCCCGACGATGTCGTCGACGTCGATGAAGGTCACCGGTCCGAGACGTCGCCACGCGCCGCCGCGGACCTCGCCGATGGCCTCGGCGGGCGATCGCATCGCCGGCAAGTCCACCTTGCGCATCTCCCAGGCAAGGTCGGCAAGCTCGTCGGCGAGCCTCTCTGCGAGCGCGAGATCGCCGTCGGCGCACACGTGCGCTGCCCACCCGAGGCGCTCGGCGCTGGTGTAGGGGTGCACCATGAACAGGCTGGCGGAGACCACCGCGGGGTCCTTCTCCATCCGCTTCATCGCGCGAAACACCCGGTTCATGGGGGCGACGAAGTCGATGGTGGTGCCGCCGCCCAGCACCATGGGAAGCTTGCGGAATACATGCACCGGCGCGATCTCGCCGCGGATAGCGCGGACCAGGCGCTTGCCTGCGCGGTAGCCGGTGGGCGCCAGATCCCAGTGGGGATTGCTGCGGTAGGCCACCAGGACGTCGACCGGGTCGACCAGGCCCCCGGAGAGGTTGGCATGCAGATCGTAGCTCACGGCGATCTTCACCGAGCTCCCCACGAGCGCCCGCACCCGCCGCAGCAGGTTGGCCTCGGGGGCTTCGGCGAGGTCCTGCACCTGCATCGACCCGTGGAGCGCCAGGTACACGCCGTCGAGTGGAAGCGCAGCTTCGATACCGTCGAGGAGCCGCGCGGTGAGTTGATCGAAGCACGCACGGGTGAGCGGGCCGCTGGGCACCGCCAGCGCCGAGGTGAGCGGCACGGTGACGATCTCGCCGCGCGATAGGTTCACCGCCTGCTGAAATCCGGTGAGCTCGGCATGGGGCATGAACGACTTGAGCTCCTCGCCGCGAAGCGTCACCGCACGCGCCAGTGCGTCGCCCTCCAGCAGGTGCATCCGCTCGAAGTCCTCGAGGGTGGTGACCGAGGGCGAGAAGGCATTGGCTTCGTGGAAGAGGCGGCCGTAGGCGATGCGGAGGGGACGGTGCTTCATGAGGAGACCTTTCGTCGCGGCTTGGGCGTATGCGCCGCTCGCTTGAGCGGCAAGAGAAGACGCTCCCAGAGGAGCGCGTGCATGGGCAGGACCGAGTCGTGCGAGGTGACGCTCTGGATGGTCACCCCGTCGATGATGGCGCGCACCAGGCTCACCAGCGCCTGCGCGTCGCAGGGGTGCACCGTACCGTCGGCCACGCCGCGCTCGACCCGCGCCACCATGTCGCGGCGGCTCTCGTCGAAGAAGGCGCTGGCGGTGCGGAGCAGCTGGCTCATCTCGCTGCCGGCGGTGGCCGCCACCGCTTGGGTGAGAAACAAGAGCCGCGCCTCGGCGCCGGCGTGAAACGCGTGAATGGCGCGAACCCGGGCGTAGATGCGATCGATCGGGTGCTCGATGGGCGCGACGCGCGATTCGATGAAGCGCGCCTGCTCCGCCAGCAGATCGCCCAGCACGGCGGCGACCAGGTCGCGATAGGTGGGAAAGTGGTAGAGCAGCGTGGGTCGCTTGATGCCCAGCTCCCGCGCCAGCTGCTCCGCCGGCAACGTGAGGCCGCGGCGCTCGAGGATGGCCACCGCGCGCTGGGCAAGCTCCCGGGTCTTCTCGGTATCGCGTGGCCTTGCCATCAGAGGCTCGGCGCGGCTTCGTGCGTGGTGGGCTCCGGGCAACTTGCCAGCGCCGCATCCACCGCGCGCTCGCTGTAGTCCCAGAGTCGCGCTGCCAGGGCGGCGTCGTGCGCGAGCGGGCTTGCCGGCGTCGCCACTTTCTTGTCGAAGTAGAGCGGCGCATCTTCGCCGAGCTGCACCTCGACGGCGTGCACGATGGTGGCGCCGCCGAACGCCACCGGGCGCATGCACAATGCCCTCACCAGAAGCGGCCTCGCGAGCGACGGGACCGCGCGCCAGATGTCGCTGGCGATGCGCCCGGGGTTCAGGCTCACCACGCCCAGCGAAGGGTGGCGCCTTCGAAGCTCGGCCGCGAAGAGCACGTTCGCCAGCTTCGATACGCCGTATTCGGCGAGGCCGGTGGTGCTGGCGGTGGGCTGCCGGAGCCCGCTCCAGGGAATGCCCGTGGGCTTCTTGTGGTTGCCGCTCGAGACCACCACGACGCGGCCGCGTGCGGCCTCGAGGCGCGGGAGCAGCGGCCGAGTGAAGGCCACGTGCCCCAGGTGGTTCACGCCAAAGGCCAGCTCGAAGCCGTCTTTCGTGATGCCGCGCTGGCCGGCGAGGCCCGCGTTGTTCACGAGCACATCGAGGGAGTCGTGCGCGCGAGCGAAGGCGCGCCCGGCGGCGTCGGCGGCGGCGAGATCGGCGAGATCGAGCTCGAGGAACGTGGCCCGGGCGCCCTGGTCACGCAGGCGCGAGAGCACCGGCTCGGTCTTGGCGCGGGAGCGACAGGCGAGCACCAAGTGCACGCCCGGCGCGGCGAGGGCCTCGGCGGCGGCGGCCCCGATGCCGGTGTTGGCGCCCGTAATGAGAATGGTTCGCATGAATTACCTGACGCATTGTCAGATAACATTCCCTGACGAATCGTCAAGGCACGCGGTGCACTTTGTGTGGCTGCTACTTTTTCGGCAGGAGCTGGGCCTCGAAGAAGGCGAGGGTGTGGCCGATCTCGAGCACCTTGTTCTCGCGCTTCTGCGTGCCGTGTCCTTCGTCGGGAAACACGATGAGCTTGGTGGGCACGCCGCGCCGCTCGAGGCCTGCGTGCATCTGGATGGCTTCACCCACCGGCACCCGCGGATCGCTTGCTCCCTGGATGAGCAGGAGCGGGGCCTTCAGCTTGTCGATGTGGGTGATGGGCGAGAGCTCCACCAGCGCTGCGTGATCGCGATCGGGATCGCCGTACTCGCTGGCCCGAAGGGCGCGCCGGTAGGGCGCCGTGTTGCGCAGGAACGTCACCAGGTTGCTCATGCCCACGTTGGCCACGCCGGCGTCGTAGGCGCCCGCAAAGCGCGTCATGCCCATGAGCGTAGAGTAGCCGCCGTAGCTTCCGCCCATGATGCCCACCTTGGGGGCCACGCCGTCTTTGGCCCAGGCGGCCTTCACGTAGCGCGCGGCGTCCTCGATGTCGGTGATGACGGCGAGTCGCTTGGGGCCGTCGTCGGCGTGCAGCCAGGCCTTGCCGTAGCCGTCGCTGCCGCGCACGTTGGGCTCCACGAACACGAAGCCCGCGTCCACGAAGATTTGCCCGTAGATGCCGAACCCCGGCAGGGCCTGCCCCTCGGGGCCGCCGTGAAACGCCACCAGCACCGGGCAGGGCGTCTTCGCGTTCTCACACGCCGCCGGGCGCCGCACGAACATGGGAATCTTGGTGCCGTCGCGGGCCGGGTAGGTCTCGGCCGTGGCCACGGCGAAGCGCGAGGTGTCGATCTCCGGCGCGCTGGCGGTGACCCACGGCGTCAGCTTCTGGCTCTGCCAGTCGTACACGTACGAGGTGGTGGGGGCCCGCGCCGCGCCCACGTTCATCACCACATAGCGGCCGTCCCAGGTGGGCGCGCCGAAGGTCACGTGGGTCGCGCCGTCGACCCGCGGGAGCGCCTCGTCTTTGAAGGCGCGCGCGTCCAGGGCATGGGAGCGGGTAAAACCCCCTTCGTTGGTCGTGTAGTATACATGCTTGCGCGCGTGGTCTACCGAGAACGCCGCCACGTCGTGCTTGGCCTCCGGGGTGATGGCCACCACGTCGGCCAGCTCCAGCGGCGCGCCCTTGCGGGCGGAGGGCTTGACCCTGTAGAGCCGGCGGAAGTCGCCGAACTTGGGCGTCTGCACCAAAAT
This sequence comes from Polyangiales bacterium, assembly GCA_038210445.1. Taxonomy (GTDB): domain Bacteria; phylum Myxococcota_A; class Polyangia; order Polyangiales; family Polyangiaceae; genus JABFRG01. The sequence goes on from JBBQWQ010000008.1 coordinate 116,667, forward strand.
TTCCCCAGGGTTGCCGGAGTAGGCGAGCTCGTACTCTTCCTTCTCGTTCTGGCCAAAGAGCGGCGTCGCCTTGGCCGCGCCCTCCTCGTACTCCCACACTTCGGAGGTCAGCTCGCCGGTCTGGCGCGTGAGCAGAAGCTTGCTCCCCGCGTGGTCGGCCACGCTCCAAAGCCCCGGCTCGCCGAACACCAGCTCGCGTTTGCCGCTCTTCACGTTCCATCGGTGAATGCGGTAGCTGTCGGGTTTCTCGTCGTTGGCGCGAAAGTAAACGTGCGCGCCGTCGTCGCTCACGAACTGCAGCTGGGTCTGCACCTTGGCAAGGTGCTGAATCTCCCGGAGCGCGCCGCCCTCCGCCGGGAGCAGGTACAGGCCGGGGTTCTCCTCGCCCTTGCGGTCGCGCGAGACGACCAAGCCCTTGCCGTCGGGCATCATGCCCGCCACCCGGGTGACGTCCTCGCCGCCGGTGAGCTGCACCGGAAACTTGCGGGGTCCATCGGTCTTCCATACCTGCATGGTGCCGGAGACGTTCCATGCAAAGTACAGCGAGCTCGCCCCGGGGGCGATGCGTGCGCCAATGGGCGCGCGAATGTCGAGCATGGCCTGGATGCGGCGGCTCACGTCGGCGGCCAAGGGCGTGGGCGCGAAGCGGGCCAAGGTCTCACGGCTCACGCTCTCGGCACCCAGGCCCGCGTAGGCGCGGGTGCGCGCCGCCGCCGCGGGCGAGCGCATCCGGCTCTGGTGCGCCTTTCCGTGACGCGGGTGGTCGCTACCCTCGTCGTCGCCCATGGCGCCGGGGGGCGGCACCGCGGTGGTGGGCGGCGGCACCTGCAAGGGCAAGGGGTGCGCGCAGGCGGCCAGCGTGACCAGGAGCGAACAAAACGCGGGGGCGGAGAAGCGACCGAGCATCCGGCCCTTCTACCACCTCCGCGCCGCGCCTTCGCGGGTCAATGGCCGGAGTACATGCCGTACCACTCGCACGCGGTGGGCTTGCGCTGCGCCCGCCGATCGCGCACGAATTCGTCCTTCTTGCCGTTGGAGAGCCCCACCTGGCTCCAGTCGAAGGCCCGCGGATCTCCGTGGCCGCTGGCACCCGCCACTTCGCAGTGCCCCATCACGTGCGATTCGTCGAAGGGCACCGAGGTGCGTCCGGCGATCGCGAAGAGCAGGTTGCGAAGCGACTTGTACTGCGCCTCGGTGGGCGCGCAGGCGGCCATCACCCGCTCGCGGTTCACCGGCTTGGGAATGTCGTTGCACGAGTAGCCGATCTTGGCGACGTTGAGCTCGATGCCAATGGCCTCGTCGTTCACGACCCCAGCGTGCCAAACCACGCGCTCCTCGCCGGCGTGCTGCACGATGCGGCCGTCGCGGGCGATGCTGTAGTGCGACGCGGCGGGGCGGCACTGCCAAGTATCCTTGTTGCCCTCCGGGGTGTAGCCGCCGTTGTGCACAATGACCTTGCTGATGGCCGAGAGCGGGCGAATCGCGCCGGTGCGGCAGTCGTTTTCGCCGAAGAGCGTGTAGTCTACAGCGTTGCCGCTCGCGTCGCGAACGTACTTGTTCATCTTCTCGTTCACGCAGCGGTTAGAGCGCAGCGAGAGTGGGCTCTTGGCGTCGTAGGCCGGGCAGAGCGAGACCTCGTCGCCGGCCTTGATGGCGCTGGCGCAGCTCTGCTCGTTGCCGCCGGAGGGCCGGGGCGAGAGCGCCGCACAGGTCTCGGCCTCCTTGGCGGCGATCTTGGCAAGGGCCCGGAACGGCGCCACCACGTCGATCGCGGGCGCGGTGGGCGCGGGCGCCGCGCCGGGCTGCGCAGCCACCGGACCTCCGATGGCGAGGATCGGAACCAGGAGGGCGAGGGGCGCGAGGACGCGCTTCATTTCGAGTCCTTCTTGGCTTGCTCGAAGTAGTGACGGTAGGCGTTGATGCGCACCCGGTAGCGCGGCGAGAACGTCGCCTTGAAGCGCGCGGCGCACACCGTGAGCGCGGGGGCTTCGGCGCTGGCCTGGGCCTCGGTGAGCTCCCTGCCGATGAGCTTGCGGCGCGCGGCCTCGGCGTCGGCGATGAGCTTCGGCGCGTCGGCCTTGCTGGCGGTCGGCGCGCAGTAGTGCAGCGCCGCCTTGCTGTTGTATGCGCCGGTGTTGAGCGCCGCCCGGGTGAAGGGCGCAACGTCGGACCATTTGTTCTTGTCGCCAGCGCCCGCCGCGTACTTGATGGCGAAGTGCACGGTCACTTGCCCGGCGTTGTAGGCGGCCAGGATGGCGTCGAGCTTGGCGTCGGGGGTGAGCGTGTCGAGATCGATACCCTCGCCCTTGAGCCGAATGCGGAGCGCCTTTTCCTTGGCCTTGATGTTCGCCGCGCCCGATTCGATGCTGGTCTCGCCCTTGAGGTCGTTTTCGCTGCGCGAAGACTGCATCAGGCCCTTGTAACCCGACGGCGAGACCTCGGCTTCGTCGCCACCCGACTCGGCGGCGATGACCCCGCGGACCAAGTTGCCGTCGAGGTCCCTGTCCTTCGCCACCCGGTCGATGACCGCGTCCCACTTGCGAATGCGGTCGACCACGCAGCCATCGATGCGTTGCCCGTCGACGGTGCCGCGCGGCCCGCAGGCTTCTGCGGCCTTGGCGGCGCGGAGCACCACCCGCGGGTTGTCGGCCAGCTCTTTGGCGTCGGCGTCACCCTGGAAGATGATCGCCTCGGACTCGGTGTCGCCCACCTTCTTCACCTCGAAGCGAATCTTCTCCTCGCCGTCGGCCATGAAGGCCTTGCTCTGGCCCACGTAGATGAGGCCGGTGGAGCCTTCGAAGACGCGTTGGTTCTTGCCCACGTCGAGGATGAGCTTCTGCGCCGCGCCGGCGCCCTCCACCCGGCGAATTTTCGCATCGAGGTAGGTGAAGCTCACTTGCGCGGGGGCGGCCGCCGCGTCTCGAACGGTGCAGAGGGGGGCCGTCGCGAGAACCAGCGTAGCGGCGAGGAAAAGTGCATTTCGCATGCAATCCCTTGGTGCAGCCATCATGCCGCGGCGTCCGCCGCTGGGGGCTCAGTGATTTCGAGCACCTGCAGTGGTGGGCGCGGGAGCCGCGTGGGGCGCGCCCGGCGCGCGCCCGGTCAGAACGGCGCTCGCGGGTCGGGCCTGCTGGACGAAGCAGGGCGCGGCGTACGCGGCATGCGCGGCGCGGTGCTGGACGGGCTGCTGGACGCGCTGCTGGACGCGCTGCTGGACGCGCTGGCCGCCGGAGGCGGGGTAGCAGTGGACGGCGGGCTCGGCGCCGGTGCACTGGCGGCCGAGGCAGGCTCGGCTCGCGGGACGACGCGTGCAAAGTGCAGCACTGTGGTCTCGAAACCACCGTTCGGCAGCTTGTATATCTCCGTCTTGTCCATGGTGTCGCCATGCCATTCGAACGCCAGGCGATCCAGCACGCCCTGATCCTTCTGGAAGTTCGTCACCTCGACCAGGCGAAAGGCCACCTTGTGCTCGGTCACCTCGGTCGCTGTCAGCCGCGCCTGGTTGCCCTGCGCGCAGTAGTGCATGAGCATGAGCGTGTCGTGATCCGGATACACCACGGTGAGCGTCTCGTTGTTCGACCCCACGCCGAACGATTCTGCGAGCGCCGTGTCGGAAGAAAGGCTGCGGTAGGCCACCGCGAGCGGCGGCCGTCCGGCATCGACCCGGGTCCAGCTACCGCGGATCCCCTGGGTGAGCCGCGCCAGCGCGTTCTTCGCGCCGGTGCCGTTGCCCACCGGCGCCTTCGGGGGCGCGGTCTCGCACGCCGCCATCGCCGCCGCCACGCCCATCGCCGCCGCCATCACCGCGAGCCCCTTCATGCGCGCGCGCCTCACTTGGCCCTCCGGGCTTTGGGCTTGGTCTTGGCCGGGGTTCGGTAGTCGTCGAGGATCTTCGCCAGCGCGGCGTCGCTTCGCATCAGCTCGCCCAGTCGCAGCATCTCGGCCATGTGCGGCGCTGTGCCTGCGAGGCGGCGCAGCATCATGCGAAGGTAATCCGAGGCATTGAGCCCCTCGCGCTCGGCCAGCATGTGGAGGAGCGAGAGCTCGTCGTCCGAAAGCATAAGATGGAAGCTGTTCTTCCGGGCAATGGGCATGGCCATAGTATGGCTGCGCTATGGCCACGCTGCAACCACCAAGTGGTCACGGCGCCCACCGATGTGAACCCGCGCGACGTCGTGGGTCTTCGAGAACCGGTCGCGGCGGGGTACGATGGAGGGTCATGCAGAGCCGAGATACGATCATGAGCCATCGCCGAACCTCGCGTCTCTCCTTCGGGCTCCTCGCGCTCGGCGCAGTCGGGTGCGGCATCCAGATCTCCGGCACGCCGGCGCCCGGCGTCGCCGATGCAGGCGCCGACGCTCCCGCGAGCGCAGCCGTGCGCGACGCGGGGGCGGGCGATGTGAGCCTCGAAGACGCGGCCGCGCCGACCACGGAACCCGACGCAGCGGTGGCGCCACTCGCCTCGTGCAAGGCCATCAAGCTCGCCGACCCCGCGGCCAAAGACGGCCTCTACCGCATCGACCCCGACGGCGCCGGCGCCCTCGCGCCGTTCACGGTGCGCTGCGAGATGAGCACAGCGGGCGGAGGCTGGACGCTGGTGGGCCGCGAGCTGCCGGGGAGCGGGAGCGCGACCAAGGCCGGTCCGCTGCAGTTCCTCGATCTCGACACCCGAAACCCCGACGCGCTCGCCGCGGGTACCGAGAGTGGCATCCAAGGCGCCCGAATGGGTGGAAACTACACAGACGTGTGGCTCGCCTGGGAGGCAGCCAAGTTCATCCGCTTCACGCGCGATCCGGGCTTCGACATCTTCGGCGGCAAGCTCGCGCCGAGCTCGAAGGTCAGCAACTACGCGAGCAGCGAGGCGCTCCTCAACGGGTTCGTGGCCGCGTCCTCCAACAAGGCTGCGTTCTGCCTAGCCGCCAAGAGCCCCGACATCCGTCCGGGCGACACCAGCTGGGCCATCAAGCCCGACGACGACACCAATGACGACTGCGGCTGCAACTCCATGGGCTGGGCCGGCAAGGGGGCGTTCTACGGCGGCGCATCCGCCGGAACGCAGACCTCGTGCAACGCGCAGGGCGGCGCCTGGGCCGGCCCCAAGGACAACGGCGCCGTGAAGGGCGCGACCACCGCCGTCACCGAGCTCCGTCTCTGGGTGCGCTGATAGCTTCCGCTCAGGGCGAGTGCGTTTCGGCTTCCGCTTCCGCCCGCTCGAGCTTGGCCTTCACCTCCTCGACGTGCGCCTTGTCGAGCTTGACCACCATCTCGCCCAAGGCGCGGCGGGCTTCTTTGGTGGTCAGGCGCCCCTTCTCGAAGTCTACGCAGATGATGCACATGCGAGAATCGTAGCACCGCCCTCGTCGCTGCGCTCAAGCCGCGGCGCCGATGGCCTTCCACAGCGCAGCCGCGAAGGCGTCGGGCGCTTCGATGGGAGCGCAGTGACCCACGCCCTCGAGCTCCACGCGCTCCGCGGCGAGCACCGCGGCCACGCGAACCGGCGTCTCTGCACCCACCAGCAGATCGCGCGATCCGCAGATGACGGTGGCGGGGATGGGCATCCCCGAGAGCGCGTCGCCGGGGGCCCACGAGGTGAGCGCCTCCAGGTTGGCCACCGCCGCCACCAGGCGCTGCGCGTGGCCTTCGTCGACCAGTCGGTCCCAAAACGGACCGAAGGGACCCTGGGGCGCCAGCGGCCGCAGCGCGCGCGCCAGTAGATCGCGGCTCGCCTTCAGGGCTTCCTGCTGCGCCGGCACCCGGAACTTGGCGGGCATGCCGTCGATCCACGAAGGCGAAACGGCGGTGAGCGAGAGCACGCGCTCGGGCGCCTCGCGGGCGAACTCCATGGCGATGGCGCTTCCGAGCGAGTGCCCCACCAGGTGGAACTTCTCGAGACCGAGGGCGTCGGCGAAGCGGCCCAGATCCTGGGCCAGCGAGGGGATGCTGTAGCTCGAGTCGGGACCCACGGTGCCGCCGCGGCCGCGCAGATCGTAGGCGATGGCGCGGGTGCCGTTGGGCGTACGGTCGAGCGTCGGCTCCCACCAAGCGCAGGTCGACCAGTTGCCGTGGATGAGGATGACGGGGGTTCCCGTTCCTCGTTCCTCGAAGTGGACTTGCAAGTCTCCCGCTTGGGCCATGGGCATCACGATTTGTACTCCCGCCGCAGCGTAGCCCGAAGGGGCCACCTTAGCCGTAGCTTCGCCGCAACGCAGGCTTGTCTACCTTACCTGCGGCCGTTCGCGGAAGGGCGTTGAGCATCTGGACGTCCTTGGGGACCTTGTAGCGGGCCAGGTGCTCGCGGCAAAAGGCGAGCAGCGCCTCGGGATCGAGCGACGCGCCGGCCTTGGTCACCACCAGCGCCCGCCCCACCTCGCCCCACTTGGGGTCGGGTACGCCGATGAGCGCGGCCTCGGCCACCGCCGGATGCGTCGCCAGCACGCCCTCGACCTCTGCAGGATACACGTTCTCGCCGCCGGAGATGATGAGGTCCTTCACCCGGCCCACGATCGAGTAACAGCCGTCGGCGTCGCGCCGCACCAAGTCGCCGGTCTTGAGCCACCCCTCGGAGGTGACGGCGTGCGCGGTCTCCTCGGGCCTGCCCCAGTACCCGGCGAACACGTGCGGTCCGCGGAGCCAGAGCTCTCCGGTCTCCTCGCCTTGGCATTCGTGATCGCCGGCCATGACGCGCGTCTCCACCAGGAAGAGCGGGTAGCCCACGGACCCGGGCTTGGCCTTCACCATCGAGGCCGGGAGCCAGAAGTTGTTGGGGCCGGCTTCGGTGAGACCATAGCCGGTCTTGATGCCCACGCCGCGCGCCCAGAAGGCCTCGAGGATCGGCTCCGGACAGGGGGCGCCGCCGCTGATCACCAGCTTGAGGCGAGAAAAATCGCTCTTCTCCCACTCCGGATGCTGGAGCAGCGCCAGGAACATGGTGGGCACGCCGAAGAACGCGGTCACGCCCTCGGTGGCCACCAGATCGAACACCTCGCCGGCGTCGAAGGCCTCGCACACGATCGACGTGCCGCCCACCAGCACCAGTGGCGTGGTGAGCACGTTGAGGCCGCCCACGTGAAACAGCGGGGCGTTGAGGATGGCGACGTCGCTCTCGGTGAGCCCCCAGCTCGCCACGGTGTTCACGGCGTTGGCCATGACGCTCCCGTGGGTGAGCACCGCGCCCTTGGGGACGCCGGTGCTGCCGCCGGTGTAGCAGATGACCCACGGGTCCTCGGCGCGGACGTGGGCGCTGGGAACGAACGGTGCATCGGAGAGCGTCTCCCGCTCCCGCAGCGCCGCATCGTCGCCTTCCGGAGCGTCGAGCGAAGCGAAGCGCTCGGCCCAGCGGGTACCTTCGCGCAGCGGCGCTACCTGCGCGGCGGTACTTGCACTGTACACGAGTACCTTGGGCGGCGCGGCTTCGAGCAGCGCCCCCAGTTCGTTCGAAGTCAGGCGCCAGTTCAAGGTCTGAAGGATGGCGCCGATCTTTCCGCAGGCGAACCACAGCTCCAGGTAGGCGGCGCTGTTCTTCGCCAGGATGGCCACGCGATCGCCGCGCCCCACGCCCAGCTTCTCGCCGAGCCATCGGGCGGTGCGGTTGGCGTTTCGGTTCATCTGCCGATAGGTGATCTCCGTCCGCGTTCCGGCGGTCCGGCAAACCAGCGCAACCTTGTCGGGGGTGAGCATCTCGCGTCGCGCGAGCCAGTCGCAGTACATGGTCGACCTCCGGTTATCGAGCTGTGGGCCGGCTGGCCGCGAAGGCGGCGTCGGGCCCCCAATTTACGACGCTCGCCGACCATGCATATCCGATGCCGGCGGCGACCATGACCATGACCTTGCCGTCGCCGAGGCGGCCGGTCTCGAGTCCGCGCCGGATGGAGATGGCCTGGTCTTGCTGGCCCACGTGGCCAAACTCGTCGAGGTACACGCTCTGCTCCTGCGAGAGCCCCAGCGACGAGAGCACGTAGTCGTGGGCCGAGCGCTTCATGTGCAGAATGTTCAGGTAGCCGATGTCCTTGCGACCGTAGCCGCTCTGGGCGAGCGCCTCGTCGACCACGTTCAGGAAGTTCTGCATCGAGAGCGCATCGAGACGCGTCTTCATGCCCTCGGGGTCCGGCACGTCGAAGCGGTAGCGGTGCTCGGCGACGTCGGAGGCCTCCAGCGGCTTCACGGTTCCGCCGATGGGAATGATGACGTCGTGCGAGAACGAGCCATCGACCCGCACCGAGGTGCCGAGCAGCTGGTTTTTTCCGGCGTCGCGCTGCACCACGAGGGCGCCGCCGCCGGCGCTGAGGTTGGTGAGAAAGCGCGAGCGGGCGTTCTTGTAGTCGACGAAGTCGCCGTTGCGGTAGCCGCCGGCGATGAGCACCGTGCGCACGCTCTCGTCGGTGAGCATCAGGGCCTTGGCCATCTTCAGCGCCGCCATGGTGGTGGCGCAGCGCATCTGCACGTCGATGGCCCAGGCGCGCTTGGCCCCGATGTCGTAGGCCAGCTTGATGCCGGCGGTCCAGAGCGGGTACTCTTTCCACTCCTCGGTGGTGCAGAGGACCACGTCGATGTCCTCGGCGGCGATGCCGCTGCTCCGGAGCGCGTCTTCTGCGGCCCAGGTGGCCATGGCGTTGGTGTGATCGCCAGGCCCGGGAATGGGTTTGCTCACGATGCCGAACTTGGTGGCGATGATCTCCTCGGGAATGCCCGTCTCGCGGGCGATGTCCGCGGCGGTGGCGACGGTCTTCGGAATGTAGGTACCGGCAGCCACGATGCCGACGCGTGAGGTGCTGGAGAGGGCGCTCATGAGATCGCCGCACCATACGCAGCGTCGCTTTCGGGTCAAGCACGCAGCCAATGCCGAGTCGCCTCCCGCCCGCTTTTTCAGGCCTCCGCGTCCGCGAGGACGCACTCTTTGCGCTGATTGGGTGCGTCGCCGAGAGCGCAACGCCGCCGCCATACCGAGCATCTGCCACATCCCTTGGGCCGCATCCGCTACTTCCTGCTCGCGACCGACCTGGGCTTCATCGCCTACTGGCTGGTGACCTTGCTGCACCTCCTCCCGGCGTCCTGGCTCTTCAAGGACTACACGAGCCCGGTGCTGGTGGCCTGGAACGGGTCGTTCTTGCCGCTCGACCTGGTGGTGTCGGCGACCGGGCTCACCGCGGTCGTGCGCGCTTCCCGCGGGCTCCCCTGGCAACGGTGGGCACTCCTGTCGCTCACGCTTACGTCGTCGTCGGGCCTCAACGCGGTCGCCTTCTGGTTCATCCGGCGCGACTTCGACCTGGGCTGGTGGACGCCGAATCTCTTTCTTCTGGTGTGGCCCCTCTTTTTTCTGCCGCGGCTTCTGTCTACAAAGGAGGCATGACCCTGGCGGTGTACGGCGGCGCGGCCCTGGGAGCCTACGGCTACGCAGAGAAGCCCTGGTTCTTGCCCGACGTCCGGTTGCGCGCCTTCGAGGCTGCGCTCGTCCGGGGCGGGGTCGACGCTCGCGTCCGTCGCATCGTCGCAGGCCCCGGGAGCGACGACGACATCCTGCGCTTTCACACGCCCGCGCATCTCGAGAGGGTGCGTCGGCTCTGCGCTGCGAACGAGGGCGCGCTCGACCACGGGCCCACGCTGGCCCGCGCATCGGTGGAGGCGGCCGCGACGCACGTGGTGGGCGCGGTCATGGACGCCGCACGTCGTCTGGTGAGCGGCGAGCTCCGGCGCGCCTTCGTACCCATCGCCGGGTTTCACCACGCCCACCCCGAGGCCGCGCGCAGCTATTGCCTCTACAACGACGCCGCCATCGCGCTCTCGTTCCTGCGCGATGCTGTGCCGGGCACCATCGCCTACGTCGACGTCGACGTGCACCACGGCGACGGCGTGTACGCGGCCTTCGCTGGCGATCCGCGCGTGGTCATCGCCGACGTGCACGAGGACGGGCGCACGCTGTTTCCGAACTCGCCCACGGCTCCCGGAGCCGGGCCAGTGAGCGGCGCGGCCGAAGACGACGGCGAGGGAGCAGGGAAGGGGACGAAGCTCAACCTGCCGCTCGCGGCCGGCGCCACCGACGCGGCGTTCCTCGCCGCGTTCGCCCGGGTCGAAGCGTTCCTCGCGGCACGCCAACCTTCGTTCGTGGTGATGGTGAGCGGTGTCGATGGTCTGGCGGGCGATCCCATGGCGCACCTCGCGCTCACGCCGGGCGCCATCGCCCACGCCGCGCGCCGCACGGCCGCCCTCGTCGAACGCCACGTGCCCGTCCTGGTGCTGGCCGGTGGCGGCTACGATCTCGACAATTTCGCGCGGGGCCAGGTGGCCGTCGTGGAAGCGCTCCTCGAGAACTGACATCACCGAGGCCTCCGACCGCACGCCCGAGGTTCCGCCTTCTATCTGCTGCAGCACGCAGCCGCGCGCCCCTGATTGGCACAGCCTTCACACCAGAATTGTACCTTTTGGTACATTCTCAATCTTCCGATTGAACCTGGTTATGCTCGTTTCCCCCGGGTATCCTCTGAATCGTTGGAGGTGCCAATTGGGCCAAAGTGTCGGACTGCAGGTGGACCCCGGACGCGACGAGCCGATCTATCGCCAGATCTTCGATCAGGTGGTGCGGCGGATACAGAGCCGGGCGTTTCCGCCGGGCTACAAGCTGCCGCCTTCGCGTACCCTCGCGCGGGAGCTCGCGGCCCATCGCAACACGGTGGCGCGCGCCTACGCAGACCTCGAGGCCGCGGGCTTCGTCTCCTCCACCGTGGGGCGCGGGACGTTCGTGACCATTCCGCCCGCCAGCGCCTCGCCCAAGGCTCTCCCGCCGGAGCTGCACCGTGGCACGGTTCCGTGGGCGCAGCTCCTCTCGCGCGCGGCGCGCACTGAATCGCTGTCCCGCGCCGAGCGCTACGCCCGCAGACCCGAGTCTCGCGACGTCATCAACCTTGCGCGCATGCAGCCCTCGGAAGATCTGCTCCCCAGTGAGCTCATCGCCCGCTGCATCGACCGCGTGATGTCCGAGCACGGCGCGCGCGCCCTCACCTACGCGCCGCCCGACGGGGTGCACCGCCTTCGCGCCGAGATCGCGAAGGACCTGGCCGACCGCGGCGTCCCCGCCAGCGCCGACGACATCCTCATCACCTCCGGCAGCCAGCAAGCCCTCGACCTGCTCGCGCGCGCGCTGGTGAACCCGGGCGACACCATCCTGGTAGACGAGACCACGTACTCCGGTGCCATCGACCTCTTCTCGCTGGCCGGCGCGCGCCTGGTCTCCGTGCCGAGCGACGCGCAGGGTCCGGATATGGCCGCCCTGGCGCGCTTCGCACGGCCCGACGTCAAGGCGCTCTACCTGATGCCCAACGGTCACAACCCCACCGGACTCTTCGTCTCCGCCGAGCGTCGCCGAGCGCTGGTCGCGTGGTCGCAGTCGTCCGGCATTCCCCTCATCGAAGACGACTACGCGGCCGGCCTGGTGCTCGACGACACCGACGCCGCCCCCTACCTGCGCGCGCTCGACGGCGACGTCATCCACCTGTCGTCCTTCAGCAAGCGCCTCATCCCCGCGCTTCGCGTGGGCTTCATCGTGTGCCCGCAGGCGCTCCGCGGCACCCTCGGGTCCATGAAGCGCGTCATGGACCTGGGCGCCTCCGCCATCATCCAGCACGCCCTCGCCGAGTTCATGGAGCGCGGCTACCTGCGGGCCCACATGCACCGGCTCTTGCCCGAGTATCGCCTGCGCCGCGACACTCTCGAGCAGGCACTCACGCTAGCATTGCCGAGCACCATGCCGTTCCGCCGACCTTCGCACGGCGTAGTCATGTGGTTGCCGCTTCCCTCCGGCATGGACCCCGACGCGCTCTACGACGAGGCGCTGCGGCAGGGCGTGCTCCTGTTGCCCAATGCCATGTGGTCGGTCGACGGCCGCGCTCAGCCCGGTGTGCGACTCACGTTCTGCGCCGAGACCGCGCCCCGCCTCGCCGAAGGTGCGCGGCGCCTCGGCAAGGCCATCAAGATTCTCTCCGGCCTGCGTCCCAAGAAGGGCCGCGCCGAGACTCCCGTCATCGAAGCCGTCTGAAGGAAGAAGAAGATGCAAAAGTCCACCACCATCACCAAGCTCGGTCTCGCCCAGATGCTCGCTGGGGGCGTCATCATGGACGTCGTCGATGCCGAGCAAGCCAAAATCGCCGAGGCCGCGGGCGCCTGCGCCGTGATGGCACTCGAGCGCGTTCCCGCGCAGATTCGCCAAGAAGGCGGAGTCGCGCGCGCCTCCGATCCGGCCATGATTCGCGCCATTCAGAAGGCGGTGAGCATTCCGGTCATGGCCAAATGCCGCATCGGGCACTTTACCGAGGCACGCATCCTCGAGGCCTTGGAGGTGGACTTCATCGACGAGAGCGAGGTGCTCACCCCCGCCGACGACGAGTTCCATATCGACAAGCGAGGGTTTCGGGCGCCCTTCGTGTGCGGGTGCAAAGATCTCGGCGAGGCGCTCCGCCGCATCGGCGAAGGCGCTTCGCTCTTGCGCACCAAGGGTGAGGCGGGCACCGGCGATATCGTCGAGGCGGTGCGCCACCTGCGCAAGCTGCGGACGCAAATTCGCAGGCTGGGAACGCTGGGCAAGGAAGAGCTGGCGCACGAAGCGAAGCTCCTCGACGCGCCGCTCGAGCTCGTCGCCGCGGTGGCGCAGAGCGGGCGGTTGCCGGTACCCAACTTCGCCGCTGGCGGCATCGCCACGCCCGCCGACGCAGCGCTCTGCATGGCGCTCGGGGCCGAGGCGGTCTTCGTCGGCAGCGGCATCTTCCTCAGCGAAGACGCGCCCAGGCGCGCCCGCGCCATCGTGTCGGCGGTCACCTCCTGGGAAGACGCGCAGAAGCTCGCCGAGGTGAGCGCCGGCCTCGGGCAGGCGATGCGCTCGCTGCAGGTGTCGTCGCTGCCGGAAACGGCGCGCTTCGCCTCGCGCGGCAACTGAGCGGCGCGATCCATGGCGCGGATCGGAATCCTTGCGGTACAAGGCGCCTTCGCGCCGCACGCCCAGGTGTTGCGACGCCTGGGTCACGAAGCCGTGCTCCTGCGGGCGCCCGAGCACTTCACGGAGCCCCTCGCAGGGCTGGTTTTGCCGGGCGGCGAGAGCTCGGTGCAGATCGATCTGGTGGCGCGCCTGGGCCTTGAGCCGGGCCTCCGTGCGCTTCTCGAACGCGGCGCGCCCGTCCTCGCGACCTGCGCCGGTCTCATCCTTCTCGCCACCGAGGTCGACGCCGACGCCGCCTCTGCACATCGGCAGTGGAGCTTCCAGGCCCTCGACGTAGCGGTGCTTCGCAATGGCTGGGGGCGCCAGGTCGACAGCTTCGAGGCCACCTCCGACGGTGGGCGGTCGCTCATCTTCATTCGTGCGCCGCGCATCCTGCGCGTCGGCGCCAGCGTCGAAATCGTCGATCGCTATCGCGGTGAGCCCGTGCTGGTCCGTGCTGGCTCCGTCACGGCGGCCACGTTTCATCCGGAGCTCGCCGACGGCGAGGCGCTCCACCGCGAGGTGTTCGGCGCGGCCGATGCCACGGCGTCCGCCGCCGAGTGATACCGTACGCAGGTGCTTGCCCTCGTCGTGATGCTACAGCTCGCGCTTGCTTCGCCAGGTGCCAGTGCACAGGCCGCGCCTGCACCGAGCTTCACGGTGCCGGCGTCGCCACGCTGGGCGCCGGCCATCGCCATCGTGACCCTCCAGCTCACCGCGCTGCGCTTTTCCGAGGCGTACCTCTACCCAGAGCCCTTTGCCGCCACCGATAGCAGCGCGCTCCGCCACTATCGCGAGGCGTTCACCCAGCCGCCTCTCTTCGACGGCGACAAGCCGGCGTTCCGCTGGGACGGCGATCCGCTGGTGATCAACCTGGTCGGCCACGGCCTGCTCGGCAGCGAGCTCTATCTGCGCGCGCGCACCTGCGGATTCGGTTGGGCCGGCTCGTGGCTCTTCGCTGCGGCCGCGTCCACTGCTTGGGAGTACGTCTTCGAGGGCAACGGGGTTCGCCCCTCGCTCCAAGATCTGCTGTACACGCCGGTTTCTGGCCTGGCCCTGGGCGAAGGACGCTTCGCCCTGCTGCGCCTGGCCGGCACCGTTCGCGCGCCGGTGCTCCGGGCGGTCTTGCGAGCGGTCTTCGATCCCTTCGGCGAGCTCGCGCGGTCGCCCGCCGTGCGCTCGCCCTGCTGAAGAAGCGGACGCCTTTCAGAGACCCGCGGGCGTCTCGGTGCCCTTCTTGGGACCCGCCGGCGGCTTTCCACCCTTGGGCGGGGGCGGCGGCGGCTTGGCCGGCTTGCCCGTGCCCGGAGCGGGCGGCGTGTCGGCCTTCGGCTCCTTCGAGACCGGCTTCAGGTCGGGCAAGCTCACCAGCTCCTCGATGTTCGGCTGCAGCGTGATCTCGATGCGGCGGTTCTTGGTGCGGCCTTGCGTCGAGGCGTTCGCAGAGACCGGATCGAACTCTGCGTGACCGGCGGCCGTGAGCGTGGTCGCGTTGACGCCCTTCTTCACGAGAAGCTTGGTGACGGCGACGCCGCGCGCCGTCGAAAGCTCCCAGTTGGAGGGAAATTCCTTGGTCTGGATGGGCAGGTTGTCGGTGTGGCCCTCCACCACGAAGCGTCGCCCTTGCACGGTCTTCAGCGCGCCCGCGAGCTCCTCCAGGGCGGCGGTGCCTTCGGCCTTGATGTCGGTCTTGCCCGAATCGAAGAGCACGTCGCTCTCCAGCAGCAGCACGATTTGCCCATGACGGATGGCGATGTCGAGCTTGCCGGCGTCGGTCATTTTCTTGAACTTGCGAACGAACTCGTCGAAGAGCTTGGCCCGCGCGTCGGCCGCGGCCTTCTGCTTGCGCAGCTCTTCGAGCTGGGCCCGCGTCTCCTCGTCGGTGGTCTTGCCCTCCAGCTCGCGCACGCGCTTCTCGAGATCGGCGATGGTCTTCTTCTGCGCGTCGGCCTGGGCCTCGAGCTCGTGGGTGCGCGACTTCTCCTTGTTGGCGTCGGCCAGCGCCGCGTCGTACTTGTCGTGGGAGACGCCGCAGGCGACGGAGAAGAGGAGCGAGGCGATGACGCTGGGTCGAAGCATGCTCGCGATACTACCTCAGTCGGTCCTTGCCGCGGCTCCCGCAATTCGCTCGCCTCAGTCTCCGCCGAGCGCAGCTGCGAGATCCTGCGCCTCGCGGTATCGCGCATCGGAATTCCCGCGGCCCATGGTGACGGAAATGTGCCCGCCTGCGATCTTGCTCATCACCACGGGGAGGCTGCGCACGATGCCGTTCGTGAGGATGGCCATCCGCCGCCGCACCAGCCTGCCGGTGGCGTCCTCGAAGCGCTTCGCGCCCGCGGGCGTCAGCGAAATCTGCACGTAGGCGTCCTGGCCGTCGCGCTCTGGTACTGCGGCCGCGGCCTCCACGTCGCGCGCGGTGAGAATGGGCTCGCCGCTGAGCACGACGACGCGGAGCGCCACCACCCGGCCCTCGTCGTCGTCCGACGCGAAGTCCTCCACCTCCTCGAGCGCGAAACGCCCGCCCGCCGGGGGATTCTGCGCCGAGAGCCATGCGCTCGCGCGGGTCCGCGCGCCCGCCGCCGATTCTCCTGGCCTCACCGCGAATCGCAGGGTGGCGTGGGTGCCGCTGCGTCCCGGGCCGAGGAAAGCGTTCGCCCGTTCGACGGTGGCGTCCGCCTCGAGCCCTTCGATGCTCTCGGCCCAGTCGCTCTCGTCGTCCACCGCGCTCACCTCCAGCGTCACCCGCGGTCGCGCCGAGGTCTGCCGCCTCGCTTGCACGAGATCGTTCGCGCCGAGCACCATGCCCACCGCAACGAGGGTGCACACCACCGTGGCGAGCGCGCGAAAGCGCTTTTGCGGCGCCCATCCGGCGGGGACGGCGATTCGGGATTCGGGCGTCGCCACGTTCGCCGGATTCGGCGCGCTGCGGTCGTCGATGAATGCCCGCGCCCGGTCGGCGTCTTCCTTCGCCACCCACAGGGTCACCGGGGCGAATGGGGCCAGCACCTGGAGCAGCGCGTTCGCCGCCACGCCAGCGGGGACTACGCGGATCCCGTGGTTGCCCAGGGCCTGCACCATGGCCATGGCCTCGTGGGTACGTCGAGCTTCCATCACGCACGCCCGCTCACGCCGGTGCATGGAGAACGCAGCCGCGGTGTCCATGAGCAGCGCGACGGCCACCGGGAACATGGCGACGGAGAGCGGCGTCTCGCGGGTCATGTCGGCCAGCGCGACCGCGATCGCGAGCGCGAAAAAGTAGGCGATGCTCGTGCGCTCCGCAGCCTGCAATCGCGTCTGCGCCTGGGCCTCGAGGCTGGCTTGTGCTTCCTCGGCCCCCAGCTTGCGCAAGTTGGCGGCCACCGCGTGCGGTCGCTGCAGAAGCCGCCCCACGATGGGCGTTAGGGCGATCGACACCACGAGCACGATGGTGGCCCGGAGCGCGCCGCTCACGCGCACGTCCCAGCTCGAGAGCGCACGCATCACGAACGTCGCCGCCAGAAACGGAAGGAGAGTGCTGGTGGGCGTGGGAACCACCGGCGCCCAGGCAGGCGCTTCCTTGGCGGTCCCGCGATATGGGCTTCCGGTTGGCTCGGACCCCACCATGTCGCTCGGGCCGAGCTTGCGCACCGCCAGCCAGGTAGCGAGACCGGCGACGGCGGCGAACAGCACGAGCACGATAGCCACGTACACGCGCCCCAGCATCCAGGTGGGCCCAGTGAAAACCCGAACCACGTCGACGCCGGCGATCACCGTCGCCACGGTGAGCACGCCGTTCGAGAGTCCGCTTCGGGTCGCCCATCGCGCGAGCAAGAAGAGCACCAGGCAGCCACCGGTGAGGCTGGCGGCCAGGAGCAATCGCGAGGGTGGCTCGGCCTGGACGAGCGCGAAGGCAGCCTCGGCCGCCAGGGTGGTCGCCGCTGCCTGCAACAGCGTGAGCGCGATGAAGACGATACCCACGGCTCGCTCGAGCTTGGCGCGTCCGGCGGGGGCCTCGCGCAACGGCCGCAGCGCAGGCACGGCCGCGGCCACGAGCTCCACCAGCAGGTAGGCCCAGATGGCGGGAGCGATGCCCAACGATGCAACGGAGAGGCCCAGGCCAGCGCTGCCGCCCACCGCTGCGTTCCGCGCGTCGACGTCCAGACCCGCCGGAGGGATTCGCAACAGCACGATGACCCCCACGGCCACGGCCACCGTGACCGCCAGTCGCGCGTAGAGGTTCGTGACCCTGGAGCTACTGCGCGCTGCCGACATCGCGCGGAGCATAGCGCGAGCGCACAGGAGACTGGTGTTTTTGGCCGAACCCTTCGGGGGGCCTTCGCCTCGCGTGCTCACGAACAGGAGTACAGGAGTTCGCTCCGCGCGCTCCTCCTTGGCCTCCCTCGGTCTCGGCCAAAAAACCTCAGTCTCCTGCTTGGCGCTCTCCGCCGTCGCGCCGCCGACCGGACCGGAAGAGCCAGGTAGCTCCGAAAAACACGGAACCTAGAGGTCGGCTTCGAAGATGCCCAGCACCGCGCCGACGTTGTCGCCAAGAATGGAGATGCGGCCCATTCCGGGTACCGGCATCTCTTCGACGTACACCTTGCCGCCCAGGCGCTTGGCGCGGTCGCGCGCCTCGCCAAGTTTGGGGACCACCACGTAGGTGATCCAGTGCGAAGCAACGCCCGGCGGCGCTTGCAGGAGCGTGGCCACCTGCGTTGTGCCGACGGTGAACACCCCGAGGCCGTTGTCGCTGGTCTCGGCTTTCCAATCGAAGACGCGCGCGTAGAAGGCGGTGGCGCGCTCGGCGCTCGCAGCGTTGAGCTGCTCCCAGCAAAACTCCCACAGGCCTGGCCGCTCCATGGGCTGCGCTGCGGTGGCATGTGCAAGGAATGCGGTGATCTTCGCCCCCTGCCCGTCGCCCAGCACGGCGAAGCGGCCCACGCCCGGAATATCGCTCGGCGGCACCACCACGCTGCCTCCCGCGTCCGTCGCGCGCGCCGCGGCCAGGTCGACGTCGTCCACGCCGACGAAGCTGGTCCAGTGGGCCGGAACGCCGATCATCGGCGCGATGTCGCCGATCTGCTTTCCGTCGGCGAAGATGAGCCGGTGGTTCGGGGCAGCGCTGCGATGGGCGTCGCCGTCGTGCGCGGGGGGCGCTTCGATCTTCCAGCCGAAGAGCTCGCCGTAGAAGCGCGCGGAGGCCTCTGCGTCGTTCGTCATCAGCTCCCGCCACACGAACCTGCCGGTCCTGTCACCCATGGTTCGCTCCTTCGCCGCGGTTTTGACGCTGGCAAGATTACGTCGCGCCATCGTCCCGTCAATCGGCATTTCCGCGACGGTCACTGCTGCGTTGCGCAACGTCCGCGTGACGCAGCGGGCATGCTCAGGGCTTGCGCGTCACGTAGAAGAAGTCGCGGTACCACGACATCGTCACGTATTCGCCCGGCTTCCAGATGGCGGGAATGAGCGACTCTTTCACGGTCGGGTCCTTCTTGGTATGCCCGTAGGTGAGAAAACGCGGGAACGCCGCGTTCACGTCCAGCTCCGCGACGTCGTAGGCTCCGGCGTAGCCGAGCGCCTCGGCGATGGTGAGCGCGGTCAAGCTGTCGCCCACTCCGTAAAAGAGGACCTTGCGGTCCTTGCCGATGCCGATGGCCGACCGGCGAATCACCGTTGCGCCGTCGACCGCTGCGCCCCAGTTCTTGGAGCTGTCTAGAAGGAGCGCGTGGTGCGAGCCGCCCTCGCGCAAGCAGGGTGGCGTTTGCCGGTAGCTCTGCATGTCGCCCGCCGAGGGCGCGAGCGTGGTCCACGGCGCGATCTTCAGGCTTCCGTCCTTGTAGAGCGCGACCGTGCAGCATTTGTCTTTGGGCGGGAGCAACACCGCGCCGTCGACCATCATGCCGAAGTGCCCGTGAATCGTCTGCCAGCCTCCGTTGAAGGCCGCGATGAGGCGCGCGTGGTCGGCGTCGGGCACGCGGCCGGGTCGCTGGTTGCGCTTCACGGTTTCCGACGAGGGCTCCTCGGTGCCCGCCACCATGTGCAGGTCCACGTGCTCGAGATCCATCGCCACCACGGCTACCGCGGCGTACGGGCGCTTCGGGTCCGGGTGCACCAGCGTCTTCACGAATACCGGGTTCGCCGGGTCCACGTCGTCGGCCATCGGGTACCAGTTGCCGTCGACCTTGGTGGCCGCGGCGGCGATCGGCGGCGCGAAGGGGGCCGGGGGAAACGCCCGCATCGCAACCGCAGCGTCGCCATCGGGCGCTCCGCCATCCAGCGACGCGTTGCTCAGCTGCATCGGCGCCACTGGCGCCACCTCCGGCTCCCAGTAGGTCTTGGGCGCCGAGTCCTTGCTCTTCCAACCGTCGTACGCGTCCTTGGCGCCGTAGACGCGGTCTTCCAGGTGGGCCACGAATTCGGGACCGAAGACCGCGCGCACCACATCGACCGTACGCGGCACCAGCCGTGGGTTCACCTGCGTGGCGGCGACGTACTCGCCGAGAAACACGATGGTCCCCACGAACCCCAAGCGCAAACGGCGTCGCCAGGGGCGCGGAGGAGCCTTGTCCTCAGAGGAGCCCTTGCTTTTCACGAGTGCACGAAGGCGAGACAGGCGGGACAGCATCGGCGAAGAAGAGCCGCGGAGCATAGCACGGGGTCTCGAGCGTCGGTGGGGAGGAGGTCGAATACCCGGCAAACGCTGCTGGAAGGGCGCCTCTTCCACCCGCCCCTGGGCTTTTTCGCGTCGCGCCGTCGTCCGCGTGCGTCATGCACGCACAAGTAGCGCACGGGCCCACGCTGCGTAGACTTCGACCCATGCGAACCACAGCGAACGGACGAGTCCTCTTCCTGGCCTTCCTGGCCCTCGTCCCTGCGACCGCCTGCGGCGGGGCGGCGCGCGAGCCTGCTGCCCCGGAAGCGCCACCTGCCTCGACCGCGGAACTTCCGGCCGCGCCGGCAGATACCGTGACCTCCACCGCGACTGCGCCGAGCGCCACGCCCGCTCCCGAGCCGACACCTGCGCCCATGGCGACGCCGCCGCCGGTCAATCCTCCACGGGGCGACGGCGGCCTCCGCGCCACCACGGCGATGCCCATCGACAGCACCATCGACAAGGATCGCCTCCTCAGTGACATCGGCAAGCAAGTCACCTCGCTCACCAAGTGCGTGGCGCTCATTCGCAAGACCGACGGCGTCGTGGGGAGCCTCAACGTCGAGGCCAACGTCGGCAAGGACAAGAAGATCAAGCTCACGCTCCGGAGCCCGGTGAATCCCGAGGCCGAGAAGTGCATTGCCGACGGCACCAAGAAATGGACCGCCGAGGCGGCCACCGGCACCGGCAGGGCCATGGTCCTCCTGGTGCTCGACGACAAGGCCGCGATGTAAGGGCCCGGTCAAAAGTAGCTCCACCGTTTCAGCGCCGATGCGATCACGCAATTCGTGACCGAGCCCTACCTACTTGACCGAGGGGTCCTTGGGCGGCACCAGGAACAGCACGCTGCGCTGGTCCAGATTGATGTCGCCGGGGATGCCCACCACGTCGATGAAGGCATTAAAGAACTGCGCGCCCTTCTCTGGCGGTACGAAGTCGTTCACTGCCGGTAGCACTTCGAAGCACACTGGCGTGCCCACGGTGACCGCGGTGAAGGTGTCTTTGATGCCGTCGCCATTGGTGTCCTTGGCGTCGTGCGGCGCGCACCCCTGCACCGCGTCGCCCTCGTCTTTCGCCCGCAGCGACTTGATGAACTTGGTGGCGTCGACGCCGTTGGGATTGCTCGCGTCGTTGCGCGGGCGAGCCGCCACGTCGTAGCTCGACCCGACCGAGATGGCCTTGATGGCATCGACGACACCTTTGCCCAGGTTGGGCGAGCTCTTGTCGTACTTGAAGTTGAGGCGGCAGCTGGTGCCGGGGCCGTCGGGAAAGCGATCGGCGCCGTTGATACCGGTGCAGCAGAGGCCGGGGCTACAGCCGGTGAAGGCGGTGGTGGGCAAGTGCGAGTCGGTCGTGTCGGAGAGCGAGTTGGCCTGGGTCTCGTCGCCCGAGGCCAGGCTGACGAAGCGAACGTTCTTTGACAGGAACTGCGCGGCCAGCATGCCGGCGGTGATGCCGACGCTCGGGTCGTGCCAGGTGGCGTCGGTGGTGAGCACCACCACCGGTACCGCGCCCGGTCGGAAGTCGACGCCGCCGGTGGTCCCCGGCGCTGGCGTGTGCTTCGGAATGAGCGTGCCCAGCGGATCGCCGGTGAGCACGTGGTACATCGCCGAGACTTGCCCCTCCGGGAGATCGCCGCCGCCCGAGGGCGTGAGCGCGTTGACCGCGGCCTGGGCCGCCGTGAGGCTTGTGGTGAGCGGCTGAAGCACCTGCACCAGCTCCGCGCCGTCGCTGTCGTCTTTGTGGCTCACGATCGACATCGCCACCGAGGGGATCGCTGCCTGGAGCTGGGTCAGAAGCGAGCCCGCGAGCGCCGTGCGGATGCCGTTGATCTCCCCGCTCATAGACCCCGTGGTGTCGATCACGAAGGCCACGTCTACCTGCTGGATGTTCGTCTTGAACTTCAAGACGTCTTCGCTGGGCGTGGGCGTGCCGTTGTAGGGCTCGATGAAGAAGAAGTCGCGCTGGTCACCGGTCTTGCGCAGCTGCACCACCGTCACGGCAGCGTTGGTGGTGAGGGTATCGACGCCCACCGTGATGTTCGAGGTCATGCCGCGCGCGCCGGCGGGCAGGCTATCGCCCGATTCGAAATTCGCGCCGGCGAACGCGCCAATCTCCGGCTGATCCAGGGAGAAGGTGGCGTTGGCGGTGACGTCCTTGTCACCCGCGGCCAGACGCCGCGTCACGGTGTACGCCTGCGTGGCGTGGGTCACCGGCTTGGTCGCCGTGTCGAGGAAGAGGATGGCATTGATGGGATCGACCACCAGCGTGTTGTCGGTGCCGCCGCCCAGGCCGCCCGAGCTACCCGCGTCTGGCGTAGGTGTGAAGCCGCTCACCTTGCTGCTTCCACAAGCGACCGAAGCCGCGAGCGCCGACGTGACCAAGAATGCGCTTCGGACCTTCATCACAGCCTCTCTTTCGCGGAGAGTGTGCTGCACCGAGCCCGCCCAGGCAAGCGTAGAGACAACCCCCGACCGGATTGGCCGATGAGCACACATGCCTCGCCCCAAGCACCTTGCGCGCGATGTCGACACGGACGTCCTCGTCACGGAGATTCGATCGCACCTTCACGCCCTCGACCTCCACGTCCGCGCGCTGCTCCGCGTACTGCGCGCAAGGCGCCGGAAACGCACCCGAGCTGCATAGGTGGGCATGCGTGGCACCCTGGAGTGCCACGCATGCCGCGGTCACACTCGCGCAGCTCAAGCCGCCCAAGCAGGACTCTGGCGCTCCACCAGCCACCCGAGGGGCACTCCGAACCCGACGGTCTGCCAGGCCCCCCTCGTGCGCCGGGTTCCGTCTTTTGTTTCGACGCGAGTCGGCGTGGGGTATCCATCCGTCGATGAGAGTGCTCGTTCTCGAGGGGCTGGAGCTGGGAAAGCACAAGCGCGCAGCGCAGAAGATCGTCGACGCCATCGAGCGCGACGACTTTCGCTCGGCCGACGTGAAGAAGCTCTCGGATCGCGTTCACTATCGCGCGCGGCTCGACTACGACAACCGGCTGCTCCTGCGCTTCGTGCAGCACGAGGGGGCAAAGTGTTGCTTCGTGGTGGACCTCATCGAGGCGCACAAGTACGAGCGCTCGCGCTTCCTCCGTGGCATCAAAATCGACCTTGATGAGGCCGCGGTGGAGGCCGCGCCTGCACCCGAGTTGGCGTTCGAGCCGGTGCGATACGTTCACCCCAGCGCCCACAGGTTTCGCTTTCTCGACCGGCCACTCTCCTTCGACGACGCGCAGGAGAGCGCACTCGATAGCCGCCCCCCGCTTCTCATGCTTGGGTCGGCCGGCAGCGGCAAGACGGCGGTCTCACTCCTGCGCCTGAGAGCGGCCACCGGAACTGTCGCGTACGTGACGCAGTCGCCGTACCTGGCCGAGGCGGCCCGCAGTCTCTACTTCCACGCGCACGAGGAGGCCGACGATCGCAACGTTGCCTTCCTGTCCTTCCGCGATTTGCTCGCCACGCTCGCGCCGCAGAATGGGCGACCGGTGCGACTCCAGGACTTCCGCGGATTCTTCGAACGACACCGGCAGAAGGTGCGCTTCGCCGATGCGCACCGGGTCTTCGAAGAGCTGCGTGGCGTGCTCGGGGCCCAGCCAGAGGGCCCGCTCTCCAAAGCTGCGTATCGCGACCTGGGCGTGCGGCAGTCTATCTTCCGCGGCGAGGAACGAGACGCCATCTGGGACCTCTTCGAGAGCTATCGTGCGTGGCTGCCGGAAGCGAAGCTCTACGATTCGAATCTCGTCGCGCACGCGCTGCTCGACGCGCCGCGCGAGCCCTGGGACTTCGTGCTGGTCGACGAGGTGCAGGACTTCACCAACGTCGAGCTCGCGCTGGTGCTCCGCGGCCTGCGCGATCCGCGCCAGTTCGTGCTCACCGGCGACGCGAATCAGATCGTTCATCCGAACTTCTTCTCGTGGTCCAACCTGCGCAGCATGTTCTTTCGCGGCGGCGGCGGCGGCGCCGCCGCCGACAGCGACGCCACCACCCTGGCCGCCCCGGTGCACGTGCTGCCTGCCAACTACCGGAATGCCTCGGAGATCGTCGCCGTTGCCAACCGCCTCCTGATGCTGAAGCGCGCGCGCTTCGGATCGGTAGACCGCGAGAGCGATCTGCTTTCGGAACCTCGCGCCGACGAACCGGGCTCGGTGCGGGCGTACCCCGCCACCGACGCGACGGCGCGCGCCCTCAACGACGCAACGCAGCGCTCCACCAAGGCGTGCGTCATCGTGCTCCGCGACGAGGACCGCGAGGCTGCGAAGGCGCGCTATCGAACGCCCCTGGTCTTCGCCGTGCACGAGGCGAAGGGCCTCGAGTACGAGACTGTGATTCTGCACGAGCTGGTCTCCACCGCGCGCGCCGAATTTCGCGAAGTGTGCGCCGGCGTATCGCAAGGCGATCTGCGTTCGGACCGCGCCTTCTCTCGCGCCAAAGAGAAGGAGGACAAGTCCCTCGAGATCTACAAGTTCTTCACGAACGCCCTGTTCGTTGCCATCACCCGCGGCATCTCGCGCGTGGTCTTCGTGGAAAGGGACGCGCAGCACCCCATCTTCGCGCTCCTGGGGATTGCCTTTCAAACAGGCGCGGTGGACCTGGCCGGCGACGTTGGCACCCTCGAAGACTGGCAGCGGGAGGCGCGCAAGCTCGACCTTCAGGGCAAGCAGGAGCAAGCCGACGCGATTCGCAAGCAGATCCTGAAGATTGAGCCAGTGCCCTGGGCCGTGATGAGCGCCGACAAGAAAGCCGAGCTGGAGCACAAGGCCATCAACCAAGGGGAGATATTCAAGAAGGCCAAGCAGCAGCTCTGGGATATCGCCACCTTCTACGACGACGCGCCGCTCGCGGACCGACTCGAGGGCCGCCTCGACCACCGGCCGCAGCAAGGGTTCGAGGTCGCGCGGGTGGTGGTGCAGACGCGCAACCAGCCCCCCGCTTACGCCAGCAGCAACCCGGTAGAAGTGCTGCGTTTGGTCGACAAGCACGGCGTCGACCTGCGCACGTTCATGAACCTTACGCCGCTGATGCACGGCTGCTATGCGGGCAACGTTGGGCTCGTCGAGCAGCTCTTGGGGCGCGGCGCCGAGGTCCGTGCGCGCGACACCTACGGTCGCACCGCCCTCCATTGGCTGCTTCAGCGCGCGGCAGCGGTCGAAGTCGAGCGCTTGTCCGCCCTGCTCGTTCCCGATCTCGCCTTCATCGAGGGCCCATTTGCGCGCCTCTTCGACCTCGTCGCGGAGCCGACCCTCGACGTCCAGGTGGACGGCCGCCTCGTGCGGGTGGGGCGCGAGCAAGGTGAGTACGTGCTCTTCCAACTCCTGTGTGCCTTCGGGCGCCAGCTCACGTATCGCGACGGCGCAAGCCCCGCTGGGTTCGTGCGCACCGCCGCGCTGGAGCCGCTGATCGAGGCGTTGCCAGAGAGCGTCTTGCGCGAGCGCCGGCGCAGTCGGACCTACTCCAACAGCGTGTTTGCGCGCAGCGAGGTGAGCTCCACCTACGCCACGAGTCGCAGATTGTGGGAACGTCGCCGACAGGGGCACTACGAGGTGAATGCAGCGCTTTCGCTTCGCGTGTCCGACGACGCCTTCGTGCCGGCGCTCGACGTGCTGGGCATCGCTTCCACCCGGGTGCACCTGCGTCGACCGATGGAGAGCGCTCCTCCGCGTTCCCCGACCGGCAAGGCGAAGCGCGTCGTGACTTCTGGTCTCGGTTTTGGACCCGACGTGCCGCCATCCGCGTATCTTGGGCTGGAGGGTGCAGGGCCGGCGTATGACCACGCCGCCTACGATCGAGACGTCGCCTTGGCGCTTCCGTCGGAGCCGAGCGCCAGCGTCCCCCGCCCCGACCGCGTCGCCGCTGCGGTCCGTCTGTTCGACCACGCGAGCGCGTACTTCGAGAAAATTGTGGTAGAGCGGATCGTGCGCGAGGGCTTCGCCCGACCCCACTCGAAAGAGGGAAGCGACCGCGAGATCAAGCTCGACCCTCGCGGGGATCTCGTGGAGCAGCACGATCCGGAGACCATCGCGCGCGTCGTTCGCGCGACGCTCGAAGAGCCGGTCAATCGTCGGGGCATCTCTGCGCTACACACCGCCGCGCTGATTCGGAACGTCGAGCTCGTCCAGGCGCTCGTCGCCGCGGGTGTGCCCCGCGACATTCGCGATTTCTACGGCGCCACACCGCTCGACTTCGTCTTGGCGTCCTATCGCATCGAGAACGACGACCCCGGCGTGTCGCTTCCGCTCATCGAGCTCCTCGCTCCACCCAGCGTTACGTTCCAAACGGGTGCAGCGCCCGTTACGGTGCCAAAGGGTACCGACGCCTACGCGCTCTTTCTTCTTCTGACCGCAACGATGCGTCCGTGCGCGAGCAATAACGCCGAATGGGGCGACGGCGAGTGGGGGGTAGGCACTGCGCCGATGGAGCTGCTCACCGATTGCCTCAGGTTCTTCGGCAATGCCCTCTTCCCGCCAGCCTCTGCCACGGGCGGGTACATGAAGAAGGCGCTCACGCTGCATTCGGTGGGAGGTCCGGGCCACGCGCTGTGCACGGTCACCCGCAACGGCGTGGGGTTGAATCGGCAGTTGCGCGTGCCGGTGGGCGATCGCATGGTGCCCTTCGTGGAAGTGTCGCGTCTCGACGTCCTGCGGAAGCTCGCCGCACCGCTCCGGAAATGAAGCGCGCTACGTATCTCAGCGGTCCGGATCGGCCATGGGCGGCGGCGGCATCGACTCGCTCGGGTCCCAGCTCATCTGCTCGAACAGGTGGTCGAGCAAGTCGGGCACCAGGTCCATCGAGATGACGCACAGGTTGCCGGTGCCCATGTCCTTCACGTCGGGATGCGCCGCCAGCGGCTCGGCGCCTTCGTGGAAGTAGACGAACTTCTGCCTGCCACGGCTCGCGTACCAGAGCTTGGCCGCGTCCATCAGCGCCTCGAGATGATCGCTACCGTTGGCAGAGAGCGGATAGAAGCGCACGAGATCGAGCAGCCCGTACACGTGGAGGCCTGGCTGGCCCAGCTCGGCCACGAGTGCGGCCTCGGCGACCCCGGCGTTTCGGGCGACGAATACGCGCCGCTCCCGCTCCAGCGCACCTTGCGCCCAGAGGTGGCGCACCGCCCGGAGGTCCATCTGTTCGGTCGTGAGGTCCTGGCTCATCCAGTAGGCGCGGGGTCGGGTCGCACGAATGGAGTCGGTGAGGCGTGCCACGTCTTCGCCCTTGGCGATGCCCACGTGAAGCTGGTGCAGCGGCCGCTCACCCGCGCATGAGATCTCGTAGGCGTGGAACGGCACCGTGCACTCGCGCTCCGGATCTCGATTGCGCAATTGGAACTCGGGCATGAGCAGGTTGCTGAATCGCGTGCCCGTCTGGATGTAGCTGATGAGCCAGTCGCCCCGGCCCGCCGCCAGGGCGCGCTCCAGCGCGTGCCAGTGGATCTCGCGCAATATCTCTTTGCCGAAATACCCACCAAGGCTTTTTCCGGGCCGCTTGGCCATGTGATAGCCGAGGTAGGCATGCGAGTACGACAGCAACATGCCAGTCGCCGCGTCGAGCCCCTCGGCAGCCGGCCACACCACGTGATATCCAACTTCCTGGGTGAGCGAGAGAAGCTTGGTGGCATTGACGAACGAAGCCTTGAGCTTCTCGAAGTCGCCGACGGTTTTGCCCGATAGAGAGAAGTAGCCGGAGGCCTCGTAGAGCTCCCACAGAGCGAGCGGGGCATAGGCCGATGAACGCGTCCGCTCGTGCAGTAGCTCTCGCACCAGCTCCCGCCAGGCGCGCGCGGCATCGTCGTTCCTGGGGCGCACCGCGAGCCCCGCGTGGCCGCGCTTGATGGAAACGATGCGGACCACGCCCGAAAGGCGCGCCACCTCGGAGTCGCAGCGAAAAATGCGAAGGTCGGGTATCTGCAAGTCGGGGCAGAGCAGATCCTCCATCGCGTTGGTCTCGATGCCGATGCCTTCGTCCGACAGATCGCGAATCGGGCGTTCGACGATGGTGTTCCAGATGGGGTGCAGGAAGCGCACCCGCAGCTCGTGGTGAGCGTTGATGCGCGGCATGCGGCGCCGCCGCACACGACTCACTCTGCTGGGGAACGTAGTGCGCAGGATCGTCGACGTTTCGCTGACCACCAGCACCGGAAGCTCGTAGCTGGCACTGTAGCCAGACGTCTCGATGAGGAAGGGCGAGGTGGGCTCGCCCCCGCGTGCGAGCACCGTCCAGTCTACCTCGGTGCCGGTGAGCCCCGACGCTCGAAGCAGCCAGTCGTGGCCTTCCGCGCGCACCCGGGCCTGGGCCCCGTGGACCACCAGCCCGCGGACGATGGACCGGATGCGACCGCCGTCGGTGATGGTTTCCGAGAGCGGCGCGATGGTGGTGGGGCCACCCTCCAGCGACAACGTTGCCGCGAGCTCGGTGATGAGCTGTGCGTATTCGACCTCCGGGTCGTGGATGATGAAGACCGCGGTGTCGTCCTTCTCGGCAACCAGGCGGCCTGCCACCACCGGCAGCGTCAGGGAGCCCGCGGAGATGGTCAGCTCGCCCTCCATGCCGTCGAGCTCCACCAGGCCCACCTGTTGAGCTGCCAGTCCGATGGTGTCGTAGCCCAGCCTCGAGACGCGCGCGACGATGCTGGAGCGGCCTGCGCGAAACGTCGCCACCGGGCGACCCGCACCGCGCGAAAGGCGAAAACCAACATGCGAGCTGGCGTGTCGAAGCTCGCCCGACTCCTGCGCGCTGGGGTATTCAAGCCTCTGCGGCAGTTTTCTCGGCGTGGATAGATTAGCCATGGGACCCCCCGACTGCAGAAGTCCGAAGTACGCGGTGCCTTAGATCGAACGCGCACGGTGCTCTTGCGCTATGACAATGTAAGCGAGCGGAGCGCTCCTCTCGGGGAACGAACATGAAGCACACTCCCGTTATTCTGGATCCAACTCTAGCACACGACGTCGTCACACTCGAAGCGCTGCGCAACGATCGCGACGTGACCGTGTGCGATACTCTCGCCGAACAGGTGACGGATCTCGCACAGACGAGATCGCCGTCGCAGCGCTTGGATGCCGCCGCGCTGGCCGCCGGGGCGCAGGCGATTCTAGCGGGCTCCGACCCGGGCGCCTTCGGTAGGTGGGTGTACTTCCCCTGGCGCCGAACGCTGGTTCACCTTCTCCCACCTGATGCGTTTGCGGAGCTTCGCTCCGATCGCAATCGCAACAAGATTACGTCGGACGAGCAGCGAGAACTGGCCTCGCGGACCGTGGCCATTGCTGGTCTTTCGGTCGGTCTGGCCATTGCGACGACCCTTGCACTCGAGGGCGTCGGGGGCACGCTTCACTTGGCGGACTTCGACACGCTTGGGCTCTCGAACCTGAATCGACTGCTCGGCAGCGTCACCGAGCTCGGGCTCCCCAAGGTCGACATCGCCCTACGCCGTCTCTACGAGCTTAATCCTTATCTGCAGATTCGCGTTTTTCCTGAGGGTGTTCGTGAGGAGAACATCGAGGCCTTCCTCGAGGGCGCAGATCTCCTCTGCGAGGAGTGCGACAGCTTTCCCATGAAGCTGCGGCTTCGGGAGGTCGCGCGGGCGCGCCGAATCCCGGTGGTGATGGAGACGAGCGACCGAGGCATGCTCGATATTGAGCGCTTCGATTTGGAGCCCACGCGACCCCTGTTGCATGGGCTTCTGGGCGGCATCGACCCGGCCGAGGTTGCAAACCTCGCTCCGCCCGACCGCATGGCGCTGGTGCAGCGAATCGTAGGCGAATGCAGCGAGAGAATGACCCAGTCGTTGCCCGAGATCGGCCGCACACTCTCGACCTGGCCCCAGCTGGGCTCTTCGGTCACGGTGGGCGGAGGCTCGGCCTGCGAAGCGGCTCGCCGCATCTTACTGGGTCAGCACACCGCTTCCGGAAGGTGGTGGGTCGACGTCGCGGCGATCATCGCGCGCGCGTCGGCCTAACCCCCAGCGCGGGCGCGAAGAGCCGCGCGAAGGCACTCGGATTCTTGGCGCCGGTGGCGGAGAACATGGCCTCCGCCTCCCCCGGCGAGGCCAGGGCTCGTGCCGCCGCGAGGTGCCAGCCGAGGCCCGCTTCCAAGAGCTGGGCCTCGGCCCGGCTCCGTAGCGCTTCGGCGTCTGGCTCGTTTCCGAGCGCTGTCTCCAGCCCGGCCGCCGCCAGGGTGCCCATGCCGCGGGCCCACGGCGGCCCTTTCTGGAGCTTCTTGGCTTGCGTGCTGCAAAGCCGCGCCTCGTTCACGTCGCCATTCAGCACCACCCGTGCGAGAAGCGCGCGGCATTCCAGGTCGAGAATGAAGGCCTCGAACATCTTGGGCACGAGCATGATCGTCTTCTTTCGAAGCGACGCTTGAGAACGCACGATCTCGAGCGCCGCCTCGGGGCGGCCCGCATACAGGTGCGCTTGCGCGCGCGCGAGGAGGTCGAAGAGGTGCTGGATGAACACGCCCCGCTGCGACCACATCGAAAGTGCGCTCGAGGTCTGATCGAGGCCGACCTCGGGTTGATCGCGCACCAGCCACGCGATGTTGGGGAGCCCGGAACGGGCGCTGAAGCCCGCATAGAGGTCGGCATTCTGTTGCGCCCGGCTCGCCACTGCGTCGACCCGTGCGCTGAGCTCTTCGCCGCGGCCGAGGGCGGCCAGTGCCCAGAGCTCGGCCTCCTCGGCGGCAGACCGCTCACCCACCGCGCCCACGCACGAACGCTCGATCACCTCGCGCGCGGCCAGTGCGGCGCCAAGTGCGTCGTTCCACTCGCCGTTCATCACGTGGGTGAGAGCCCGGCCCGAGTGCACGATGGGCGCGGCCCCGGTCGGCAAGCGCTCCGAGAGGGTCGTCGCTCGCCGAACGAACTCGTGCGACTCCTCCACGTTGCCTTGGGCCGCTGCACCGAGCGCCTCGGCCGCGAAGGCCCGTGCCACGCGCATGGGCTCGCCCTCGTCGAGCGCGAGCCTCACGTATCGCGCGGTGAGCGCGAACGAGGAGAGTGGTTCCACCGATCCGAGGCCCGCACACACGCTCCACATGGCGTCGAGCCGCGACAGGTGCTCGTCGGAGCACGCGCTGGCGACGCGCTCCTTGAAGCCGTGGCCGCGCACCGCCAGGCGGGCCCGGCCCCATAGGAGACCCGCGAACGACAGGCGCGGGCTCTTCGCGAGCGAGAGGTTGAGCGCGGCGAGCACCGTCTCTACCTCACGCAGGCCATCGTCGATGTACCCGCTTCGGAGCAGCAGCTCCAGGGCCTCGCATCGAAGGGAGAACGCCTCTCCCGGCGCGGCACCTACAGCCAGCTCCAGCAACACCGACGCGGCGGCGCGCCCCTTGCCCGCATTGCGGAGTGCGATCGAGAGCCTTCGCCTGAGCGAGCGCTCGCCGACCTCGTTTTCGGCGGGAGCGAGCAGCGAAATCGCATCCGCGTAAAATTCTGCAGCCTTGTCGAACGCGAGTGCGTCGAAGGCGGCGTCGCCTGCCGTTTCTGCGTATCGTGCGGCCTTCGCCGACTCGCCGCATTCGCGCCACTCGACCGCGAGGTGCTCGGCGTCGTACCGGCCCTCGGCTTCCATGGTCTCGGCGACCGCGCGATGGAGCTCAGCGAATTCGACGTCCGACTTGCCCTCCAGGCAGGCGTTGCGAACCCTGTAGTGGAAGGCGTCGACCCAGTCGTCGCTGTCGGGGCCCGGCGCCCGACCCGTGCGCACCAGCCGCCCAGCGCGCAGGGTCTTGAGCGCGCGCAGGCCTTCGCCGTGGGAGAGGCCGGCGGTTTTGGCGAACATCCCGCGCGAGAGCGGGCGCGCGGAGATCGAAACGAGCTCCAGGTACCGGCGGTGCTCCTGCGAGAGCCGACCGATGCGCTCGGAGAGCACGCCTTCGAGGGTCAGCTCGCCGCTCCCCAGGCCGTCGCCGCGGTACCGCAGAAGCTCGTCGATGAACAGCGGGTGCCCGTTGGCTTCGTGAAGCACGTCTTCGGCGGGCGGGTTCAGCGACAGAGACCCAGACGCCATGCGCGCCTCCACGTAGGCGCGCGCCTCGTCCTCGGTGAGACGTGACATCCAGAGCGTTTGCGAGGGCACCGGAAACGACGGCATGTTGCTCCCTTGCAGCTGCGGAAACACGCTGGGCGGGCGCCGCGTCGCACGCAGCGAGCCGGTGCGCTCGGTGCGCAGGGTGGCCACCAGCAAGAAGCGCGGTGCATCGTCGCCGCGGAGCAGCTCGTTGAGAAGCACCAGGCTGTCGGCGTCGGACCACTGCAGATCGTCCACCGCCACGATGAGTGGGCGCCGCTCGGCCAGCCTTCGCAGGCACTCCTTGAGGCTCGCGAACATCTGCGCGCGGCGCTCGTTGGGGTCGGGAATCGTGGTCCGCGGCAGCTCTGCCACGCAGGCCACGCGCCGCAGCACCGGAAATGTATCGGCGACGATCTCGAAGTGCTCCGGCAAGAGCGGCTTCACCTCGTCGTAGCCGATCTCGAGGAAGTGCTCGCAGATGGCGTCGACGACGCCGTCGATCGCCTTGTACGGAACCAGCTCCTCCTCCAGCAGACGTCCGCGGAGCACCACCACGCGCTCCTTCATCGCCGGGCCCTCGACGAAGGCCTCTACCAGCGCGCTCTTGCCGATGCCCGACTCGCCCTGAACGTAGAGGACGTACGGCGACGTGCGGCGCACCAGCTCGTCGAAGGCGCGCTCCATCACCCGTAGCTCCTCCGCCCGGCCGATGAACACTTCGTGCTCTTCTTCCGGCGGAATCACCGTGCGGAGGCCACTCGATCGGTCGGTCGCTCTGTCGATCCAGTCGAGAATGGCGCGGCGACCGGCGCGCTTCTGGGAGTGAGCCACGATGAGCGACATGCATAGGTCGCCCAGATCCTCGGGAATCGCCGGGTCGACGAGGCAGGGATGCTCGGGCGGCGTTCGCTTCGCAACCATGATCGCGCCGAGCTCGCCGTGCCAGGGATCGCGCCCGGTGAGCGCCTGGTACAGCAGCACGCCCACCGCGTACCAGTCTGAAGATGGGGTCGCGGGCCTCCGAAAGAGCTCTGGAGCCATGTAAAGCGGGGTGCCGGCGATCTGCGCGGGTCGCCCACGCGCGCTCATGGCCACTCCGAAGTCGAGGAGCACCGCGCGATTCTCGGGCGTCACCATGACGTTGCCAGACTTCACGTCGCGGTGCACTTTCCCTGCTTCGTGCAGGTGCGAGAGCGCCGCAGTGAGCTGGCGCAGACTCTCGCGCAGGGCTGGCTCATCGAGGACCCCGGGGTAGAGGCGCTCGATGCCGCTCTCGGTACTGCTCGCCGGATGCACGCTCCCCGAGGCGCGCACGGTTTCAAGCTCCGGCACCATGGCAGGCCCCGTGGGCCGGCGAACGTGCTCTAGAAACTCCCGGCCAGGCACCAGCTCCATGGTGAAGTACCACTGGGGCCCCTCGCTGAAGAACTCGTCGAGCGCGACGATGTTGGGGTGGTGCAGGTGCTGAAAGTCGCGAAACTCCGCCTTGAACGAGTGGACTGCGTCGGCGTCGATCTCGCCCAGGCTCTTGACCGCCACGTGCACGTTCTTGCGCTGGTCGAATGCCTCGTAGACGGCGCCCATTCCGCCCATGCCGAGCTTCCGCTCGATGATGAACCTGCCGCCGAGTCTCTGCGTCACCACCGCCTGCACCGCCAAGGCCACCTCCCGCAACAACCCCTCACGTTACCGATAGGTGGGCCGCCAACGGAAGGCCACCGTCGGCAGCGCGGCCGTTTTGTAGCTTCTTCCCACACGTTCGGGCGGACGAACGTCTGTGCAAGGTGCACCTGTGCGCCCGCGCAGCGTGGCAGGAAGGCGCTCCTGACCAAAGAGAAAGGCCCCCGCGAAAGGTGGGAGCCTTGCCGCATCCGAAGCGCTGTCAGGCGCTCAGGGTTTCGCGACCTTTTGGCGGAACACGATGCGGCTGGCGAGCGCGGCGACGATCGGCGGCAAGAAAACCGCGATCACGACGGCCCAGGGGCCGCCCTTCCAGTAGTTCCAGGGCCGGATGAAGAGGTAGCTGACCATGAAGCCGAGGGGCGGGACGAGCGCGCCGAGCCACGCCCGGGCGCCGTTGGGGAGCGCGCTGAGGCGAACGGCGAGGAACGCAACGTCGAGGAGCGAGGCGATGAGAATGTACGCGGCGCCGACGACCGTGCCGAGGAGCATGCCCGTGCCCCACACGCCCCAGCGCGGAACATAGGGCCACTCCGGCCCCATGAACGCGTACGCCGATACGACGCCGTAGATGGAAACCCACGGACCCAGCAGCAGCGGCGTGAGCCACCCGGCGATGGTCGGGCGCTTGTACGGCGCGGGGGCTTTTTTGGTCGGCTGAACGACGTCGCTGAGTTTCGCCATGATTGTTCTCTCTAGACGTACGTCGTGCTGGAAATGTTTCAACCCGTTGCCGAAACACGGGCGCTCATGAAGACCACATAGGCCTACATACTGTTGGAGATCGCCTCGACGCAGGCTCCGAGGGCGACGATGGAGAGCACCGCCACCGCGATGATGATGCGGATCATGTTGAACGTGCCGATGACGCTGCCGGTGGTGTTCCAGAAACCTCCCGAGCGCACCACCGGCCCGGCGCGGTAGCCTCCGAAGGGCTGTACCGGATGCATGCCCGGTTGCGGGCCGCCGTACATGTTGGCCGGAGGCCCGCCGTAGGGGTTGGGCGGGGCTCCGTAGGGGTTGGGCGGGGCTCCGTGGGGGTTGGGCGGTGCGCCGTAGCCGGGCGGCGGTGCGCCGTAGCCGGGCGGGGCCGCGCCGTACCCTTGCGGCGGTGCGCCGTACCCCGGTTGCGGGCCGTAGCCTGGGGGCGCACCAAGCGCCTTGCCGCAGTACGTGCACTGGGTTGCGCCAGGATTCGAGTTTAGACCGCCACAGCTCGCGCAGTTCATGAGAGCCTCGGATGGACGAGAGAGGGGACCGGCGCATTCAACGCCGACCTCAGATGGTAGCGACGATGCCCGTCGCCGCGCCACCGGAAAGGGCCTTCTCGTGGGGGGAAGAACCGCGCGCCACCTTGACCGCTCCGAAGCGGAGGCGCAAAGATGGGACGGTGAGAGCTTTCTTCGCACTTTCGTTCGTGAGCGCGGCGGTCCTGGCGTGTGGTGGTGAGGACAAAGTAGAGGGGCACGGCAACGGCGTGAACGACGTTCTCCTCGCCTGCCAGATTCGCGGCGGCTGGAAGAACGCCACCCTCGTCAAGTGCCTCGACTGTACCGTGGCCGCGCCCTTGCCGGCCTGCCAGTGCACCGCCATCAAGGAATACGGCGAGAAGTGCAAGGCGCAGGCCGACGCCATGCAAGCTGAGCCCGCCTGCACCGAGGCCATCGCCGTTTGCGTTCGCGATTGCCCGACGAAAGACTGCGCGTGCGTCGACCGGTGCTACGCGGCGAGCCCAGTCTGCAGGGCCAAGGCGAGCGCAAAGGAAGGCTGCATCGTCGACCTATGCACGCCCGTTTGCCAATAGGCGTGCGCGGCCGGCCCAGCGACCTACGTTCAGGCCCATGCCCACACGGTCGTCGCCGCGCGCGGTTCGCTTTCGCCGCGGAGCTCACGCCGTCGTGGCTTCGGTGGCCGCGGCCACGCTCGTCGCCTTCGGGTACTGGGGGCTCGTCGTTTACGTCGCCGCGCTCTTCGCCCTCCACGTCAAGCCGCGGAGCACGCAGGCCGAAGATGTGAACGCCATGACCGCCATGATGGACGGCGCCGACCAACGCAGCGCGAGCGAATGGCTTGCCTTCGCCGCCCGAGCGGGCCGCAAGAGCCTCGTTCTTCCGCGGCCACTCCCGCCCTGGTGGCTCGCTCTCGCTGGCTACATTCCCGCTGTATCGCTGGTGCCGCTCCTGGGAATCCAGGGCCTCGAGGGAGCGGCCGACCTGGGCCGCCCGCTCGCGCTGGGCATGCTCGCCGTTGCCTCCATCTGGGTCTGCTCATTCGGTATACCGGCGCGCTTCCGCTCGCCCCGGACGCTCGTTTTCGGCCGCGATGGTCTCCGCCTCGACCAGGGCGCATTCCTCCCGTGGTCGGCGGTAGCGCGGGTGGTATCGCGGAAAGATGGCAGTGCGGTGGAGGTGCATCGTCGTGGGGACGAGGTCGCCGTCATCTCTACGCACTCCATCGATGTGGCGGAGCACCTGGCACCCGTGCTGCGCGAGGCGGCCCGCGCGGCCCGCGCAGACACCGTGACGGAGCCGGTCGCGCGGGCAGGCTTTCGCGATGGCGCTTCGCCGCTGCCGTGGACCGAGGCGCTCCGAAGCGCGGCCTCACCGGCCGAGCGTGAGGCGGTCTTGCTTCGCGTCGCGCCGTCGGACGCGCCGCGGATCCGTGAGCTCGCCGAACAGACCGCGGACCCCGAGCTCGAAGCGGCCCTGCGCGCACGCCTTCTCTAGGAGACTGGTGTTTTTCGTCAATACCTTCGGGTATGCCGGCGCCTCCCGTCCTCACGAACAGGAGCTCGCTCCGGGCGAGCCTCCAGCGAACGCGCCTCCCTCGGTCTCGGCCAAAAACTCTCAGTCTCCTGCTTGGCGCTCTCCGCCGCCACGCATCCTCCCGGACCGGAAGAGCCAGGCAGCTCGCGAAAAACACCGGTCACCTAGTCGGCTGCTGCGCCGGAAAGTGCTGCCGCGCGATTGCGCGCCGGCACGTTGGGGGTGAGCTCCGGGAGCTTCTCGGAGCCGGGGACTCCGCTCAGGGTCTCGTAGGGCGTGTCGTCGAAGAGCTCCTTGGCGTCGCCGGCGTCGAGCCACACCGCGCGGCACTTCACGTATCCGAAGACGTTGTCGACCTCTTGCTTGAGGTAGTAGGCGCGCCCGGCGACGGCCGTCACGTGGGCGTGCTCCACCTCGTCGGCCTCGATGTCGATGTCGTGCTCCCCGGGCTCCGCAAACCAGCAAAAGTGACCCCGCCCCCGGGTGGCGCCCACCAGCACGCTGTTGTCGCGTGTCGGAAAGGTCACGGCCTGACCGAGAACGCTGGTTCGCACCACGCACACCTTCGCCGTGTGGTGGGGTGCTGCGCCGAGTGGCGCGATGGGCGCGGCTGCCGGTTGCGAGAGCTTCCAGCTCGTGCATCCGCTGTGGACCGTGAGCAGGCCGAGCGCCGACACGAGCAAGGGCATGGGAAGCAAGCGGCGGGTCATGGCCGGCGTCTAGCACGCTGCGTGCCCGGCCAAAGCCCGCGAATCTTGCGCGCTCGTGACACCCGCGTCTCGGACCGTCCCGTTTCTCGAGGCGCGGTGGTATGCTGCGCTCCCCAAAACGGAAAGCGAGTCGGAACATGGCCAAGTTGTCGAAGTCGATTGTGATCGTGGGAGCCAAGCGCACGGCGTTCGGTACGCTGCAAGGCACCCTCAAGGGCATCAACGCCAACGAGCTGGGCGTCCACGCCTCGAAGGCGGCTCTCGCCCAGGCGGGCATCAAGGCCGAGGACATCGCCCACGTGATCTTCGGCAATGTGATGCAAACCAGCGCCGATGCCATCTACTGCGCGCGCCACATCGGCCTCAAGGCCGGCCTGCCCATCACCACGCCCGCGCTCACCGTGAACCGCCTCTGCGGCTCGGGCTTCCAGGCGATCATCAACGGCGCCGAGCAGCTCCTGCTGGGCGACGCCGACGCCGTCCTGGTGGGCGGCACCGAGAACATGTCGCAGGCGCCGCACATCATCCGCGGCGGCCGCGACGGCTTCGCCTTCGGCAAGTCGCCAGCGGTGGAGGACTACCTGTTCGCCGCCCTCACCGACAGCTACTGCAACACGCCCATGGCCATCACTGCCGAGAACCTGGCGCAGAAATACGGCATCACCCGCGAGCAGTGCGACGAGCTGTCGATCTCCAGCCAGAAGCGCTGGGCCGCCGCCAACGAGAAGGGGATCTTCAAGGACGAGATTGTCCCGGTCGAGATCACTTCCAAGAAGGGGACCATCAGCTTCGCGGTCGACGAGCACCCGCGTCCGCAGACCACCCCCGAGGCCCTGGCCAAGCTGAACCCGGTCTTCAAGAAGGACGGCGTCGTCACCGCCGGCAACGCCTCCGGCATCAACGACGGCGCCGCGGCGCTGGTCATCACCACCGAGGAGTTCGCCAAGGCCAAGGGCCTGAAGCCCCTCGCGCGCCTGGTTCAGTGGGGCGTCGCCGGCGTCGAGCCGAACCTCATGGGCATCGGCCCGGTCCCCGCCATCCAGAACGCGCTGAAGCGCGCCGAGCTCAAGCTTTCCGACATGGACGTGGTGGAGGTGAACGAAGCCTTTGCCGCGCAGTACCTGGCGGTGGAAAAGGAGCTCGGCCTCGACCGCGCGAAGACCAACGTCAACGGCGGCGCCATCGCCATCGGCCATCCGCTCGGCGCCAGCGGCGCTCGCATCACGGCCCATCTGGTGTACGAGCTTGCCCGCCGCGGCGGCCGCTATGCCGTGGGCTCCGCCTGCATCGGCGGCGGTCAAGGTCTCGCGGTGGTGCTCGAGAGGCTCTGAGCCGAAGCACGACAACGTGAGCAAGCCCCGGCCCCGCGAAGGGTCGGGGCTTTTGCTTGCCCGCTGCTGCGTTCCTCAGAGGGAGAAGTTCCAGGCCACCGTGGCACCAAGGTCGAAGTGCGGCGTGGTGCTGACGATGTCGCCGCTCTTGGAGCCCGACGAGATGGAATCGAAGCTCGCGTACATGCCCTGGAAGCGCACGTCGATCTCGTGGCGCACCGGGTTGTAGTAGCCGGTGCTCTTGCCGGGCTTGTCGCCGAGGATGGGGAAGCGCCAGCCGATAGCAGCGTTGGCGCCGATGGGGGTGCTCAGCGTTACCGACTCGGCCACCGAGCCGTCGCCGTTCTTCGCGGTGATGACGCCGTGGGGAAGAAAGCTCGCGCCCACCGAAAGGTACGGGCCGGACTTGCGCGTATCGAGGTGGAAGACCACGCGCGTCGGGATCGAGAACGTCATGTAGGAACAGCTGCCGCGGGCGCAGAGCGAATCCTGGCTGCCGGTGGCGAGCACGAAGCCCGCCTCGAGCGAGACGTGGCGGGTGAGCGTGAGCCCGATACCGAGATCGAAGGCCAAGCGAACGTTCGCGGCTTCGACGCCCGAGCCCAGATCGCCGCGGGTGTTCTCGATGCCGAGGCCGCCGCGGAAGTTGAGGCCGGTGTACTCGGACGGGTGCTCCTGGGTCTCGTCGATGGGCTTGTCCTTGTCGTTCTTCGTCTCGGCATTGGCCGCCGGGGTCGGCTCGGCAGCGAGGGCGAAGGTAGGGAAGGCGAGGATGAATGCGGTCAGGAGGGCGGGGGTGGTCTTCATGGCACCGTGCTCATCGTCCGACGCCCCGAGGGGTTGCTCGAAAACGTGGCCAACCTCCTTCTCGGCGCCGCGCGCAACCGCGCGCGATGAGGGCCGAAGAGAGGGAACCCCCAAAAGGAGCCCCCTCATGAAGCCTGTGTTCGCCCTTGCCGCTCTCGCCGTTGCTGCTTCCTTCCTCGGAGGCTGTGACATCGCGCTCGTTCATCCGACGATCCCCGACTCGCGCGCTGCGTCTGCGTCGACGCAGGGCGAGTGGATCACCGGCCCGGTCGATGCCCGTCGCACCACCGCCCTCGTCCGCGCGCTGCCTCCGGCCGGCGTCCGCGAGACCTTCGAGCGCGTGGCTGCCCGCACCGACATGAAAGAGTTCGGGGAGATCCTGCATGCCCATGCGCAGGGGGGCTTCGGCAGCGGCGTCGTCATGATGCGCACCGAGAACGGGAGCCCGGTCACCTACGTGGTCACCAATCGTCACGTGGTGCTCGACTCCGACACGGTTGAGGTGAGCTTTGCCGACGGCAGCTCGTATCGCAACTGCGAGGTGCTCTTCGTGAACTCTGAGGACGACGTCGCGGTGGTGCTGCTCCCGGAGAGCGCCGCGCGGGCGGTCGGATACGGGCTCGCGCCGTCTACCAGCACGATCAAGGAGCGACAGGTCGTGGTGGCCGCGGGGTATCCCGGCGTAGCAGGCTCGCCGAGCTTCCAGATCACCGAGGGCAAGGTCTCCAACGCCCGCTTTACGGCGCCGGCCATCATCGAAGATGACCGTCCGCTCATCCAGCACACGGCCTCGATCGACCCCGGAAGCAGCGGCGGTCCGCTCACGAACGAAGAGGGACGCCTGGTGGGGCTCAACGTTGCGCTCCTCCGCAATCGTCAAAACTTCAACCTCTCGGTGCCGGTCGAGGCGGTCCTCGCGACGGTGCACCAGGCTGCGGCGATTCGTGCGCTCCGTAGCTCGCCGGAGCTCATGACCGGCGCCCTCAACGCCACCTGCGGCAGGCTCGCCGGCGAGCTCTCCAGCTCCGCGCGCGCGCCCGGCCGCCTCGCGCACTACATCGGCAACGAACTGGTGGCGAGCGAGGGCTACAGCAGCGTCTCGGGTCTTCTTCGCGTGACCGGCTCGGAGAAGGTGGCCAACCTCTTCCTCGACGAGCCCATGCGAATCATGCGAGCGACCGTGGGCGTTCGCCTGAGCCTGACGGCCGACGCTGCTGGCACCGTTGGCGTGGCCACCTGCACGCCGGTGAATGCCGCCGACGCCCGCAGCGTGGGGAGCGGCCGTCCGGTGCGTATGGGCATTCGTAGCGCCAAGGGCATCATCGAGCTCGCCTGGATCTTCGAGCACGGTCACTGGCGTGTCATGTCGGGCACCCTGGCCGATCTGAACCAGATCGCGGATGCCGCAGAGGCGCAGAAGACCTCGACTGCAGAACGGACTTCGGCCAAGGCCAAGAGCGCCAAGCGGGGCGACCTTCGGAAGTGAGCCGTGAGGGCGTGACGATGGACAGCCGAGGATCCACGGGATTGTCGCGAAAGCGACACTTGACTACCTGTCACTACGAAGTAAGTACCTCAGCCATGAAAGCACTCGCGCTTCTGCCCCTCGTCGTCCTGTTCGCCGGTTGCGCCGCCCAAACGGAAGAGCCCACCGGCGACGACGAGTCCGACGTCACCGCCACCAACTACGTGGAGATCGGCGACTTCTGGAAGAAGGCCGAGGACCAAGACCGCTGGTTCGCGGTGAAGAGCAAGATCGTCTCCGAGTTCGACAACGTCTGCGGCGACACCTTCTGCGGGGGCGACTACTCGAACCTCACGTCGCTCGGGTTCTCCTGCGGCGTCAGCGACAAGCGCGGCTCGATTCGCGACTGCGTGTGGACCTTCGCCGGCTCCGCCGAGACCGTCAACCCCACCACCTCGACCCTGCGCGTCAGCATTCCTTCGTACCAGTGCCACGTGAAGCCCAAGGGCACTGCGTCGCAGCTGGCCGCGTTGCTCGCGGCTCCCGGCCCCGGTCGCGCCATCGACCGCCAGCTACCGGGGACCACCACGTCGCTCTACGACGTGCTCTTCGATTGCTTCCAGCACCCCATCGGCGCCTCTCCGTTGAACCCCATCTTCGTCGACAAGCCCACCTACGTCGAAGCCCTCGATTCGTTTACCGACGGCGCCGGCCAGGATCAGTGGCTCGCTGCCCGGAGTGCCCTCAAGGCCGGGTTCGACGACGTTTGCGGCGACACCTTCTGCGAGGGCGACTACACCAACATCCAGGCGCTCCGCTTCGTGTGCTCGGTCACCCGCTCTACGGGCAACCTCAAGAGCTGCGCCTGGGTCTTCGGCGGCAGCTACGCCGACGTCGCGCCGAAGACGGGCGCGGTGACCGTGAACGCGAAGTCCTGGCGTTGCAACGTGCCGGTGCGCGGCACCACCAGCCAGCTCTCGTCGGTGCTCACGGCGCCCGGCGCGGTGGCGCCCATTCGCCGTCCGCTCCCGGGCGGCACCGCGACCGCCTACGACGCGCTTCTCAACTGCCTCTGAGGCCGTTCTCGGCCGAGAACCACGCTGCGGCGCCTCCGGAGGCGCCGCAGCGCTTTTGTGCATCCGTCGAACTCTGTTGCGCATCCGTCAAAGCGGGGCGCGTCCTTGCGGCACCCCATTGCGCGCGCTAGCCCGATACCACTCATGATTTTTCGCCATTTCGCAGTCGCCGTGCCGGTGGTCCTCGGACTCTTCGTGGCCTGTTCCGATGGTGGATCCGGCTTCGCCGACCCCGACGCGGGCAAGGTGCCGGCGGTGGATGGCGGGCCCACGCCGGGCGACGGCGGCAAGGAAGAGACGGAGATCACCTTCGGCGCCGGCGCGGTGTTCCAGAAGCGCGACTGCACCTTCACGGTGAAGTTCGACGGCGCCGCCAATAGCGTTCGCCTCGCCGGCGAGTTCACCGACTGGGAAGCGAAGGCGCTCACCATGACCAAGGTGGGCGGCTCGTTCCAGACCACCATCGCGCCCGGACCCAACGTCGAGGCCGGAAAGCTCTACGGCTACAAGCTCATCGTCGACGGCACCTGGCGCATCGACCCGGCGGGCACGCTGCGGAAGATCGTGGGCGATCAGATGAACTCGGCCATTCGCCTTCCTACCTGCGAAGCGGGGCCCGAGCTCCGATCGGGCGCGCTCGAGCCGAGCGGCGCCGGTACCGCGAAGGTGCGGGTCTCGGTGCGCGCGGCAAGCGACGGCGCGGCCACCGCGAAGCTCGGCGCCAGCATCGACGGCGCCAAGATTCCCGCGGGCGCGTTCACGGTCGACGACGCAGCCGGCGCGGTGGACTTCGCGCTCACCGGGCTGGCCAAGGGCAAGCACACGCTCAGCCTGCGCGCCACCGACGCCAAGGGTCGCAAAGCGGAGCCCATCGACCTGCCGTTCTGGGTCGAGGCCGAGGCCTTCGACTACCGCGACGGTCTTATCTACATGTTCATGCTCGACCGCTTCGCCAACGGCGACAAGACCAACGACAAGGCCGTGGGCGCGCCGGTGGAGTACGACGCCGACTGGCACGGCGGCGATCTGCAGGGCGCGCAGAAGGTGCTCGAGAGCGGCTACTTCGAGAAGCTCGGGGTGCGCACCATCTGGCTGAGCCCGCTCAACCAGCAGACCGACAAGGGCGAGCTGGGCGACGGCAACCAGTGGTTCTCCGCGTACCATGGCTACTGGCCGACCAAGGCGCGCGACGTGGAGCCCCGCTTCGGCGGCGCCGCGGCCCTTCGCGCATTCGTCGCCGAGGCCCATAAACGCGGCCTGCGGGTGCTGCTCGATCTCATCAACAACCAGGTCTACAAGGATCACGAGTACGTCGCGGCGCACCCCAGCTGGTTCCGCAGCGCATGCCAGTGCGGCAACGACGCCATCGGCTGCGGCTGGAGCCAGCGCCCGTTCGACTGCATGTTCCAGCCGT
This sequence comes from Polyangiales bacterium, assembly GCA_038210445.1. GTDB lineage: Bacteria > Myxococcota_A > Polyangia > Polyangiales > Polyangiaceae > JABFRG01. The sequence goes on from JBBQWQ010000008.1 coordinate 159,508, forward strand.
ACCTGCCCGACATCAACTGGACCCAGAGCGAGGCCGAGAACACGTTCGTGGCCGACGCCGAGAACTGGATCGCCGAGTACGACTTCGATGGCTTCCGCGTCGACGCGGTGAAGCACGTGGAGTCGAACAGCGTGTACAACATGCGCGCTGCGCTCTCGCGGCGCTTCGAGCAAGGCGGCGCGCGCATCTTCATGGTGGGCGAAACGGCGGTGGGGCAGAACGACAGCGGCACCTTCTTCGGCGAGCGCTTCGACGACGGCTACGCCTGGATCGACGCATACACCGGCCCCACGGCACTCGACGGCCAGTTCGACTTTCCCACCCGCCACAACATGGCCGACGGTCTGGTGAGCGGCCTCAAGCCGCTGAACGAAGTCGAGGACGAGGTTCGCAAGGCGGAGACGCGGTATCGGCCGGGTAACCACCACGTGCGCTTCTTGAACGGCCATGACAACCCGCGCATCGCCAGCATCGCCGCGCAAGACCCCAAGCTCGGATGCACCTACGCCAGCGGCTGCCGGGGCGACGCGCTGCCTCCGCTCGCCTACGGCGACGCGCAGGTTTACGCCAAGCTCAAGCGCGCAATCACTGTACTCTACACGCTGCCCGGTGTTCCCTATCTGTACGCAGGCGACGAGGTGGCGTTCGGCGGCGGCAGCGACCCCGACATGCGCCGCAACATGCTGTTCGGCGAGGCCGGCCTCGGCGCAGTAGAGATGGCCAAGGGCGGAATGACGCCGCCGGCGCTCACGGCGCAGCAGACCGATCTGCGCGAGTGGGTGCGCAAGCTCGGCGCCGCCCGCTCGGCCTCGCGGGCTATTCGCCGGGGCGATCGCCTGACCTTGGTGGGCAACGAGAGCGACTTCTGGGTCTACGCCTACCAGGGCGGTCCGCAGGAAGTCGCGCTGGTGGTCGTCAACCGGGGCGGCGCCGTGAACCGTACGGTGGCCGCCGGGCCGCTCCGCCTCACCGGCGTCACGAGCCTCACCAGCGCTACCGGCAACGGCACGGCAACCCTCACCGGCGCCGGTATCCAGCTAGCCCTCGGCGCCGGCGAAGCCGCTATTTTCGTGGGCTCGAAGTAGTCGCCTCGCGGCGGGCGCCCGCCGCTGCGTGGGCGTCCAGCGTCGCCTTAGAAATGGTGCGCAGTGCGGCTTCGTCGGTGGATGCAAGATACACGTTCGGGGCGAAGCCGGCTTCGGCGGCTTCTTGGTAGCGGCTGGCGCAAAGGCACCAGGCGTCGCCGGGCGCCAGCCCGGGAAACTCGCCGCGCGCGGTGGAGAGATCGTTGCCGCGCTCGCGGGTGAAGCGCAAAAAGGCCTCGTTGACCTCGGCGCACACCACGTGCACGCCCACATCTTCGGGGCCGGTGTTGCAGTAGCCGTCGCGATGAAACCCGGTGCGGAGCCGCGATGGGCAGGGCTCGAGCGGGCTACCGAGCACACTGCGAGCACCGTCGACCGCAGCGCGTGGACCGGGGCCCACGCAGGCAGCGCCCACTGCAGCCTCGGGTGACTCCTGCGCGGGTCGGGGCGCGCTCGGCGTGCATGCCATCACGAAGGTGCAGACAAGGCTTGCGCGAAGAAACGCCATGCGCGATCGGATGCCGGGGGCCGGCGGCTGGGGGCGGCTTGCGCGTTTTGCGAGCGTCTCCGCCCCGGGCCTGCGCGGGGCGGCATCCACCCGACACATGGGCTGGTCCAAGATCGCGGTGCTTGCGCAGCTCGGAACTACGCTGCCGCTGGTGGGGCTCATCTGGTTTGTGCAAGTGGTCGCATACCCGCAGTTCGCGCGGGTCGACGCGGCTTCATTTCCGGCATACCACGCGGCTCACGCCTCGCTCATCAGCTACCTGGTGGGGCCGCTCATGGTGGTGGAGCTTGGCGCGTGTCTGCTCGCGGTGGCCGCGCGCCCGCCCTCGGTGTCGCTCCACGTCGCCATCGCCGGCCTCGCGCTGTGCGCCTTGGCCTGGGGCGTCACCGGCTTGGTATCGGTTCCGCTGCACGAGACGCTGGGGCGCGGGTTCCATGCCGAGGCGCACGCGCGGCTGGTCTCCACCAACTGGCTGCGCACCGCAGCCTGGACCGCCCGCGGCGCGCTTTTGCTTTGGTCCTTGACGCGCGCACCCGAGCTTTGAGCGGCGATCCTTGACGAGGGGCGAGCCTTGCGCAACCATCCGAGGTCATGCGCGCCCTTGCTTCGATTCCCGCTATTTTCTTGGCTCTCGGATGCGGCGGTGCGGCCGGCAAGGCGATTCGCCCCCCGGAGGCTTCGGCGCAAACAGCGCTCAACGAGGAGTCGAACATCAAGACGTGCACGCCTGCGCCGGGCCAGCCGTTGGTGGTCGACATGCGTTCGAGCGATCGCTCAGACTTCGAGCTGGCCATGAACGAGGGCGTGGCGGTGGTGTCGTACAACTGCAAGGAGCTGCATCTGCTGCGCGCCTGCTCGCTCAAGGGCGGGTACGCCTTCAAGGGCGTGAGCCGCAAGGAAGACATGGTGCAGCTCGAGTCGAAGGACGAGGTGGCCGCCAACATGCCGGTCAGCGGCGCCAAGCTCTCGGCGGGCATGAAGAGCGGCAGCACCCTCGATCTCGCGCTGGTGACTGTGGGAAAGAAGCGCGCAAGCGCCCACGATGTCTCGAGAGCCGACCTGGAGGGCGACTGTAAGGAGGCCACGCACATCGTTCGCGGCGCGTACGTCGGCGCCTTCGCCATGGGCACCGGCACGCTTGGCCATGCGCAGGCGGTGGCGGAGCTGTTTGGCGCCGGCGTCTCCGGCAGCAGCCGCAGCGATCGCCAGGCCACCACCAAGGACGGCGACATCACGTCGTGCCGGCAAGCCACCAAGGACGCGGCGGCCCCGCCGGAGGATTGCCAGGCCATCCTCCGGCTCGACCTCGCGCCGATTCGCGAAGCCCCGCCGCCCGGCGCGCCGGCTCCCGCAGGCGATCCCGACGAGCCGTCGCTGTCGTCGGCCGCGGCGCCGCCTCCGCCTTCGCTCGGCGCGCATGCTTCGACGAGCTCGGGTGCCCGCGGGAAGAAGCCGCGCCCCAGCGCCGCGTCGTCGGGGCCCGCACCGGGACCGCGTGCGGGCGCCAGCGCGGCGCCGCCTCCGCCCGCGGAAGACGAGGCGCCGCAGTGTCCGCCCGGCATGGTGTGGACCGGCGTGAAGTGCAAGGCGAAGTGACCGAAGGCCGCGTGTTCAGGGGCTCCGCGGCGGGCACTTGGCCGCCAGGGCTACCGGGAACGTCCAGGTGCGTGCGCCGTTGTCGACCACCGCGGTGAGACCGTCCTCGGTGTCGCTGGTGCTGAAGAACGCGGTCAGCTGACCATCTGGCGTGGTGCGCTTCGGCGAGGTCTTGCTACCCTCGACGCGGACGGCGTACCCGGGCATGAGCCCTCGACCCGCTTCTGTGGTCACGACGGCGGCCAGGCCGAGCGACCAGGTGCCCTGGAGCGAAAATGCGTGAAGGCCCTCGCCACCGCAGTAGGTGTCACGCACCTCGACGCCGGTGATCTCGCTGAGCGAATGTATCGGCAGGGTCACCGTCTGGAGCTTGCGCGCCGGCTCGACCAGCTTGCCCGTGACGGTGAGCATACCCGCCCCCAGCGGACGCACGAGAAAGCAAGGGCGCGAGGGGCTACTTCCCTGCGAGTCCTTGGTGCCGGCGAGTGCCGTACCTTCCAACGTGGCATCGAAGCTCGTGAGGATGCCGCTGGACGAGCGCACACACACCTGGACGTGGCCGCCGGCGAAGGCGAGGTCGGTATTCTTGGTCGACGCCACGTCCGCGGACCAGCCATGCGGAGCCACCGTCACCTGCACCTCCGGGTCGACGTAGTCGAGGTCGGCTTCGCGCTCTTCGCGGTCCCCTTCGAAGTCGGCGACGACCTTCACGTGCACGTGCTCTGCAAGGGCCAGAAACGAACCTTGGGCCCCCTCGAACGATACCTTGGTGCATGCCTCGCGCGGCGCGCACTCCACCGAAAGAATCTTGGCGGCGACGTTGCGGTAGTTGGTGCAGTCCCAGTAAGGGCCGAGCTCGCCCTTCTCCAGGGTGCACGGCTTTTCCTCGGTGCGACCACGCCACAGCGAAACGCGGCCGGGGATCCCGAAGGTGTAGCGGCCCCCTTCGCCAAAGCTGCCGCCGCTGATCAAGATCGACGCGCTCCCCTGCGGATAGTCGCCGGTGCGTTGCGAGCCGCAGGCGGCAAGCGTGAGGAGGGCCAAGGTCGCGGCGCACGGCGCCGCAAGTTTGCGAACAGAAGAAGAGATAAGCATGCGCGCAGTCTAGCGCATTCATCAACTCATTCAACCACTTTAGGGGCGACGCAGCGCCGCGGCGAGAATGCTCCGGGAAATCGGCCAGGAAACGTTCAGGGAACCCGGGAGAAGACCTTCACGCCGGAGATGTTCACGCGCTCGAAGGCGCCGGTGGAGCCGCCGACCCCGCCGGTGTACGCGGCGAAGTGCTGGAGCTCCGACATGTTCATGGCCGCGCCGTCGCCGGAGACGACGATGCGATAGGTCTTGCCGGACACCAGCGTGGCGCGCACCCAGCTGGAGTCGCCCCACGACGTCCAGCTGCCGCGCTGGGGCATGAGCGCATAGCCGCTCCCCACCACCGCGTTGCTCGAGGTATCTTCCACGCGAATCCGCTTCACCGCGCAGGTGATGCCGGTGTTCACGGGGCCCGCGCCGTTGGCGTAGGAGAGCTGGATGAGATGCTCGCCGGAGCTCTGGGCGGTGATCGACGGCAGCGTCAGCGTGTGACCGGGATCGCCCCAGGCTTGGTAGTAGGAGCGCCCGTTGTCGGTGGTCCACTGGCCGCCCACGGCGACGAAGTCGGCGGCGGACTTTTCGACGATGCGTCCGAAGCCGGCGCCCCAGTAGCACTGCGGGTTGGCGCGTTGCGACGTGTTGCCCGAGGCGTAGCGCGTCTCGACCGTGTAGCAGTAGCTGGGGGCGGTGGCGCCGGCGGCCGCGTCGGTCCAGCTGGCGGTCGCGCCCGGCAGGTCTTTCGCCACTTGCACGCCATCGCGGTAGATGGAGAGCGTGACGTCGGCCGGCGCTTCGCCCGCCAGATCGATGGCGAGCGATACATTGCCGCCGGCGAGCGAGACGCCGAGGGCCGGGGTGCGGGGCGCGAACACGTTGCGATAGTCGGCGGTGTTCGTCACGAGCGTGATGGGCGCCTTGGCCTCGGCCTCGTCGGAGAGCTCCACTTCTACCGTGTTGCGCGCGTCGAGCTTCTCCACCGGCACGTAGTCTTGTCCCAGCGTGCGCCCGTTGAGGCGAACCCGCGCCACCTTGTAGGCGCCTTCGTCGCCGCCGGCGGGCGGGAGCTTGACCACGATGCTGAGCTTCTTGCCTTTGTAGCCGAAGTTGTTGAGGGCGATAGAGTCGGCGCCCGCGAAGAGCTCCTTGCGCATCTTCTTGGTGACGTAGGGCGAGAAGCGAAGGCCGGCCTGGCCCGCGTCGATGCCGAAGAGAACGTCGTGGACCATGCCCACGTAGCCGGCCACCGACCACAGTTGTCGGGGCGAGTTCACGACCGGCCCGGAGCTCGCGCCGTCGTCGACGTACGGCTTGCCGGTGACCGCCTCCAGGTTCTCCATGTTGGAGAGGTTCATGGCGGCCCCGCGCATGAGCGAGGTGACGGCCAGGTTCGCAGCTCCATCGTGGCGCGCCTTCTTCGCCGCCTTGAGCCAGTACGCGGTGACGAACGGCCACATGGCGCGATTGTGGTAAATCGGAGTGTCTTTCTGTTGGGGCCAGATGACGGGTGCGCCCTTGGGCAGGTGCGGGTACGCCGACATCATGTCGCGCGCCTCGGAAGCCGATGCCACGTCGGTGAGGATGGCCAGCGACGCCCCCAGGAGGTCCCATCGCTTTGCAGGGGAGGGGTCGAGGGTGGTGGTGATGAAGGTAGAGTACATCTTTTGCTCTGGCACCCAGAGCACGTGCATCGCCGTCTTCAGCGCCTGCGCCCAGCTGCGAAGCTGCGTCTCCAGGGCGGCGTCGCCCTTCTCCTTGGCCACTTCCGCGCCGAGTTGCAGGATGGACAGGTGGAGCACGTTGGTGCTGAGCGACTTGCTCATGCCGAGGTGCACCGTCTCGGCCCAGGCCGGGTACGTTTGCTCACGCCAGTCGAGGAACGACTGCTCACCGCGGTAGAGGCCGTCTTTCTCGTCGAACACCAGCGCGCGATCCTGGGTGACGGTGTTCTTGATGGCCTCGTAGGTGCGGTCGAGGAAGGCGGCGCGGTCGGCGCCGCCCAGGTACTTGAGCGTCTCGAACGCGCCCAGAGCCCACACCACGCGATCGGTAGAGATGGGGTAGCTGCCGCCGGAGCCGGTGTCTTGCACGATCTGCAGGGCGCTATCGCCGCGGCGGGCCGAGGTCTTGAAGGCGAGCGAGGTGCGGGCGCGCAGCGGGTCGAGGCCGGCCAGGCCCAGGTGCATGGAGTACGAGGTGTCGCGGGTCCACACGTAGGTCCACAGCTTGCCCGTCTCGAAGCAGCCGCCGGTCTCGCAGCGAATGGCGTTGCCGCTGTTGAACGCGTAGTCCTGGATCTGGTTCACTTGGCCGTCGCGCACCTCTTGCAAGGCAAGGGTGTAGAGTGCATCGAACATGTCGTTGTTCGTCTGCACGCTGGGCCAGCCTTCTTGTTCGGCCACCGAGCGCGATTGGGGGCGTGCGTCGCGCTGGGCGGCGGTGGTGACGAGGTCGAAGGTGCGGGCGCAGCCGGCGGCGCCCGCTGTCACCGTGGTGGTGTCGGCCTCGTCCTTCAAGGTCTGGGTGCCCTCGCGGCCCTTTCCCGTGGCGAGGATGCAGGCCGGCGTCGCGGCGCCGTCGAAGCCCGGCTCCTCGGCGTCTACGCTCCCGGCGTCTCGTCGCTTGGCATCGGCGCCCGCATCGGCAGGGGTGGCCTCGCCATCGCCGCACGCAACGAAGAGCGCGGCAACACTGGGGAATACGAGGCCGAGGAGGAGAGCCGTGGAACGGGGCCGGGGGGAGCTTCGCATGGGGTAACCGGCGTCACTTTGATGCGCCAACCCCCCGATCGCCACCCTTTTTCGCACCATCGGGATGGCCGTTTCCGGCGGGCCGCGCCGCGCAAATTCACCCATCGCCGGCCCTTTCCCGGTTGACCGATGGGGCCCTCCGAGGGAGTATCCCCGGGCTCGCGCCTGGTGCGTGCGAGCGTTTGTCAAGAATCTCCGGAGGTTTTCTCACTACATGGCTATGGGTCGTCCCCGTTTCGATCCGCGCGCCCAACAGCAGCGCGGCGGTTATCAAATTCGCGTCAACCATCGCATCCGCGTCCCCGAAGTGCGCGTGATCGGAGCCGATGGTTCGATGCTTGGCGTGCTCCAGACCCACGAGGCCATGCGCATGGCCCAGGAACAGGGGCTCGACCTCGTCGAAGTGAACCCGAAGGCGGAGCCGCCGGTTTGCAAGATCCTCGACTTTGGCAAGTACAAGTACGAGGAGAAGAAGAAGACCGCCGAGGCCAAGCGCAAGCAGACGGTCGTCGAGATCAAAGAGATCAAGCTTCGTCCGAAGACCGACGACCACGACATCAACTTCAAGATCAAGGCGGCGCGGCGCTTCATCGAGGCCGGCCACAAGGTCAAATTCACGGTGCGCTTCCGCGGTCGCGAGATCACGCACCCGGAGAAGGCCCAAGAGCAGCTCACCACCGTGATCCAAGCGGTGGAAGACATCGCCAACGTGGAGACGCGCGCCATGATGGAGGCGCGCACCATGACCGTGATGATCGCGCCCAAGCCCACCATCATGCAGAAGGTGGCAGCACTCAAGGTGCAGCGCGAGAAAGAGCGTCAGCAGGCAGAAAAGGAAGGCCGCGTGCTCCCGCCGTCGGAAGCCTCGCTTGCGGATCTGGATGACCTGGACGACGATGACGACGACGATGACGACGACGACGACGATGACGCGGAAGAAGCTCCGGAAGTCAAACCCACGAGCTGACGTGCTTCGCACGCCTCTCCAACGAGGCGTCGTTTGATCGGGCGCGGCCGCGTAATTGCGGCCTGCGCCCTTTTTTTTGGGGTCGTCGGCCTCGTGCACACGCTCGCGCCGGGGTGGGGCGATGCGGCTGGCGCCCGCTTTCAGCAAGGCGTGCAGGGACTCGGCCCGCTTCCCGCCGGAACCCGCCGCGGCTTTCGCAACGCAGCGCCTTCGCCTTCTTCGTCGTCGGAGGCGCCGGTGGTGGTGGTCACCAGCGCTCCGCCGGTGGCCACTGGCCCGGAGAAAAAAAGCAAAGACGGCGGCGCCCCGCCGGCGCCCCCCAAGAGCATCTACGTGCCGGCGGCGGTGGTTGCGCGCTACGCGAGCTCGCGGCGCGTCTCGGGCGTGCCTGCGGTGGACGAGGCGGGAAACCCGGTGGGCGTACGGGTGAGCGGCGTCTCCGGCTCCGGCCTGCGCGATGGCGACGTGGTGACGATGGTGGAGGGCACCAAGGTGACGACCCCCGATCAGGCGGTGATGGTCATCGTGGGCGCCCTGGCCAGCGGCAAGAAGGTCATCAGCGGCGAGGTCTTGCGCGACGGCATGCGCATTCCGGCGGCGGCCGAGGTTCCGCAGCAGCAGCCTGCGCCGCCACCCTGATTTCGCGGCGATAGTGTCGATTGACGAAGCGCCCGAGCCTTGCCATAACCGGGGCAATGTCGAAGAAGATCCGCATTCTCGTCGCCAAGCCCGGGCTCGACGGACACGATCGCGGCGCCAAGGTCGTGGCCCGCGCGCTTCGCGACGCCGGCTACGAGGTGGTCTACACCGGCCTCCACCAGACGCCGGAGATGATCGCCAACGCGGCGCTTCAAGAGGACGTGGACGCCGTGGGCCTGTCGATCATGAGCGGCGCACACAACACGCTCTTCCCGGCGGTGGCCGACGCGCTCAAGGCCAAGGGCCTCGACGACATCGTCATCTTCGGCGGCGGTATCATTCCCGATTCCGACATGGAGCGCCTGCAGGCAGCGGGCGTGAAGGGCATCTTCACCCCGGGCACCACGCTGCAGACGATTCTCGACTGGGTCGAAGCCAACGTGAAGCCCCGCGCCTGATCGGGCCGCGCAATTCTTTTCTCACAATCTCGTAACGAAGCCGCGGCGCGTGCGTAACGCGCCGCATGCATCCCATTCCGTGGGTTTTCGCCGCCTTGCTCGGCGCCCTTCTCATGACTTCGTGCTCCGCGGGCGACACCGATTGCGCGCCAGGTTTGCCCTGCGGCGGTACCGCGCAGTTGCCGGCCACCGGCAAGCTGCAAGACATCGACGCGTGGATTCTGGCGGGCACCTACAAGACGTGGAAATGCGAGAAGGAAGCGCATCCGGCGCGATCGGGATCGGCGCATGACGCCAACCGCGTTTGCTCCAACGATCTGCTGAGCGGGACCACCAGCGGCGAGTACCCGGTGGGGGCGGCCAACGTGAAAGAGCTGTACGAAGGCAATCGCGTGACCGGCTACGCCATGATGGTGAAGGTGGCCAAGGGCACCGGCGGGAATGCTTGGTACTTCTACGAGAAGCTCGGCAGCGGCAGCATTCCGGCGAATGGTGTCGACGACGGAACGTGCACCGGCTGCCACAGCGGCGCGCCGCGCGACTTCGTGTTCACCCAGGTTCGCTGAGCGGCCGGGACGCCGAGGTTTCGTCCGGGGCCACCCGGGCCGCTGCGCAACCCGTGGATTTTGCGCGGACGCCTCGCTGGTACGGCGCTCGCTAGGGGGCCTCGCAGGAGGTTCACATGCGACGAATTCTACTGGGAATGGTGGCCTGTGCGTGGGCGTGCTCGGCGTCGGACGTCACCGACGTGAAGCCGCTCGAGCGAAGCGGGGCGGAAGCCGGAGGCAACGCCAAGGCGAGCGTCGACGAGACCGAGATCGTACGCGGCGTCGTGAGCAACGGGAGAGACCCGGCGGTGGTGGCCTTGCGCATCGGAGGGCAGGCGCTCTGCACCGGTGCGCTCGTGGCCAAGGACGTGGTGCTCACGGCGCGGCATTGCGTGAGCAAGTCGGCATCGGCGGTGGCGTGTCCGCCAGACGGGGTGCAGGTGTACGGCGACCGACCGGCCTCCAGCATCGAGGTGCTGCTGGGAGACCAAGTAGACGGGCAAGACGCGGCGGCGCGCGGCCTCGAGATTGTGAGCCCCAACGGCGTGACCTTGTGCGATGCGGACATCGCACTGGTAATCCTCGACCGCCCCATCAAGAACGTGCGTCCGCTCGGGGTGCGCACCACGGGGGTAGCCAAGGGCGATCGCGTGCGCGCGGTGGGCTACGGCAAACGCGGTGACGATCTCGGCGCGGGGGTGAAGCTGGTGCGGGAGCACGTACCGGTGCTCGCAGTGCGGGCGGCGGAGTTTACGGTGGGCGAGGCCACGTGCCAGGGCGACTCTGGGGGCCCTGCGCTCGACGAGGCGACCGGCGAGATCGTCGGCGTGGTGAGCCGCGGCGGGCCCAGCTGCGAGGGAGCGGGGGTGCACAACATCTACACCCGGTCCGACACCTTCGGCTGGCTGGTAGATGCGGCGCTCGCGCGAAGCGGCCTCTCCGACCTTCCAGACGGGGCCGATGCCGGGCCCAAAGGTGCCCCGAGGGCGGGGAAGGACAAGCCACCGTCGGACGTGGGGAGCGCCTGCGCTGCGGCTCCCGACTGCGCGGCGGGGGTGTGCGTGCGCGAGGCCGACAAGGCGTACTGCTCACGCGCATGCGGCAACGGTGATCGCTGCCCGACGCGGTTCCACTGCCAGAAGGTGGAGGGCGCTTCGGTCTGCGTCCAGGTGCGTTAGACGCGGTTTCGCGACGCGGGCTGAGCGATTTTTCGCTTTCTTGGGGCGCTGGGGTCGATTCTCTCGATGGAACGCGGCGGACGCAGTTGACCCCAGCGCCCCTGGCCCATAAAAGCGTGGGCGATGGACTTCGATTTCTCCGAGGATCACAAGCTTCTCCAAAAGACCGTGCGCGACTTTGCTCGCGTCGAGGTCGCCCCACACGCCCGCAAGTGGGACGAGGAAGAGCGGTTCCCCAAAGAGATCGTCCCCAAGCTGGCGGCGCTGGGCCTGCTCGGCATCCGCATTCCGACCGAATACGGCGGCTCCGGCATGGACACCACCAGCTACGCCATCTGCGTGGAGGAGATCGCCAAGGTCGACGGCTCCCTGGCGCTCACGGTGGCTTCGCACAACGGCCTCGGCACCGGGCACATTCTCTCCTTCGGCACCGAAGCCCAGAAGCAGAAGTACCTGCCCAAGGCGGCCGCCGGCGAGTGGCTGGCGGCCTGGGCCCTCACCGAGCCCGGCAGCGGCAGCGACTCGGCGGGCCTCGCCACCACCGCCAAGCGGCAAGGCGACAGCTGGGTCATCAACGGCACCAAGATGTTCATCACCCAAGGGAGCGTCGGTGGCTTCTGCGTGGTGCTGGCTCGCACCGCCAACGACGTGCCCAAGCAACGCGGCATCAGCGCTTTCGTGGTGGAGCACGGGACCCAAGGGTTCGCGGCGTCGAAGCACCTGGAGAAGCTCGGCTGCCGATCGAGCGACACCTGCGAGCTGACCTTCGAAGACGTGGTGGTTCCCGACTCGGCGCGGGTGGGCGAAGAGAACGCAGGCTTCACCGACACCATGAAGATCCTCGACCGCGGGCGCATCTCCATCGCGGCGATGGCCATCGGGCTTGGCTACGGCGCCCTCGAGGCGGCCATTCAATACGCCAAGGACCGAAAGCAGTTCGGCAAGGCCATCGGCGAGTTCCAGGCCATCCAGTGGATGCTGGCCGACTCTCGGGTGGAGCTCGACGCCGCGCGGCTGCTCACCTACCGGGCTGCGGCTCTGGCCGACGCCGGCAAGCGCTACTCGCTCGAGGCTTCTATGGCGAAGCTCTACGCCAGTGAGGCGGCGAGCCGCGCCTGCAACCGGTCGCTCCAGGTGCACGGCGGCTACGGCTACACCCGGGAGTTCCCGGTGGAGCGCCACCTTCGCGACGCGAAGATCTGCGAGATCGGCGAGGGCACCAGCGAAGTGCAGCGCATGGTCATCGCCAAGCACCTGCTCGCCTGAGCTAGGCGCCGGCGAAGTCGGGCGGAACCGGGACGTCGACCGGCAAGTCGTCCATGGGCAGCACGGCCAGCCCCACTGCGCCGGGCCCCGCGTGCAGGTAGACGCTCGAGCTGAGCGGCCGGAGGGTCGCGTAGGTTAGAGGCAGCGCCTTGTGGAGGCGCGCCGAGACCTCACGGGCAGCGGCGTCGTCGCCGTAGGTGTGGAAGACGGCGCCCCAGACCTTGCGGGCGGGCCCCACGCGCTTGACCGCGAGGTCTACCAGCGCGCCTGCGATGTCGCCGCTCCCGCGAACCTTGCCTTGCTGCATCAGCTCGCCGTCCTGGAAGCCGATGACAGGCTTGATGTTGAAGAAGTCTGCCATCTGCGCGCGCGCCCAGCCGGCGCGCCCGCCCTTCACCAGGGTTTCGAGGGTGCCCGGGACGAAGGCGAAGAGTGAACGCTCGGCGAGCAAGCCGAGGCACCGAGCGATGGTGGCCGCCGAAACGCCAGCCTCGCTCATGGTGCAGGCAGCGAGGACGAAGAGGCCGAGGCCAGCGTCGGTCATCTTGCAGTCGACGACCTGAATCGCCGTCTTGCCGAAGGCCGTCGAGGCGGCGAGCGTTCGCGCCGCCGACGACGCCGCGCCGTAGGTCTGGATGATCTTCCGTGAGGCGAGGATGGTGACGATCTCCCGCGTCCCTTTCGAAAGCCGCGCGAAGATTGCCGCGAACTCGTGGGCGGTCGTGCCCACCACGTGGGGGAAGTCCTTGGCGGTGCGGACCCAGCCGTCGATGACCGAAAACGGAATGCCGCCGCGCGTATCGTGGCTCACGCCGTCGACCACGAGCTGCTGCGGGCAAATCTCGAGGTCGAAGTGCCGGATGGCGGAGGCCGGCAGGTTGCACCCGGGGTTGGTGACGATCCGCATCGAGCCCAAGCGCACCGCGGAGGGGCGGCATCTCGGCGCGGCGGTGGCGATTCCGAGACCTTTCCCACCGCCACTTGGGGCACGCAGTGCGCGCCGCGTGCCACTTCAGTGGGGCGAAAGGGAACACCGCGAAGAAGAAAACGGAGCGATGTCGTGATCTCCGCAGGTTTCATAGCTGAACGGGTGTGCGGACCACACGGATTATTGACCTCCTGACTCGAGATCCGTACCTTGCAAATCTTACGTGGGAAGAAGTGGCAAAAACTTCCATAAGAGGCCAGACCCGACCATGGGATGGAACCTCTACCCACGCTGAGGACGAATGTTTCGCGGTCGCTACGAGCACACCATCGACGCCAAAGGTCGAACCAGCCTTCCGGCTCGGTATCGCGACGTGCTCGCGTCCATGGCGGAGCGCCGCATCATTCTCACGAGCGGCCTCGACCCCTGCCTGGTGGCCTACACCACGCCCGAGTGGACCTCCTTCGAGGAGAAGCTGGCCAAGCTCCCGCAGTTCGACCGCGCGGTGCAGAAGCTGCGCCGCATCTACGTCTCGGGCGCCGTCGAGTGCGATGTGGACGACTCGGGCCGCATCTTGATTCCGCCCACCTTGCGCGAGCACGCCAAGCTCACCAAAGACGTTTTGTGGGCAGGCTCCGGCAAGTATGCCGAGCTCTGGGACAAGGAGGTCTGGAAGAAGGCCTTCGAGACCACCGACGAAGAGCGCGTCGACATCAGCACGCGCCTGGCGGAGCTCGGCCTATGAGCACGAACCTTCAGCTGGCGCTGCCCGGGCTCGTCGTGGAACGCGAAGTGGAGTGGGTGTTTTCCGAAGACGCAGCCGAGGAGATCATGGTCGAGTCGTTCGTTCATACGACGGTGATGCGGGACCTCGTGGCGCAGATGCTCCGAGAGAACGCCAAGACCGAAGCCCCGCTCTTCGTCGACGCCACCCTCGGTGGTGGCGGCCACACCGAAGCCTTGCTCGAGTCGTCGGACGCGGTGCGGGTCATCGGCTTCGACCGCGACCCTGCCGCGCGCGAAGCTGCGGGTGCGCGTCTGGCGCGCTTCGGCGACCGCCTGCGCATCGTGGCGGCGCCGTTCTCGCGCTTGCCGGAGGAGCTGGCGGCGCTGGGCGTCGGGCAGGTAGACGGCCTGTGCGCCGACCTTGGCGTGAGCTCGCCGCAGCTCGACGACGCCGGTCGCGGCATGAGCTTTCGCCGCGAAGGCCCCATCGACATGCGCATGGACCCGACGAGCGGCGAGACCGCCCTCGAGCTCATCGATCGACTGAGCGACGACGAGCTGGCCGACGTCATCTTCCGGCTCGGCGACGAGCGGCGCTCCCGCCGCATTGCCCGCAGCCTCAAGCGCGCGCTCCAAGAGAACGATCTCCACACCACCCTCGACCTGCGGCGCGCCATCGTGCGCGCGGTGGGGCCGGTGCGGGTGGGTGGCGTCGACCCGGCGACGCGCACGTTCCAAGCGCTGCGCATCAAGGTGAACGCCGAGCTCGAAGAGCTGGAGACGCTGCTTTCGGTGGCGCGCGACGTGTTGGCGCCCGGTGCGCCCTGCGCCATCATCGCCTTCCACTCCCTGGAAGACCGCCTGGTGAAGCAGGCGTTCCGGGTGCGCGAGCAGTGGAACGTGGTGACCAAGAAGCCCCTTGGCCCCTCGCCGGAAGAGGAAGAGGCGAACCCGCGTGCGCGCAGCGCCAAGCTGCGGGTGGCGACCATGCCCATGGCCGCAGACGTCGACGAGAGCGACGACGCACCGGAATCGGAGGAGCGATGAACAAACGGAGCCGCGCCTTCGTGCCGGTGTGGACGGTGGCGGTCATCGCCACCGCCAGCGCATTCTGCGTGCACCTCGCGCTTCGCAGCCGCAACCTGGAGCTCGGCTACGAGCTGGGCCGAGCCCGCGCCGAAGAGGCCAAGCTGCAGGAGACCAAGCGCGTGCTCCAGCTGGAGGCCGCCAGCTACAAGACGCCCTCGCGCGTCGACATGGTGGCGCGCACGCTGCTCGGTATGGAGCAAGCGCCGCCCGAGCGCATCGTCTCCCTCGACCCGCACCGCCCGGCGCCCATGCCGGCAGGCAGCGCCGACAAGCCGGCGGCGCAAGCAAAGAAGGACGAATGAGGAACCTCGACCCGGAACGGGCAAAATGGATTCGCGTTCGCATCGGCATCCTCTCTGGGCTCATGGCGCTGGGGCTGGGGGGCCTCGTCTCGGGCGCCTACCGCGTGCAGGTAGAAGACGGCGCGCAGTGGAAAGAAACGGCGGAGAACCAGCGCATGCGCCGGCTGCACGTGGAGCCCAAGCGGGGCACCATCCACGATCGCAACGGCTCGCCGCTGGCGGTGACCGTCGAGGTGCCGAGCCTGAGCGTCGACGTAGCGGAGATGATCCGCGGCGTAGAAGGACAAGAGGCGCAGGCCTCGGTGCTCAAAGACTGCGCGATGCGTCTCGCCGCTGCGCTCACCCTCGACCCCAACGAGACCTACGCCAAGCTCCTCACCAAGAAGCGCTTCATCTGGCTGAAGCGCCGCATCTCCGGTGACGAGGCGCAGGCCATTCGCGACATGTCGGAGCCCAAGAAGAACCCGCACCCAGTGCGCGGCTTGAACCTGGAAGGCGAAGGCCACCGCTACTACCCGAGCCGTGAGCTGCTGGGCCCGGTGCTTGGCTTCGTGGCCCCCGACGGTCTTGGCAAAGACGGCCTTGAGCTCTACCTCGACGAAGAGCTCAAGGGGCGCATTCAAGACGTACGCGGCCTCCGTGACCGCACCGGTCGCCTCATTTTCTCGGAGGGCAAGTCCGACAGCGACGCGCTCGCCGGCCACGACGTGACGCTCACCATCGACGGCGGCATCCAGCACGTGGTGGAGCAAGAGCTGGACGCAGCGCAGCGAACCTACGAGACCAAGGGTGCATCGCTGGTGGTGGTCGACCCCAACACCGGTGAGATCCTCGCGCTGGCCTCGACGCCCGGGTACAACCCCAACGACTACGGCGCCTCGGAGGTGGACGCGCGGCGCGATCGCGTGGTCACCGATCGCTTCGAGCCGGGCAGCGTCATGAAGGTGTTCACGCTGGCGACGGCGCTTTCGGCCGGCGTGCTGAAGCCCACCGAGCCGGTCTTTTGCGAGCACGGCACCTTCAAGCTGGGCAACGTGACCATTCACGACACCCACTTGAACGACTGGCTCACGCCCACTCAGGTGCTCGCCAAGAGCTCCAACATCGGCGCGCTCAAGATCGCTCTTCGCCTGGGCGAGCCCCAGCTCTACGCGGGCTTCCGCAAGTTCGGCTTCGGCGAGACCACCGGCCTTCCGCTTCCAGGCGAGGCCACCGGCGTGCTGCGCCCCAAGGGGCGCCCCTGGTTCGAGGTGGAGACCGCCAACGCCTCCTTCGGGCAGGGCATCAGCGTCACCACGGTTCAGCTGGCCATGGCTCTCGCGGCCATCGCCAACGGCGGTCGCCTGTACGAGCCCATCCTCATCAAGAAGATGCAAGATGCACGCGGCAACATCATCCGCGACGGCGTTCCCAAGGCGCGACGCGACGTGATCTCGGCCCAGGTCGCACACACCATCACCGAGATGCTGACGGCGGTCGTGGAAGACGGCGGCACCGGTGTCGAGGCGGCGGTCCCCGGCTTTCGCGTGGCCGGCAAGACCGCCACCGCACAGAAGGCCGACCCCGCCACCGGCAAGTACTCCGACGACAAGTACACCGCTTCGTTCATCGGCTTCGTGCCTGCCGACAAGCCCCGTCTCGTGATCGCCGTGGTGCTCGATGAGCCGATGATCGGCCGCTACGGCGGCGATCTCGCGGGCCCGGTGTTTCGCCGGGTGGCCGAGGCCAGCCTGCGCTACCTGGGTGTGACGCCGAACTCCACCGCGCCGCGGCTGAGCCAGGTGACCCGAGAGAACGACCCTGCCGACGCGACCCTGGCGCTGCTCAAGCCCCCCGCGCCGGCGTCCATGCCTGCGCCGCCGGCGGTGTTCGGTCCGCCAGCCGCCAACGCCGTGAAGGTTCCCGACGCGGCGGGCCTCGCGGCGCGCGACGCGGTTCGGCAGGTCACCGCGGCCGGTCTGGTGCCGGAGATCGACGGCACCGGGCGGCTGGTTCGCCAGTGGCCGCTTCCGGGAACGCCGGTGCCCAAAGGCAGCGCGGTACGACTGGTGTTCGAACCGGCGTCGTGAGTCGAAGCCGCGCGCGACCCGTGGTAGAGAACGCACCGTGACCATGAGAGGCCTGACGCTCAGCCAGTTGATTCGCGAGCTCGGCGGCCGCGTCGAGCTCGCCAGCCCAGGCGGCGACGACAGGGTGGTGACCGGCGTGCGACAAGACTCCCGGGCGGTGATGCCGGGCGATCTCTTCGTGGCGCGGCGCGGCGCGTTGCACGACGGCGCGGCCTACCTGCGCGACGCCATCTCGCGGGGCGCGGCGGCGGTGCTGGTGGAGCGGGGCGCGACCGATGCTGCGCAGCTGGGGATTCCCGTGATGGTGGCCGACGACATCGGCTTCGCGCTCGCCACCGCCGCCGCCGCCGTGTACGGCCACCCCACGTTCTCGCTCGACGTGGTGGGTATCACGGGGACCAATGGCAAGACCACCACCACCCACCTGGTGCGTGACGCCATCGACGGGGTGCATGGCAAGCCCACCTGCGGCATCGTAGGCACCATCGGCAATCGCTTCGGCGACGAGACGTTTCCGACCACCCACACCACGCCGGAGGCCGACGAGCTGGCCCGCACCATGGCGCTCATGCGCAAGCGCGGCGCCACCACCGTGGCCATGGAGGTGTCGTCCATCGCCCTCGAGCTGGCCCGGGTCAAGGCGGTGCGGTTCCGCGTTGCGGCATTCACCAACTTCACCCAAGACCACCTCGACTTCCACGGCTCGATGGAAGCCTACGGCCACGCCAAGGAGCGCTTGTTCGTCGAGTGCAGCCCGGGCTCCGCCTGCATCAATGTGGCCGATCCGTTCGGCAGGCAGCTGGCAGCCAAGGTGCGCGCGCCCACCGTACGCGTCTCTTCGCGCGCCGACGTCGAAGCCGACATCGTCCCCGAATCCGTGCAGTTTGCAGCAAGTGGCATGCACGCCACGTTCCGCACCCCGGCCGGGCCGGTGGAGCTGCGCTCGCGGCTGGTGGGCCGCCACAACGTGGAGAACGTGGCGGTGGCGCTCGGCATCTGCTGCGCCCTCGACCTCGATCTGCAGAAGGCCGCCGACGCCATCGGCCGCGCCGCCGGCGTTTCCGGGCGGCTCGAGCGCTGCGACGTGACGGAGGACGATCTGGTGGTGCTGGTAGACTATGCCCACACGCCCGATGCGCTGGAGCGGGTGCTGGAGGCGATTCGCGACGTGACCCAGGGGCGCATCGTGTGCGTCTTCGGTTGCGGAGGCGATCGCGACCCCAAGAAGCGCGGGCCCATGGGCGAAGCGGTGGCGCGCGGGGCCGACGTCGCCGTCATCACCTCCGACAACCCACGCACCGAGTCGCCCGACGCCATTGCTCGGCCCATCGTCGACGCTGTGCGCGCGCACGGCCTGGCGGAGGTCTCGCGCGAAGGCTTCGTCGGCGGCGAGCGGGGCTACGTTCTGGAGCTCGACCGCGCCCGGGCCATTGCCCTCGCCATCGCCTCCGCGGCTCCGGGCGACGTGGTCCTTCTCGCCGGCAAGGGGCACGAGGACTACCAGATTGTCGGCGCCCAGAAGAAAGCTTTCGACGATCGCATCCACGCGCGGGCGGCGCTGGCGGCGCGCCGCGCCCGATGATCGAGTGAACCCGCTCCCTCGGTTTACGGTGAACTAGAGCCCGGCGTCGTCGGCTGCGGCGTCGTCGGCTGCGGCGTCTTTGCGAGCCGCGTCCTTGCCCGCGTCGCCGCCGCCGTCTTTGCCCGCATCGGGATCGCCGATCTGGGCGTCGGCCGAGACGCGCGCGTCTGCGCCCCCGTCGCTGGGAATATACACGCATTCGCCGGGTGGGCAGCCGTAGCAGGCCATCAGCGTGATGCCAAAGGCGCCGCCCACCAGCGTGGTGGCAGCGCCCGCCAGGAGAGCTTTGGCCCGCGGGAAGCTCGACTGCGCTTCGGCGCCGCAATGGGGGCACGCGCGGGCGCCGGAGGGGAGGAGACTTCCGCAAGGACAGGGGGCGAGGGGGCGCATGTCGATGGAGCAAAGCAGGACGCGTGCCACAGCGTCCACATGCTTCGCCGGCTCGCTTCTGACGGGTCACGGTGCAATCGAGAACAGAACCCCACGCCCCAGCGACTCGCGTGTCAGGGGCTCACGCCTCGCGGCCTCGCCGCGGTGACGCAACACCTGTCGAAAATGCTAAGAGGCCACCATGGCGACGCCCATCCCCGAGAACCAGGCGCCTTTCGACGTGGATCAGGTGGTGGAGGCGACCTCGGGCCGGCTGCTCGCCCGCGGCACCCGAGGCGGAGCGGGGGCCGGCATCACCAGCGATAGCCGGGCGGTTCGGCCCGGTACGCTCTTCGTAGCGCTTCGCGGCGAGGTGCACGACGGACACGCGTTCCTCGCCGCAGTCGACGCGCAAGGTGCCGCGGTGGTGGTGGTCGACGCGCGGGCCGACACCTCGCCGGTGAAAGACGCCGCCGTGGTGGTGGTGGCCGATACGCTGGTGGCCTGGGCCGACGTCGCAGCAGCCCACCTCGAGGCGTGGCGCCGCGCGAGCTCCGAGGGCGCCCCGAGATCGGTCATCGCCATCACCGGAAGCTCCGGCAAGACCACCACCAAGGAGATGATCGCCAGCTTGCTCGCGCTGCGCGGCGCGGCGCGAAAGACCCAGGGGAACTTGAACAATCGCATCGGCCTTCCGGCCACCGTGCTCACGCTCGACGGCTCGGTCGCCTACGCGGTGCTCGAAGCAGGCATGAGCTTGCCCGGCGAAATGGCTGAGCTCGGGCGGGTGGCGCGACCCGACGTGGCCACCATCGTCAACGTGGGGCTGGCGCACGCCGAAGGGGTAGGGGGCCGCGAGGGCGTCGCCCGCGAGAAAGGTGCACTCTACCAGTACCTCGCGGAGGGCGGCACCGCGGTCGTCAACGTAGACGACGAGTACGCTTCCGGCGAGGTGCGCCGGGCCAAGCGCCCGCGGGTGGTCGGTTTCGGTCGAGACCCGGCCGCGGCGTACTGCCTGCTCGCGCGCGAGCCCAGCGGCACCCAGGCGGCGCTCCGCCTGCGAACGCCCACCGGTGAGCGCACGCTGCAATCGCCGTTCGTGGGCGAGGCCCATGCGCTCGACCTCGCGTGTGCGCTCGCGTGCGCCGAGGCGGTGGCTGCGCCCTTCTCCGGCGAAGAGATCGAGCGCGCGCTGTCGTCGATGCGGCTCGAGGGGCGCGGCACGCTGCAGGTGCTCGGCGACGGCACCTGGCTGGTCGACGACTCCTACAACGCCAACCCCCTGTCGATGCGCGCCTCGCTGGCGTCGCTGCGCGAGATGGCCGGTAATCGCCGGGTCGTGGCGGTGCTCGGTGAAATGCGCGAGCTCGGCGACTTTTCCCCGGGCGAGCACGACGCGCTGGGCGACGAGCTCGCGAAGCTCGGCGTCCAGCTGCTCATCTCGTGCGGCGGAGAGCTGGACCGCACGGCCACCCGCGCCGAGGCCGCGGGGGTCGAGGTGCTGCGAGCGAGCGACGCATCGGAGGCGGCGAAATTGGCCATCGCTCGGGTTTCCGCTAAGGACGTAGTACTGGTGAAGGCCTCCCGCGGCGTTCGCGCAGAGCGCGTCGTCGAAGCGTTGGTGCAAGACCGAAGCAAATGATCTACGAGCTCCTCTATCCGCTCCGGCACGTGTCTTGGTTGGGGTGGCTCAACGTTCTGCGCTACGTACCGTTTCGCGTCATCGCGGCCACGGTAACGGCCATGCTGCTGTCGTTCTTCGTGGCGCCGTGGTTCATCCGCACGCTGCAGGCTCGACAAATTGGCCAGGTGGTGCGCGAAGACGGCCCGGCATCGCACAAGATCAAGCAGGGCACGCCCACCATGGGTGGCTCGCTCATCTTGATCTCGGTTCTCTTGCCCACGGCGTTCTGGGCCGACTTGCGCAACGTCTTCGTGTGGGCGACCACCGCAGTCGTCGCCGGATACGGCGTCATCGGATACCTCGACGACTACCTGAAGATTCGCTTCAAGAACTCCAAGGGCGTTCCCGGCCGCTACAAGCTGCTGGGGCAGTTCACCATCGGCGGCTCGGTGCTGGCCTACGTGTTCCTGGCCAAAGACAAAGTGCCCGAAGACTGGTGGGCCATCCGCGCGCGCCTCAGTGTCCCCTTCGTTGCCTTCGCCAAGCACCCCATCGAGCTGCCCATCTGGCTGTACATCGTGTTCGCGGTGTTCGTGGTGGTGGCCATGTCGAACGCGGTGAACCTCACCGATGGTCTCGACGGCCTGGCCATCGGGCCCGTGATGTTCAACGCCGGCACCTACCTGGTGTGGGCCTACCTTGCCGGCGCCACTTTCGGCCTGGCCGGCCTCTCGCAAAAGTTCGTGGTGGCAAAATACCTGGATATTCCCCCCATCGCCAACGTGGGCGAGCTCTCCATCTTCTGCGGGGCGGTGGTGGGCGCGGGGCTGGGCTTCCTCTGGTACAACAGCTACCCCGCGCAGGTTTTCATGGGCGACGTGGGCTCGCTCTCGCTCGGCGGCGGCCTGGGCATGTGCGCGGTGTTCACCAAGAACGAGCTCCTGTCGGTGTTGCTCGGCGGCGTCTTCTTCATCGAGATGGTGAGCGTCATCATCCAGGTCGGTTACTTCAAAATGACCGGCAAGCGCGTCTTCCTCATGGCGCCCATCCACCACCATTTCGAGCTCATGGCGTGGTCGGAGACGAAGATCATCCTGCGCTTCTGGATCGTCGCCGCGGCCTGCTCGGCGATCGGCTTCACGATCTTTCAGGCGTCGATCAAGTGAGGCCGGCCCCGCCGCCGGGGCCCTACCTCGTCGTCGGCATGGCGCGTTCCGGGGTGGCCGCGCTGCGGGCGCTGCGGACGCGCGGCGTGGCGGTGGTCGGCGTCGACGCAGGCCACCCGCCGGTCGCCGAGCTCGAGGACGTCGTGCTCGGGGTCGATGGTCTGGCCCAGCTGGACTGCGGCGC
>JBBQWQ010000009.1:0-179711 GCA_038210445.1 Polyangiales bacterium
CACCTCCTTTCTTTGCTAGTCTTCGAGGCGTGGAGCCCGCAGCGCGACTGACCGAGCTGGTGGACCGCTGGCGCGAGCGTTCGCGGGGCGACGTCACCGACTGGCCGGCGTTCGAAGCTTGCCTCCTGGGCGATCGCGCGCGCTTCCACCAGGCCTGGACTGCGAGCGACGACGCCTTCGCCATGCTCCTCGCCCTGTGCGGTCTGCACCCGGTGGACGAGGACGCGCAGACCACGGCGCTCGCGGTGGCCCTCTCGTTTTGCCCGCCTTTCGCCCACCTCGCCGCCGCCCAGGTCCAGACCCCGCCGGGTTCGAACTACAACGGCCCCTCGCTCTTTCGTTTTGCGCGGCTGGCCCAGGCGGCGCGCCAGGCGCTTCGGGGTGCTGCCGCGGCGGAGCGGAGCACCTTGGATGCGCGGCTGTGCGCGGCCATACGCTCCGTGGTGCCCGATCCGTGCGCCCTCGAAGACGACGGCGAGCTCGCGCTGGCGACTTCGCGCGACGTCGATCGTGACGGCGCCGCGTTCACCTGCGGCGACGAAGTGCGGCTGCGCGCCGATCCCGCAGCAGGCGGCCGAGTACGTCGGGTCGCCTGGAACGTGCGCTTCCGCTGCTGGACCTACTGGCTGGAAGGCGATCCGCGCCGCCGCAAGGCCGAGGATCTACGCGGGCTCTGACTACTCGCCTGCGTGCGCGACGGCCGGAGCCATGGCGGTGACGCCGGCGTCCTTGAGCAACTGCAGGTCCTCGTCCTCGTCCGGATTGGGCGTGGTGAGGAGCTTCTCGCCGTAGAAGATGGAGTTTGCGCCGGCGAGCATGCACAGCAGCTGCGCCTCGCGGGTGAGCTCGTTGCGCCCGGCAGAGAGGCGCACCCGGCACTTGGGCATGAGAATGCGCGCCACCGCCACCATGCGCACCATGTCGAGCGGATCGACCGCCGGCAGCTCGGCCAGCGGCGTGCCGGCCACGCGAACGAGCGCGTTGATGGGCACGCTCTCCGGCTGCGGCGTGAGGTTCGCCAGCGTGCGGAGCATCTCGCAGCGATCGTCTACCGACTCGCCCATGCCGATGATGCCGCCCGAGCACACGGTGATGCCGGCCTTGCGCACGTTGTCGAGGGTGCGGAGGCGATCGTCGTAGGTGCGGGTCTTGATGATCGATTTGTAGTTCTCGCGGCTGGTGTCGAGATTGTGGTTGTAGGCGTCGAGGCCGGCCTCCTTCAGGCGAAGGGCCTGCGCGTCGGTGAGCATTCCGGCGGTGACGCAAGCCTCGAGGCCCAGGTCCTTCACCCCGCGCACCATGGAGAGCACGCGGTCGAAGGCGGGGCCGTCTTTTACCTCGCGCCAGGCAGCGCCCATGCAGAAGCGGGTGGAGCCGAGCTCCTTGGCCTTCTTCGCGCTGGCGAGGACGGCGTCGACGTCGAGCATCTTCTCGGCGCCCACCGAGGTGTCGTAGTGCGAAGACTGCGGGCAGTAGCCGCAGTCTTCGGGGCAGCCGCCGGTTTTCACGCTGAGCAGCGTGCAGAGCTGCACCTCGTTGTCCGGGTGGTGCTGAACATGAACGTTGCGCGCTTCGTGGACCAGGACGAGGAGCGGCTTGTCGTAGAGCGCGCGGACGTGGCTCTTTTCGAAGGGCGGCGTGAGCATGGGCCGCACCATACTCAAAATTCCCGGCGCCGCGAATACCTTCAGGGGCCCGGATTGCGCGCGCCCGCCGGCGGCGGCGCCTCGGCCAGCGTCGACCAAGCGTCGACCGGGGGAATTTCCTGGGCTCGCATCAGGAGCGGCGCCGCGGCCGCAGCCTCGCCAAGCGCCCGAAGGGCTGAACCACGGAGCGCTGCGAACATCTTTTCACGGGCTGCGCGCTGGGCCGCGGCGTCTTCGGTGGCCCGGCCGGGCGGGGCCTTGGGCAAGGGAGGAAGCGCATCCAGGGCCGCCGCGGAAGCCGCTCGATCGCCATTCTGGAGCGCGGCGTGCGCCCACAAGAGCCCTTCGAGCGGGGTCTTTCGAATCTCGGTGAGGGCCACCACGGTATCGCGGAGCCGCGGCGGATCGTCGCCCAACACCACGAGCGCGATGGCGCGCCCACGGAGGCACAGGTAGCGCGCGGTGACGGGTAGCGACTGGCCGGCTGCCGCCTCGATGGCATCGAACCGCCGGAGCGCCTCCCGGGTCTCACCCGCAAGAAAAAGCGCGTAGGCCGCGTTGCATTGGTGCACCGGCCGCGCCGAAGAGGCGATGCGCGCCACGAGCCCCGCTGCGAGCCGCTCGCTCACGCGGGCGGCCTCCCGGTGCCTGCCTTCGCGCAGCAGCGTGGTCTCCAGCATGCGCATGCGGAGCTCGCGCAGGCCGAACGCCACCAGCGCGCCCACCACGACGGCGGCCATCGATAGCAAGGTGACGCGGCTCACGGCTTCTTGCTCCGCCGGGCAAGCGTGTTGCGCCCGATGCCCAGGCGCTTGGCGGCCACCGTCTGGTTCCCGCCGCTCTCGTCGAGCGTGGCCGCGGTATACAGGCGCGCCACCTCTTCGAGCGGAAGGCCGAGAGGAATGCGCACGGCGCCGTCTTCCTCGCGCAGCGTGTCCAGCTCGCGGACCTTGGGAAAGTTCTCCGGCCGCAGGTGCCCGTCTTTCGAGAGCACCACCGCGCTTTCGATCCAGTGCTCGAGCTCGCGCACGTTGCCCGGGAACGCGTAGCCGAGGAGCAGGGCCCGGGCTTCGCCTGTGAACACCGGCGCGGCGCGCCCGTAGCGACGCGCATACATGTCGGCGAAATGCATGGCCAGCTCGAGGATGTCTTCCGCGCCGCGATCCTTCAGGCGCGGCACCTCGATCTCGACCACCCGAATGCGGTAGTACAGGTCGGAGCGAAAGGTCCCGTCGCGCACCGCGCGCTCGAGATCGCGGTGCGTCGCGCACACCACGCGCACGTCGGCCTGGAGCGTGGCGCGCCCGCCCACCCGCTCAAAGGCGCGGTCTTGCAGCAGGCGCAAGAGCTTGCCCTGGCTCTCGAAAGAGAGATCGCCGATCTCATCGAGAAACAGCGTTCCGCCCTGGGCCAGCTCCACCCGCCCCTGCACCCGACGATCGGCGCCGGTGAACGAGCCCCGTTCGTGGCCGAAGAGCTCGCTCTCTACCAGATCGCGCGGCAGCGTGGTGGCGTCGACGGTGACGAAGGGGCCGTCTTGACGCTTGGAGTTCACGTGGATGGCCCGGGCGAAAAGCCCCTTCCCGGTGCCGGTCTCGCCGCGCAAGAGCACCGTGGCGTCGGTCTGCGCAGCAAGGGTGATGCGCTCGTACACGGTGCCGAGCACGTCGCTGCGGCCGACGATGCGATTGAAGGGACCGCGGAGCACCACGCCCGGCTCTTCGCCGCGCGCGCGCAGGGTCGTGAGCTCGAGGGCGCGACACAGCTGCGCCGCAAGCACCGCGAGGTAGCGCGCGTCTTCCTCGGAGAAGGCGCCGTGGGTGTGGTTCAGGAGCTGGAGCACGCCGCGAATGGGCGTGGAGGCCGACTCGCGAATGGGCACCGCCAACACCGACCGCGTGACGTAGCCGGTCTGGCGATCGATCTCCGCCTCGAAGCGCGGATCGGAGGTGGCGTCGGTGGTCCGTACGGTGTCGCCGGTGCGCGCCACGAAGCCCGCGATGCCGCGATCGAGGCGCAGCCGGAGCTGGGGCACCTCCGGGAGCACCGCCACGCGAGACACCAGGTCCTCGCGCTCAGCGTCGATGAGCCAGATGGTGGCGCGCTCGCACTCGAGGGCGGCGCGGAGCCGGTCGCACGCGGTGCTCATGAGCGCGTCGAGCTCCACCTCACGCGAAAGGAGCGATGCCAGGTCTACGAGGAGCGAGAGCCGCGAGGACATCGTCGGATGCGCGAGCGTAGCAGACTCGCGCGCGCGCTGGGAAAGACCGCCCGCGGTCGGCGCCGAACCGCCGACCGGTCCGCCGGGGGCGTTCATGCGGCTGCGGCGCGCGCCTTTCCTGGAAGATCCAGGGTCAGTCCCTCGCGCGCGGCCACCGACGACGCGAAGAGCGCCTGCGCCTTGGCCTCGAGCTCCGCCACGCCAGCGTCGGTGCGCCGCGGATCGTGATGAAAGAGCACGTAGGTCTCCACACCCGCGATGCGCGCCAGCTCCGCGCCCGCCGCGTAGGTAGAGTGCCCCCAGCCCACTTTCGAGAGCCCCGGACGACCCGCATATTCGGCGGGCGTGTACTGCGAGTCGTAGATGAGCACGTCGGCGCCTTCCGCCAGCCGCACCAGCGCCGGGTCGACGCACGCGTAGTGCTCGGTGTCGGTGGCATACACCACGCTGCGCCCCTGGTGCTCCAGCCGGTAGCCGAACACGCCGCCCGGGTGATTGAGCTTGGCCGCGGTGACCACCACGTCGCCGATCTCGAAGCGCTCGAAGGGCCGCACCTCGCGCGTCTCGATGCGCGAAGACAGCTCCTCGAAGCGCACCGGGAAGACCGGCGAGCGCATCTGCTCCATGAGCGCGTCCTTGAGGGTGGCCGGGCCCAGCGCGCCGCCGATGAGCGTGAGCTCGGTGTCCGGCATGTAGGCCGGGACGAAGAACGGAAGCCCCTGGATGTGGTCCCAGTGGTAGTGCGAAAAGAGCATCGCCAGCTTGCCTGCGCCGCCGCGCGCCAAGAGCGCGTCGCCCAGCGGCCGGAGCCCGGTGCCGCCGTCGAGCACGATGCGTGTGTCGCCTGCCACGATCTCCACTGCGCTGGTGTTGCCGCCAACCCCGGACGTGGAAGGTCCCGGTGACGCGATGCTGCCGCGAACGCCCCAAAATGTAACCTGCATGTTTTTCTCCTTCTCCCGCAGCGCCGCGCAAAGAGCGCTCCCGCAAACCGTCTTGGCGCGCGCCGCGAGGGTCTCCTATTCACGCCCGATGCCAGCGGCCTCCGCGTGGAAATGACTACGCTTTCGCGCTGCGCCCGGGCCCCACTGCACCAACTTGGATCACGAGCCGCCCGCAAATGGTGCGCCGTATCGCGCCAAGCTCGGGTAGAATGACACCGTGCGCCGCGTTCTCATCGCCGACGATTCGCCCATCGCCCGGCGCCTTATTCTCGAACGTCTGGAGCAGGCAGGTATCGACCACGTCGTGGAGGCCGACTCACGCCGGGCGGCCTCTGCCTGCGACGCGAGCCGCCTCTCGTGCGCCCTGCTCGATCTCGACCTGGGCGACGGCACCGGCACCGATGTAGCGCTCGAGCTAAGGCAGACCACGCCTGCGCTCCCGGTGGCGTTCTTCACCGCGTCGGCCACCGAAGCGGTTCGCGCCGACGCTGCCACGTTGGGCCCCGTGTTCGAGAAGCCGCACGGCCTCGACCAGGCCATCGCCTGGATCCTCCGCGCCGACGACGACTGAGCGTCAGAACGTCATCATGCCCGAGACAGTCGCTTCGTCGACCAGCCCGCGGGCCACCAGGCGCTCGATGTCCATGGGGAACGTCTGCATGCCGTAAGGGTGCACGCCCTTCTCCATGATCTCCTTGAGCGACGGGTTGCCCTCGGGTCGCTTGATGGAGGCGCGCGCAGTGCCGGTGCACACCAGCACCTCGGAGGCGAGCACCACGCCGCCGCCGTCGGCCCGTGGCAAGAGGCGCTGGGCCACCACACCCTGCAGCGCGTCGCCAAGGCGCGCGCGCATTTCTTCGACGGTGTTCGACTGCCCCTTGGGCGCCAGCGCGAGAATGCGGCCGATGGTGCGCGACACATCGGGCGTGTGGAGCGTGGAGAAGACGAGGTGGCCCGTCTCCGCTGCCTTGAGGGCGATGTCCATGGTGATCTCGTCGCGAATCTCGCCCACCAGGATGACGTCTGGGTCTTGGCGAAGCGAGGAGCGAAGGGCGTCGGCGAAGGACTCGGTGTCGACCCCCACCTCGCGCTGGCTCACGCTGGCGCGGTTGTCCTGGTGAAGGTACTCCACCGGATCTTCGATGGTGACGATGTGCACCGGCTTGGTGGCGTTGATGTGCGCAATCATGGCCGCAAGCGTGGTGCTCTTGCCGTTGCCGGCGGCGCCCACGCAGAGCACCAGGCCGCGCTCCCGTTCGGCGAGCAGCTGGCAGGCCGGCGGGCAGCCCAGATCTTCGAAGCTGGGAATGCGCAGCGCGATGACGCGCATGACCACGCCGAACGTTCCCCGCTGGCGATACACGTTCACGCGGAAGCGGCCGATGCCTTCCACCGAGTAGGCTGCGTCGTGCTCCCTTCGCGAATTGAGGTCGGAGCCCGGAGGCGCCACGTGCGACGCCACCGCCAGCGTGTCGGCCTCGGTCAGGGCCTCGGTGCGGAAGAAGACGAGATCGCCGGAGACGCGCGCCGCCGGCGGCATGCCCACCTTGAAGTGCACATCGCTGGCGTTCGCCTGGACCGCCTTCACCAGAAGCTGCACGAAGTAGTCTTCGTTCGCGTATACGCTGGCCATATTCCTCTTACTTGGGGTCGAAGTCCGTGGGGATGTCGGCGGCGGCCACGCAACCGCGAGGCTCGAGCATCCGCAGCGCACGAATGGCGAGAATACGGTTTTTCTTGGGTCGATCGTTGTTCTTTGCGAGAGCCAGGAGCGCGGCGCAGCCGGCGCGCATTTCCACCGCATCCTCGGGGTCTTCGGCGCGGCGCCGGAGCGCAGCGATGGCCACCGCAGACTCCAGGGCCGCAGCAGCGTCGTCCCCGTCGCCCGCGCCTCGCTCCGCCAGAAACGGC
Organism: Polyangiales bacterium; assembly: GCA_038210445.1. Classification (GTDB taxonomy): domain Bacteria; phylum Myxococcota_A; class Polyangia; order Polyangiales; family Polyangiaceae; genus JABFRG01. Next base: position 6,723 of record JBBQWQ010000009.1, read on the forward strand.
AGCACCCGCAGAGCGCTCGTGTAGGCAAGCGCGCGAGCCGCCAGCGGCGCGCGCTTGGGGTCGGCAGCGGCGCCTTCGAGAAGGCCGTCGGGGCCCTCGGCCATGGCGAGGCGCGCCAGTTCGTCGTCGTCCAGCGACTCGGCAGCTTTCCAGGGATCCTCGCCGTCGCGGGCGCTCTTGGCGTCTACCGGCCCGGCGCTGGACGCGCTGGCCTCCGCCGCGCCGTCGCCACGCGCGCCGCCGTCGGCCGTGCCTTCGCTCTTGGCGCAGCCGGCGCCGAGCAGGAGGGCGGTGAAGATTACGCCGAAGCAACGCATCGAAGTCGACATGTACCACGTGAAATCCCAATCCTCCATGGCCGCTCACACGGTAGGATGCGGGCATGTCCGAAAGCACGCTTCGTCGCCTCTTCGACTTTCGTGCGCGGGTCGATGAGGCCATCGAAGAAGGCCTGGTCCGCCACGAAGACGTTTCCCAGGTGCTCCCGCGCCTCCTCGCCCAGGTGGTGGAAGAGACCGGCGCCTCTGCCGCCTTCGTGCGCACCTACGCCGAAGACATGGAGCTCAAGACCCACGTGGTGCCGGAGAACGCGGCCATTCCCGAGGCAGCCCTCTTGGTCACCGGCGCCGAAGAGCGAAAGGCCTACGATCAAGTGCACGGGGCGCTGCGAACGGTGGCCCAGCCGCTCGACGTGGCGGGCTCGTGGTTCGGCTCCGCCGGCGTCATCGTCCCCGCTGGCGACGACGCCCGCGCCCAGTACGCCGCCGAGGCGCTCGACGTGGCGTGCGAGCTCTTCGACAACTACCTCTTCGCGCTGCACGCGGCGCGCCAGAAGCACCTCACGATGCTCCGGCTCGGGCACGCCCTCCGGCACCGGGTCCTCTCGGAAGGCCTCAAGCGCGCGGTGACCATCCTCGGCGACGCGGTGCCGGTCTCCGACATGCTGTTCGTCTACGTGGCCGAAGAGCAGGCGCGCTCCACCATTCAGGTGCAGCAGTTCAAAGACAAGGAGCCCTGCCCCGATGCCGAGGTGGCCATGCGCACGCCGGAGCTGCAGAAGCTCGCGGAGGCGTACCTCGAGGGCACCAGCGCCGAGCTCCTCGACCGCCTGGGCGTACGCGGCGCCCAGGAAGAAGTGCTCATCAACGGCATCACCCGCAGCGTCATCGTAGGAAAGATCGTCGTCACCTCCAAGAGTGGCGCCTTCAACACGTTCGATCGCGATCTCCTCTCCGGCTTCGCCGGGTTCGTGCGCCAGCGCATCGTCGACTTCAACAAAGAGTGGCGGACCTTGGCCTCGAGCTTTCGCGAGGACGACGTGGCCCGGCTGCTCCGCAGCGACGACTACCGCACGCAGTTCCTCGCGCCGCGCGAGGCGGAGGTGGGCATCCTCTACGTCGATATCGCCGGCTTCACCCGGCTCTCGGAGCAGGTGCTGAAGACCCCCGCCAACGTGGCCAACCTGGTGGAGCACTGGAGCAAGGAAGCCGTCGACATCGTGTGGAAGCACGGCGGCGTATTCGACAAGATGGTCGGCGACTGCGTCATCGCGCTCTTCGGCCCGCCCTTCTACGAAGGCACCCCGGCGTCGCGGCTCGAGGCGGCCATCCAGGCAGCCGTGGAGATTCGCGCCATGACCAATCGCTTTCCGGAGCGAGAAGACTTTGCGCTGCTTCGCGAAGACGGCCTGCACGTCTCCACCGGCGTCAACCTGGCGCCGCTCTTCGTGGGCATGTTCGGCCCCAACGACAACTTCACCGGCTTCTCCAGCGGCATGAACAACACGGCGCGGCTCCAGGGCTGCGCCCTCAAGGACGAAGTGCTGGTCATGGGCGACGCCATCGAAGCCCTGGGCGAAAGCTCGCCCTTCACCTTTGGCGACGCGCGGAGCATGCAGGTGAAGAACGTGGCCGAGCCCTTGCGCTTCCGACCGGTCACCGGCCGGAAGTAACCACCACGTCAACCGGGAGCGAAGAGCTTCCGGCGGTCATGAGCCGCAGCGCGCCGCCCGGCGCCAGGTTCGGCAGGCGCACGGCGTCGGCGTCCACGAAGGTGCTGCCCCTGGGCAGCGCCGTGACGACCGTCGCTTGCTCGGTGGCGCCGGCCCAGGCGCCGCCGCGAGGCGCAACCCCCGCGACCATCCCGGCTTCCGCGACAATTGTGTATACTACACCGAAATTGCCGACCAGCGAGATGGCGTTTCCGGTGGTGGCGTCACGGCCGAGCACGTGCGGGTCCACGACGTCGGCGCCGAGCCGCAGGCGTGCGAGCTTGGACCCGGCGGGTCCGGCCAGGGAAGAGGCGAAGATCGCGAGATCGGCGTCGGGGAATGTGCCCCGTGCGTGCTTGCCGTCGAAGGGCAAGAGCGGCAGGCCGGCGGTGGCCGCCGCCGCGTCGACCCCTGGACCCACCGTGACCACCGAGAGCTTGAGATCGGCGTCCGGCGTGACGTCGTAGATGGCGTGCACCAGCTCGAGGCGCTGCGCGGTGGCGGCGTCGAGGGCCGGGTCGAGCACCACCCGCGCGCCCGCCGGGACCACGACCGTGCGCGGCGAAGGCGGCCCGAGATAGCGGCGCGCCACGTCCTTGCCGATGCCCAGGTAGTCGACCCCGGGCGTTCCCACCGCGCTGCGCTCGAAGCGCACCGAGGCCGCGGCCGCGCCCTGGTTGAGAGCCACCAACGAGAACTTGCGCGGGGCAGCACCACCGTTTGCATGATACACGTAGATGCGGTACGGCGCGCCCTTGCGGAGCGTGTCGGCGTAGAGCACGCCGTTCACCGCCGGGTCCTCGGGATCGTCCGAGAAAACCAGGGTTCGCGCCGCATCGGGGGCGCACACGCGGGCCGGCGCGCAGGGCAGCGACGCCGTCGTCACATCGGCCAGAGGCACCGGATCGCCGGCCGCGGTGGTGGCGAGGGAGGCCGCGAGCGCTGCAGGGGTGGCGACCGCCGGATCACAACGCCGAACGTCGCGAACCAAGTGGAATCCCGGGTCGCAGACTGTAGCGGCCGCGTCGGGCGGGGCGTCGATGGCGCCATCCTCGACGCGTGCGGCGTCGGGGAGCGCGGCGTCGGATACTCCAGAAGACGTTGGGCCCCCGCTCGCCGGGCCCCCCGCATCGCAGGCGCCCAGCGCAGCGGCGAGGCCCGCGGCCCGGAGGACGGCAGCGCCCAGCCTCGCACACCGCTCGCGTGCGGCGCCGGCCTTCGTGCGCGCCTCGACGGTCCGGTCCATGCCCGTAGCATAGCGGGAGCGCCCGAAACGCGCACCCGGCCGTGCGTTATCCCATTGACAGGAGGGGGGCGAATCGATGATGTTCCCCGCACTTCTCGAGCGGGTTTCCCGTCCGAGCGGTGGTCGCCCAGGTAGCTCAGTTGGTAGAGCAGGGGATTGAAAATCCCCGTGTCGGCGGTTCGATTCCGTCCCTGGGCACTTCTGGTTGCGCCGAATGGCGCTGCCCGCAAAGGGCTCTCATCGTCTTCCTGTTCTCCTCCGGCTCCGTGGACCGCTCCGGACTCGTGCGCGGAGGAGCGATTCCGTCCTTGGGCACTGCGTCACGAGCGCAACCAACGAACGTCACGCGCGAGCGCGGCGGGCGTTGTAGATAGGTCGGCATGATCGATCTGCGCTCCGACACGGTGACCCGGCCCACGGCGGGGATGCTGAAGGCGATGACGGCGGCGGAGGTGGGCGACGACGTGTGGGGCGACGACCCTACGGTGCTTCGGCTGCAGGCCGCGGTGGCGGCGCGCACCGGCTTCGAGGACGCGCTCTTTCTGCCCAGCGGCACCATGAGCAACCTGTGCGCTATCATGGCCCACTGCGAGCGGGGCGACGAGTACATCGTCGGGCAGCTGGCCCACACCTACAAATACGAAGGCGGCGGGGCGGCGGTGCTGGGCTCGGTGGTGCCGCAGCCCATCGAGCACGCGCCGGATGGGTCGCTGCCGCTCGAGAAGATCGCTTCCGCCGTGAAGTCGCATGGTCCGGGCCTCGGCGCGCACTTCGCGCGATCGAAGTTGCTGGCGCTCGAGAACACCTGGAGCGGGCGCGTGCTCGATCGCGGATACCTGGAGGCGGCGCAGGCGCTGGCGCGGAGCAAGGGCCTGGCGGTGCACCTCGACGGGGCGCGGGTGGCGCACGCAGCGGTGGCCAACCGGCAGTCGCTGGCCGAGGCCTGCGGCGGCTTCGACTCGGTGTCGATCTGTTTTTCGAAGGGTCTCGGCGCGCCGGTGGGCTCCGTCCTCGTGGGCACCCGCGCCCTCGTCGCGCGCGCCTATCGCTGGCGCAAGGTGCTGGGCGGCGGCATGCGGCAAGCGGGCTACCTGGCGGCCGCGTGCCTCTACGCGCTGGAGCACCATGTGGACCGGCTCGCCGACGATCACGCGCGGGCCACGCGCCTCGCAACGGGCCTCCGCGGCATCTCCGGCATGAAGGTGCTAGGTCACCACACGAACATGGTCTTCGCCGAGGTGCCGGACGCCCACTGCGCGCCGCTCGAGGCGTTCCTCGCGCAGCGCGGCATCCTGGTGCAGGTGCTGTACGGGACGCGCCTCGTCACGCACCTCGATCTCAGCGACGCCGACGTGGACGCGGTGGTGAGCAGCGTGTGGGCGTACTTTCAGACGCACGCGTAGGGCGCGAGCAAGCCCACCAGTCACGAAGGCGCTCGACGAGGACACCCGGGGTCGCGCGCTAGATCACGAACTGCGGCGCGAGGAGCTCGATACCGCGTTGACGCGTGGCTACTTCACGAGCTGCAGGATGATGAACGCAATGCTGATGAGCGTCCCCAGCGCGCCGGTCACGATGCCGACCCAGCTGCGCACCGTCGACGCGCCTTTGCCGTACGCGGATTGCGGGAGGATGGCGCCCTTCTTCAGGGAGATGATGCCGGTGACGAGGGCGATGGGCCCGAGCACCACCCCGAGACCGCAGATGAGCACAGAGAGAATGCCCACCCAGCAGGCCACCGCCGCCAGCGGATTGGTCGGGATGAGCGCGTCGACGATGCCCGCTGCGGGCGGATGGGGATTGCCGTAGGCGGGCGGCGGGTATCCACCGGGAGGCGGCGGCGCTTGACCAAAGCCGCCCGGCGGCGGCGCTTGACCAAAGCCGCCCGGCGGCGGCCCAGACGCAGGAGAGCCAGGGGGCGGATAGGGAGGCTGCGACATGGCAATCGTCGTATCGCGATTGCGCGCCATCGCCAAGGCGCAGCGCGCGCTTACAGACCCGTGATCTCGATCGCATGAATCTGCGCCTCCAAGGCCTCGCGGCGGCAGGCGAGCGCCGCCTCCGCGCGGCGCACCTCGACGAGCTTCGCCCGGAGCCGGTCCAGTCGCGCTCCCGGCTTCACCGCGCCGTCGAGCCACGCCGGGAGCGCCTCCTTGATCTCCGCCAACGTAAAGCCGAGCCCCTTGGCGTACGCGATGCGGCGAAGCGCCCGGAGATCGCGCTCGGTGTAGCTGCGATAGCCGCTCACCGCCCGACGCGGGGCGGGCAAAACGCCGCGCTTTTCGTAGAACCGAATGGTGTCCACCGGAACCTTGGCCCGCTTCGCCAGCTCGCCGATGCGCATCAAGAGACCGTACCACTTGACCCTGGACCATGGTCCAGGGCCCACGCTCCGCCCATGCGCATCTTCGCCCTCTGCGGAAGCCTTCGGGCACGGTCCACCAATCTCACCCTGCTCACCGCCGCCCAGGAGCTGGCACGAGCGTCGCTCGACATCTACGCCGACCTGGGAGGCCTGCCCCACTACAACGCCGACGTCGAGAAAGCGGGGCTGCCGCAAGCCGTGATCGCGCTGCGCAAGTGCGTGCAGGATGCATCGGTCGTGGTCATCTCGTCGCCCGAGTATGCGCGCGGCGTGCCCGGCTCCCTGAAGAACGCCCTCGACTGGCTGGTGGGCGGCCCGGAATTCTACGCGAAGCCGTACGCCCTCTGGAGCGCTTCCGATCGCGCGGTGAACGTGGACGCGGCGCTGCGGCTGACCCTCGACACCATGTCGGGCCGGCGCGTGGACGCTGCGTGCATGACCTTGCCGCTGCTGGGAGGACAGCACACAGCGGAGGCGATTCTCGCCGATCCCGCGCTGCGCGGCGCCATCGAGGCGGCGCTCGCGGCGCTCACCGCGGCTCAGTAGGGAACGAGGTCGCCCTTCTTGCGAAGCGCGTTGGAGCTGGGTGCAGTAGGCGCCGGCGCGGGTGCGCCGCTCACCGGATTTTGCCCCGCCCCGCCCCGGTTCGCCGGGAGGTCGAAGAACCCCACCAGGGCCAGCGCGTCGGAGGGCACGCCGTCGCTCTTCTTGGCCATCTCCGGACCCAGCGCCACCCCGCAAAAGCCTGTGCGCGAGCCCTTGACCAGATCGCCGGTGTCGCCCACCGCAAACACCGTCCATAGCTCGGTCGCGCCTTGCAGCACCGCAGCAAAGCCCTTGGGCGCGCCAGGGCCGGCGTCGGCATCGCGCACCGCGGTGATGGTCACGACGGTGCCTGCCATGCAAGCCCGCTTGCCGTAGGCGCCAAGCGGATCCTTCAGCGCCAGGAGCGTCGAGGTCTCGCTCTTCTTCACGTCTACCTCGGCCCACTTCAGGTGGCCCGCGGCCCAGTCGCTCAGAACCCGCTTGCGCTCGCCGTCGCTCTGCGACTCTTCGCGCGCGGTGGTGAGCGCGTCTTGAAGCGACGTCGAGCTCATCACGCGCTCCCGGTGGGTCACGTGTGCGCCCGCATCATCCTGGGTGACCGTCTCGTTCGCCGCCACCGCAGAGGCCATCGGCTTGCTCTCCAAGGGCGACTGCTCCGACTTTTTGGCACAGGCGACGACCCCGACGAGCACCACACACGCGAGACGGTTCATGGCGCCATGGTCGCCCCGAGGCCCCACTTGCCGCAAGCGAAAGCCGACGCCCGCGCGCCGGGCGTTGAGGTAATGTGCGCGCATGCTCCCGCGCTCGCTCGTCTCACTCCTCGCGCTCGTGCTCGCCTGCAGCCCGGCGCCCGCCCCGGAAGCCCCGCGCCCGCGAACGCCCATGGCCTCGGTGTCGCCCACGCTCACAGCGCCGGCTCTCGCGCTCGACGCGGGCAGCGACGCCGCGCCGAAGGTCGCCGCCGAGCCCTGGCCCTACGCCGCGCCCGTGGTGGTGAAGGGCGCCAAGGGCATGGTCGTCACCGACAACGCGCTCGCCACCAACGTCGGTAGGGACGTCCTCGCCAAGGGCGGCAACGCCATCGATGCGGCGGTGGCTACCGCCTTCGCGCTGGCGGTCACCTACCCCACCGCGGGCAACATCGGCGGCGGTGGGTTCGCAGTCACGCGCGTGGGCGGAAAGCTCAAGGCCCTCGACTTTCGCGAGACCGCCCCCGGGGCTGCCAAGCGCGACATGTATCTCGACGCCGAAGGCAAGCCGAGCAAGGAGGCCCGCGAGGGCATCAAGTCGGTGGGCGTTCCCGGGAGCGTGGCCGGCCTGTGGGAGCTCCACAAGGGCCAGGGAAAGAAGCCCTGGGCCGAGCTCCTCGCGCCGGCCATCGCCCTGGCCAAGGAAGGCTTCGCAGTCGACGCGGGCTTCGCCGATACCCTCAAGGCGGGCGATCGCCTGAAGAAGTACAAAACCTCCGCAGACCTATTTTTCCCGGGCGGCCAGCCGCTCGGGGTGGGCACCATCTTCAAGAACCCCGAGCTCGGCGCGGCGCTCGAGCGCATTGCGCAGAAGGGTCCCAGCGGTTTTTACGAGGGCCCCACCGCCGACGCCATCGTGGCGCAGATGAAGGCCGACGGCGGCATCGTCACCGCCGCCGATCTCAAGGGGTACAAGCCCAAGTGGCGCACGCCCATCACCTTTCACTACCGCGGGCACCACGTCATCTCCATGCCCCCACCCTCTTCCGGTGGGCTCACGCTGGCCATGATCTTCCACATTCTCGAGGGCTACGATCTCAAGGCGCTGGGCTTTCAATCGCCGGAGGCGCTCCACTACGTGTTCGAGGCAATGCGCCGCTCGTATGCCGCCCGCAACGCCAAGCTCGGCGATCCCGATTTCGCCAAGCTGCCGGTGGATCGCCTGCTCTCCGACGCGTGGGCCAAGGAGCAGCGCGCCGGCATCCAGGCCGATCGCGCGACCCCTTCCGCAGACATCAAGGTCGACGGCCCGGCCTCGGGAATGGGCCCCCACACCACGCACTTCTCGGTGGTCGACGCCGACGGCAACGCGGTGGCGCTCACCACCACCATCAACTGGTGGTTCGGCTCGGGCGTCACAGTGAAGGGAGCGGGCTTCGTCCTCAACAACGAGATGGACGACTTCGCCGCCGTGCCCGGCACCGCCAACGGCTTCGGTCTCGTGCAGGGCGAGCCCAACGCCATCGCGCCCAAGAAGCGCATGCTCTCATCGATGGCCCCAACGCTGGTCACCAGCGCAGACGGCGCCCTGGAGCTGGTGGTGGGCGGCGCCGGCGGCCCCACCATCATCACTGCGGTGCTCCAGGAGATCTCCAACGTCGTCGACTTCGGCATGGACCTCGGCGCCGCGGTGAGCGCGCCGCGGTTCCACATGCAGCACATACCCGACCAGGTGAGCTTCGAGAAGAACGGCCTCGCCGAGCCCACGCGCCAGAAGCTCCTCACCATGGGCTACGTCTTCAAGGAGATGGGTCACCTGGCCGACGCGCCGGGCATCGGCCGCGCGGGCAGCGAGTGGCTGGGCGCCGCGGAGCCGCGCCGCCTGGGCGGTCTCGCAGCAACGCCGCAGTAGCGCGGCTCGAACGCCGGACGCAACAAAGCCCGCGAGCCTAGACAGCGTCGCGGGCTCGTTCGCGCGGCCGAGCTACTTCTTGGGCTCGTCCTTCTTCGGCTCGTCCTTCTTCGGGGCTTCCTTCTTTTGGGCCTTCTTGTGCGCCTCGCGGTGGGCGTCGGCGCGGGCCTCTTTGGCGGCGGCGCGAACTTCTTTGGCCTCGTCCTTGGTGACGGTGCCGTCGGCGACGACCTTGGCGACCGCCTGGTTCACGCGGACGACGCTGCCTTCGAAGCGGGCGCGCATGAGCTTCGCCTTCTCGGCGTCGACGCTCTTCGTCTTGATGCGCTCCTCGAGCTTCGCCCGTGCCTTGGTGATGCGCGCCTCGTGCTTGCTCTTGAACGCGGCCGCCGGCATGGGGAACTTGTGGTGCCCCTTCTGCGTTTCTTCGGCGCTGGCGCCGAAGGCGGTGGTGACGACGGAAAGAGCGAGGAGGGCTGCGGCGAGCGTCGAGGGCTTCATGAGGTTCCTACCTGGTGAATCGGGGCTCCTCGGGTCTCGCATAGACCCGCGCCGGGCGCCAGTTTTTGATGCCCATCTTTGCGAAGCTTTACGAAGCCGCAAGCGAGGAAGCCCGCAGCGCGATTGCGCCGCGGGCCCAAGATAAGGAAGCAAGGAAGCTGGGCCCCGTCCGGCCCGGAAAATTCCTTCGGTCCGTTAGCCCTTTGCGCGCTTGCCGTGGTGGCCGCGGCCGGCGCGGGCCACCTGGCGCACTTCCTTGGCTTCTTCCTTGGTCACGGTGCCGTCGGCGGCGACCTTGGTGACGGCCTGGTTGATCTTGACGACGCTTCCTTCGAAGCGCGCGCGCACCCGCTTGGCCTTCTCGGCGTCGAGCTTCTTCGAAGTGATGTGCGCTTCCATGCGGGCCCGGGACTTTTCGATGTGCGCGGCCTCGCGGGTCTTGAACGCGGCCGCCGGCATCGGGAACTTGGCCTTCGGCTCCTCGGCGCCGGCGGTGAACGCGGCGGTGAGCACAGAGACGGAGAGGGCGAGAGCGACGAACATTGCGCGCATGATGATGACCTCGGAGGGGAAGAGACCGGGTGCGTAGCCGAGGCCCGCATCGGCCTCCCATGGATAGACGCGCGCCACGGTGCTTCGATGGACCCGTTTGCAGTCCTTTACACAGCGAGAATCTCTGGTCATTTCCGCGCGGCGCCGGTGTGGGATAGGGGCGCTACTCGGCCAGGAGGCAGCGATCGATGAGCCGCACCAGGGCTGCCTTGCGGCCACCCGCGGTGCCCAGGTAGGGATCGCCCTCGGTCGGCGGGCCCGTGTATCGCGCACGCATCTCCAGAAGCTCGTTCTTCTCTCGGCGCACGCAGGCGGTGATGGCGCGCTGGCGCACCAGCTCGCGGCGCACGCGCGGCGGCAAGGCGGCATCGGGCGTCGCCAAGAACGGCCGTGCGTCGTCGTAGAACCCGTGCTGCGCCAGGTTCTTGCCGATGAGATAGCGCGCGAGCGGAGCCTGGCTCCACTCGCCCAGCCGTACGCCCCCCTGAAACAAGTCGGGGCCGCGCCGAGGATCGGAGCCCACCAGCAAGGCCACGATGGCCGGACGGGCCTCCGCATGCTCGGCGGCGAACAGCTTCACGTCGTAGCTGCGCCCCTGGTCTTCGTCGACCGCCTCGGCCGAGAGCTTGCGGTAGCGATCGGCGGCGCTCTTGTGCCGGGCCACGTCGGGCGACTGCAGATCGCCGTCTGCCAGTGCCTCGTCGGCGCGGTTCTGGTACGGCCGCGGGATGCGCGCGTCGGACGCGAGCGCGGCGAGCACCGAGGTCCCCTGCCCCTGATCGCCCACTTTTAGCTCGAGGACGCCGCGCGAGATGCGCGCGTTGAAGTCGTCGGGATCCTTCGCCAGCACCGCGTCGTAGCCAGCACGCGCGCAAGGCACGTCGGCGGCTTCGCGGCAGGCATCGGCTTCACCGCGCAGGCGGTCGACCAGGTGCGGGCAGGCGCGACCGAACACGCCCGGGCGCTTGAACTTTGCCTCGGCGAAGGCCTTGGCGGCGGGGGGAAACTCCACCGTGTCGAGGTGGGCCTTGAACGCTGCATCGAGCTCGGCCCAGGAGAGCGACGTGAGGCCATCGAGGGACTTTCCGCCGTACCACGAATGCAGCGTGGGGAGCCCAAAGCGGTCGATGACCCACTGCACGAAGGCGCCCGCCACGGTGTAGCTCTTGGCCGACGACTCGCCGAGAAAGCCCAGCGAGAAGATGCGGCCCATGGGCGGCAGCAGCTCGAGATCCTTCATGGCCCGCGCCCACTGGGCGTCGGTGAGGTCTTCGTCGTCGGGCGAGATGGCCGAGGCCATGCCCTCGATGAGCCCGGGGTTTGGCAAAAGCCCGCCCCACTCGCCGGCCACCCGAAAGGGCCCCTGCCCCACGCTGCCCGCCACCACGTGCGCCAGCTCGTGGCCCAGCACCGGATGCGGGAACCCCGACACCTGCAGGTAAACCTCGTGGCGCCAAGGCTTCGCGATATACGTGTGGGCTGCACCCATATAGCGCTTCTTGTCGTCGGGGCTGGCGAAGAAGAACGCCGTGACGCGCTCGGGCCCGCGGGTCCCCATGGTCCGCTCCACGTGCGCCAGCTGCCCCTCGCAGTCGCGGAGCAAGAGGTCTGCGTCGTCGACCCGCGTACCCTTGGGAAACACCACCGTACAGCGCGGGCCCTCGCGGCGGCCTCCCAGGGCCTCGGTGATGGTCTCCGTGGTGTGCCAGTGGTTCAGGCTTGCGCCCTCGGCGGTGATGGCAAGGCTGCCCATCGCGAAGGCAACGCCGATGCCCAGCCGAAGCTTGGCGCGCCAAAGCGACGCGAGATCAATGCGCCCGTCGCTCTTTCGGTCGAGGCCCGAGGCGATGGCCAGCACCGCGCCCAGGGTGGTGAGGGTGCCCAGGCGATAGGTGTAGAGTGCAGTGCCGGGGTTGACGATGGTGTCGTAGAGGGTGCCGCTGAAGTATCCGACGAACGGGTCGAACGAAAAGATCATCGGCGAGGTGAAGAAGCGGCCCACGCCGATGGCCACGCACAGCAGCACCGCCGCCACCGAGAGGCCGATACTGAAGAGCCGGCGGCGCCTTCGCCCGCGCACCACCACCTCGGAGAGCACCGCGCCGTAGACGCCGGCGAGCACGCAGCCGAAGAACGCCGTGAGAAAGAAGAGCGGCACCTGCCCGAAGGGATCGCAGGTGCGTACGTGCACCAGGTGGAGCGCGGCGGTAAGCAGCGAAACGAGCGCCAGGAGCGCGCCGTTGCGCGCCCCTTCGAGGCATGCGCCGAGGGCCGACGGGAGGATGCGCCCTGGCCGCGTGAGGTCGAGCGCAGTGGTCGCCGCGGTGAGGCCGGGCACCAGGAGCCCGGTGGCGAGCGCGTGCTCATAGCCAGGTCCGCCGAAGAGGGGCAAAAACCCCACGGCGCCCATGACCACGAACGCCGCGACCACTGCCACCGCCAGCGGTCTGCCGCGGCGCAGGTCGTGGAGCTGGCTACGGAGCCACGACATCGTCGCCCGGCTCTCGCGAACCGCTGACCTTGGGCTCCAAGACCAGCGGCAGAACCTGATCCACCCGCGAGATGAGATGAATCTTGAGCTCGGCCCGGACGTCGTTGGGCACGTCGTCGAGGTCTTGCTTGTTCTTCTCGGGAATGAGGACCTCGCGAATGCCGGCGCGGTGCGCGGCCAAGAGCTTCTCCTTGATGCCGCCCACCGGCAGCACCGCGCCGCGGAGGGTGATCTCGCCGGTCATGGCGAAGTCGCGCCGCACCGCGTAGCCGAGGAGCAGCGAGGCCACCGCGGTGAAGAGGGCGACGCCCGCGCTCGGTCCGTCCTTGGGCGTGCCGCCCTTGGGTACGTGCAGGTGCAGATCGACGGTCTTGAGGAACTCGGGGTCGAGGCCGAGCTGCTCGGCCCGGGAGCGCACGAACGAAACCGCCGTGTGCGCCGACTCGTTCATGACGCTCCGCAGGTTGCCGGTGATGCGCACGTCGCCCTTGCCGGGCATCTGCGTGGCCTCGATGAACAGGATGTCGCCGCCCGACGGCGTCCAGGCAAGGCCGGTGGAGACGCCCGGGTGCGAGGTGCGCTCCGCCAGGTCGGGAATGAACCGCGGCGAGCCGAGGACCTTCTGGGCCATCTCGCGGTCGACCTTGATGTGCACTTCCTCGCCCTCGGCGATGCGCATGGCGGCATGCCTGCAAACTGCACCGACCTCGCGCTCCAGGCTGCGCACGCCGGCTTCTCGGGTGTAGCCGTCGATGATGGCGTCGTAGCCGTCTTCGGTGAACTCGATGCGCTCGGGGGTGAGGCCGTGCGAAGAGATCTGCTTGGGGCCCAAAAACTCCCGCGCGATGTTGCGCTTCTCGGCGCGGGTGTAGCCCGGGACCTCGATGATCTCCAAGCGGTCCCACAGGGGCCCGGGAATGGTGTCCGGGTTGTTGGCGGTGGCCAGAAACGTCACTTGCGACAGATCGAACGGCGTGTCGATGTAGTTGTCCTGAAAGGTGTCGTTCTGGGCCGGGTCGAGCACCTCGAGGAGCGCTGAGGCCGGGTCGCCGTGCATGTCGACGCCCATCTTGTCGATCTCGTCGAGGACGATGACCGGGTTCTTCACCCCGACCTTCTTCATGCCCTGAATGAGCCGGCCCGGGAGCGCGCCCACATAGGTGCGGCGGTGACCACGAATCTCGGCCTCGTCACGCACGCCGCCGAGCGCGATGCGGTGGTAGCGGCGGCCCATGCTGCGGGCGATGCTGCGACCGAGCGAGGTCTTGCCCACGCCGGGCGGGCCGATGAAGCAGAGGATGGGGCCCTTTTTGTCGGCCCGAAGCTTGCGCACCGCCATGTACTCCACGATGCGGCGCTTCACCTTTTCGAGGCCGAAGTGGTCTTCCTCGAGGCAGCGGCGGCAATCGGCCACGTCCATCTTGTCGGGCGTGGTCTTCTGCCAGGGCAGGTCGGCCAGCCACTCCAGATACGTGCGGGTGACGTTGTACTCGGCCGACTGCTGCGGCATGTTCGCAATGCGCGAGAGCTGCTTGCGGGCGATCTTGGTGGCGTCTTCCGGAAGCTGCGCCAAGCGCAGCTTCTCGCGCAGCTGCTCCACCTCGTCGTCCTCGGTCGACTCGCCCAGCTCTTCCTTGATGTTCCGCATCTGCTGCCGGAGCACCTGTTCGCGCTGGGTTTTGCCTTCGTCGGCCACCATGGTCGAGACCTCGCGGCGCACCCGCAGCACCCCCAGCTGGCGGCTCACCATGGCGAGCACGGCGGTGAGGCGGTCCTTCACGTCGAGGGTCTCGAGCACCTGCTGCCGGTCCTCGACGGAGACCTGCTCGAGGTCCAGGTTGGCGGCAATGAGGTCGGCGAGGGCGCCGTTTTCGCGCACGTTGTCGAGGACGCCGGCGGTCTCCTTGGGGAGGTTGGGCATGAGCGAGAGGAGCTCGCGGGTGGCGTCGCGCAGCTGGTTGCCGAGAATGTCGAGCTTCGGCTCGCGCTCCAGCTCGTCGGTGAGGCGCCGCACCTTGGCGCGCATGAAGGGCTCGAGGCCCTCCTGCTCCACCAGCTCGAAGCGCGAGAGGCCGTGCAGGACCACCGAGTAGTTCGAGGGGCCAAGGCGGATGACCTTGATGACCCGGGCCACCGTGCCCAGCGTGTACACGTCGCCGAAGCCGGGCTCGTCGACCTGCGCGCTGCGCTGGCTCAGCACCCCCACCAGGGCGCGGTCGTGACCGAGCAGGTGCTCGACCAGACGCACGCTCCGGGCACGGCCCACGTTGATGGGCACGACGCTCGCGGGAAAGAGGACGCTGTTGCGAAGGGGAAGGATCGGAAGCGGCTCGAGGTCCGAAGGGCTTTGCACACCTCGACGATAGCGGAAAGCGACGGTTTTTGCGTCGCCTATCGTGGCCCTCGCGGGGTCGCCGGGGCTCCCGCGAAGCGACCCCCGCCGGCGCGCCGCGGGACGAAATTTGCGGCCCGTTCGCTGCACACCATGTTAGAAATCGGGGCGAGCATGTCGCGATTCCCTTGCCTCACCGTCGGTCGTCTCGCCTTGGCCACGTTGGCGCTGTCGACCGCGATCGGTGCAGCGGGCTGCGCGGGGCAGAGCGCAGAGGCGCCCGACAGCGCGCTGCGAACCTACGCCCGCGCACTCGAAGACGGCCGCGCCGACGACGCCTATCGAATGCTCAGCGCCGACGCCCGCCGCGGCGTTTCGGCCGAGGCCTTCCGCCGCATGGTGAAGGAGAACCCCGACGAAGTGCGCGAGCTGGCCAGGGCCCTGTCGCGCCCTACTGCGGCGCCGGTGGTCACGGCGGTGGTCACCACCGACAACGGCCAGGAGCTCGAGCTGGTGCTCGAGCGCGGCAAGTGGCGGGTGGATTCCTCGGCGGTCGACCTGTACGCCCAAGACACGCCGCGTCACGCGCTGCAGGGCTTCGTCCGGGCCCTCGACAAGAAGCGCTATGACATCATCATCCGGTACGTGCCCGACTCCCACAAGGAGGGGCTCGACGGTCCCAAGCTGAAAGCAGCCTGGGAAGGCGCCGACAAAGACGAGATGCAGCTGGTGCTGGTGGCGCTGAAACAGGCGCTGCCGACGGCCACCATCGAAGAGACCGGCGACCGCGCCACCATGGCCTACGGTGCGGGAACGGTTCAGCTCGTCAAAGAGCGCGGAGCCTGGAAAATCGAGGACTTCGACTGAGCTTGTATGGAAAAGGCCGGCACCTCCGTCTAACAATGGGGTTTCGAGACTTACTTTTGGTTTTGCGAGAAGGAGATTGGGACATGAAGAGAGGACTTGTTGCAGTGGGTCTGTTGGCTGCCGGTTTGGCCGCTTGCGAGTTCAGCGTCAGCGCGGGAAGCAAGCCCACCACCCCGAACGGCACCGCGGCGGCAACGCCGCCCGCTCCGGGCGTCGTCCCTTCCCCGCGTCCCATCGGAGCCTCGCCGTCCTGGCGCGCCCGCATGCTGGGCAACAGCGCGGCGTACAAGAAGATCGGCTCGTCCGGCGGCACGTCGTCCGGCGGCACGTCGTCCGGCGGCACCGCGCCCACCAACCCCGCGGTGGTCACCGCAGACACCCCGTTCGGCGGCGCCACCGCCGACGCCGATTCGTTCATGGGCAACATCTACGTGCTCCCGGCCGAGACCCAAAAGCTCCCGGACTTCGCCACCCTGAAGCCCACCGGTACCCTGTTCGCGAAGGAGCTCAACGTGAGCTCGCGCAAGTTCGAGACCGGCTTCCCCGGCGTCGATGCCAACCGCAACGAGTTCTTCGGTATCGTCTACGATGGCCCGCTCACCGTAGCCACCGACGCCGACTACACCCTGCGCCTGGTCTCCGACGACGGCGCCAAGGTGTACATCGACGATATGCTCCTCATCGAGAACGACGGCGTCCACACCGCGGCCGAGAAAAAGCAGCCGGTGCACCTTCAGGTAGGCACCCACGCCATTCGCGTGGAGTACTTCCAGGCAGCCAAGGGCGACGCCGCTCTCCAGCTCTTCATTTCCGGCGCCGCGGTGCCGGAGCGCACGCTGACCACCAAGCTCTAAGCGAGCGAGAAGGCTACGTGTCTTGGGCTCCACGCCCGACGCGTAGCCTTTTTTTGCGCCCTGCGGGCGTACGTGCAAAGTGCACGCATTTCAGCGCGCCTTGGGGAGCGAGATGCGCGGAGCGCTCACGTAAAGGGGCGTGAGCTCGCCTTGGAATGCCGGCGGGGCCGCGACGCGCCCCACCTGCGCCGCGCGCGGAAGATCGTACGGCGGCTCTGGCACGGGAAGGCCGAGCGAGGCGCAGCCCGCGCCGATCGCCGGAAGGCCGGGGCGCTCGGCCAAGAGCGCGCGGCACGCGTCTACAGTGACCGAGACCGGCTCCGCGGCGCCGATTTGCAGGAACACCTCGCCCGGAAGTCCAGGTAAAATACACGCGGTTTCTCCGGTCGAGCCGCATCGCACTGCCTCGAACGAGGTCACCCCCCGGGCTTCGGCGCCGGTCGCGAGGGTGATGCCGCGCACCGTCGCGAGCGCCACGCGAATGCCGGTGAAGGAGCCCGGTCCGCGGCCCACGGCCCAGCGATCGATGCTCGCCTTGGGCCATCCGGCCTCGGACAGGATGCGCTCGAGGAGCGGCAAGAGCGACTCGCCGTGCGCATTGGAGACGCGGCTCAGGGCCTCGGCGACCACGCGAACGCTGCCGTCGCCCGGGCCCTCGAGGAGCGCCACCGAGCCCTCGGCGCCCGAGGTGTCGAGGGCGATCATGCGCATGTGCGGCGCCTCCCAGAGCCCTTAACCGTTTCAAGACCGCAACGCGCGAGGACCAAACGGATCGGTGGGCTAGAGCTGCGCGAAGCGCCCGCTTCGGAAGGCCGCCTCGAGAAGCTGATCGACGCGCTGGATGAGCTCTGGACCCCGAGGGTCTGCCGAGGCCACCAGCGCTGCCTTGATTTCGTTCAAGGTCTTCAGCTGGCTGAAGAGCTGCACGTCGGAGAGGCCACCGCCGCCGGTGAGCACCTGGCGCACGCGGTCGATCTCCGCCGCCATCGCTTCGAGCCCTACGCCGGCTGCGCCCACGCGCCGCGCCTGCGGGTTGTCGCGGTAGAAGGCCTCGAGCACCGGGGTCACGAGCGACTCGAGGATCGCCGCTTGGTCCTCGTTGTTCCAGATGTGCTTGAGGACGAAAAAATCGCTGGCGTCGGGCTGGGTGCGCCCGTCTAGGTACGCGCTGGCGGCGAACAGCTTGAGGAGCTTCACCACGCGGCGGTCGGAGAGGCTGATGCCCTCGGCGCGAATCTGGAAGACCAGACCCTTGTAGGCGCTCAAGAACTCGTCGGAGAACTTCATGCGCTGCCCGAAGGAGCGGTGCAGCTCGCCGATTTCCCGGGCCGCCGCCAGCGGCTGAATCTGGGCGTCGGAGAGGCCCATGATCTCGTGCTGGATGCCCTTCTCGAGGAGATCCTGGAAGTGATAGGCGTCCAGATTGTCGCTGCGAATGCGCAACAGGAAGCGGTCGAAGATGGCGGTGAGGGTCTCGTCGCTGGGAACCTCGTTGGAGGCGCCGAAGCACGAGAGCAGCGGGCAGCGCAGCACCACGCCGCCGCTCGTATAGCGACGCTCGTTGAGGAGCGTCAGCAGCGCGTTGAGGATCGCCGAGTTGCTCTTGAAGACCTCGTCGAGGAAGACAATCTCGGCCTGCGGGAGCATGCCTTCGATGCGTCGCTGGTAGCGGCCCTCGCGGAACGCCGCGATGTCCACCGGGCCGAAGATCTCGTTGGGCTCGGTGAAGCGCGTGAGCAAGTACTCGAAGTAGTTCGCCTGCAACAGGCGGGCGAAATACCGGATGAGCGCGCTCTTTGCGGTACCGGGCGGCCCGATGAGGACCGCGTGCTCGCCCGCGATGGTCGCGATGAGCAGGAGGCGAATGACCTCGTCTTTGCCGAGGAACTTGGACTCGAGGGTCCGGGCCATTTGGCCAAGACGCCCGTGGAGCGGGTAGGTCTGCTGCGCCATTACGGAAATTCGACCTTATCGTGAGTTGGGGAAGACGGTGCGGGACAAAGTAACGGCGCGGTCACTTCTTGGGGGCGGGAGGCTTGGCAGGAGGCATCGGAGCCCCGCCTGCGGCGACGGGCGTCTTGGGGGCGGGATCGCCGTAGGCGTCGAGCTCCAGAGGCTCGCCCAGACCGAGCTTTTGCAGTTGCGGGAGCACCTTGTCGCGATCGCCCACCACGATGACGCGCAGCTTCTCTTTGACCAGGAAGGCCGAGGCCACCCGGCGGACGTCCTTGGCGCCGATGGCGTCGATGCGGGCGCTGCGGGTGGTGAACTCGTCGAGCGGGAGCCCGTAGGCGGGGATGTCGGTGATGGCCGAGGTGACGTCGGCCACCGTCTCGAAGCGTCCGGGCATGCCCAGCCGAATGTTCTCCTTGGCCAGGGCCAGCTCGTCGGCGGTGACGTCGGTCTTCACCATCGCGTCGAGCTCGTTCATGATCTCGGTGATGGCCTCGCCGGTGTGCTCGGCCACGATGGCGCCGCCCACGGTGAACGGACCGGCGCCGCGGCGCATGGCGAAACGCGAGCGGGCGCCGTAGGTGTAGGCGTGCTTCTCGCGCAGGTTCATGTTGATGCGGCTGGCGAAGGCGCCGCCGAAGATGGAGTTCATGACCGAGAGGGCGTCGCGATCCTTGTAGGCTGCATCGGTTCCGGCGCCCGCCACCAGCACGTTCGACTGCGTTGCGCCGCGCAAGTGGACGAACACCAGGCGGCCGTTCACCGGACTCGGGGCTTGGCCGGGCTTGGCCGCCACGATCTGCTTTTCCGCCTTGGTCAGGCCGCCGAAGGTGCTCTCGAGCATGGGCGTCAGCCCGGCGCGGGTGGTATCGCCGGCCACCACGATGGCCAAGCGGCCGGTGGCGCTGCGCGACTTGTGGAGCTTCACGAGCTCGTCGCGGGTGATGGCCTTCACGTCGACCTCGCGGCCGAAGAGGTTGTTGCCGTAGGGGTGCTTGCGCCCGAAGAGCGACGCCGCGAGGGCGTTCTGCGCCATGGCGCCGGGGCTCATCTTTTCCTGCGCCAGCGAGGTGAGGCGCCGGGTGCGCACGCGATCGAGCTCCGCCTCGGGGAACGTCGGGGCGAGCCACTCGTCGGCCACCAGGCGCAGACCCGCTTCCAGATCCTTGACCAGGAGCTTCACGTAGGCGCCGCCGGCGTCCCAGTCGAACCAGGCGCCGTGCTGCGCGCCGAGGGCCTCGTAGGCGTCGGAAATCTGGAGCGCGTCTTTGTCTTTGGTGCCTTGTTCGAGCATGGCGCCGAGGGTCGCGAAGAGCGCCGGCCGCTCTCCTTCTCCGGCCCCCGCGCGCACCACCAGGCGAACGCTGGCCACCGGCAGATCGTGTCGCTCCACCAGATAGACCGGAATGCCGTTCTTTAGCGTGAAGGTTTCGATCTTCGGAGGCACGAACGTCACCGCCGGGCCACCGGGCGGCGCCTCCGCACGGAACGGGGCGTCGGGCGTGTCGCGATGCACCGGCGGCGGCTCGGCGCTGGCCTGCGGCACCGCGGTGGTGACGGGCGGCACCGTCGACGCAGGCGCCACCGGTTGCGGCTCACCCCCGCCGCACGCGAGCGCCAGACCCAGCAGAGAAGCGGGCGCCAACCGCAGCAAGAAGGAGCGGCTCACTTGCTACCTCCTTCCACGCGATCGAGGCGACCTGCGAGGGGCGCGCTCTTGTCGGGGGTGACCACGGTGACGATGCGCTTGCCGAGGGGCAGATAGCGGGCTGCCGCGTCGCGAATGGCGGTTTCGGTGGCGGAGCCGTAGCGCATCATGTCCTTGCCGATGAAGTTCGGATCGTTCGTGTAGTGGTTGTACGCGTTGATGTGGTTGGCGCGGCCGCCGTTGCGCTCGATGTCGTACACGAACGAAGCGGTGATCGACGTTTTCGCGCGGGTGAGCTCCGCAGCGGTGGGCCCTTGCTGCATGAGCTTGGTGAGCTCCTCGTCGACGATGCGCGCCGCCTCGTCCGCTGATTTGCCGGCCCGGAGCGTGGTGGTGATGGAGAACGAGGAGCCCCACTCCATGGATCCCTGCCCCGCGCTCACGTCTTGCGCGATCTGGAGATCGTAGACCAGGCGCTTGTAGAGGCGGCTAGTCTTGCCGCTGGTAAGGATGTGGGCGACGAGATCGAGCTCGGCGTCGCCCGGCAGGAAATAGGCGGGCGTGGGCCAGGTGTAGGTGACGCGCGGCAGCTCCACCGCGGCCGACACGTGCATGGTGCGCACGCCGGTGAGCTCCACCTTCGGAGGCGCTTTGCGCACGGGGACCTTGGCGCCCGGGATGGGGCCAAAGTACTTTTCTACGAGCTCGAGGGTCTTCTTCTTGTCGATGTCGCCCGCCACCACCAAGCTGGCGTTGTTGGGCACGTACCAGGTGCGGAAGAACGCCTTCACGTCGTCGAGGCGCGCGGCGTCCAAGTCTTGCGGGGTGCCGATGGTCTGCAGGCGGTAGGGGTGCCCCTCCGGATAGAGCTCGCTGCGAATGAACTGCCCCACCAAACCGTAAGGTGCGTTCTCGTAGTTCTGGCGTCGCTCGTTCTTCACGACGTCGCGTTGGCTCTCGAAGGTGGCCTGGTCGGCGTGGTCGAGGAGAAAGCCCATGCGATCGCTCTCGAGCCAGAGCGCGAGCTCCAGTCGGTTGGCGGGCACCGTCTCGAAGTAGTTGGTGCGATCGTCGTTGGTGGTGCCATTTACGTCGGTGGCGCCGGCGCGCTCGAGAATCTGGAAGAACTTGTCTTCCGGCACGTGCTTCGACCCCTGGAACATCACGTGCTCAAACAGGTGCGCGAAGCCGTTGCGGCCGCGGGGCTCGTCCTTCGAACCTACATGGTAGTAGACGTTGACGCTCACGATGGGCGTGCGGTGGTCCTCGTGGAGGATCACCTCGAGGCCGTTGGCGAGGCGCGTTTTCTCGGCCACCATGAGTGCGCCGGGGTCGGCAGCGCCGGCAGGCTTGGGCGGCGCATCGGCGGCGGCAGGTGCGCCGGCAGTCGCGCAAAGGAGCACGAGAAGACTTCCGAAAACTCGTTTCATGACGCGCAGCATAGTAC
Organism: Polyangiales bacterium; assembly: GCA_038210445.1. Classification (GTDB taxonomy): domain Bacteria; phylum Myxococcota_A; class Polyangia; order Polyangiales; family Polyangiaceae; genus JABFRG01. Next base: position 28,119 of record JBBQWQ010000009.1, read on the forward strand.
GCTCTCGCTCATGGCCAACGGAAAGTCGACGCGGCTCGCGATCGTGGAGCAGTCCCTCATCGACATCCTCGATCGGCTGGACAACCTCCCCGACAACCCCAAGTCGCGCGAGCTCCGCTCCAAGGCCCGCGTCTGCGAGCGCATCGTCCTTGGCTGGGCCACCCTCGCGCCCACCGTGGAAGAGCGCTCCGAGATGATGAAGCGCGTGCTGGCGCTCAACGTCGAGGTCATGGAAGTCGGGCGCGCCGGCGGCGGCGCCTAGCCACTGTAGGTCGCGGCGCCGCGCTTACAGGAAGAACGACACGCCCACCGAGAGCGCAGGGTAGCCGAGGCGCACCGTGAGCGCGACGCGCTCGTTGAAGTGGTAGCGACCACCGAGCGAGAAAGCCGGCGTGAGGCGGTTGTTGTCGCCGAACGCGAAGCCGACGCCGGGCTCGAACATCATCGACCAGTGCTGCGTGAAGAAGAAGTTCCACTGCACCTGCACCGGCACGTACAGCGTCGCGCCGCGCCGGGCGCCGAAGAACGCGTCGCCGCCAAAGCTGATGCCGACGGTGTCGTTGATGGACGGGACGAAGCCCGGGTCCATGAGCTTGATGGTGGCACGGAGGCCCGCGCCCAGGGCGCCATTCTCGAGAGAGCCAAAGCCGATGAGGCCGTGGGGCTCAAGCTCCACGTGATAAGGCGGGTGATCCCCTGGGCTTCCGATGAGTGCTGGCTCGGCGGCGGCGGTGCGCGCGAACAAGGCGCTGGTGGCGGCAAGGGCGCAAACGAGGAGTCTTCGCATCGGGGGGATCATATCTTGCGGACGTATCGAAACGGAATGGTAGAGTCGCGAGCCAGGAGGCACGTCGCATGCAAGGTGGAGGATATCAACCGCCCGGTGGGGGTGGACCGCCCGGCGGCGCTGGTGGATACGGCGGCCCCGCCAACCCGCTCGCACCGACCATGATGGGCGGCCCCGAGGCGTCTCCGTTTGCACAGCAACAGCCGCAACAGCCGCAACAGCCGCAACAGAGTCCCTACGCCCAGCCGTCGCCCGGCTACGGGCCACCGCCCGGCGCGCAGCCGGGGCCCGGCTACGGCGGCGCGCAGCAGAGCTACGGCGCCCCGCAGAGCTACGGCGCCCCGCAGGGCGGCTTCGGTGGGGCGGGCATGGCCATGCCGCCGATGCCGCAGTTCGGTCAGTACGAGTTCAACGAGTACGAGAACTCGGTGCTCGCCAAGACCGCCGGGCGCGCCAAGCTGTGGGGCATCATCGCCATCGTGTACGGCTCGCTCAACGTGGTCAGCACCTGCGGCGCCTTCGCCCGGCCCGACATGCTCATCAACTTCCCCCAGGGGATCGTGGGCATCGTGGTGGGCATCATGTTCCTCGGGGTCGGCAACTCGCTCGCCTCGGTGACCACCACCCAGGGCAACGACATTGGCCACCTCATGCAAGGCATGGAGAAGCTCTCCAACGCCTTTCTCATCCAGGTCATCGCCACCTTGGTGGGCGTGGGTCTTGCCATCCTCATCTTCATCCTGGTGGCTCTCTTTGCGGCCGCCATGGTCGCGACGAGCTGAGAAGGCGCATGCGCCGCGCCCCCGCCGTCGTCGTCCTCGGAAGCGCCGTCGCGCTCACCATCTACAGCCTGGCCCAGGCCGACAAGCCACCGCTGCGCTTCGAGTGGAAGAGCATCGACAAGAAGTACTGGCAGATCGTCACGCCCCCCGGCGAAGCGCCCGAGGTGACCGACGCCCGCGAAGGCAACCGCGGGGCCTGCGGCGCCGGCATGGTGGAGATCACCGGCAAGATGCGTGTAAGTTACATGGGTGACTTCATCCAGCAGAGCACTTGCAAGAACTGGATCAACAAGGACTTCCCGGAGCGTTGCGCAGAGTTCGACCGCGACAAGTGGCTGGCCCTCACCGCCAAGCTCCCGCAGAAGGACATGCACTTCTGCATCGACCGCTTCGAGTACCCGAACCGCAAGGGCGAGTACCCACTCGTGATGGTCGACTGGAACGAGGCCGAGAAGCTGTGCAAGGCCCAGAGCCGCCGCCTCTGCAACGAGGACGAGTGGACCTTCGCTTGCGAAGGCGAAGAGGCCATGCCTTACCCCTATGGCTACGTGCGAGACGCCAACGCCTGCTTGGTCGACAAGAACTGGCGCCAGTGGGAAGGCAGCTGGGCGCGCGGCCGCGATCGCGACGACACCATGCGCGAGGTCGACCGACTATGGCAGGGCGTCCCCTCGGGGTCGCTCCCCAAGTGCAAGAGCGTCTTCGGCGTCTACGATCTGGTGGGCAACGTCGATGAGTGGACCCGCTCCACCTCGCCCACCGGCAACAAGTCAATTTTCAAGGGCGGCTACTGGGGCCCAGTGCGCACCCGCTGCCGCCCCACCACGCGCATTCACGGCGAGTCGCACGTCTTGTATCAAGAAGGGTTTCGCTGCTGCGGCGATCTCAAGTAGCCCCTGCGGGACTCGAACCCGCACGCCCTTTCGGGCCAGAGATTTTAAATCTCCTGCGTATACCATTCCGCCAAAGGGCCGTTTGCTCGGTAGCCGGCGCACTGTCGGCTGCTCCGCCGCGCACGTCAAGGCTCCGTTGGTTCTACGGCGCGAGATACGCGTCCGATTCGCATGCAGGTTGCATTGATATCGGTATTTTGCGCGACGCCACGTGATTGCACAGGTCCGGTAGCCTACGCGGCGGCGGAGGAGACTGAGGGCGTTTGGCCGAGACCGAGGGAGGCGCGCTCGCTGTGCAGCGCGGGTCGCGCTCTTCCCCTTCTCGTGAGCACGGGAGGCAAAGGCATCGCGAAGGGTTCGGCCACAAACACCGGTCTCCTACCCCTTGCTGCACGCGACGGTACATAGCGCAACGCCGGTGACGCACGATTCGATGGTGGGGGCAGCGCGGGGAGACTGCGCGGCGCACTGGTTGCGGCACGAGGGCTCGCCCGGCTTGCAGTTCTCGAGGCACTTGAGGAAGGTGCCGCAGCCGGGGTCTTGAATGCATGAGAGGAGCTGGCTGCAGCACCCCTGCGACGTGCACGAGAGGCAGGTGGCGCCAACCCCGCTGATGCGCACGTCCTTGCAGGCAGCGCCGTCCGGCGCGGCGCTGGCGTCCTTGCTGGAGCCATCCGCGGCCCCGTCGACGCCAGCCTCGAGATCGTACGTGTAGTCCTTGCTGACGCCGGTGATGAGGCCGCATCCGAGGGGCAGCGACGTGAGCGCGAGGGCGAGGAGCCTGCGGTACTTCATGCAATCCTCCTTCATCAGAACGAACCTCGAACGCCGAGCCAACGGGGCCCGACATCGACGCGAGAGAGCGCCGCGGCGACCTTGCTCTTGCTTGGGGTGGGAAGAAAGAGCCCGACCACTGCAGCGGCCGCGCCCGCACCGCCAACGATGAACGAGAGGGTCGAGAGCGTGGCCCAGGTGCGCCCGGACGACACCGCGCTCTCCGCCGAGGGAGCGCAGCGGGTGCCCTGGCAGAGATCGCTGATGGTGCTCTTCTTCGAGAGGGTGACGATGCCGGCGACGGTGCCGAACGCCACGCCCGCCACCGCCACGCCGCTGCCGATCCACACCAAAGGGTGGAGCGATGTTCCACCGCCTTCCTTGGGCGCTCCCGCCACGGGCGGAGAGACGATGCGCGCATCACCGGCGCCCACGGAGGGACCCGATGGCACCGAAGGGGCATCGCCCTTGGGCGCGAGGGTGACTTCCGCAGACTCCCCTTCTTTGAGCGTGACGCTCTTCTTGTCCTCTGCGCCTTCGCCCATGCGCGCGCTCACCTCGTGGGCGCCGGGATTGAGCTTGCGAGGCAAGCCGACCGCGTCGGGCGGCACCGTGAGGCCGTCGACGGTGAGGGTGGCGCCGGTGGGAACGCGCACCACCAGCGACGGAATCTTCGGACGCACGTGTTCCGCCAGCTCTCCGGCTTCGGTGCGCGCAGCAGCGGAGCGCTCCGACTCGTCGGACTGGACCTTCAGGCGCGACACCGAGAGGAACGCCTCGCGCGCCTCCAGCAGCTGACCCAGCTGCATGTAGGTTCGACCGAGCTCGAGCGCGGTGATGGGCGTGGCGGCCAGGGCGTTGGCGCCTTTGAACTTTTCGAGCGCGGCCTTGAGGTCGCCTTTGGTGCGGAGCTCGCGCGCCTGCTTGTAGAGATCGCGCGCGCTCTCGAGGTCGGAGGCCGATTGCGCATGGACCGGGAGCGAGAAGAGTAGCAATGCAGCGGCCGTGACCGCGGCCACGGCGGCGCGCGCGGATCTACTTGATGTCGTCATACGTGTTCTTCGGCTTCGCCTTCAGCGGAGCCGTCGGTCGCGGGGCGGCCGGGCCGCGGGGCCGCTTGGCTGGGGGGCGCTGCGTGGGCTCGGCGGTGTCGATGGCGGCAAGCCCGAGCGAAGCCGCGGTCGAAGCACTGGCAACGGGGGCGGGCAGCGAAGCGTCGGCAGGAGCTGCCGGGCCCGCAGTCGAAGCGGCTCGGGACGAAGCGTCGTCGGTCCCGCGTCTGCTCCGAAGGGTCAAAAGGCCGCCGATGACGAGCACCAAGACCGCACCGACGACCATGGCGATCCGCCGAACGCGCCCCTTCTGGCGGCGCTCCACATCGACGATGCCGGTGGTGGAGGAGAGGCTGGTGGACGCGAGCGCCGGCGCGGAAGCGGGGCCTGCAAGCTCGCCCACCGAGGGCATGGGCGGACGAAACGCGATCACCGCCGGCGCCGAAGGCGCGCCGCCCAGTGCTTCGGCCAGCCCTTGCGACATCTCCTTCGCTCCGCCGAAGCGGGCGCTCGGCTGGAGGGCGCAGGCCTTGGCGAACCAGGCGTCGATGGGCGCCGGAAGGAGCGGACGATGGGTCGTGAGCTTGGGTGTGGCGGAGTGAATGGCCAGCGTGATGGCGCCCACGGTCTCGCCCTCGAACGGCCGCATGCCGGTGAGGGCCTCGAAGGTCACCACGCCGAGGGCCCACAGGTCGGCTCGCAGGTCCACGGTTTGGCCGACGATCTGCTCGGGGCTCATGTAGAACGGCGTGCCCACCACCTGCCCGTCCTGGGTCCTCGCGTCGACCACCTTGTGGGTGGCCTTGGCGATGCCGAAATCGAGCAGCTTGACGAACGCCTCGCCGTCGCCGCCGTCGCAGAGGAAGATATTCTCGGGCTTGATATCGCGGTGGATGATCCCAGCGGCGTGGGCGCGGGTCAGCGCGCGGGCCACCTGGATGACGATCTCGAGCACCTCGCGTGGCGGCAGCGGCCCGGCGTCGAGGGCTTGCGCCAGATCGCGCCCCTCGAGGTACTCCATGACGATGAAGGGCGGCCCTCCCTCCATGACGCCATAGTCGAACACCTGCACCACGTGCGGGCTCTTCACCTGCGCCGACGCGGCTGCCTCGTGGCGAAACCGCGCCAGCGCCTCCTCGTTGGCCGAGAGCGCCGACGAGAGAAACTTCACCACCACACGCGTTTCGAGGCCGGCGTGATCGGCCAGCCAGACCGCAGCCATGCCCCCCTGACCGAGCGGCCTCACCAGCCGCACCGTCGACGTCACTTGTTGGCCGGGTCGAAGTTCCACGTTCACGCCAATCGTATCGTCGATGTGGAAGCAAAACCACCGGGAAGCTGGGCTTTCACGGCGGCGAGAAGAGGTTGACGACGAACGACAAGTATACCGCGAGCGCCGCGCCAGCAGGCTCATCCGTGACGCCGCCGCTGGCAGCGGAATCTCCGCGTACATCTGCCCACCAATCGAGGGCCACTGCGACGGCTTCGCACCCCATTGGCCAATCTATCCGGGAACTCGGAAAGGGGACTCGCGCATGCGCATGCAACGGCGGTGGCTCGGTTGGATGGTGGTCGGGCTCGCGGCGTGCGGCGGCGGCGCCGCCCCGCCCGCGGGCGCCCCCAAGACGGCGGCGAACGGTCAGGGCGCCAAGGGCTGCCACGTCCACTCCGTGCTCGCGCCACTCGGCGCGACCGAGAGGCCGAGCACCGAAGGCTCGGCGGTGGTGCTGGCGCGACTTGGAAAAAAATCGGTCGCCTTCGTCGCCGACGAGGATGCGCGCTCGGTCATCGCTGTTGACCTCGACACCAAGGCAGAGCTGGGGCGGACCAAGCTCGCGGGCGCGCCCTCGGCGATGGTGGGCAACGCCGACGGCAGCCTGCTCGTTCTCTTGCGCGACCGCGCCGAGGTGGTGGCGCTCGAGGCCGACGACGAAAGCGGCGCCCTCGCCATCCGCTGCGCCGCAAGCGCACCGAGCGACGCGGTGGGCATCGCCCGGAGCGGCAGCATCGTGGCGGTCACCGGCGGCTTCAGCCGAACGCTGGCGATCCTCGACGCGCAAACCCTCGGCACCTCGCGCACGGTCGACCTGCCGCGAGAGCCCCGCGCGGTGGTGCTCTCCGCCGACGGCGCCAGTGCGTTCGTCTCCCACGCGGTGGGCTCGGCGCTGAGCCACGTGGACCTTCGCAGCGGGAAGACCTCGGCGATTTCTCTGCGCGGCGCCGACCGCCGCTTCGCGTTCATGCGACGGATGCAGAAAATGCAGCTGGAGGCCCTGCGAAGGCGCAAGGACCCAGCCTCGGTTGCCATGGTGCGGCAGCTCGAAGCCGTTGACGGCGCCGAGACCGCCGGGCAGATCACCCGGCCGTCGTGCCAGGGGTTCGCCCTCACCCGGGCCATGGACGGACGGCTGGTGTCGCCGCAGGTGTTCGTCGATCCGGGCGATCCCGATCAGAACCCCGACGGCTACGGCGACCCCAACACGCCCACCGAGAGCCCCAGCGTGGCGGTCATCGATGAGGCAACAAGGCAGGCCGTTCCGGCTTCGCTCCTGGTGCGCGAACGAAGCCAGCTGGTCGACCCCCGCGACGGCCGCCCCGAGTGCCTTCTGCCCCGCGCCGCCGCAGTGGACCCCAAGACAGGCTCGCTGCTCGTCACCTGCTTCGGCATCGACACCCTGGTGGCCTACGACGCAGCCTCGCCCACGCCGGTGGCCTCCGAGCGCAAGCGGTGGATCGTCGGCTCCGGCCCGGTGGGCGTCGCGGTCGACTCGCAGGCTGGGCGCGCCGTCGTATGGTCGCAGTTCGATCGCACGCTGAGCGTGGTGAGCCTCGACCTCACGCCGACCGACGAGCGCTCCTCGCGGCCGCCGCTCGCACCCCGCATCGCTCTCGGCGCGCTCCCTGCGGCAGAGCGACCGACGCCCGAGTACTCGCTCGGACGCATCCTCTTTCACGCCGCCAGCGACGTGCGCATTGCCCAGGATGGACGCGCTTGCGCTTCGTGCCACCCAGACGGACGTGACGACGCCATCACCTGGGCCACCCCGGAGGGCCCGCGTCGCTCCATCATGCTTGCGGGCCGCATCCAGAAGAGCGCGCCTTACTCCTGGAATGGCACCGCGCCAGACCTCCACACGCACATCTCCCACACCTTCGAGCGCCTCGGCGGCACGGGCCTGCGGAGCATCGAGCTCGACGCCCTGGGCGAGTACATCACGCACCTGGCGGCGCCCGCTGCGCTGCATGCAGACGAGGCCAAAGTGGCCCGCGGCGACGCGCTCTTTCACGCCAAGGAGGCCGGCTGCGCCACCTGCCACCGCGACCAAGCGCAGCTCGCCGACGGCGCTGTGCACGACGTCAAGAGCCGCGCCAAGAGCGATCGCGGCGAGGCCTTCGACACGCCCTCGCTGCATCTCATCGGCGGCGCCGGACCCTGGTTTCACGACGGCCGCTACGCCACGCTGCGCGATCTCATTCGCGGCAGCGATGGCACCATGGGTCACACCAAGCACATTTCCAGCGAGGGCGACCTCGAAGCCCTCGAAGCCTACCTGAGGACCCGATGAACATTTACCGTCGTTCGCTGATCGCCGTCACCGCGCTCGGTGTTGCCGCCGCCGTCGCCTCCCCTGCCCCGGAGGCGCACGCCGAGGGCAAGCCGGAGTCGCCCCGGGTGGCCTTCGCGTCGCTCCCCAGCGGCACCCTCAGCATGCCGCCGCAAAACGCGCCCGCGCGCATCGGTGCCCAGGAGCGCGCCGAAGGCTTCATGGTTGTACCGGGCCCGCCCACCTCGCAGATTGCGGTGGTCGCCGGGGGCAAGGCGAAGGGCGCGACCTCGGGCTTCGACTTCACCAAGTTCCCCCACGACGCGTGCTACTCCAACGTCGCGCGCGGCCGCGGCATGTTCGACGAGAACGTGCCGGCGCAGTGGCCCGAAGATCTGGAGGCGCCGGCGATGCTCCAAAGTTCGACCATGGGCGGCATTCCCAAGGTGCAGGCGATGCACGCCGAACGCCTCGTCATCTCCGGCGATCACGCGGTGCTGGAGACGCGCGACGCCTGGGTCGATCCGCTCACCCGCGGCGCCCGTCTCGTGAAGAAAACCGACCTGCCCATGGCCCGCGTGGCCTCCCTGGTGGGCGGGGTCTCGGTCTTCGCCAGCCGCGGCGGCGGGCGCGTTCAGTTCGTGGTGCACGCGCCCAAGCGTGGCCAGAGCGGCGGCTGGGGCGCCGGCCTTCTGGCCGAGCGCAGCGACGGCGAGAACGCCAACTCGCAGCAGTGCGATCACCTGCGGGTCGGGCTCTCGGCGGAGAAGGGCGACGCCGACAGCGCGACCGTTCAGCTCCAGGTTGTGCTCGCCGACGAGGCGTCGCAGACGCCCCAGGCGCTCAAGTTCCAAGCCATGGCCGAGCCGCCGGCGCGCCTGCGCGAGCTGCGGGTGCGGGAGATGGCGCTGCACCTCTCTTCGAGCTGGCTGTCGAAGGACGAAGCCCCGGTGCTCTCGGTTGTGGCCGGCTGGCGCAGCCGCGAGCGCAAGGAGCAGTCGTTCACGCAAACGGAGTAGTGCGTCGCACCTCGGCCAAGAGCGTGCCGTCTTCGAGGAGCGTCGAGAGCGCCTCGATGTCGATGTAAAGTACACGGTCGCCGTCCATCTTGGCCACGCTGCGCCGAATGCAGGCCAGCGCCGTGCCCACCGCGCGGCTGGGTGTGAGCGGGGCGCGGGCGTCGACGCCGGCCGCTGCCACCATGAGCTCGATGGCCAGGCAGTTGCGCACGTTGGTGACCACCTCGGCCAGCTTCTTGGCGCTGATGCTCCCCATGCTCACGTGGTCCTCGCGGCCCGCCGACGACGGAATGGAGTCGACGCTGGCCGGGTGGCACAGCACCTTGTTCTCCGACACCAGCGAGGCCGAGGTCACCTGCGCTATCATGAAACCCGAGTGGAGACCGCTGCCGGCAGCCAGAAACGGCGGGAGCCCGCTCGACAGCGCCGGGTTCACGAGCTGCTCCACCCGCCGCTCGCTGATGTTCCCGAGCTCGGCCACCGCCATGGCCGCCAGATCGAGCGCCAGGGCCAGCGGCTGACCGTGGAAATTGCCGCCGCTGAGAACGCTCATCGACTCGCCCTCGACGAACACGCTGGGGTTGTCGGTGACGCTGTTGACCTCGCGCTCGAGCACCGCGCGCACCCAGGAGAGGGCGTCGCGAGAGGCGCCGTGCACCTGCGGCATGCACCGCAAGGAATATGCATCCTGCACGCGTCCGCAGTCCTTGTGGCTGGCGGCGATCTCGCTCTCGGCCAGGAGCGCGCGCAGGTTCTCTGCCACCTGCACCTGCCCGGGATGGGGCCGGAGCGCGTGTAGCCGGGCATCGAAGGGCACCGAAGTGCCCTTGAGCGCCTCGAGGCTCATGGCGCCGGCCAGGTCGGCAGCCTGGGAGAGACGCTCCGCCGAGAGCAGCGACAAGGTGCCAATGGCGGTCATGTACTGGGTGCCGTTGATGAGCGAGAGGCCTTCCTTGGCTTCGAGCACCAGGGGCGCGATGCCAGCCCGAGCGAGGGCGACGGCTGCCGGCTCACGCGCGCCGTTTTCGCCGATGACGTCGCCCTCGCCCAGCATCGCCAGCGCCAGGTGGGCCAGCGGCGCGAGATCGCCCGAGGCGCCCACCGAGCCTTGGCTGGGGATGCGCGGATGCACGCCGGCGTTGAGCATCGACACCAGCGTGTCGACCACCCGCTCGCGCACCCCCGAGTGCCCCAGCGCCAGCACCTGCGCGCGCAGCGCCATCATGGCGCGCACCACCGCCGCCGGAAGGTCGGGCCCCACGCCGGTGGCGTGCGAGCGAATGAGATTGCGCTGCAGCGCTTGCACGTCCTCCGCACGAATGCGCGTCTCGCTCAGAGCGCCGAAGCCGGTATTGATGCCGTACACCGCGGGCGCTTCGTCGCCCCGGGCGAGGAGCGCATCGACGGCGCGCCGGGAGGCGGCGACGCGCGCGCGGGCCCCGGCATCCATCGCCACCTCGGCGCCATGGCGAGCGACGTGTTCCAAGTCCGAAAGCGAGAGCGGCTGACCGAGGAGGATCATGGGCCGTCGGTCTTACTCGATTTTGCGCGCCAACCCGAGGCCCGCGCCGAAGGAGCGCCGAAGGAGCACGGTCCTCCGCGCAGCGGAGCGCGAAATTGTTACGTGCGACGGTTTCTTCGCACCGCGAAGGGGCACGCACACCCCCGGAAAAACTTGAAAATCCCCGAAAATCAATCAAGGTTGCGGCGCACCCATGCTCCGCTATCGCGCTGACCTTCGTCCCCTCGCTTTCAACGCTCTCTACTTCGGGATGCTGGCCACCGCCTTCGTCCTGAAGGACGTTCCCATCGCGGTGTACGTGGCGCTGTTCCTGGGCCTCTGCGTCACCGCCTTCCAGGGCGCAGTGCAGACCCACAACGCGGTCCACAGCCCGGTGTTCAAGAACAAGCCGCTCAACAAGGTCTACCAGGTCGTGCTGACCATGACCTACGGGCACCCGGTGAGCGCCTACGTGCCGGGCCACAATCTCTCGCACCACAAGCACACGCAGACCCGCAAAGACGTCATGCGCACCACCCGGGCGCGATTTCGCTGGAACGCCCTCAACGGCCTCTTCTTCTTCTTCCTGACGCTTCCCAACATCACCCGCGCCGACTCTACCTACACCAAAATCATGCGCACCCGGCACCCGCGCTGGTTCCGCCAGGCGATGATGGAGCTCGGCGCGCTGTGGGTGGTGCAGCTCTCGCTCTTCGCCATCGACTGGCGCAAGGCGCTGGTGTTCTGGTTCGTGCCCCACATCTACGCCGCCTGGGGCATCGTCACCATGAACCTGCTGCAGCACGACGGCTGCGACGAAACGACCGAGTACAACCACTCGCGAAACTTCGTGGGCGGCGTCGTGAACTGGTTCGTGATGAACAACGGCTTCCACACCGTGCACCACCACAAGCCGGGCCTGCACTGGAGCCTCACGCCGGAGGCCCACGCCCGCGACATTGCCCCGCACATCCACCCGAACCTCGATCAAAAGTCGCTGCTCGGTTTCATCGTCTACACCTTCCTCTTGAACCACCGAGAGCGCTTCGACGGCGGCGTGCTGGTGCTCCCCGAGGAGGGGCCGGACGAGGAATGGATTCCCGACCCCAAGGTCACCGCCCTCGATCTGGGTGTAGAGTCCATCGATGTCGGAAGCGAGCAGCTTGCCGACTACGTGGCGCATCGCCCGCAGCAGGCCGAGGCCAATTAGACGCCTGCGCAGGCTCGATAGCGCGGGAGCGGGTCAGGGCACGAGCTTGAAGGTCACGTCGTAGGGGCGCTGCTCGGGGGCGGCGCTCTCGAGCCAGGCGTGCCCGGTGCGACCGACGTCGAGGCCCAAGAGCACCGGCTCGCGGCAGGCGCCCCCATCGGCCGCCACTTCGAGCAGCGTTCGGCGAAGGCACCCGGCGCGGCCGGGCGCAAAGGCATCGACCCACGCCACGGCCCAGCGGAGACTTCGGCGCGCCGCGGGATCGCGGACCGGGGCGGAGCGGCCAAGCGCCCGCGCACCGGCGATGGACGCCGAAGGGGCGCGCGCCCGCAGGAGGCGCTCCACGCGCGGAAGGATCCGGAGCACCGCCGAGAGCTCGGTCCGCAGCCAACGCGCGCGCGGCGGGGGTTCGCCGCCCACCGTGAGCACGAAGCGATCCCAGCTCCGGTGCTGCAGCCCGAGGCCGGCGTCGTACGCCTCGGAGGTCAGGTCTTCGGTGCGAAAGAATCGATGGAGGCCGTCGCTGCGGTCGCCCTCCTCCGCCGCCGCCGCGCCGAGCCGAGCCATCGCGCGCCGGAGGCCGTCGACCACCAGGTGCCCCGGGAGCGCGCCGTCCTCGGTGGCGCGCACGTCGACCACCAGCCGTCCGTGGTGGGCGAGCGCCGCCCGGCACCGTCGCAAGAGCGCCACGCGCGCCGCTCGACCGGAGGTGCCCTCGTAGACGCCGCGCGGGAGAAACAGCGCCGGAGCTTTTTCCGGCAGCGCCCCATCGGCGATCTCCAGCGCGAAGGCGTCGGGCGGCCCTGGCGCTGCGCCTGGTAAGGCGCGCCCCACCCGCGCCTGCGGCGGGAGCCGGAGCTCGGCGAGCAAACGCGGCAGGCGATCCCACATGCGCTGAGGTAAGCAAACCGCACGCCGACTGGACAAGGGGATTGCGTGCCCGCGCACGCGAAAGTAGGTTCCCCGGCGATGCGCTATTTCGTCAACCTCGACCCCGAGAACCCCAACGACGTGCCGCTGCAGGTGGACGTTCAAGAGCTCCCCTCGGGCATTCTCGAAGTGCGCGTCGACGGAAAGCCAGTAGCGGTGGACGTGGCCGACCTGGGCGCCCAGCTCTCGGTGCGCATCGACGGCAAGGTCGTCGACCTCACCACCGAAGGCACGCCGCCCGACCTCGGCGCGGTGGCGAGCGGCCATCGCTCCTACGTGCGCGTGCAGAGCGAGCGCTTCCGCGCCGCAGAAGCAGCCCGCAAGACCAAGGGGGGCGGCTCCGAGCTCCTGGTGAAGAGCCCCATGCCGGGCCGCGTGGTCAAGGTCATGGTCGCCGTGGGCGACGAGGTGGCTCCGGGGCAGGCGCTCTTCGTGGTGGAGGCCATGAAGATGGAGAACGAGGTCAAGGCCAAGACCACGGGCCGCGTGGCCGAGGTGATGGTGGTGGCCGGCGCCACCGTCGAGGCCAACGCCAAGATGCTCCGCTTCGAAGGATGAAGCGCGTCCGGCTCGCCTTCACGCCGACGCCGATCGTGCACGCGGCGGCCCTCGACGCGCTGGTGGGCGCGAAGGTGTTCGTCAAGCGCGACGACATGACCGGCGGCGCCGAGGCCGGCAACAAGATCCGCAAGCTCGAGTACCTGGTGGCCGAGGCGCAAGCGCAAGGCGCCAACGTGCTGCTCACCTGCGGCGCGGTGCAGTCGAACCACGCCCGCGCCACCGCCATCGTTGCGGCGCGCTTGGGCCTTCGCGCGATTCTCTTCCTGCGCACCGACCTTGGCCCCACCAGCGTCGAGACCCCGGCGCCCAAAGCGGCCTTGCCCACCGCGGGCAACGCGCTCCTCGATCGCCTGGTGGGCGCGGAGATTCGACTGGTTTCGCCCGCCGACTATGCCACCCGCGATATCTTTCTCGGGGCAGCGGCAGAGCGGCTGCGGGGCCAGGGCGAGCGGCCGTACGTCATTCCCGAAGGCGGCTCGAACGGCCTGGGGGCGCTGGGTTACGTGCAGTGTGCACGCGAAGTCCGTGCGCAGGTAGACCTCGGCCTGGTCGACGGCGCCAAGGGGCGCCCCTTCGCGTTCGACGAAGTCGCGGTGGCCTGCGGCTCCGGGGGGACCGTCGCCGGCCTGGCTCTGGGGGCGCCCATCGCCCGGCTTGCCCCGCGGGTTCGTTCGGTTTCCGTGTGCGACGACGCCGGATACTTCCGGGGCGTCGTCGAGCGCATCGTGCGCCAGGCGCGCGGCTACGACGCCGCGCTGGTAGAAGAGGCCGAGGTCTGCTTCGACGACGCTGCGCTCGGGCCCCGCTATGGCGCCATGAACCAGGAGCAGCGCGCCTTCCTGGTGAAGGTCGCACGCGAGACCGGCCTGCTCCTCGACCCGGTGTACTCCGGCAAGGCGCTCCACGCGGTGCACCTGGCCGCGCGGCGCGGCGAGCTGGACGCCGAATCGCGTGTACTCTTCATTCATACCGGCGGCTTGCCAGGGCTCCTGGCCGAGGGCGATGCATTCGCGGGAGAGCTGTGAGCGGCCTCCGCGACACGGTGCGGATCGGCCTGTGGGGCGTCGGTATCTGCGTGGTGTGGGCCATCATCGGGCGCTTCCTTCAGGAGAACGCGCTGGCCAACACCGCGGCGCAGGCGGTGTTCTCGGAGTGGGCGTGCGGACGCCTGGGCGTCGCCTGGAGCGATCCGCTCCGCGATCCCCCGGAGCCACGCATCATCGCCGGCCGGGTGCTCCGCGGCGCGATCCTCGGTCTCGCCGCCGCAGTGGCGGTGCTGGCGGTGGCCACCGTGAGCGGCGCGGCAAAGGTGGTTTCACTGCACGGCTCGCTGGCCCCTTCGGCGGTGGGCGTCGCGGTGGCGGCCTTCTCGGCCATGCGCAGCGAGCTTTTGGAGCACGGGCTGGTACTCCGGCTCTTGGCCTCGGTGAAGAACGAGCCGGTCAAGATCGCCGTGTGCGCCCTGGCCTCGGGCGCGGTGGCTTTCGGCATGTCGGTGCAGTCGACGCCCAGCGAGATCGCAGCCACCACCGCCGCCGGCGCGGCGTTCGGTACGCTGTGGCTCACCGAGCGCGGCGCCTGGATGGCGTGGGGCGCCCGCGCCGCGTGGATCTTCGCCACCACCGCCGGCGTCCACGGGGCCATCGCCGACGTCGAGGTGTCGAGCGGAGAGTCGCTGCTGGGCGCGCGGCCGGCGGTGGCCGCGACCACACTTTTGGCGGTGGCCGCAGTGGCGCTGGGGCTCCGCAAGCTGCGAAAGGCCAACGCGCCGCAGACCCGGCCCCGCTCAATTTGACATTTAGTGTCACGTTGCGGCGGTGGCGCGCACGAATTTGGGGCAACCGTGGGGTTGTCCGCTACGCTTGCGTCGGGAGCCTCTCCCCCCCCTCGACATGAAACCCGAACCCCTGTCCGAGCCTGGTCCGCGCTCCTCGGGCGCCCCCAGCGGCGTCGTTCTCACCCGTCCTCCGAGCCGCCCGCCGCGGCCGCTGACCGAGGGCGAGGCCAGCGAAGACGTCGCCTATCACCTGCACCGGGCCAATGAGCTTTTGCAGAGCGGCCACGCCGAGCTCGCCCGCGAGGAGCTGCACCAGGCCCTCGCGACCACGCCGGCCGACCCCAAAAGCCAGGATCTGCTGGCCTCGCTGTACTTCCGGCTCGGGCTTTACCCTCGGGCCATCGAGCTCTACGAGGCGCTCCTGCGCGACTTTCCCGAAGAGCACACGCTCGGCACGAACCTGAGCGTTTGCTACCTCAAAACCGGCCAGTTCGCCCGGGCGCGCGACGTGCTCGAGCGCCTGGTGGAGGCGCGGCCGTCGACCAAGCTCTGGGGCTACTTTGGCCTCGCGCTCGAGCGTCTCGGCGAGTACCAGCGGGCGCGCACCGCCTACAACGAGAGCGGCCATCCGCAGCTTGCCTCGCGCTGCGAGCAGCGAACCAGGCCCCCCGCGCCGGCGCCCTCGGAGCCGGGCGACACGGAAGTGCGCAAGGTGGCGGAGCACGCCTTCGTCGAGCTCAGCATGGAGCGGGTGGACTTCGAGCTGGCAGAGGAGCGCAGCGATGCGGCCGAGGGCGGCTGGCGCACGCGGGAGCCCGGCCGCGAGACGCTCCGCGCAGCGCCCCGCGAGGATCTGCTGAAAGTACTGGGCGAAGTGGTGCGCCACGAGCCGCGGGTGACCTTCGCCGCCACTCCGCCGCCGATCGTCGCCGAGCCGCAGTCGGCTGGCAGCCCCAGCGCCGCGAGCGCGGTGTTGCGCATGGTGGTGGAGCCCGACGCGCCCTTGCGCGGCGCCCTCTACGCCATTGCAGCATGGAGCGGCACTCTGGAGTTCGCCCGGCTGCGCCACGATCGCTGCATCGTGCACGGAACCGGCGCGCTCTGGGTTACGCGTGTCTCGCCCCACCTGCGGCAGGTAGAGGTGCCGCGCGGAACCTCCATGCGCGAGGACCTGGTGGTCTTCGGCCCCGAGGGCGCCGAAGCTCCGCTCACGGTGGAAGGCCGCGAGCCCATCGCCTATCGCACGCTGCCGGCGCGCGCCACGCTCCTGATCGATACGCCGGAGCCGCTGACCTCGGTGGGGCTGCGCGAGGGCGAGCTGCTGATGGTGCGTCGTGATCAGCTGGCGGGCTTCTCGGCGGAGCTTTTGGTATCCGATGTACCGTACACCGAAGCGCCGCTCTCGCAGCGCGGCCTCTTGCGCGTGCAGTGCACCGGCGGCGGCGCCGGAACGCTGTATCTCGTGGGCCGCTGAGGCGGCTCCAAGGACTCGCGCAGGCGCAAATTTCCGCGATTGTCCTTGGTAGCGGCGTCGGTCCCGTGGCAAAGCTGGGGCGTGCAAGGTGAGGTCGACAAGCGGGAGCGCCGGCGCACGCTGGCCCAGGATGCCCTGAACATCCCCAACCTGCTCACCTTTGCGCGCATCGTGATGATCCCGGTGTGCCTCTGGTTTCTCGACCAGAACACCTTGCGTGGCTGCTACTTCGCGGGGCTCACCTTCACCATCGCCGCCTTCACCGATCTCCTCGACGGCTACCTCGCGCGCAAGCTCAACGTGGTGAGCGTGCTCGGCAAGCTCCTGGATCCGCTGGCCGACAAGCTCATCGTCATGGCCTCGCTCATCTGGATGGTGCCCATGGGGCGCATGCCCACCTGGGCGGTCATCATCCTCATCGGCCGCGAGATCAGCATCACCGGCCTGCGCAGCGTGGCCGCCAGCGAGGGCGTCGTCATCTCCGCCGGCCAAGAAGGCAAGACCAAGACCGCCCTCCAGATGATCGGCATCATCGCGCTGTTACTGGGCTACAAATACCCGCTCTCGTATGCCGGCATCGACCTGGGCGAGGTCGACCTGCAGCGGGTAGGCCGGGCGCTGGTGTACCTGTCGATGATCTTCTCCGTGGCCAGCGCGGCGCAGTACATTGGCCTCTTCTCCGCCGCGGTCGACGCGAAAGACCGAAAGCTCAAGGGCGACGGCTGAGGCTTTTGTTGCCCGCCCTACGGCGAAGCGCGGGTGGCTGCGCCGGTTTCTATTGAGGGAACGGCCGTTTCTTCGTAAGAAGGTCGGGATGATCCGGACTTTCTTCGTCGCCGCGTGCTTCCTGCTCCTCGGCCTCGTCGCCTGCTCCAAGCAGAGCGTGGGGCAGGCGTGTAGCCGGAACTTCAACGACGACGATTGCGAGAGCGGCCTCGTTTGCAAGGCGCCCACCCAGGGTCGTCCGGAGGGGTACTGCTGCCCGCCCACCACGCTGGGCGCGCCCTCGCAGTGCCAGGATATCCCGCAGATCGTGAGCGACAGCGGCACCGACGCGACAGCCACCGATGGCGGCAGCGACGCGGGCAACCCCGACGCCAAGGCCGACACCGGCGCCGATGCGAGCGATGCCAGCGACGCATCCAACGCAGCCGACGCATCCGACGCCGACGCGGGGCTCTGACCGTGTCCGAGCTCCTCGTCGACCAGGCGCGAGCAGCTCTCTTCCTCTCGATGGCCGTGGCGCTCCCGATCATCGCGGTAGCGGCCGTGGTGGGTCTCTTCGTGGCTGCGTTCCAGGCCGCCTCGCAGCTGCAAGACTCGACCCTGGCGCACCTGCCGCGCATGCTGGCGGTGGCGGTGGCCTTGGCGGTGCTGGGTCCGTGGATGGGCCGGGAGATCGCCTCCTTCGCCCGGGCCACGTTCCTGATGGCCTCCATGCACCATTGAAGCGCGCGCCTGCGCACGGGTTGCGCAGGGGGCCGAGCGTTTGCTACCGTCGGTTTTCGTAATGAGTGAATCCTCACTCAGTTCGCGAAAGCCCCCGAAGTCGAGACCGCGCGCCAAGGGTTCTTCGTCGCGTCGCTCCGGAGACAAGCGGGAACGCATCCTCGCTGCTGCGGTGCGCGTGTTCGCCAAAAACGGCTTCTACGCGACGCGGGTGAGCGAAGTGGCCAAGGCCGCCGGCGTCGCCGATGGCACCATCTATCTCTACTTTCGATCGAAAGAAGAGATCCTGGTGTCGCTCTTCGAGGACCGGGTCGAAAAGCTCCTCAGCTTCATGAACGAGCGACTTCCGGCGCACCCCACCGCCCCAGAAAAGCTCCGCGCGGTCATCGAAATGCAGCTCGGGCTCCTGGAGGGCGAGCGCGACCTGGCCGAGGTCATCACGGTCATCCTTCGCCAGTCGTCGAAGCTCATGAAGGAGTACGCCGCGCCGCGCTTTCGCGAGTACCTCGACGCCATCGGCCGCATCGTGGCCCTCGGGCAACACGACGGCTCGTTCCGCACCGACGTGTCGCCAGGCATCGTGGCCCGCGCGCTCTTCGGCGCCCTCGACGGCGTCGCTCTCACCTGGGCTCTCGGTCGCGCCGATGGAGGCGGCCTGTCGCGGGCCGCCGTTCAAGTGGCCGACGTGTTCCTGCTGGGCCTCTCGCCGCCCGCCAAAGGGCCCGTCGGAACGTGAAAGAGCTCGCGCGACGGGCCGAGCTTTTGGCCAGCGCCCGCGCGTTCTTCGCGGGCCGCGGATATCTCGAGGTGGAGACGCCGGTGCTGGTCCCCTCGCCCGGCCTCGACGTGCACCTCGACGCCTTCGAGACCAACGGCCCGCCGGCGCTGCGCTACCTGAGCACCTCGCCGGAGTACCAGATGAAGCGCCTGCTCGGCGACGGGCACCGGCGAATCGTGCAGGTTGCACGGGCCTTTCGCCGCGAAGAGAACGGCCAGCGGCACAACTCCGAGTTCACCATGCTGGAGTTTTACCGGGCGTTCGCCACCATGGACGACATTCTCGCCGACACCGAGCAGCTCGTCGCTCGCCTCACCGAGGGCGCGGTGCGCCTCGAAGGGCGCGCCGCCATCGACACCCGGCCGCCCTTTTCGCGCATCTCGGTGGCCGAGGCCTTTGCCCGCTACGCCGGCGTCGACGAGGCTACGATGCTTCGGCTGGCCAGCAGCGACGAGACGCGCTTCTTCGAGCTCTTGGCGTTCACCGTGGAGCCGAAGCTGGCCGAGCTCGATCACGCGGTGGTGCTCACCCGCTACCCCACGCAGTTTGCCTCGCTGGCCCGACGCTGCGACGACGATTCACGGTACGCCGAGCGCTTCGAGATCTACGTGGCCGGCGTGGAGCTGTGCAACGGCTTTGGCGAGCTCACCGCGGAGCCGGAGCAGCGCGCGCGCTTCCTGGCCGACCAGGCGGAGCGCACCGCGCGTGGCTTGCCGGCGTACCCCATCGACGAGCGCTTTCTCGCCGCGCTCGCCCGCGGCATTCCCAAGTGCGCCGGCAATGCGGTGGGCTTCGATCGCCTGGCCGCGCTCGCCTGCGGCAAAGCCGACATCGCCGACCTTCTGGCGTTCACCGTGTTCGAGCTCTAGACCTCGAACAATTCCCCGGCCTTTGGGCGGACACGTTTGGACCGCCGCTTCGGTCCCGCTACCGCGGTGCGACTGCAACATACACGCGATCGGCCGCGCACCTCTCGCAGGAGAACGAGAGCCCGAAAGACGGCGGCGACTGGCTCCGGGTGAGGAGGGGGAAGCTCCCGAAGCCAGCCGCCGACGTACGACGCGAAGGCCGTTGAAGCACGACACATGCCGGCACAAAATCCGCGCAATCTCGAGCATTTTGCCGGGCGCTTCGGTGTGCCACATGGCACAACCCCGACGACCGCGTCGGACCGCGCAGGGGCCGCGGACTTTGCTAACGTCCGGCCCATGCTTTCCCTTGCCGAGGCGCAGACTCGTTTGCTTTCGCTGGTACCCGCGCCGCGGATGGAGCGCGTGGCGCTCGCCGACGCGGGTGGACGGGTGCTGTTCGAGGCGGTGCGTGCGACGCAGCCCTGGCCGCTCTTCGACTACAGCGCGATGGATGGCTACGCCGCCACCCTCGCGAGCTTCGTGGGGGACGGGCCGTGGACACTTCCGGTGAAGGGCGAGAGCCGGGCCGGGAAGACGCCGGAGCCGCTCACCGCGGGCACGCTCATGCGCATCTTCACCGGCGCGCCGATGCCGGCGGGGGCCGATCTGGTGATCATGCAGGAGCATGTCGCCCGCGTCGGCGACGCCGCCGAGCTTGCCCAGCGTCCGCGCGCCGCGCAGCACGTGCGGCGTCAGGGCGAAGATCTCGAAGCCGGTTCTGTGGCGCTCGGGGCCGGCACGCGGCTGGGTCCTGTGGAGCTGAGTCTTCTGGCGATGCTGGACCACGCGACGGCGGCAGTGGCGCAGCTGCCGCGGGTGACCATCGTGCCCACCGGCGACGAGCTGAGGCCGCCCGGCGCGCCGGGTCCGGCGGGGTCCATCCCCGATAGCAACGCGGTGGCGCTCCGGGCCATGGCCGCGCGCTGCGGCGCCCACGTGGAGGTGGCGGCGCCGGCCCGCGACGAACGCGGCGGGCTCGAAGCGCATCTCGCGCAGGCCCTCGAGACGAGCGACGTGGTGATCACCATCGGCGGCGTGAGCGTGGGCGATCACGATCTGGTGCGGCCCACGCTGGAGCATCTGGGCGTGGAGATCGACGTATACAAAGTGGCCATCAAACCGGGCAAACCGCTCACGGTGGGCGTCCGGGGCGCGGGATCGCCGCGCCCGGTGGTGGTGCTCGGGCTCCCCGGCAATCCGGTGTCGGCGCTGGTGACGTTTGCCATGTTCGGGGCGCCGCTGCTGCGCGCATGGCAGGGACATCCCGCGCCGTGGCCACTGGCTCTGCCGGCGGAGCTCGGCGCGCCGCTTCGCCACGTGCCGGGGCGCCTCGAGCTGGTGCGCGCCACCCTCGACCGCACCGGGCCACGCCTGGTGGCCACACCGGTGGCGCATCAGGCGAGCGGCGCGCTCTTCGGTTTGGCGCAAGCGCACGCGCTGGTGGAAGTGCCGCTCGAGGCCGGCGATCTGCCCGCCGGCGCGGAGGTGAGAGTGTACCTGCTCTCGGAGCTCCTCTCGTGAAGGTCCGCAAAAAGGCCGCGCTCACCCACGTCGACGCACGGGGCGAAGCGCGAATGGTCGACGTGGGCGCCAAGGACCGCACCCACCGCGTGGCCGTCGCGCGGGCTCTCGTGCGCACGGCAAAGGCGACCACCGCGCGGCTCCTTTCGGGCGACACCCCCAAGGGCGATGTCCTGGCCACCGCGCGCATCGCCGGGATCTCGGCGGCGAAAGCCACCTCCACGCTCATTCCCTTGTGCCACCCGCTGGCGCTCACCAAGACCCGCGTCGACATCGAGGTGCGAAGCGGACGCATCGAGGTGCGCGCCACGTGCGAGGCGTTCGATCGCACCGGCGTGGAGATGGAAGCCATGACCGCCGCCAGCGTCGCGGCCTTGACCCTCTACGACATGCTCAAGGCCATCGACCGCGGCATCGAATTCGAGGTGCGGCTCGAAGAAAAGCGCGGCGGCAAGAGTGGCACCTTCCTTCGCGGAGGCAAGCCATGAAGGTCGATGTGCGCGAAGCGCCGCTCGACGTGGCCGAGCTGATCGCCGAGATCGCGCGCCCGGAGGCCGGCGGCATCGACGTCTTCGTGGGCGTGGTCCGGCGCGAGAGCGAGGGACGCGCGGTGGAGACGCTCGAGTACAGCGCCTACGCGTCGATGGCGAAGCGCGAGATGGCCGAGATCGCAGACGCGATCGAGGCGGAGATGCCCGGCGTGCGGGTGGCCGCGGTGCATCGCATCGGCCTGCTCCGGGTGGGCGAGGCCGCCATCGTGTGCGCCGCATCGGCGCCGCATCGGGGCGAGGCCTTCGCCGCCTGCCGTGCGCTCATCGATCGCATCAAGGCCACGGTTCCCATCTGGAAGCGCGAGGTGGGCCCCGACGGCGCTGCGTGGGTTGGCTGGGTCGACGCCCGGTGCGATCCCGAACATGGCCACGCGCACCACGCGCATGCGCCGCGCGGCGATCACGAACGCGAAATGAAGTGAGCGGCACGCGGGTAAACTTTGGTGCAAACCCGAGGGGCCCCCTCGCTCCGCTCGGGGTGACCGCAGAAGCTAGCAGAGCGGAGCGGAGCGCAGTGCAGCGCAGCGCAGCGGAGCGCAGCGGAGCGCAGCGCAGCGGAGCGCAGCGCAGCGCAGCGCAGCGCAGCGCAGCGCAGCGATCCCTTCGGCGAGTTCGCTGCGCGCGCGGCTCGCGGGAACGGCGAGCGCCGCCCCACGCCCGAACGTTGCGGATGCACGCGACCTTGGGGCATCCGGGCTAGCCGCCAGCGACCGGCGGAATGACCGCCACGGTGTCGCCTTCTGCGAGCACCTCGGTCTCCGGAACGAAGCGCTCGTTGCGGGCGAAGCGCACCTGCCCCAGCTTCCCCGCGAGGGCGGCGTGCCTTTGCTCGATCTGTGCGCGAAGCGTGGCCACCGTGGCGCCGGCGGCGATCTCGAACCGCTCTTCGGAAACGCCGGCGTGGTCTCGCGCCGCGGCGAAGTAAAGGACCGTGATTCCCATGGGAAACACCATACGAAATCGACTTCCTCCGCTACAATAGGCGCGTGCGGTCGCTTCCCATTCTCTCTGCAGTGGCCCGTCCGGCGTCGCGTGCCGCGTCGAGCGCGCCGCCCCGAACGGTGCGTCTCTCGCTCACCGATCGCTGCGATCTCGCCTGCGTCTACTGCCGACCGCACCGGAACGACGGCTATTTCGAGCGGAAGCTCGACCTCCCGGCCTGGAAGACCCTCACCGAGGGGCTCGTGCACGCGGGCATTCGCCGGGTGCGCATCACTGGCGGCGAGCCGCTCTTGCACGCCGACGTTCTGGCGTTCGTCGCCCACCTCGCAACCCTGGGGCTCGACGATCTGGCGCTCACCACCAACGCCACGCGCCTCGAGGCGCTGGCCGTACCGCTGCGCGCGGCGGGTCTGCGGCGTCTCAACATTTCCATCGATACCCTCGACGCGGCGCGCTTTTTCCGGCTCACGCGGGGCGGCGAGCTCGACGGCGTCTTGCGCGGCATCGACGCCGCGGTGGCCGCGGGCTTCGACGAGATCAAGCTCAACACGGTGGTGGTGCGCGGCGAGAACGATCGCGAGCTCGAGGCCTTGGTGCGCTTCGCCTGGGAACGCCGCATGACGCCGCGCTTCCTCGAGATCATGGCCATCGGCGAGGGCGCCAAGATGCAAGCCAGTGTGGTCCCCCACGAAGAGATGCGCGCGCAGCTCGCGCACCTGCTCGTGAACGGCGAGGCTGCTCGCGAACCCAATCGCGGCCCCGCCAAATACGTGCCCGCGCGGCACGATCCCGCGCTCCGCGTGGGCTTCATCACCGGCACCACCGACACCTATTGCAAGGGCTGCGACCGCCTCCGCGTCACCGCTACCGGCATGCTTCGCCCCTGCCTCGCCACCAGCGACGGCGTGCCCGGCACCGCCGCAACGCCCGAAGAGGTGGCCCTGCAAGTGGACCAAGCCTGGGCCATGAAGCCCGACGGCGAGACCTTCAAGGGCTGCACCGAAGACTCCGCCAAGGGCGTGTCCATCCGGCAAATTGGCGGCTAAGAGATCCCGTCGATTTCGCGCCTCGGAGATCGACGCCGATCCGGTCAACGGATTCGTGAGCGGGCACTGCTGCTATCTCGAGGTTTCGCGAGCGATGGAAGCGGCGATGGCCCCAACGCTCAAAAGTAGACGTGACGATCGCGGGTACTGCGCAGCAGCGCCGAGGGCGCGTTGCTCCGAGGCGCACGCGGAGCCGCAACAGCGACCTGGGTGCTCACCACCACCTTGGGCGGGGCGGCTTTGGGTGCGGGCTTCGGCGCGCGCGGGGCAACAGCGAGGTGCGCACGCGATGCCACCTTTGCCGCGGCCTTGGGCGCGCGCGGCGGCACCACCTGTACGTTGCTGGCCACCGTCGCCACCGGCTGCGGCGCGGGCGCCGCGGCGCTCTCGGGCGGCGCCTCGCGAAGGCTCCGCGGGGCCGCCACGTCGGCGCGCGTCGAGGCGTCCAGGGTAGGCCGCGCCTGCATGCGGAGGGTGAGCGGCCCGAACGACACCAAGCCGAGGAGCGCCGCCGCGGCGAACACCGCCCCCAGGCGCACCATCAGGCCAACAGGCACCGGGCGCTTGCCCCGCGCGGCGGCCGGCGTGGCCTTGGCGTTCGGTGCGGGCGGAGGGAGCGAGCGGGTCACGGCACCGTCGCCCACTGCGCTCGCGACCTCGAGAATGGCGTCGGCCGAAATCTCTTCGGTCGCATCCGCACGCAGCGGCGTCTCGGTGTCCTCCGCATGGGGCTCGTCGAGCACGAGATCGCTGGCCGAGAGGCGCTCAGCTTTTTGCTCGGCAACGACCACGGGCGGGGCTGAATCAGGAGCTGCCATGCGATGCAGCATGGATCGAAAGCGGGCCGCACGCGATCGAAACGATCGACAGAGGGCGCCTGCCCTCAGACGCGCCTTCGCTACACGACGTCGATGCCCACCAGCTTCATGAGCCGGAGGGCGTTGGAGCTCTGCACTACGCCTTCGCGAAGCTTGTAGTCGAAGGTCATGATGTCGTTTTCCACCTGCTCCTCGAAGTGCACGTTGCGAACGCGCCCCTGGGTGCCGGCTTCGGCTTCGACCAAACCGAGCTCGAGATCGTGGGTCGACACCGCGCCGATGGCGCCGGCCCGCAAAAGCTCGCGGACGAACGCGCGGGCGCCGATGAGCCGCTCGCGGGCGTTGGTGCCGTGGAGGATCTCGTCGAGCAAGAAGAGCGCCTTGGCTCCGCCGTCGTCGCGGGCCGCGTCGAGCACCACGCGAAGCTTGCGCAGCTCGGCGTAGAAGCGCGACACGCCGTCGCCCACCGAGTCGCGCACGCGCATGCTGGTGACCACCCGGAGGTTGCCCAGCGACATCTCGTCGGCGCACACCGGAGCGCCGGCGTAGGCCAGCACCACGTTGATGCCGAGCGATCGCAGGAGCGTGGACTTTCCCGACATGTTGGAGCCGGTGACGATGAGCGCCCCGTCGACGTCGAGATCGTTGGTGATCCGCCGTTGCCGCGCGAGGAGCGGGTGCCCGAGGCCCTTGAACTTGAGCGAGGCGCGGCCTTCGTCGAAGACCGGCCAGCCGAACTCCGGGTGCTCGTAGGCGAAGGTGCCCACGCTGGCCTGCGCGTCGAGGTTGCCGAGCGCGACGAACCACGGCCGCAGGCGTCCGCGCATGGAGCTGCGAAAGGCCTCGAGGGCCAGCGCGCAGTGCACGTCCCACAAGACCATGGGCCCGATGAAGAAGCGGAAGACCTCGTTGTTGCGGGCGCTGGCGAAGCTCACGATGCGCGAGAGCTTGGCCATTTGGGCGCTGGCGGAGCGCCCCTCGGTGCGCAGGCTCTCCTTGGCGGCCTTGGAGCTGGGCGCCTGAAACTCGGTGGCCTCCACCAGGGCGAAGAGCTCGGCGTAGCTCAGGAGCCCGCGGTCGCGATCGGTGGCCTTGAAGGTGGTCTCCAGGCGAACGCCGAGCCACATCGAGAGCAGGTACGAGAAGAGGACCGTGCCCAGCCAGGTGGCGCTGGGCACGAGCCCGAAGCGCGACGCGATGAAGAGCGCGAGCGACGCCAGCGGCAATGCGAACGAGGCCACGCGCAAGGCCCCCTGCGAGGGCAGCTCGGAGGGCGCTTCGACCCAGGCCACGAAGGGCTCGGGATCGTTTTTGTCGCCCTCGGAGACGGCGCCCAGGACCGCCAGCCGTTCACGGAAGGTGGTGAGCGAAGCCAGCTCGCGCACCGCCGCCTGCCGCGCGCGCCCCAGGGCGTCGGGCGAAGGCGCAGGTTCGAGGAGCACCTTCTCGAGCGCGTGCTCGCCGAAACGCGTGGAGGTTACATCCATCAGCTGCAAGAGCGAGCCCGGGCCCACGATGTCGAGATCGTCGGCGTAGGGGTGCTCGGCGGCCGCCGCTTCGTCGCCGCGAGAGGGAAAGCTGCGCCACTCGCCGGCAAGGCGCTTTTGCCCCTTCTCGTAGAAGGCCACCGCGGCGTCGGCGCGGCTTCGCTTCTCGAAGACCGAGACGTGGGCGAACACGAGCGCCACGAAGGCGAGCACGCATGCGCCCACGCCGTACCAGCCGATGCTCGGCACGGGCCCCCAGACCATGGCCACGATGAGGCCGAAGGGGATGACGAACAGCGCGACCCGAGCTCGGGAGATGAGGGCGGCGCGACCGGCCAGCGCCTCTTGCTCCTGGCGAAAGTGCGCGAGGCGAGCGGCGTAAAATGTTTCGGGAGATTCAGGCGGCACGTCGAACGGTAGCTTTCCGGCGCGCGCTTCGCCGAGAGCCGGCGAAGGCGACCGCGAGCGCGAAGCCCGGCAGGAGGAGGCGCACGACGGTGGCGGTGCGCTGGAGGAGCCCCTGCGTCTCGAGGCGACGGAGGGCGTTGCGGAGGTCGGCGGGTGACGCGTCGACGCGAACGAGCAGCGCTGCTTCGTCGGCCGCTTCGCTCTTGCGGGCGAGGCGGAGGAGCGCCGAGAGGATGTCGAGATCGCAGGCCGAGAGGGAGGAGGTTGCGTTCATGAGATGAACCTTACGTTCAGCACTGAACACCTGTCCAAAAGGCTGCGTCGATTTCTTGTAAGAGTTCGATATCATTCAGTTCTTATTCACAAAGATCCGACCTCTGTTCACCTGATCGGACGTGCGGCGCTGATAGGCCGTGGAGTACCGCGGCGAGCCCGCTGCGCGCGCCCATGGTCGCGAAACCCAGGCCGTTTGTCCACCGGCACGAACGAGCCGGCATGGTAGCGTCCCGGCCCCATGCGCCCTTTGGTTTTGCTCTCGAACGACGACGGGTACACGAGCCGAGGCATTCGCGCGGTCCGGGAGGCGCTGCTCACCGTGGCCGACGTGGTGCTGGTGGCGCCGGAGACGGAACAGAGCGCATCGAGCCACTCGCTGAGCCTCCACCGGCCGCTTCGCCTGCGCAGCGTGGAGCCCGGCGTGTTCGCCCTCGACGGCACGCCCGCGGATTGCGTGTATGTTGCACTTCACAGCGACGGCAAGGTGCTTCCCCGCAAGCCCGATCTCATCGTCTCCGGCATCAACCGCGGGCTCAACCTGGGGCAAGACGCGTTCTACTCCGGTACCGTGGCAGCCGCCCGCGAAGGCGCCCTGCGCGGGATTCCGGCGCTCGCCTCCAGCGCCGAGGTGGGTGGCGATCTCGACGCCATCGCGAAGCTCACCACGCAGCTGGCGATGTCGCTCCTGGAGGCCCGCCGCGGCGTGGCGGCGCTCCTCTCGCTGAACGTGCCCAAGGTGTGGAACGGCAAGGTGCAGGCTGCGCGGCTCGGCGCGCGCCTCTACGAGGAAATCGTCTACTTCCGCACCGATCCCCGGGGCCGCGAGTACCTGTGGCTGGGCGGCCCCGGCGTCTCCCACAAGGACGACCCGGGCAGCGACACCGACGCCTTCGATCGCAGCTTCGCCACGCTCACCCCGCTCGATCTGGACCTCACGCTCCGCGAAGGGCTCGCGCTGGCCGATTCCCTCGGCCAGACCATCGGCTGACGGCCGCTTAGAACAGCAGCTTGTTCATGCGGGCAGCGATCTGCGCCGAGTCGTTGGCGACCCGGTCGGAGACGCCGGCGTCGGTGCCCTTCCAGGAGAACGCGTGAAGGTTCTCGATGTCTTTGGAGGCCACGTGCTTGGCGGTCATGGGCGCCTTGAACACGTTCGCCGGGTCAATGCGGTCCTTGAGCAGGGGCTTTTCCGAGAGCAGCGCCTTGCGAGCGCCGGCGGCCACGTGGCACTCGACGCAGGCCATGGTCTCCGGCGAGTGGATGAGGGGGTTGTCGATGCGGAGCGAGGCGTTGAGCGACTTCACCTGCTCGGCCTCGGTGGTGGTGCGGCGATCGAGAATGGCGCCGATCTTGTCCGGTGAGCCGGTCTCGGTGGGCGCCTCGCCTTCGTCGAGGCCGCGAAGGTGCATCGGGAGCGACATGCCGGGGCCTTCGATGGCCTGCCGGGTGGAGCTGGTGGAGGCGATCTTCTCGACCTTGGCCACCTGGTTGGTGACGGAGGTGATGCCGAAGACCCAGACCGGCTCGCGATCGGCCGTGCGCTGGAGGAACGTCACGCGCTCCAGGTTCCCGCCGCCGCACACCTTCTTCACCTGCGCGAAGAGCTCTTTGGCGAAGGCGCCGGTGAGACCTTCCTTCGCGAGGGTCGGGTGCACGCCGAGGCTCGCGTAGGAAAAGCGCACGCCCACGTTGCGCGCGTCGAACATGGCCTTGGTGAACGTTCGGAGCTCGCCTTCGGTGACCCGGTAGAACGCGTGAATGGCGCCGTCGGCAGCCTCGAACACGCCGGCTGCGTTGGCGAGCACCGGCTGGAATACCAGGCGAATCTCCGGCACGCAGCGCGCCTCGGCATCCGTCGGCTTGGTGCGGCCGCAGGGGTCGACGCGCACCGCAGTGAGGCGCAGCAAGGGTCGCTCCTTGGCCTCGGTGTCGATGCCCGGCGCGCCGTGCTGCGGATAGAAAAGAGGCTGGAGCACCTTCTGTTGGGGCTTGCCGTTGAGCACGTAGGCGGTCTGCGGAACCAGCTCGTCGCCGCCCTTGCCCTTCGCGGTGGCCGCAAGGCTCTCGTTCGCGTTGCTCTTGGGCAGCGGCAGCAGGATGCTCACGTCGGCGGGCGTCAGCTTGCCGGTGTTGATGTCGTCCTCCGACTCCGCGCCGTCGTCGGCCGCGCAGCCCGCGCCGGCGGCGAGAACCAGGGAGGTGAGAAACATGAGGGGAGCGCGCGATCGAGCCATGTGGGTATGGGTAAGCAAGAACGGCGCCGCCCGACACGATGCGCCAACTAGCTGAAATGACTGGTCCGTTGCGCGCGAGAAGGGGGGCGTCGCGGGGATCACCGCTGGGCTACCGAGCTCGGAGCCCGAGAGCGCGGCGCGCGGGCCGTGATGATCTCGAGCGCGACCACCAGCGCGACCACCAGGGTCTCGCCGGCAAAGTAGGCCACGCCGAGCGAAGTTACCCGGGCCCGATGCGCAATGAGGACGGCCCATGTGGTTGCACAATACACGGTATTGGCCACCGCGATGGCGGTCAAGAGCGCGCGGTAACGGCGACCGACCCACGAGAAGGCTGCGAAGCATCCGAGCGAATAGAACGCGAACGCGCCAGCCACCCCGGCGAGCGGCTTCAGCACCGCTGCAGGCACGCCGAAGTGGCGCTCGAGCGGCATGAGCAGGAAGATCAGCAGCCCTCCGGTGAGGAGCGCGCCGCAGCCGTCGAGGAGAAAGACCCATCGAGGTCGGGCCGTGAGCGCACGCAGAAGGCGCATGGAACTTTGCGTAGGCGTAGGGGCGCCCACGCCGTTTGGCAACTCAGCCCCCGCCGAGCCGCTTGGGGATGAGCGAGAGGAGTTTGAACAGCGCGCCGATGCGCGCGCCGATACCGCCACCGCCACGGAGCACCGCCATCGCCCGCGCCAGGGCGGTGAGCACCGGCGTGTAGGGGTACCACCAGAGCTCGCGCTTGCCGCGGTTCTTGTCGACCAGCAGCGCGCGCGGTCGGGTGAGCATATCGAGCGCGTGCGGCGAGTTGGTGACGCCGTAGCCGGTCTCCCCTACCCCGCTCCAGGGCATCATGGGAATGGCGCCGGTGAACGCGTGGTTGTTGATGGTGACGACGCCGGCGCGCAGCCCGCGGGCCAGGGCGGTGGCCTTCTTGGTGTCGCGGCTCCAGATGCTGGCGGTGAGGCCATAGCGGCTGTCGTTGGCCTGGGCGATGGCGTCGTCTGCGTCTTTCACCGTGATGATGGGGATGACCGGACCGAAGGTCTCGTCGGTGACGAGCGCGGTCGACGCGTCTTTCACGCGCACGACGGTGGCCGGATACTTCGAACCCTCGCCGGCCTCGCCGCCGCACAGGATCTCGCTTCCGGCTTCCTTCGCCGCGTCGACGTGCCGCTTCACGATGTCGCACTGGGCAGTGGTGGCGAGCGGGCCGATCTCCTCGGGCGTGAGCGCCTTCACCGCGGCCACCACCTTGTCAGTGAAGTCCTTGGCCACCGACTCCACCACGTACACCCGCTCGATGGCCGCGCAGTTCTGCCCGGCGTTGCCCAGGGCGCCCCACACGATGCCGTTGACCGCGCGCTCCATCTCGGCGTCGGCGAGGACGATGGCGGCGTCTTTGCCGCCCAGCTCGAGGGCGCAAGGAATGAGCTTCTCGGCGCAGGCCACCGCGACCTTGCGGCCGGTGGCTACGCTGCCGGTGAAGACCACCAGATCGACGTCGGCGGCCACCAGGGCCGAGCCCACGTCGCCGCCGCCTTGCACCAGCGTGAGAACGCCTTCCGGCAAGAGATCCTTGAACAGCTCGCCCAGCAGCGCGCCGCTCCGGGGCGTCACCTCGCTGGGCTTGAAGATCACCGCGTTGCCGGCGAGGAGCGCCGGCACCAGCGTGCGCAGCGGCAGCGCGACCGGAAAGTTCCAGGGCTGGATGAGCGCCACCACGCCCCGCGCCTCGCGCGACACAGTGGCCGCCTTCGACGGGTACGCGATGGCGTCGAGCTCGACGTCGGTCACCTCGAGGAGCTCCTCGATGGCGTCGCACCAGTAGACCACCACGTCGGCCGAGGGCAGCACCTCCGCCAGGAGCGCTTCGGCCAAGGGTTTGCCCACCTCGCGATGCACGATCGAGGCGATGTCGTCGGCACGCTCCAGGATGCGTCGCTTCAAGGGCCGCAGGCGATCGGCCCGCTTGTGCGCCGGCACCTCGCCCCACGCGCGCTGGGCCTTGCGCGCAGCGGCCACCAGGCCCGGAAGATCGGCGGCAGCGGTGGCTTCGAGCGGGCCCAGGGCAGCCCCGTCCACGGGGCTCTTCATCGCGAACGTCATGACGCCGTTACGTACCACGCGCCTGCCATAGGCGGAGAAGGGAATTCGCCGGTCCTCAGCCGCGAGTGGTGCTAAAAAACGAACGGTGAACCGAGAGCTCTACGCCGCCCACGCAAAGTCCCTCCAACAGCGCTACGAGCAGGCCCTGGCTGCACGTGGCTTCGACACCGTGGTCATCCACTCGGGTTCGCCGAAGAAGCGCTCGGAGTTCGACGATCAGTTCTTTCCGCTCCGGCCCACGCCGCACTTTCAGCACTGGGTCGCCCTCGAAGAAGCCGACTGCGCCATCGTGGTGCGCATGGGCCGCAAGCCGCTCCTGGTGTGGCCGGTGGTCGATAGCTTCTGGGAGCGGCCGCGGGAGCCGGCGCTCGGGCATCTGGGCGACGCCCTCGAGGTGATTCGCCCGAAGTCGCACAAGGCGGTCCAGGATCATCTGCAGGGCAAGACCGCGTTCATCGGCGAGACCGGCAAAATGGCCGCGGAATGGGGCATCGACAGCGTGAACCCGGAGGCGCTCACCCGCGATCTCGACGAGCTCCGGGTGCACAAGAGCGACTTCGAAGTGGCGTGTATCGACGAGGCCAACCGCATCTCGAGCCTGGGGCATCAAGCGGTCTTCGAAGCCTTCCAGGGCGGCGTGTTCTCGGAGCTCGAGCTCCACCTTTTGTACCTCAAGGCCACCGCCCAAGACGATCCCGATACGCCCTACAAGAACATCGTTGCCCTGGGGCACAATGGCGCAACGCTGCACCACGTGAGCTACGGCCGCTCCAAGGTCGATGCGGCATCGCTGCTGGTCGACGCCGGCGCCGTACACCTCGGCTACTGCTCCGACATCACTCGCACCTGGGTGAAGGGCCACGGCGCCCTGGCCGGCACGTTCCGCGGCATGGTCGAGGGGCTGGAGAAGGCGCAGCTCCGGCTCTGCGATCAGGCCAAGGCCGGCCTCATGTACGAGACCCTGCACGAAGACGCGCACCGGGAAATTGCCACCATCCTCAAGGACGCCGGCGTGGCCTCGGGCAGCACCGAGGCCATCGCCACCACCGGCATCAGCCGCGCGTTCTTCCCGCACGGCCTCGGCCACTCGCTGGGGCTCCAGTGCCACGACGTCGGCTGCGCCTTGGTGAAGCCCAAGACCGCCAACTCGGCTCTGCGCCACACGCGGCAGATCGAGGAGCGGCAGTGCTTCACGGTCGAGCCGGGCATCTACTTCATCGACGGCCTGCTGGGCGCGCTCCGCGAGAAGCCCGAAGGCAAAGACGTGGACTGGAAGCTGGTGGAGGGCCTCGCTGCCTTCGGCGGCATCCGCATCGAGGACGATCTGGTGGTCTTCGGCGGAACCACCAAGAACCTCACCCGGCCGCTCCTCCCGCGCGGCGGCGGCGCTGCATAGTGTACGGGCAGCAGCCTTCGGCGCCGTACGACAGCACCGACTACTACGTTCACACGCTGCCACCGCCGGCGCTCAAAGTGCTCGGCGGGGCCCTCATCGTGGCCGGCATTCTCCTGTGTTTTCTCGGGTTCCGGCTCATGCTCGCGGTGCAAGGAAACATCGCGTCGATGCTCATCGCCGCCCACATGCTGCTGGGCATTCCGCACTTCTTTTTCGCCTATGGCGTCACCGCCGGCAAGATGTGGTGCATGATAGCGGCGCTCCTCTGCGCGCCCGCGGTGGGCGCCTTGGCGATCTTCGCCCTGCTCACCGGCTCCCTCGCCGGGCTCTTCGGCATCGCGCTCGCGGTGTCGCTGCTGGTGCTCATCGCCGTCAACTTCGGCAACGTGAGCCGCATCGCCCACGCGCGCCGCGAGATGCAACGCCTCGACGCCGCCGAGGCTACCGCGCGGCCTTGAAGAGCACCGTGGTGGGCGCAGCCGAGCCCTCGGCCCGCGCCTCCACCCAGTAGATGCTCGTAGCGTCGACAGCGAGATCGGTGATGTTGCCGCGCCCGCACACCAGGGGCACCGGCGCGAACGACGCGTGCGAGACTTTGTAGAGCGGCGCGGAAGAGCTATGTCACCCGCATGGGCGGGCGTCTTGGCGATCTTCGCTCCGCTGACTGCGCCCGCTCGGCGGGCTCTTTGGCATCGCGCTCATCGCTGTCAAGTTTGGCAACGTGAGCGGCAGAACCGACTTTCACGGCGCAGCGGAGACGAAGGATGGCACCCTGTTCAGGCGCGGCAATACCCACTACCCTGTCGGAGTGGAGTATCCCTTCGTCGTTGGTCTCGTGTTGCTCTCCACAATCGCGTGCGAATCGTTCGAGGGTGTAGCGGCTACCGAAGCGGGCGCGGGCGACGCAGGAAGGCCAACCGATGCAGGCCCGGCGCTGGACGCAGCGGACGCTGGATGTGCGCAGACCATTGACAAGACGGCGCAGCGAGACTGGCGATGGGCTTTCGTGACGAGCGCCCAGTTCGCAGGCGAGATTCGCTACACGCCAACCGGGGCAGCACAGGATGCGGGCACCGGAGAGCTCACCGGGGTGCGCGCGGCAGACGCCTACTGCACTGACGTAGGCGTCGCTCGGCTCGGTGGCCGCCGGTACCTGGCCTACCTGGCGACCGATGTGCGGGCCGACATGCGCTTCATCGACGCCGGTCCATGGCGCACCGCAAATGGTGCCACGGTCTTCGATTCACAAGGTGCGATGGCGGGCGCCCCGAGCGCGTCGTTGGCCGTGCTCCCGACGGGATGCCCGGTCCCCGATGCCGAGTCGACACGCGTGTGGACCGGGTCCTCGTCCGGGGGCGCCCGCGCGGCGCTCTGTCCCGGGTGGACGACGAGCGTCGATGCCGGCACCAGCGTGGACGCGGGCGCGACGCCCGAGGGAACCTATGGAGACGCGCGCAAGCTCGACGCCAGCTGGCAAGGCATCGGCCGGTCCTCCTGCGCGTCGGCCGCGCGGCTCTATTGCTTCGAGGTAATCCCGAACTAGAGCAACGATCCGTTTGCGTCGGTCGGCTTTTCGCAACGCGTAGAGCCTCTGCCGGCTCCCCCTGCCACGACGCTCCCAAGTAAACGGAGGGAAAGGGGCCGAGACCGAGCCCCGGGCGGCCCTCGACGACTACGCCCCGCCGCCCTGCTCGTGCTCATCGCCGCAACGTGAGCCCCCAACAAACTCCGAGTCCGCCGCAAGGAGACGCGAGCGGCCCAACAAGAAACGACGCTCCCAAGTAAACGGAGGGAAAGGGGCCGAGACCGAGCCCCGGCAAGGAGGACCGCCCGGAACGTACTCCTGTACGTGAGGACGTCCGGCGCCGCCCGGGCGAAGGTATCGGCCCCTTTTCCCCGTTTACTTCGGGGGGGGGACGCGGCAGACGCCGCGCTCACACTTCACGACGTCGCCGTTGCAGCAATCGGCATCGACGGCGCAGGTGCCGCCCACCGGCTGGCAGGCGATGACGCCGGGGTCGATGCACACGCCCTTGTCGCAGAAGCCCGAGCAGCACTCGAAGCCGGCAGAGCAGGTGCCGCCGCCGCCACCGGTGGTCTTGGGCGTGGGCAAGCACGAAGCGAGGGCCCAGAACCCGCGCATGTTGGTGGTGTTGTCCTCTTGGCCCTCGAGGTAGAAGGCCGGGTGACTCGGGTCGACGGTGCCGACGTTCTTGTCGATGGCCGCCACCCACAAGCGCTTCTTGCCGTTGTTGGCCACGCCGGTGATCTTGTTGCCCCAGTCGCGCATGCTGGTGACCACCACCCAGGTGTACCCGCCGCGCTCGACCGGGTTGAAGGTGGGTTCGAGGGTGAGGTTGCGATCGGCGACGAAGGCCGACGAGTCGTTCATCTTGGCGAGCGCGATGGGCGCAGCGCCGGTGGTCTTCTGAAGCCACACCGAGCCAATCTGCTTGGCCGCATCGTCGCAGCCTTGGTCGTCGCAGCCGGTCGGGTAGTCGCCCACGTGAAAGGCCACGTGCGCCGAGTCGGGCGTGAACGAAGGATACGAGAGCGCCCGCTGGTTGGCCGGGAACGCCGAGGCCGCAGCGAGCGCGACGCCGCCGGAGAAGGTCTTGGTGGCCTCGTTGAAGTCCATGACCACCAGGTGGCCGTTCCGGAGGTTGTGATACCAGTAGCTGCCGGGGGCCTCGCCGCTCACCGCCGCGAGCTTCTTCCCGTCGGGCGAGAAGGCCGGGGTCATCATCTTGGCGAAGTCGGG
The DNA here is from genome assembly GCA_038210445.1 of Polyangiales bacterium. Lineage (GTDB taxonomy): Bacteria > Myxococcota_A > Polyangia > Polyangiales > Polyangiaceae > JABFRG01. The sequence continues at coordinate 63,096 of JBBQWQ010000009.1, forward strand.
ATAGGTGCCGTTGGTCTGCACGTTGGCGAGGCCCGAAGACGCCACCAGTGCGCCGGTCGCAGTGTCGGCCAGCTTGAGCTTCTGGTTTCCGTAGACCACGAACTTGCCGTTGGGGTTCACCGCGACGTTGCCGCCGAAGGCGGTCGACACCTTGCGCACGGTGGCGCCCGGCAAATCGTAGGAGACCCAGGCGCGGGTGCTGCTGGTGGGCTCGTCGGTAGACGGGCGATCCTCTTCTACCGCCACCAGGGTCGAGCCGTCGGCGGAAACGCCGTGGCAACCCATGCACTTTCCACCGTTCAGAATCTCCGGCGCAGTGCCGGTGCCCGGGCGAATGCGCGCGAGGTGGCCGGTGCCGCTGGTGGTCCAGTAGTAAATGGCGCCGCGCAGGCTGGCCGGCGAGATGGTGTACTCTTGGTTCGCAGAGACGTAGGCCTTGGAGGCCGCCGTGTCCCAGCGCGAGAGCGAGACCTTGAGGGGCTCGGCCTTGTTCGACGCGGTGATGCGGTCCCACACGTTCTGCGGCACGCGCAGCTGCGCCGGCGTCGCCACCGTGAAGAAGCCGTCGTACGCGTAGTTCGACTCCTCGAGATGCAGCCGGTACACGTCGCCCGCCTTGGGCGCTGCCCACATGTAGAGCGGCGAGGCCAGGCCCAGCGGAAACACGGTCTTGTCGTAGGGGTAGAGAATCGACGTCAACGCGGGATCGGCCGGCAAGCCGGTGGCTTTGAGACCCGCCACCGCGGCGGGCGATACGCCGGCGCCGATCTCCTCGACCTTGAGGATGACCGTGAGCGTCGCGCTGGCGGTCTTTCCGTTGTAGACTGCACGCAAATTGCCGGTGCCCGCGTACTCGTTCCTGGTGGTGAGCTCCACCGGTTGGCCCGCCTTCAGGGTGGCGATGTCGGGCCGGTCGAACTGCACGTTGATGCCCGGCGCGTCGATGATCACGCCGTCGGGACGCTTCGCCTTGAGGGCATAGGAGACTTTCTGCGTGACCCCGTTGAGGACCGTGACGGTGGCGGCCGGCGGATCGAAGAAGAGATCGTCGATGGGCACCAGGGAGCCGGGACCGCCGTCGCCCTCGCCGCCGAAGCCGCTGGAGCTGCCCGCGCCGGAGCTTCCGCTCGAGCCCGGGGGCTTGAACGTGGACTCGTCGTTCCCTCCACAAGCAAGGCCGACCACGCCGGCAAGGGACAGACCACAGAGGAGCACGACGAAACTTCGCATGGTGCTGCACCATGCCTCGACATGACGTTCTCTTCAAGTTCGACCGCCCAGTTACGGGCGGGAAAGTGCACAGCCCGGATTTCTTCGTGGGCCGGTCCGGGTTGAGGTGGATCGCAGGCGAGCCACCTTTCGCGGGGCGCCGCGACGGTGCGACGGCGCGACACAGGCCGGACAGAGGCCGGACAGAGGCCGGACACATTCGCCGACGGGCGGCTCAGCGCATGGTGATGGCAGCGCTGCTGGCGCGGAGCTTTCGCTGCACGTCGTCGGCCCGCTGGCGATAGGCGCGCGCTTCCGCCTGGGCCGCGGGATCGAGCTGGAATTCCAGCGAGGTCTCCAGGAGCTTCACGTAGGCGCGGCAGCTTCGGCCGAGCTCCACGTGGTTGCCTATCTGCTCGAAAATGCGCACGGACTGCAGCAGGTGCTCGCGGGCCTCGTGGGACTCGGGGCCGCCTGCACTGCCTTCCGACACCACCTCGCCCAACGACCGCAGGGCCACCCCGAGCTGCACTTTGCTGTCGACCTCGCGGAAGAGCGACACCGCCTTGGTGGTGGCCTCTCGGGCCTTGGTGAGGTCGCGCTTGGCGAGATAGGCCTTCCCGATGCCGCGAATGGCCTCGGCGAGCCCAAGCTTGTCGCCCAGCTCCTCGGCATTGGAGCGGGCCTCCTTCAGGAAGGCCAGCGCGCGGTCGGGATCGCCCAGGCGATTGTGGGTCTCGCCCAGGTTGGTGAGCACCAGGGTGATGCGGTTCTTGTCGCCGGTCTCCGACGCGACGTCGAGCGCCTCGCGAAAAAGCGCCAAGGCCCGGGTGTCGTCGCCCTGATCCTGGGCCACCGTGCCGAGGTTGTTCAAGGTGATGGAAACGCCCACCAGATCGTTGATTTCTCGGCGAATGCGCAGGGCCTGCTCGAAGGCGTCGAGGGCCGGGGTGAACTGGCCCGAGTCCTGATACACGAGGCCCAGGTTGTTGAGCGACAGCGCGATGGAGCGTCGCTCGCCGAGGCGGCGCCGCATGGCCAGCGATCGCTGCGTGTACTCCAGCGCCTTCTCGTAGTCGCCGCGAAGCCAGTGGAGCTTGCCGATGTCGTCGATGCTGCTGGCAACGCCGCGCTCGTCGCCCGCCGACTCGAAGAGTGCGAGGGCCGCCTCGAGGTGGGCCGTCGATTCGTCGAGGCGCCCCATGTCGCGAAAGAGGCGTCCGATGCGGCCGTGCGAGGCGCCGCCCTTGGCGCGCAGATCGAGCCGGTAGGCGAGCGCCAGCATCTTCCGGAAGCACGACTCCGCCTGCTCCATGTGGCCCAGCAGCTGCAGCACGTCGCCGTAGTGGTGATAGGTCGAGAGCAGCTGGTCGACCGGCAGCTCGCCGGCGGCGTCGACCACCCGCTGCACCGAAGCCGACGAGGCCACCAGAGCGAGCCCTTTCTCGTAGAGCTCGGCGGCCTTGGCGTTGGCGTAGTGGCTCCGCGCGGCGTCGGCCGCGTCGAGGTAGGCGCGGCCCGCCGACACCTTGGCGCCGGCCTTCTCGTAGTGGTGGGCGAGCATCGAGAGGTACTCCTCGTTGCCGCGCACCGGGCCCTTGAAGGAGAGCCAATCGGCGAGCACTGCGTGGTAGCGCCGCGAGAGCCCGGCGGCCACGTTCTTCGCCAGCGTCTCGCGCTCCAGGTTGTGCTTGAAGACGTACTCGTCGTCGCCGGGAAAGGTGCTGTCCGGAAGCTTGAGCACGTAGTCGCGCTCCACCAGGTCGGCCAGGAGCTGTTGCACCTTCTGGGCGTCGGGCGTGCTGTTCACCTGCCACGAACGCGGCGTATCGGCGTTGGCCCGGGTGAGCACCAGAAGGCCCCCGCCCCAGAACACTGCGCCCATCATGGCGGCCCGCTCGAGCAGCGTCCGCTCCTCCGGGCTGAGCGCCGCGATGCGCGCCTGCACGGCGTCTTCGACGCTCATGGGCAGACGGACGTCGTCGATGCGATCGATGTGGATGGTCCACTGATCGTTCTCGGCGAACGGGTCTGCCTCGATGACCTTCATCTCCTGAAAGACCGACACCATCTGCTCGAGCAGCGCCGGGTTTCCGCCCGCGAGGTTGCACGCCCCCTCCACCAGCTCCTCCACGTTGGGGTCGTCGCCGCAGGGCGAAAGCAGGTCTTGCATCACGGCGGCGGCGTCGGTCTCCGACAGCGGCGCGAGCTCGAGGCTCGAGTGCCGGGCCTGGGTGATGATCTCGCGCGCGCTTTCGCGCGACGACACCGGCCAACCGTCGAAGCGGGAGACGAACTGGCTGCGCCCGAGGCACAGAAAGAGAATCGGAGCGTTCACCGACTGCGTGAGGTGCGCCAGCAGCTCGAGCGCTTCTCGGTGCGCATGCTGGAGATCGTCGAACACGAGCGTGAGCGGGCCTTGATCGGCGGCCTGCCCGCCCAGGGCGTCGGCCTCGAAGAACCGCTGCAGCACCGCGCGGCGGATGAAGCTCGCCTGCGCCGGCTCCGCTGCGAGCGCGCGGATGAGCGGCGAGTCGAAGAAATCGAGGCCCAGGATCTGCCCGAGAAAGTGGCAGACATCGCCGATCTTCCGGTCGTCGAGGACCTTGGCCACCTCTTCGCGGACGTGGTCGCGCTGGGCGTCGACGTCCATGCCTTCGACCAGGCCGAAGCGCGCACGCAGGATGCGCGCGAAGACGCTGAATGCGGCATCACCCTCACGTGCGGTGCCACGAAAGACGCGCCCCTGCCCGCCCTTGGGCTTCTGGAGAAAGTCGCGAACCAGGCGGGTTTTTCCGATGCCCGCCGCGCCCAGCACGGTGACCGTACGGGAGCCTGCCCCGCTCTCGACTGCCGAGAGGGAGTCCTCCAGGAATCGAAGCTCGGCCGCTCGTCCCACCAGGACTGCGCGTTGATCGCCAGGTGCGGTCATGACACTCGATCATAGCCCGGCGCAGGGTCTGGCGCCCAGCGTCGAGTGCGCTAGCTCGGGCTTCTACTGCGTTTTTCGCCGTTTTCGGCGCCCGGGCGAGACGTGGGTATCAGTGGGCGTCGGGCCCGGTCGCGGGCGGGCTCACGGGCCCGTCGACGTCGTCGATGGGCTCGCTCGGTTCCATCGGCGCTTCCTTCGCCGGCGGCGCGTCCGTGGGCGCGGCGCCGGGGCGCTCGATCTTGGCGGGGATGATCACCGAGTCGAGGCCTTCGACCTTGGGGCCAATGAGCTTGCCGAGGCCTTCGTCCTCGTCCTTCGGCGCGGAAGCACCCGCACCCGCACCCGCACCCGCACCCGCACCCGCACCCGCACCCGCACCCGTACCGTGGCCCTTCGGTGCCGCCTGCGTCTTGGGCGCCTTGGCGTGCGGCGCCTTGGGCTCCGCGACCTTGGGCTCGGCGACTTTGGCGCGTCCGCGGGCGCCGCCCCCGTGGCTGCTGTCAACGCGCGCCACGGGCATCGTGCGGTGCTTGGGCGCGGTGGGCTGCTCCACGCACTCGCTCATGCCGAAGGGGCATGCAATGCGCACGTGGAAGTGGTCGTCATGCGGCAGCGAGCCCTTGGGCTGGGCCAACACTTCGGAGGCGCGCTCGCGAATGTCCGGGTGGGCGCCCATCTTGCGGGCGTAGTCGAGCAGGCGCTCGCGCAGCGGCGTCGCCACAAAGATGTGCGTGATGCGCGCTTTGGGGTCTACCAGGAGCGAGGAAACGAGCGCCCAGTTGCGGGCGTCGTCGAAGAGCGCGCCCGGCCATTTCTCGGCCTTTCCGTCGGCCTGGAAGGCCACGAACGAGTCTTCCAGCATGGCCTTGCCGGCGCCGTTCTTGATGTAGAAGCCGAGGTCGGCGTCGCGGCCGCTCTCGTGCGATGCGTGGCGGTCCACCTCGCCGCCGTTCTTCCGCGACAGGTGCCCCATGTTGAGGACGCTGCCCGGGTATTTCTTGGCCACGTCGTGCGCCGACCGGTCGATCATGGCCACCAGCGCGGGGAGGCCGAAGTGCACGTCGCCGGCGGCGTATCCGGGCGCGAAGCGCAGCACCGGCGACGACTCCAGGCGGACGCCGTTCACCAGCTTTCCGTCGGTGGGCGAGCCGGCGCTCAGCGACCGCACGTGCGCCGCCGCCGCCGCCTTTGGCTCCGCGGGCTTCTTGGCATCGCCGGCCTTGGCACTGGCCCGCACCGGCCGCGCGCGAACGTGGGCGTGGGCCGCCGGCGCTGCGTGGGCTGCGTGGGCTGCGTGGGGCGCTGCCGCGGGCCTCGGCGGGGCAGCCGAGGCCGTTCCCGCGGCGCCGAGCATCGCGGCCGCAGCCGAGGCGACGCCGAGCGGAAGAGAGAGAGAGACGCGGAGGAAGGAAAGGAGGCTCGCGCCTCCGGAGCGTTGGGACAGGGTTACGACTCGCACGGTCCCAGCCGACCATGGGCCGTCGTGTGCGGCCAACTTTCTACCCATTTCGCCCGGTTTCGGCACGGCAGCCGTTGCTTTTCGCCGCGGGGGAGTACTAGCGTCCGCGCCCGATGGACAAGGTCAAGAAGAACGCCCTCGAGGCGTGTGCCGACATCCCCGACGGCGCCACCGTCCTGGCGGGCGGATTTGGGCTCTGCGGAATTCCCGAGCACGCCATCGCGGCGCTGCGGGAGCTGGGGCGGAAGAACCTCACGTTCGTCTCCAACAACTGCGGGGTCGACGACTTCGGCCTGGGGATCCTCCTCAAGAACAAGCAGATCGTGAAGATGATCTCGAGCTACGTCGGCGAGAACAAGGAGTTCGAGCGGCAGTACCTCTCGGGCGAGCTGGAGGTGGAGCTGTGTCCTCAGGGCACGCTGGCCGAGCGCATTCGCGCGGGCGGCGCAGGAATCCCTGCATTCTACACGCCCACCGGCGCCGGCACCGCGGTGAGCGAGGGCGGCCTACCGCTCAAGTACGTGGAAGGCGGCGGCGCCGTGGCCAAGTACTCGGCGAAGAAGGAAGTGCGCGAGTTCGACGGCCGCAGCTTCGTGCTCGAGCCGGCCATCACCGGCGACTACGCCATCGTGAAGGCCTGGAAGGGCGATCGCTTCGGCAACCTGGTGTACCGGCACACCGCCATGAACTTCAATCCGATGATGGCCACCGCCGCCAAGACGACGATCGCCGAGGTGGAGGAGCTGGTCGAGGTGGGCACCCTCGATCCGGCGCACATCCACACGCCGGGCATTTATGTGTCGCGCATTTTCAAGGGCGACAAATACGAAAAGCGCATCGAGCGCCGGACCGTCAGCCAGAGCGGGAGGAAGTAGTCATGAGCCAAGGCCTCAGCCGCGAACAAGTCGCCAAGCGCGCCGCCCAGGAGCTTCGGGACGGCTACTATGTGAACCTTGGCATCGGCATGCCGACGCTGGTCGCCAATTACATCCCGTCGGGGGTCGAGGTGGTGCTGCAGAGCGAGAACGGGCTCCTCGGCATCGGCCCCTACCCCACCGAGGCGCAGGTCGACGCCGACCTCATCAACGCCGGCAAAGAAACGGTGACCATGCAGAAGGGCTCCGCGCTCTTCTCCAGCGCCGAGAGCTTCGCGATGATCCGCGGGGGTCACATCGACCTCGCCATCCTCGGCGCCATGCAAGTTTCCGAAAAGGGCGATCTCGCCAACTGGATGATCCCCGGCAAGATGGTCAAGGGCATGGGCGGAGCCATGGATCTGGTGGCCTCCGCCCGGCGCGTGGTCGTGATCATGGAGCACACGGCCAAGGACGGCAGCCCCAAGATTCTCAAGGAGTGCAACCTCCCGCTCACCGGCCGCGGCGTCGTGCATCGCATCGTCACCGAGCTCGCCACCATGGACGTGACGCGCGACGGGCTGCTCCTGCGCGAGGTGGCCCCCGGCCTCTCCGCCCGCGACATTCAGGAGCGCACCGAGCCGACGCTCAAGGTCGCCAGCGATCTCTCCGAGATCAAGGTGTCCTGACCATGCCGTGGCCGAGCAAGAAGACCGGCGGGCTCGACGCCCACGAGAAGCAGAGCTTCGGAAAGGGCGTCTTCCGCCGCTGCGACGGCTGCGGCGAGACCATGCCGTCGGAGGCCATGGAGGCGAACTTCGAGGTGTGCCCCCACTGCGGCCAGCACCACAAGCTGGCGGCCCGCCGCTGGCGCGAGCTGCTCCTCGACGGCGCCAAGCTCGAAGAGTGGGACGCTGATTTGGCACCGGGTGATCCGCTCCGCTTCTCCGACGGAAAGGGCTATGCGGACCGCGTCGCCGCTGCGCAGCGCGCGGCCAACGCCAAGGACGCCATCGAGATCGGTCGCGCCAAGATGGACGGCACCCACGTGGCCTACGGCGCCTTCAACTTCTCGTTCATGGGCGGATCCATGGGCTCGGTGGTGGGCGAAAAGGTGGCCCGTCTCTTCGAGCGCGGGGTCAAGCACAAGCTGCCCGTGGTGCTCCTCCAAGCTTCCGGCGGCGCCCGCATGCAAGAGGGCATTTTGAGCCTCATGCAGATGGCCAAGGGCGTGGCCGCGCGCGAGCGTCTTCGTGACGCGCGCATGCCCTTCATCAGTGTGCTGCTGCACCCCACCACCGGCGGCGTGGCGGCGAGCTTCGCCTTTCTGGGCGACGTGAACCTCGCCGAACCAAAGGCGCTCGTGGGCTTCGCGGGCCCGCGGGTCATCGAGACCACCATTCGCCAGAAGCTCCCGGAGGGCTTCCAGCGCAGCGAGTTCTTGCTGGAGCACGGGATGATCGACCGCATCACCTCGCGCCTCGACATGAAGGCCGAGATCGGCCGCATGCTGCGCATTTTCTCGCCCTCCCCCCCCGCGGCGCGCTCCAGCCGGAAGCTCCCCGAGCTTTCGGACCCGGAGTGACCGAACGCCGGAGCCATCGGTGAAGGAGCGGCGCGCCGCCAACTCCGCGGCGCTGGCCAAGACGCTGGCAGAGCTCTACGCGCGGGGCACCAAGGGTATCGTTCTGGGCCTCGACGGCATGCGCGAGGTGTGCGCGCGGGCCGGCCACCCGGAGCGTAGCTTCGCATGCGTGCATATTGCAGGCACCAACGGCAAGGGCTCCACCGCGGCCATGGTCGAGTCCATCGCCCGGGCCGCGAAGAAGCGCACCGGCCTCTACACGTCGCCGCACCTGGCTCGTTTCGCGGAGCGCATCCGCATCGACGGCGAGCCCATCGACGACGGTCGCCTGGTGCGCGCCCTTCGCGCGGCGCTCGACCTTGGCCCTTCGCTCACCTTCTTCGAGGTGGCGACGCTGGCTGCGTTTCTTGCGTTCCGCGACGCGGGCGTGGAGCTGGCGGTGCTCGAGGTCGGCCTGGGGGGCCGACTCGATGCCACCAACGTCGTCACCAAGCCGCTCGCCTGCGGCGTCACCAGCATCGACCTCGACCACACCGAGCTTCTGGGCGATACCTTGGTGGCCATCGCCCGGGAAAAAGCTGCCATCGCCAAGCCGGGCGTACCCTTGGTGGTGTCGCGCAGCATCGTAGAGCGTCCGGAGGTCGACGCGGCCATCGCGGAAGTCGCGATGCGATGCGGCGCGCCGCGGGTTTCTGCGAAGGAGAGCGCCGCGCGCCTGGAGAGCGCCGGGCTTGCGCCCGCGTCGCTGGTGCCCACGCTGGCCGGCGCGCACCAGCGCAGCAACGCCGAGGTGGCGGCGGTGCTCGCCTCGCTGTGCGGCCTCCCCTCTTCGGCCATCGGCCGCGGCATCGCCCGGGCCCGCTGGCCGGGCCGCCTGGAGCGCGTGGAGCGCGACGGCATCGCGTACCTGCTCGACGGCGCGCACAACGTCGAAGGCGCAGTCGCGCTGCGCGCCTACTGCGCCGAGCATGCGCCCCACGACTGGATGGTGTTCGGCGCCTTGGCCGACAAGCCCTGGCGCGCCATCGTCGACGCGCTCGCCGCCATCGCGCGGGTGGGCGTGGTGTACGCGCCGCCCAAGGGCCGGGCGGCGCCGCCCGGCGACGAGGTGGCGAGCTACTTCGAAGGCCGCGGCGTGCGCTGCGAGATCACCGAGAACGCGGCCGAAGCCCTGGCGCTTCTCGAGGCCCGAACGCCGCGCCCGGAGACCGTGCTGGTGGCGGGCTCTCTGTACCTGGTGGGCGAGACGCGCGCGCTCCTCCTGAACCAGGCCACCGATCCGCCCATCGCGCTGTAGGGAAATTCCTGGGTCCAGAAGTGCGCTGGGCGATCTACTATGCCCGCATGCCGAGCTTCGACATCGCCTCGAAGGTGCAATGGAGCGAGATCGACAATGCCGTCAACCAGGCGAGCAAAGAGATCGCCCAGCGCTTCGACTTCAAGGACACCGGGACCGGCGTCGAGAAGACGAAAGAGGGTCTGCTCATCGAGGCCTCGAGCGAGGACCGCGCCAAGGCCGCCTGGGACGTGCTCCAAGAGAAGCTCGTGCGCCGCAAAGTGAGCCTGCGCTTCATGGACCCGCAGGACCCACAGAAGACCGGCAAGGGCGGCTCCAAGATCCTGGTGAAGGTGAAGGAGGGCGTCGAGACCGAGCCCGCCAAGAAGATGATCCAGCTCATCAAGGACGCCAAGCTCAAGGTGCAAGCCAGCATTCAAGAGGCGCAGGTGCGGGTGACCGGCAAAAATCGCGACGATCTGCAGAAGGCCATCGCCGTACTCCGCTCCGAAGACTTCGGTATCGAGCTTCAATTCACGAACTTTCGAGACTAAACCGGTGAAGAAAACTTCGTCCAAGCGCACGGCCAACGCCGCTGCAGCCGCCACGCCCGCAACGCCCGCAACGCCCGCAACGCCGCCGCGTCCGACGCGCCTGCTCTTCGGCACCGACGGCATTCGCGGCCTCGCCAACGCCGAGCCGCTCTCGCCCGAGCTGGCCCTGCGCCTGGGGCGCGCCATCACCTTCGTGGCGGGTCGCGGCAAGACCCACGTGCCGCGCATCCTCATCGGAAAAGACACGCGCCTCTCCGGCTATATGCTGGAGACCGCCATGGCTTCCGGTATCTGCAGCATGGGCGGGCGGGTCATCCTGTGTGGGCCGGTGCCCACGCCGGCCATCGCGCACCTGACGACCAGCATGCGCGCCGACGCCGGCATCGTCATCAGCGCCAGCCACAACCCCTACCAAGACAACGGTATCAAGATCTTCGGCGCAGACGGGTTCAAGCTGCACGACGAGCTGGAGGCGGAGATCGAGCGGCTCATGGCCGACGAGTCGCTGCTCGGCGCTCGGCCCACCGGCCCCGGCGTGGGTCGCGCGACCAAGCTCGAGGACTCGCGCGGCCGCTACGTGGTGTTCGCCAAGAACTCGTTTCCCCGGGAGCTCACCCTCGATGGCCTGCGCATCGTGGTCGACGCCGCCCACGGCGCAGCCTATCGCGTGGCGCCGCTGGTGTTCTCCGAGCTGGGCGCCACCGTGACCGCGCTGGGCGTGAAGCCCAACGGCGTGAACATCAACCGCGACGCCGGCGCCCTCCACCCAGACAACGCCCGCGCCGAGGTGGTCAAGCGCGGCGCCGACATTGGCATCGCCCTCGACGGCGACGCCGACCGGCTCATCGTCATCGACGAAAAAGGGCAGATCGTCGACGGCGACGCGGTCATGGCCATGTGCGCCCGGCGCATGCTCGACGACGGCGAGCTCCGTCACAAGACGCTGGTGGCGACGGTCATGTCGAACCTCGGTCTCGAGCGCGCCATCACCGCCCGCGGCGGCCGGCTGGTGCGTACGCAAGTGGGCGATCGCTACGTGGTGGCGGCCATGCGCGAAGGCGGCTTCAACCTCGGCGGCGAGCAGTCGGGGCATCTCATTTTCCTCGACCACGCGTCCACCGGCGACGGCATCGTCGCAGCCCTCCAGGTGCTCGCCATCATGATGCGCACCGGCAAGCCCCTCTCGGAGCTGTGGCAAAGCTCGATGGAGCGGGTGCCGCAGATCCTCGAGAACGTGCAGCTATCGGCGCGCAAGAACCTCGAAGACATGCGCACGCTCTCCACCGAGGCCGCCAAGGTAAAAGACGCCCTGGGTAAGGACGGGCGGGTGATTGTGCGCTGGAGTGGGACCGAAGCGAAGCTGCGCATCATGATCGAAGGCCCCAGCGACGCCAAGATCCGCGCCTACGCGAAATCCCTCGCCGACGCTGCGCGCAAGGACGTACCGGGATAGTTCGTCGCCCGCGCGCGACTTGCTATCGTTCGAGCATGCGCTTTGGTGCTCTGCTTGGAACGACGCTTCTTTCGCTCCCCATCTCGATGGTGTTCGCCTGCGTGGGTGACGAGCCGGTGTCGGGCAAGCCGGCCCCCTTCGGCGAGTCCGACGCGGGCGATGCGGCCGCCCAACCGACGGCCGACGGCGGCGTGGAAGCGGCCGCTCCCGGCACCACCATCCAGGTGACCCCCGACGGCAACGACAACGCCGATGGGTACCGGAAACCGGTGAAGACCCTGAAGCGCGCGCTGGGCATCGCCAAGACCGGCGATACCGTGAAGCTGGCGGCTGGGCGCTACGACGCCTCCAGCGGCGAGACCTTTCCCGCGAAAGTGCCGGACGGCGTGACCGTCGTCGGCCTCGCCGGTGGCGGCTCGATTCTCGGAGGCACCCGCGCCGAGCCCGCCCTCCTTGTGGGCTCGGGGACCCTTCAAGACCTCGAGATCGACAGCTTCAAGGTGGGCGTTCAGGTGAGCGGCGCCGCCAGCTTGAAGGGCCTGCGCATTCGCAAGAGCGTGACCGCCATCGCCGCCGAAGGCTCGGCCAAGGTCACCGCGCAAGACATCGACATCACCGGCAATCTCACCTCCTGCGACGCGGGCGTGGCGCTCACCGGCGACGCAGACTTCGGCGTGCAGGGCCTGGCCACCCGCAGCCTCGGAACCACGCTCTCGGCAGAGGGCAATGCCGCCGCGACCGTCGGCAAGTCGCGCTGGGAAGGCGATCCGGGGTGCGCAGACGCGGTGCTGGTGATCGCCACCAAGAAGCGCGTGGCCCTCTCGGAGACCGTCCTCGAGGGAGGGCGCATCGGCATCTCCTTTGGGACGCCCGGGGTGCTCCCCGCCAACTTCGACTTCAGCAAGGCCTCGGCGGTGCGCAACATGGCGGGCGACGCGCTGGTAGGAGGCAACGTGCTGGCGACCCTCAACGACGTGGAGCTGGCCGGCAACGGCCGCATGGGCATCGAAGCCAGCAGCGGCGCCTGGGACCTCAAGTCGGTCACCATCAAACAGAACGCAGTGTCGGGCATCTACCTGCAGGGCGCCTCGAGCGGCCTCAAGGGGAGGCTCACGCTGCGCGGCTCCACCGTCACCCAGAACGGCACCGACGGCATCTACCTGTTCGACAACGCGGTGGCCGATCTCGGCACCGGCGCGAGCCCCGGCGGCAACACGCTCGCCGGCAACACCAGCGGCGTCGCCCTCAACATCGCCGGGTTCTCCGGCGCAACCGGTATCAGCGCGGTAGGCAACACCTGGCGCCCGAGCACCCAGAGCGCCAATGCCATGGGCCGCTACGTGGGCGGCATTAGCACCAGCGGGCCGGTGCTGCGCGCGGCTGGCAACAACTACGCCATCACCGCCGGCTGGTCTCTCGACCTCTAACGAAAACGGCCGCTTCCCGGATACGGAAAGCGGCCGCACGACAGTGCACGCGACGGGCGCGCGCTTAGTAGCGGTAGTGCTCGGGCTTGAACGGACCTTCCGGCGCGATGCCGAGGTACGACGACTGCTCGGGGAGCAGCTTGGTGAGCTTCACGCCCAGCTTGCCGAGGTGGAGGGCGGCCACCTTCTCGTCGAGCTTCTTGGGCAGCGTGTACACGCCGACCGGGTAGTTCTTGGTGTTGGTCCAGAGCTCGATCTGCGCGATGGTCTGGTTCGAGAAGCTCGACGACATGACGAACGAGGGGTGACCCTCGGCGCAGCCCAGGTTCACCAGGCGGCCGCGGGCGAGAAGCGTGATGCGCTTGCCGTCCTGGAACACGAACTGGTCCACCTGGGGCTTGATGTTGATCTCCTTGATCTCGGGGTTCTTCTCGAGCCAGGCGACGTCGATCTCGGTGTCGAAGTGACCGATGTTGCACACGATGGCCTGGTCCTTCATGGCCTTCAGGTGCTCGGCGCGGATGACCGAGTTGCAACCGGTGGCGGTGACGAAGATGTCGGAGATGGGGGCCGCCTCCTCCATGGTCACCACTTGGTAGCCTTCCATCGCCGCCTGGAGGGCGCAGATGGGGTCGACTTCGGTGATCATGACGCGGGCGCCGAGGGCGCGCAGGGCCTGGGCCGAGCCCTTGCCCACGTCGCCGTAGCCGGCCACCACCGCGGTCTTGCCCGCGAACATGACGCCAGTGGCGCGCTTGAGGCCGTCGCCGAGCGACTCACGGCAACCGTAGAGGTTGTCGAACTTCGACTTGGTGACCGAGTCGTTGACGTTCATGGCGGGAACCTTGAGGGTGCCGGCCTTGTGCATCTCGTAGAGGCGGTGGACGCCGGTGGTGGTCTCTTCGGAGAGGCCGCGGATGGGGTCGGCGCCGGTGAAGAGCTGGGGGTGCTTTTGGTGGAGCCAAACGGTGAGATCGCCGCCGTCGTCGAGAATCATGTTGGGACCCTTGCCGTCCTTGAAGGCGAAGATCTGCATCTCGAGGCACTCTTCGTATTCCTTCTCGGTCATGCCCTTCCAGGCGAAGACCGGGACGCCGGTGACGGCGATGGCCGAGGCCGCGTGGTCCACGGTGGAGAAGATGTTGCAACTGGTCCAGGTGACCTCGGCGCCGAGGGCGGTGAGGGTCTCGATGAGGACCGCGGTCTGCGTGGTCATGTGGAGGCAGCCGGCGACGCGGGCGCCGCTGAGGGGCTTGGTGGTCCCGAACTCCTTGCGGAGTGCCATGAGGCCGGGCATCTCGCTCTCGGCGATGCCGATGGCCTTGCGCCCCATCTCGGCGAGGTTGATGTCCTTGACCTTGTACTTCGGCTGCGTCGTCATTGTCATACTCCAGGTTCGGTTACGCGTTGCTTGGTGATTCGTTGGGGTTTTCGCGGCGCTTTTTCGCCACCATGACTTGCCAGGGAAGGTGTGCGTCGGGCCCACGCTGGGGGGCCGGGGCCGCGCTGACCAAGGCCTCGACGAAGCCGGCGCCGCGCGCGAGCTTGCGCAGCTCCTCGGGGTCGAAGCCCAGCCAAAGGTCGGCGCGCTCGCGCATCGACTCGTCGTCGTGCGGCGCGTAGTCGAGCAGCACCAGGGCGCCGCCCGGCGCGCAGAAGCTCGCAAGCTGCGCCAGCACCGCGCTCGGCCGCGGCGCGTGATGCAGCACCCGCACCGCGAAGACCACGTCGGCCAGCCCGGCGGGGACCAGCCCTTCGGAGTCGAGCGAGCCGGCGAGAAGCTCCACGTTGCGAAAGCCGCGCTGGGCCACGCGCCGGCGGGCCAGCGCCAGTTGCGCCTCCGAGCGATCGACCGCGATGACGCGCTCGAAGGCGGGCGCCAGGACCTCGAGCAGGCTGCCGTCGCCGGTCCCCACATCGACCGCCAGGCGGCGCCGAGGCAAGAGATGCGAGAGCGCCGAGAGGTACGACGCGAGCTCCGGCGGCTGGGCGTCGAGCTCCTTGGCCTCGGCCTTGGCGAAGTACTCCCGGCCCACCGCGTCGCGGGCCAGCACCACCGCTTCGACGCGCGCCAGGCTACCGTCGGCCTCGCAGAGGGCGCGGCCGCTCCGCACCGCGTCGAGCACCACAGGATCGCGGCGCACGTCGTCGCGAAGACGGAGCAGGCTTCGGGTGCCTTGCTTGTGCACGCTCACCAGCCCCGCCTGCTTGAGCGAGGCGGCGTGCCGGGAGACGTTCGGCTGCGACTCGCCCAAAAGCTCGGCCAGCTCGCCGATGGCCAGCTCCTCCTCGGCGGCCAGCGCCAGCAGGCGAAGGCGCAACGGCTCTGCGAGCGCGCGGTAGAGCTCCCAGCGGGGTGATGCGGTCTCGAGCACCCCGATGTTCTATACTCTCATGCGCATGAACGCAACTTGAATCGATACTGGCCCCGTCGCGGTATACATAAATGCATGAATTTGCTAATTTTTGTCCCACAATCCGGGGTTCCCGCGGGGCGGGTGGGCCGTTGACGGACCGCCGGTGAATGCGGGAGTGTGTGCCGCCAACCGTGCTGCGCCCTCCCCTTCGCGTCCTTCTTCGCCTGCTTCTCGCTGCGCTTCCGGCCGCGCTCGACGCGGCGCTCCGATGGCGGCGGTTGCCGCGCTACGACGCGACCGAGCTGGGCTTCTGGATCTGCAGCGCCGCCCTGTCGGTGCTGGTGTGGTTCGCGCTCTTCGGCGCGGTGGCCGCCCGCAGCGGCAACGTGCGGCACCTGGCCCACGGGCTCCTGCTGCTCCTGGCGTTCCACGGCATCGGCGTGCAGCTCTACGTGTACGCGCAGTACCACGCGTTCCTCGATCACGCGGCGGCGTTGGTGGGTACCACGCTGGTGCCGACGCCCACGCAGCTTGTGGGCGATCCCGGCCGCGCGCTCCGGGTGTTCGGCCCGGTGCTCGCGTTCGCAGCGCTGCTCCCGCGGGCGCTCCGGCGGTGGGCGCCCACCGAAGTGCGCTGGGCGCCGCTCGGCCTGGACGGCGCGGCGCTGGGGCTTCTGCTGGCCGCATTCGTGTCGCCGAGCCGCGGCGCACGCCAGGGCGTGGCCTTCGACGTGATGTTCGTCTCCGCGGTGGGCCAGGTGTCGCGCGCCCGCTGGGGGCACAACGAGACCGTGGAGCGGGTGCACCCGGGTGCGCGCTCGCCGCTTCCGGTGCCGCACATCGCCCTCGACCCCGGTCGCCGCCGTAGCGTGCTCTTCGTCCTCAACGAGTCGGTGCGCGCCGCCAGTAGCTGCGTGGCGTACGATCCCAACTGCACGGCCACGCCTTTTTCCAACGAGGCCGCCAAAGGGCGCGTGCCGTTGCGCGAGATGCGTGTTCTCGACTCCACCACCGCCATCAGCATTTCGGTGATGTGGTCGGGGCTGCCCCCGGAGTCGTCGCGCGCCGACGCGCTCTCGGCGCCCTTGGTGTGGGAGTACGCAGCCAAGGCCGGCTACGCCACCGGCTACCATACGTCGCAGCACCTCCTCTTCGGCAACCAGGGCAAGCTGGTGGAAAGCGTGCACTTTACCCGCAGCGTGTGCGCCACCGAGCTCGAGGCCGAGCCCGACCTCGATACCGGCGCCGACGACGCCAAGGCGGTGGACCGCGCCATCGCCGACCTCGGCACCTACGGCCGCCCGTTCATCGACGTGGTGCACCTCTCGAACACCCACTACCCCTATTTCATCGACCCCAACGACGCGCCGTACCAGCCGGAGACCGACGAGACCGGGCCCTACTACAAAAAAGAGCTCAAAAATCGCTACGATGACGCCATCTGGCACCAAGACCGCAGCATCGCCCGCCTGATCGCCGCCGCCCACGCCCGGCCCGAGCCCATGGTCATCGTGTACCTCTCGGATCACGGCGAACAGATGCACGAGCACGGCGCCCACGGCCACACCGGCACGCTGTACGACGCCGAGGTGCACGTTCCCGCGTGGATCGACGACGTGAACGGCGCGCTCAGCGCCGAGGAGCGCACGGCCCTGGGGCGCCTCGAGCGCACCCGCCTCACCTCGCTCGACGTCATGCCCACGCTGCTCGATCTGCTGCGCATCGACGACGCAAAGGAGATCCAAGGGCTCCGGGCGCGCATGCCCGGGCGCAGTTTGCTCCGGGGCGGCAGTGATCCGAACACGCCGCGCGTCATGACCAATTGCACCGGCATCTGGGGCTGCGCCTATCAGAACTGGGGCGTTCTTGCGGGCGGGCGCAAGCTGTTCTCCACCGAGGGCGAAGGCGACTGGCTCTGCTTCGACCTCGATCGCGATCCCGAGGAACGAAACCGCGAGCCCTTGGCCCACTGCGCCGACCTGATTGCTCTGGCAGAGGGCGGCGGACGCGGGCGCCCCTTCGACCGCCCGCCGCCGCGCTATCGGTGCCCGGCGTGCACGCGCTGAAGGAAACCGCAAGCGCGCGGGTTGCACTTGACGCGGGCGCCGTACCGGTTAGCAGTACGCGGACCTTGCATCGATGACCGCGGCTCCCCTCGACGATCCCACGCCTCCCTCGCCTCCATCGAAGCGCGCTCGTCCGAGCGGGCGGTGGCGACAAGGCGCGCGCGGCGTCCGCGGAGCCCTCTCGCGGTGGCGCGCCTCGCGCTGGGCGCTCCTGGCCATCCCGACGCTGCTGGTGCTCGCCATGGATCTCTCGGCGCGCCACGTGAAGGTGCAGAGCTTCGGCGGCAGCGCGCGCCTGGTGTACATCGCGTCGTGCCTGGTCTCCGCGGGGCTGTGGGCGGGGCTCCTGGGCGCGGCGGCCCGGCGCGGCGGGCTCCGGCGTCACGCCTCCCACCTGCTTCTGGTGCTGGTGGCCATCATCGCGGTGGGGGCGCAGGTGTACACCTTCGCGCGCTACCACGCGTACATGAACCACCGGGCGGTACTGGTGGGCACCTCGATGCTGCCCAGCATCGGCCAACAGTTGTGGAGCGATCGCGGCGGCTTCGCCCGGGCCTTGCTCCCGCCGGCGGTGGTGGCGCTCTTTCTGCCGCTGGCGCTGCGCTTCCTTCGCCCCACCCGCAGGCGCCGCACCGGGCTCTACCTCGACGTCGCCACCCTGTGCCTCCTGGTGTCGCTCCTGGTGTCGCCTTCGCGGGGGGCCGAGCAGGGCACGCTGCCCGACGTCATGTACCTCTCCGCCATGGGCCAGCTGGGCCGCGCCCGCTGGAACCACAACGAAACGGTGGAGCGCCTGCACCCGGGTCCGCGCACGCCCGACGCCATCCCCAAGCTCCACGCGGCGCCCGCACGAAAGCGCAACGTGCTCTTCGTGCTCAACGAGTCGGTGCGCGCCAAGTCGAGTTGCGTGGCCTATACACCCAACTGCATCCACACGCCGTTCTCCAACGAGGCTGCGCCGCAGCGTTTTCCGCTGCTACAGATGCGCACCGTAGACTCCACCACCGCCATCTCGCTGCTGGTCATGTGGTCGGGCAACGCGCCCGAGGTGAGCCGCGACCAGGCGCACCGCGCGCCGCTCATCTGGGAGTATGCGGCGGCCGCCGGCCTCGACACCGCCTACTGGACCTCGCAAAACATGCTCTTCGGCAACTCCGGCCGCTGGCTCGAGAGCATGCACTTTACACGCGGCGCCCACGCCGCCGAGCTCGAAGAGAGCCCGCCCCTCGAGACCGGCGCCGACGACGCGCGCCTGGTCGACCGCGTGCTCGCCGACGTTCCGGAGCTGAAGGAGCCGTTCGTCGGCGTGGTGCACCTCTCGAACACGCATTTTCCCTACCGCATCGATCCTTCCGACGCGCCCTTTCAGCCCGAGGGCGAAGACCCTTCGTTCTCCCACCGGGTAGAGATCCTCAACCGCTACCACGATGCCATCTACCACCAGGACCGCAGCATCGCCCGCCTGGTGCAGGAGGTGCGCAGGCTGGCGCCCGACACCGTCATCGTCTACGCCTCGGACCACGGCGAGCAGATGTTCGAGAAGGGCTCGCACAGCCACACCGGCACCCTCTTCGAGCCCGAGGTGCACATTCCTGCCTGGGTCGACGCGCCGCCGGGCACCCTCACCGACGCCGAAGCGGCCGGCCTGACGCGGGCCAAGGACACGCCGGTGACGTCGCTCGATCTCTTTCCCACGTTCATGGACCTGCTCGGCCTGTGGGACGCGCCGGAGGTTCGCCCGTTCCGTCGCGACGTGCCCGGCGAGAGCCTGCTGCGCGGCGGGAGCAGCGCCGACGTCCCCCACGTGATGTCCAACTGCACGGGGCTTTGGGCCTGCGCGTTCCGCAATTGGGGCGCCATCGCCGGGCGCCGAAAGTTGGTCGCCACGCAGTCCGACCAAGACTGGCTGTGCTTCGACGTGGTGGCCGATCCCGAGGAGGAGCACGCGCTGCCGAAGGCCGTGTGCGCCGACCTGGTGCCGGTGGCGGAGACCCTCGGGCGGCCCTTCTGAAGCTGCTGCGGGTTACCTGCCGGGTTGCGCCAAAAATGCTAGTCTGAAGGCGATCGTGAGGCCCTTCGCGAAAGCTTTGCTCCTCGGCGCCGGCGCAGGCCTCGTCGCCTGCAGCCTGCTCGCGCGCTTCGACGACGACGCTCCGCTGGGCGACGCAGGGCCCGCCCCCAGCGAGAGCGGCGTGGATGCGGCCAAGGCAGACGCCGGCATCAACCGCGACGCGGGCAACGGCGTCTTCAAGACCGACGCCAACCCCTGCACCGCCGGCGGCACCGGGCTCTACTGCGCGATCCAGGGCAAGATCGGCAGCTACCCCGGCAAGGATCCCTTGAACCACTTGGTGGAGTGCGCCGCCAACAAGGTGAAGCAGATCTCGGTATGCGGCCAGGGCTGCTTCGTGATGCCGCCGGGCGTGCCCGACGTCTGCGACGACTGCATCACGCGGCCCAAAGACGGCCGCTACTGCGGCTTTCAGTTCGACTGGCCGACCCTCAGCGACAACCTGGTCATCACCTGCAAGAACAACCACATCACCGCCTTCGCCGACGAGTGCGGCGCGAAAAGCCAGAAGTGCGTCCTCAAGGACGCGGGCGCCGTCTGCAGTCCCTGAGCGGCGCACTATCCGTCGCATCGGTGCAAACGTGGCGTTTCCGCCCCTTCTGTCCCGGGGGGACGCACCGCGCCTTCCCACGCGTGAATACTTCGGGCTACAGTGGCGGGCCATGGCGACGAGCCGCAACAGCGGTACGGGCGCGCCCCGGCCCCCTTCCTCCCACGAAGTGATTTCCACGATCGATCTCACGGAGGACGTGGAGCTCGACGAGATTCACACCGCCGACCCGAGCAGCTACGCGCTCGAAGTGGACGTCGACGGGTCGATTCCCGACGAAGCGTACTCGGTCGACAACCTGCTCGCGCTCACCGGCGACGAAGAGAACTGGGACATCGACGCCCACGCGCGCTCGCTCAAGCAAGCCGCCGGCCCGCGTCGTTCCAGCAGCAGCGTAGCGCGCTCCACGCCTTCGCTCGCGCTTCCCACGCCCATCGATCTCGGCGGTCGTCCCCGCACCTCGCTGCCGGCGCCGCCGCCCTCCGAAGGCGGCTCACCGATGCCTCCGGGGGTTCGGCCGCCGGAGCCGCCCGCCCGGTCGCGCCCGCCGCCCCCGATGCTTGCCGACGGTCGCGGCCGAAAGCTCGACTCCAAGCGCCCCCCGCCGCTGCGCCCGCTCACCGAGGGATCGCCCACCCGCTTCACGCAAATCACCAGCACCGACGCCGTAGGCCTGGCGGCGCTGGCGGAGCTCATCGCGGCCCGCATCGCCCATCTCGAGGGCGCCGACGATGCAGTGGGCCTTGCCCGCGCGCACATCGAGCACGCGGTCACCTCCGAGCTCCAGGGCGACGACGCGCGGGTCAACGCGCACCTCGAGGCCGCGCTCAAGGTCGATCCCGATCTCGCCATCGCCCACGCCATCCTTCGGCGCCGCATGCACGGCCATAAGTCGCTGGGCGGCATGCTCGCGCACCTCGACATCGAGATTCGCGCAGCGACCATCGACGCGTCGGCGGTGGGCCTCCTCTCGGAGAAGGCGCGACTCCTCGACGCCCAGGGCGAAGAGGGCAAGGCCGTCCGCGCCGCCTGGGAGCTGGTCCTCGCCAAGAGCCCCAATCAGCCGGCCGGCCTGAAGGGCATGGAGTTCGAGCTGGCGCGCGCGGCCGCCACTCCGAACGGCGGGCGCGCGGCCCAGGAAGAGTACGCGCGGCACCTGGCGGTCATGGCCGACGCCTACGCCTCGCAGCCGGAGCTGGGTGCGTGGATTCACGTGGAACGTGCACGCATCCTGGAGCGCGATCTGCGGCGCCCCGACGAGGCGCGCGGCGCGCTCGAACGCGCGGTCCTTCTCGACCCTTCGGTGGGGCCGGTACGCAACGCCTACAACGAGTTTCTTTCGTCGCACGACGACGCCGGGACCCTGGCGGCCATGCTCGACGACGAGGCGCAGCTCGAGACGCGCCCCGGTCGAAGCGCTCGCTTGGAGCTCGAGGCCGCGATCATCGCCGCCCACAAGCTGCGCGACGACGCCCGCGCGATCGCGCTGCTGGAGCGCGCCGCCGCCCGCGCGCCGACCCAGCCCAACGTCGATCGCCGGGTCATCGAAGAGCTGATTCAGCTCTACGAGCGCGGCGGACATCCGCAAGAGGCGGTTCGCGCCCGGCGCGCCCGCATCGCCTTTCTGACCGAGCCGTCGCAGCTCGGCTACGAGCTTCGGCGCCTCGCCGCCCTCTCGGAGAAGCTCGGCGATCTCGACAGCGCGGCGCAGGACCTGACGAGCGCGCGCGAGCTCACCCCCGACGACACGCTGCTGCTCGAGAACCTCGACCGCATCCTGGCGCTGCTGGAGCGCCACGGCGCCCGGAAGGCGCTGTGGGTCGAGGAGGCAGAGCGCGCGCAGAATCCCAAGGCGGTCGCCAAACACTTGTGCCGCGCGGCGCGCCTGGCGGAGCTCATGGACGAGCGCGACGACGCGCTCCGTCACTTGGAATCCGCACGCCTGGTGGCCCCGGCCGACGCCGAGGCAGTAGACGAGCTCGCGCGTCTCTTGACGCCCGCCCCGTCGGAGCGCGCCGACGGCGAGTCGCGGCGCCTCATCGAGCTCTACACCCTGGCGGTGCCCAAGGCGCAAGACCCAGCCCGCAAGGTGGCCTACCTCGAGAAGATTGCCCTCCTCTGGGAAGACATCATCGGCGACGCCCGCAGGGCCAGCAAGAGCTACGACGAGATCCTCACCCTCGACCCCGGGCGGCGCAGCGCGATCCTCGGCCTCTTGCGCACCGCCACCAAAGTAAGCGACGCCCGCGGAACCGCCCGCGCGCTTCTCGAAGAGGCGCGCCTCGGCGCGAGCGGCGAGGAGAGCCTCGATCTCCGGGTGCGCGCGGCCACCGCCCTCGCCCCCATCGACCCATCGCGAGCCCTTTCCATCGTCACCGAGGTCCTGAACAAGGACGCGGCCCACCCCGAGGCACGGGCGCTCGAGACCCGGCTCCACGAGGACGCAGGCCGCTGGGAGCTCACCGCACAATCGCTGCGGGCGCGCATCGACCACGCGCACTCGCGCGGCGAAAAGGTGAAGCTCTGGCTCGCCTTGGCCCAGGTGCAAGATACCTCGCTCCACGCCCACGAAGACGCGCTGGCTTCGCTCAAGTCGGCCCGCGCGCTCGACCCACATCACCTGGTTCCGCCGGCCGAGGTGGCGCGCATACTTACCGAGCACGGCACCGACGCCACGCTGCGCCAGGCCTTCGAGGGGCTCGCGCAATCGGCCACCACTGCCGACGAGCGCGCGCTCTACCTGATTCGCGCTGCTGAGGTGGAGGAGTTCAAGAGCGGCGACGACACCGCTGCCGCGCGCCTCTACGTGCAAGCGTTGGTCGAGACCCCGCACGACGAGCTCTTGGCCGACCGCCTGGCGCGGGTGCTCGCCCGGCGCAGCAAGCAGGCCCAAGACAAGGACCCGACCCGCCGCGGGACCGCTGGCCTCGGCGAGCGCATCACGCTCCTCACCAAGCGCCAGGAGCGCGCGACGGACCGCGCGCAGAAGAGCCTCTTCGCCTTCGAGCTGGCCGAGCTCCTCATCGAGCTGGGCCAAGATGTCCCGCGGGCCATCACGCTGCTCGAGCAGGTACAGCAAGAGTCGCCGCAGCACGTGCCCGCGCTCCGCACCTTGGAGGCGATTCACCTGCGCGCCAGCGGCTGGTCGCATCTGGCTCGGGTGCTCTCGCTGCAGGGCGACAACTTCGTCGACGCGCGGGCAAGGCTCGGCGCACTGTGGACACTCGCCGCCATCGAGGAGTGGAAGCTCTCGAACCAGGGCGTCAGCGATTCTTACGAGCGCATCCTGGAGCTCGACCCGACCGACCCCGGCGCCCTGGAGGCCATTCTCCGCTCCCGCTTCGCCGAGGCGCGCGGGGGCGACGTGCCCGCCATCAACGCGGTCATTACCGCATTGCGTGCATTCACCACCTATGCTGCCGACGACTCCACGCGCCTGCTCGCCGAGGTGCAGCTGGCGCTGGTGCTCGAGACCTGGGGCGAGGGGCGCGGCGACGCGGTGCTGCGCGAAGCCCTGGAGCGCTATGCGGTGGGTCTGTCGATCGACCCCACCAGCGTGGCCGCCACCACCGGGCTGGCCCGGCTCGCCAACCGCCTGGGCGATTTGCCTTCGGCGGTCGACGCCGCCCACTCGCTGGCCGAGCTCTCCAAGCAAAAGCCCAAGGTGCGCGCGCGCTACCTCCTCGACGCGGCCACGCTGCTCCTCTCCGAGCACGCCGACGACCGCATGGGCACCCCGCGCATGCGCAGCGAGAGGGCGGTGTCCGATCTGGAGGAGGCCCTCGACGTCGACCCCGACTCGATTCCGGTGGCTTCGGCCCTGGCCAGCCTTCGTCAGGAGCGCGGCGAGCACGCCAAGCTGGTCGATTCGCTCCGCTCGGCGATCCTCAAGGCCTCCTCGGCCGATGCCATCGTCATGATCGGTACCGAGATCGCCACCGTAGCCAGAGACGAGCAAAAAGACCTGGCGGTGGCCATCGAAGCCATGAAGAAGGTGCGCGAAGCGGCGCCTACCCACACGCCGTCTCTGCTGACGCTCTCCGAGCTCTACATCGCGTCGCGCGCGTGGGACCTCGCCACCGAGACCCTGGAGACGGTAGCGAAGACCTCGCCCGACACCCAGGCACGGCTCACCGCGCTCTTCGCTCTCGCGCGCATCTACGAGAAGATCACCAAGGCGCTCGACGAAGCCGAACGCGTCCTGCGCACCGCCGTCGAGTGCGATCCCCGCGGGCCGCGCGCCATCCGCGCGCTGCTCCACAGGCTCGCGAGCAAACAGACAGAACCGCGGCCGAGCGCGGCGCCGCCGCCCGACCACCGAGAAGAGATCGCCGATCTCCTCCAGCGGCTGGCCGACGTGGAGCGCGACCGGGTGACCAAGGCCGGCGTGCTGCTCCAGCTGGCCGAGGTGCGCCAGGAGCTGGGCCACCTGGGGCCCGCCGAGCGCGCCCTGGTGGAGGCGGTCGCCCACGCGCCCGAGAACGGCGTGGCCCTCACCCGCCTCGGTCGGTTCTTCCGCGCCGACCCCACGTCGCACGCCCGGGCCCTGACCCAGGTCATCGGCCGCGGGCGCGAGCTCGGCGCCAGCGACGCGCGGTGGTTCGCGCTGCTCGGGCACATCGAAATCGAGAAGCTGGGACGCGTGCGCGACGGCGTCGCCCACCTGCGACAAGCCATTCACATGGATGCCAAGCTCTTCGAGTCGCGCTTCGAGCTGGGGAGCGCGCTCGCCCGCATGGGCTCCAACGACGAGGCCTCGCGGGTCCTTCTCGACATGGTGTCGCCCGATCCGCGACCGGTGCTGGCCATCGCCGACCCGGCGAGCGCCCTCGACCTGCTGGAGCGCACCCTCAACGCCGAGCGCAGGCCCGAAGAAGCCATCGTGATCAGCGAGCTCCGGGCCATCGCTGGAGATCTCGACGACGGGCGCCAGGCCTGGCTGCGCGCGCGCCGGCTCTCGCCGCTCGAGACCCATCACGCTCCCTTCGATCGCGGCACGCTTCTGGCGCATGTGGTGCCTCGCGTGGTGAGCCATCCCCTCCTCGACGTGGCCCATGCGGTCTTCGGCATGGAGGCGAAGATCCTCCGCGCCGACCTCACCGATCTCGGCATCTCCACCCGCGACCGCGTCGGGCGCGG
This sequence comes from Polyangiales bacterium, assembly GCA_038210445.1. Classification (GTDB taxonomy): domain Bacteria; phylum Myxococcota_A; class Polyangia; order Polyangiales; family Polyangiaceae; genus JABFRG01. Next base: position 88,028 of record JBBQWQ010000009.1, read on the forward strand.
CCACCCGGTGCGCGTGCTGCTCGACCGCATCGCCCGCGCGGCGCAGGTCTCCGACGTGGAGCTGGTGATAAGCCCTTCGGTGAACCGCACGCGCGTGCTGGTGCAGGACGAGCCCTGGATCGTGATGCCGCGCAAGCTCACCGAGCTGCCGGAGCCGACGCAACTGGCCACGCTGGCCCGCGCGGTGGCGAAGATCGCGCTGTCGGTGCCGTGGCTGGAAGAGCTCCCGCCGCCGCACATCGAGGCCTATCTGGTGGCCTGCGCGCGGCAGGTGGTGCCGCACTACGGCGCCGAAGACGTGGACGTACTCTCGCAGCGCCTCGTGCTTCAATACGAGCCGACGGTCGCCAAGGTGCTGACCCGCAAGCAGCGCAAAAACCTCGAGGAGCTGGCCCCGCGGCTGGCAACGCCGGAAGCGCGGCCCATTCCCATCGATACCCTCACCGGAGGCCTGGCGCAGGGAGAGCTGCGCATCGCCTACCTTCTGACCGGCGACCTGCTGGCCACCATCGACGAGCTGCGCGGCCTCGACGCCAACTTCTTGAAGCAAACCGACACGCCCGGCCGCGCGGCGCTGGCCAGCGTGCTCACCCACGGATACGCCGGCGACGTGTGCCGATTCGCGCTCACCACCGAGGCCACCGCGCTGCGCCGTCGCGTCGGCGCCACGTGGGCCGGATGAAGGTCCACAACCCGGTACGCAAGCCCGCGCCGCGCAAGTGGCCCCTTCGCCCCATCGCTTGGGCGGCTGCGGTGTTGGGGGTGATCGCGCTCGGGTGGTTCGTAGCGCTGCCCGCGTACATTCGCAGCGAAGCCGTGCGCGCCTTCGCCGCCAAGGGCGTGCGCGCCGAGCTCTCTCGCCCGCTTCTGGGCCTGGGCACCCTGCACTTCGCGAGCGCCAAGCTGCGCTTCGACGCGCAGCCTTGGCTTCGGGCAGACCTCACCGACCTGGACGTGACCCTCGACGGCCTCACGCCCATGAGCCTGCGGGCCGGCGACGCGCAGCTGTTCGTGGAGGCGCCGCTCGCGGAGTTACCCGAGGAAATGGGTCCGCGCTCGCCGATCCCCCTATCGCTGCCCCACGCTTCGGTGCGGTGGACCGCGCCGACAGCCGATGTATCCCAGGCCGACGCCCTCGACCTGGCGGTGGAGATCAAGACCAACGGCGACATCGACGCCCAGAAGGGCAAGCTCTCGCTGGCCACCGCCAAGGGCCCCATGGGCCCGTGGGATCTCTCCTATGCGCGCACCCAGGAGACCGCCACCGATCGCATCACGGTCTCGCTCGATGGTCCCCGGGCCCGCTGGCTGCGGGTGCGCGATCCGAAGCAGACCATGCTCCACTTCACCGCCGAGCAATCGAAGCCGAAGACCTGGGGCGTGCCCAATCTTCCGTCGTGGATGGCCGACACCGAGCCGCGCATCGACGCCACGCTCACCGAGCCCAAGGGGGGCGCAACCACCGGCCATCTCGAGGTGCGGGTCGCCGACGTGAAGGTGCCCGAGCTGCCCCGCGCCCTCGATCTCGCCGTGCTGGTGAACATCTCCGAGCTTCCGAAGAAGCGCACCTACCGCATCGATCGCGGCACGCTCGCGCTGGGCAACATCGTGGGTGGCCTCTCCGGCACCATCGACGGCAACTTGCTGGGTCTCAGCGCCGACATGGTGGGTACGTTCCGCGGCGTCTCCTGCGTCGCCATCGCCGCTGACATGGCGCCGAACGAGGGCCTGCGCATGCTCGGCGGTCTGGCCCAGACTTTCGGGGTCGACGCCGGCACCTTCGAGGCCGACGCCCGCATCAAGGTGGCCGCGGGCGTCGCACCCGCCTTCGAGCTGACCATTCGCCGCGCCTGCCTGCCGGTTCGTTTCTAGCACGCGCGTCGATTTCGTTTCGCCTCTGCGCAGAACTTCGCTAGACACGCCGCATCATGCGCGGATTCCTGCAACCTGCTCTCAAGCGATCTCCCTCCGAAGTCCAGACCAAGTTCACTGCGTTCTCGCGCGGCCGTCGGACCAAGCTCGCCAAGTCGGCGCAGACGTCGCTGCTCAAGGCCGATCAGTGGGCCCGCGGCGAAGTCGTGACCGCCGAGGTCGCCACCGCCCTCGAGAAGGCCGTCGCGACCATCGGCCCCAAGAAGTAGAGCCTTCCGCCGGGAAGGTGCGCGCCAGGGCGGTCTTCGATGAAGACGCGCCCTGTTGCCGTTTTCGCGCCGTTTTCGCGCCGTTTTCGCGCCGTTTTCGCGCGCGATTCGTTCAGCCGTTCTTGCGGGCGAACGTGCCCATGAAGTCTGCGAGCACGCGCACCCAGGCAAGCGGCACGGCGTTGTACATGGAGACGCGAATGCCGCCCACGCTGCGGTGGCCCTTGAGGCCCTCCAGCCCTTCGGCCTTGGCCTCTGCCACGAAACGCGCCTCGAGCTCCTCGCTCGGAAGCCGGAAGACCGCGTTCATGACCGAGCGAACGTTGGCGTCTACCGGGCAGCGATAAAACGCGCCATCGACGGCGGCGTACAGCGTGCGCCCCTTCTCGAGGTTCTGCTGCTCGATGGCAGCGAGTCCCCCGCCTCGTTCGAGCCACCCGAGGACGCGGCGGGTGATCTCCACCGAGAGCGTGGGCGGCGTGTTGTACAGCGAGTCGTTCTTCGCCTGGACGTCGTAGCGAAAGATCTTGGGGAGGTCCTTGCGACAGCGTTCGAGGAAGGCCTTCTCGGCCACCGCCACCACCAGGCCGCTGGGCCCCACGTTCTTCTGGGCGCCCGCGTAGGCGAAGGCGTAGGCCGCTAGATCGCAGGGTTTCCACAGAAAATCGCTGGAGAGATCGCCCACCGCCGGGACCCCCGGAACCCGCGGCATCGGAACGCCGCCGGGGAGATCGTACTGGATGCCGTGGATCGTCTCGTTGCTTGTATAATGCATGTACACCGGGGCCGGGCCCTCCAGCGTCACCGAGGTCACCGCGCGCCGGTAGGTCTCGCCCTCACGGCTGCTCGCCGCCACGAACGCTTCGCCGCCGCCCAGACCCGCCACCCGACCGGCCTCCTCGAAGGCCTTCTCGCCCCATACGCCGTTGACGACGAACCCCGCGCGCTGCCCGTGGCCGAGCCAGTTGAGCGGAACCTCGGCGAACTGCGCGGATGCGCCGCCCTGCAGAAACAAGATTTCGTGGCTCTCCGGGAGCGCTGTGAGACGCCGGAGCGCCGCCTTCGCCTCCTCATGAATGGCGGAGTAGGTCTTGCCGCGGTGCGAGTGCTCGAGGACGCTCATCCCCGTGCCCCGGACGTCGAGCAGCTCCTCGCGAACCTCTTCCAGTACCTGGAGCGGAAGGGCGCCAGGCCCTGCTCCGAAATTCATCACTCGCGCCATGGGCGCCGAGCCTACCACCGGTGGATGCGGAACCGCCGGAAAGGTCCCCTGCGTCGGCCCCGCGACCTTGTGCTATGCGAGAACCATGTTCGTGCTTCCCCCGGGCACCACGCTGCGCTCGCTCCTCGAAGAGTTCGTCCCCACGATGCACCGGACGCTGGTCCCGACCACCGAGACCGGTCGCTACACGATTGCGATCTCCTTCTCCGGCGGCGACGCCTTCGAGCTGGCGGTCCGCGGCGCCGAAGTGAAGGCTTCGCGCGGCGCGAGCGAGGGCGGCGACGTTGCGCTGTGGGTCGACGCAAACGTCGCCCAGGCGTTCCTCGACGACTGGGCCGGCGCCGGCCGCTTTCGCCCGAAATTCGTTCCCAAGGCGGGCCCCACTGCACCCACCGACCCGCGGCTCCTCAAGCGCGTGGCCATGGTGAGCGGCGTCTTCGAGCTGGCGCTCACCGACTTCGTGCTCGACGGCCGGAAGACCCGCGCCGCCATCCGCATCGCGTTGGGTGCGGCGGGCAAGAAGGTCCTCGACCAAGACACCAAGGTCGACGTGACCCTGGAGACCACCGTCGCAACCTACGAGCGCTTGCTCGCCGGCGAAGTTCCGCCGGAAGACGCCCTCGATCATGCGGACGTAGCAGTGCGCGGCAAGCGCTTCATCGCCATGCAGGCAGCGCTGGCGCTCGCGCCCTGGCTCACCAACCCGGAGAAGCAGCGTGGCTGAGCGGGCGCGCCCTCGTTCGCGGTGGACGCGCCTCGGCTGCGTCTTCGCGGTCTCCTTCGCAGGGGTGCTCGCGCTCGGGTGCAACCGCAAGGTGGGCGCGCAGGAGTGCAAGGAGATGCTGGAAAAGTACCTCGACATGGTCATCGGGGGCGATCCCGAGCTGGCAAAGCTCACCGAGGAGCAGCGAAAAGCCGTACGCGAAGTGAAAAAGGCCGTGCGCATGGGTGAGCCGGCCTTTGCCCAGGTCTCCACGAAGTGCGAGACGGAGGTGACCCGAAAAGAGTACGATTGCGCCATGCACGCGCCCTCTCCGGACGCCTGGCAGGCATGCATCGAATGAGCCCTTCTTCTCCCCTCCGCCCCTTGCTCCCGCTCCTGCTCGCGCTGGCGACCACGGCCTGTCCGGGCAACGCCAAGCACACGCCGCTGGAGATGACGCCGATTGGCACCAGCAACCTCGTCCCCACCGAGACCGACGACACCGCAAAGCCCGGTGAGCCGGTGACCAAGCAGGCCGGCGCCGTCCCCAAGAGCGACTGCATCGCGTCGGCGGTGGACGAGGTCGCCAACTTCTTCACCAAGAGCGACTGCGACGCCGACCCCGAGGGCGCGAGCGACATGGGCGGCCGCCTCAAGGTGAAGGTGCTTGCCTCGACGCCGCTCATCGCCCCCGGCGGCCGCGTGGACCTCAAGATCACCATCACCAACGAAAGCTCCGACAAGGTCCCCGTCTACTTCAAGCTCGACCCCAAGCCGCACTTCGAGGTCGAGGCCACCGACGCCCGCGGCAAGCGCGTCGATACGCCGTCGGGCAAGGCGCCCAAGACCGCCAAGAAGGAAGAGGGCGCAGCGCGCACCGGGCGCATCACGCTGATGCCTGGCGGCACCATCAAGGCCGCCGTCACCTGGGACGCCCTGAAGCACAAATACGTGAAGGACGGCGTCGTCCCCGCCGGCCCCCTTCCGCTTGGCAAATACACGCTCAAGGTCGTCACCCCGCTGGCCGGCTTTCGCGACGTGAACGAGTTCGGCCGGCCCACGACGCCCATCGAAGTCGGAAACTAGTTCTACTGCGCGAGGTGCGCGTCCGATTCGCATGTATGTTGCAGTCGCACCGCGGCAGCGGGGCCGCCGGAATTCGTGCGATGCCCGTAGCCCGAAGGTGCGTGCGAGCGGCGGGTCGCGAAGGTCAAAACGTGTCCGTCGAAAGGACGGGAATTCCTCGAGGTCTCGCAGGAGTGCTAGAGAGTCCTGGTGCGCGCGCTCTTCTTCGGCACCCCCGACTTTGCCGTCCCGTGTCTCGACGCCCTGGCCGACTTGCCGGGCCTCGAGGTGGTGGGTGTGGTGTGCCAGCCGGACCGTCCCAAGGGCCGCGGCATGACCGAGTCCGCGCCGCCAGTAAAAGTGCGGGCCGAGGCACGCGGCATTCCGGTGACCCAGCCCACCAAGCTGCGCACCGGCGAGTTCGCCGCCTGGGTGCGGGCGCAGAACGTCGATGTCGCGCTGGTGGTGGCCTACGGACGCATCCTGCCCATCGAGGTGCTCACGGCGCCGCGGCTCGGGTGCATCAACGTTCACGCGTCCATCCTTCCCCGGTACCGGGGTGCGGCGCCCATCACCTGGGCGGTGGTGCGCGGCGAGAACGAGACCGGCGTCACGCTCATGCAGATGGACGTGGGCATGGACACCGGACCCATGCTCGAGATCTTCCGCACCCCCATCGGTCCCGACGAGACCGCCGGCGAGCTCTCTCCTCGGCTCTCCGCACTCGGCGCCGAGGCGGTGCGCGCCGGCATGCCCAAGGTGCTGGCGGGCGCCTACGCGCCGATGCCCCAGGACGAAGCCCTGGCCACCGCCGCGCCGATGCTCAAGAAGGAAGACGGCCGGGTCGACTTTCGCAAGCCCGCCCAGGCGGTTCACGACCACGTGCGCGGCATGAACCCCTGGCCCGGGGGCTCCACCACGCGCGAGGAGAAAGTGCTCAAGGTCCTGCGCACGCACCTCTTCGACGCGGCGGTCTCCGATGCTCCCGGTCGCGTGGTCTTGTGCGACAAGTCGCGGGTGGTGGTGGCCTGCGGGCAGGGCGCAGTGGAGCTTCGGGAGGTGCAGCTCGAGGGCAAGAAGCCCATGCGCGGCGCCGACTGGTTTCTCGGGCGCGGCGTCCGCGAGGGCGACGTTCTCGGCGATTGAGCGCCTTCATGAAGAACGCGCACACGCCCAAGAGCGAGGCTCTGGTCCTTCAGATCTGCCAGGAATTCCCCACGTTCTCCATCGAGAAAAAGCGCGGGAGCCGGCTGCAGCGGGCCATCGGCGCCTTCCTCTACGTGGTCACCTTGGGCGGGCAGCGCGTGTATCTTACACGCTATCATACGGTGCTCTTCGGCAAGCTCTGGGTGCCCGACGCCTGGGACCACATGCCCGACGTCGACCGCTACATCTTGCTTCGGCACGAACGGGTGCACCTGCGGCAGCGGCGGCGCATGGGCGACGTGGGCATGGCGCTCTACTACCTGCTTCCGTTCTTCCCGCTCTTTCTCGCCTACGGCCGCGCCCGCATCGAGTGGGAAGCCTACGAGGAGACCATCCTCGCCACCGCCGAGGAGCGGGGCATGCCGGCGGCCGAGGCGCTGGAAGACTACCTGGTGGCCCGCTACGTGGGTCCCGACTACGGCTGGATGTGGCCGTTTCCGAACACCATCCGGCGATGGTTCCGCGAGGCCCTGGAGCGGACGCGGTCTCGGGTGGAGGGCCGCTAGGGTCGGGCGAGCAGCGCGAAATACCTGCAGATTCCCCTGCGAGATGCTAGTTCTCGAAGGGTGACGGTCGTCGGAATCGATCTCGGAACCACCAACTCCGTCGTAGCCACCGTGCAAGGTGGCGGCGTCCACGTGCTCGCGGACGAGAACGGCGATCGGCTCATCCCCAGCATCGTCAGCTTTCACCCGGGCGGCGAAGTCCTGGTGGGGCGCGCGGCCAAAGCGCGACGTCGCATCGATCCGAAGAACACCATCTTCAGCATCAAGCGGCTCATCGGGCACACCTTCTCGAGCCCGACCATCACCGAGGCGCGCTCGCGGTTCCCGTTCGATCTGCGCGAAGGGCCGGGCGGCGGTCCCATCGTGCATGCGCGCGGGCAAGACTTCACGCTCCCCGAGATCAGCGCCTTCGTGCTCCGGCGCATCCGCCAGGTGGCGAGCCTGGCGGTGGGCGTCTCCGTCGACAAGGCGGTCATTACCGTGCCCGCGCACTTCAACGAGCTCCAGCGCGCCTCTACCAAGGTGGCCGGTCGCGTGGCCGGCCTCGAGGTCATGCGCATTCTCAACGAGCCCACCGCGGCGGCCCTGGCCTATGGCCTGGGGCGCACAGGCCGCGAGCGCGTGGCGGTGTACGACTTCGGCGGCGGCACCTTCGACTGCACCATCCTCGACCTCAACGGCAGCGTGTACGAAGTGCTGGCCACCGCCGGCGATTCGTTCCTCGGCGGCGACGACGTCGACCAGGCCATCGCCTGGCGCATGGCCGACGAAATCCTCGCCAAGCACCGCTTTGATGCCCGGAGCGATCCCCAGTCGTACGAGCGGCTTCGGGCGAGCGCCGAGGAGCTGAAGATGCTCCTCTCGATTCACCCGGAAGCCACCGTGCAGATCCCCGAGGTGGCCTACGGCGTCGGCGGGCGCGCCCTCGACGTCACCTTCTCCATGAACCGCGCGGAGTTCGATGCGCTGGTGGCGCCGCTGGTGGACCGCACGTTCACCGCCACCCAAGATGCCTTGGGCGTGGCGCGGCTGTCGCCTTCGTCCGTCGACAAGGTCATCCTGGTGGGCGGCAGCACGCGCATTCCGCTGGTGCGGCGCCGGGTCGAAGCCTTCTTCGGGTCGCGGCCGCTCGACGATCTCAACCCCGACGAAGTGGTGGCCGTGGGCGCGGCCATTCAGGCCGCCGCACTCACCGACGCGACCCGCAAACAAGATATCCCGCCGCCGCCGCCGCTGCTTCGCGCCAGCGAGCCCTCGCCGAGCACGCAGCAAGGCCCGGGGGGCGCTCCCGGATTCGGGCCCCCGTCGAGCATCACCCAGAGCCCCACCACCGCGGCGCAAGACTTTGGCACGCTCTCCAGCCCAGCCAGCGCCGCCGGGCCCAGCGGGGCCGCGCCGGCCCGCGCGTCGCAGATGCCCAGCGGAAACTTCGGCGCCATCGACGAGCCGCCGACGATGCACAGCTCCACCGGCGTTCGCCTCGACGCCGAGGCGTTCACCAGCCAGGTCAAGCTCCCGGGCGACATGCCCACGCAGGCGGCGGTGGCCATCTCGCACTCGAGCCCCTTCGGCGCGGTGGACGACGACGACATTCCGTCCATCGTCTCGAGCATCGCCGCAGGCTTCGGCGAGATCGATAGCGACAACGTGCCTTCGCTCGTGTCCAACGTGAGCGTCACCGCTTCGATGATGGGCGCGCCCCAGCTCCCGGTGCCCGCCCCGCGCGGCTTCGGCGAGATCGACGAAGGACCGCAAAACACCATCAACACCATGAACCTGCCGCCGATGCGGCCCGCCGCGCCGACCGCGGTGGGCGTGGCGCCGCCGGCAGGCCAGCGCGCGATACCGCCCACCATGTTGTCGACCCAGCGCAGCAACCAGGCGCCCATCGCACAGGGGCAGGGTCCCCTCCCGCCGGGCGCAACGCAGCGGCTGCCTTCGCAACCCCCGCAGGCCCCCGCGGCACCGCGCGCTCCAAGCGCGGCACCGCCCGGGCGCGCACCGAGCATTCCCCCGCCGCTCCCGGCGCAAGCGCAATCGATGCAACATGCACCGACGCAGGCGGCCGCCGCGTACCCCCAGGCGCCCTCGCAGCCGCTGGCGCCGCCCGGCGCCACCCAGCGATTGCCGCAGCAGCCCTCCGCGCCGCCGCCGCTGGAGATCTCCCTCGGCGCGACGTTCGCGCCGACCACCGCGCCGATGCCGCAGGCGCCCACCCAGGCGCCCCCGTTTCCCGCATCCAAGAGCACAGCGCCGCCGCTGGGCGGGCCGCAGCAGCATCCCGGTTTTCCGCAGCAGCCGCCACAAGGCTTCGCGCAGCAGCAGGGTTTTGCCCCGCCGCAGCAGCAGCAGCCGCAAGGGTATCCCCCGCAGCCGCAAGGCTTCGGGGTTCCGCCGGGCGCAGCGATGCTGGGCCAGAACCCGGCAGTCCCCGCCAACCCCTACGTGTCGCCCCAAGCAACGTCGCAGCTCCAGCCGGTGCTGGTAGACGTCACGCCGCGAGCGCTGGTGGTCGAAACCGCGGGCGGCTTCACCGACACGCTCATTCCTCGCAACGCGCGCATTCCGTGCGATCGCACGCGCCGCTTCGCCACCGGCCGCGACGGCCAAACCTCGGTGCGCATCCGGGTGGGCCAGGGCGAGAGCCCGCGCTTCGCAGAGAACACCTATCTCGGAGAGGTGGAGCTCGCGGGCCTTCGGGCGGCCCTGCGCGGCGAGGTGCTGGTCGAGGTGACCTTCGTGATCGACGAGGGCGGGCTACTTCAGGTGCGGGCCAAGGACGCGACCACCGGCCAGGAAGCGCGCGCCACCCTTCAGCTGGTGGGCATTGCCAACGACGCGCAGCTCCAAGACATGATCAGCAAGATCACGTCGGCGCCCATGAGCGGCATCGTCAAGCCGGACTGAGCTGCGCAAGCAGCAGCGCGCTCGTGCTACACTCGCCCCCGCGATGGCGATGGACCGGGAAGCCCTCCGAGCGTGGCTCGTTCAGCTCGACCAGATGACGTACTACCAGCTCCTGGGCGCACGCAACGGCGCGACCGTGGACGAAATCACCGCGCGCTTTCACGACTTTTCGCGCATTTTCCACCCAGACCAGCACCTCACGCGGCGCGACGACGAGCGCAACGCCATTGGCCGCATCTACCGGCGCGGAGCCGAGGCCTACCGCACGCTCCTCGACCCTACGCTGCGCATTCACTACGACCAGGGGCTCTCGCGCGGCGAGATGCGCCTCGACAGCGCGCGGGTTCCTTCGGGCGGCGGCGGCGGGATGGCTTCGGTGGCGCCGCGACCGGTGCGCCTCGAAGATCAGGTGAAGTCGGCGGGGGCGCGGAACTTCGTGCGGCGCGCCGAAGAGCTGGCCAAGCGCGGTGACCTAGGGCAGGCCAAGCTACAGATCAAGCTCGCCTTGAACATGGATCCGGGAAATCCGGCGCTCCTCGAGTTCGAGCGGTCGCTGACGAAGAAGTAGCCCGGTATTGCCCGCGGAGAGGCATGTCCGCGGGCAAACCCTTGTGCTAGCGTTTGCTTCCATGCGAGGTCGCGGCTTCTACGGCCTGCTCGGTATCACGGCGCTGCTGTTCGTCGTGACCATCGCGCAGATCTTCTTCCGAACCCCGGACGAAAAGACCATGGGGGTCGTGTACAAGATCGTGTACTTCCACGCGCCCGGTGCATACTGCATGTATCTCGGCGCCACCGCGTGCCTGGTGGGCTCGGTGGGCTACCTGGTGCGCCCGAAAGACGCGTGGGACGCGGTAGCGCGCGCCGGCGGCGAGCTCGCGGTGGCCTTCGGCGCCATCACGCTGGTCACCGGCGCCCTGTGGGGCGCCAAGTCGTGGGGCGCGCTGTGGAAGTGGGAGCCGCAACTGACGACCACCCTGCTCTCGGTGCTCATCTATGTATCGTACACGCTCATCCGGGGCTTTGCTGGCGAGGGCGCGGGCGAGCGCCGGTTCGCCGCCGCCCTGGGCGTGCTCGGCGCCTTCAACCTGCCGATCATCCACTACAGCGTCAAAAAATGGGGCGGCCAACACCCCACGGTCATGCGCGAGGGCGGCGGCGGGCTTCACGGGGCCGACATGGTGCTCTCGATGATCCTCGGCTTCACCGCGTTCACGCTCTTCACCGTGCTCTTGCTCTGGGCGCGCGTGCGTTTGGAGATGCAGCAGGCCCGGCTCCGCCGCATGGAAGAAGACGCCATCGACCACGAGCTCGACGACCGCACGGAGGTTTCGTGATGTTTCAAGATCCCGGTATCGCCCCCGCGCCTTCGGCCGCTCCCCTTGCGGCTCCCACCACGGCTCCCGCGACTTCCGCTTCGGTGCGCGACGCCGGCTTTCAAGAGGTGCGCGGCGGCGAGGTGTACCGCGGAGAGACGCTGCTGGTGAGCGCGTACATCGCCATATGGGTGCTCCTCTTCGCGTGGATAGCCCTCATCTGGAAGAAGCAGGCCTCGCTGCACTCCCGGCTCGACGCGCTCGACCGCTCCATCGATCGCGCCATCCGGGCCAAGACCCCCGAAGGCGCCGCCAAGGAGTGATTCATGGGGCTCCCCACCGTCGAGCACGTGATTTTCATCCCGGTGGTGCTCCTCATCGGCCTTTACCTCGGCTACATGCTGGGCGGGCGCGCTGCCCGCGCTGACCTGGAACAGAAACGACGACGCGCACGGGAGTGACGGAGACACCCATGATCGACTTTTCCCTTTCCGAAGAACACAAGGCACTCATCGAGATGGCGCGGCGCTTCGCCAAGGAGCGCATCATCCCGGTCGCCGCCGAGGCCGACCGCCTGGGCGAATTTCCCAAGGGCGTGTTCGAGGCCGCCTGGGAGGCGGGCCTGGTCAACGTCCTGGTGCCGCAGGAGTACGGCGGCGCCGGCATCGGCGAGCTCGAAGACACGATGATCGTCGAGGAGCTGGGCTACGGCTGCACCGGCATCCAAACCAGCATCACCGCCAACACGCTCGCCGCCACGCCCATCATCCTGGGGGGCAACGACGAGCAGAAGAAGCAGTACCTCGGCATGCTCACCGCCGAGCCGATTCGCGCCAGCTACGCCACCAGCGAGCCCAACGCCGGCAGCGACGTGGCGGGAATGCAGTGCCGCTTTCAGAAGCACGGCGACGACTATGTGCTCAACGGCGCCAAGGCTTGGATCACCAACGCCTCGCAGGCGCGCTGGTTCGTGGTGTTTGCCACCGAAGATCCGGCGCTCCGCCACAAGGGCATCGGCGCGTTCATCATCGACCGCGACACCCCCGGCTTCGAGGTCGGCAAGCACGAAGACAAGCTCGGCCAGCGCGCCAGCGACACCTGCGGCCTCACCCTGCAAGACGTGAAGGTGCCCAAGAAGAACCTCCTCGCGGCGCCCGGTCAGGGCTTCAAGCTCGCCATGGAGACCTTCAACCAGACGCGTCCGGCCATCGGCGCCGGCGCGGTGGGCCTCATGCGCCGTTGCCTCGACGAGTGCGTCGCCTATGCCAAAGAGCGGAAGACCTTCGGTCAGCCCATCGCCCAGCACCAGGCAGTGCAGTTCATGCTCGCCGAGATGGCCATTCGCATCGAGGCTACCCAGCTGCTCGTGCGCAAGGCCGCGTGGGGCCTCGATACCCACGCGCGCTCGGCCATCGTTTCGTCGTGCGCCAAGGCCTTTGGCGCCGACTCCGCCATGGCCACCGCCATCGACGCCGTGCAAATCTTCGGAGGCAACGGCTACGTAAAGGACTACCCCGTCGAGAAGCTCATGCGCGACGCGAAGATCCTGCAGATCTACGAGGGAACCAGCCAGATTCAGCGGATCGTCATCGCCAAGGCCGTCCTCGGCGGGTGAGGGTCGGTTTCGCCTGCGCGCTCCCCGCAGCGATGGCAGCCGCGTGGATGTTGGGCTGCCCGGAGCGGCCCATCGACAGCCTGCCGCCCGAGGCGCCTTCGTCGTCGGGCGGAACGCAGGCGCTCGACGGCGGCGCCGCGAACGAGAGCGACGATGCGGGCGCGAGCGACTACGAATGGGTGGTGAAGCGCCCCCACGTGACGGTGGCGCTGGCAGAAGCGCGCGGCATCGACAAGGAGCGCGCGAAACGCGGGGTGGAAGCGCTCGCCAATGCCTTTGAAGGTTGCCTCCGTCGGCGCGCAGCCGAGCGCAAGCGCGACGACGGCGCGGCGCGGCTCATCGTGGCCATCGACGGTCAGGGCAACGTGAGCGGTGTGAACCTTCGGGTCGACGGCGAGGTCTCGGGCCCGGTGGCGCTGCTATGCTTCGTGGCCAACGCGAAGGCGCAGAACTACGGAGCGCCGCTGCGGCCCCAAGCAGGGGCGTCCGACGAAGGCCGGGCGCCGGGTCTCGCACTCGAGGCTTTGTGGAAGAGTGGTGAGGCAGAAAAGTTCACTCCGTAGCGGATTTTCATTCCAGCGGAACCGAAGCTTTCCCTTGTGATTACAACGTTTCCCAAGAGGAAACGGGGGTATGTCGTCGAAGAGGGTGCGTCTTGAACACGCCATGATACGCCTCAGGCATCTCACGATGCTGGAGGTCTCCATGAAACGCTCTCTTGCTCTTCTTCTCGGTGTGGTCGTCGCGTGCGGTGGTTCCAGCGCCTCCGTCGACGGCGCCAGCGGCGGTTCCTCCGGTGGCGGGGCCAGCAGCGGCGGCGCGGTGACTCCGGGCGACGAGCACGCGGCGCTCCAGCTCAAGCTGGTGGACGACGTGACCGTGCAAGACATCGCCATCTTCCAGGCGGTGCGCGTGAGCGTGGTGAAGGCCGGCGAGCGTGTCGCCGCCGAAGGCGCCCCCATCGTGGCCGGTCGCCGGGGCGTCATCCGCGTCTATGTTCAGCCGGCCGACGGCGTGAGCCGGGCCGTCACCTGCGTGCTCTCCATCAAGGCCGGGGGCAAGCAGCTCGAGGCCAAGAAGGTCTCCAAGACCATCTCGGCGCCCTCCGACGACGCGAAGCCGGCGACGGTGTTCGACTTCGACCTCAAGCCCGAGGAGATCACCGCCGATCTCTCGTACTCGGTGAGCCTGGTGGCCGAGGATGCGACCCCGGCTGCCAGCGCGCCGGCAACCTCCGACGCCCGCTACCCGCGCGCCGGTGACTTCGAAGCGCTGGGCGCCACCGAGTCGTCGAGCGTGGTGAAGGTGGTGCTGGTGCCGGTGCAGTACATGGCCGACGGCTCCGGTCGCCTCCCCGACGTCTCCGAAGACCAGGTCGAGGTGTTCCGCCAGACCATGCTCTCGCTCTACCCGGTGGCCAAGGTCGACATCACGGTGCGCGAGCCGTTCGTGTGGCAGAGCGCCATCGCCGGCAACGGCAGCGGCTGGGACACCATCCTCAACGCCATCACGCGCCTCCGCTCGCAAGACCGCGCCGCCTCCGATGTGTACTACTACGGCGCCTTCGCACCTCGAACGAGCTTCGGTTCGTTCTGCTCGCAAGGCTGCGTCACCGGCCTCTCCAGCCTGGTGCAGAACCCCGCCGACTCGGTCATGCGCGCCAGCGTCGGTGTAGGCTACACGGGCGTCCGCTCCGCCGAGACCATGGCCCACGAGATCGGCCACGCCCACGGTCGCCCCCACGCGCCCTGCGGCGGCGCCCAGGGCACCGACCCCAGCTGGCCCTCCGGCGCAGCCTACAGGAACGCCACCCTCGGCACTTGGGGCTTCAACATCATCGACGGCACGTTCATCAACCCCGGCGCCGGCGCCTCGCAGCCGCACGACATGATGAGCTACTGCGACCCCACCTGGATTTCCGACTACCAGTTCAACGCCCTGTTCCAGCGGGTGGTTGCGGTGAACGGAACCCAAGCCTTCATAGCGCCCGCGCCTGGCAGCACGCCACAGGCCCAGAAGACGCGCGCGTACCGCATCGCCGGCGTCGACGGCGCCGGCAATCTCACCTTCGATGCCGGCCCTGCCGTGCAAGTCGATCGCGAGCCGGTGGGCGAGATTCGTACGCTGCGCTTCGTCGGCAAGAACGCGCAGTACCTCCCCTTCGCCGGGAACGCCCACTTCTTCCCGTACGATCACCTTCCGGGCGGCACCCTGCTGGTGCCGGAGCCGGCCTCCGCCTACGAGGCGGTCGAGTTCCAAGGCAAGACCTTCAAGCGCTGAAGGCAGCCGCCGGCGCAAGACGACGCGAGGAGCCCCGTTGCCACGACACTGGCAGCGGGGCTTTCTTGTGCGCGCAGTGCCTTGTTGACTAGGTGCCGATGAAGACGCCTGCGCGGCTGGCGAAGGCGATCTCGTGGCGGAGCTGGGCTTCTTTGCGGTCGAGATCGGCGCCCACCTCGCCGCGGCGGCGGCGGCTCTTCACGAAAGCGAGCTCCACGATGGCGAGCTGCTTCTTTCGCCGCAGCCGGAAGGCGCCGAAGCCCCGCGAGAGGAGCGCCGACCAGTTGCGAAAGCTGATGGTGACGTAGGTGGATACCAACGTGAGCTCCAGCGGATGAATCAGGTGTCCGACCTCGCTGCTGAGCTCCTGCACCAAGATGCGGCGGTCGCGCACCACCAGCGCGCCGAGGAGGAAGAAGAACGAGAGGTCGATGCCCCAGCTGATGAGGATCATGGCGACCAGGCCGCCTTCGCCGAAGTAGGTGGGCAGGCCGTTGTGCATGGCGTGCATGGCCATGGCGCACACGAAGCCGCCCACCGGCGCCAGAAACTTCACGGCGGTGCTGCGCGACTCGGCGGCGATGCCGAAGCCGAGGCCGGTGCACGCGGTGAAGGTGCAGTGCGAGAGCCCGAGCACCACCGTGCGCAAAAAGAGGAGCACCACGAAACCGCCCAGCCCCTCCTTCGCGAACTGGTTGGCGACGTAGAGAATGTCTTCGGTGAGGGTGAACCCGAGCCCCACGATGCCGCCATAGATGGCGCCGTCGAGCGGGCCGTCGAGCTCCTTCATGCCGATGAGCGCCAGCGCGGCGATGAGCGAGACCCCCAGCCCTTTGGCGCCCTCCTCGAAGATGGGCGCGAAGACGGTGGCAGAGACCGCCTCGACGTCGGCGTCTTGGGGCGAGAGATCGAAAACCGACACGTAGATCGACTGCGCCAAGCCCGACGCTAGCCCGCCGGCCACGGTGGCGAAGATGGCGCCCCAGAAGAACGCGCAGGCGATGAGCCACCACGGTTCAGGTTCGAAGCGATCGCACCAGCGCACGAACAGGACGTAGACCACGACCAGCGGCGTGACGAAGAGGATCCCCAAAAGAAAGCCGACGATGAACATCCGCGCCTTCAGTGTACCCCATGCGCCGCTGGCTCCCAAGCCTGGTGAGCGCACGCAAAACCCGCTCCCTATCCGGGGGGGCCACGCCTCAGGGCTCGGCCGCGAATCCCTCGGGCTCGGTGAAGCGCTGCTTCACCGGCGCCACTGCGGCGGCAATCGCTGGGTAGCCCTTGCTCTGCTCGACGTACAGCATGTCGTAGGTTTCGCCGCCCCACAGCGCCGGGGCGTGCTCCCCCTGCCCCACCGCGTACACCGGAAGCGGGTTGCGCGCGAGCGCGCCCGAGGTGCCGTAGCGCCCCGCGAAGGCGATGACCGATTTGCCGCCGGCCGCCGGATCCTTGTCGTACCCCGTGTAGAGCACACGCACTTGCAGGCGCCCGGAAGGCGTTTGCCGAGGCGATACGCAGGGCTCGAAGACCCCGAAGGCATCGAAGCCCCCCGCCGGCCCCGGCTGCAGCACGGGGTCGAGGATCGGCGTCTCCGGGTGCCCGTCGACCCGTGTAAAGTGCACGCCATCGTCGGCGACCGCCTCGCCGATGGCGCCATTGCTGGCGTAGAAGAGGTGCACTTTGTCTTCGAGCACCGCCGCCGCGACGCCGGTGAGGTCCTGGGTCTCCCAGGCCACCGACGGATCGCGCGCGAACACCGGGCTCGGCTCCTTGGTGAAGCGAAAGCCGTCGTCGCTTCGGGCAAGACCGATGCGCCCGGCCTCGGCGCGATAGTACAGAGCGTAGCGCCCCTGAAAGCGGACGATGGAGGGCTTTCCCAGCGCTGGGCCTTCCCACGGAAGGTCGGCACGGAGCACTACCTTCGGCGTGTGGCCGAAGTCGCCCACTGCGCCGTAGAATGCGCGCTGGTCCTGGGCGCGGGTACGCACGACGACGTCTTGGCCGGCGTCCACCGCCACCACGTACAGCGCGACGCTACCGTCGTCGAGCGCCAAGGCTGCCGGCTGCCGGTAGCGGGCGTTGAGGTTGTCGAGGACGTAGGGCGCCACCCCCGGCACCTCCTTGGCTTCGAGCTTGCGGAAGGGGCCAACGCCGGTGCGCGGCAGGTCGACGTCGCCTTGCCCGTCGCCACCTTGGGTCGCGCAGGAGAGGAGCCCGATACAGAGGGCGCGCTTCATCGGCCAAACCCCGCGGTGAGGGTCATGCCCACGTTGAAGATGGACCCGCCGGCCCGGTAGTCGCCCACGAAGTCCGAGGGATCGGCCTTCTGCGTGGTGCGCTCCACCAGCGAGCTCACCTGCCCGTGCAGGTCGAGGCCCAACTCGCGCACCACATTGGCAAGGGCGCGGCCGCTGATGCGCACGCCGAGCCCCGCCGAGAAGCTGTGGCGATCGCGATCGATGTAGTTGGTGAAGCCGGTCTGGTCGTCGACCGGGCTGATGGCGAGCTCGTAGCCCAAGCGCGACGCCAGCTCGACCCGCTGGCCCACCGGCGCCCGAAGCTCGATACCCATATGGGGCACGAAGCGGTCGTGGAGCTGCAGCGGCACGATGACGGTCTTCTGGGGGGTTGCGGGCGGTGTGATGCCGGCCGGCCATCCGCCGGGCGGCGCCGGAATGTCGAGCTTGGCGTCGAGCGACGCCACCGGCGCTTCGTAGGCGCTCCAGTTGACCCAGGTGAGGTCGAAGTTCACGTGAACCAGCGAGCGGCGACCGCGCTTCAAGAAGCCGGCGCTGCCGCCGAACACCCACTGCTGCGGCAGGAAGTTGTTCACGCTGTGCGTTTCGAGCTGGTACGAGGCAGTGGTGAGGCGCGCCAGATCGCCCTCCACGCTGGCCGCGAGATCCAGCTTCAGCTTGAATTGCCCGCGGTACACCACGGCCAACGCGAAGGTCTCGTCAAAGTGCACCCGCGCCCCGAACTGCGGGTAGCGCACGGCGGTCAAGTCGGCGTCGACCTGATGGCGCAGGGTCGACTGTTCGCTCTTGACGATGTCGGCCTCGCCGGTGATGCCGAGCGACCCACGGGTAGAGGCCATGAAGCTCAGGCCGCCGCCGATCTCCAGCCAGTCGAAGGGGGCGATCGCCAGATTCGCTGCAAGATACAAGCGTTGATTGCGGTTGTCGTAGAGCTCCCAACGGGGCTCTTCTTGCCGTAGGGCGCGCACCCGCGACACGCGATCGTCGGGAAGGTGCAAGGCGAGGCCGAAGGCGAACGGAATGCGGAACAGCTGCCCTGGCGCCACGATGCCGAAGTTGAGACCACGCACTGCATCGACGCGGGTGTTCTTTCCGTTGATGGCCAGGTTGTGCGCTACCGACATGTAGCCGATGGAGAGCTCCAGGCCCTGCGCGCGCACGATCGAAGCCGGGTTGTAGTAGTTGGCGGCGGTGCCGCGCACGTCGGCCGCAGCCGCGCCGCCCAGCGCCGTTTCGCGGGAGCCGAAGCCGAAGGCGTCGAGCGGGTTGGCGAGCGCCGCGCTGCAGCAGAAGAAGGCTCCGAGCCCGAGCGCGCACGAGAACCAGCGCCGGCGCATCAGAACTTCACCCCGGTGGAGAGGCCGAAGGCGATGACGTGTCCGGAGGCGGTGGACTTGGCCGAAGCCCCCCCAGGACCACCGGCCGCGAACGTGAGCTCGCGCGAAAGCAGCGCCTGGTACTGGCCGTAGAGATCGAAGTCCAAGGGAAACTTGGCGAAGGTGAGCCCCACGCCCCAGGTGAGCCCCAGTCGCGTGGCGTCGAAGTAACGCGTGGGCACCTGCACCACGGTCTTGCTGCCGCGGTCGAAGGCCGCCGACGAGGGAAGGTCGGCCGAGAGCGGCGTGGGCTCCAGAAACGCGCCGGCACGGAGCCGCAGCGCCAATACGCGCGAGCGGAGCACCCGTTGCTCGGCGCCGACGCGCACCACCACCGTGTCGGAGTAGTCGGGCTTGGGCGGCGAAAGCGCGCCGCAATCGGGCTCGTCGGGCGGGCACAAGATGGTGGGCTCGAGCTGCCCTGGGTAGCGGCTCCAGCGCTTGTAGGTGAGCGAGATGCCGAGCACCCGCTCCTGGCGTATCCAGGCTCCCTCGAGCGTGAGCTGCGCCGGATCGTACTGCGCCAGCCCCGCAATGTTGAAGCGCGGCAAGCTGAGCGACGAGAACCGGGTGGCGTCGATGAGCACCGAGAAGCGCGCGTCGAGCTTGCCGCGGAACGCGAGGCCGAGGGCCACCGTGTTCTTGGAGGTGACACGTTTTGTGTAGGCTACACCGAACGTGGGCGCGTAGGTGGCCACCAGCTGGTCTTCCACGCGGGCGCCCACTCGGCCGGTGGCGTCGGTGGCCACGGTCACCTGGCCGGCGATCTCGGCGAGCGCCGCGAACCCCACCCCGAGCCGCAGGCCGTAGCCGATGTCGAGGCCCAGGCCCACGCGCAGGGTCACCGACTGGGCGCGGTCTGGGAGCAGCGGATACTGCGGCGTTTCGGGATAGAGGATGCGCCCGCGCACCACCAGCGCGGTGGGCGTATAGAACGCCAGCCCGAAGCCCACCCGGTCGCGGAGGAAGCCGCCGAAGGGAATGGGCGTCTCGGCGCCGATGATGACGCCCTTGGCCGCGTCGGCCTGGACCATGCCGCGCGCAGCCTCGCCGTCGGTGTGGAGGGTGAAGGCCGCGCCGGCGATGCCCAGGGTGAGCTTGCGGCGGGAGACCATCGAGAGCAGGGCTGGGTTCTGATAGGTGGCCTCGTAGCCCTGGGCGGTGGCAGCGCCGATGCCGCCCATGGCGGGAGAACGCGTGCCGTAGCTGAAGAGGTCTTCGGGCGACGCGTGGGCGCTGGCGGCCGCCGCCAAGGTGGCCAGCATCGACGCCGCGACGGCGAAGCGGCGCCCAGACCGCATCAAGGCTCGCGCCCCGCCAGCTGTCCGCAGGCGGCCTGGATGTCGGAGCCCCCGCTGTAGCGCTTCTTCGGGGGCGTGCCGAGGACCGCCAAGCGATCGCGAAACCGCGACTCTTCGGCCGCCGACTGGCGCAGGTAGGGGTCGTCGCCGCCGATGTTGTTGTAGGGCACCACGGTGAGGCGGGGCCTTCGCCCGGTGTCGACCACGAAGCGCTGCAGGAGCGCCGCCAACGCCTGCGCATCTTCCTCGGTGTCGTTGACGCCGGCCAGCGGCGTCACTGCCCAGAGCGGCGAGAGACCGGTGATCTCTGCATGATGCACGCAAGCCGCGTACACCTCGTCGAGGGCATGGGCGGCGGCGATGGGCATGAGCGAGCGCCGGGTCGCCTGCCGGGCGCTGGAAATGGAGAGCCCTAGGCGCACCTTCTTGGCCTCGGCCGCCAGGCGACGAATGCCGGCCGGGAGGCCCGAGGTGGTCACCGTGATGTTCCGCGCGTCGATGGCCAGCGCGCAGGGGTCGCTCATGACGCGAATCGCCTGCAGCACGCGGTCGAGGTTGGCCATGGGCTCGCCCATGCCCTGGAACACAACGCCGTGCACGCGCGCGCCCGGGGGGAGCGTGCGCCGCACGACGCGCACCTGCTCGACGATCTCCCAGGCTTCGAGGTTGCGCACCAGGCCCATGCGCCCGGTGGCGCAGAAACGGCACCCGAGGGCGCAGCCCACCTGCGAGCTCACGCACACCGAGAAGCGCCCGGCCCGCTCCAGCGGAATGCGCACCGTCTCGATGAGGTGACCATCGTGGGTGCGGAGGGCCACCTTTTGGAATGGGTCGAGGGCGCTGGCTTCTTCGCGAGCGATCGCGAGCGTGGGCGTGTGCACCACCGCGCGCATGGCCGCGAGAACGATGCGGCGCACGCCGCCCACCGGTCCATCGGTCGCCTCTTCGCGGTGCACGGCGGCCACGATCTTCCGCGCCTCTGCCACCGTCATGGGCGGGACCGCTGCCGCGAGATCCTCGGGCGTCATGGCTTGAAGTGCGAAGCGCCCCTCGTTCATGGTCAGGCAGCTTGTCTAATACGGAGTCGCCGAAGGTCCAACCGGGATCACCGGCGCAGGACGTTTCGACGTGGGGGCCGCACACGCCGGTGAGGGCCCGAGGCCGCGGCGCCCGGAGCATCGGAACCGCGCGCAGTTCGTGGCGCTGGCGGGAGCTTTTTGTGTGCTAGCGTGGTTGTCGCATGTTTGGCATGGGCTTCTGGGAAATCGTGATGATCGTCATCGTGGCGATCGTCGTCATCGGCCCGAAAGATCTTCCGAAGGTCTTGCGCCGCTTGGGGCAATACGCCGGCAAGTTGCGACGCATGGCGGCCGACCTCCGGTCGCAGAGCGGCATCGACGATGCCCTGCGCATGGAAGGCCTCTCCGACGACATCAACGAGATCCGCAAGCTGGCCCGCGGCGAGATCGACGGCGTGCAGCAGGCCATCTCGCGAACGCCGGAAGATCGCGCGCAGTACGACGCGGAGATGAAGCAGCTCGACGCTTCGCTCTTCCGTGCGCGCGAGTATCCCCGCGACGGTGCCGACGGCTACGGCGCCATCCCCGACGCCGCGGCCATCGACTACGAGCTCCCCCCCTCGCCGCTGGCGCGCGATCCCCTGTATGTTACAGGCGACGTCGACGGCGCCTTGCCGGAGCTCCCGCCGCCCGCCGTGGCCGAGCCCGTCCCCGAGCCCGTCCCCGAGCCCGTCCCCGCCACCGAAGAGGCCGCTGCCGCCAGCTCCGAGACGCCCCCCAAAAGTCACGAGGCGCCCTCCGATGGCGCGCCCGCAGTCATCGCCGACGTCCGTCCCCCCATCCACGAGCCCGGGTCATGAGCGAAGACGTCACCGAGCCGCCGGCGTCGCCGGAAGCCGAAGTCAAGATGACCATTTGGGAGCACCTCGGGGAGCTCCGCTCGCGGGTCATGCGCGCGGCCATCGGCCTCGGCATCGGCGTCGCAGGCTGCTGGGCGTTCCGGGAACGGCTCCTGGCGTGGCTCATCGTCCCGTACGAGAGGGCCTGGATTGCCCGGCACATGGAGGGCAAGCCCGAGCTCCAGACGCTGTCGCCGGCCGACGTGTTCCTCGGCTACATGCAGCTCTCGCTGGTGGGCGGCATCGTGGTGGCCATCCCCATCATCTTTTACCAGCTCTGGTCGTTCATCAGCCCCGGCCTGTACGCCCGCGAAAAGCGCTTCATCTTCCCCTTCGTCGCGCTCTCTACGATGCTCTTTCTCACGGGCATCGCCTTCGCGTACTACGTCTTCTTCCCGTTCACGTTCGACTACTTCTTCTCGCTCTTGGGCAAGGTCGGCGACACCACGGCGCAGCTCACCCAGCGGCCGACGCTCGAGTACTACCTCGACTTCATGACGCGGCTCCTCCTGGTGTTCGGCGCCATGTTCGAGATGCCGCTGTTCATCACGTTTCTCGCCATCGCGGGCATCGTCAACACGCGCCAGCTCATTCGCTTCAGTCGCTGGGCCATCGTGGGCGCCTTCATCCTCGGCGCCGTCATCACCCCAGGCGGCGAGGTGCTCACGCAGTCGATGGTGAGCGGTGCGCTCATCGCGCTCTACTTCCTGTCAATTCTCCTCTCGCTCATCTTCGGAAAGAAAGCGCCCCCGGAGCCCCCGGAAGAGGCGCCCAAGAAGAAGAAGAAAAAGAAGAAGGCGCCGGCCTCCGCCGAGGCTGCCGCCGACTGAGGACCGCGCCTGCGCGGGGGGTGCGTTGCAGCGCGGCTGGCTACTTCGAGGGCTGCGGGTCGGCCACCGGCACGCGCCGAGCGTCCATCCACAGGCCGTCGAGATCGTACATGTTGCGCGCGTCTTCCTGAAAGACGTGCACCACCACGTCGCCGAAGTCCATGACCACCCAGCTGGCGTGGGGCATGCCTTCTACCGACAGCGGCCGCTTGCCCTTCTGCCGCAGCGCTTCTTCGATGCCCTGCGAGAGCGCGGCCACTTGGCGATCGCTGCGGCCGGTCATGAGCACGAGAAAGTCGGCGTAGTCCACGCGCCCCGCGACGTCGAGGATCTCCAGGCCCACCGCCTTCTTCTCGAGGGCGGCGCCGGCGATGTCGATGGCCATCTGGCGCGCCGGCTCGCTGGCGGTGGACTCGGTGCCGAGGGGAGTCGGCGCCTTCGGACGCTTGACGCGCGCCGGGGCGAGATCGCGGCGAATGCTGGGCGGTGCCGCCGGCGACGGGCGCTTCGCCGTGGGCTTTGCGGGTCGCTTTGCCGCAGGCTTCTTGGCCTTCGGCGCAGCCTTGCCGAGAGCCGCACCGCGGTGCGACGTGCGAAGCTTCGGACGTCCGTCGTTCGTAGACTTTTTAGCAGCCAAGCGATCTCCTGTTCATTTGCGAAACGCGCGCCGCGCGGTGGAATCCGCAGGCAGACCCTCCCTACTACACCCAAACCGCGGGCGTTTTCACCCCCGAACGTGCCCTTCCCCCTCGACCAGCCACTTCATGGTGGTCAGCGCCTCCAGCCCCATGGGCCCGCGCCAGTGGAGCCGGCTGGTGGCGATGCCAATTTCCGCGCCCAAGCCCAGCTCGCCGCCATCGTGAAAGCGGGTGGAGGCGTTGACGACCACGCACGCAGCGTCGACCTCCCGGCGAAAACGATCGGCATGTTCGCGGTTTTCCGTGAGGATGGCCTCGGTGTGCCCGGAGCCGTACTGCTGAATGTGGGCCAGGGCTCCGGCCATTCCGTCGACCACCCGAACCGCCAGGATGCGGTCGAGGAACTCGCGGCCGTAGTCGTCGGGGAGCGCTTCCTTCATCGAAGGCACAAGGGCCCGCGCCCGGGCGCACCCGCGGAGCTCGCAGCCGCCGGCGAGCAGCTTCTCGGCAATGGGCGGCAAAAGGCGCGCCGCGTCGGCCGCGTCCACCAGAAGGCACTCCAGCGCGTTGCACACGCCCGGCCGCTGCAGCTTGCCGTTGAGCACGATGGGAATGGCCTGCTCGAGGTTGCATCCTGCATCGAGATAGATGTGGCATACACCTTTGTAGTGCTGCACCACGGGAACGCGCGCGTGCTCGGTGACGAAGCGAATGAGCGACTCGCCGCCCCGGGGAATCGCCAGGTCCACGAACTCGGTCTCTTGCACCAGCGCGCGCACCACATCGCGATCCTTGCTGGCGAGCAGCTGTACTGCGTTCTCCGGAAGCGCAGCTTCCCGGAGCGCAGCGCGCACCACCTCGGCGAGCGCCACGTTGGAGGCAAGCGCCTCGCTGCCGCCCCGCAGCACCACCGCGTTCCCGGCCTTCAACGTCAGCGCGCTCGCCTCCACCGTGACATTGGGGCGGGCCTCGTAGATCATGGCAATGACGCCCAAAGGCACGCGCACCCGGGTCACCGTGAGCCCATTCGGTCGCGTGCTGCGCGACACCACCTCGCCCACCGGGTCGGGGAGGCTCCGAATCTCGTCTACCGCCGCCGCCATGGCCAGCACCCGGCCCTCGTCGAGCCGCAGCCGGTCGAGCATGGCGCCGGTGGTGCCGCGCGCCTCCGCCTCCTGCATGTCGCGGGCATTGGCCTCTACGATGGCGCGCACCGAAGCGCGCAGACCGGCGGCCAGCGCCGTGAGGGCCGCATCTTTGCGTGCGGTGGGCAGAGGCCCCAGCTCCCGCGCCGCGGCCCGTGCTCGTTGGGTGACCTTGCGAACTTCCGAATCCATGCGCGCACGGTAGCATCCGCGCGCGCCGGTGGCCCCAGCGTTCGCGCTTCAGAACCCCACGGCCACGTGCGCGGTGAACAGACCGTAGCCGCGCAAATCGCGGGTGTCCCTATCCTGCGGGCCGATGAGGCCGCCGAGCGCGCTCATGCCCACGCGAACGTCGGCGTCGTCGAGTCCCAGCGCGTACTCGATGCCGGCGCTGGCAGTTCCCACACCTGCGGCGCCCCCCACGTCTCCGTGGCGCACGGTCACCACCCCGAAGCCCAGGCCGAAGACCGGATGGAACGCGCCGCGCTTGTTGAGGTCGATGGTGAGCTCGCCCAGGTAGTGCGAGAACATCTCGCCGCTCGGGGCGCGGTCGGCGCGCTCTTCGCCGCGGAGCCAGGCCGCAGAGATGCGCCCGCCCACCGAGCCGGTGCCGAGGTCGATCGACGCGCCGAGCCCGAAGCCGAGACCGGAGCCGGTCGAGATCGCGGCCGGGCCCAGTGAAAAGCGCACCGGCGAACGCCGCGCCTCCACCGGCGGCGGGTCCTCGTGCCGGCGATCGTCCGGGTCTGCAGGAACGTAGGCGACCGCCCGCGGAGGCGGCTCGGCGTAGCGCTGCGCGTGGGCCGAAGCGCTAACGAGGCAGGTGGCGAGCAGCGGCGCGACCCAGGCAATGGCGCGCGCGGCGCGCCGGCGCGGGATGCGTTCGGCGTACGTCGGCGGGGATGACTTCAAGGCCTTCATGGAAAGGGGCTCCTTCGTGGGCGGTACCCGCGAGAAACGGCAGCCCCTTGGCCTGCCTTACAGCGGAATCGACGTGAACATCCGTTCGGCTTCGGGTACACTCTGCCTTCGATGCGACCTTGGTCTTGGCTGGCTCCCTGCGTACTCGTGAGCGTGCTCGGCACGAGCCACGTCGCCTTTGCCGCAGACGGCCCCGAGGTGGCGACCGACGAGGCCAAGCAGAAGGCGCAGGAGCACTTCTCCAGGGCCAAGGACCTCTACCAAGACGGCAACTACGTCGCGGCGAAGAAGGAGCTCGAGGGTGCCCACAAGCTCGACCCCACCGCCAAAGACCTCCTCTACAACCTGGGCATCGTCTGCGAGAAGATGCAGGAGTACGACGACGCCATCGCGCACTTTCGCGAGTACCAGAAGCTTGAGGAT
The DNA here is from genome assembly GCA_038210445.1 of Polyangiales bacterium. Classification (GTDB taxonomy): domain Bacteria; phylum Myxococcota_A; class Polyangia; order Polyangiales; family Polyangiaceae; genus JABFRG01. Next base: position 113,802 of record JBBQWQ010000009.1, read on the forward strand.
CTGAGCCCGGGCGAGAAGGAGAAGGCCGAGACCATCCTCCGCCGCATCGAAGGCGCAAAGAAAGCCAACCCGCCGAAGAAGGTGGAGTCGCCGCAGGTCATCGTGAAGACCGTAGAGGTCCCGGTCGATCGCACGCCTTCCCGCGGCCGCGTCGACGGCCTCACCATCGCCGCTGGTGGCCTGACCATCGCAGCGGCGGTCACCGGCACCGTGTTCGGCGTGCTGGCGTTGAGCGCGCACCCGGCCAACGGCACCGCCACCGGCGCCGATTACCCCTACGCGCGGCTTCAGGACGATACCGATCGCGCCAAGACCTTCGCGCTCGTCTCCGACATCGGGTTTGGCGTAACCATCGTCTCTGCGGTGGCCACCGCCATTCTGTTTTTCGCGCGCACCAAAGACGCTCCCAAGAAGGCCTTCGTGCCCCTGCAGGTGAAGTTTTGAAGCCTCGCGCATTGCTTCTCGCGGGCTACGCCATCGCGGCGGCCGTTGCGGTCTCGCAGGGCGGCTGCGAAGCCCTCATCGCCGGCTCGCCCTCGTTCGTGTGCAAGAGCGACGAGGGGTGCCCCACCGGCAAGGCTTGCGCTACCGGCCGCGGCGAGTGCGTCGAACGATGCAATCCCGACGGCTGCGCGAGCCGAGGCGGCACCTGCGATTCGGTGAACCAGACGTGCGTGGTGGGCGACGCCGCGGTCGAAGCGGGTCCCCCTCTGCCGGTCGACAGCGGCAGCGACGCCCCCGTCAAGCCCTATGATCTGGGGCTCGAATGCCAGCTCGACGCCGACTGCAAGTCGAACCTGTGCGCCGACAGTCGCTTCCTGGCCCAACCAACCTTCGAGAAGACGCGCTCCGTGTGCTCGAAGACCTGCTGCACTTCTTCCGACTGCGACGCCGGCTTCTTCTGTCACTCCGGGGGCAAGGGCGGGCGCTACTGCTTGCCCATGGCCAAGGCGGGCCGTGGCCCGCAAGGGACCAAGGTCGGCGGCGACACCTGCACGCAGAGCACCGAGTGTCGCTCGGGTCTATGCGACGGGACCAAGTGCGTCGACACCTGCTGCGGCGATGCACAGTGCAAAGTGGGTACGTCGTGCGTCTTCGCGGCGGCCGATGGCACCAAGCAATGGACGTGCGCAGCCTCGACCGGCAGCGGCTTTTCGACGGCCTGCACGCTGGATACGACCTGCAAGAGCAAGCTGTGCGGCAACGGGCGATGCGCGCCGTCGTGTTGTAACGATGCTGCGTGCGCTGCCGTCCCCGGCGGCTTCTTCGGGCACTGCACCTACGAGTACGCTGCCCTCAAGCCGGAACAACCGCTCTATTGCCTCGGCGTGAGCGTGAGTGGCAACGCGGTTGGCGATCCGTGTACCGGCGACACCGAGTGTCTCAGCAGCGTCTGCGAGAAGAACAAGTGCGTCGCGGTGTGCTGCAGCGATGCCGACTGCCCCGGCCAGGCCTGCCGGCCGGCCCTCGGCAGAAGCCCGCCGCTCCTCCGCTGCGTGCCCAAGTAGCGCGGTACGCACGCCCGCGGCTCGGATCTTTCCGAGCCGCAGTCGCAAAAAAAGAGGCAACGTGCCTGCGCACGATGCCTCTCTCGCGGGCGCCCACCTGGCGTAGGTCAGATAGGGGCGTCGGTTTCGGCGTCGGCGGCGCCGTCACCCGCGTCGGTGCTCGCGTCGCTGGCGCTATCGCGCGCCGCATCGGAAGCGTCGGTGGTTGAGGGCGCGTCAGTCCCGGAGTCGACCACCGGCTGCACGACGTCGCTGGTGGCGGCGTCGCTGCTCGGCTGCGGGATCTTGGTGCGGTCGAAGTCGACCACGAGCTCGCAGCCAGCGGCGGCGACGGTGAGCGTGAGAATGGCGAAGAAGAGCTTCTGTTTCATGGCAACTTCCCGGGTCAGAATCGAACGAGAGCACCGGCGCCACCGCCGTGCGAGTTGAAGACCGGCGTGGGGATGATGGTAACCGGCGTCTTCTTCGCCGCCGCGCGCATGGCCGGAGACGCGGGGGTCTTGGCGGCTTTGGCGGGAGCCTCGTCGCTGGTGAAGAAGAGCACTGCGCTGGTGATGCCGAAGGTGATCGCCACGCCAAAGGCCATGTCGGCGATGAGCGCGGAGTTCTCGCCGGAGTTGGCGTTGTCTTCGGTGGGCGTCTTGTCGAAGTCGCTCTGGTGCCCGAGGGCCTTGATGCCGAAGACGGTTCCGACGCCGAGTGCCGCCACCGCAACGCCGCCCGTGATGTACGCGGGGAGCTTGCTGCGCGGCTCCGGCGGGGGCGCCGCCGGCGGAGGCGGCGTTACCGGGGCCGGAGGCGGCGCCACGGCCACTGCAGGCGGCGGAGGCGGAGGCGTCACCGCCAGCTCCACGTTCACCGCTGCGGTGGACGCATAGGTGATCTCGAGCTCGCCGGTCCAGGGATCACGCCCCGGCGCGTTTGCCGCAACCTTGTGCTTGCCGGCCGGAAGGTCGACCTCGACCGGAGCCTTGCCAATGGACTTGTCGTCCACCATGAGCTCGGCGCCCTCGGCGTTGGCGGTGAACTTGATATGACCGCCCATGGCCTTGATCTCGTCCGAGCGCTTCTTCGCCTCGTCGGTCTCCTTGGTCATGTTCTTCGGCGCCATGGCGACGAACTGATCGTAGTGCAGCGCCGCGTCGCGGAGCTGCCCGGTCTTGTCTTCGCAGATCGCCGTGTAGCGGGCGAGGAGCGGGGCGCGCTTCTCCGCGGTGCCCTTGGGCAAGTCGGCGAGGTTTACCTGCTTGAAATCTTCGAGGGCGCCGGCAAAGTCGTTGGCCTTGAACTTCTTCTCGCCGTTGGCGAAGAAGTCGACCTTGGCAGGGGCCGCGGGCGCAGCTGGCTTGGCCGGAGCCGCCGCTGGCTTGGCCGAAGCCGCCGGAGCTGCCGGTTTCGGCGGAGCTTTGGGGTCTGCGGGCTTGGCAGCCGGGGGAGCCGGCGGCTTCGCCGTGGCGGCAGGGGTGGCGGGCTTATTGGTCGGCGCGAGTGGCTGCGCGAACGCAGTCCCCGTGGAACCCAGCACCGTCACGATAGCGAGAGCAGCGGAAATCGATCGCATAGCTAACCCGAAGCCTCCTTCGACAGAGCGCAGACGTTACACGAGATGCGCAGGGATGTGGTGGGCGTTAATCGTGTCATTTGCGCAAACAGTGGCCTTCGCCCCCGGGGTTCACGGCGCCGGCGCCGGCTCGCCGTGGTCTTCTTCGACCAGCTCCACCAGCACGCCTCCGGTGGCCTTGGGGTGCACGAACGCCACCTTGTGACCGCGTGCGCCCTTGCGCGGGGTCTCGTCGATGAGCGGTATGCCGATGGCCTTGAGGAACGCGAGCGCGCTCTCGATGCCCTCGACTTCGACCGCAATATGGTGGAGGCCGGGGCCGCGCTTCTCGAGGAATTTCTCGAGCCCGGCGTTGCCGCGCGGGCTAATGAGCTCGATGTTGGAGTCGCCGATCGGCAGGAGCCACGCCTCGGTGCTCTGCGAGGCCACCACTTCCTTTTCCTTCGGCACGAGGCCGAAGATGGCTTCGTACTTCTTGGCTGCCTCCGCCGGGTCGGCGACGCAGATGGCGACGTGATCGATCTTGCGAACTTTCAACATGGGCACTCCATAGCACCTCCACCGCAGCCGCTGCAGCCCGCAGCCGTGCCGAGAGTGAGGCGAAATTGCGCGGAGTATACGGTGGAGCTAGCGCAGAAAGCCGCGAAGGCTGTTGGAGCGGGCGCGCGTTTGGGCTACCTTTCCCGCGATTCCGAGATCGCGTTTGCCTTCGGCAGCGCCCCTCGGCGGCTTTCCTTCCGGAGGTTCGTGATGCGCTCACTTCTGACATTGACCCTGGCTTCGACTCTTCTCCTCGCGGGCACCGGCTGCGGCGCTTCCTTGTCGCAACCCTTCGACCAGCTCAAGGCCGCGAAGGTGAACGTCGTCGTCTACCGGCTGCAGAACTTCGAGCCCCCGGCCGCGGCAACGCCGGCCGCCGGTCCGTCGGTTCTTCCGCCGCAGCTTCAGCAGTGGGTTCAGGCCGGCGCCTCGCTCCTGCCGCCAGGCCTCTTGCCGCCGGGCCTCATCCCCGGCACCGCTGCCCCGGCGGCGGCCGCCACTGCGTCGACGGCGCGCTTCCACAACTTCCGCATCCTGGGCTGGATGCAGCTTGCCGACGACAAGACCAAGGACGAGGTCTACGACATCTTCGGCAAAGAGAAGAACTTCGAAGCCCCCAAAGCGCAGTGCATGTACGCCGAGTTCGGCTTCTCGTTCCAGGGTCAGGGCCCGCAGAACGACGTGCTCGTCTCGCTCTCCTGCAACCAGGTCCAGAGCTTCAACTTCAGCTGGCCCTACGCGTCGAAGACCGGCCTGGGCGGCGATACCTCGAAGCGCATCATCGCCGTGGCGCAGAAGTCTTTCGGCGGCTGACTCTCTCGCCCGTGTGAAGCCCGTGCGACTTCGGTGCCACCGAGGTCCGCGGGCTTCGTCGCTGCATACGCCGGGCGGGTCGCTTTGCGCTCGCTCCGCGGGGGCGGCTTTCGGTACGGTGAGGCATCATGTCGGAGCGGCCCCTCGCCCCTTACGATCCCAATCCCATCCTGGCCCTCCTCTACCGGCGCTTCTTCGAGCACGTCCAGGTAGACCCGGCATGGGCCGCGCGGGTGCGCGAGGCCGAGAGCCGGGGCACGGTCGTGTACGTGATGCGGAACCTGTCCTTCGTCGACTTCCTGGCGCTCGACTACCTGACGAAGCGCGAGCACTTGCCGCAGATTCGCTTCGCCAACGACACCGGCCTCTTCCTTTTGGAGCCCATGGGGCGCGGCTGGCTCAACGCCATCTCGCGCTCGATTCGTCCCTGGGACGACGCAGCCGAGCTGCGCCGCGCGCTCGAAGGCGGCGCCTCGGCTGCCCTGTTCTTGAAGCGGCCGCCCACGCTGCTCGGGGGCTCACGGGGGCTCATCGAGGGCGACGGCTTCCTCCGCACGGTGCTCGACGCGCAGCGCGCACATCCGGAGCGGCCTATCCTGCTCTGCCCGCAGGTTTTCATCTGGTCGCGCAACCCCGACGAGGCCAAGCACTCGGCCCTCGACATGCTGTTCGGGCCGCGCGAGTGGCCCGGCAAGGTGCGCACCATCACGCAGTTCCTCCTCAACTACCGGCACGTCACGCTCCGGGCCGGCGAGCCCCTCGACGTGCGCGCGTTCCTGGAGGCCGACGGCGAAGACGCCAGCGACGACGCGCGCATCCGGCGCATGACCTACGGCCTCTTGCGGCGCCTGGAGCGAGAACGAAAATCGGTCACCGGGCCCACCAAGAAGCCCGCCGATCGGGTGCGCGAAGAGGTGGTGCGCAGCCCCAAGCTCCAGCGCGTCATCGGCGATCTCAGCGGTCCCGGCCTAGACGAACGGCGCATCATCACCCAGCGCGCGCTCGACATGGTCACCGAGCTCGAGTCCACCCTCGACATGAACGCCATGGCGATCATGGACCGCGCATTCGACGCCACCGTCGCCCGCATGTACGCAGGCTTCGAGGTCGACGAGCCGGGTCTGGAGCGGCTGCGCGAGCTCTCCAAGAGCGGCACGCTGATTCTCCTGCCCAGTCACAAGTCGCATGTAGACTACATTGTTCTCTCGCGCATCTTCTTGCGCGCCAAGATGCCCGTTCCCCTGGTGGCCGCCGGCGACAACCTGAACTTCTTTCCGCTGGGGCCGGTGTTCCGGCGCAGCGGCGCCTTCTTCATTCGCCGCAAGTTCCAGGGCGATCGCCTGTACGCCGCGGTGGTCGACGCCTACATGCGCCGGCTCATGAAAGACGGCTACCCCATCGAGTTCTTCCTCGAGGGCGGCCGGTCACGCACCGGCAAGCTGCTCTCGCCCAAGCTCGGCCTGCTCTCCATGGTGGTCGACGCTGCCCTCGGCACCCCCACCAAGCGCATCCACTTCTGCCCCATCTCCATCGGCTACGAGCGCATGGTCGAGGAAGACGCCTACGTGCACGAGATCTCCGGCGGCGAGAAGAGCAAGGAAGACGTTCGGGGGCTCCTGCGCACCGCCAGCGTCCTCACCCGTCAGTATGGACGCGTCTCGGTGCAGTTCGGCGACCCGCTCACGCTCGACGACGTGGCCTGCGAGGTGGGCGCCCCGCCCTCCAGCGAAGGCACGCCGCTTTCGCCCTCCAAGCGCCGGGCCATCATCTCCCGCCTCGGGCACCGGGTCATGAACGAGATCAACCGGGTCACGGCGGTCACGCCGGGCGCGCTGGTGGCAACCGCCCTGCTCACCCACGAACGCCGCGGCATCGGACACGGCGAGCTCGTACGATCGTGCAACTCCTTGGCCGCGCTGCTCCGGCGCGAGGGCGCGCGCTTCTCCCCTTCCCTGGGCGACGGCCCGCGGCTCCAGGAGGGTGCCATCCGGGGCGCCTGCGAGCTGTTCTTCCGTGCCGGCCACCTGAAAGTGCACCGCGAAGGAGTGCCGCTGGGCACCCGCGATAGGCGAGCGCGCCCCGGCGAAGGTGTACTCTACACGGTCAGCGAATCGGCGCGCCTCTCGCTGGACCAAGCCAAGAACACGGTGGTGCACTTCTTCGTATCGCGGGCCATGGTGGCGACGGCGCTGCTGTCGGGAGCCCCTGGCCCCTCGGTGCGCGCGCTCCAGGAGCGCGTGCAGGTGCTCTCCAAGCTCTTCAAGTACGAGTTCATCTTCCGGGCCGACGCCCCCTTCGAGCGCATCTTCGCCGAGACGCTGCGGACGCAGGTGGACGACGGCGAGCTCTACGCGACCCCCGACGATCTCGACTCGCCGGTGGAGATCCGCGACCGCGAGCGCATCGTCACCTACGCGCTGGTGGTGAAGAACTTCGTGGAGGGCTACCGGGTGCTGGGCCGCGCATTGCCGGCGCTGCTCAAGGGCCCGCTCCCCATCAAAGACCTCACCAAGAAGGCCCTCGCCGTGGGGGAGCGCATGCACCTCGACCGCGAGATCGAGCGCCGCGAAGCCGTGGTGAGCCCCATCTTGGAGAACGCCATTCCAGCCTTCGTCGACCAGGGCTTCCTTCAGCGGCGCGACGGCAAGATTGTCCTCGCCGAGAGCTTCGCCACCGCCGACGCAGTGCGCGCCATCGAGGCCAAGGTCGCAAGCTTCGTGGTGCACGGAAGCTGACTCGCCGGGCATCGCAAGTCTTCCACAACGACGCGAAACACTGTCTTTCGTGGTGGGTCTTGTGGTCCGGTCGATCGCGCGGCGGCTGCCAAGCGCCCAGCGAGCTCCTACTGGATCGGTACGTCGAGGGCGAGCGAAGGCGTCTCGATCTGGCAGTTGGCCTCGGAGCACACGCTCATCTTGAACGTGCCGCTGAGCTTGGCGGTTCCGGCGGCCTTGCCCTGGAACGGCACGCTCATCTGGGCGGTGGTCTCACCGGTCTTGGCGAACTCACCGCCGGCCTTGGAGTACGTCTTCCCCTCCTTGCCAAGGAAGTCCACGTTGGCCGCGTCGTTGGCGATGAACTTGTAAGGGTACTCGTTGTTGATGTGGTAGCCCTCCAGCGCTCGCAGGGTGAGCGACGCGTTGCAGCGGGCGCCGCTCTTGCAGTCGCCCGGGGCCACGAAGTCCACCGTGAAGTGCGAGCCCGCAGTGCGCGAGGCAGCGGGCTTGGCGGGCGGCGCGGCGGAGGCGCTGGCGCTCGCGACCGCCGCAGAGGCACTCGCCTTGGCGCTGGCCGACGCGGCCGCCGAGGGCTTGGCGGTGGCAGCGGTCGCGGCAGCGGTGGCGGCAGCGGTGCCCGAGGCCACGGCGCTCGCAGAAGGCGCCGCACTCACGGTCGGAACCGCGCTGGCCACGGTGGCCGGCGGCTCGGCCGTCGCGTTGCCCTTCGGCGCCGGATCGGAGGGCTTGTCGCAGCCGGAAGCGACCAGGAGAAGGAGTGCGGAACCGAGAGAAAGGCGTGCGTTCATCGTCCTCGCATCATGGCGCCAAACCGTCCAAACGAGAAGTGGCCTGTCGCGGCGCCCGCGGCAGCACGCGCCCGGCTCCGCACGCTCGCCCCGCAGCGCCTCACGCGAGGGCTCCAAACGAGAAGTGGCCTGTGGTATGGCCGAAGGGTGCATCGAACGGTCGAGATCGCAGCGGTGGTGCTCTCGCTCTCGGCGAGCTTCGGGTGCATTCACGCACCATCGCCGCTGACCCCCGGCGTCGAGGGCTCGGTGGGCTATCCCCACCGCGGCGTGCTGGTGCGGGGCGCCGAGCTTCCGCAGCAAGGCCCCGGCTACGTGTGGCTCCGGGGCGACGATCGTCACTTCGCGATCGCGCGCTTCGTGTCGACGATTGTGCACGCCGCGGCCATGGTCGAGGCGCTGCGACCCGGCGCGCACTTGGGCATCGGCGACCTATCCAAGCGCGATGGCGGCACCCTGCTCCCGCACCTCTCGCATCGCTCCGGCCGCGACGCCGACTTGCTGCTCTACATGGAGACGCTGGACGGAACCCCGGTGGTGAGCCCGGGGTTCATCCACGTAGAGGCGGACGGCCTCGCCCGAGACGAAAGCGGCAAGCGCTTCCTCCGTTTCGACGTGGCCCGCGAGTGGATCCTGGTGCGCACGCTCCTCCTCGACCGCGAGGCGCGGGTGCAATGGCTCTTCTGCAACCACAACGTGAAAGCCATTCTCCTCGACTGGGGCGCCGCCCGCGGCGAGTCTGGCGAGCTGCTCCGCCGCGCCGACGAGACGCTTCATGAGCCCAAGCCTGGCGGCCTCCACGACGACCACATCCACGTGCGCACCGAGTGCGGACCCGGCGAAGTGGCGAGCGGCTGCGAAGTCTGGGGTCCCCATCGCGACTGGCTGAGCCCCACCGCGCCGCCCGACGCGAGGTTGCCGAGCGACGCCGAGCTGGCCCGCGAGCTGCTCACGCCGCTCGCGGTGGCGCGCGGCCGTTGATCACCCTGCGCCACGCCGATGCGCTCACGGTGGGTGCGCACGTGGCCCCGGGCAGCGCCGACCTGGCGTACCTCGACCCGCCGTTCGCGGTGGGCATCGCGTTCGGAGCCCGCGTCGGAAAGAAGGGCGCGCGGGCCCAAGGCCCGCAGGCGTACGACGATCGCTGGGGGTCGCTCGAGGCCTATCTGGCATGGCTCGCACCCCGGCTCCAGGCGGCCTACGACGTGCTTGCGCCCGACGGCTCACTGTGGCTTCACCTCGACCACCGGGCCATCCACGAGGCGCATGCGCTGGCAGTTCGGGCCTTCGGGCGATCGCGGTTTCTGGGCGAGATCATCTGGGTTCCGGGCAACGGATCGAAGTCGCGGAAGGGTCCCGGGACGACCCACCAGACGATCTTGATCTTCGGCAAGGGCGAAGAGGCCATCTGGAACGCAAAGGATCCCGCGCTCCGGGAGCCCTTCGCGGCCACCAGCCTGTCCATGCACTTCAAGAACGTCGACGCCGACGGCCGCAACTATCGGGAGCGCGTGATCGCCGGCAAGGCCTACCGCTACTTCGCCGACGAGGGGCGCGCGCTCGGCAGCGTGTGGAGCGACTGCCCGGCGATGGTGGCCAATACGCCGCTGCGCAAGGAGAGCACGGGCTACCCCACGCAAAAGCCCGAGAAGCTCCTCGACCGCATCGTGCGCGCCGCCTCGCGACCGGGCGGCCTTGTCGTCGATCCGTTCTGCGGCTCGGGCACGACGCTGGTCGCTGCGGCCAAGGCGGGGCGGCGCGCGGTGGGGCTCGACGTGGGCGCGCTGGCCATCGCCACCACGACCGAGCGCGTTCGCGGTGCGGGCTTCCCCGTCGACGTGGGGTAGCCAAAGCGCGCCCGTGCGCGGTCGCGCGCAAATGTCGCCGCCGGCTCTCGCACCGACTCCGAGCATGAACCTGCGGCCCACTTCTGATCTGCCCCTGAATGCCACATCCGTCCACCGCATCGAGAGAGGCATGGTGGTGCTTCGCTCCTTGCGCTCTCCCCTCCTTTGCCTGCTCCTCGCAGGGTTGCCCGGGGTTGCCTGCAGCGATCCCGCTCCGGCTCTGGCGCTGCCGAGCGAGGACGCCGGCGCACCCGATGGCGCCGCGACGGGGGTCGACGCTGCGCCAGAAGCGCCTCTTCGCGACCATCCGGACCTGCACCCTGGCGACGCCGCTCGCGTGTACCCCAGAGATCACCACCACCGGTTTGCCTGCAATCTACACACAAGTGGATGGCTTTTGGCCATTCGGCAGCGAGGTCTACCTCTCGATTCGCACCCCGGCCGGGGGCGCCGACCTATACGTGTCGCACGACGCAGGGGCGAGCTTCACGTTGATCCAACCGGCCTTCGCGGGGGCCCGGTTCGCCACCGCGCACGCCGCGCATCCGGGTGAGTTCGCCTGGCTCGACGACAACGCCGTGCACTTCAGCGCCGATGCCGGCCGCACCTGGCGCCTGATTCCCCTGCCGGTGCCCAAACGCGGGCTGGCCTCCGGCATCGCGCTGCATGCCGGCGCCTCGCTGTACCTTTTCGAAGAGGGCAACGCGTACCGCTACGCGACGCCCTGAACCAGAGCGCTCCCGCCAAGCAGCGGCGCGCTGGCGAGCCAGCGTTCGAACGACGCCAGCGCCCTCTCCGAGAGCGCTTGATAGCGATCGCGCTTCTTGAGGCGACGGTTTTCGTGCGGCGGCAGACACGCCCAGGTGATGTTGGAGGGCATGTACTTGGGCTGCGGGCGCCCCACGTGGGTCATGAGGCCGCCCAGCGCGGTGTCCTTGGGCGGCGGCGTGATGGCCTCGCCGCGCAGGCGCTGGGCAAGCAGCAGGCCGCACAAAAAGCCGGAACCGCAGCTCTCCACGTAGCCCTCCACGCCGGTGATCTGCCCCGCCAGGTACACATGCGGCCGCGCCTTGAGCTGCAGCGTCGGGTCGAGCAGCGCCGGCGCGTCCACGAACGTGTTGCGGTGCACGGTAGCGTAGCGCTGAATCTCGCACTCTTCGAGGCCGGGAATCATGCGGAATACACGGTTCTGCTCGCCGTAGGTCATGCGCGACTGAAAGCCCACCAGGTTGTAGGCGGTCATGGCCTCGTCCTCGGCCCGCAGCTGCACCACCGCGAAGGGGCGGCGACCGGTCTTGGGGTCGGTGAGGCCCACCGGCTTCATGGGGCCGAAGGCCAGCGTCATCTCGCCGCGGGCTGCCATGATCTCGATGGGCAAGCACCCTTCGAAGTAGCGCACGTCTTCGAAGCTCCGCGGCTCGACCTTCTCCGCGGCCACCAGCGCCGCCACGAAGGCCTTGTACTCCGCCTCGTCGAAAGGGCAGTTCACGTAGGCCTCGTCGCCCAGCGCCTCGGCGTCCATGGGCGCTTCGTCGGCGCCTTCCGCCGCGCCGCCCTTGCCCCAGCGCGACTGTCGAAACACGCGATCCCAGGCGATGGAGTCGGCGGCCACGATGGGCGCGATGGCGTCGTAGTAGGCCAGGTGCGCCTGCCCCACGGCCTTCGCGAGATCGGCAGCCAGGGCGTCGCCGGTGAGCGGCCCGGTGGCGAGGATGACCGGATGCTCGGCGGTGGCCACGGGAATTTCGGTGACCACGCGGGCTTCGCGGGTGATGCGCGGGTGGGCATCGAGGCGAGCCTCCACGAACCCCGAGAACTTGTCGCGATCCACCGCCAGCGCGCCCCCCGCGGGGACCTTGGCGGCATCGGCCGCGCCGAGGACCAGCGAGCCCGCGCGCCGCAGCTCCTCCTTGAGGAGCCCCACGGCGTTCACCAGCGCCGCGCCCCGCAGGCTGTTGGAGCAAACCAGCTCGCACAGCCGATCGCTGGTCTGCGCCGGCGTTCGCGCAACCGGCTTTTGCTCCACCAGCGTGACCAAAACGCCACGCTCCGCAAGTTGGTACGCAGCTTCACACCCGGCGAGACCGCCACCGATGACCGTTGCTTTCACCGGCTCTCTCCTACTACGGCTCGCGCGCGCTGCGTAGCCGCGATGAGTGCGCACACGGGCCGCGACGTGAACCACGGGCAATGGTAGGGTTCGCGCGCTTATGACGGACACGCAAAAGAAGCTCGCGCTCACCGCCGTCTTCGCCCTCGCAGTGGGCGGCATCATCGCCTACAGCGTTCAGAAGAAAAGCGGCGACGGCAAAGGCGACGCCGGCGCCCCGAACGGCTCGGTGATCGCGCCCGAAGCCGCCACCCCGCCGGTGGAAGCCGCCGCAACGGCGCCTCCGATGGATGCTGCCGAGGCCTTCGACGCGCAGACCCTGGACGCCGCCATCGTCGACGCCGCCATCGCCGACGCCGGAAAAGACGCGAAGGTCGCCACCACCGGATGGCTCACCGATCCCGACGCCAACGAAGAGCGCCGCGGACAGATCGTCGGCTGGGTCAACGCTGCCCTGGCTCCCGCCGCCGCCGACGCAGGAAAAGACGCCCCCAAGCGCACACGCATCGGCAATCTCTTCGTGCCCAGCGGCAAGATGGGCGTGTACGACTGCCTCACCCACGAGTACGAGGACGACGAAGAGGTCGTGGTCCCGGCAGGCAGCTATCCGGTCGACGTCCTGGCCAGCACCGCGAACCCGGCCGACAACGGCGACGTCTACGCCGCCATCGTGCAGGTCGCGCCGGGCAAAATCGTCACCCTCAAGCGTGCCTATCTTTTCCAGGCGGGCGCCGGCACCCTTTGCCTCACCAGCCCCGAGGCCGCCAAGTCCCTCGCCAGCTACGAGCGCGACGCGGGCCCCGACTTCCTCCTGGGCGCCCTCCACCCGGACGGCGGCACCCGCATCTGGGCGTTCGGCGTGGTCCCCAAGACCAAGCTCAGCTTCGCCCTCCTCGACACCCCCAGCGACACCAGCGGGCCTGTCTACCAGGCCTACGACGACAAAGGCCGAATCGTGGCCATCGTCGTCCCCCTCGCGACGCCGTAGGCAGGCCACCCGCTCAGAAAGCGGCTGCGCGCCCGCTCAGCCGCGTTCGACGAGCACGACCCCGGTGACCTTCTGCAGCGCCTTCATGACGCTCTTGAGCTGCGTCAGGTCTTGGCACAGGAAGGTGAACAGGTTCACGGCGCGGCCGTCGTCGCCGGCGCGGCAGTTGGCTTCGCTGATGTTGATGCCTTGGGCGCTGAAGGTCTGCCCCACATGGGCCAGAATGCCGGGGCGGTTGGCGGTGACCACCCGCAGCTGCACCGCGCGGTTGATCTTGGCCTTGGTGTCCCACTGGATCTCGACGCGACGCTCGGGGTCGGTGTCGAAGGCCTTGGAACAACCGCGCCGGTGGATGGTGACGCCGCGGCCGCGGGTGATGAACCCGAGGATGTCGTCGCCGGGGAGCGGGTTGCAACACTTGGCGTAGCGGACGAGGACATCGTCGATGCCGTTGAGGCGAATGCCGCCGTCGTCGCGCCCCATGATCTTCTTCACGAAGCCGGCGAGCTTGCCTTCGCGAATGGAATCCGGGGGCACGCTCTCGCGGCCGTCGTGCGAAGGCGGCGCCACCACCGCCACCACTTCTTGCGGGTCGATCTTGCCGTAGCCGATGCTGATGAAGAGCTCGTCGGTGTTGCCGACGCGCAGCACCTCCATCACGTTCCGCACTTCGTGCTCGTTCTTGAGGAACTTGTTCAGCGAGATGCTGGCCTTGCCGAACTCGCGCTCGAGCAGCTCGCGCCCCAGCTTGAGCGATTTATCGCGCTGCTCTTGCCGCAGGAAATTACGAATTTTGGCGCGGGCGCCGGTGGTGGCGACGAACTCGAGCCAGTCTTTGCTGGGCTGCTGCGTTCCCGAGGTGACCACCTCGACCACGTCGCCGTTGCGGAGCTTGTAGCGCAGCGGCTCGAGCTTGCCATTGACGCGCGCGCCGGTGATCTGGTTGCCGAGCTGCGAGTGAATCTGGTACGCGAAGTCGACCGGGGTGGCGCCCCGCGGAAACACCTTTACGTCGCCCTTGGGGGTGAAGACGTAAACCTCGTCCTGGAAAAGATCGACCTTCACGCCTTCGAGGAACTCGGCGGGATCCTTCATGTCCCGCTGCCACTCCATGAGCTGCCGCAGCCACTCGAAGCGCGACGCATCTTGGTCGGCAATGCCGCCGCCGTTGCGCTCCTTGTATTTCCAGTGCGCCGCGATGCCTCGCTCGGCCACCCGGTGCATCTCGTGGGTGCGGATCTGGATCTCGATGCGCTCGCGGCCGGGGCCCATGACCGTCGTGTGAAGCGACTGGTACATGTTGGGCTTGGGGAGCGCGATGTAGTCCTTGAAGCGCCCCGGGACCGGCGTCCATTTGGAGTGCACCACGCCGAGGGAGGCGTAGCAATCGCCGACGCTCTCGACCAGCACCCGGAAGGCGATGAGATCGTAGATCTGCTCCACGCTGAGCTGGCTCGCCTTCATCTTGCGCCAGATGGAGTAGAGGTGCTTCGCGCGCCCGGTGACGTCGGCGGCGAAGCCCTGCTCGGCCAGGCGCCCGGCGAGCGTCTTGCAAACGCCCTCGATGTAGCGATCGCGTTCCCGCTGGGTCTTGGCGACGCCCGCGGAGACCTCGGCGTAGCCGTCGGGCTCGAGCCAGCGGAAGGAGAGGTCTTCGAGCTCGCTCTTGAAGCCCTGCATGCCCAGGCGATTCGCCAGTGGCGCGTAGATCTCCATGGTCTCGCGAGCGATGCGCTCCTGGGCCTCGGGCTTCATGTGCTCGAGCGTTCGCATGTTGTCGACGCGATCGCAGAGCTTCACCAGGAGGACGCGGATGTCGCGCGCCATGGCGACGACCATCTTGCGGAAGTTCTCCGCCTGGCGGTCTTCCTTGGAGGTGAAGTTGATCTTGGAGAGCTTGGTGACGCCGTCGACCAACGTCGCGATCTCGCCGCCGAACTCGCGCTCGATGTCGCGGGTGGTGGCGAGCGTGTCTTCGACCACGTCGTGCAGCAGGCCCGCACAGACGCTGGCGGTGTCGAGCCGCAGGTCGGTGATGATGCCGGCGACGCTGGCCGGGTGCACGAAGTAGGGGTCTCCCGACTTGCGCTTTTGCCCTTCGTGGGCCGCGCTGGCGTAGGCGTAGGCGCGGCGGATCAGATCGCTGTCTGCCGCGGGCTGGTACGCCCTCACTCGTTCGATAATGTCTTCCGGTCCGACCATCGATAATCCCACTACAAAACGTAACACCGCGGGCTCGCCGTCGCAATTGTGTGACAGTGTGGGGCCTTCGGCTTACGCAAGGGTTTACGTAGGTTCCAGGCCTGGCAAAGGGCCCCTACCCGCGCGCGCGTCTGGTTCCGGCGCGCACTCTCGAGCCCGCCCTTGCATCGCCAACTGCCCTTACGGAAGGGCCACGGTGATCTCCAGCCGGTGAACCTTGGCGCTCTCCCCACAGCGCACCGAGACCACCCCATGGGCCTCCATGACGTAGGCCACGGGTGCGCCATCGCAACGAACGGCGGAAGGCGGGCCGAGCAGCTCTGGCACGGAGACCAGGTGGGGTGCCACCACTTCGGGATCGCCAGTGAAGACCAGCTCGAACGCGCCCTTCGCGCGGTCGAAGCCAAAGTGTTGCGGCAGCCCGGCGATGGCCATCGGGCGAACGTGCGCCAGCGCGCGCCGAAGCGCCGCTCGTTCTGTCCAGACGGAAGCGCCCGACGCGGCGCGGTCGAAGCAGCCCCAGCTCCCCTGCGCGTCTTCCTTCCAGACCCAAAAGAACGACGAGGCCCGGGCTTCGTCTTGGAGCTCCGCTTGCCAGGCGAGGTACTCGGCCGCGCGGGCTCCCTTCGGATCCATGCCCCACTCGCCCACCAGGAGCGGCGCATCCCAGGCGTCGGCCTCGGCCCGCGCGTTCTCGTTGGAGCGCCGGAGCGTGTCCTTGGTCATCGCCGCGAACTGCGCTGGGGTTCCGGTGAACGACAACGTGTAGACATGCGGCGCATACGCGGTCATGGGGCCGAGCGGACGCGCGGGCGTGGGGGCCTGGTCGAGAAAGTTGCGGACCGCGCTCGGCTCGAACGCGTAGAGCTTGTCGGGGGCGGCGGCGCGCATCACCGGATACGCCAGCGCATCGAGGCGCGCGAGGCCCGCCACGTCGGTGATCGGCTCGTTGAAAATCTCGAGGCCGATCACGTTGGGCGAAGCCGCGTAGCGGGCGGCGACCATGCGCGCCATGGCGACGAAGCGCCCGCGCAGGCGCTCTCCTGCCGCGCTGGGGCCAAAGAACGTGGCGAACGCGTCGAGCACCGGCTTGCTCTGGCGGCGCACGTCGAGGTCGGTGAGCGGTCCGCCCAGCACCGCGGTCGGCGGCGGCTCGATGGCCCAGCGCGGCGCGCCGTCCTCGCCAATCTCCTTGGAGTACGCGTCTTGGTGCAGGTCGAGGAGCACCAGCAGGCTCTCCTTCTGCGCAAGGGCGAGGAAGGCGTCGACGCGCCCGAGGTAGCGCTCGTCGAAGCCGCCGGCCTCGGTGGGCTCGATGCCGCTCCAGTGAATCGGCAGACGAACCGCGTCGAAGCCCCAGGCGCGCATCTGCGCGGCATCGCCCGCATCGAAGCTGGGAACCGGCTCGAGGGCTTGCCGGCCATCGTCGAAGGTGACGTCGAAGATCCCCTCTACGCGCGCGTTCACACCCCGGAGAATGCGCACGCGCCCCTCGGCGTCTACCAGATCGCCGCAGCGGACCGCGAGCGGCTTTCCGCGCACCTTCGCCGCGTCGCAGGTGCGCGCCTCCGCCTCGTCGGGCGCTGCGCGGGTGGCGGAGCAAGCGGCGAGAACCAGGGTCGTGAGCAGTCGACGCATGCGGCGGAGCATACGATGGCCTTGTGAAAGACGCGCGCATTCGCTAGGCCCATATCGTGCCGCGCGCCTCCATTTACGTGCACTTCCCCTACTGCTTGGCCAAGTGCCCCTACTGCGACTTCGTCAGCTACAAGAAAGCCAAGGACGACATCGACCACGCAGGCTACGCCGACGCGGTGGTGCGCGAGATCGACGCGCGCGGGGCGAGCTTCGAAGGGCGGGCGGTGCACTCGGTGTTCTTCGGTGGCGGCACGCCGAGCCTTTGGGCCAAGGCCGACCTGGGGCGCGTTCTCTCCCATTTGCGGGCGCGCTTCCCTTTCGCGGACGACGTGGAGATCACGGTAGAGTGCAACCCCACCTCGCTCGACGGCGCAGGCGCCGAGGCGCTGTACGACGTGGGCGTCAATCGCCTCTCCATCGGCACGCAGTCGCTCGATCGCGAAGAGCTTGCCTACCTCGGCCGCCTGCATGATCCCGCCGGCGCCCTGCGTGCCCTTCGCGAGGCGATGGCGTCGCGCATGCCGCGGGTTTCTGCCGACCTCATCTTCGGCCTCCCCGACCAGCCGGTAGAGCGGGGGCGCGATCAGGCGATGGCGCTGGCAGACCTGGGGCTCACCCACCTCTCCTGCTACCAGCTCACCATCGAGCCGGGCACCCGCTTTGGGGAACTGGCCCGGGCCGGCCGCTTGCCTTTGGCCGACGACGGCCGAGTGGGCGAAGCGTTCTTGCGCCTCGACGAGGCGCTGAGCGCGCGCGGCTTTCGCCACTACGAGATCTCCAACTACGCCATGCCCGGCCAGGAGGCCCGGCACAACCTGGGCTACTGGCGCGGCGAGGAGTACCTGGGGCTCGGCTGCGGCGCCTTCGGTTTTCTGCGAACCGCGGAGCGGGGCGTGCGCTACCGCAACGAGGTAGATCCCGAGCGATACCTGCGCCACGCCGGCGTGCCCACCAAGGACGAAGAAGCCCTCACGTCGCTCACGCTGCTCCGCGAGCGCATTATGCTGGGACTGCGTCTGGAGAGCGGCTTCGATCTCGACGCGCACGCGCGCGATCTCGGCCTCGAAGGCTTTACGCCAGAACGTAGCCGCGCCATCGAGAGGCTTGCGGCGAACGGCAGGCTGGTGCGCGAAGGCAACGCGCTGCGCATTCCCAAGCCGGCGTGGCTCTTCGCCGACGACACCGCGGCGCGCTTGTTCTGAGTCAACGACAGGTGCGCAGGACGCCGCCGGGACCGACCGTGCAGGCGGTGCCGGCCGGACACTGATCGCCAGCCCCACACACCACCGAGCCGGCGCAGGTGGCGCCCGGCGGGAGGCATCGGGTGGCGCCGAAACGGTAGCCGTTCACGCTGTTCTCGAAGCAGCACACGTAGGCGTCGCCGCACGCGTGATTGTTGTCGCAGCACCCGCCCACGTCGCAAATACCCGGCTGGCCGCTGCTCCCGCTGCTTGCGCTGCTGCTTGCGCTGCTGCTTGCGCTGCTGCTGCTTGCGCTGCTGCTGCTTGTGCTGCTGCTGCTGCCGCTGGCACCGCTGCTCCCGCCGTTGCTGCTGCTGCTGCTGGCGCTTCCGCTGCTGCTCCCGCCGCTGCTTGCGTCGAAGGCCACCGTGCTGCCGCCAAGGCAGCCCTGCGGCGCGAAGCAGCAGAGGCCCGGAGCATCGCAGCGCGGCGCGCCGTTGGCGGAGGGGCAGCTGTCGCGCATGGGGCAGCGCAGATCGTACTGCGGACCCGTGGTGTCGACGTCGGCGCCGGCGTCGATGCGCGCGGGGTCGGCGCTTCCCCGGCAGTCGCCCTTGGCGTCGCACTCTGCGGCTGCATCCACGCATTTCCCGCCCTTGCAGGTGGTGAAGGCGTCGCAAGGCTGGCCCTCGCACGCGAGGTCCAGGTACAGCTCCATGCGCAGGGGCGTATGCCGCACGAACGTGAAGTGCCGGCGGGCGACGATGCACCCGGCCTGCTTGGGGTTCGCCGCGCAGGTGTCGGGGTTCTGGTTCTTGAGCGCCAGCACCGCGACCACGCTCCCGGCGCTGTCGTCCTCATTGGGCGTAACGGTGATGGTGCCGATGAGGTCTGAGCCTGTGACGCAGCCGCGATGCGTGGTTCGGTACACGCCCGCGCCGAAGTCTCGCTGCGCCCCCATGGCCGAAGCACTGGCCACGATGCCGAGCTCGGGGTTGTCGAGGCACGCGTTGGTCTTGAAGCCGACCACCATCTGGGTGGGCTCCTTGCAGCTCTGCACGCCCGCAGCGGCAGACGCGGCTGCGATCAGAAGAACCCAACGTGTGCGCGGCATGCGTCGAGGCTACGCCACCTCACCCGCGGGTCCAAGGCGAATGGGCCCGAAATCCCCGGGCATCGTGCTAGACGCACCGCGTGGCAACCACCAAAAAGCGCGTCGTGAACCGGAATGCGAAGAAGAACTCCAAGCGCGTCGTGGCGCGGGCCGCGGAGAAGGTTCGCAATCGACCGCTGACGCCGAAGCGAATCCAGTACTTGAAGGGGCTCGGCCACGAGCTCTCGCCGGTGCTCTCGATCGGCAAAGAAGGTCTTACCGATGCGGTGGTAGCGGCCTGCGAGGCGCAGCTTCTGGCCCACGAGCTCATCAAGGTGCGCGTGCAGGCAGAGGCCCCGGTGGACCGCAAAGAGGTGGCCGCAGAGCTGGCCGCCCGCGTGGAGGCGCTGCTCGCGCAGGTTATCGGCCGCAACTTCCTCCTCTACAAGCGGCACCCGCGAAAGCCCAAGATCGAGCTCCCCGCCTGACCCAAGCCGGGTTTCTGACGCGCCGCACAAATCGCCCACGAAAGGCGGGTTTGGGCAAGAGGACGCAGCGATTGACAGGGCCGCGCGACTGGCCTGAGGTTAAGCCCATGCGTACCTTTCGTTTCGCGGCCTTGAGCTCCCTTGCGCTGGTGGCCGCCTGCACCAGCGACCCCACCACTGCCCCGCCCGACACCCGCGACAGCGGCACGGTCACCCCCGAGTCGCCACCGATCGAGAAGGTGCCGCTCGACGAGACGCTGACCGCCGAAGGCCTCACCGGCCCGGTCGACGTGGTCCGCGACGAGAGCGGCATCCCGCACATCTACGGCAAGACCGTGGCCGACGTGGCCTACGCGCAGGGCTTCACCATGGCGTCGGATCGCTTCGTCCAGATGGACCTCGCGCGGCGACAAGGCTCCGGCACCCTCTCCGAGCTCCTGGGCGGTTTGCTTTCGGCGACGCTTGCTTCGGATGTGAATTTCCGCGCGCACCATCTCCGCGCCACGGCCCAGAAGACCTGGGACGACCTCAACGAGAAGGCCAAGGACCCGGCAAAGGATCCGGTGGCGAAAAAGCTGGTCGACACCCTGACCATGTTCGCCAAGGGCGTGAACGCCTACCTCGCCGAGCTGAAGAGCGGCAAGCGCACGCTCCCCGCCACCATGCGCACCTACTACGACGTCAACTCGGCCACCGTGCCCAGCGCCGCGTGGACGCCCCTCGACTCCATCGTGCTCGGCGAGCTCCAGGCCTTCAGCCTGGCCTTCGACGGTTCGAGCGACATCGAGCGCACCATCCTCGCGCTCAAGGAAGAGACGCTCTTCAAGGGCTCTCCCGACGCCGCCAAGGCCGCGCGGGTGGGCTTCGCTGCCGACTACGATCGCCTGGGCGGCGTCACCAAGACGCACACCATCGACGGCGTCGGCGCCATCGCCCCCATTCCCACCGCCAAGCTCGAGAAGACGCAGAACAGGAAGAAGGCCAAGAGCGAGCTGGCGGTGCTGGGCAAGCTCGGGCCCGCCCTCAAGGGCATCGGCCTCGACCAGCGCAACGATCCGGCGCGCGGCTCCAACAACTGGGTCATCGGCGGCGAGCTCTCCGCCACCGGCAATCCGCTGGTCGCCAACGACACCCACCTGGCGCTCCCCAACCCGTCCACGTTCTACCTGAATCACCTCACGGCGAGCGAAGACAAGCTCGACGTCATGGGCGTGCAATTCCCGGGCATCCCGCTGGTCATCCTGGGAATGAACAAGAACCTCGCCTGGGGCAGCACCGTGAGCTACCTCGACGTCACCGACGTTTACCAGGAGACGGTGAAAGACTGCGCGGTGGGCGGCGGCAAGTGCGTGGTCTTCAATAACGCCGAAGTGAAGCTGGTGGCCCGCGAAGAGTCGATTCCCATCGGCGATCACGGTGTGGTGCAAGAGACCAAGAAGATCACCATCTACGACGTGCCCCACCACGGGCCCATCCTCCCCAAGCTCGACATCAACGGCAACGCCGCGCCCCTCGGCACCACCGAGTACAGCATTCGCTACACCGGCTATGAGGGCGCGCCGCTCATTCGCGCGGTCTACGATCTCGACATGGCGACCACGGTGAAAGAAGCCGTGAAGGGGCTCAACGACAGCTTCAAGTACGGCGGCCAGAACTGGGTCATCGCCGACGCCACCAACATCGCCTGGACCCAGACCGCCTGCCTGCCCAAGCGCCCCAAGGGCTCGCAGCCCTGGCGCGTGATGCCCGGCGACGGCACCGCCGAGTGGAAAGGCTGCTGGGACGTGAGCGTAATTCCGCAGGCGCTCAACCCTGCCAAGAAGTACCTGGTCACCGCCAACAGCGATCCGGTGGGCAACACCGACGACGACGATCCGGTGAACGACAAGGAGATCGACGGCGTGCCGCTGTACCTCGGCAGCGACTACGATCCGGGCACGCGCATCAGCCGCATCACCAAGCGCATCGAGGCCGCCACCGTGGGCGGCAAGAAGCTCACCGCCGACGATCTCGCCAGCATCCAGGCCGACGCCGTCTCCGAGTGGGGCGAGGCCATGGGTCCGGTGCTCGCCGCGGCAGCCCAGGCGCTCGCGGAAGAGGCTGCGACGCCCGGAACGCACCCCGAGCTTGCGACGCTCGTGGCCTCGGCATCGGCGCCGACCAAGGCGCTCTTCTCGAAGGTGCAAACGCTGGTCGCCGCCTGGAGCTACGACACCCCGGCCGGCAATCCGGGCGAATCGGAGAAAGAGATCGCGGACTCCAAGGCCGCGCTGGTGACCGCGGTGTGGACCAACCGCTTCGTGAAGCTCGCGCTCGGCGACGAGATGGCGGCCCTGGGCGAGACCCTGGCGCCGCGCAAGGCCCTCAAGCTGCTGGGCACCCTCATCACAGACGGGGCGCGCCTCAAGACCGGTGAGATCCTCTTCGACGATCTCACCACCCCCGCCACCGAGACCCGCGGCTTCATCGCCGCCAAGGCGCTCGTCTCCGCCCTCGACGCGATGGTCACCGACGAGAAGATTGGCCCCAACTCCGACACATGGCGCTGGGGAGCCAAGCACACCCTCACGCCGCAGTTCTCACTCCCGGTGGGCCTCGATCTGGCGCCGCTCCCCCGGCACGGCGGCATCGGCACCGTCGACGTCGGCTCCCACGGCATCGGCGACAGCTACGCCTTCAGCTCGGGCCCGGCGATTCGCTTCGTGGCGGAAGTGACGCCGCAGGGTCCCAAGGCGCGCAACGTCCTGCCTGGCGGCATCATCTTCGACCCGGCTTCGCCGCACTATCGCGATCTCCTCGACCTCTGGGCAAAGAACAAAGCGGTCGACCTGGCCTATCGCGTGGAAGACGTGGTGCCCCGGGCCCTCGACGAGTTCACCAAGAACAAGATCGGTCGCCGCAGGTTCGCGCCGCCCGCCAAGTGATCACGCGGCACATGTAGAATACACCGAGTTACTCCTCCGCCGCGGCGCCCACCAGGCCCCGCGGCGGTTTTGCGTGGGTCTATGTAGGCTGGAAGTTCGCCGGCCCCGCCCCGAATCCGCCCTCCGCAGAGCTGCCGAAGCCCGGCGAGCCTGTGGATAACCCCTGAACAACTTGCGGGCATCCTGCGTTCACGCTGAACCATGGGTTCAGTGTTCGTCCGTGATCTCCATGCGTTAGCAATTGTGCTCCAGAGAGCGGCCGTTGCCTACATTGGATTACACCAAAGATCGTACCTGCGAGAGTGGACAACCACTACATGTTGGGGTTAGAACCTTTTTTACCCCTCTTGCCCCGGTCGACCCGGACGCGGTCGTCCAGGGTGCAAGACGAGGTGCTCGGCACAGCCCATGCGTTAGCGCGTTGGCTTCTTGGTGGGAAAGTGAACGGATGTTCCGTGAACGAAGCTGCCTCGAACCACGGGCCCTATACTGAACCGGCGTTGGACTTTGGCGCATCTTCGAAACGACCGCCAACCCGCTCTCGCTCTCCTGCTCCTGCTCCTGCTCCTGCTCCTGCTCCCGCTCCTGCGCCAGGCCCCGACCCCCCGACGAACTAGACTCCCGTGCTGCGGACGCCCTGCCGGACGCTCCGTAGCGCAAACTCCCCTTCTCTCGAATTCTCTCGAAAATCCCTCGAAAACGACGAATGAGGCGCGCGATGGCACAATCGACCCACTTCCCCCCCAAAGCTCAGAACGGCGTTGCCATGTCCAAGAATGGTCGTGCAGTGCAGCCGCAGAGCGCCTCTCCGCGGACGACCCCGGGCAGCGGCGCGTCGAAGAAGACCAAGGCGAAGAACGGCGCAGCGACGCGCACCACCCGCAAGGGTGTCGAGGTGCCGCGGCACTTCACGAACGTCGGCGAAGACGCCCTCGATAGCGTCGTCTACGAGCGCCGCTCCAGCATCATCACCAACCCCGACGGGTCCATCGTCTTCAAGATGGAAGGCGCAGAGATCCCGGCGAGCTGGAGCCAACTGGCGACCGACATCGTCATCTCCAAGTACTTCCGCAAGGCGGGCATTCGCGGCGACCGCACGCTGGGCGAGAAGAGCGTACGCCAGGTGGTGTCGCGCATCTCGCACACCATCCGCGAAGCCGCCGACGCGTTTGGCGACTACTTCGCCAGCAAGGCCGACGCCGACACCTTCGAGGCCGAGCTCTCGTGGCTCCTCGTCAACCAGTACGGCGCCTTCAACTCCCCGGTGTGGTTCAACTGCGGCCTGTGGCACGCGTACGGCATCGACGGATCCGGCGGTAACTGGGCCTGGGACAAGAACGAGTCCGGCTCCACCATGCTCCCCACCGAGAACGCCTACGAGCGTCCGCAGTGCTCGGCGTGCTTCATCCAGTCGGCGAGCGACGACCTCATGGGCATCTACGAGCTCATGAAGTCGGAAGCGCGACTCTTCAAGTACGGCTCCGGCACCGGCTCCAACTTCTCGGCCATTCGCGGTCGCCAGGAGAAGCTCTCGGGCGGAGGCACCTCGAGCGGCCTCATGAGCTTCCTCGAGGTCTTCGACCGCGCGGCGGGCGCCACCAAGAGCGGCGGCACCACAAGGCGCGCCGCCAAGATGGTGTGCCTCGACATGGACCACCCGGAGATTCTGGACTTCATCCAGTGGAAGGTCCGTGAGGAGAAGAAGGCTCAGGCCCTCATCGCCGCCGGCTACCCCTCGGACTTCAACGGCGAGGCGTACCACACCATCAGCGGCCAGAACTCCAACAACTCCGTGCGCGTCACCGACGACTTCATGAAGGCGGTCGAAGCGGGCGGCAAGTGGCAGACGCGCATGCGCACCACCGGCGAGGTCTGTGAGACGCTCGAGGCGAAAGACATCTGGAACAAGGTGGCCGAAGCCGCGTGGGGCTGCGCCGACCCCGGCGTGCAGTACGACTCCACCATCAACAAGTGGCACACCTGCCCGAACACCGGGAAGATCAACGCCTCGAACCCGTGCTCCGAGTACATGTTCCTCGACGACACGGCGTGCAACCTCTCGTCCGTGAACCTGATCAAGTTCCTTCGCGCCGACGACAGCTTCGACGTCGAGGGCTACCGGCACGCGTGCCGCGTGTTCTTCATGGCCCAGGAGATCCTCGTCGATCTCTCGAGCTACCCCACCGAGCAAATCGCCCGCAACAGCCACGACTACCGGCCGCTCGGCCTCGGCTACGCCAACCTCGGCAGCCTCCTCATGCAGATGGGTGTGCCTTACGACAGCGACCGGGGCCGGGCCATCGCCGCCGCGCTC
This sequence comes from Polyangiales bacterium, assembly GCA_038210445.1. Classification (GTDB taxonomy): domain Bacteria; phylum Myxococcota_A; class Polyangia; order Polyangiales; family Polyangiaceae; genus JABFRG01. Next base: position 138,535 of record JBBQWQ010000009.1, read on the forward strand.
ACGTCGATCATGTGCGGCCACGCCTTCCGCTCGAGCGCCGAGATGGCGAAGAGCAAGGGCGCGTTCAACGGCTTCGCCAAGAACCGCGAGCCCATGTTGCGGGTCATGAACATGCACCGCGACGCGGCTTACGACATCGACCGCGACCAGTGCCCGCCGGCGCTCTACAAGGCCGCCTGCGAGGACTGGGACGCCGCCGTCGCCCTGGGCGAGGAGCACGGCTACCGCAACGCGCAGGCCACCGTGCTGGCGCCCACCGGAACCATCGGTCTCCTCATGGACTGCGACACCACCGGCGTCGAGCCCGACTTCGCCCTCGTGAAGTTCAAGAAGCTCGCGGGCGGGGGCTACTTCAAGATCGTCAACCAGTCGGTTCCTTCGGCGCTCAAGCGCCTGGGCTACACCGGCATGGAAGTGCAAGAGATCGTCGCCTACGTCTCCGGCACCAACACCTTCCTCGCCGCGCCCAACGTCAACCGCCGCACGCTCAAGGAGCGCGGCCTCCTCGACGCCGACATCGCCAAGGCCGAAGCCGCCCTTCCTGGCGTATTCGACGTGGGCGCAGCCTTCGGTTCGTGGGTTCTCGGGGAAGAGACCTACGAGCGTCTGGGCATCACCCGCGAGATGATGAAGCGCCCTGGCTTTTCGTTCCTCGAGCACCTCGGCTTCACGCGCGGCGAGGTCATGGAGGCGAGCGAGGTCATCGTCGGTCGCATGACCATCGAAGGCGCGCCCTACCTCAAGCCCTCGCACTACCCGGTATTCGACTGCGCCAACCGCTGCGGCACCCTGGGCGAGCGGTACCTGGCCCCCATGTCGCACGTGAAGATGATGGCGGCGGTGCAGCCCTTCCTGAGCGGCGCCATCTCCAAGACCGTCAACCTCCCGCACGACGCCACCGTCGAAGAAGTGGCCGACATCTACGCCGAGGGCTGGCGCATGGGCCTCAAGGCCGTGGCCCTCTACCGCGACGGATGCAAGGCTTCGCAGCCCCTCTCCAGCGGCAAGGACAAGGACAAAGAGAAAGACAAGGCCGACGCCAAGGAAGAGGACGAGCGGCTGAGCCTCGCCCCGGTGCCGCAGACCTCGGCGCCGCAAGACCCCACGCAGCTGGCACTGAACCTCCACGGTCAGACCGCGGGCGGCAAGCGACCCCCGGGCCTGCGCGTGCGCCTCCCCAAGAAGCGTGTAGGCTTCACGCAAGAAGCGCGCGTCGGCGGCCACAAGATCTTCCTCCGCACCGGCCAGTACGAAGACGGCTCGCTGGGCGAGATCTTCATCGACATGCACAAGGAGGGCGCTGCCTTCCGCTCACTCATGAACTGTTTCGCCATGAGCGTCTCGGTGGGCCTCCAGTACGGCGTGCCGCTGCAAACCTACGTGGAGCAGTTCACGTTCACCCGCTTCGAGCCCCAGGGCGTGGTCGAAGGCCACCCCTACGTGAAGTTCTCCACCTCCATCGTGGACTACCTCTTCCGCATCCTCGGCGTCGAGTACCTGCACCGGTACGATCTCGCCCACGTGAAGCCGGAAGAGGCGCCCTCCTCGGTGGGCTTCCTCGGCTCGACCCACGACAAGAACGAGACCTCGGAGCTCGACCACTCGGTCTCCCTCGCCTCCACCAAGGAGTCCGTCATCCGCTCGGCGCAGATGAACGAGGAGATGGGTACCCGCGCGGTGGAGCACCACGGCTCCCCGATCGACGCCCAGCTCGACACCATGATGGGCGACGCCCCCGTGTGCGACGTCTGCGGCCACATCACGGTCCGCAACGGCGCCTGCTACAAGTGCCTGAATTGCGGCAACTCCATGGGCTGCTCCTAGTTCTGGCGCGCGAACGCGGCACAAAAGCCCATGGCGTCGGGTTGCGCGGTCTCCAAGGACAGGAAGTCCGCAACGATCGCGCGCCCTAGCCGTGGGCTTTTCTGCTGGCGTTCGCATAGGCAAGAATGCCGACTTCAACGTGCGTGCCCGTTCGACGCACGACGGGGCGGCGCCGCCGTGAAACCAGCCTGCCCGCAATGCCGCGCGACGGACCGGCTACCAGCAGCCGCGCCGCCGTGAAACCAGCCTGCCCGCAATGCCTCGCGACGGGGTCGTGGGCCGAGCGAACGGCGACCGGCTAGGGACGGACGCGCGGAGCGTACTTTGTACGTGAGCACGCCGGACCGACGCCCGTCGTCGTGCAGCCGGCCCACGACCCCGTCGTCGTGCAGCCGGCCCACGACCCCGTCGACCTTGACTTGGGGTGGACAGGGCGTCATTAGGGGGTATGCGTCGATTTGCTCTGTCTCTCTTGGTGTTGATTCCGGCGGCGGCGTTCGCGTTTCCCGCATGTTCCGATTCGCCGGCGGCGACGCCTACGACGGATGGTGGCGGCGACGGGAGCGTGGTGAGCGAAGGCGGCAACGGCGACGGCGGGGGCGGCGATGCGGGACCTGTGGGGCCGCACGGCGCGTGCGCGGTGACCAAGCCGGGTACGGCGGGCGTCGCGTACAAGGGCACGCTGCTGTTGCCGAACAGCGTCGTCGACGGCGAAGTGTTCGTGAAGGACGGCGTCATCGTGTGCGCCGACAAGACGTGCGCGAGCGCCAAAGGCTACGCCGAGGCGACCCAGGTGACGTGCACCGATACCGTCATCTCGCCGGGCCTCATCAACCCCCACGACCACATCAGCTTCGCCAATACGGCCCCGCAGCCGCACGGCGTCGAGCGCTACGAGCATCGCCACGACTGGCGCAAGGGCATCCGTGGTCACTCCAAGATCACCGCGCCGGGCGGCGCCAGCGCCGACACCGTGCGGGCCGCCGAGCTGCGTTTCGTCATGAGCGGAGCGACGTCGACCGCAGGAGCCGGCGGGGCGTCCGGGCTCCTTCGCAACCTCGACACCTCGACCGCCAACCTCGAGGGCTTGGGCGGCGTCAAGATCGTCAACAGCGACACGTTCCCGCTCCGCGACTCCGGCGGCACCCTTATCGCGCAAGGGTGCGCGTACGCAGCGGGCCGCGAGACCACCACCGCCGTTCTGGCCGAGAGCAGCTACCTGCCGCACGTGAGCGAGGGCATCGACAAGGAAGCCCGCAACGAGCTCGTGTGCCAGACCACCGACCCCAACGACATTCTGCAAAAGCAGACGGCCATCGTCCACGGCATCGCCGTCAACGCCAGCGACGTCGCCCTGTACCGCACCGACCAGACTGCGCTGGTGTGGTCGCCGCGCTCGAACATCGACCTCTACGGCGACACCGCGCCGGCCGTCCTCTACGACAACCTCGGCGTGCAAATCGCCCTCGGCACCGACTGGCTCCCTTCAGGATCCATGAGCCTGTCGCGGGAGCTCCGGTGCGTCGACGAGCTCAACCAGAAGTATCTGAACAAGCACTTCTCCGACGAGCAGATCTGGCGCATGACCACCACCAACGCCGCGTTCGCGGTGGGCATGCACAAGGTGATCGGCATGATCAAACCGGGCTACGTGGCCGACCTCTCGTTCTTCAGCGCTGGCACCAGCAAGGCGCACCGCGCGGTCATCGAGGCCGGTCCCGACGACGTCATGCTGGTGCTCCGCGGCGGAACACCTCTCTTCGGCGACGCGGCCATCCTCGATCTCGACGCGGTGGGCGGCAAGGCGTGCGAGCCGCTCGATGTGTGCGGCGTGCCGAAGAAGGCCTGCGTGAAGCAAACCGAGCCCACTACCGATCTCGCCAAGGTGAAGGCCGCCGGTGACGCCGTGTATCCGCTCTTCTTCTGCAAAGGCAAGACGCCCGACAAGGAGCCGAGCTGCGTTCCCTACCGCGACGCCTACAAGGCAGGTATCGCCGCGGGCGACAAGGACGGTGACGGCGTGGCCGACGCCGAAGACAACTGCCCCGACGTCTTCAACCCCAAGCGCTCCATGTCCGACAACCTGCAGGCCGACACCGACGCCGACGGCAAGGGCGACGCCTGCGATCCCTGCCCGCTCAGCGCCGACAACGGATGCAAGGCGCCGAGCGCCGACGACATCGACGGCGACGGCGTGAGCAACGGCCTCGACAACTGCGCCGAGGACGCGAACGCCGACCAGGCCGACGCCGACGCCGACGGCAAGGGCGACATGTGCGACGCGTGCCCCAACGACGCGAACCCCGGCGCCCTCGCCTGCACCGTGGAGCTGACCATTCAAGACGTGCGCGACACCACCAGCGCCAACCATCCCGCCTCGGGCACCGTGCGCGTGCGCATCAAGGGCGCCTACGTCACCGCGCTCAAGACCAAGAACCCCAGCGCCTCGAACCCGCCGAACTACGGCTTCTTCGTGCAAATCGGGACTGCGCCCTACGGCGGCTTGTTCGTCAACACCGGCGCTGCGGTCCCCACCGGGGTAGCCGTCGGGAACCAGGTCGACGTGGTGGGCCTCTACGAAGAGGTGTTCGGCGTCTCCTTCCTGTCGGCACCGGCCATCACCGTCGTAGACGCCGGCACCACCCTCCCGTTCGGCCCCATCGTGCTCGATCCGGCAACGATCGCGACCGGCGGCGCCAACGGCGAGCTCTACGAGGGCATGCTCGTACAGATCGACGCGCCGGTGGTCACCGTGGTGAATCCCGATGCGCCGAAGGACTTCGACGAGTTCGCGATCACGGGCAATCTGCGGGTCGACGACGATCTCTACGACACGCTCGACAACACCTACGCGCTCGACGCCACCTTTCCCAAGCTGGTGGGCATCTGCGGCTTCTCCTTCGCGAACCGCAAGCTTTTGCCGCGTAGCGCCGCCGACCTTCTCTGACCGTTTACCCGAGGGACGCCTGCGCCTGTGCTTCACCGCGCAGCGCAGGCGTCGTCGTATCGGAAGGGCTTGTCGCCCCATTTCGCGTCTGGCTGGCAATTGTCGGCCCGACCCTGATAGGGTACGCGCTTCCTAAGGAGGTTCTCCGATGTCCGCCCGTACACTCTTCACTTTCTCTGCCCTCGGTCTCGTTGTCGCGGTGCTCGCCTGCAAGAAGAAGGAAGAAGTGGTGGACGCCGGCGTCGCGCCGATTCCGGTCGTGACGCAGGAGCCGGTGCAAGACCTCAAGCCCATGGAAGAAGACGCCGGCGTGGTCGATGCGGCCCCGGACGTCAAAAAGCCCACCGGCCCCTACGTTCCCGCCAACGTCGCCCGTCTCCGCCAGTGCTGCGCGCAGCTCGGCTTCGAGGGCAAGAAGCTCGGCGCCTCGCCCGAGGGTGGCATGCTCATGGCCGCCGCGGCCCAGTGCAACATGCTCGCTTCGCAGGCTGGTCCCAACGGCAACGCGCCGGAGACCGCCGCCATCCGCAACATGCTCAAAGGCCGCACGGTCCCGCCGGTCTGCGCCGGCTTCTGACAATGCGCGCCAGGGTTCTGGTGCCACTTACCGCATGGGTCGCACTGGGCGTGGCCTCGGCGGGCTGCGATCGATGCTCGGGCCACACGGCGCCGACGGACGCAGGCGTCCCCAGCGCCGTGCCTACGGTCGCGCCCACGGTGCCTTCGCTCGAGCCTGCGACCGAGGAGGACGCGGGAACGGGCGACGCGCAAGCCGAAGCGGGCAAGAAGGGCGCTGCCGTCCCGACCAACGTCACGCGCTTGCGGCAGTGCTGCGCGCAGCTCGCGGTCGAAGCCCGGAAGCTCGGAGCGTCGCCCGAGGCGGGTATCCTCCTCGGCGCCGCGGGCCAGTGCAACGCCCTCGCCACCCAAGCCGGCGCCTCGGGCACCGCGCCCGAGATGGGCGCGATTCGCACCGCGCTCAAGGGGCGAACGGTGCCGCCGGTCTGCGCCGGATTCTGATCAGCCGCCGAAGTGCCGATGGCCGCGCGCCGGCACCTCGACCCCGTCGAGGTATACGCCAAGCTCGGGTACCACGGTGCCGATGCGAACGAATCCGGGAAGGCCGGGCAGCGCAGCGCGCTGCGTAATCACAAGCGCGTAGTCCTCGCCGCCGAACAGCACGTCGTCGAGGCCGATGCCTTCGCCGCGCGGCGGTAGCGAGAGGGCGATGCCCACGCCGCTGGCCGTCGCCAGGTGCGCCAGGTCCTGCGCCAGACCGTCGGAGACGTCGATGGCGGCCGTGGCGTGTGCGCGCGCGATGCGGGCGGCGGCGATCTGGGCTTCGGGCCGGCGAAAGGCCGCGATGGCCGTCTGCGTCGTGAGCTCGCCCTCGAGCGTTGCCCCCGCGCGCAGCGCTCGCAGGCCCGCAGCGGCGTAGCCGAGTCGCCCCGCCACGTACACGCCTTCCCCGGCTGAGGCGCCGCTTCGCAAGAGGGGTCGCTCCGCGCTTCCGAGCACCGTGGTGGTCACCGACACCTCGGCGCCGCGGGAAAGGTTGCCGCCGACGACCGGGCATCCCAGCGTATCGGCGGCCGCGCGCTGCCCGCGGCCAATCGCCGCAAGATCGTCGTCCGAAAAGCCCAGTGGCAAAATGATCGCCGACAACGCGCCCAGCGGCTCGGCACCCACCGCCGCGAGATCGCTCGCGGCCGCCATGAGCGCGCGGTAACCCACGTCTTCCCAACCGACCCAGGCGCGCTCGAAGTGCACGTGCTCCACTTGGGCGTCCACCGACACCACGAGCTTTCCCGCGAAGGACCGAAGCACCGCGGCGTCGTCGCCGATGCCCACCTCCACCGTCGCCCCTCCGCTGCCGAGAATGTCGCGGAGGGCCGCGATGCGCGCGAACTCGTCGGTCAACGGCGGTCCGAGCCGCTCGCGGTCTCGTCGAACAAGGGCGACGTATCCTCGAAGAGCGCCACCGTGGGAATGCTCGCGCGCACCGTCTCGGCCGAGGGAATGCGCACCACGAAGACGCTGCCGCGCGGGGTGTTGCTTTCGATGGCGACGCTCCCGCCGTGGGCGAGCACCACGCGCTTGGCGATGGCGAGGCCGAGGCCGGTGCCGCCGTGCTCCCGCGTCGACGAGGAATCTACTTGGTAAAAGGCGTCGAAGACGCGATCGCGCTCGACCTCGGGAATGCCGACGCCGGTGTCGGCCACGCGAATCTCTACGTACGAGGTCTTGGACGCCATGATGGCGAAGCCGATCTCGTCGTCGCTGCCGTCGTCTTCTTCGACGATGCGGTCGGTGATGCGCACCGAGCCGCCCGTCTCGGTGAACTTGATCGCGTTCTCTACGATGTTGGTGAACACCTGCTGAAGGCGCACCGGGTCGACGCGCACCGCGAACGCGCCTTCCTTGCAGTCGAGCACCAGGTCGACGCCCTTCTTCTTGGCGTGCGGCACCAAGGTCGAGCACACGTCGCGGAGAATGTCGGCGATGCGGGCGTTCTCGCGGCGCATGCGCATGGTGCCGATCTCCAGCTTGGAGAGGTCGAGCAGGCCGGTGATCATCGCGAGAAGGTGGGTCCCTTTCTCGTGGATGGTGCGCACGAACTGAGCTTGCTCCTCGGCCAGAGGCCCGGCGATGCCCTCGGAGAGCATCTCGCTGTAGCCGAGAATCGACGTGAGCGGCGTCTTCAGCTCGTGGCTCACGGTGGCGAGAAAGCTCGACTTGAGGCGGTCGGCTTCCTTGAGCTGGTTGTATGCAGCTTGCAGCTTCTCGTTCTTCTCGGTGAGCTCGCGAAAGTTCTCGCGCACGCTCATGAGGTGGGTCGAGCTGGTGACCGCGGTCTTGTGGGCGTTGAAGAGGATGATGTCGAGCGCCGTGCCCAGGTGGGCCGCCACGCGGGCCACCGTTTCGGGCTTGGCCCGCGGCACCTTGCCCAGGAGCGCGGCGCTCTTGTCGCCGTCGAGCACCGCCAGCGCGGTTCGCCCTTCGGCCGTGAGCTCGCGCAGGGCCGCCGGCGCAAAGGGCCCGATGACCACGCGGCCGTACACGCGCGCTTCGTACTCGAGCGGCTCGATGTGATAGGCGAGGCCGGTGAAGCACGGGTGCACCACCGCCGAGGGTGGGCTATTGGCCTTCACGGCGTCGACCGTGGCGCGGCACTGGGTGCGGCCGTCTTTGGCGGTGTTCACGAAGGTGCAGAACTCGTGCTCGTGCGCCACCACGCCATAGGTGCTGCCGCCGGAGGAGAACAAGCGGATGGGAATGCCGAATAGCTGAAATAGGCTCTGGCAGAGCTCGTCGAGGAGATCGCGATCGACCAGCTCCTCGATGGGGAGAGCGGCGTCGATGGCTGCGGGGACCAGCGTGACGGGACCGTCGCTCATGGCTTGGCTCCGTGCAGGCAGGCCTTCACCAGGTCTTGATAGGGCTGCTCGCAGCCGAACTGCCAGGCCGCGGTCTCGAGGAGCTTGGTCATGGTGAGCCCGAGCTTCTGCGAGAGCTGGTGCTCCTCGTCGAGCCGGCTACAGGTCGAGGAGAGGAGCCCAAAGAAGGTCTCGAGAACGCCCGCGCCGTTCACTGCGGTGGCGGCGTACACCGGCTCGCGCCCCTTCTGTGCCAGCGTACGGAGCTCTTGTTCGCTGCGAATGTCGGGCATGTCGCGCTTGTTGAACTGGATGATCAGCGGAACGTCGCGAATGGCGCGCCCCAGCTCCCGGAGGTTGTCGCGCAGATCGCGGAACGAGGCCGCGTTGTTCTCGGTCTCGGCGATCTGCGAATCGGCGATGAACGCCACGCCGTCGGCACCCTGGAGCACGAAACGCCGGGTCGAAGCGTGCACCACCTGCCCGGGGACGGTGAACACCTTGATGCGGAGGCTCATGCCGTCGCCGCGAATGGCCAGCGGGAGCATGTCGAAGAAGAGGGTGCGGTCGTCGCGGGTGGCGAGCGTCATGAGGCGACCCCGGGCCGAGGCGTCCACGCGGTCGTGGAGCGCCTTCAGATTGCTCGTCTTGCCGCTCAACGCAGGTCCGTAATAGACCAGCTTCAGGACGACTTCTTTCGCGGCAAAATTCAGCTGCAAGGCGGAACCATCGACAACACCAGGGCGGGCAGAGGGTGGGGAGACTCGGGCCTCCAGAGCCACGGACGCTCGGCCTTTCAGCCGGACGGAACCCGATGGTACCAACTTTGGCCGCAGTGTATAAGAGTCGTTGATGACGGACGTCGGAAAAGCTTGCCCCTCGTTTTCGCTCCCCGCGCTCTCTGCAGATGGGGAGTCGGCCCTCGACCCGAAAAGGTACGCGGGCTCCTACCTGGTGCTCTACTTTTACCCGAAGGACGACACGCCAGGGTGCACCCGCGAGGCGCAGGCCTTCGCCGCGAATAAGTCGGCGCTGGCGAAGCTCGGCGCGCACGTGGTGGGCGTCTCCCGCGACACCATTGCGAAGCACAAGTCCTTCCAAGCGAAGTACAAGCTCGACTTTCCGCTCGTGTCGGACCCGGACCGCGTCGCGCACGTTGCGTTCGGGGCGTGGGGCGAGAAGACCATGTACGGCAAGAAGATCGAAGGGGCGCTCCGGAGCACCTTCGTGATCGGCCCCGACCGCAAAGTGGTGCGGGTCTTCCGCAACGTGAAGGTCGACGGGCACGTCGACGCCGTGCTCGACGCCATCCGCGCGCACAAGTCCGGCGAGCCGCCGGCAAAGGCCGTCGCGACGAAGAAGGTCGCCACGAAGAAGGTCGCGACAAAGAAGGTCGCGACGAAGACCACGAGGCCCTCGAGCCGCAAAAAATGACGTCGGACGTCACCACGGTCGTCTACGTGGGGCACGTCCAGACGGCGTCGGAGGAGCGCGCGCTCTCGGCCTGGGCGAAGAAGGTGGGCTTGGTGCTGGGCGCCCCCAAGGCCACCGGCACCCGCGAGCTCACCGTCGACTTCCGCCTGGGCGGCCAGATCGACGCCGGCCTCAAGGAAGCCCGCGAGTCCATGCAGACGCAGGATCGCGAAGGCACCGACGCCGCGCTCGAGCGCACCCGACTCCTCATCGAGGCGCACCCGGAGCTGCCGCAGGCGGCGTTCCTCCGGGCCGAGTACGAGCGGCTCCGCGCCACGCGCCTCCATCGCATCGCGCCCATCAGCGATCTGGAGGCCGCCAAGGCGTGGCTTCGCGCGCGATCCCTCGACGGCGGACGCATGCGTGCCCTCGGCGAAGACGTAGACGAGCTCGCGCCGGCGATGGTGCGCACCACGTTCACCTGGTCCAAGAGCACCGGAGACCGCGCCGCCGAGGCCACCATCTTCCTCGATGGCCGGCTGGTCGATGCAGGGTCTCGCGAGCTGCCTGCAGGGCCGCATCATCTGCGGATTCTCGAGCGCGGTGTGCTCCGCATCGCGCGTTGGCTGGAGATCACCGACGCCGCCCAGGTCACCCTGGAAATGCCGCCGCCCGCCGCCTGCGGGCGCGACGATTTCGGCGACGACGCGCCGCACCCCGCGGTCACTTGCCCCCGCTGGCTCGCGGTGCGCCGAACCGAGCGCGGCATGAGCGTCGCACGCTGCGCCGGACCGCGCTGCGGCAGCGCGGTGGAGGTCGAGTCGGAGCGCCACCGCGAGGCGCTGCTCCCGGGGTGGATTGGCTGGGCCCTGGTGGGCGTCGCCGGCGCGGCAGCGGCAGGGCTCTCGGTGCTCGCGGCGACGCGAACGCCCCCGCCCCCACCGGGCGCCTTCGTCAATGGCGGCATCGCGGTCGAGAACCGCCGCTGATCCGGGAATCGATCGCGTCTCCGCTGCGAAGGTCGACGGTCTCGCCGGGGGACCCTTGTCCCCGCTTTTTTTGCGTTTCACGCCCAAGGGCGCCGAAGCGCCGCCGACATTGCGCAACCTCATGGGCATCGTTACGTTGGGAAAAGCGTTTTCCGGAAAGGACTCCCTATGGCATTGGCTCACGAGCTAGATTTCGAGGCATTCGTCGCGCTGAAGAAGGCCGAGCGCATCGGGGGCGGGGCTCTGGGTTCCACCGGTCACGACTACGCGTACGTCTCCGACCGCCAAACCCGCGCCGCGTTCGCGCGCATGCGCCCGGTGGAGCTCGCGGTCGCCAGCAGCGTGCGCATGTACAAGCAGGTCTGGAAGAACCAGCTCCTCGGCAACGCGGTCAAGGTCTCGGAGCGGCAATTTCCCCGTATCCAGAGCCTGGCCAAGCAGTGCGCCGATACGCTGCACATCGCGCAGCCCCAGCTCTACATCGTCAACAGCCCGGTGCTCAACGCCGCCACCTTCGGCACCGACGACGAGTCCATCATCCTCATCCACTCCGCCCTGGTAGACCACTACTCCGACGAGGAGCTCCTCACGGTCATCGGTCACGAGTGCGGCCACATCCACAACTCGCACGTGGTCTACCTCACCGCGCTCCACTACCTCACGCGCGTAGCGGGGGTATTCGTGCGGTGGGTGGTCGAGCCTGCGGTGCTCGCGCTCCGCGCCTGGTCGCGACGCGCCGAGATCACCTGCGACCGCGCCGGCATGCTCTGCTCGAAGAACTCTGAGGTCTCGGCGCGCGCGCTCACGAAGCTGGTGCTCGGTTCGCGCAAACTCTACGACGAGTTCAACATGGACGCGTTCCTCGAGCAGTACGAGGAGGGCAAAGACGGCATTGGCAAGTACATGGAGGCCTTCGCCACGCATCCCTGGCTCCCCAAGCGCGTGCTCGCCATGCGCGTGTTCGGCGACAGCGAGCTCTACAAGCGCGCGGCCGGAGTGGGCACCGAGGGGGGTCTCTCGATGCAAGAGGTCGACGACAAGGTCCGCGCTCTTTTGAAGGGCGACGCGTAGAATCGCGCCGGCCCGCTCGTTTCCGCCCCGTTCAACGTTTGTGATGGTTTGCAAGACCCGCCCCGAGGAGATGCCATGCTGGATGCGTTTCGTGAAAAACAGCTCGAAGTGACCGCCGCCCTGAGGGAGCTTTCGTCGGTGGCCATCTCCATGGGCGCCAGCAGCATCAACGAGCGCATCGGTCGCGATCTCATCCGCAAGCTCGAGGAAGATCGCTTCCACCTGGTCGTGGTCGGTGAGTTCAATCACGGAAAGTCCACGTTCGTGAACGCCCTCCTGGGGCTCACCGCGCTCCCGGTCGGCGTCACCCCCACCACCGCGGCCATTCACCACCTTCGCTACTCCGACGAGCCTGAGGCCACCGTGGTGTACTCGTCGGGCAACCGCGAGAAGATCGCCTTCGAGGACACCAAGAAGTTCGCAGTGGGCGGCGGCAGCAGCGCCGACACCGTCGACTACCTCGAGATCGGCTATCCGGCGCCGATCCTCAAGGAGCGCATTCTACTGGTCGACACCCCGGGCGTGAACGATCTCTCGCACCAGCGCGCCGACATCACCTACAGCTACATTCCCCGCGCCGACGCGGTGCTGTTTTTGCTCGATGCGGGGCAGATCCTCAAGGAGAGCGAACGCGTCTTTCTTCAGGAGAAGCTGCTCAAGGCGTCGCGCGACAAGATCGTCTTCGTCATCACCAAGTGGGACATCCTCGACCCGCAGGAGCGCACCGAGGCCTTGGGCTATGCCAAGACCCAGCTGGCGGCGCTGGTGAAGGATCCGGTGGTGTTTCCCATCAGCGCCGAGTCGGCCTTGGCGGGCCGCTCGCCCGAGAGCGGCATGCCCGAGCTCTTGGATCACCTCACGCACTTTCTCGCCGAAGAGCGAGGGCGCATCCTCCTCGACAACGCCCTCGGCGAAGGCCAGAACGTCGCCTCGCTCCTGGCCAAAGGCGTCGATGCACGCCGCCGGTCGGTGGCCATGAAGGCCGAAGAGCTAGACCGCCGCATCCAGATGCTGGAGCAAGATCTCCAGGGCAAGGCCGGCACTATCGAGGAGCGCCGCCTCAAGATCCGCGAAGAAGTGAGCGGCGTGAAGGCCGCGGCGCGGAAGGATCTGGAGCGCTTCGTCGACGAGGTCACGCAGAAGCTCCCCAACGTCATCGACTCCGCCAAGAAGGAAGACCTCGGTCAGTACTTGCCCGCCTTCCTCGAAGACACGTTCAAGAAGTGGGCAGAGGCCGAGTCCAAAGAGATCGCCGCGCAGCTCGAGGCGCTCGCCGAGAAGACCATCGCGCTCGTGAAAGACGACGCCCACGAGACCACCAAGCGCGTCGCCTCTGCCCTGGGCACCGACGTGAAGCGCCTCGACGTGCAGATCGACACGTTCAAGTACGATCTCGGCGTGGGCGCGCTCTTCGCGGCGGGTCTGCTCGGCCTGGTCTTCGTCAACCTGGCCACCGGGCTCATTCTCATCGCCGCTGCGCCCGCTCTCGCCTTCTTCGTGAAAGACCGCGTCGATGCAGAGTACAAGAAACGCGCCAAGGAGCTCGGGCCGCAGGTGCTCAAGCAGGCGGCCGACAAGGTCGGCCCCAAAATCGACGAGATGATCGAGGAGTTCGCCCAGAAGCTGGACACCTGGGTGGTGAATGCCGGCGAGGAGCTGCACCGCGAGGTTCTCGAGGTGCTGCAGGCGGCCAAGGCAGCCCGTGGGGGCGGCGAGCTCGACGAGGTCTCGGCGCTGAAGGAGATCGAAGCCGACGACGCGAAGCTCAAGGCGGCCATCCAGCACATCGACGGCCTCCGCAAGAAGCTCTGGGCGCCCGAGGAGAAGGTCCGCGTTGGGGAAGTGAGCGCCGCCGTCTGAGCCGCCGGCCATCCCCTCCTGGGGCTTCTGGGGCCCGTGGCGGCCGTCCCGCCGCCGCGGCCCTCACGGCTACGGCTGAGCTTGCCCGCGTTCCAGGATGCGGCAGGACCTATGGTTGGCCCTCCACCATCGCCGCTCGGGTTCGAGCCCCCGAACCTGCGCGCATCTTTTTCGAGGCAAATTTCCCTGACTTTTCGCCAATTGGCTCAACCGGCACGAGTTATCTTTACGTGGGGTTTCGGGTTCTGGTAAGGGGCGGTAGCGGCGTGGTAGGCCAATCTCTCAGGCCTCCCCACCCTCACCTCTCTCGGGCGAAGGCAATGGCGGCGACCAAGAAAAAGTCAAAGACCAAGGCGGATTCTGGCAAGGGGAAAGCTTCCACCAAGGCACCGGCCAAGGGCGCGAAGGCTTCTCCGAAAGCCGATTCCAAACCGCAAGATTCAACGCGCCGTAAGCTCGGCCTGCGGGGTGCTGCCCCGTGGGCTGCACGGCACGCGGCCAAGCACGCGGCGGAAGCCCGTGCCCGGGCGGCGGAGCCCCCGCTCCCCGGCAGCGCACGCGCGACCATCCGAACGCCGCAAGGCGCCGAGGACATCAAACAGAAGATCGGCCTTCTTCACAACGCCCTGACGCAGATCAAAGCGCTGCGGAAGAACCTCAACAAGGGGTTCTTCGATATCGGGGTCATCCTGAAGGACATCCAGGGCCGCCGTCTCTACGAAGCCAAGGGCTTCGGAACCTTCGAGGCCTTCCTCGAGCGCGAGATGGACCTGGGCAAGACGACCTCGCTGCGCCTCGTGCGGCTCTGTGGCATCTTCCAAAAGGAAGCCGCCATCGACCTCGGCATGGACAAGGTCTTCGCCGCCATCGCAGCCATCGAGCTCGAGGCGCTCCCGGAGGCGCGGCCCAGCGGCAAGATCCCGCCGCCGCCCATCTCCACCTCGGTGCTCCCGCTCAAACCCCCCGGCCGCATCTAACGCGGCGCTTTTCGCGGATCCCTTCGCCGGGGCGTTGTCGGGCGTGCTCACGAACAGGAAGTTCGTTCCGCGCGACCCTCCTAGCCCTGGCTCGGTCTCCACGAAAATCGCTCGCGTTAGACCAGGCTCGGCGCCCCTAGCAGACCGCCGCTTGCTTCGCTCGCGCACCCAGACCCCCGTCGCGCTCCTCGCGCTTCGGGGGTTTTGCTTTGGGTGAGACCGAACCGCGGGAGCACGCGCTCGCGGCCTTCCCTCTCTTGCCTCCTGCTCCGCTCCTCACAGGAAGGAGCGCTGTCACCGCGGTGAGGAGGCGAATCGTGGTGCGAGCGAGCGAGGGCGAGGAGGGCCGCGCGGAGCGACCTCCTGGTCGTGAGCACGCCCGACGACGCCGTCGCGAAGCTATCGCCGCGATTCGACCCTCACCGCGATTCGACCCTCACCGGCCGGTGGGGATGGTGACGCGAACGACGGTGCCCTTGCCGCGCTCGGACTCGATACGGACGGTGCCGCCGTGCTGGTCGACGATCTTGCGGACGATGGAGAGACCGAGGCCGGTGCCGGCTTCCTTGGTGGTGAAGAACGGATCGAAGACGTTCTGGATGACGCCGCCTTCGATGCCGCCGCCGGTGTCGCGAATCTCGAACGACATCTGATCGCCGTGGGGTGCGACCTTGGCGGTGAGTACGCCGCCGTCCTTCATGGCCTCCATCGCGTTGACCACCAGGTTGATGACCACCTGCTTCAGCTTCTCGGCATCGCCGATGGCCACGGTGCTGCCCTGGAGGTCGCGCTCGATGTGGATGCCCCGCGCGGTCGCCGACTCGGCCTGCAGCTCGAGGACGTCTTCCAAGATGCGGCCGAGGTGCACCGGCTCTCGGAGAATGCCCCGCGGACGCGCGAGCTCCAGGAACTCGGTGAGCATGCGGTTGAGCCGAGCGATCTCGTCGCCTACCACGCTGGCGCGGCCGAGAAGCGAGGTCTTCTGGGCCTCGGTGAGCTCGAGCTTCTCTACGTTGCGACTGAGAAGGTGCAGCTGCAGGACCGCGGCGTTGAGCGGATTGCGAATCTCGTGCGCCAGGTTCATGGCGAGCACGCCCATCGCCGAGAGTGCTTCGTTGTCGCGCGCCCTGCGCTCGAGCGCCTTGCGCTCGGTGACATCGACGCCAATGCCATAGACGATGTTTCCGGCGAGCGAGAAGTGCCAGCGCACGCGTCGCTTCGAGGCCTCCCCCTTGGTGACGTCGACCTCGCTGCCGGGCGCAACCTCGAAATCGGCTTCGATCTCCCGGGCTGCCGCGTCGGTACGGGTGAGCGCCAGCGCTTCACGGACGCGCACGCGATCGGCCTCGGGAATCCACGACTCGAGAAACGCGCGCCCCATGGCGCTCTCGCGCGATACCGCCGTGAGGTGCGCAGCCTTGGGGTTGAAGAGCACCACCCGGAGCGACTCGTCGAGGGCCACCACGATCACGTCGGTGAGCTCCACCAGATCGCGATAGCGCCGCTCCAGCTCCTCGCGTTCGCGCTTGAGCGCGACCTTGGTGAGCGCCTGCTCCACGGTGGAGAGCAGCTCCTCCGGGCGAAACGACTTGAGCACGAAGGCGAAGGCGCCGCTGCGTAGCGCACCGAGCGCGGCGTCTACGGTGGCGAAGCCGGTGATGAGCACCACTTCGCCGTGCGGGCAACGCTGGCGGAGCGCGTCGATGAGATCGACGCCGCTCACGTCGGGGAGCTTCACGTCGACGATGGCGACGTCGAAGCCCTCGCGTTCGGCGATCTCCAGCGCATCCTTGCCGCAGGTCGCCGTCACCACCCCGAGGTTGCCCGGCAGCACGTCGAGCACAGCGCGCAGCGCGTCTACCAGGTCCTGGTTGTCGTCGACGATGAGGACGCGGCCGTTCCTCACGACTTCACCGGGCCGAGTGCCTCGCGCACCAGCTCGTTGACCATGGCGGGGTTCGCCGACTTGCCGGTGGCTTTCATGGTCTGCCCCACGAAGAAGCCGAACAGGGTTTCCTTGCCGCTGCGGTAGGCCTCGGCCTGACGAGCATTTTCTGCCACTACCTTCTCGACCACCGCGCGAATCGCGTCGCGATCGCTCATCTGCGCCATACCCAGCGAAGCGACCACCGCCGCCGGCGGGTCGCTCTTTCCGCGCATGGCTGCGTACACGTCTTTGGCCTGCTTGCCGCTGATGGTGCCGGCCTCGACCAGGGCGCACAGCTCTGCCAGCTGCGCCGCGCTCACCGGGAAGGTCGCGCGCAAGCCGTCGTAGGCAGCGTCGCGCAGCACCTCGCTGGCGACGAAATTGGCAATGCGCGCCGCAGGCGCCAGTCCGAGCGCCAGCGCCGACTCGAAGAACGCGGACACTTGCGGGTGCTGGGTGAGCGCCTGCGAAACCGCGTCGGACGCCAGCTCGCGATATCGGCGCCGCTTGTCGCGCGGCAGCTCCGGCAGGCGCGCGCGAAGCTCGGCCACCAGGGCCTCGGGAATCACCAACAGCGGCAGGTCGGGGTCAGGAAAATACCGGTAGTCGGCCGAGTCTTCCTTGCCGCGCATGGGAAAGGAAGCGCCCTTCGCCTCGTCCCACCCGCGCGTCTCGCGCTTCACCGCCCCGCCGCTCTCGACCACCATCGTCTGGCGCTCAATTTCGTAGGCGAGCGCCTTTTCCACGAAGCGGAAGGAGTTGATGTTCTTCAGCTCGACCCGCGTACCCAGGGTGGTCTCGCCCACCTTGCGGATGGAGACGTTGGCGTCGCAGCGAAAATTTCCTTGCTCCAGATCGCCGTCGCATACCCCGACGGCCATGAGAATCTCGCGCACCGCGCGCAGGTACTCCGAGGCCTCCTTGGCGGAGCGCAGGTCTGGCTGGCTCACAATCTCGACCAGCGGCACCCCAGACCGATTGAGGTCCACCGCGCTGCCGCGGCTCCCGTGCACGCTCTTGCCCGCATCCTCCTCCACGTGCACGCGCTCGATGCGGATGCTCTTGCCGCTGCTCTCGAGCTCGAGCGCGCCATCGTAGGCGAAGGGATCGTCGTACTGGCTGATCTGGTAGCCCTTGGGCAAGTCCGGGTAGAAGTAGTTCTTGCGGGCGAAGCGCGAGCGTGGCCGAAGCGAGCACCCAAGCGCCAGGCCGGTGAGGGCGGCGAGCTCCACCACGCGGGCCCCGAGCACCGGCAGCGCGCCAGGGAGGCCGAGGCAGGTGGGGCAAACGTTGGTGTTGGGCGCCTCTCCAAAGCTGGTCGCGCACGCGCAGAATGCCTTGGTGGCGGTGTCGAGCTGCGCGTGGACCTCGAGGCCGATGACGGCTTCATGTGCCATGAAGGTCTCATATCATAGGCAGGAAATTGGACTTCGGCGGGTGGTCCCGGCTACGAAAATAAGGCCGATGGTCGACCTACTGCCCCGTCTTTTGCCGATCGCGATGCTTGCCACCGCCCTGGTGTCGGTGCCGTGGATGATTCTGGGCCCCGAGGGCTTGCCGCGCATGCACTCGCTGGAAGACGAACTTTCCACCATCCAGGCGCAGAACACCGACCGAAAGCGCGAGATCATACACCTTCGGGCCGAGGTGCGCTCGCTTCGCGAAGACCCCAGCAGCATCGAGCACATTGCCCGCGGCCAGCTCGGCATGGTGCGGAAGAGCGAAGTGGTCTTCCAGTTTCCGCGCGCGTCACAGTAAGCTAGCGATTGTGAGCGCGGCCCTATGCCGCCTCCTCCGGGAGGCCGAAGTCATGCCCATCCGCACGCTCTTTGAAGCGATGCGGCGGAGCGTCGGCGCGCGCAGCTCCCTGGTGCTGCAATTTCTCGACTCGGTGGCCATCGACCGCCGAGAGCTCGGCGAGCTACTGATGGCGCCGAGCGCGCGTCACCTGGCGCGGGTCGACCCCGATCGCGAGCTCGCGGCGAAGCTCCCACCCGGCCTCATGACCCAGCTCATGGTGGTGCCGCTGGGCGCCTTCGAGGGGGTGGCGCTCCTCGCGATGGCCGATGCGCGCGACGACCACGCCGCCGAAGAAGTGGTCTTCCACCTTGGAATGCCCGTGAAGCGCGGCTCCGCGGAGCCCGACGAGATTCTGCGGGCCCTGACCGAGCTCGCCCGTGACACTGCGCGGCTGCAGTTGCCGGAGAGGCCACGGTTCAACACCCCGCTGTGGGGCAGCGCCTCGCTGCCGGAGATCGACGGTCGCCCGGCGCGCCCCCGTGAGGACGGCGCGCAGCCACAGCCACAGTCACTGGCGCCGAGCACCGAGCGCGATCTCCATGCGCAGGCGCAGCGCCCCTCGCAACAGCCGGGCGGTTCGGAGATTCCCATACCGCTCTTCCGTCGAAGCCCAGAAGACGTGGCGGCGACCGAGCGCACACCACACGCCGGCAATGGCGTCGCTGCTTTCGGCGCAGCGCACGCCCACAACATGGGCGCCGGCAACACCGTGCCCATGAGCCGCAGTAGCGGCGCTCCGATTCTGGTCACCGCGAAGCTGCCCCCGGCGCGCGTGCCCACCGAGCGCCCGCCGCCCACCTCGACGTCCATCGACGGACGCCCTCGCTCTTCGCCAGAAGAGCTGGCCTTCGTACTCTCGCGCCCGCCGCAGCCGCAGAAGGAGGAGCGCATCACCCGGAGCGCCGCCTCGGCCCTCGCCGCGTTCTTCCGTGCCGACGAGAACGACTACGTCGACCGTATCCTCGACGCGTCGAGCCGCGACCACATTCTCTCGCTTCTGCTGCAGGGTACCGAGCGGGTGGCGGGCCGGGCGGCGCTCTTCGTAGCCCGGCGCGGCGAGTTCCAGGGGTGGACCTGCACCAAGAGCTTCGCGCCGCGCGAGGCGCTGCGCGAGGTGCGCCTGCCGGTGCACGGCGGCAACATCCTCGCCCGGGCGTCGCACCGCGACGGCTACCTCGGGCCCATCGCCGATACCGCGGAGCATCGGAGCTTGCTCGGCATCACGGGTGCGCTCAGCGCCGACGTGGCGGTGTGGCCGGTCTTCGTGGACGAGCGGGTGGCCATCGTGGTCGTGGCCGACGGCCTGGTAGACACCATGGTGGGGACCCGGCATCTGGGCGAGCTCACGCGCGCCGCCGGCCAGGCGCTGACGCGACTTCTGCGGCCCGCGAGCCGCTGAAAAGCGCCCTCGCTGCGACCCCGAAAGCGGTCGAAGTCGTGCTAAACCCGTGCGCATGTCGGACTATCGCCAGCGAAGGACCGAGTGGGAGAAGAAATCGCTCACTCCCGCGGAGAGCAAAGACCCACCCCGGCCCCGCATCGGCGTGCTGGCGGGCGGCGCCGACGCCGCGCCGCTCTATGGGCCCGACACCCTGCCCGACTTCGACGCAGCCGCCGAGCTGGGCTTCCCCGGCGAGCCGCCCTTCGTGCGCGGCGTGCAGCCGAACATGTACCGCGGGCGTCTTTGGACCATGCGCCAGTACGCCGGCTTCGGCACCGCCAAGGAGTCGAACGAGCGCTACCAGTACCTGCTCGGCCAGGGCCAGACCGGCCTCTCGGTGGCCTTCGACTTGCCCACCCAGATGGGCCGCGACTCCGACGACGAAAAATCGCTCGGCGAAGTAGGCCGGGTCGGCGTCGCCATCGACTCCATCGACGACATGCGCACGCTGCTGCAGGGCCTGCCGCTCGACAAGGTCTCGACGTCGATGACCATCAACGCCTCGGCGGCAGTGCTCCTCTCCATGTACATCGCGGTGGCCGAGGAGCAGGGCGTACCGCGAGAGAAGCTCCGCGGCACCATTCAGAACGACATTCTGAAAGAGTACATGGCCCGCGGGACCTACATCTATCCGCCCCGCCCCTCGCTCCGGCTCATCACCGACATCTTCGCCTTCGCCGCGACCAACGTGCCCCGCTGGAACACCATCTCCATCAGCGGCTACCACATTCGCGAGGCGGGCTGCGACGCGGTGCAAGAGGTGGCCTTCACCCTCGCCGACGGCATGGCCTACGTGGAGGCGGCACAGAAGGCCGGGCTCGACGTCGACACCTTCGGCGCCCAGCTCTCGTTCTTCTTCAACGTGCACAATAACCTCATCGAGGAGGTGGCGAAGTTCCGCGCCGCCCGCAAGATGTGGAGCCACGCCATGGAGACGCGCTTCGGCGCCAAGACGGCCCGGGCCAAGGCGCTGCGTTTCCACTGCCAGACCGCGGGCATGACCCTCACCGCGCAGCAGCCGTTGAACAACGTGGCCCGCGTCACCATCCAGGCGCTGGCCGCGGTGCTCGGCGGCTGCCAGTCGCTGCACACCAACAGCTACGACGAGGCGCTCGGCCTGCCCACCAGCGAGGCGGTCACCATCGCCCTCCGTACCCAGCAGATCATCGCCCAGGAGTCGGGGGTCGCCGACTTCGTCGACGCCCTCGGCGGCAGCTACGCGGTCGAAACCCTGACCCGCGGCATCGAGGAGCAGGCGAACAAGTACATCGCCCGCATCGACGAGCTGGGCGGCATGGTCTCGGCCATCGAGCAGGGCTACCCGCAGCGCGAGATTCAGAACTCCGCCTACCAGTACCAAATCGACATCGAGAAGAAGCAGCGCATCGTCGTGGGCCAGAACGCCTACATGCAAGATACACCCAAGGTCGCGGTCATGAAGGTCGACCCCGAGATCGAGGTCCAACAGGTGGCCCGGCTGCGGGCCTTCAAGGCCGCGCGCTCCGCCCCCACCCTCGCGGCGGCGCTGTCGAAGCTCGACCAGGCTGCGCGGGCAGAAGGCAACCTGATGCCGCTCATTCTCGAGGCGGTGAAGGTGGGCGGCACGGTGGGCGAGATCTCCAACGTGCTCCGCGAAGTATGGGGCGAGCACGTGGAAACGTTGGTGGTGTGAGATGAGCGCCGATCTCGAGCCCCGGCACCAAGCGGCGTCGCGCACCGAAATGACCGAGTACGTGCTGCCGCAGCACGCCAACGCCCTGGGCAACGTCTTCGGTGGCCAGGTCATGGCCTGGGTCGATCTGTGCGGCGCCATTTGCGCCCAGCGTCACGCCAGCAATCTCTGCGTGACCGCCTTCGTCGACGACATGAAGTTCGAGGACCCTGTGGGTATCGGTCAGGTGATTCACCTGACGGCGCAGGTGACCGCTACCTTCCGCACCTCGATGGAGATCGAGATCTCGGTGTGGGGCGAGGAGCCCACCACCCGCAAGCGCTGGGTATGCGTCACCGCGCGCCTCACCTTCGTGGCCATCGACAAGGGCCGCAAGCCCACCCCCATTCCCGCGCTCGTCATCGACAGCGAGACGGTGCGCGAATCGCAGGCAGCCGGCGTGGCGCGGCGCACCGAGCGACTCGCAATGAAGACCCCGACTACGGTATGACCGGAGCTCTCATGGAAACCATCAGCGTCAAAGCGGCCCTCGCCGGCCACGCCCTCGTGGGGCAAAAAGTTCGCGTCCGTGGCTGGGTCCGCACCCGCCGCGACTCAAAGGCTGGCCTCAGCTTCGTCCACGTGAGCGACGGCTCGTGCTTCGATCCCATTCAGGTGGTGGCCGCCTCCACGCTCCCCAACTACGCGACCGAAGTGCAGAAGCTCACCACCAGCTGCTCGGTCATCGCCGAAGGAACGCTGGTGGCTTCGCAAGGCAAAGGCCAGAGCTTCGAGATCCAGGCCGATACCCTCACGGTGGTGGGCTGGGTCGACGATCCGGAAACGTACCCGGTTCAGCCGAAGCCCCACACCATGGAATACCTCCGCGAGATCGCGCATCTGCGCCCGCGCACCAACACCTTCGGCGCAGTGGCGCGGGTGCGCAACACCGCTGCGCAGGCCATTCACCGCTTCT
Source organism: Polyangiales bacterium (assembly GCA_038210445.1). Classification (GTDB taxonomy): domain Bacteria; phylum Myxococcota_A; class Polyangia; order Polyangiales; family Polyangiaceae; genus JABFRG01. Next base: position 160,788 of record JBBQWQ010000009.1, read on the forward strand.
TCCACGAGCAGGGCTTCGTGTGGGTGAACACGCCCATCATCACCGCGAGCGACGCCGAGGGCGCCGGCCAGATGTTCCGGGTGAGCACGCTCGACCTGCAGAACCCGCCCCGCGGCGAGGGCGGCGGCATCGATTTCAGCAAAGACTTCTTCGGCAAAGAGGCCTACCTCACGGTCTCCGGCCAGCTCAACGTCGAGGCCTACTGCCTGGCGCTCTCCAAGGTCTACACCTTCGGCCCCACCTTCCGCGCCGAGAACTCCAACACCACCCGGCACCTCGCCGAGTTTTGGATGATTGAACCGGAGATCGCCTTCGCCAACCTGGCCGACGATGCCGATCTCGCTGAAGCCTTCCTCAAGTACGTATTCAAGGCGGTCTTGAACGAGCGCGGCGACGACATGAAGTTCTTCGCGGAGCGCATCGAGAAGACCGCTCTCTCGCGCCTGGAGGCCCTGGTCGACCAGCCCTTCGAGCGCATCGACTACACCGAGGCCATCAAGCTGCTGCAAGACTCGAAAAAGAAGTTCGAGTTCCCCATCGCCTGGGGGGCAGACCTCCAGACCGAGCACGAGCGCTACCTCACCGAAGAGAAGATCGGCCGCCCGGTTATCGTCATGAACTACCCAGAGGCGATCAAAGCCTTCTACATGCGCCTCAACGACGACGGAAAGACGGTGGCGGCCATGGACGTGCTGGCGCCCGGCATCGGCGAGATCATCGGCGGTTCGCAGCGCGAAGAGCGACTCGACGTACTCGAGCAGCGAATGGACCATCACAAGCTCGATAAGAATGCCTACCAGTGGTACCTGGATTTTCGCCGCTACGGCACGGTGCCCCACGCCGGCTTCGGCCTGGGGTTCGAGCGGCTCATCGTGTACCTCACCGGCCTCGGCAATATCCGCGACGCCATCCCCTACCCGCGCGCGCCGCACCTGGCGGCATTCTAAACTTCAGCGTCGAAGCCGCGAATAGAGCGCCTCGTACTCCGCCACGCTCTTGGTCCAGGAATGATCCTGCGCCATGGCGCGGGCACGGGCACGCACCAAGCTGCGGGCATCGCGGTACAGGGTGAAGGCGTCCTCACACGCCAGCAGCAGCGACGCCGCATCGCCGGGCGCGGCGAAGAACCCGGTGCCGGTCTGCGCCGGGGTGTCGATCGGGCTCACGGTGTCGACCAGGCCGCCGGTGCGGCTCACCACGGGGATGGCGCCGAACTGCATGGCGTACATCTGGGTGAGACCACACGGCTCGAAGCGCGATGGTACCAAGAAGAAGTCGGATGCAGCATACATGCGTTTCGCGAGGCCGCTGTCGAACGCGATGCGCGCCGCCACCCGACCAGGAAAGCGGGCGGCCACGTCGCGAGCGAGCTCTTCCAGGTGCCGATCGCCGGTCCCCACCAGCGCCACGTTGGCGCCGCGCTCCACCAACGCCGGCACGATGCGCAAGAAGACGTCGATGCCCTTTTGCTCCGCGAAGCGCCCTACCGTCCCGAAGAGCGGTCGAGGCGTCTCGAGGTCGAGGCCCATCTCCCGCGAGACGACAGTCTTGGCGGCCGACTTGCCCTCCACCACGGCATTCGCGTCGTAGGCCAGAGGAAGGTCGGTGCGGTCCTTGGGCCCAGCGCCGTCGATGCCGTTCACGATGCCGACCAGCTTCTCCTGGTGGTAGCGCAGGTGTCCGTCGAGCCCACACCCGCCCTCCGGGGTGCGGATCTCGCGAGCATACCGCGGGCTCACGGTGGTGACCGCGTGGGCCAGCGTAATGGCCCCCTTCATGAGGTTCATGCCGCCGTGCTCTTCCAGCACGTCGAGCCGAAAGAGAGCGGGCGCAAGACCGAGCAAACCCAGGAGCGATCGATCGAACACCCCCTGGTGCGCGAGGTTGTGAATGGTGAACACGGTGGCCGCCGAGGGCATGTCGGCACGCGCGTACAACGTCGCCAGAGCCGCGTGCCAGTCGTGCCCATGCACTACGTCGGGGGGTGCGCCGAAGCGGCGGGTGGCGATGGCGAGCGCCGCCTTCGACAGCGTGGCGAAACGAAGGGCGTTGTCGCCAAAGGCGCCGTGGGCGTCACCGTAGAGACCGACGCGGCCGTAGAGGCCATCGTCCTCCACTAGGCAAACCCGAAGGCCCGGCTCCGCGTCCCACTCCAGCACCCCGACGTCGCGGCGCGCGCCCAGCTGAACCGGTACCGGCGCCGGCCAACGCTCCACACCCGATGGCACCCGGGTGGGACCATAGCGGGCTGTAACCAGCAACACCTCGCACCCCGCGCGAGCGAGGCCGCGAGACAGCGCCATGGCCGCATCGCCGAGGCCGCCGGTCTTCGCCAACCCATCGACTTCTGCGGACACCTGAAGCACACGTAGCTTGGCCATGAGGAGGGAAATAGAAGGATGAAAGGCGAAGGGATTCCGGCTAGCCTACTCGACACCGGGTCAGCCCGGCTCGGGCATTTGAGGACTGCGAGGAGTCGAAGCGCGGCGCATGGACGACACGAAGCCGGAATCGCGGAAGGGCGCCTCGCCGCTCGGCATCGTCGGCCCTGCCAACAGCGGGGCCGCGAAGAGTGCGCCGAGCATGGCTCCGCCGAGCATGGCGCCCATGAGCGACGCGCTCTTGGGTCGTATCGTCAGCGGTAGCGTCGACCTACCGGTGGTCGAGTGCGAGCATGCCGACCGTTGCGGCGGCTGCCCCATCATCGCCCTCCCCTACGGCGATCAACTGGCCCTCAAGCGCGGACGCGTCGTTCATTCGCTGGCGCGCTACACGTCGCTCGAGCTCTCGTACACCGAAGCGGTGGTGCCCGCGACGCCCATCGTCGGGTACCGCACCCGCGCCAAGCTCATCGTCGCGCCGGGCGCCCGGGTCGGCTTGTTCGCCAAGGGCGGCGGGCATCAGGTGGTCGACATCGCCCAGTGCCGCGTGCTCTCGCCGATCCTCGCCGAAGTGGCCGCCGTCCTGCGCGAGGCCATCCGCGCCGACGAGGAGAGCGGCGGCGTGCTCTGCCCCTACGACGCCGGCAACGAAGGTGCGCTCCGCGCCCTCGATCTGCGGGAAATTCGCGGCAGCGTGGAGGGTGCGCTGGTGACGCTGGTGGTGCACCGGGAGCGGGCGCACGAGGCCCGGGCCCGCTTCGTCGCCCGCGCCGCCGAGCTCGCTGCAGCGTGCCCTCATATCCTCGGCGTCGCTCTCAACGTCCACGATGGCGAGTCACCGCAAGTGCTCGGCAGCACCACCGACCACCTGTGGGGCAAGGCCGCGGTCGGCGATCGCGTGGGCGCCTTCGAGCACACCGCCACCTACGGCTCCTTCGTCCAAGCGCACCGCGCGCAGGCGGGGCGGGTGCACGAGCTGGTGGCCGAAGCGCTGGGCGTTGGCAGCGCGCCGACCCGGGTGCTCGATCTCTACGGCGGCTCTGGCGCCATCGCCCTCTCCCTCGGTGGGCGCGGCGCCGCCGTGCACATGGTGGAGTCGTTCGCGCCCGCGGTAGCCTTCGCCACGGCCGCCGCCGGAAGCGCCGGGGTGCGGGTCACCTCCGAGTGCTCCGACGTGGCCTCGGCGCTCCAGCGCCTCGCGCAAAAGCAAGAGCGCTTCGACGGGGCGGTGGTGAACCCACCGCGACGCGGCATGAGCCCCGACGCCCGGCGCTACCTCGCGGAGCTCGCCCCCCCCACCATCGCCTACGTATCGTGCGATCCGGAGACGCTCGCGCGCGATCTCGACCACCTGGCGCGGCTCGGCTACGTGGGAACCTCGGTGCGGCCGCTCGACATGATTCCCCTCACCGACGAGGTGGAGACCGTGGTGGTGCTGCGGCGGGTGGGCAGCCCCAGCCCCCGCGTCCTCGGCGAGTTCGACGAGGTGTTGGCGGTCGAAAAGGGCGGACACGATCTGGTCGAGGGCGAAGAGTCGCACACCCTCCTCTCGCGCGTTCGCCGCATGGAAGGCCTGGAGCGCGCGGTTCCGGTGCACCGCATCGACGGCGGCGCCAGCGGCCTCCTGGTGTTCGCGCGCGATCCCGCCAGCCAGAGCCGATGGGAGGGGGCCTTCAAATCCTCACGTACCGTCTACCTGGCGGGCGCCCGCGGCATCACCCCGTCGAAGGGCGCCATCCAGCGCGATCTGCGGGAGCACGGTCACGTGTATTCTGCACGCACGCGCTACCGGCGATTGGCCATCTCCAGCGGCCACAGCATCGTGCGCGTCATTCCCGACGAGTCGCGCCCGCACCAGGTGCGCCGCCACATGGCGGCCATCGGCCACCCCATCCTGGGCGACACCCGCTACGGGCACGCTCCCACCAATCGATTCTTCGAAGAGAAGAACGCTCTCGACCGACCCTTCTTGCATGCGGTGCGCATCGAGGTCGATCACCCCACCACCGGACAACGGCTCATCCTCGAGGCGCCTCTGGCTGGCGATTTGCGCGCCGTGCTCGAGCGCACCGGCGGCCCGGGGACGCTTCGCTTCCTCGATCAAAAGCACGCCTTGGGGAGCGGTCCGGGGAGCATTCCGCCCAGCTCCGGCCCCATTTCGCAGCCGGAGCTCCCGACCGATCGGGGTAGCGCGCTCGATCTCGATCCAGCGCCCCACAGCATCCGGCCGCCGATTCTCGAAGACGACGACGATCCGCCAGGGCGCCGCGACTTCTGACTCCGCGTCCGGGGCGAGTCAGGGCCGCGCGTGACCAGGGATCTCAACGAGCAGCGAGTCGACCAGCTCATCGAGCTCGGCTTTTCGGTCCGCGGGCGCCGACAGCGTCAGATCGCCGCCGCTCTCGGCGAACACCTGGGCTATCCCGTCGTGCGCCTCGACGATGCCCTTGAGGAACACCACGTCGGCCGCGCGGATGACGATGCGGCGAAGGACCATCCCGTCACCCACGGTGGGAGCCACGGCCTTCTTCACAGGAGCGTGTCTTCCACGTCGCCGAGCGACTCCCGCGGCGCGTTCTTGGCCTTCACCGAATCCTCTACGCGGCGCACCAAGGTCTCTACGTAGCTCTCGAAGGGCGGGCAGCGCAGCGCGTCGCCGAGCGCCTGTTCGGTGTTGGCGAAGCCGTAGGTCCCCTCGCGCACCAGCGCCTCGAGAAACGCCCGCGGGCTCCGGGCGATGCGCTCGATACCCGGGGCGCGCAGGAGCGCACGCGTGAGGTTCGCCGGGATGAAGCCGCGCGGCCCCCGCCGGCCCACGATTTGCGACACGAGCTCGAACACCCGGAGCGCCGAACAGGGCGCTGGATCGCCCAGGTGGAACGTGCGACCGCGCGCATCGGGGAGCTCGCCGATGCGGCGCGCAGCGCGCACGACGTAATCGATCGGCACCAGGTTCAATAGCTGGTCGCCGCGCCCCGGCAGCGGCAACGTGAAGTCCGGCGGCGACGTCACCACCAGCAAGATGAGCAGGTAGAGGCCGTCGAGCTCGTCGAAGTCGCCGGTGCGCGAATCGCCGATGACCACGGTGGGCCGCACCACGCAAAGCGGCAGATCGGGCATGCGGCGCCGGAACATGGCCTCTGCGATGGCTCGGCCCTCGGCGCCCGCGCCGCTGAAGCGCTGCCCCTTGGCGAGATCGCCTTCGGAAAACAGCCCGCGATAGGTGCCTGCGACATCCACCGACGAATGCAGCACGCTGACGTGGAGGCTCTCCGAGGCCGACGCGAACGCCAGAGCCTCGCGCGCCATGGCGATGTACCCGCGGCGCAGTTCTTCGGGCTTCTTGTCGGTTCCCCGCGAGGCCAAGAGCTGCGCGTCGGGTACGTAGTGGGCGACGGTGAGCTCCTTCGCCAGCGCCAAGTACTGCGCGCCGGAGAGGCCGAAGTCGATGGCCCCAACCTCGCCGCCGACGATCTCGATGCGGCTACCATCGCGAGAGAGTTGCGCCGCCTCCTCGGCGGCCTCGCGATCGCGCTCCGGTACCAGCGCAACCACCGACGACGCCTCGTCCTCGAGCAGCTCGCTCACGAGCTTGCGCGCGACGAACGACGGGAAGCCGGTGACGAGAGCGCGACCCATGCGAATGCGACCGCAGGCGCCGGTCAGGGCGTGTTGCAGTAGCGGCCGCCGACCCCTTCGAGCCAGGTGCCGAAGTTGCCGCCGTAGGTGGCCGGGTTGCAGAACGACGCGGTGCCGAGGAGCGCGGTGGTGGCGCAGGTGGTCTGCGTATTGAAGGTCTGGCACTGGCCGCCGCGGACCGTGGACCGGCAGTTGGACTCCGCCGCCGAGCTGGGGCACATGGCGCAGCTCGCGTTCTCACAGTCGCTGGCGCAGCCGGTGTTGCGGTTGCACGCGGCGTCCACGAACGGAGCGACGCACTTGTACACGCCCCGGCCGTCGCCGCCGTTGAAGTTGAACCGGAAGTCCGAGAGGCAAACGCCGCAGCCCGGATCCGTGAGGTTCAGGAACTGGAAGAAGTTGCTGCAGGAGGTGGTGTTGGGGCCACCTGTGCAGGCCACGCGCGCGTCGACCAAGGTTTGGCCGCCGCAGACGACCGCCGGGGCGCGCGGGCTGGTGGTGACGCCGCCGGGGCACGCCGGATAGGCCGAGGGACACGTGCCGCCCACCGTGCAAATGCGCGGGAGCTGGCTGGTGTCGCAGGTCTGCCCCGCGGTCGTGCAGTCGTTGCAAGCGCCGCCGCCCGAGCCGCAGCGGTTGTTGAGGAAGCCGGCCTGGCAGGTGTTGCCCTGGCAGCAGCCGGGGCAGGTGGCGGGGCCGCAGGGGGCCTGGCACGAGCCGCCGTTGCAGATCTGCGCGGTGCCCGTGCAGTCTGCACACGTTGTACCGCTCTTGCCGCAGGCGTTGTCTTGGGTGCCGGTGAGGCAGGTGTTGCCCTTGCAGCAGCCGCTCGGGCAGCTGGCGGCGTTGCAGCCGTCGACGCAAGCGCCGGCCTGACAAACCTTTCCGCCTCCGGCGCAGTTGGCACAGGCGAGGCCGGCCTTGCCGCAGGCGGTGTTGGAGTCGCCGGGCAGTACGCAGATGTCGCCGAGGCAGCAGCCGGCGCAGTTGCCGGGGCCGCAGGCGGGCTTCGCCTCGCACTTCCGGGTGGTGGTGTTGCACTGGGTGTTCGCAGGGCACACCGAGCACGCGAGGCCGCCGCCGCCGCACGCGGTGTCGTCGGCGCCGGGCAAACAGGCGTTGCCGTTGCAGCAGCCGGTGGGGCAGTTGGCGGGCGAGCAGGTGGGCGTACCGGTGCACTTGCCACCAAGGCCGGGACCCGCAGGCTGGCACGACTGGCCCTTGGCCTGGCAATCGTCGCACTGGACGCCGCTGACGCCGCAGAGCTTGGGGTCGCGACCAGAGAAGCAGGTTGCGCCGCTGCAGCAGCCGTTCGGGCAGGTGCGCGCGTCGCAGGCCGTTCCGCCGCACGAGCGGCTCTTGCCGTCGCACGCCTGACCACGGTCGGAGCAGCGATCGCAGGTGCGGCCGCCAACGCCGCAAGCGGTGTCGTCGGAGCCCGAGAGGCACACGTCGCGGCCACCCTGAAGCGCGCAGCAACCGTTGGGGCAGGTCTGCGCGTTGCACCCGGCCACCGTCTTGCCGCACGACTTGGTTTCGGCGTTGCACGTGTCGAAGCCCTGCGACGCGCAGTTGCTGCAGGTTCGCCCGAAGGTCCCGCAGCGCACCAGATCGGTGCCCGAGCGGCAGGTGCCGTTCTCGTCGCAGCAACCGCCGGGGCACGTGGTGGGCCCGCACTTGACGGCGCTATCGAGGCCACCGTCGGCGAGCTCGTAGTCCCCCAGTCCCGATCGACCGCATGCGGCGAACAGGAAGAGCGAGAGAACCGTTACGAACACCAAGCAAATGAGCCGGCGCATGGGGACCTGCAAAGGGGCGAGAGGGACGTACGGGGCGGAAGCGATCCGCCCGAAGCGTGGGGAGTCTAGCAGAATTGCAAGAAAGGGACCCAAGTACCGGGCGCACTGAGTCCGCTCCGGAATCCGATTCCGGATGGGGCGCGCGGAGGCGGAAGCGATCACGAACCCGTGCACTTTCTATCGATGGCCCACCAATCCGGCAACGTGTGCCAGTTTGGAATTCAAAGACCGAGGAGATGACGGGTGAGCTCCCGCACCAGCGGGTAGGTCATCTCCACCCGGCCAAAGCCCACTTCTGCGGGCTTCGCGGCGTCGCGGCCCCAGCCCACCACCACCGGCGGCCCCACCGGGTCGGGCTTGCGCGGGTCGAACACCGAGGGCCTCGCCACCAGCGCGAACGACGCCCGCGCCCCGAGGTCCTTCACCATGGCCGCGATCTCCGGATCGTCGCCCAGGCGCTTGGGCGGCGCCCAGGTGCTGTTCAAGAACGCCGCCGCGGCATCGCCCAGCACCACACCGGAGACGCCGTCCTTGGTGCCCCAGGCGCACTCGAGCGCGTCGAACCACAGGTTCTTTCCGGTGCGTACCATACGTGCAGTTTGCATCTTCTGGCCGGCGAGCTCCTGGGGCGTGGCCGCAAGGCTCTTGAGCTTCAGCGGCTCCTTGAGGAATGGCGCGCGCAAGAGCTCGACGCTGGCGGCGCCCGCGCGGTCGAGCTCCTCCGGCTTTCCGCCCTGCGTCTGCATCCCGAGGTGCTTCTGGTCGGCCCAGTAGAGGTCGAGGCGGAGGCCATCGCCGCGGGCCTTCGACCACGCCACGGCGACCTCGCGTGCGCGCTTGCTTTCGGCTTCGCCCAGGCGCTTGCCGAAGACGGCGCTCAGGTCGGCCACCAGGTCGTCTATGCGCGTTTCGCGCTCCCGCGCGTCGTCGTGAAAAAAGAGCGACGCCGCCGCGTCGGAGGGCGCGCCGAGCAGCGTCGAAGCGTCGCCGGTGCTGCGGTCGACCAGCGCGCTCTTCACCACCGGGTCGCCGGGGTCGCCGGCCAGGCTCAGCGTGCCCCGAAGGCGCGTGTCGAGGGTCTCCACCCGGAGCGTCGCACCATCGAGGTGCTCGAGCAGCTGCGCCCGCTTCTGCACCACCGCGTCGAGCACCGCGAGAATTCCCTTGGGGTCGGCAAAGTCCGGCGCGCGGCCCCCGTGGGCCTTGCGCATCTGCTCGTCTTGCTCGAGCTTCTCGGTCATGAAGTGGGCCCACGACGCGAGCAGCTGGCTCCGTAGGCTCCCCCGGAGCGACGCCTTGGGAACGGTGATCACCACCGCCTCGCTCGCCGGCGCGCGCTTGGGCAACGTGCGATAGGCATAGGGACCCAGGGCGGCGATGTCGGCTTCGCTTCCGCCCACCAGCAGGTACCCGGAGGCGGTGAGCGCCAGGGCGTAGTCCTTGGCGGGCCCACTGAGGTAGGTGAGCGGGCCTTCCTCGCGCGCCTTGTACTTCGACGTGTCGCCGGCGAGCAGCAGCGCCCGCACCCGGCGCAGCTCGACCAACTTGGCAGCGATGACGAAGCCCGCGCCGCCGCCCGCCACCGCCGGCGCGCCCATAACGGCAAAGGCCGGCGCCGCGCCATCCACTTCGTCGGCGAAGCCCAGCTCGAGCCCGGTGAGCGTGGCCACCAGCCCCCCGAAGGAGCTCGGGAGAATCCCCACCGCGCCGCCGACGCTGCGTTGAAGCTTGGCCCAGGTGGCGTTGGGCGTCGGTATCGACACCTCGGCCAGAAGCGACGCTGGGGCTGGCGCCTCGGCCTCGACCACGCTGCTGGGCACCGTCGGCGTGGGCGGCGCGTCCTTCGAGCAGGCTGCGCCGGTCGCGGTCGCGGTCGCCGCCCAAACAAGAAGCCACCAAGAACGCCAGGGCCAGCCCATTTCCGAAGGCAATAGCACGACTCCCGGGCCTGGCTGCGGCAAGGCGCGAATTTTGCCGCGCCGCGCCCACGAACCCGGCGCCTATGGACGAGTTCGCACCCAAGGGCCGCCAAGAATGCTAAGGGAGGGGATCGTAAGCGAGGCTGCTCATGCTGGAAGACGTGCAAAAGGAACTCATCAGCTCCATCGCCAAGGCGCACGACGCCCTGAGGCGCGACCTAGCCAAGCTCCGCGCAGGCCGGGCCAGCCCGCAATTGCTCGATGCAATTCGCGTGGATTACTACGGGACGTCGACGCCGCTGGCGAAGATGGCCAACATCAGCGTGCCAGAGCCACGGCTCCTCACCGTCAAGCCCTGGGACAAGAGCCAAATGAAGGCCACGGAAAAAGCTATCCGTGAGAGCGATCTGGGCTTGAACCCCCAGACGGACGGCGACATCATCCGCATTCCCCTTCCGCCGCTCACCGAGGAGCGCCGCAAGGACTTCGTGAAGATCGCAAAGAAGTACGGTGAGGAGTGCAAGGTCACCATTCGCAAGGCGCGGCACGAAGCCCTCGACATGCTCTCGGAGATGGACTCCGCGGGCGATGCCAGCGAGGACGACGTGGAGCGCGCCAAGAAGAAGGCCGAGGAGACCGTCGCCGAAGGCGGCAAGATGGTCGACACGCTGGTCGCCTCCAAAGAGAAGGACATTCTCGAGGTGTGATCGGGCTCGCTGCCCGCTCGACCATCCACCCGCTTTTTCCCGAGGGGCCACGCCCCGTCGCGTTCGCTGTATTCTGCTGCGCTTGCACCCTTGACACCGCCCGAGGCGAATGAAACCCTTACGTAATTCGAGAGGACGCACCTTGCTACGGGCGATCGCAGCGGGCATGAGCGATGTGGGGCTCCAACGGGAGCACAACGAAGACTCCTTCATCGTGTTGAAGGAGTACGACCTGTTCGTCGTGGCCGACGGTATGGGCGGACACCGCGCGGGCGACGTCGCGTCCAAGCTGGCGACCGAGACCATCTCCGAGTTCTTCCGCTCCACCGCCAACGACGACGTCACCTGGCCGTTTCACTTCGACACCAACCTGTCGGAAGAAGAGAACCGCCTCCTCACCGGCATCCGGGTTGCGAACCGGCAAATCTTCGAGCGCAGCACGCGGTCCCGCGAGTGCCATGGCATGGGCACCACCGTGGTGGGCGCCATGTTCAGCCCGAAGAAGAACCGCATGTACATCGGCCACGTGGGCGACTCCCGCTGCTACCGCGTCCGCGAGAAGGGCATCAACCTGCTCACCCGCGATCACTCGCTCATCAACGACTACCTGCTGGCGATGCCCGATCTCACCGACGAGCAACGCAACGAGCTTCCGCGCAACGTCATCACGCGCGCGCTCGGCATGCAGGACCAGGTGGTGGTCGACCTGCAGCACGACGAGCCGCGCATCGGCGACGTCTACGTTCTCTGCTCCGACGGCCTCTCCGGCATGATCACGGATGAGGACATCCGCGACGTGATCCTCGGCTCCGAAGACATCCGCGAGTCGTGTCGCAAGCTCATTGCCCGCGCCAACGAGCAGGGCGGCGAGGACAACGTCACCGCAGTGGTCATCCGCATCGAAGCCGACCCGGCGGCGGCCGCCAGCGTCGACCCTGCGGCCGCGACGGTACAAATGACCGCCACCCCGGCATCGAGCTCGTCCGCGCCCGGCTCGGCCATTCCCCCGACCGCCCCTTCGCCTCCATCGGTGGGCTCCGCGGAGACGGTTCCGCCGCCGCCGGCCACCGAAAAGGCGCCCGAGGCGCAGCCGCCCGAGAAGGCCGCCGGCACCGAGCCCGACGCCACCGCCCGCTGACCGGCGGCGCGAAAAACGCTTTTCGGCGCAACTCGCCTGCGCCCGCGGCCGATTGGTCTTTTCGGAGACGTCGGCCCCCATGTTCTGTGGTACTTTCCTATCCATTATGGGGGTTTCGAAGAAAGCCGCAGCTCTGGTTCTTGGCGTAGCGGGCGTGGTTGCCGCGGCGTCGTCCTGCTCCTCGGAAAAGCCGCAACGCGGTGCCCTGATGCTCGCGGTCAGCACCGATATGTCGCTGCCCAAGGACGTCATCAAGGTGGGCCTCTACATCAAAGTAGCGGGCCGCCAGGTGTTCGCGCAGGAGGTCGATGTGCCGCCCACCGGCATCATCCTCTTCCCCGCCAGCATCGCAGTCCTCGCGCCCGACGATCCGAAGCAGCCGGTGAAGGTTCGCGCGGTCGCCTACGGCACCGGCGACAAAGCCATCGTGCTCCGGGACGTGACCGTCACCGTGCCCCCCAATCGCGTGGGGCAGCTCCGTGTACCCCTCAACTTTCTCAGCGTGGGCTCAGGCGCTGGCAACCTGCCGCTCTCGACCGCCAGCCTGCCGCTCCTTCCCAAGGATACGAGCGGCGTCGTGCGCCCGCTCGACTTCGACGCCTTCACCGGCGTCACCAACCGCTGCGGCGAGGGGCAAACCGACGTGGGCGGCGATTGCGTCACCCTCGACCTCACCGACCCAAGCGCCTTCGACGTCTACGATCCCACGACCATCTACGGCGGCGGCCCTGCGCCCGACAAGAACGGCAAGAGCGCCGGCGAGTGCTTCGACGTCGCGTGCTGCTTCGCCGAGGCGAAGACGCTCGAGGTCGACAAGGAGTGCACCGTCGCCTCACTCGGCGCCAAGACCAACCTCGCGCTGCGCACCACCGGCATCGGGACCCTCACCGGCGCCGGAACGCTCGTGCCGCTCGACTTCGACGCGGTCGCAACGTTCGGCGAGGTGGGCGTCACGGTGCTGCCGAATCAACGGCTCCAGCTTCCCAAGGCCGTGTGCCGCAAGGTCCTCGCCGAGACGCCCAACGTCGAACGCGTCATCGACGTCATCGGCTCCACCCGCTGCGCGCCCAAGTCGAAGGTCACGCCCCTTTGCGGACCGGCCAGCGCCACCAGCACCAACGTCTGCACCGGCGGAAGCACCCCCGACGGCGGGCCCACGGAGGCCGGCCCCGACGCCCCCTTCGACCCCAAGCCTATCGAGCTTCTGGCCGACAACCTCGACGCGCCCGCGGGCGTGGTGGCGACCGGCGGCGACGCCTACGTGGCCGCCGCGGGTCCCGCGATCCTCAAGGTCTCGGTGAGGCCCGCGCAGAGCATCTTCAAGACAACTGCCGGCAACCCGATTGGGCTTCGCTCGGTGGTGCGCGGCGCCAGCACCACGCTCTTCACGGCGACCGGCGGGAATGGCTACGTGGTCGACATCGGCGGAACCGCGCAAACGCGCGCATTGCCCAACCCGGGGTTGGTCGCGCCTCTTTTGATTACGACCCTTGGGGCGAACGGTCTCGCCGGAGTGTATGCCGGCTACGACGCCAACAACGTTGGGTTTGTGGCACGCGAAGATGGCACGGGGTTCTCGAGCGATCCGGCGGTCCTCGGGCAGTACTCACTTCCGCGAGCGACCGCGGTGGCCACCTTGGGGATCACCACCACCATCGGCCTCAGCAACGGCGCGATTCACACCTGCAACCAAGCCAATTGCCAAGGCGGCACGCCGCCCCAGCTTGTTCCGGCGCCGCAGGCCGGCGGCCACATTGGCGCCATGGCGTCGTCGGGTACACGCCTGTACTTTACATGGGTTCCCGACGGCGGCGGCGCCACCGGCGCGGTGTACCGGTACGATCCTGCGGCCGCGCCCGCCGTCGCGCCGCTCGCACAGAACCTCGATCTCGCTTCGGCGCAGGCCATTCCCAACGGCGTCGCCACCGATGGCGCCAACGTCTACTACAGCGCCCTCGGCGTCCTCTACGCGGTGCCGCGGGCCGGCGGTACAGCGATTCGCGTCGCCCCCAAGACCGGTAGCTACGCGACGGGCATCAACGACGTCGCGGTAGACGCGGCCTACGTGTACTGGATCGTCCGCGACGACCAGACCACCAAGGGCTCTGTCTACCGCCGGAAGCTGGAGTAACCATGAGCCTCCCCGTCTCCGAAGGGTCTCTTCTGGCCGGCAAATACCGGGTAGAGCGCGTCCTCGGCGAGGGGGGCATGGGCATCGTCGCAGCCGCGACCCACGAGGTTCTGGGCCAGCGGGTGGCGGTGAAGTTTCTTCACTCGCACGTGTCGCTGCTCCCCGACTTCGTCGAGCGCTTCCACCGAGAAGCGAAGGCCGCGGCCGGTATCGAGAGCGAGCACGTAGCGCGAGTCCTCGATGTAGGCACGCTCGACAACGGCGCGCCCTACATGGTCATGGAGTACCTGGAAGGGGAAGACCTCAACCAACTGCTCGAGCGCAAGGGCACGTTCACGGTCCACGACTCCATCGAGTACATCCTCCAAGCCTGCGACGCACTGGCGCTGGCCCACGCTGCGCGCATCATCCATCGCGACCTCAAGCCGGCGAACTTGTTCCTGGCGCGGCAGCACGGCCGGCAGCTGGTCAAGCTGCTCGATTTCGGCATCTCCAAGGCCATCGACGGCAAGAGCGGCGACAACCTCACGCAGACCTCGGCGATGATGGGCACCGCGCTCTACATGTCGCCGGAGCAGCTGCGCAAGCGCAAGGACCTGGACGAGCGCGTCGACATCTGGGCCCTCGGCGTCATGCTCTACGAGTTCGTCACCGGTCGCCTTCCCTTCGAGGGAGATTCGCTGCCGGAAGTGATCGCGCTCATTCTCGAGGGCAAGGCCACGCCGGTGCTCGAGCACACGCCGCAGCTCGATCCCGGCTTCGTGGCCATCATCGACCGCTGCATGGCCACCGACCGCGACCTTCGCTACATGGGCGTCGGCGATCTGGCGCTGGCCCTTCTGCCCTTCGCCAACACCGCCTCCCGCGTCTACGTCGACCGCATCACCCACGTGGTCCCGCCGCGCGGCCCATTGCCGGCGCTCACCATTCCTCCGGCCACCATTCCCTCGCCTCCGTCGCCGCACTCCATCACCGCGCCGCCCGGCTCGCTTCCTTCGGCGATGGTGCAGACCGGCCCGGTGCGCAGCGAGGGGTCGCGCTGGCCCATCTTCGCGCTGGCCGCGGGCGCCATCGTCCTCGCCGTCGGGGGCGTTGGTGTGGGGCTGCGGTTCAGCGGCGGTCCCCGCGCGCCGGGCACCGCGCCGCTGGTCGCGAGCGCGCAGATGGGGCCGCAAGCCATGGGCAACGCACTGCCTACGGCGCCTCCCGCCGCATCGGTTGCAACCGCGCCGCTCGTCGTTGCCACGGGCGACGCCCTTCCCTCCCCCACCGCGACCACCAAGCACGGACGGGTTCCGGCCGGCGGCGCCGTCGCTGCCGCCGACCCCAAAGCCACCGCCAGGGCCCAGCCCTCGGTTGCCCCCGAACCTCCCGCCGCGACCCAGGCGCCCGCGCCGGTTCCGGCTGCCACCCGCAATCGTCTCAAAATGGACATCAAATGAAAGCCCGCTTCGGTTCCGCACTCCTGGTCGTCTCTCTTCTCGCCTCCAGCGCGGCCTTCGCTGAGGTGCCCGCCAAGGCCCCGAAGCCGCTCTCGCAGATGCTGACCGGCGGCGCGAAGAGCGACTACGAGACCGCCAAGGCCCTTTACGGCGACGGCGATTTCAAGGCGGCGGCCCTCAAGTTCAAGAGCGCCTACGACACCAGCAAGGATCCGCGGCTCCTGTGGAACGTCGCCGCGTGCGAGAAGGCGCAGCGCCACTACGCCAAGGTCCTCGAGTACGTGCGCCAATACGAAAAAGAGGGCGACGGCTACATCACCAACGCCGATCGCCAGGACGCGGAAGATCTCATGAAGACCGTGGAACCCCTGGTTTCCCGGGTCCGCGTGGTGGTCACCGAGCCCGACGCGACGGTGACCGTCGACGGAGACGATGTGGGCCACTCGCCACTTTCGCGCGCGGTGCTCCTCGACGTCGGCACGCGGAAGATCCGCGTCACCAAGCCAGGCTTCCGCGATTTCGAACAGACCGTGACCCTCACCAACGCCGAGGTGACCGTGGACGCCAAGCTGCGTCCCGACACCCACCTGGGCAAGGTCGAGATCGTCACCGACAGCGGCGCCGCCATCTTCCTCGACGGCAAGGGCGTCGGCACATCGCGCTACGTGGCGCCGCTGAGCTCCGGCATCCACTCGCTCCGCATCACGGGCAAGGGCATGCGTCCGCACCAGGCCGACATCGTCATCGAGGACGACAAGACCCGGAACATCCATGTGAGCCTGGAAAAGGACGCCTCGTCCGGGGGCGTGCCGGCGTGGGTTTGGGTGGCCGGCGGCGTGGCGGTCGCCGGCGGCCTCGCAGTGGGCGGCTACTTCCTTCTCAAGCCGGGCGGCGATCAGCCGCTGCCGGCGCCGGGCACCATCGATCCGGGCTACGTGTACACCGGCCGCGGCGTTTCGTTCCGCTGAGGCGCCGCGCGCGAGCCGGGAATCCATGGCGCCCGCGACCTGGATCTGCTAGTCCGCCGCGAAGCGCATGGACATCAAGAGCCTGATCGATCTCGTTCGCCACCTCGACAAGCACCTCGTAGACGTGGCCAACACGTATGGCGGGTGGACCTACGCCATCCTGTGCGCCATCGTGTTCTGCGAGACCGGGTTGGTGGTGCTCCCGTTCCTGCCGGGCGACTCGCTGCTCTTCGCTGCGGGCGCCGTGGCCAGCCGCGGAGACATCCACATGAGCACGCCCCTCCTCGGGGTGGCGCTCACCATCGCTGCCATCGCGGGCGACACCGTGAACTACCACGTCGGCAAAGCCATCGGCCCGCGCGTGATGAAGAGCGAGACCTCGCGTTGGCTCAACAAGAAGCACCTCGAGAAGACCCACAAGTTCTTCGAAAAGTACGGCGGCAAGACCATCATCCTCGCGCGCTTCGTGCCCATCGTCCGCACCTTCGCGCCCTTCGTGGCCGGCGCCGGCGCCATGAACTACAGCAAGTTCATCACCTACAACATCGTGGGCGCCATCGCCTGGGTGGGCCTCATGATGGGCGCCGGCGTGCTCTTCGGCGGCCTCGAGGTGGTGAAGAAGAATTTCGAGCTGGTGGTCATCGGCATCGTCATCCTCTCGGTGATGCCCATGGTCATCGAGTGGCTTCGCTCTCGCAAGAAGACCGAGCCCGAAGCCAGCACCTAGACCGACCTTTCCGCCGTGGCTCTCCCGGTTTGGCAGGATGCCGGTCGACCCTCCTCGGGCCGGGCCGGCGTGGTACACTGCGCGCATGTCGCAAGATGTGCCGGTCCGCCGCGAACGCAAGATGACCCTGCCCTCGGGCGTGCCGCCGGTAGCGGCGCACGATCACGAAGTGGTGGTCGGCGACTTCCCGGGTGATCTGACCGCCTTGCGCGCAGCCACCGAGGTCTGGCGCAAGGGCGCGCTGGCCAAGAGCAGCGCGAAGATGCCGCCGCGTCTGCCGCGCTTCTCCACCTGGAGCGATCTCGACGTCCCCGACGTTCTGACCCAGGCCGACGTGCCTGTAGACTACATGAAAGACCTGGGCCTCCCGGGCGAGTACCCGTTCACCCGCGGCGTGCAGCCCACCATGTACCGGAGCCGTCTCTGGACCATGCGCATGTTCGCTGGCTTCGGCACCCCGGAGCAGACCAACGAGCGCTTCAAGTACCTCATGGCGCAGGGGCAGACCGGTCTCTCCACCGCTTTCGACTTTCCCACCCTCATGGGTTACGACAGCGACTCGCCGCGCTCTCTGGGCGAAGTGGGCATGTGCGGTGTGGCGGTCGATACGCTGCGCGACATGGAGGTTCTGTTCGACGGCATCCCGCTCGATCAGGTCACCACCTCGATGACCATCAACGGACCGGCGGTGGTGCTCCTCGCCTTCTACATCGCGCTCGCCGACAAGCGCGGTATCGCCCGCGACAAGATCGGCGGCACGGTACAGAACGACTGCCTCAAGGAGTTCATCGCCCAGCACGCGTGGCTGGTGCCGCCGCGCCCGGCGATGCGCATCGTCACCGACATGATCGAGTTCTGTTCGAAAGAAGTGCCGCGCTGGAACACGGTGTCCATCAGCGGCTATCACATTCGCGAAGCGGGAGCGACCGCCGGTCAGGAGCTGGCCTTCACCGTCGCCGACGGCATCGGCTACGTGGAGAGCTGCATCGAGCGCGGCCTCGACGTGGACGACTTCGCGCCGCGTCTCTCGTTCTTCTTCGACGTGCACAACGACTTCTTCGAAGAGGTCGCCAAGTTCCGCGCCGCGCGGCGCCTGTGGGCGCGGCTCATGAAGGAACGCTTCGGGGCCAAGAAGGCCGAGTCGATGAAGCTCCGCACCCACGCCCAGACCGCCGGCGTGTCGCTCACCGCGCAGCAACCCTACAACAACGTGGTGCGCGTGGCGCTGCAGGCGCTGGCGGCGGTGCTGGGCGGTACGCAGTCGCTGCACACCAACTCGCTCGACGAGACCTACGCATTGCCCACCGAAGACTCGGTGACCATCGCCCTGCGCACCCAGCAGATCATCGCCGAGGAGAGCGGCGTGGCGAACACCATCGATCCCCTGGCGGGCAGCTACTTCGTCGAAGAGCTCACCACCCGCATGGAGACCGAGGCCATGGCCTATATCAAGCGCATCGACGAGATGGGCGGCATGGTGGCGGCCATCGAGAAGGGCTACCCGCAGCGGGAGATCGCCGCCAGCGCCTACCGCTTCCAGCGCCAGCTCGAAGCCGGAGAGCGCATCATGGTGGGCGTCAACAAGTACGAGTCCGAGGGCGGCGGCTCCAGCATTCCCCTGCTCAAGATCGACGAAGAGGTGCAGAAGCGCCAGGTCGACAACCTCAAGAAGGTGAAGGATACACGCGATTCCGCGCAGGTGGCTGCATGCCTGGCCGGGGTTCGCGAAGCCTCCAAGGTCGGCCAAAACGTCATGCCCGCCATCATCGAGGCAGCCAAGGCCTACGCCACCCAGCAAGAGATCTGCGACGTGCTCCGCGACGTCTTCGGCACCTACACCGATCCCGCAGAATTCTAGGAGACTGGTGTTTTTCGTCGGCTACGTGGCTCTTCCGGTCCGGGAGGCTGCGCGGCGGCGGAAAGCGCCAACACAGGAGACTGAGGGTTTTTCGTCAAGACCGAGGGAGGCGCGTTCGCTGGGTGCAGCGCGCGGAACAAACTCCTGTTCGTGAGCACGGGAGGCGCCGGCATCCCGAAGCCCAAAAACACCAGTCACCTAGATGACCGGTGTTT
>JBBQWQ010000010.1:0-179261 GCA_038210445.1 Polyangiales bacterium
AGCCGCGTTCACGGGTCAAAAAGCGCCTGGTGAAATGCGAAAAGGCCCGCAGATCGCTCTGCGAGCCTCGTCGGCGCGAGGCTACCCCGGACGCGCGGTCGCGCCCGAGGAGCCCGGCTGTCGACTTACATATCGAAGTCGCCCATGCCGCCCATGCCGCCCATGCCGCCCATGCCGCCCATGCCGCCCATTCCACCCATGCCGCCACCACCGCCGCCGCCGCCCTTGTCGGACTTCGGCTTGTCGGCGATGATCGCCTCGGTGGTGAGCATCATGCCGGCAACGCTGGCAGCGTACTCGAGGGCCGAGCGAACCACCTTGGCGGGGTCGATGACCCCGGCCTTGGCGAGATCCTCGTAGGTGTCGTTTGCGGCGTTGAAGCCGAAGGCGCCGGTTCCGGCGCGAACCTTCTCCACGACCACGGAGCCTTCGGCGCCCGCGTTCTTGGAGATCTGACGGAGCGGTTCCTCGATGGCGCGGCGCACCAGGGTGACGCCGAACTGCTGCTCGCCCGGGAGGGTGAGGGTCTCGAGGACCTTGCTGGCGCGGATGAGCGCCACGCCGCCGCCGGGGACGATGCCTTCTTCGACGGCCGCGCGGGTCGCGTGAAGGGCGTCTTCGACGCGTGCCTTCTTCTCTTTCATCTCGGTCTCGGTGTGGGCGCCGACCTTGACGACGGCCACGCCGCCGGCGAGCTTCGCAAGGCGCTCCTGGAGCTTCTCGCGATCGTAGTCGCTGGTGGTGGTCTCGACCTGCTTACGCAGCATCTCGATGCGCGCCTTGATCTCCTTGGCGTCGCCCGCGCCGTCGACGATGACGGTGTTGTCCTTGTCGATGGTGACGCGCTTGGCCTGACCCAGGTCCTTGAGGGTGACGGAGTCGAGCTTGATGCCGAGGTCTTCGCTGATGACTTGGCCGCCGGTGAGGGTCGCCAGGTCCTTGAGCATCTCCTTGCGGCGATCGCCGAAGCCCGGCGCCTTGACGGCGCACACCTTGAGGAGCCCGCGCAGCTTGTTGACGACCAGGGTCGCGAGGGCTTCTGCCTCCACGTCCTCGGCCACGATGAGCAGCGGGCGCTGGCTCTGGGCAACCTGCTCGAGGAGCGGGATGATGTCGCTGAGGCCGCCGATCTTCCGCTCCGAGATGAGGATGAGCGGGTTTTCCAGCTCGACGCTCATCTTCTCGGGGTTGGTGACGAAGTAGGGGCTGAGGTAGCCGCGGTCGAACTGCATGCCTTCGACGACTTCGAGGGAGGACTCCATGCCCTTCGCCTCTTCGACGGTGATGACGCCTTCTTTGCCGACCTTCTCCATGGCTTCGGCGAGCATGTTGCCGATGCTGGCGTCGCCGTTGGCGCTGATGGTGCCGACCTGCGCGATGTGCTCCTTGTCCTTGGTAGGCGTGGCGAGCTTCTTGATCTCGGCGACCATGGCGGCAACCGCGGTGTCGATGCCGCGCTTGATGTCCATGGGGTTGTGGCCGGCTTCCACCAGCTTGAGGCCGTTGGTGTAGATCGCCTGTGCGAGCACGGTGGCGGTGGTGGTGCCGTCGCCGGCCTTGTCGGAGGTCTTCGAAGCGACCTCGCGAACCATCTGCGCGCCCATGTTCTCGAAGCGGTCGTAGAGCTCGATCTCCTTGGCCACCGTCACGCCGTCTTTGGTGACGACGGGCGAGCCGTAGGACTTCTCGATGACCACGTTGCGACCCTTGGGGCCGAGGGTCACCTTCACCGCGTCGGCGAGGAGGTTGACGCCATGGAGGATGCGGCTACGTGCGCCGCGGCTGTACACAATTTGTTTTGCACTCATGATCTTTGCCTCGTCGTTTCGATCAGCTGATGACCGCGAGAATGTCGTCTTCGCGGAGGAGCACGTGCTCTTCGCCGTCGAGCTTCACTTCGGTTCCGGAGTATTTGCCGAACAGGACCTTGTCGCCCGCCTTCACTTCGAGGGCGACGACCTTGCCGTTGCCCAGGACCTTGCCGTTGCCGACGGCCAGGACGGTGCCTTCGATGGGCTTCTCCTTGGCGGTGTCGGGAATGATGATGCCGCCCTTGGTCTTCTCTTCTTCGGCGGTGCGCTTTACGACCACGCGGTCCTGCAGGGGACGAATCTTCATCGGTCTGATCTCCTTGAAACGTACGAATCTAGCGAGCGAGGCTGACTTAGCACTCGACTCACGAGAGTGCTAGCAGCGCCCGCAACCTAATGCGCGATGGGAGCGGGTCAAGGGGCGGCGAGCCGTAAATTGCCGGCCGCAGGCCATTTGGCACCCGGCAGGCCCCGCTGCTTGCCGATCCCTCGATATGGCACGGAGTGTCGCCGCGCGGGCGCGCGGTGGGTGGTGGGCGGCGCGCGGTGGCCGGCCTGCGCGCTTCACCCCTCGATTCTGGAGCGGGACACGGGATTCGAACCCGCGACATCAAGCATGGGAAGCTTGCACTCTACCAACTGAGTTAGTCCCGCGAACGCCCTGAGTGGTACCGCAAGTTGGGCGCGGCGTCCACCCCGCGATGGCGCCCGCGTCAGCGGTCGGGCGCGCGCCCCTTCGACGGCCCCTTCCAGGCGGCGCGGGCGACCAGGTACGAAAGCGGACCTGCGGCGACGAGGAGCAGCCCGAAGTAGGAGCTCTTCATGCCCCACACCTGCTCCTCCAAGTTGCGCACGAAGGCCAGGCCGAGCAGCAAGAGCGGCCCCAACCCGAGCAAGGCGACCACGCCGGTGCCGCCAGGAATCTTGTAGGGCCGCGGCAAGTCGGGCGCGCGCACGCGAAGCCAGAGCAGGGCCGCGAACTCGAGGAGGAGGCTCGCCCCGTAGAGCAGAATGTCCACCGCCACCAGGCGCTCGAAGCTAAGGCCCAGCGACGCGGTCCAGAGCGCCGCGCACGCCACCAGCGAGACCCACGGCACCTGGGTCTTCCCGAGTCGCTTGCCGAAGACCGGATGCAGCAACCCATCGTGGGCGAGCGCCATGGGCAGCCGCGAGTACGACATCATGAGCGCCCCGAACATGCCGAGCGGGCTCACCGCCCCGGCCACCACCAGCGCCTTGGCCACCATCGGTCCCGCGGTATCGCCCGCAAAGTCTACCCACGAGCCGGTGGTCCACTGGCTGGGATCGACGCCGCTGGCCGCGGCCGCGGCTACCGGGATGAGATACGTGAGGGTCACCAGCGTCAGCGAGATGCCGACCGCGCGGGGATACGTGCGCTGTGGGGCAAGGACCTCCGGCGCCACCGTGGATGCGTTGTCCCAGCCCATATAGTTCCACAGCGCGATGAGCACCGCGCCCAGCGGATCGCGCAGCGAGGTGGGCGCCGGCGTGCGCGAGAGGGGCGCCTGCCACAGGTTCACCGCGGCGAGCGCCACGAACGGCAAGAGGAGCACCACCGCCAGCACCGTCGCGCCGCGGCCCACCGCCCCGGCGCCGCGCAGGTTCCACGCGAGGCAGGCAGCGATGAACGCGACGCTGGTGAGCGTTCCGTGGGCCCCCACCCAGGGCACGAGGCGCCCCAGGTAGGCCACGAACAGTGCCGGATAGATGGCCATGTCGACCACACTCGCCGCCAGCGAGAGCCAGGCCTCCTGAAAACCCCAAAAGGGCCCGAGGGCGCGCTTCACCCACGCGTAGAAGCCGCCCTCTTCGGGCAGCGCCGCGCCGAGCTCGCCCACCATGAGCGCCGTGGGCAGGCTCCACACGATCGGCGTGATCGCCAGCACCACGAGTGCGCCTCGAAAGCCCACCTTGGCGATGAGCTCTTCGAGGCCGAAGGGGCCGCCCGCCACCATGAAGTACAGCGCCAGCGCCAGCCCACGAATGCCGAGCTTGGAAGGACGCGTAGCAAGCCTCACCGGATCAGCTTACTTCCAATCGCGCCGCCGGCTCCTGGGACGTGACACCCCGCGGCGCTTTCGCTATCCACGTTCGGGTGCGCCTCCGCGTCTTCATTCCCTTGCTCCTCGTGGCTTGCGCCGCGGCCCCCACTTCGGCGCCGGTGGCCGCCACCGTCGAGGTGCCCGACGCGGGCGACGCCGGGCTGCCGGATGCCGGCGAGCACGACGCGACCGCATCCAGCGACCGCGACGACGCCGGAGACGCTGCGCCCTCGGCCGCCCTGGCCGCCCCCAAGGGCCCCTGCCCTCCGGAGATGGTGCTGGTCGAGGGTGCATTCTGCATCGATCGCTGGGAAGCCTCGCTGATCGAGACCAAGGACGACGCCACCGAGGCGCCCTACCCGCACTGGCTGCCGGTGGGCGACGACAACGACGTGCGCGCGGTGAGCCAGGCCGGCGCCATTCCCCAGGGCTACATGAGCGCCGAGAGCGCCCGCGACGCCTGCGCGGCCGCAAGCAAGCGCCTCTGCGCGCTCCGGGAGTGGAAGACCGCGTGCATGGGCACGCAGAAGACCGCCTACCCGTACGGCGCCACGCGCACCGTGGGCCGCTGCAACGACAACGGTCGAAGCCCCATCGGCGTGGTCTTCCCGCACGCCAACCTCGCGCCGCCTCCCGCCCTGGCGCTTGGCAACGGCAAGGGTAAGCCGGGCGCGAAAGCCGCGGCCAAGCCCGGCAGCAAGGCCGCCGCAGCTGTCAAGGGCAAGCGCGTCAAAGGAAAGGCCAAGGCCGCGGTGAAGAAGCCGGCGCGCCCACGGCCGGGCCAGCCGCTGCCCAAGACGAAGGGCAAAAAGCACACACACGTGCTCCCCCCCGGGATGGACTACTCGGTGTGGACCAAGCTCAACGATCCGCGCCTCGGGCAGGTCTCGGGCAGCTGGACCCCCACAGGTGAGCGCGGCGAGTGCCGAAGCGACTACGGCACCTTCGACATGGTCGGCAACCGCCACGAGTGGGTGTCCGACGAGACCGCGTCGGGCAACGGCATCTTCGCCGGCGGCTACTTCCTCGACACCACCCAGAACGGTGAAGGGTGCAACTACCGCACGGAAGCCCACGCCACGAGCTACCACGACTATTCCATCGGCTTTCGCTGCTGCAAGGACCCATCGGCGCCCGACGACGCCGTGACGCCGGCGGTTGCCCCCGCGCCGACGCCCTGAGCTGCTCCTGGGTTTGGCGCAACGCGGCACGGCGTTTGGCGCAGGCGCGATGCACGCAAAGTGCTCTATGCTCGGCGTGATGAAGCTCGAGCCCAAAGACAAAGTGGGGATCCTCACATCCGGTGGCGACGCCCCCGGCATGAACTCGGTGTTGCGCGGCGCGGCCCGGGTGGGTGCCGAGCTGGGCTTCGAGATGGTGGGCATCGAAGACGGCTACGTGGGCCTTCTCGCGGAGCGCTTCGTCCCGCTCGATTTGCGCGCGCTCGACGAGGCCTCACGGCGCGGCGGCACGGTGCTGGGCACCGCGCGCAGCAAGGTGTTCCCCACCGCCGAAGGCCAGGCCAAGGCCAAGGAGATCCTCGAGAAGCACGGGCTCTCGGCGCTCATCGTGGTGGGCGGCAACGGCTCGCTCACCGGCGCCCACGCGCTGCTCTCGGCGCGCGGCAAGAGGGGGCCGCTGGCCATCGGCGGTATCCCCGCGTCCATCGACAACGATCTCGGCTCCACATCCATGGCCATCGGCGTCGACACCGCCATGAACACCATCGTCGAAGCGTGCGATCGCATCTGCGACACCGCCACTGCCCACCGGCGTACGTTCATCGTCGAGGTCATGGGCCGCGACTGCGGCTACCTGGCCATGACCGCCGGCATCGCCGCCGGGGCCGATCTCGTGCTCGTGCGCGAGACCGACAAGAGCGACGACGAGATGGTCACCCAGGTGGCGCGCATCATCGAGCGCGCCTACACCGAGCCGTCGAGCCGCAGGCGCGTGCTGATCATCAAGTCCGAGGGCGTGCGCATGCCCACCACTGCCCTCAAGGAGGCGGTCGACGCCCGCCTCTCGGTGCGCCTCCCGGACGTGGACTCGCGCATCACCGTGCTCGGCCACGTGGTCCGCGGAGGCACGCCCACCGCGTTCGACCGCCTGCTCGGCGCCCGACTCGCCAACGCCACGGTGCGCGCCCTGGCCGACGGCGAATCCGGCTTCATGGCCGGGTGGGTCGGCCCCGGCATCACGCGCGCGCCTTCGCCCTACGATCCCTACGTGGTGTTCACGCCCCTGCCGGAGGTGCTCGAGGAAACCGAACGCCTGCACCAGGGCGACTCTCCCCTCGCCCGCTGGCGCAAGCGCGTGTACCGCGAGGTGGAAACGGTGCTCGAGCGTTGAACGTTCGCGCAGGGTTTGCGTGCAAATTGCAGGCGATGCTGGAGCTTCGCGATTGGCGCTGCTTGGCGTAGTAGCTCGTGCATGGAGCTCTCAGAGATTGGTTCGTTCCCGGCGCTGCACCGTTCGCTGCCCTGGCCCTGGGTGGCCGTCGATGCGCGGCGCACCCGCTTCGCCTTCGCGGCTTCGGAGCGCAGCATCGCCAGCTGCGTGCTCGAAGCGGGCGCGCTGAAGCCAGGCCCGAGCTTCGCGCTTCCGGCCGATCTCTGCCTCCCTATGCACGCGGCGGAGCACGGAGACCACGGCGGTCCGCCCGGCCTGGGCGCCTTCGCGGTGGACGGCGGCGGCGAGATGCTGGCTCTCCTGGGCACGGTCGATGAGGCGAGCGTGATCGTCACGCTCGGGGCGAACGGCGAGCTTGTTCGCTCGACCGCAGCGGTGGTCTGCGGCGCGGGCTTCGTGGCGCGGGCCACCGCATTCGACCGCAGCGGAACCCGCATCTGGGTGTCTGCCGAGAGCGGGTCCGAGACGGCGCTCGCGCTCCTCGACGCACGTAGCCACGCGGTCTTGGGCGTGGTGCGCAGCGCGCCGCTTCCGCCGCCGGCGTTCCACGAGCTCCACGTGCACCCGGTCGACGACGCGGTGCTGCTTCTGGCCGCCTGCGGGCAAGAGGGCACGTTCGCGCGCGTCGCCGGGTTCACCGACGGCCCTCCGCTCTCGGTTGCCACACAGCTCGACGCGGGCTCGGTCCCCGCAGGATTCGTCGGCTTCTCCGCCGACGCGGCGCGCGTGCACCTGGTCGAGGCCGACGAGCTGCGCACCCACGCCTGGCCCGGTCTCGAAGAGCTCTCCGCGGTGGAGCTCTCCGACGACTTCGTCTCGAGCTACGCGGGCGTGGTGCTGGGGCACCGTATATTGGTCGACGGTCACGACGGCGACGACGAGAGCGACGCGGTCATGCTCTTCGATCGCTCGGCGCTCCGCGGCGGGCGCGTTCGGCCACCGGTGCCCCGCGGCATGTGGGTGGGCCGCCTGGGCGCCGACGCGCTCATCACCGTCGAGGCCAAAGGCGAGCCGGCGCTGGTTCGGGTGGTGCGCCTACCCGAGCTTCAGAACTGAAGGCCCAACGGTCACAGCGTGGCGCGGCCGAGCTTTTCTGCCAGGACCGCTTGCTTGCCCGCATCGCCCTTCCCCACCACGAGCTCGGCGGCGGTCTCGCGGAGCGGCACGTCGAAGGCCAGCGATGCGAGCTCCTTCCACAGCGCCGCCTCCTTGCGCGCCCCGCGTAGGGTCTCCATTAGGCGGTCTTTCCCGCGCACCGCCACATCCCATTCGCCCTCGGGAATCTCCTCCAGCGTGCGGTAGCGGCGAAGGAGCGCGGCGGCGGTCTTCTCGCCGAAGCCCGGCACCCCGGGAATGCCGTCGGCTGCGTCGCCGATGAGGGCCAGGTAATCGGCCATCTGGAAGGGCTCGACGCCGCGCGTCTGGAGCACGTCGGCCGCCCGAATCTCCTTCTTGCGAATGCGGTCTACCTGCACCACGCGTTCGCCGTCGAGGCAGGCAGCGAGATCCTTATCCGGGGAAAGTACACGGATCTGCTCGAAGTGGTCGCGGTAGAGGCGGGTCGCGGTGGCCAGCGCGTCGTCGGCCTCGTAGCGGTCCATGGACCACACCACCATGCCCAGGCTCGCCGCCGCCTCCTCCGCCAGGTCGAACTGCCGGCGTAGCTCTGGCGGCACCCCGGCGTCGGTCTTGTAGCCGTCGTAGAGCGCGTTGCGAAACGAGTCGATGGGGTTGTCGAAAGCGATCGCCACGTGGGTCACCGCCTCGGCTGCATCGCGCAAGAGCGCTCGCATCGACGATACGAGGCCCACGGTCGCCTTCACGTCGCGCCCCGCCGAATCCACGGCGGGAGGCCGCGCCGAGAAGTGGGCGCGGTACAGCTCAAAGGTGCCGTCGACGACGTGTAGGCGCATCGCTCACATGTCGACGGTCTTGTCGAGCAGCGTGGGGCGATCGCCCTTCAGGCGCGCCTTCCACTCCTCGACCTCACCCCGATGGGTGCCTTCGGGGCTGGTGCGGGTGTAGCGGTCGAGCGCCTGCACGCCGAGCGCCGGGGTCTCTGCCGCCTGCGACGCGGCCACAAGTGCGCTGAAGTAGGCGTCGTCCAGCTGAAAGCCGTCCATCTCCTTGGTCTCGCGGTTCTTGGCGATGGCCGCCTCGAAGTCGCCGAGGCTCCCGTCGAACTCTTCGAGCAGCTCGCGGGCGGTGGCGCGGTCGAAGTACGGCTCCGGACCGGCGTTGCCGCCGTCGATCTCCGCGGAGGCCGCAGCGATGGCCTCCTCGTACTCGCCCTTTTCGATGTGAACCTTCGCGAACGAGATGCCGTATCGACCTGCCATGGGGCGAGAGCTTACTCCGAGTTGGGCAGCCTCGGGGAGGCGTTCCGCGCTCGCCGCTCAGCGGGCTCGTTCTTCTTTGCGCAGCACCGCGTTGGCGGTCTGGCCTTCGCCGCGCCAGCTCCACTCGAGGCTGCCGTCCACCAGTTGCATGCGCATCTCCCCGTTGTCGATGCACTTTCCGGCTCCGGTGCGAACCTTCTCCTTGGCCACCACCACATCGCCATCGGTGCCGGTGCAAAACCAGTCGGCGGTGCACGGGATGCTCGGGTAGCGCGCGGTGGCGCATCGCCCGGCTGCCGAAGAAAGCACGTCCACCACGATAGGCCACGACTGTCCGTCGTCCTGGGTGCCGGTCCCGGTCCAGCGGCCCACCAGCGTCACGGGCGCGGGCGGGGTCGGGGTCGAGATCCGCACCGACTCGGTACGGCGCGCCTCGCTCGGACCGAGCTCCAGCGGAGCGTCGACGTACCGCGTGGACGAGGCGCAGCCCCACCCGAGGATACAGGCAAGCGCCGCGGCCGCGCGGCGAGGCCCCCTCACGCTCGAAGCCCGCCCTTGGTCTTGCGCTGGGTGAACTCCACGCGCAGGCGCGTGCGCCCGACGACGATCTCGTCGCCGTGCATGAGCTCCTGGTCGCCCTTGATGCGCACGAACACGCCGGTGCGGCTCTCGAGATCGGTGAGGATGATGACCCCCGCCTGCTCTTCGAGAATGCAGTGCTGCTTC
Organism: Polyangiales bacterium; assembly: GCA_038210445.1. Classification (GTDB taxonomy): domain Bacteria; phylum Myxococcota_A; class Polyangia; order Polyangiales; family Polyangiaceae; genus JABFRG01. The sequence continues at coordinate 9,352 of JBBQWQ010000010.1, forward strand.
GACACCAGAGGATCCGTGACGAACAGCAGATCGCACTGCTCGGTGCCCACCTGGACGCTGTTGCCGCGGGCGAGGACGCAGCCGCCGAAGCAGCCGCCTTCGAAGATCTGCGTCACGCGAAAGGCAGAGACGATGGGCTTCGGCGAAGAGTAGAAGTATGTGGGCTCGGCGGTGGGGCCATCGTCGTAGGGCTCAGGGTTGCGCGAGACGCGAAGCAGCTGATCGCCCACCAAGAACTCGTCTTCCGGATCGAGCTCGACCAGGTGCTGGATGCGCAGGAACACGCCGTTGCCGCCGGGCATGTCTTCGAGCCAGAGGCGGTCGTCCTTCCAGATGAGGCGTGCCTCTTCCGGGTGGCAGAAGCGCTCCTTGCGGACCGAGACCTCGCCCTTGGTGCCGATGACCGCCACGTCGCTGCTGGGCTCGTACACGCCGGGATCGGCGCCCGCGGTGCGTTCCACCACCAACCGGTAGGGCGGCGTATAGACGTGCGTTTCGACGGGAACCACCGGCGGCGGGGCGTCGGGGATCGTCCGCGTGAGGTCGGGGCTGGTGGGGCTCTTGGGCCGGGGCAGCACGCCGGGCGGCGGCAGCGGCGGCGCGGCGGGGCCCGGCGCCGAAGGGCTGGCGGCCGGAGCGTCGCCCTGGACCTTGAAGACGACCTTCGGCTTTTCTCGCGGCGGGCCTTCGTCTCGGCGCCGGCCCACGTCGACGCGCGGCGGCTCCGTGAGAATCTGCATGCCGCCCATGGCGCGCCCGGCGATGATCTCGTCGAAGCGACCCTCGCGGAGCGCGATGGCCATCTCCACCTGCTGGCCCTTCATGAGGGCGCGCACGTACTGGACCACGTCGGGCCGCGAGACCTCGGCGGCATACTCCCGCTTGTGGCTCTTGATGACGCGGCCGCCGTCGGCGAAGAGGTGCGTGATGATGTGCGGCTTGTCCAGACCCGAGTCCTCGGTCTGGATGTGGAACACGTGGTTCTTGTACTTGACGTTGTTGTTGAAGCCCACCTGCGCCCGGAGAAACGCCGGGCGATTCACCTGCTTGATGAGGGACTCGAGCTCCGTCGGCCCGTACTTGACGATGGCCTCGTCGAGGGCCCGGTGATCGCCGGGAACCCCTTCCATGCGCTCGAACGCCATGCGGGCCAGCACCGCAGCGGGGTTGATACGCAGCGCCTCGGCCATGAGCTCCTGACCGGAGGCGTCGTTGGGCCCCTGGGTGGCCCAGGCCGCAAGCACGCCGACAGCTTCGTCGATGCGCCCTTTGCTGACGAGCCACTTCGCAACCTTGAGAGCATCCGAGCGACGTTCGACGTCGGCCATTGGCGAGATGATCGTCCAACTGGACGAGAAATGGCAAGCTCTCCCTTATCTTTGCACCCTTTCACGGGGCCCGGAGGGGGCGCGCCGCGGCTGTCGCGGCTTGGGTCCCGCGGCAGGGCCGTCCGGGGCCGCCCGTCCGGCTGAGGTGGCATCCTTGGGGTTGGCACGGCGTGCCTCGGCGTAGAGGGAGATGCCCCGACGATTCTCGTCGACCCGCAGGGGCACCTTGAGCGAAGGCAGCGCCCGCTGGTCGCAGTCGGTGCGCTCACAGGTGCGACAGGTGACGCCCACCGAGACCGCCAGCCGCGGATCCTCGAGGCTCACGCCGTCGGCATAGACGAGGGCCGGGGCGTGGCGGATGTCGCACCCGAGGCCGATGGCCAGCACCGGCTGCTGGGCATGGTAGCCGGCGCTGTCTTTCTGGATGGTGCGAGCGATGCAAAAGTAGGTCTCGTTCTCCGGCATGCGCGAGAGCTGAACGCGGATCATGCCCGGGGTCTGGAAGGCGCTGAAGATGTTCCAGCGAACGCAGGCGCCACTGAAGCGCGCGAAGCGAATGCCCGACGCGGAGAAGCGCTTGGAGATGTTGCCGGCGGCGTCGATGCGGATCATGTGAAAGGGCACGCCCTCGGCCTGGGGCCGCCGGAGCGTGGTGAGCCGGTGGCACACCTGCTCGAAGCCCACGCGGAAGCGGCGACCGATGACGTCGACGTCGTTGCGCTCCTCCTGGGCCGCCCGGAGGAACGCCTCGTAGGGCATGAGCACGGCGGCGGCGAAGTAGTTGGCGAGGGCTACCCGGCCGAGCGATCGCGACTCGCCGGTGGTGAGCGCCGGGTCGCCGGTGAGCGCGTCGAGCGCCTCTCGTTGCTGAAGCAGCGCCACCTGATGCGCCAGCTCGAAGGTGCGCGCCCGGGTGGGAAGGAGCTCCGAGAGCAAGAGCACGCGCCCCTCCGGATCGTAGCGGCGCAACGTGCCGGGCTCGTCGGCCCAGCGGCCCACCTGGACGCGCACCCCCAGGCTCCGCTCGAGGTACCGCGTGAGCCCCGGCGCCAGCTCGTCGCCGCCCAGCGCCTCGCAGAGTGCCTCGGCTCCCTTCTCCAGCTCCGGAAAGTAGTTCATACGGGTCTGGATGAGGTCCGACACCTCTTCGCTCGGCAAGAGCGAGCGCTCCGCGATACCGAAGTCTTCGCCGTCGGTGAGCTGCGCCACCAGTTGGTCGGTGGTGCCGCGCGCGCCCTTGTAGGCGCGATAGAGCATGAGCACCGCGTGCGCCGCCTGGGGGCTGGCGCTGGCCATCTCGCGCACGTCCACGCTCGAGAGCTCCTCGCCGTCGAAAAGTGGATCGGCGAACACCTCGAGGAGGTTCGAAACCACGCGCGCGTCGTCGTTGCCCGCGAAGGCGCGGACGTCGACGTCGAAGGTCTCGGCCAGCTTCACCAACAGCCCGGCGGGCAGCGGACGTCGCCCGTTCTCGATGAGGTTCAGGTAGCTTGCGGAGACGCCGAGGCGCTCCGCGAAGACCGCCTGGGTCATCTGATGACGACGCCGAAGCGCGCGAACTTTGGGGCCAAAACGGGGCCCTGCGGGGGCGTCAGACAGCGACATAGTTTACAACATTACAATACCTACATTACAAATCAATGACCGTTATTACCACGAAACTACAAGAATATTTTGACGACGCGATGCGCCATGACCAAAGTAAGGACGTGACTATGAGCAATCAACAGGGTTCGACCGAAGTGGTGACCGGGAGCCAGACGGAGCTCCGCGAGAGCGCCATTCTCAGCCCCGAAGCGCTGGCCTTCGTCGCGCACCTCACGCGCCGCTTCCGTGGCCGGGTCAAGGAGCTGCTGCTGGCGCGGGCCGCCCGTCAGCAGAAGATCGCGCAGGGCGACGCCAGCTTCGGGTTCTTGAGCGAGACCGAGAGTGTGCGCCGGGGCGACTGGACGGTTTCACCTGCGCCGGCCGAGGTGCAAGATCGACGCGTCGAGATCACCGGCCCGGTCGATCGCAAGATGATCATCAACGCGCTCAACTCGGGGGCGTCGGTCTTCATGGCCGACTTCGAGGACTCCACCTGCCCCACCCTGGCCAACCTGGTCCAGGGCCAGGAAAACCTCCGCGACGCCAACCTCCGCACCATCACCTTCGAGCAGGGCGACAAGCGCTACCAGCTCTCGGGCGCGCCCGCAGTGCTCTTCGTTCGCCCCCGCGGGTGGCACCTCGAGGAGCGACATTTCCTGGTGGATGGCGAGGCGACGCCGGGCGGCCTGTTCGACTTCGGCCTCTACCTGGTGCACAACGCAAAGGTCCTCGCCGGTCGCGGCAGCCAGCCGTACTTCTACCTGCCCAAGCTGGAGAGCCACCTCGAGGCGCGCCTCTGGAACGACGTGTTCCTGGAAGCTTCGGCAGTGCTGGGCATCGCCCGCGGCACCATCCGCGCGACGGTGCTCATCGAGACCCTGCCGGCGGCCTTCGAGATGGACGAGATTCTGTACGAGCTTCGGGAGCACTCGCTCGGCCTGAACTGCGGCCGCTGGGACTACATTTTCAGCTTCATCAAGAAGCAGAGCCACCTCGCCTCGGCGGTGCTCCCGGACCGTGGGCAGGTAACCATGGACAAGGGCTTCTTGCGCGCCTACAGCGAGCTTTTGGTGCGCACCTGTCACCGCCGCGGCGCCCACGCCATGGGCGGCATGGCCGCGCAGATTCCCATCAAGAACGACGCTGCAGCCAACGAGGCGGCGCTCGCCAAGGTGCGCGCCGACAAGCTGCGCGAGGTGCGCGCCGGCCACGACGGCACCTGGGTGGCGCACCCGGCGTTGGTGCCGGTAGCGAAAGAGGTCTTCGACCGCGAGATGCCCGGCAAAAACCAGCTCGAGAAGCTGCGCGAGGACGTCACGGTCTCGGCCGCCGATCTGCTGGCCATTCCCCCCGGCACCCGCAGCGACGCCGGCCTCCGCCACAACATCCGCGTCGGTGTACAGTACATCGAAGCCTGGCTGCGCGGGGTGGGCTGCGTGCCCATCTACAACTTGATGGAAGACGCCGCCACCGCGGAGATCTCCCGGGCCCAGGTGTGGCAGTGGCTGCACTACGGCGCCGAGCTGGAGGGTCGCGGCAAGCTCGACCTCGCCGGCCTGCAAACGGCCGTGGAAGAGGAGCTCGCACAGGTACGCGCCGAGGTGGGCGACGCCCGCTTCGCCCAGGGCCGCTTCGAAGCCGCCAAGGACATCTTTCTCACGCTCTCGACCGCCGAACGCTTCACCGAGTTTCTCACCCTCCCCGCCTACGAGACCCTTCTTCGCGAAGGGCAGTAGGTCCGTTACTTTTCAGGAGAATTGAACATGGCCGACCATCTTGCTGTTTCCCGCTCGCGCTTCGACGGCATCACGCGTCCCTACTCCAAGGACGACGTCCTGAAGCTGCGCGGCAGCGTCAAGATCGAGCACACCGTCGCGCGCCTCGGCGCCGAGCGGTTGTGGGAGCTCTTGCACTCGGAGCCGTACGTGCCGGCGCTGGGCGCCCTCACCGGCAACATGGCGGTGCAGCAAGTGCGGGCCGGCCTCAAAGCCATCTATCTCTCCGGCTGGCAGGTGGCGGCCGACGCCAACCTGGCCGGCGAGATGTACCCGGATCAGAGCCTCTATCCGGCCAACAGCGTGCCTGCGGTAGTGCGCCGCATCAACGCCGCGCTGCTGCGCGCCGACCAGATCGAGCATGCCGAGGGCAAGGCGCAGCGCAACTGGCTCGCCCCCATCATGGCCGACGCCGAGGCCGGCTTCGGGGGGCCGCTCAACGCCTACGAGCTCATGAAGAGCATGATCGAAGCGGGCGCCGCTGGCGTGCACTTCGAAGACCAGCTCGCCTCCGAAAAGAAGTGTGGGCACATGGGGGGCAAGGTGCTTGTCCCCACCGCGCAGTTCATCCGCACGCTGGTGGCGGCGCGCCTCGCCGCCGACGTCATGGACGTCCCCACGCTGGTGGTGGCGCGCACCGACGCCGACAGCGCCAAGCTGCTCACGAGCGACATCGACGAGCGCGACCACCCGTTCATCGTGAAGGGAGAGCGCACCGGCGAGGGCTTCTACAAGCTCAAGAGCGGCGTCGAGACCGCCATCGCCCGCGGCCTCGCCTACGCGCCGTACGCGGATCTCGTGTGGTGCGAGACCTCCACCCCCGACCTCGCCCAGGCCAAGCAGTTCGCCGAGGGCATCCACGCCAAGTTCCCTGGCAAGCTCCTGGCCTACAACTGCTCGCCCTCATTCAACTGGAAGAAGAACCTCGACGACGCCACCATCGCCAAGTTCCAGCAGGAGCTCGGGGCCATGGGCTACAAGTTCCAGTTCGTCACGCTGGCCGGCTTTCACGCGCTCAATCACGGCATGTTCGAGCTCGCCCGCAAGTACCGCGATCGCGGCATGGCGGCCTACTCCGAGTTTCAGCAGGCGGAGTTCGCCTCGGAGGCCGACGGCTACACTGCCACCCGTCACCAGCGCGAAGTGGGCACCGGCTACTTCGACCAGGTGGCCGAGGTGATCTCCGGCGGCAAGGCCTCTACGCTGGCCCTCACCGAGTCGACCGAAGCGCACCAGTTCTGAGCGTTCGCTCGGAGCGGCCAGGCCGGCGCGTGCTGTCACCCGAACGGGCGACACGCAGCCGGCCTTCGCCATTGTTGGAGACCACGAAGCCGAATGGCGGTACGCTGATTCCGTGGCCGATACGCGCAAGCCGAAACGAAACGACGAGGAAGAGACCACCCAGGTGATGTCCTTGCCCCCGCAATCGCTCACCCCGGTGCTGGGGTCGGTAGACGCGAGCGGCGGCGTCGAGGTGGTGGTGGTGCGCGAGCGCATGCTTCCGCGCGCCAAGCGCGGCCCCTGGCGCGCGTTCGAGGTGTGGACCAAGAACCGCATTTACGGGGTCGACACCGCGCTCAACTGCACTGTGGTGCTCGACCGACGCACCGGCCAGGTAGACGCCGAGAGCACGGTGGGGGGCCTGCGGCTTGGCGGCGGGCGCCTGCGTTCCGGCGGGATTACCCGTGTATCTTACCCGTTTCCGCTGGTGGGCATGGAAGCCACGTTCACCGATGGGCGCAAGCAGGTTCACACCTCGCGGGTGGAGCGCTTCGTGGTGCGCATTCGCGACGTCCAGACCAAGGGCGACAACGAGCCGCAGACCTGGGAAGAGATCGTCCAGGGGATGGAGTGATGCGCGGCCCCAGTCCCAGTCCCGTTGCCGTTGCCGTTGCCGTTGCCATCGCACTCGCTCTCGTCGGGGTCGGCGCTTGCAAGACCGAACCGGAGCGTGCCGCCGGCGACCCCGCCGTCGCGGCCGACCCGCCCATGGCGCCCGCGCCGCCGACCGGTAAGGTCGTCATCGAGACCCCAGCCCGCGGCCCGGTGGCCGACGTGGTGCAAACCTTCCAAGCGCGCGAAGCCGCCCGCAACCGCAAGGTCGTGGTGTACGTGGGCGCTCCCTGGTGCGAGCCGTGTCAGCGTTTTCACAAGGCGGTGGCCGAGGGAAAGCTCGACGCGACCTTCCCCAACCTCACGCTTCTCGAGTTCAACCTCGACGAAGACCGTGAGCGCCTGGCTGCAGCCGGCTATACCTCGGAGTTCATCCCGCTGTTCGTTCGGCCGTCGAAGGACGGCAGCGCATCGACGCAGCGCTTCGCCGGCTCGGTGAAGGGCGACGGGGCGGTGGCCAACATCACGCCCAAGCTCCGGGCGTTGCTCTCGGAAGCGAACTGAGAGGTCAGCTGGCGAAGGCCAGCGCCACGCGATAGCGCCACGGATCGTCGAGCGACGCCTGAACGCGGCGCACCACGACGGCGCGCCGCTGTACGCTTCCGCGCAGCTCGTGCAGCGTGACGTGCACTTCCTCGCCGGGCTCGAGGCAGCTCGGTGTGTTGAGGAGCAGGCCGCCGGGCCCCACGTTGCGCGTGACGCCAAAGCGATCGCCCTTGGTGCGGCGAATCGTCACCGGCACTGCGTCGGTCTTTCGTTGCAAGCTTCGTCGGTCCATGGCTCGTCCTCGTTTCAAGCGGCTTCGATGATGCCGAAGGCGGCGACGCCCCGGCTGCGAATCTCTTTGCGGATCTCCAGCGCGCGCTCCGGATGCCCGAGTGCCCGCGACACCACCTCGGTGGCGAACTCGTCGAGGGTGGCGCCGCCGCAGGCCTCGAGATCGTCGCTCTCACCGCGAAGCACGGCGCTCCATGCGCGGCGCTGGCGGGCGAATCCCTCGCGAAATGTCCCCTCCCCGGCTTCCACCAGGCCGCCGTCGACCAACGCCTGCGGGGCGTCGGGGCATGCGTCGCCCTCCAAAAGCCGCGTGACCACGATAGAGGAGGCGGCGCCGCCGTAGCGCTCGGCAACGCTTGCCAGCACGCTCACCAGGGTACGGAACGGATCGAGCTCCGGGCTCGCATCGGCCGGCCCAGGTTCGGTGGTGAGCGCGACGACCTCCTCGGGCTCGAAGGGATCAAGCTCGCCGATCACGATGTCTTCCAGCGCGGCTTCGGGGCGGCTCATGCTCCCCGAGAGCATGATGCAGCTCTCACGAACTTCGGGCGGGCGCGATGCAAGGTCCTCCACGATGGAGTCGAAGATGCGGAGATCTTCCTCGTCGGCGTCGTGCACCCAGACCCCTTCCGTCTCGCCTTCGCGGCAGGCACTCTCCAGGGCTTCGGTGCGGCCGGCGTTTTCTTCCATCGGGAGGGCCGAGGCCGCTTCCGTGAGAATTTCCCTCCGCGGCTCCGTTTGCGGCTTCGCGAGGCCGGTGGGCTCCTCGACCAGCCACGCAGGCCCGTCGTGCAGCGCGGGATTGTCGCAGGGAAACTCGCAGGCAAGGGAGATCGGTACCACACTGCTTTTTTACGCGTCGTGATGCGCTGGGACCAAGTTTCCGGCGCTTTTCGGGTTGCGCCTTCCGGGGTTGCAGGCCTAGGTAAGAAACACGGAGGTTTCCTTGGCGAACGCTTTCATCTCGGGCACTGGCTCTTTCGTTCCGCCGCGGATCGTCACCAACGACGATCTCGCGAAGGACTACGGCATCGACACCAACCACGACTGGATCGTGCAGCGCACCGGCATCGAGGCGCGTCGCTACGCGGAAGAGGGCATCGGCTCGTCGGACCTGGCGCTGAAAGCGGCAGAAATCGCCATTCAGAATGCCGGCATCCAGAAGACCGATCTCGATCTGATCGTGTTCGCCACGCTTTCGCCGGAGCACTGCTTCCCCGGCTCTGGCGTCTACCTTCAGCAGAAGCTCGGGCTCTGCGACGGGCCCAACCCCAAGTTCGTCCCGGCGCTCGACGTGCGCAACCAGTGCAGCGGGTTTTTGTACGGCCTCGCCACCGCCGGCGCCATGGTTAAGTCCGGCGCCGCCAAGCACGTGCTCGTGGTGGGGGCGGAGGTGCACTCCGCAGCGCTCGATCTCTCCACCCGTGGCCGCACGGTTTCGTCGCTCTTCGGCGACGGCGCCGGCGCGGTGGTCGTGAGCCACACCGACGAAGACCGCGGCCTCCGCAGCTTCAAGCTGGGCGCCGACGGCCGCTACGCAGACAACCTCTCGCAGAAGGTGTGGGACATCCGCAAGCGGCCCTTCATCCCACAAAACGCCGAGGGAATCGGTCAAGTCGCGCCGGAAATGATGTGGGCGCAGATGGACGGCAAGGTCGTCTTCAAGAACGCGGTCGAGCGCATGATGGGCGTGCTCATGGAAGTCATGCTCGCCGACGGCGTCAGCGGCGGCGACATCGACCTCTTCTGCTTTCACCAGGCGAACCTGCGCATCAACCAGTACGTGCAGCAGCACCTGGGCATCCCCGACGACAAGATCGTCCACAACATTCAGCGCTACGGCAACACCACGGCCGCCACCATTCCGCTGCTTCTCGCGGAGGCCGAGGCCACCGGCAAGCTGAAGCGAGGCATGAAGGTCGCCATGGTCGCCTTCGGCTCAGGCTTCACTTGGGGCGCACAACTCTGCGACTGGTGAAGGCCGGCGTTCGGCGATTCATTCCGCGCGAGCCTCCTTGGCCGCGCTCGGCCTCCCCGATTCGCATCCCCCTCCACGCGGAGTGAGAGGAGACTGAGGCTTTTTGGCCGAGACCGAGGGAGGTGTTCGCTCGCCCTCTCTTCGCGTGAGGACGGGATGCGCCGGCATCCCCGAGGTATCGGCCAGAAACCCAGTCTCCTCCTAGGCGTGGGCGTGGGCGCGGGCGGGGTGCGGCTTGGGCTTTTTGTGGAGGACGCTCCGGAGGAGAAGGCGGTCGAGGGCCTTGCTCTGGGCGAACTCGATGCCGAAGGCGGCGCCCTTGTCGGTGCGGCGGTTGCCGCGGATGAGGCGCGCGACGCGGGCGTCGAGGTCGAACCAGATGCCGTGCTCGGGCGACTGGAAGGAGACGATGAGCTCTTCACCGATGGCCGCTTCGCTCTCGGCGGGCACCAGCATGCCGCCGGCGGAGGCGTCCCAGGCGCGGTCGGCGATGAGACGAAAGTCTCGCTCGCGCACCACCTGGCATTGCCAGTCCACCATGTGTCTTGCGGCCTTTCGGGCGTTGCGCATCGTGCGTACCTCCAGGGAGAACGGTACGGCGACAATGTAGGTTGGGCCAAACTCCGTGCAGCCTCCCCCCCGCTCGGGCCGCTAGGTGGCGTGTGTTCTTCGTCGGCTCTTCCGGTCCGGACGCCTGCGCAGCGGAGAGCGCCAAGCAGGAGCTGAGGTTTTTTGGCTGGGTGCAGCGCCGGTCGCTCACTCTCGCTTCTCGTGAGGACGGGAGGCGCCGGCATCCCGAAGGTATCGGCCAAAAACACCAGTGTCCTCGCGAGGCCACAAAATACGAACGATGCCGCGTCGCGGGGACGGGCATCGCTTCGAAACGTCGGCGGACTGCCGCCGCGCGGCTCAGACCTTCTTCGGAGCAGCGGCCGTCTTGGCGGCCTGCTTCTCGCGCCAGGCAGCGAGCTGCTTCGTGCGGCGTTGCTTGAGCTTGTACTTACGGGGTGAGTCCTGGGGAGTCGACATGATGGCGCGGACCATAGCCCACCTCCCCGCCCCCTGCAACGCACCCCGCGCACTTTCCCACAACCCTCCCCCCCGCCGCTCGCGGCTATCGCGTGGCGGTGGTCCACTGCGCCGACGGAGGCAGCTCGCCCATATCCTGGGCCTCGATGGATTTCAGCCAGGCCTGGAGCTTTGGCAGCGCGGGCTCCTCCCATTCGAGGTGTGCGAACCGGTGAAGGAGCTGCGGCGTATGGTCGCCGGACCGGCCCTTCTCGGCGAACACAGCCCGGGCCTTGTCGAGCTCCTTGGCGGCGTCGGGCCAGCGGCGCTCGGTCTGGAAAAGCCAGGCGCGCGTGAGGTGGCGGTGCTGCCGCGGCTCGGCTTCGTCGAGGGAGATCTCGTCCGCGCGTGCCACCATCTGCGCGGCGTTGGGGGCACCGGTGGCGAGCGCGACCTGCGCCTGCAGAAGGCGCGTTTCGAGATCGCCCCACGGATCTTGGAGCTTGTCGAAGATGCGGGCCGCCACTTCCGCGTGCCCGCGTGCCTCTTCGTAGCGATCGGTGTCGACGCAGATCATCGCGAGCAGCCGCTCCGCCGCGGCCTCTCCCCGGGGGTTCACCAGCTCGCGAAAGGCTGCGCGCGCGGTCTCGGCGCGGGCCCAGGCCATCTGGAATTTGCGTGCCCGGTGATCGGCGTGGCCCAGGACCACGTCGCACTGGGCGATGCCGAGGCGGTAGCCGATCTGATCAAAGGCGCCCCGCGCCTCGACCAGGAGGTCGACCGCCCGAGCGTAGCCGCCGATGCTGGTCTGGATCATGGCGAGAAGAATAAGGCTCTGCGCGCGGCCCAGCTCGTCGCCGGCGTCGCGGCATCCGTTCTGCCCTTCGGTGAGAATCTGCGTGGCGCGGGCGTGCTCACCGAGCAGGTAGTCGATCTCGCCGAGCACCACCATGGCCTGGGCCCGGCCGCGCGCGTCGTGCAGCTCGTCGAAGACCCCGAGCGCCCGCTCCACGAGAACGCGCCCTTTGGCGGGCTGACCCATGTCCGAGAGCAGGTGCCCCACCAGGCGAAGCGTGTGCGCCTGACGAAGCCGCTGGCCGGTGCTCTCGAAGGCGCGAAGCGCCGTCTCCGCTTGCTCGCGCGCTTGTTCGAGGCGCCCGGTGTGACGCAGGGCCTCCGCGCGCCAGTAGGCGTACTCGGCGGCGGTGGTGCCGCTCACCCGGCCCTCGAGTGTGGCGAGGTCGCGGAGCGTCGCCGCGGTGTCGCGGCCGCGCGCCCAGGCGCCTTCGATGAAGCGGAACATGAGCTGCGCCGCCACGTCGTCGTCGCCGGCGCGAAGAAGGTTCGTGACCCGCAGCTTCATCACGCGGCGTGAGCCCACCGCCGGATGCAGCGCGAGCGCATTGGCTGCGAGTCGGAAGATTGCCGGATGATCGCTGCGTTCGTGGAGCCGCGCGAGAAGGTGCTCCTGGAGCAGCGCGTGGGCCCAGCGGAACTGGTCGTTGCCGGAGGCGATGACGATCTGTGCGCGCGTGAGCGCCACCAGCGCCTCGCGCGGGTCCATGCCGAGCGACTGCGCCAGCGCCTTGAGCACCACACCGCGCACGTCGTCGCCGATGGCCGCCGCAGCGTAGGCCGCGAGGCGCAGGCCGGTGGGCACCGCGCGAAGCCGCTCGTCCCAGAGCTCGGCGGTGGTGATTGCGCGGCCCTGAAGCGCCTCGCGCGGAACGCGATAGCGCCCCGCCTCCATCGTGAGGTAACCGCCGCCCGCCCAGGCGTGGAGGAGCTGCAGTGCGAAGAGCGGATTGCCGCGGCTCTGGCGAGTGGCGCTCTGGATGGCGTCGGCGTGGAGCGGCAACGTCGCGCGCAGCAGCACGTGGGTCTCTTCTTCGCCCAACGGCGCAAGCTCGATGACCCGCCCGTTCCAGTCGGCGCGCAGACTCTCCATGCGAAGCGCGGCGTCGAGGTCCGTCTCCAGCGCCTCGCTGCGGGCGGTGGTGACGATGAGCAGCGGCACTCGGCACTCGCGGCGGAGGCGCATGAGCACCTCGAAGGTGTTGGGCGACGAAAGATGCAGGTCGTCGAACCAGATGAGGATCGGGCGATCGTAGCCGATGCGCTCCATCACCCGGCGGATGACTGCGAAGCGCTGCTCCGGGTTGTCGAGCACGTACCGCTTGCCGGTAGGCCCGGCGGGCGCATTTTCGCCGGGCGGCGTGGGCCGCAGCCACTCTGCGGTGGCGGCCACCCAGGTGAGGGCCTCGTCGTCGTCCTTGTCGACCTCCCAGCGGTTCATCAAGGTCTGCTCCACCAGCGCGCGGTCGGCGCCTTGGAGGTTGAAGAACTTGCTGATGGCGCCGGTGAGACCGTCGAGCGGCGTCGCCACACGGCCGTAGCGCGCACGGAGCACCCAGGTGCGTCCCTGCTCTTGCAGCGTTTCGCAGAGCCATTCGGCGAGGCGGCTCTTGCCCACGCCGGCCGCGCCGATGAGGGCGACGAAGCGATGCGACGACGGCCGAGGGCCACCGCTGGTGACCTCGTCGACCACCGCCATGAGCTGCTCTCGCTCGCGCTCCCGGGCCACCATCGGCGAAGGCCGAAGGCTCAGGAGCCCCGGGGCCAGCGCGCGGGCTGCGGCCACCGCGCGGCCGCGCTCGGGCATTCCTTCGGACGAAGGCGCAGCAGGCGGCGGCGCGGGCATGCGCGCGATGGTCTCCTCCATCGTCGGCGCATGCTTCGGCCGATGCTGCGCCCAGGCGCGGCGCGCGTCGGCGCCGAGCTCGAAGCGGTGCCAGGGCTTCTTCGCGAGGAGCCGCACCACGAAGTCGGCGACGCCCGCCGGAACCCCTTCGGGCAGCGTAGGCGGCGCTACCGGGGTGCGTTTGTGGGCGCGCAGAACTTCTTGGGCATTGCCCTCGAACACCTCTTTGCCGGTGAGCACGCGGTAGAGAATGCAACCGAGCGCGTACAGATCGGTGGGCGGACCCACGTGGGTAGCGGCCTTGCGAATCTGCTCGGGCGCCACCCAGCCCACGGTGCCCGCGCCGGAGTGCACCGCCAGCTCCGGCTCCGGCGCGCCGTCGAGACGCGGATCGTGGCGCGACTCGCGAAGCCAGGCGAGGCCGAGATCGAGGATGAACGCCCGCGGACCTCGCCCCGCCGACGCGAGATCGAGCATCACGTTCGACGGCTTGAGGTCGCCGTGGATGACGCCGCGCGCGTGCGCGTGCGCGAGGCCCGCCATGGTCTGATCGGCAAGGACCCAGATGACCGACCACGGCATGGTCGTGGTGTGCATCCACTCGTGGACGCTGCGCCCGGGTAGCGCGTCCATGACGAGATACGGCGAGCCATCGGAGAGCGTGCCGAAATCACGGGCGCGAACGATGGCCGGGTGGTCGAGGGAGGCGACCGCGCGGGCCTCTTGCTGGAACCACCAGCTCTCTTCTTCGCGCGACTGCGCCTTGGTCTCGTCGGGCGCGCGCAGGCGCTTGAGGGCCACCCGTTCGCTCGTGACGATGTCCTTGCACAGGTACACAACGCCCATACCCCCGCGGCCGATCTCGCGGATGATCTCGTAGCGACCGGCGAGCAGCGTCCCTGCTTCGCCCTGCTCTTGCGGGGGGGCCTTCTCCCCTTGGCTGGGAGTCTTATCCCCCATGTGCGCGCTCTCGCTCCTTGGAACTCAAGATGGTGATCTCGGACGTTGCCGCCCACGAAGACACTTCGAGTGTACCGAGGCTTTCCTGGAAAGCGGAGGAGAATCGTCGCCCATCTCGCGCAGCGGGAAAGGGCGGCGAAAGAACGAAGGCCCCCGCGCATCGATGCGAGGAGGCCCATGGCCACAGGCTGCGGTTGCGGTTGCGGTTCAGTGCGGGTCTGCGCGGCGCTTGACGCTGGGCATGGTTCCAAAGACCAGGTCCCAAAGGGGCGACGACACGCCAAAGCCGCCCGCGTGATCCGCGTGATGGTGCAGCATGTGGTGGCGCTTGAGGCGCTTGAACAGGTTCGACTTGAAGTTGAAGTGGTGGATCGCGAAGTGCGAGCCGTCGTAGGCGAGGTAGCCGAGACCGAAGCCCACGAAGAACGGCTCCGCAAGCTGCGTGCCCCCGAAGACCAGGAAGAACAGGCCGTAGAAAATCACGGCCATGGGAGCGCTCGCACCCACCGGCATTACCAGGCGGTCCTTGTCTTGCGGATAGTCGTGGTGAACTCCGTGCAGCAAGAAGTGAACGCGGCGACCGAAGGCGGTGTCGTTGACCCAGTGGAATACGTACCGATGCAGCACGTACTCGGTGAGGGTCCACACCGCGAAGCCGCCGAGCAGCAGCCCAGCGAACCCCAGCGTGGGGAGGTCGCTCCGGGCGATGCTTCGGTAGGCCACGAAGCCCAGCACCGGGAGCCACACCACGAACGGCGTCGCCGGATGGATCCTCGAGAAAAATTCGATAAAGTTGCTCTCGAACATCCGGGTGGTACCGGGCCGTCGAAGCTCTCGAGACTCTGCAGATTTCGCGTCGGTGTTCATGCGGTCCGTTCGTTCAAACTCTCGTCGTCGCTCTTATCATGCCCGAGGACAGTCGCCAGCACTCTACCGCTGGATTCGTCCTTCGCAAGGTTCCTGCGGCGCCTGGACGCAACCGGCGAAACGTCGCGAACGATGCGCTCTCCAAGGCCGTTCGCCGCTGCCCCACGGAGGCGTGCAGAAGGCGCGGCGATGGTGCCGAACTTCTCCTGTGAAGACCTACGATTCCGATGATCGCGATGACGTCGCGGAAGCGCTGCCGTTTCCTTTTTCGTGACAAACGACGCCGAAAAAAAACGTCCCCAGAGCAGAGGATACTTGACTGGAAGCCTGAAGTTGTAGACTACATCCCATCCTATGGGTGACCAGGACAGGTTCGCGCGCGCAGTACACGTCGTCTTTCGAGGCCTCGGCCGACTCAGCCGCGAGAGGGCTCGCGGCGGGGAGATTACGCCGCAACAGGCAGATACACTTCAGCTCCTCGCGGAGCGCGGAGCGCTATCCACCTCTTCGTTGGCATCGCAGCTCGGCATCGATTCGTCGACCGCCAGCCGCAACCTCTCGGGCCTCGAGCGCGCAGGCTTCGTGACGCGCAAGAAGGGCACCGACGACGGCCGCCAGACCGACGTGCGGCTCACGCCCCGCGGCAAGCGGGCCGCCGAATCGGCCACCAACAAGGCGCAGCAGGCCTACGGTGGCGTCGTCGACAAGCTTCAGCGTGGAGATCGCTCGAAGGTCATCGAGGCCCTCGACATCCTCGCCAAGGCACTCGCCGAATAAAGACGCGGCGGGGCTCGCGACTGCACGGTCTCGAGCCCTTTCCTTTGTCTACCACCTGGTCTTCCGCCCGCGCGCGGCACGGGAGACGTCCATGCGACGCGGGCCGGCCCGTGGGCGTATGGCGCTCCAGAGTCGCGCGAGCGGCGCCCTGCGCAAAGGAGAGAAGGGCTCGAAACCAGTGAGGTCTCGAGCCCTTCGCGTACTTTCACGGGCGCCGGAGGCGCGTCAGAAGTCGACCGGCTCGCGCGTCCATCCGCGCCATCCGCCCTGCGGCGTGTTTCCCGGGGGCGGCCCATCGGCGGGCACCAGCTGAACGTCGGTGCGAACCTGCACGCGGGCCACGCGCAGCGTATTGCCTTCGAGCACGAACGGCACCACCTGCGTCGAATCCACCGCGCGAATGGTGATCTTCCCGCTCACCCTCCCGCTGCCCGGCTTGGCGCGAGCGATCTCGACAACGTAGCTGCCGTTGCTCCAGTTGTTCACGGCGAGGGTCTCCTTGGAGAGACTGGCGCCGTCTCGCAGCTTGACCTTGCCACTCGAATTTCCGGCGGCGAAGCGCTGCCCGTCGGGACCGATGAGCGCGAGGTCGAGGTCGGTGCCGTCGTCCCAGGTGGCCGAGAGCACGAAGTCGCCGTACACAGGCCCGTCGGCGACGCTGGTCTTGGCGAGCGCGGCGTCGATGTCTTTCCGCTTCTCGGGCAGCGCCGCGAGCCAGCGGTCGGCGGCGCGCGTCTCGCCCTGGCTTCGCTCACATTGCACAGCCTGGGCGATGGCCTGCGGGTCCTTCGGTCGCAGCTCGGCGAGCGCGACCCGGAACGAGCACGCGAGCGCAGTGTTGCCGCTGCGCTCGTAGGCCACCGCGAGGGCGCTGGCGGTGCCCGTGGCGTCGGTGACGCTGGCCGAGGGCGCGCTGAGCGCCCCACCGAGCACTCGGAGCGAGCCCTCGCGATCGCCTTGGTGCGCCAGAAAGCCGCCGCGGCTGGTCAGAAGATCGGTATCCAAGGGATCCTTCGCCTGCCATCGATCGAGCGTACGTGCGAGCTCGGCATCGTCGCCGGATTGCGCGAGAAGACGCACCAGATCCCGGTACTTGTTCCGCGCGTCGGGCGATTGTTCGACTGCGCGCTTGGCCACCTCCACGCGGTCTCGCAGAGCGGACGCATCGGCTCCAGCGACCACCGTCGCGTGCCGCGTGTACACGCGCCGCATCCAGCGACCCCGGCCGTTGTTGGGCGGGCGTCGCACAGCCGGCCGAGCCGGGGCTGCGGTGGAGGCTTTGGCCGGCGGGGGCGTAGCCTCGTCGGCGAGCGACTCGCGCTGCGCCTGGGGCGACGCCGGAGCGGGCGCCGCGGCGCCTGCGGGAGCGCTCTTGGCGCGCGAGCTGCCGGCGCTATCGAGCTCTCCGAGCCCCCCGCCGCTCGGTCCGCGGTCGTCGCGGGGCGAGTCCTTCTTCTTGTCCTCGTTCTTGGCTTCCTTTTCCTCGGCGTCGGCGTCGGCGATCGACGCGGTGGTGGCGTCGGTGGCCATCTCTCCGGTCCACGCGGTGCCGCGGCCCGCGCGGTCGATCCCGAAGGCCTTGAACATCGCCTCGCTCTCGAGCACGAGGAGGCTCGTGTACACCGACGGCACGTGGTAGCGGCGCGAGAGCCGCACCACCTCGTCCTTCTCCTTTTGCCCTTCCCGCTCGCCGTCGCGCACCCGGCTGGCGGCGAAGAGCCGCTGCACGAAGGCGTTGCGCTCACCGCTGGCCGCCCGGAGATCGACAGGGTACTTGGCCTCGAACGGCTCGCCGTCCATCCGCCCCTTCACCGTGACGAAGCCCTTCGACTCCGACGTGTGCATGCGGCCTACGAAGATGGCCTCGGCGCCCATGCGCAGCGGCGCCGCGACCTTGGGCGCAGCGTCGTAGACGCCGTCGGGCAACGTCACTTCGACGTCGCGGAGCGTGGCGCCGTAGCTGGCGTTGAGGGCATCCTGGGCGACGTCGCCCAGGGTGCGACCCGCGTCGTAGGGGACGAGCGCCCCGCCCCCGCCGCGCGCGAGCTCCTCGAGGACCCGGGTGTCGGCATCCGGCGCCATGGCGACCGTGGTCACCTGGGTCCGCTCCCCCACTGCGTCGCCCACTGCGTTGCCTACCCGGTCGGGCGTGCGGTAGCCGGCGGAGGCCACGCCCGCGCTGAGGACCGTGATGCGTAGGTCGCGGTTCGCGTCGTGGCCGCTCACTTTGGAGGCTTCGCGGACCGCGCGCACGAGGTCGGACGCCCCGTCCATGCTTGCATCGCTCAGGAAGGCGGCAACGTCTTCGGCGCCTGCGGGGCCGGGGGCGATGAAGCCGGCCCGCAGCGGACGGCAGCTGGTATCGCACGCGAGCACGGTGACGCGATCGCGACGGTCCATGTCGGCGACGATGAGCTTGGCGAGCTTGCGCGCGCGCACCGCCTTCTCGCCGTACATGCTGCGACCGGTATCGACCACGATGACCTGATCGCGGAGGCGAGCTTCCTTGGGGCGCGGCAGCTTCGGCCGCACCGCGAAGGCCACCAGGTGCGCGTCCGGGTCGTTCTTGTCCTCGCCGTCGAAGGCCCAAGCCGACACGTCGGCGCGGCGGTCGGGAAGCGTGTACTCTACCGACAAATCTCCGTTGGGCGTGAAGTTGGTGAAGGCGCCGGAGAACTTGGTGGTGCCGGGCGACTCTACTTTCTTCGCCAGCTCATAGCCCGCGGTGCGCGGCGCGTCGTCGCCATCGTGCCCCGCCACCTGCAGGTCGGCGGTGAACGACTCGATCTTCATTTTTGGCGCATCCGGCAACGGATACGTGTACTTGCGCACGCCCGAAACCTCGCGAACCGGCTCCGTATAGGCCATTACGACGCGGCGCGAGGCGCGCTTCGGAATCGGGTAGATGCGGAGCTCGAAGCGGCCGGCGCGCTGCCACTCGAGGAGCGCCGGATCGCCCCAGGGGCCGGGTACCCAAACAATTTCGTCCACCGGCTTGACGTGCGGGGTGGCGGTGTGGAGAGCGCCGCGGAAGATGCCGGCGGCGCGCGTCTTGTCGACGAACTCCCCTTCCACCAGCTTGCCGTCTACCTCGAGCGCGAGACGCTCCATCTGCGCGCCGGGCGGGAGCGGAAAGCGATAGACGCCTTCCAGAACGTCGTCGGTCTCGTTCATGAACTCTTCGTCGATCTCGGTGCGCGCCACATTGCCGGCGATGCGGATCTTGACCGCGTGCCGCTTGAGGGTAACGGCGCGGTCCTTCTCTTCCGTCTGGCCGGGCTTGCGCGCCCGGAGCTCGCCCACGCCGCGCACCGGTGCGGTGTCGTCTGCGGGCACGAACCCTTCTGCGAGCCCCACGCCATGCGAGACCGACGAGACCACGTCGACGCGCCCGTCCTGGAGCACGGCCTCCTGGCCCGAGTCCACGCGCGCCGTCGCGCTACCGGCCACCACATCGACCGGTCCGCGGAACACCTGCACGTGGGTGCGGTCGCCCGCGGCGGTCACCAGCATCTTGGCGGAGGTGCCGATCATGTGGCCTTGCGCAGTGTCGATGCGCGAGGGCCCCTGATCGTCGGCGAGGATCGCGCCGTCTTTGACCCGCACGAGACCCGAGACCTCGCGCGTGAGCTCGGTGGCGCGCTCGACGATCCAAGAGCCTCCTTCGCTGGTGATCTGCGCTCGCGCCCTGCGATCGGTGACCAAGGTAAACGCGCTCGGGAGCTTGGCGCCTTCGCCAACGGCGCGCTTGCCATCCTTGTCGGTCTGGAGCGACACCTCGCCGCCGGTGATGCGGGCGAGGGTTCCGCCGTCGGTGGTGAGCGCGGTGGCGGTGGTCTTTCGGTGCTGCACGTAGGCGACGGTGCCGGCAGCGATGGCGGTGAGAACGACGCCCGCGAGGGCGAGCCGCGCGATACGGCCGCGGGAGGAGCCGGAGGAGCGGGGGGCGAGCCGTGGGGCGCCCGCGGTGACCACAGGCACGGCGGGCGGCGCGGGCGGCTCTGTCACGGGGGGCGCTTCGGCGGCAGCCTTGACCCGGGCCTCTTCGTGACGCGTCGCCGCTTCCACGAACGGCGCGGCATCGAGCGTCGGCGTTGCGTAGCGATCGAGCTCTTCGCGCAGCGCGTGGTCGAAGTCGCGGCAGGCATCGCAGCCCACGAAGTGCGTGCGCGCCGAGTCCGGGACTTTCCCCTCGAGGATGCGAAGGCGCCGGGGCTCGGTGCAGGCCGACGAAGCCGTGGCGATGCCCGCGAGCTGGGTTGCCGCCCGAACGAGCCGCTGCGCGAGATCGACTTCGGTGGTCTGGCAGGCGGCGGCCGCCTCGGCCCGCGAGAGGTCGCCCAGCAACACGAAAGCAGCCGCATCGCGCTCCGAGGGGGGCAAGGCCATGAGCTTGCCAACCCGAAGCGGGCGCTCCGCGAGCTCACGTTCGGCGATGGCGCGGCGAAGGGCGCCATACAGCGCGGGACGCTCGAGGCCGGCGGTGGCAATGGCCATTTCGGCGAGCTCTGCGCCCACTCTGGGGCTACCCGTGAGGCCTTGCGCAACCCGGAGAAGCCGCGGGAGCTCCGCGGAAATCGTCTCGCTCGACACGTTCTGCTGGTCGCGGTCGCGTTCCATTCGTCGTCTCCCGGTGTCCTTGGCGCGCCAACGTCTGGCGCGCCGATCGTTCGCAGTCCGACGGACCACGCGACCAAAGGATCTGGAGACTATCCCCGAATTGCAGACGCCGGGCCCCGGACCTCAGGGGTTGCGAACGTCTTGTCCCAGGGCCGCCCGCTCCCGGGCCAGATCGGCCTCGATGAGCTCCGGGTTGTCGTACGCAAAGGCCAGCGCGTCGAGGAGGTGGCCGGGACTGAGCTGCGGATACCGCTTGAAGAGCGTCTCCAGCGGCACGCCCTGGCGATGCCAGGCAAAGAGGCGGCGAACGGCGATGCGCGTTCCCCGGACCACCGGGCTGCCGTCGAGCTGCGCAGAAAGCTCGACGTGGGGATGAGGAACGCGAAGGGACATCGACTCGGGAGCTTGACACACCGCACCGGGCAGCGGCAACGCCGCGGCGTACGATTGTCGCGGGGTTTCAGGACGAAGCGGGGCCCGCGTCGGGCGGGGTCGCCTCCGCGGCGCTCTCGCTCGTAGGGCGCTTGTGCGGCGCCAGACCGCCCTTGCGTCCGGCCTCCCGAGCCTCGTCCGCATTGAACCGGTGTGCGGTCCCCGCCTCGTGCGCGGCGCGGCCACCCTTCCTGGCGATTTCTTGAACCTTTTTCGGATCCATCGCGGCAAAGCCGCGGGGCCGCTTGGGGCGGGCGGCGCTGCTGCTCATCGACGTTTCGGGCGAACCAACCGGGGGCGAGGAACTCTTCATGACTCTCCAGGAAGCAACGCGACGTGTGGGTCGCCGCACTCCTTCTATCCATGTCCCTCAACCCCGCGAAAATCCCGAAAAATCGCGTATTGTAGAGGGGCTGCGACACCCCCGTGGAACGCCGCTCGGGGCGCGACTTCGAGCGGTTTGCTCCGCGAAACTGTTGTCGTTTCGACACAGAGCGAGGGCCCGCATGCGGCTCCCAGAAAAACTACAGTTGAGGTGCCGAGACCTCATCCGTTTGCCCAGTGTTGTGCGCAGCGCTGCGCGGTCCGGGCGCTACGCCGCGGTGAGCTCGTTTCGCAGGCCGCGGAGGGCGAGCTCGGGTGCATCGACCCAGCCGATGGGCACCTGCTCGAGCAGCGCGGCAATGGAGGCCGGCCATCGCTCGCGACGGTGGCCCGATGCCGCGTGAAGGTGGGGTCCGAGTGCGCGGGCGACGTTGCCCACGAACACCACGCCGCCCAGCGCGAAGTATCGAAGCGCGGCATCCTCGGCTTCTCGGTAGAGGAGCGACGCGTAGCGGCGCGCGGCTTTGAGGGCCAGGCGGTTTCCGGCAGCCGCCCGCTCGGCCACCCACACGTTGGGCTCCCGCACGCCGCTCGGGAGCTTGCCCCCGTAGAATCGAAAGAGCCCCGAGAATGCATGGCCCGCCAGCACCGTTTCGACGGAGCCGACGCCGTGGGCCTGGCACACCACGTGGCGATACGCCCACCCCTCCTCGTCTTCCGCCGCGAAGGCTACATGGCCGCTCTCGGTAGCGAGCGCGCGGTGGCGTTCTCCGTCCCAGAGCAGCGCTGCGAGGCCGTAGCCGGTGCCTGGCGCGATGACCACGACGTTGCGGCCCGTCCGCTGAAAGCGGCGTCCGTTGAGACGGATGAGGCTTCGGGTGGGGAGCGACGCGACGCCCAGCGCGTGGGCGGCGAGATCGTTCACGAGAACGGTCTTCTTCCAGCCGAAGGTTCGCTGGAGCTTCGCCGCCGACACCTCCCAGGGCAGGTTGGTCACACGGCAGACGCCGTCGACGACCGGCCCCGCCACCGCCACGGCAGCGGCGTCGGCCCTTCCGCCGTAGGTGCGCAGGATAGCCTCGAGCGAGGAAAACTCGCGGCTCGGGAAGATGCGCAGCGCGCGCGGTCGACCACTGCCCTCCAGCTGCGCCACGCGCGTATTGGTTCCTCCGACATCGACGATCCACTTCATGACGATTGCTCCGCACGCAAGAGGAGCACACCCGGCGTGCCCGACACCACTGCGATGTCGCTTGGTACGGAGGTGGATTCGTGGGCCCGTACCGGCGCCTAAGGGAGGGCCGATGTGGGGCGGGCTCAGCCGCCGGTGAGGAGCCGCAAGATGCGTCCTTCTTGCGCCGGACGCATGGCCGGATCGCCGCCCGCCTCTTCGGAGCTGCCCGTGGCCTCGCTCACGGGGGTGCGACTCGACTCCGAGGGGACCGGCACGTTGGGCTTGAAGCTGTGGGCGGCGCTGGGGAACGCGCCGCTCTGGACCTCGTCTACGTACGCACGCACCGCCGCCACCACCGCGTCGCCGAGCTCGGCGTAGCGCTTGGCGAACTTGGGCGAGTGCCCGCGCGACATCCCCAGCAAATCGGTGCACACGAGCACCTGCCCATCGCACCCGACGCCCGCGCCGATGCCGATGGTGGGGACCGAGACGGAGCGCGTGATCTCGAGCGCGACGTCGGGGGGTACGGCCTCGAGGACGATGGCGAACGCGCCGGCTTCCTCAAGGGCCTTGGCATCGTCGATGATGCGCCGAGCTGCGTCTTCGCCGCGCCCCTGCAGCTTGAAGCCGCCCAGCGCGTGGACGCTCTGGGGCGTGAGGCCGATGTGGCCGACCACAGGAATTCCGGCGCGCACGATGCGGAACACGTGCTCGGACATGTCCGCGCCGCCCTCGAGCTTCACGCTCTCGCAAGCGCCGTCTTTGAGAAGCTTGCCGGCGCTCTCGACCGCCTGAATCGGCGACGATTGATACGACATGAACGGCAGATCGCCGACCAGATGCGCGTGCGCCAACCCGCGGGACACGGCGCGGCAGTGGTAGGCCATCTCGTCCATGGAGACCGGGATGGTGTTTTGCAGGCCCTGCACCACCATGCCGAGGGAATCGCCCACCAGCACCATGTCGACGCCGGCCTCGTCGACCAGGCGGGCCATGGTGAAATCGTAGGCCGTCACCATGGTGATCTTCGGGCCCCCCTTGCGGGCCCGCAGCTCGGGTACGGTAACCTTGCGGACGGAGGCAGAATTTCCGTTGTACATGCTTCCTCGAGTCGCGGCCTGGTGGGGAGGTCCACGCTTGCCTTCAGCGTAGTGTGCTCCGGCGCGCCCCACAAGCACAGCGGGCACAGTGGGCACAGTGCGCACGACCGGCGGCGCATTTCCGGCAAGCGTCTTCTCCCCGAGATGCCTCCCTTTGCGCGCAGAAATGGTACAGTCCGCCGCCTATGGTGCGGTCTGCCTACAGTCTCTCCGGGCGCCACGGCGCCCTCGCCGGCGCCCTCGCGCTCGCGGTGCTCCTTGGCTGCGAGCGCGCGCCCTCCCCCGACCAAGCCACCGAGTGGACCCCGGCAGACCACGATCGCGTGGAGGAAAAGGGCAAAAAGCAGGGTCCCCGCACCACCGACCAGGTGCCGCAGGGCAAGGGCGATGCGCTGGTCGAGCTGGTGTGGATGAACCAGTGCGCCGTGTGTCATGGCGCCGAGGGCCACGGCGACGGCCCCAACGGCCCCATGACCGGCGCGGCTGATCTCTCCAAGCTCGACCTCACCGACGCCGCCATCGCCAGCGCGCTCCAAAACGGCAAGGGCCGGATGCCCAAGTTCGACCAGATTCCGCCCGAAATCGTGAAGGGGCTCACCCAAAAGATCCGAGGGTTTCGAGCGAAATGAATCGGCGGAAGCTTGCCTGGCTCATCATCCCGGCGGCGCTGCTGTTTTACTTCTACGGCCCGAAGATGCCGCAAGACCAGCACGTGAGGTTCGACCTCGGCCGGCTGGAGAGCCCCACCGAGGTGCGGCTCGAGCTGCGGAGCCCCGGCGAATTCGAGGGTCCCTTGCGAGAAGCCACCTTGAGTCCTGCGGGAAGGCGCTTCCTGCCGTACGATGTACGAGTGCCAAGCGGAACGTACCGGTTCGTCATCGAAGCGAAAGACAAGGAGGGCGTCACCCGCGACCTCTCCCGCGACGTAACTTTGGACGGCGCGGAAGTCACGGTCGTCCTGTCGGAGGCACGATGAGCGAAGATTATCCCATCGAGACCCGCGCCGCATCGGCCGGCCCCAAGAGCACCGCCGCCGTGGTGTTCGTGGTGCTCTCGGGCGCCCACAAAGGCACCAGCAAGCGCCTCGACGACAAGCTCACGGTGGGCAAGAGCACCAGCAACGACATTGTGCTGACCGACGACACCGTCTCCCGGAGCCACTGCGAGATTGTTCGCGAGGGCAACGGCGTGCGCATTCGCGATCTCGGGTCGACCAACGGCACCAAGGTCGACAGCATGCGCATCACCGATGCGTTCATCCAGCCCGGCGCGGTCATCAAGATCGGCGAGGTGGAGCTGGCGATGCGGGTCGAGGCAAGCCGCATCGAGGTGCTGCCCAGCGACAAGGATCACTTCGGCGAAGCCATCGGCATCAGCCTGCCCATGCGCACGGTGTTCGCGGTGCTGGAGCGCATTGCCGCCACCGACGCCACGGTGCTTTTTCAGGGCGAGACCGGCACCGGCAAGGACGTGTTGGCGCGCGGCGTGGCCGATGCCGGTCCGCGCAAGGGCAAGGGCTTCGTGGTGGTCGATTGCGGCGCCGTAAACTACTCGCTCATCGAGAGCGAGCTCTTCGGGCACGAGCGGGGCTCCTTCACCGGCGCGGTGGCGCAGCGTCAAGGCGCCTTCGAGCTCGCCAGCGGCGGCACGGTGTTCCTCGACGAAATCGGAGAGCTCCCGCTCGACGTGCAGCCCAAGCTCTTGCGCGTGCTCGAGACGCGCGAATTTCGACGGGTCGGCGGCAACACGCCCCTGAAGACCGACGTGCGCGTCATCGCCGCCACCAAGCGCGATCTCTTGCGCGAGGTGAAGCTCGGTAAGTTCCGGGAAGATCTCTACTTCCGCCTGGCGGTGGTACCGGTCACCGTGCCCCCGCTCCGAGCCCGTCGGGAAGACATTCCCGCGCTGGTGGAGCATCTGCTCAAGAAGACCAGCGGCGACACCGTCATGACGCTTCCGGTGGGCACCATGCAAGCCCTCTGCGCCCACGACTGGCCGGGCAATGTGCGCGAGCTCCGGAACGTCATGGAGCGCGCGGTGTACATGGCCAAGGCTGAAGGCCGCAGCGACGTTGAGCTGGTGCTCTTGCCGGGCCCCACCGCCGGCGGCGGCCGCAGCTACACCTTCGACGCCACCGAGAGCTACCGCGACACGCGCGCCCGCTACGACGCCGAGTTCGAGCGCAACTACGTGCAGTGGCTGTTGGCCCGCCACACCGGCAACCTCAGCGCCGCCGCACGCGAAGCCCGCATGGACCGCAAGCACCTCTACGACATGGCGCGCAAGCACGGCCTGCGCGGCGACGAATAAACGAGATTGGCGAATCGGGGCGATGCCTTCGCTCGGGCGTCGTCCGGCGTGCTCTCGGACAGGAAGTCCGTTCCGCGCGACCGTCCTCGCCGGAGCTCGACCTCACCCCGATTCGTTCAATCTCGCCGCGAGGGGCGAGCAAGATAAACGCAGCTGCGTCGGCCTTCAGCCGTCGGCGCTCTCCCGGCGCGAAACTCGATTGGCGAATCGGGGCGATACCTTCGCTCGGGCGTCGTCCGGCGTGCTCTCGGACAGGAAGTCCGTTCCGCGCGACCGTCCTCGCCGGAGCTCGACCTCACCCCGATTCGCTCAATCTCGCCGCGAGGGGCGAGCAAGAGAAACGCAGCTGCGTCGGCCTTCAATCGGCCTTCAGCTGCGTCGGCCTTCAGCTGCGTCGGCGCTCCCGCAACGAGGTCGCAGCTGAGGCGGGGTTTTGGGGGTGAGACCCCCGGCAAGGAGGAGCGCCCTCAACGTACTCCTGTACTCCGGGAGGCGCCGCCCGGGGCGAAGGTATCGCCGCAAAAACCCCGCCTCAGAAGCCGAGGGAGGCGTTGAGGGCAGCAATAAACGCGCGGGCGTTGCCGACCGGGGCGCCGCCCAGCGTGTATTGCTCGTAGTTGAAGTGGACGACGTCGAAGGAGCCGCCCACCTTGACGTTGTGGAGGATGCCGAGAATGCGGCTCTTCTGGGCTTCGACCGCGTAGCCGAGGCGGATGCCCACGAGGAAGCTGTAGAACGGCGAGAGCTCGCGGTCGCCGGTGAAGTACTGGCCTTTGGGGCCCAGCGGCACATCGCCGCCGGTGTAGTCGTCGCTCCAGAAGACCGCTCCGCCCTGCTTGTAGAAGCGGCCGCGGAGCGCGAGGCGCAAGCGCTCGCCCAGGTAGCGCTCGGCTTCCAATTCGGTGGTGACGCTCTTCACCTCCCAGGAGTCGAGGTAGCCGCGGAGCCCCAGCCGGAAGACGGTCTTGAGGGGCCGAACGTAGTAGTTGCCGCGGAGCGCGAGCGCATGCCGCGCGCGATTCTCCGGGTGGTGCTCCTGCCCCTTGATGCCCTGCCCCACGATGATACTGCGGTAGGGGTTACTCTGGAAGCCGTTCAAAACCTGTGCAGAATACACGGCCTGGGTGACGAGCTCCGGGGTCCACGACTGCGACCAACTGCCCTGAAAGCCGTCGACCACCAGATCGCGGGTGCGCCGCTCGGGCACGTCGGTGAAGCAGCCTTTGGAGTCTTCCAGGGCCCGGAAGCGCGCGAAGCCGTCGGTGCTGCTCTGCACTCGGTCGCAGACCAGATCGAAGCTGCGGGCGTAGGAGATCTCGAACTGGCTGTTGTGGTCGAAAGCGTCGGTGCGCAGGGCCAGGTTGAGGGTCCGCGATTTGTAGTCGTTCTCGGTGGAGTAGGAGAAGCCGCCGGTGAACGTGACGTCATCCTTCTTGAGGCCGAGGCCGCCGAAGCCTCGGTGCCGTACGTCTTTGACGCTCGCGGTGGAGATGACGTCGGCGCCCGGGTTGGTGGCCTGGTAGGCAGCGCCCGCTTTGGTGGCCACGCTGGCGCCGGAGACGATGTCGGCCTCGTAACCGCCGTTCACGTCGAGCCACGACCACGGCGACGCCTTCAGCGCGGTGTTCGGGCTGTACACCGTCATGTTCGTGCGGGTCGGGGCCTCGTGATAGAACGTGTGCGCGGTGTCGAAGGTGACGACCTGTGCACGTGCGACGCCCGAGGCGCACCAGAGCGCGCCCGCAAGGCCCAACGCAGCGGTCCACCGGGTCAGTTGCAACCGCATCCTCCACCCGATACGCCCGCGCCGCCGTAGCTGCCCTCGCGGTTCTCGATGGCGTGACGCAGCTGCGCCGCGGTGGCCTGATCGCCCTCGAACTGCATGATGGGGTCGGCCAGGAGCGCGCGCTCCTGCGGCTTGACGGTGACGCAGCCGAGGCTGGAAGCGGTCGACGCGACGAGGATGAAGAGGACGACGGGGCAGCGCATGGGACTCTCCTAGAAGTAGACTCCGAGCCCACCGGCGAAGGTCTGGGCATTGCGGAACGAGTCGGCAGTGAAGAGCGTGAGGTTGCTCGCCTCCAGGCGCACCAGGATGCGATTGCGCAGCGCGAACAGAACCCCGCCCCCGGCGCGGCCCGCGAACACGTCCTGGCGCTTGAGCACGAAGGTGTCGGAGTTGGGGATCACGCTCAGGCCGCCGCCGCCGAGAGAGAAGAACGGGCAGAGCGCCCAGTTGGGTGCAAAATACACGGTTGCGCCGCCGCCGTAGAGCACCTGCGCTCCGTCGGAGGTGAGGCCCGCTCCCAGGAACGCGTCGAGCGAGAGCGAGGGGTGCACCACCACCGAGGGCCGGATCTCCATGTAGCCGAAGATCTCGGTGGGCCCGTTGGTGAGAGGTGTCCGCAGCACGCCCCCCACGATGGCGAGGCCGCCGTGGCTTCCAGAGAGCGGAGGGGGCGCGAAAAAGCCTGGGCGTGACGGCGCGTCGGGCGAATCCGGATCCACGAGATACGACTGCACCTCGTCGCCCAGCACGTAGGCGGTGCGGCCGTCGGGCAGGGTGACCCGGAGCCAAAAGCCAGTGGCCTTGCGCTCCTCCACCGCGAGCGTCTCGCCGCGATGGGCCGTGTAGATGACGCGATAGGAGACCCCGGGCCCGGACCGTAGCTCGGCCGCGTCCACCACCACGCGCGCGAAGGCCTCGTCGTCCGCGGCTGCCGCCGGGGACGGCACTGCGGTGAGGGCAGCCGTGCAGAGTGCCAGAATCGCCGCCAGCGGGAGGCCTCTCATCGGTTTGCCCATCGCTTGAGCACGTCGATGGTGGGGTCGCCCGGCGCGAGCACCACCCGCGGATGCTTGGCGCCGCTCGGACGCACCACGATGGGCGCCGTGAGCGCGTCGCGGCTCATCTCGAGCGAGGCCGCCTGAAGGTTGCCCTGGGCCGGCCCACCCGGCGCCAGCTGCGCGCGGCTCAGGGGCTTTTCGCCGCCGCCACAGTCGATGACCGCGTGGTTCACGAGCGGCATGCCACTGACCGCCGCGGCGTTGAAGTGGCAACCGTTGGCGGCATCGCCCGCCGCGGGATCGCCCGGCCCGCACTTCTTCGCGAAGAGGAACTCGGGCTCCACATGGCAGAAGAAGAAGTCCGCATCGAAAGTCTCGTTGGGGATGACGAAATTCGGCCCGGGGTCGACGGTCTCGCACGCCGTGAAGATCACGGCGATAAGACTCGCCCCAAAGAGCAACGCGGGAGGGATCACCCGTTCAGGCGACCGCGGAAGGTGCCTCACTCGATCACGATACGGGGGTTTGTCCGAATCCCGCAATGGCCATCGGAGAGGGAACGCGGGATCGCGCGCTTTCCTCGAACAAGGCCCAGGGTGAATCTGTGTTCGCTGGCCCACGCCTGCGCTCCGGCCACCCACAGAGATTCCCGGGGTGACCTTCGCAGAACGTTGATTTCCAACACAAAAATTTCCTGCGCTGGGGGGCACGACCGATGCAACCCATGCCGACTGTGACCCGCCCCCCTCCGCTCGAGCCCGACGCCCCTTCCCCCCGCGCCCGTCGGCACATCGGCCCCGCCGAGGGCCCCGATTCGCCCGCCGCGCTTGCACTGTACACCCAAAACGGCCCAAAAACCGTGCGCGATCTCGGGCAGTTACAGTACGGGCGGCCGAAACTGCGGTTTCGCCTTGAAAGGGCTGAGGGGGGACCGGTAGAAGATGGCCCGAACGTTCTCCCAGAACGCAACTTTTCGACCGACGCTTGCTTCATCGCGCCGGCCGAGGTTACGCAAGATTTGGCAGCTCCCTCGGGATGTCGTATCTTATCTTACATGTGGGCCGCAGCGGTTCTCGCTCTGCCCACGCGTCGACCACCCCCTGATCGCGGAGAGCAACCCGATATGAAGCTGACCCCCTGGTACCTCGCAGCCATCGCCCCCGTCGCCGTGGCCGGCTGCGCCGGAGCGTTCATGGGCCACTTCGCCGTCGTGGCGGTCGCCGTTGGCATCTTCGTGGGTACCCTCTCGCTCGGCCGTAACCAGACCGGGCCCGCCGCCGACGTCGCCGTCACGAACACCAAGTCCTGATCGCAGCTCGGCGTACCCATGCCCGAGCGTTTGAAGCGACTCGAAGAGTTCACGCTCGCGGACCTGGAAGCGGTACGCATCCTCCTCCGAGGTGACTCGGTCATCGACTGGCACCGGCTGAACTTCGCCGACATGGCCGAGGTGACCGAGTTCTTGATGGCCCACGAGTTCCGCCCCGACCAGCCGAAGGATCGGGAGCGAATGGAGACCATCAAGCACGAGGCCATCTCGTTCTTGCGTCGGCACTTCGAGTACCCGATCCCCAAGCCGGTGGAGCGCTGCACGGTCGAGGAGCTTTTTCTTCTGGCCGCGACCCAGGGCCATCGGCAAACGTGCGCGTGCACCATCGCCAAGTGCATGCACATCATCCACCACCTGGACGGGCGCGAGCTGCTCTTCATGCTGCCGCTCTCGGACCAGGAGGTCTTCCACGTGGTGGAAGAGAAGGTGTACCGCGTCATCGGCGGCATGCTGGCCGAGGGCTTCCCCATCACCGAGTTCGTTGGTGGGCGAAAGCACAAAGACTCGCTCTACACGAAGCTCCTTTCGAAACAGGAGACCATCGCGTCGCAGATCTACGACAAGCTCCGCTTTCGCATCGTCACCCGCAGCGCCGACGACGTATTTCCGGTGCTGCAGTACCTTACCAAGAAGCTCTTCCCCTTCAACTACGTGCTCCCGGGGCAGAGCATCAACTCGATGTTCCGCTTCAAGCGTTACTGCGAAGAGAACCCGCACCTCGAGCCAATGCTCAAAGAGATGCAGGCGGGCGCCGACCTGGACTTTACCCCCAGCGACAACATCTTCAGCGCCGACGAGTACCGGGTCATCCACTTCGTGGTCGACATGCCGGTGCGCCTCCCCGCTTCGATCCTCCACAAGGCGCCCCAAGCCGCGCGCGAGCTCGGCCCCATCGTGTTCGTGATCTGCGAGTTCCAGGTCATCGACCGGGCCACCGAAGCCGCCAACGAGCAGGGCGAGGCTTCGCATGCAAAGTACAAGGAACGCCAGAAGCGCGCGGTGATGCGACGCTTGCAGCTGGGGATGCGCGAGCTTGCCCCGCGGCCCCCCAAGCCACCGAAGCCCACCGAGCCTCCGCCGCCTCCGCCTCCGCTGCTTCCGCCGTCGCGACCGAGCCCCGTGTCCCGGCGAAAGGGCGGCAAATAGCCCCAAATAGAGGTTGGTACCGGCCAGCCCCGCGAGTACGTTGTCGCGCATGCGCCTCTACGCCGGCAAAATCACCGCAATCGCTCACGAGAGCGTCAAAGATCTCCTCGCCGCGGGGGACATCGAAGCCGAGTCGCCGAAGGAGGTCGAGGCCGACCTGGCATCGGTGCTCAACCAGTACCTTGCCACCGAGCGCGACGTGAACGAGCGCACGAAAGATCTGCTCGAGCGCACCGGCCGCCCCAACGCCGAGTACGCGCGGGTGCGCCTGCAGATCGCCGAGAGCAAGGGCATCAAGGTGGGCGACGAGATGCTCGACTACCTGCTCGATCAGGTGGTCGAGATGTTCCACCACTCGAACAACGTCGAAGAGATCTTCGCCGCCGACGTGGTGCTGCGAAAGAAGATGGCCACCGTATTCAAGCGCCACCTGGCGGTAGACGCCGACCTCGACGCCGAGGTGCGCGGACAGTTGAAGCACCTGCGCGAAGGCGCCCGCGAGTGGGACATCGAGTACGCCCGTGTGCTCGAGCAAGTGAAGCGCCGCCGCGGTCTCTGAGGCTCTCGCCGTGCGCAGCATGACCGGCTCGGGGCTGGGGAGCGCCGCCTTCGCGGGCGGCCGGGTGGGCGTGGAGATTCGCTCGCTCAACCACAAGTTTCTGGAGATCCGCGTGCGCATGCCGCCGGAGCTCGCGCGCATGGCCGTTGACGTGGAGACCAAGGCCCGCGCGCTCGTCGGGCGGGGCCGTCACGACGTGCAGGTGAGCTTTAGCGGCGGCGCAGGCGGCGCGAGCCTCGACGTGGAGGCGGCGCGGCGCGCCTATGGCGAGCTTTCGGCGCTGCGCGACGCGGTGGCCCCGGGCACGGAGCTTCCGCTGACCGCCCTCGCCGCCTTTCCCGGTCTCTTCGAGCGACGCGAGCCGGAAGGCACCTCGGCCGCCATCGACGAGGCGCTCGCCCTTGCTGCCAACGCGCTGTTCGCGGCGCAGCTGCGGGAGGGCCGCGTGCTCGCGACCGACATGGAGGCGCGGCGGGGCGCGCTCTTGACCCACGCTGCGGCGATCACCCAGAGCTTGCCGGCGCTCGGCGAAAAGCGCCGCGAGCGACTCCGCGCCCTGGTGGCCGAGCTGGGTCTCGCCGTCGACGACGACAAGCTCCTGCGAGAAGCGGCGAGCCTTTCCGAGCGCTCCGACGTCACCGAGGAGCTGGTACGCCTGGGCGCCCACCTGGGCCTTCTGGGGGAGCTCTTCCGCGACACCGGCGGGGCGGTCGAAGTGGGGCGTCGCCTCGAGTTCTTGCTCCAGGAGATCGTCCGCGAGATCTCCACCCTCGCCGCCAAGGCGCAAGACGCCGGGGTGGCTCACCGCGTCGTGGAAATGAAAGCGGAAATCGAGAAGCTTCGGGAGCAAGTGCAAAACATCGCGTGACCCGCGTCGCGGCGCTCCAAAATGGGGCGAACTTGAGTATAGTCCTGGGAAAATGCCGCGCGACTTCTTGCTCCTCATCCTCTCGTCGCCGAGCGGAGCTGGGAAAACGACGCTGACGAGGATGCTCCTCGACCGCTTCCGGGATCTTCGCTTCAGCGTCTCGCACACCACGCGTGCGCCGCGATCCATGGAAACCCCAGGGAAAGACTACCACTTCGTCTCGCGAGAGGAGTTCCAGGCCATGGTCGCGGCCGGCTCGTTCGTGGAGTGGGCCGAGGTACACGGCAACCTTTACGGCACCGCGCGCACCGAGATCGACCGCGCGACTGCCGAGGCCTCATGCACGGGGATGATCTTCGATATCGACTACCAGGGCGCCCGCCAGATTCGCGCCAAGGTGCCCGACGTCATCGGCATCTTCATCTTGCCCCCCTCGATGGACGAGCTCGAGCGGCGCCTGCGCGGCCGCGCCAGCGAGACCGAAGAGGTGGTCAAGCGCCGCTTCGCGGTGGCCCGCGGCGAGATCGAGCACTACGCGCTCTTCGACTACATGGTGGTGAACGACGAGGTGGAACGCGCCTTCGACCACATCCAGGGAATCATCCTCGCGGAGCGCTGCAAGCGCGTGCGCCGCGCGGAGCTGGCGGAGTCTCTGCTTCGCCACGGCACGTTGAGTCATCCAAAGGAAAAAGGTGCATCGTGAGTGAGCCTGTTCTCGTCGTAGGGTCGATCGCGTTCGACGACCTGGAAATGCCCTCGGGCTCGTTCCCCAACGTGGTCGGCGGCGCCGCCACCTACTCGTCCTTCGCCATCTCCCTCTTCGGCGGTTGTCGTCTGGTGGGCGTCATCGGCGACGACTTTGATCAGGGCACCCTCGACGCGATGCAGAAGCGCGGCATCGACACCTCGGGCGTGGAGCGCATCGCCGGCGGCAAGACCTTCCGCTGGAAGGGCCGTTACGCCGACGATCTCCTGAGCCGCACCACCCTCGACACCCAGCTCAACGTCTTCGCCGATTTCCGCCCGAAGATCCCCGCCGCGCACCGCGCCACGCCCTACGTGCTGCTCGGCAACATCCACCCGGCCCTGCAGCTCGAAGTGCTCGCGCAGATCGACAAACCCAAGTTCGTCGCCGCCGACACCATGAACTTCTGGATCGACGGTGAGCCCAAGCTCCTCGACGAAGTCCTGAAGAAGATCGACCTCTTGGTCATCAACGACGAGGAAGCCCGGCAGCTCTCGGGAATTCACAACCTGGTTCGCGCCGCCGCCGAGATCCGTCGCCGGGGCCCGTCGCGGCTCATCATCAAGCGGGCCGAGTACGGCGCCCTGCTCTTCGACGAGGCCGGCGTGTTCAACGCGCCCGCGGTCATCCTCGACAACGTGCTCGACCCCACCGGCGCCGGCGACACCTTCGCGGGCGGCCTGCTCGGCCACCTGGCGGCCACCGACGACGGCACGCCCCACGCGCTCCGCCGCTCGATGCTGTTCGCCTCGTCGCTGGGCTCGTTCTGCGTGGAGAAGATCGGCGCAGCGCGGGTGCTGGAGATCTCCCGCGCCGACGTCGACAACCGGGTTCGCACCCTTACGTCGATGCTCGATTTTGGCGGCAAGCTGTGAAACGGCGTGCCCTTCCCTTCGCGCTCACGGCGGCCCTCGGCGCCGCAGTTTGCGCGTTCCTCGCGTGCGAAGATCCGCATCTTCGCACCGAGCCCGGGCAGGGCAATCCCATCACCGGCTGCAGCGTCAAGGCCGGCGAAACGCCGCCGGCCACCTGCGACGACTCCGACGGCGAGTGCGACGGCACCGGGGGCTGCACCATCAACGAAGTCAAGTGCGGCTCCGCCAGCACCTGCCTCCCGATGGCCGACAACAAGGGCAAGGACGTCCTCGACTTCCGCATCCGCCGCCTCAATGTGGCCACGCCCGACGCCCTCAAGTCCAAGGTCATCCGCGATGGCGTTCTCACCAACGCCATCAACCTCGGCACCAAGGAGTGCAGCGACAAGTCGGGCACCGGCGACTTCACGTGGCTGGTACGGGTCGACAAGAAGGCCAGCACCCTCACCACCGGCGGCGCCGCACTGAGCACGGACATCTTCGGCCGCGGCTACTGCTTCGCCAACACCACGGTGGGCGCCTTGCGGGTCGAGCCCGCGGTGTTCCCCATCACGTTTCAGGGCAACACCTTCGGCTCCACCGCCAACCAGCGCCTCAACGTGCCGATCTTCTCGTCCATCACCCCAGACGTGATCATCCTGCCCCTCTCCGACGTGAAGGTGGCGGGGGTCACCCTGAGCGAAGAGGGCAACTGCATCGGCAAGTTCCGCAAGACCGCGCTGGGTGCAGACTGCAGCGAAAACGCCGACTCCTGCTCCAAGTGGCAAACCGCCGGCGCTCTTTCTGGGTACATCACCCTGGAAGACGCCGATCTGGTGCTGATCCCCCAGACCTCGTCGTCGCTCTGCACGTTGCTGACGCAGTCCACCAAGGGCGCCGACAACAAGTGCCAGCGGCAGAACGGCGTCATCGTTCCCAAGGGCGATTACTGCAGCAAGGACAAGAAGCCCGGCAGCTGCCAAGACAGCGTCTGGCTCGCCGCCACCTTCGCGGCCGCAGCCGTCAACATCAACGACGGCGCCGGGGTACCCCAATGTGCTCCGCTGCCCGCCACCGATGGTGGCACCGACGCCGCAGTGAGTGACGCCGGCTCCGACGCAGCGGCCGACGCGCCCGCCGAGTAGTCGCGCGTTTCGTCGAGGACGGTCGCTTCGCACGCCATCGCGAACCGCGCGCGAGCCCCCGCGATGTGGGGATGTTGACGCATAACGTCACACGAGAGGCCTGACATTGCCGTCGATGTGGAGGATGCTTCTCCTGGATTGCCGCCCTGTTTTCATGGCAAATGGCGGCGTGCAGTGTCACAACTGAACATCGCTGTACCCTTGGCGTCGTTAGGTTGCTTGGAGAGTTCACATGCGGAATTGGCGAGTAGTCTGGGGCGTCATCCTGTTCGGAGTTCTTGCCGCGTGCAGCGGCGGGAGCGGTGGCGGCTGCGGAAGCTCGTGTGGAATGCAACCATTGCCCGCCGGCTATCCGCGTGATCAAGCCATCGAGAACGCCGCCACCGTTCGCGTGACCCGCTCCGGCCTCGACTTCGTGTCGACCAATGGTCCGAACCTCGCGAGCAAGCTCATCGGAACCGCCGGTGGCATTCTCAATTTCGATCTGCCGGAGTCGACCTCGGGCGACAACGTGATCTGCGTGGGCGGCCCGGTCGGCGGCAACTGCCGCGCCGAGATCAACGTCGGCGCGGCAATCATCAAGGTAGACGCGGTCACCCCCCATGCCATCCGCTTGCGGGGCACCCTGCCGGTCAAGCTCAGCACCACGCCGGTGAAAGCCAAGTTCCTGGGCGTCAGTGTGAACGTGAAGGTCGGCTACGGCGACAACGGCAAGTGCGTGAACAACGCGCCGCAGACCACCGCCCACGCGCTGCCGCTCGACATCACCATTCCGCTCGTGGCCGAGACCGTGAAGCCGCGCAACGGCTACCTCACGCTCGACGTCGACAAGGCAGTCTTCGACCTCAGCGGCCTCAGCGGCGACGACGTGCAGCTCTGCACCGACTGCGGCTTTGCCACCTTCATCTGCGACGGCATCGTGTCGCTGGCGAAGGGGCTCATCGTCGACCAGCTGCGGAGCGGCGTCGAGTCTACCCTCAAGGGCGCGCTCGCAGGCTTCACCTGCACCGCGCCCAGTCTCACCTCGACGCCGGCCTGCCCCGATGGCTCCAAGCCCGACGTGAAGAAGGAAAAGTGCGTCTACGATCTCGACCCCCTGAAGTGCGTGCCCACGCTCTTCGGGACCGAAGGCCACCTCGACCTTGGCTCGCTCCTCCGCAGCATCTCGCCGGGCACCCAGGGCTCGATGGACTTCGCGCTGGCCGCCAGCGGCGACATGCAGCCCTACCCCAAGCTCGGCCCCGACAACATCGGCTACGCGGGCCACACCCCCAACGGCATGACCCTGGGGATGATGGGCGGCGCCCTACCCGCGCCGGTCTCCAACTGCGTGAAGCCGGTGCAGCTCGCGGTCCCGACCGGCATTCCCACGCCCGACGAGCTGACCCAAGACAAGATCACGCCCTGGGGCGAGGCCACCGGCCCGCACGTAGGCATCGGCATCTCCGGGCGGTTCCTCGATTTCACCTTCGGCAACCTCTACAACAGTGGATTCCTCTGCCTCGGCATCTCCACCGAGCAGATCCCGCTCATCCAGAGCGGGCTCCTGAGCCTGTTCGTACCGTCGCTCAAAGCCTTCACCTTCAACCGCGACAAGGCGCCGGTGGCCATCACCACGCGGCCCGGCGCCCCGCCCAAGGTGACCATGGGCGGCGGCACCGATCCCAAGAAGGATCCGCTGCTCAAGGTGAGCCTCCCCAAGTTCGCCATCGACTTTTACTTGTGGAGCTACGACCGCTACATCCGCATGTTCACGTACACCGCGGACCTCACCATCCCGCTCACGCTGCAGACGGCAAAGACCGCGTCGAACCCCAATGGCGGCATCGTGCCGGCGCTGGGCGACATCGGCGTGACCAACGACGCCCTCAGCAACTACGACCAGATCCTCGACGACCCCAAGAAGATCGCCGACGGCCTCAAGGGTGTGGTGGGCGGTCTCGCGGGGCAGTTCGTGGGCGCCGGCGTGGGCCCCATCGATGTCTCGTCGCTGCTCGGTAGCTTCGGCATCGGCCTCAACATTCCCGATGGCGGCATTCGCAAGCTGCAGAAGGACTCGGACGAGTTCTTGACCATCTTCGCCAACTTCAAGACCACCACCACGGCGCTTCCGGAGCTCGATACCGCGGCCAGCCTGGTAGCCCGCAAGCTCGACGCAGCGTCGCTCGAGGCCGGAACCCAGTCGCTCGAGGTTGACGTTCGCTCGCCCATCGCCGAAGCGCGCGGTGAGGCGGCGGAGTTCGCGTATCAAGTGGACCAGAGCCCGTGGAGCGCCTGGACCCGCGACAGGCACCTGGTGCTCAGCGACGCCTACCTGCGGATGCAGGGCAAGCACGTGCTCCGCGTCACCTCGCGTCTGCCGTTCGTGGTCGAGACCCAAGACGCGACCCCGGTGGAGATTCCCTTCACCATCGACACCCTCGCGCCGCACGTGGGCGTCAAGGTCGACAAGGAGATCGAGATCGAGGCCTACGACTTCGTGTCCCTCGACAAGGATCTCCAGATTCGCACCCGCCTCGACGACGCGGCCTTTGGTCCCTGGACCAAGTACGAGGCCAAGGCCATGGCCATTCCGGTGAACGCCCGGGAGCTTTCGGTCGAGGTAAAGGACGAAGAGGGCAACATCGGCCGGAGCACCCAGCCGCTCATCCGCGGCCGCGGTGATCCCACGCTGGCGCCGGCCGGCTGCGGCTGCGACACCACCGGTCAGGCGCGCCCGCTGACCTCGCTGTGGTTCATTCCTGCGGCCGCCATCCTCTTCTTGGTCATCACCCGTCGCCGCAAGGGCACCGTGCGTCAAGCGGTGCTGGCGGTGAGCAGCTTGGTGGCGGTCTCTGCCGGCTCGCAGGGCTGCGACTGCGGCAGCGATGACGAGACGACCCAGTGCGGCGCCGACTGCAACCAGAAGTGCGAGCCGGCCCTGCCGGTGGGCATCGCAGGGGCATACCTTTCGCTGGCCAAGGGCAAGGACGGCACCATCTGGGCGGCGGCCTTCAACGACGCCGCCATGACCACCGACGTCGACCAGCTCTATGGCGATCTGGTGGTGGGCAAGTACGATCAAGAGAAGGAGCGCGTGATGTGGCGCACGGTAGACGGCCTGCCTGCGCCGCGCACCGACGGTACCTGCCCGGTGAACGACTCCAAGGGCTGGCGCAAGGGTGAGCTCGACGAGGGCGACACCGTGGGCCTGTGGACCAGCATCCAGGTGGGCGACGACGGCCGACCGCGCATCTCGTACTACGACCAGACCAACAAGACCCTCAAGTTCGCCATTGCCGACGGCAATTCGTGGAAAGTACACGTAGTTCTGGAGAAGAGCGGCGCCGACGTGGGGCGCTACGGCAAGCTCTTGCTGGTGGACGGCAAGCCGGTGGTCACGTTCCTTGCCATGGAACCGGGCAAAGAAGGCCGCACCCGCTCCAAAGTCGTCGTGGCGAGGGCGACCTCCGATGCCCCCAGCAGCAGCAGCGACTGGAGCTTCGAGGACGCGTCGGTAGACGAGACCGGCCCCTGCACCGCCAAGTCGTGCGGGGGCGATGCGTGCGTCAAGAGCACCGGCGCTTGCACCAAGCGCATTCAGGGCTGCACGCCGGCCGACTGCGGCGCGGGCAAGGCCTGCGTGGCGGTGGCCACCAAGGCCACCTGCGTGGACCTCATCGGCGAAGGCACCCTGACCACCTACCCCAACGCGTTCGGCGCCTACGTGAGCGCAGCGAACGGTCCCCAGGGCCTCGGCATCGTTGCCTACGACCGGCTCCGCGGCAACCTGGTGTCGATCGCCAAGCAGAATAACGCCTGGGTCACCACCATCCTCGACGGCGAGACAGGCAAGCGTCCGGACGCCAAGGACACCGGCGACGTGGGCGTGGCCGCTTCGCTCGCCATCACCCCCGACGGCACCTGGCACGTGAGCTACGTCAACGGGTTCGACGAGTCACTGCACTACCTGGCGCTGGTGGGCGGAAAGGCCCAACCCAGCGAGAAGGTCGACGACGGAGCCGGGCTCGACAACGCACCCTTTGCCGATGGCATTCACGTGGTGGGCGACGACTCGTCCATTCGCGTGGAGAACAACGTCGTGTCCATCACCTACCAGGACGCCACCAACGGCACGCTTCGGGTGGCCACCGGCACGGTGAAGGGCACCGCCCACGCCTGGTCTCGCAAGGCGGTCAACCAGGGCAAGAAGTTCGCCGGGTTCTTCCCGAGCTTCGTGCCCGGCGAGAGTCGCGTCGCCAACTTCTGGCGCGAGACCATCAAGGATAGCCGCGAGATGACCGGGGACGTCACGCTCATCGCGCCCTGACGCGCGCCGCCCGCCCCCGCAAGGCTGCGGGGGCAGCGGGCTCAGGCGGCCTTAATCTCGCCGCTCTCG
The DNA here is from genome assembly GCA_038210445.1 of Polyangiales bacterium. Lineage (GTDB taxonomy): Bacteria > Myxococcota_A > Polyangia > Polyangiales > Polyangiaceae > JABFRG01. The sequence goes on from JBBQWQ010000010.1 coordinate 48,775, forward strand.
CTGATCTCGCCGAGGTTGCGCATGGCGGGCCCGGAGACGCGCTCGCGCTCCGCCGCCACCACCTCGAGCAGCTCCTGCTTGGAGACCATGCCGCCGTCGAGGACGGCCTTCATGAAGCCGTCCACGTAGCCGTGGGCGCGCAAGAGCTTCTGGTGGCTCTCGCCGGCCGCCTTGGCGCTAAAGACATCGTGGAGCATCGTTCGTAGCTCGCTCAACATTTCGGCCTTGGTTCGCATTGGGGTCTCCTGATGATGGGGGTACGGGATCCGCGCGATTGGGGCCAAATTTGTGGCGTCCCTTTCCCGCTTCGACTAAGCGCGGAGGCCAATGGACAGCGTGTACGCCGAGCTGAGCGCACAGGGCCCGAGCCTCGCCAAGGGGGCTGCGGAGGTGCTGCGGCGCATCGTCGCCGCCCGCGACCCGCGGGCCGACCGCGGCGACGCGCTCGAAGGCCTTCCGGCGCTGCGCACCAGCGTGGGCGATCCCCGGGTGGTCCTCGAGCGCGGCGCCGAGACCAAAGACGAGCGCGTCCTGGCGCAGGCGCTGGCGGCGCTTGCCACTTCCGATACGCCCGGCGAGCTCACCGCCACCACGCGCGACCTTCTGTGGCTGGCGGCGCACACCTCGTTCGATGCGTTCCCGTTCCTCGAGAGCGCGTTCGGTGACGACGCCATCGGCTACTACCGCGAGCTCGAGCGCCTCATCGCCGCCGAGACCCTGCCGTACGGCGAGGCCCTGGTGGCCGCCGTCACGCTCAAGCGTCAGGCGCCTTCGCTCGCGCGCGCCGGGAGCGACGAGCGGGTGCGCAGCGTCCTCAGCGCCGAGCCCTCGGAGGCCCGCGCGCCCACCACCCCCTCGGAGGCCATCCGCGCGAACGCCAAGGCCAAAGGCGCGTCCATCGAGGGAAACCTGCTTCGGCCCGCGCGCGCCCCCTGGGCCACCGTGCTCCTGGGCGTGACCGGACTCCTCCTGGTGGTGCATGCGGCGCTCTTCGTGATGCGCATGGCCCTGGGCTACCGGCGCCGCGGGGTGCTCGCCATCACCGGCGGGCGCGTGGAGCTCTCCTCGTCCACCGTGCTCCTCGGGCGCACGCTGCGCCAGGATACGACGCATCTCCTCGACCTGGTCCGCGTCTCCAAAGAGCAGCGCTATCCGCGGCTCGGCCTCTATGCAGGCCTGTTCTTCTTCCTGGTAGGCAGCTACCTCGGCATCACCACGTTGGTCGACGGCGTCCGCGCAGCGTCGCCCACGCTACTCCTCATGGGCCTGCTCTTCGCCATCGTCGGCGTGGCCCTCGACTACGTGCTCACCACGGTGGTGCCCGCGCGCCGCGCGCGCGCCTACCTGACCGTCGAGTGGAAGACCGGCGCCTTCCGGCTTGGGGGCGTGCCCGCCACCGAGCTCGACGCGTTCGTTCGCGAGATCTCCGGCTGAGCCGGGCTGGCGTCTTTCGGGAGCTCCGTGGCCATTCCGGTCCGGGAGGCGGCGCGACGAAGCGCGAAGCGTCTGCAGCGCCAGGAGAGCCCCGCGGGCAAAGGCCGCAGCCGACGGCGAAAGGTCTGCGGTCCAGGACGGTGCCTCGGCGCCGGGCCGCGGCTCTGGGGGCTGGTCCACCTGCACGGCGACGCCGCTGTTGAGCGCCCGCGCTTCGTCCAGCGAGGGCCGGTCGGAGCCGCGGAGCCCTGCCACCCCTGCCCCGGCCAGGTATCGAGCCTCGACCGACGCTTCCGCGTTCGATGTACTCTGCACGCGCACCGTGGCGGCGCCGATGCGCGACTGGGCGGCGGTTCCGATGATTCGCTCCTGACGCGCGTAGCGATTCATGGGTCCTCGCAGCGCGGGCCCGCATAGCGGGTGGCGTCGAGCGAGCGAATGCGACGCCGCGGACCGCAGAGCAGGCAGTCGCTTCGCGGCGCGATGCGGCTCTCGCGGAAGCGCGGGCCCGAAGGACCGTCTTCGAACCGCAGCAGCGTTCCCGGCGCCCGGCTTCCGGCGAGCGCACCGAGCGCGAGGTCGGCGGCGAGGGCGCCCACGATGCCTGCGACCGGACCCAGCACCCCGGCGGTGGCGCAGTTGGGCGCTTCGCCAAGCGGCAGATCTTCGAACAGGCAGCGGTAGCAAGGGGCGCCGGCGCCGCCGGCCAGGAGCGCGGTGCCGCTCACGCCCACGCAGGCTGCCGACACCAGCGGGCGCTGGGCCAAGCGGCACGCATCGGCGAGGAGGAACTTGGTGGGGAAGTTGTCGCTTCCCTCCACCACCGCATCCACCGCCGCCACCAGCTGGAGCACATTGCCCACCTCGATGCGCGCCCGGTGCGTCTCCACCGTAACCGCAGGCGCCAGGTGCCGCAGCCGCGCTTGCGCGGTCAGCACCTTGGGGCGCCCCACGTCGGCCTCGCGAAAGAGGATCTGCCGGTGCAGGTTGGTGACGTCGACCACGTCGTCGTCGACCAGAACCAGATCGCACGCGCCCGACCTTGCCAGGACCTCGGCGGCCGGGCAACCAAGGCCGCCCACGCCCACCACCAGTACTTTCTTTCGGCGCGCGTCAGATGACGAAGTCGGCATCCAAGCTCCCTCTCCGCCGGAGCTCGTCTAGGGTGAGTCCATCGAGATAGCGCGCCGAAGCGGCCTCTGCAGCGGCCAGCGTCGCGTCGCACAAGGCCGCAACCGTGCCCGCAGCCCGCGCAGGCGGCGGCGAAGCGCTTCGACGCGTGCTCCGCGCGGCGCGCACAATGTCGCCGGCGCGGATGGCGGTCGCCGCCTCGGCCAGGCGAAAGCCGCCGCCGGGACCGCGCCGACCGGTCACCAGGCCTGCCTGCCGGAGCGCGTGAATGACCTGCTCCAGAAACGGCAACGGCAGCCGCTGGCGGTCGGCGATGGCGCGCGCCTGCACCGGCTTGGGCCCGCCATGGACGGCCAGATCCACCATGGCGATGAGCGCGCACCGTTCTCTCCGGGTCCACATGGGTCGGCGCCGAGTATACTCTGTGGTAGCCTTCCGTGCGTCATGCTCGGCAGCGAAGAGGCGAAGGCGATCCACAAGAGCCACCCGGCCATCGATCTGCACGCCGACACCCTCATGTGGTCGCGCTGGCTGGGCTACGACCTGCACCAGCGCCATACGCCGCCCTTGCCCCTGGGCGCTCTGGGCGGACACGTGGATCTGCCGCGCATGCGTGACGGCGGCATGGGCGCGCAGTTCTTCGGCCTGGTGTCGCTCCCCATGCACCGGCGCGCGGCGGGGCTGGCGCGGGTCATCGACGAGCAGATCGACGCCCTCGAAGAGAACATCGCGCGGCGTCCGGGCGCGCTGCAGCTGGTGCGCACCCAGGAAGAGATCGAAGCGTGCAACGCCAGCGGGGCGCAGGCGGCGCTCCTGGGCATCGAAGGGGCGCACGCGCTCGAGGGTAGCCTCGCGCGCCTCGAAGGCTTCGCGCGCCGCGGGGTTCGCTACCTGGGGCTCCTGCACTTCAGCGACAACGAGGTCGGCTTTCCCGCCTACGGCCGCGGCCAGCGCGACGGCGACGGGCTCACCCCGTTCGGCTACGATCTGGTGCGCAAATGCGAGTCGCTGGGGGTCGTGGTCGACCTCGCGCACATCAACCGCCGGGGCTTTCTCGACGCGTGCACCGTGGCCACGCGGCCGGTGATGGTGACCCACACGGGCGTCCTCGGCGTGTACGAGCATTGGCGCAACATCGACGACGCGCAGCTGCGCGCGGTGGCCGACACCGGCGGCTGCATCGGCGTCATCTTCTGCCCGCGCTTTCTCGGCGGCGACGGCCTCGATCCGGTGGTGGCCCACCTGAAGCACATTCTCGACGTGGCCGGCGAAGATGCGCCGGCGCTGGGGAGCGACTGGGACGGCTTCATCGTGCCCACCAAAGACCTGCAAGATCCGCGCGGTCTCCCCCTGCTCACCGATGCCCTGCTCAAGGCGGGCTTCGGCGAGCGGGCCATCGCGAAGATCCTCCGCGGCAACGTCTTGCGCGTCCTCCACGACAATCCGGTGCCGCGTTGAGACGCCGCACCGAAGCGCCCGCGCGGCCACCGACCCCGCAGGATCTCGAGCGCCTGCTGCTCCGAGAGCTCGCCGCCGAATGGCACCTGCTCAACGTCTCGAGGTTCCGCTCCCGGCTCGCGCCGCCGGTCCTGGGGCTCTCCGGCGCCGCGTCGTTTCTCGGGCGCTGGCAGCTGGCCACCCGCACCTTGGAGTTTTCTCGCCAGTTCGTGACCTCGCAGCCGTGGACGATGGTGGTCGAGGTGCTCAAGCACGAGATGGCCCATCAGTTCGTCCACGAAGCCCTGGCAGTGGTCGACGAGACCGCCCACGGCGCCACCTTTCAACGCGTGTGCCGCGAGCTCGGCATCGACGGCCGCGCGCAGGGGCTTCCCTACGCGCCCACCGGCGAGGAGACGCGGGTCGTCGAGCGCATCGCCAAGCTTCTCGCGCTGGCCGAGAGCCCCAACGTGCACGAGGCCGAGGCGGCAATGGTGGCGGCCCAGCGGCTCATCGCGAAGTACAACCTGACGCCGCCGCCTGCCGGTGAGGGCTCCCACGGGCACCGGCACCTGGGCGCGCCCACCGGGCGCGTGTACGAGGCCGAGCGCATGCTTGCAGCCATCCTGGTGAGCCACTTCTTCGTCGAGGCCATCTGGGTCTCTGCCTATCGGCCGGCCGACGGAAAGCGCGGCAGCGTCCTCGAGATCTGCGGGCGCCAGGCCAACCTCGACATCGCGGAGTACGTGCACGGATTTCTCCGCGGCACCAGCGAGCGCCTCTGGACCGAGCACAAGCGCGCCTCGGGCGTGCGGAGCGATCGCGAGCGACGCGTGTATCTTGCAGGCGTCATGACCGGCTTCGGGAGCAAGCTGGGGCGTGAGAAGGAGCGCGCGGCGGGCGAAGGCCTGGTGTGGGTCAAGGATGGCAACCTCACCGACTACTTCAAGAAGCGCCATCCGCACGTGCGCCACGTGCGCTACAGCGGAGAGAGGCGGAGCGGAACATTCTCGGAGGGGAAGAAAGCTGGCGAGCGCATCGTCCTGCGCAAAGCGGTCGAAGGCGCGGCGACCAACCGCGGCCGGCTTCTCGGCCGCTGAAATCCGCGGCTCTTCGCGAGCCCTCGCGAGCGGTCGCGACGCCTGCCGCTGAGGGCTCGAACCCTCGGTAAATCCCGTGCGCGCGTGCCACATTTCTGCTTCGCGCGGCGACCTCCGGGCTAAACTCCAAGGAAGTCATGGCGCGCCAGTCTCTTCGAGATCTCGCCGCGGGCGAGCGCCTGCTCGAGCGCTACACCATCATCGACGTCATCGGACGCGGTGGCATGGCCACCATTTATCGCGCCCACGATGACCGACTCGACCGCGTAGTGTGTGCGAAGGTGATGAAGGTGTCGCTGGAGCCCGGCGCCGGCCGCGACAAGGTGTTCGAGGCGACCTACCAGCACTTCGAGCGCGAAGCCCTGGCGCTCTCACGGCTTCAGCACCCGAACACGCTGCGCATCTTCGACTACGGCTACCTGCCCGAAGGAAAACAGCCGGTGCAGATCTCGGAGTACCTCGACGGCGGCAATCTCGAAGACCGCATCCGCGGTTATGGTTCGCTGGGCATCGAAGAGACCATGCAGGTGCTCGAGCCCATCACCTCGGCCATCGAAGAAGCGCACGCGCACCGCATCATCCACCGCGACATCAAGCCCTCGAACATTCTCTTCGGGTACGTGGGCCAAACCAGCATTGCCAAGCTGGCCGACTTCGGGATTGCCCATTCCGACATCAAGCGCCCGGTGGCCATCGACGGGGTCGACGAGCCCTCGATCAGCACGGTTGCGCTTTTTTCCCCGCGCTGGGCGGCGCCCGAGCAGCTGTGCGGCATGCCGGTGGGCCCCGCCACCGACGTGTACTCGCTCGCCCTCGTCACCGTATACATGCTCACCGGCGAGCTGGTCTTCGACATGAAGCAGGTTCAAGACAGCTTCAAAGACCGCGTGTACGGCGACCGCGTGGTTCTCGATCGCCTGGCCGCGCTCGGCCTCGGCGACAACGAGACGCTGGTGAGCGCCCTCCGCGCCGACGCCGCGCAGCGGGTGCGGACGCCGCGCCAGTTCGTCGAAGGCTTGCGACGGGTACCGCCGATCTCGCGGCGCCTACCCCGCCCCAATCCTCCGCCGCCGCCGCGCGTGGCCTCGGCCGCCGCTGCGAGCGCGTCGCCGCCGAGGGGCGCAACCGCGCCACGTACCGATCTGGTCATCGACGAGCACTCGAGCCGCGCCGAGATCATCGCGCCGCAGCCTATCGGCATGGGACGGGTTTACCGACTGGCCGAGGTGAGCGAGCGACTCGACCTGAGCTTCCCGGCGCCTGTCGACAGCGGCGTGACGAGCCCGGTGCGCTTTCGCGTGGCATTCCTCCCGGCCACCCGCGCCGTACACGTGAAGGGCCTCTCTTGCTTTGTGGCCAAACGAGGCGGCGCCATCAGCCCGGCGCTGACGGTGCACGAAAGCTGTATTCTTCAATTCGTGACGCCCGCCAAGCAGCCGCTGGGCGACGTGCACCTCGTGTTCGGCACGCCCGGCGACGACCCGAGCACCTGCGTGTTTCTCGTTGACGGTCACCAGATGGTGGTACCCTCCGACGTAGGCGTGGCACTGTATCTGCCCAGTGGAACCGACATCGTCGTGATGTCGCATAGACGCCGTAGGTAAGGAAACGTGGCGCAAACCGACTCAGAAGCCGACGCGCTCGAGATCGCCGAAGTCGACGCTGTCGAACCGGATGCAACCGGCGATCGGCCGCGACCACCCGTGCACTTTGCATCGACTTCCACGCCCACCGCGTTCACGCCCATCGGCGCGGTCGACGAGCCGCCCACCAGCCCTTCGACGCCCGCGCCCAACGTCGTCCCCGCCGGGGGGGCACCGGCCATTCGCAGGCCACCTCCTCCGCGCGCGCCGCAAGCCACCGAGCCGGCGCTGGAAGGTGCTTCACGCGGGGCGATGCGCCCGCTCACCGGGAGCCCGCAAGCGTCGAGCGCTCCGCCCGCCAGCTACCCGGGTGGCGCGCCTTCACAACGCCCGGCCCCTGTCCCCGCACCACACGTCAGCGCCCCGCCCTCCGCCGCGCCGTACAGCAGCGGCTTTCCCGCGGCGCAGCAGCAGCCGCAACAACCGCAGCCCTCGCACGCGCCGCCGCCGCAGCATCAACAGCAGCAGCAGCAGCCATCGCACGCGCCGCAGCCGATGCACGGCGCGCCTTCGCACCCGCCGCCGCAGCATCAACAGCAGCATCAACAGCAACAGCCATCGCACGCGCCGCAGCCGATGCACGGCGCGAACCTGGGCGGCGCGAGCCTCGCCGTACGCACCGACAACCTCGCGCGGGCGCACTCGGCGCTGGCCCACGTGCGGCGCACCCACGTGTACTCCTTCGCCCTCGACGCCCGTGGCCTTCCGGTGGAGCTCGGATCCGGGCGCTTTGCCAAGGCCTACCTGGGCGAAGAGCAGTGGCTCGAGTCGAAGACCAACTTCCGCCGCGAGGTGGTCATCAAGATCGTCCAGAAGGGCGTGAGCGAAGAAGACCTCATGCGCTTCCAGATGGAAAAAGAGCTCCTCGAGCGCGTGCAGGGGCACCCGAACATCGTGCAGCTCTTCGCCTCCGGCGAGGGCGAGGACCCAGCCTTCATCCCGGCGATCATCCGCGACAAGGTGGACCCGGAGTTCATGATCCTCGAGCGGATGGAGATGTCGCTCGAAGAGCGATTGAAGGGCTCGCGCAACAAGCACCACAAAGACGATCTGCTGGCGGCGTCGATGACCGAGCGCGTGTTCCGCGTGCTCGACTACATGATCCCCATCGCCTCCGCGGTGGAGCACGCGCACCTGAGCAAGAACGTGTGCCACCGCGACATCAAGCCGGCGAACATTCTCATCGGCTTGCCGGACCCGAACCTCCGTGGCTCCACGCTGCAGGTGCGCCTCGCCGACTTCAACGTGGCCAAGCTCCACGACGACGAGGTGAACTTCGGCATGACGCAAATGCGCAATGCCGTGCCCGGTACCCTCTTCTTCCAGAGCCCCGAGCAAGAGACCAACATCATCGAGCTCCTGGTGAACGTGCAGCAAGGCGTTCCCGAGGTGGAGTACTTCGAAGACTTCTATATCCAGATCGCGAAGAACGACTCGTTCTCGCTCTTCAACCGCGGCGAGCAGTATCCGATTCTCTACGCGGACCGCACGCGCAAGCGACTGGTGCTGGGCCGGCCGTACCGCGACGTCACCGAGACCAACGTCCGGGCCCGCATCCAAAAGAGCGTGGGGCGCCCCGCCGACATCTACTCACTGGGCGCACTGCTCTACTATTTGATCTCCGGGGCCTACGCCAACCCCAAGACCCTGTACGACGCCTTCCACAAGTTCGTGGAGTACGAGCGGGCCGACGAGAACAACACCATCGACGCCTATCTGCGGCACGAGTACAGCGTCATCAACTCGCTGCGCGCGCCCAAGCAAGACGGCACCGAGGTGGCGCCGGCCGATCGCTTCTTCTCGTACAAGCACTACCTCGACGGCAACGGCGAGCTCATCGACCCCAACGTGCTGCTGATCGTTGCGAAGTGCATGATTCGCAACAAGCCCGATAGCTACTGCCAGGCGCACGATCTCGAGACCCGCGGCGCCAGTGAGCTGGTGCAAGATCTCATCGACCTCTACTCGCTGTTCGGCGTGCATCCCTCGGCGCGGCCCACGCACCTGGCGCGGCGCAACGCCTCGCAGCGGGGCGCCCTCAAGGTGGGCCTCGATCGCGTGGGCACCCGCATTCGCTGGGCCTGGCTCTCGTTCGCGTCGATGTTCCGAAAGCGGCGGTAGCACGTATGGCGGAACCTGCAGCCCCCTACCGCCTTCCCGGCCGCCAAGACGAAGCGCCGGCCCGCGATGGTGCACTCTACAGCGAAGACCTGGCCCCCACCCCGGCCAGCAAGCGCACCTGGACGACCTACAGCTACGCCGCGCTGTGGGTCTCCATGGCGCACTGCATTCCCACCTACATGCTGGCGTCGGGGCTCATCGGCACCGGCATGAACTGGTGGCAAGCGCTCGTCACCATCCTGGTGGGCAACTGCATCGTGCTGGTGCCCATCCTCCTCAACTCGCATCCCGGCACCCGCTACGGCATCCCCTTCCCGGTTTTCGCGCGCGCCTCCTACGGCGTCTTCGGTGCCAACGTGCCGGCGCTCATGCGCGCCCTGGTGGCGTGCGGCTGGTTCGGCATCAACTGCTGGATCGGCGGCGAGGCGTTGCACACGTTCTTCGGCTCACTGTTTCCCGCCTGGCCCACGCTGCTGGGACCGCCGGTGTTTGGCCACTTGCCCACCGAGTGGCTCAGCTTCGCGCTCTTCTGGGGCATCAACATTCTCATCGTCTACCGGGGCATGGAGCTGCTGCGGAAAGTGGAGAACTGGGCCGCGCCGTACGTTCTTGTGATGACGGCGCTGCTGGTGGTGTGGGCGGTGGTCCGCGCCAAGGGTCTGGGCAAGCTCATGACCGACCCCGGCAAGTTCCCCACCTTCGACACATTCTGGCCGGTGTTCGTACCCAGCGTGACCGCGATGATCGGCTTCTGGGCCACGCTCTCGCTCAACATGCCGGATTTTACCCGCTATGGCCGCTCGCAGAAGGAGCAGACGCGTGGGCAAGTGCTCGCGCTCCCCACCACCATGACGTTGTTTTCCGCCATGGGCGTGCTCATCACCAGCGCCTCCAGCGAGATCTACGGCGAGCCCATCTGGGATCCGGTGCAGCTGGTGGGCCGCTTCAAGTCGCGCATCATCGTGGCCATCGCCATGTTCACCGTGGTGGTGGCGACCATCGGCGTGAACATCGCCGCCAACGTGGTGTCGCCGGCCAACGACTTTGCCAACATCGCGCCCAAGTACATCTCGTTCCGCACCGGCGGCCTCATCACCGGCGTCATCGCCATCTTCATGAAGCCGTGGAAGCTCCTGGCCGACCCCAGCGGCTACATCTTCACCTGGCTGGTGGGCTACTCGGGCGGCCTGGGCGCCATCGCGGGTGTGCTCATCGCCGACTACTGGGTGCTGCGGCGCGGCTTCTTGTTCGTGCCCGACCTCTACAAGCGCAAGGGCCGCTACGGGTACAACTCCGCCTTGGGCACCAACTTCATCGCGGTGGGCGCCACGGGGGTGGGCTGCGCGCTCGCCTGGGTCGGCGCCTTCGTGAAGACCTTCCGCGTCGTGTACGACTACGCGTGGTTTGTCGGCCTTTTCGGCGCCGCGGGGGTGTACCTGGGCCTGATGTGGCTCATGTACCCGGAGTGCCGTCCCGGCCGGCCCGTCGATACGGCAACCGAATGACGCGGCACGCCTGACGCGCGTTGGCCCTTTCCGAGAAGGCTGCGACGTGGAACACTCCGCGCTCAAATTCTGGAGGTCACGATGAAGATTTACGGCAACCCGATGAGCACGTGTACACGCAAGGTCCTGACCGTGTTCGCAGAGAAGGGCGTGCAGCCCGAGTTCGTCACGGTGCAGCTCGACGGCGAGCACAAGGCGGAGCCGCATCTCTCCCGGCAGCCCTTCGGCCAGGTGCCAACGCTCGACGACAACGGCTTCGCGCTCTTCGAGTCTCGCGCCATCTGCCGCTACGTCGACCAGCAGCTCCCGGGCGCGCGGCTCGTTCCCGCCGACCCCAAGGCCGCCGCCACGGTGGAGCAGTGGATCAGCGTGGAGTCGGCAAACTTCACCCCTCACGCCATGAAGATCATCTACGGCGCGCTCCTCGAGCCGATGCGCGGCCTGCCGGTGAACACCGCCAAGATCGAAGAGGGTCGCAAGGGTCTCGAGACGACTCTGGCGGTGATGGAGACGCAGCTCCAAAAGACCCCGTTCATCGCCGGCAGCGAGTTCACCCTCGCCGACATTTGTTACATGCCGTACATCGAGTACCTGTACGCCTGCAAGAATGGCGACATCATCGAGGCCCACCCGGCGGTGGCCAAGTGGTGGAAGGGCGTGAGCGATCGCAAGTCGTGGCAGATCGCCACCGGCAAAGCGAACTGAGCCCACTTCGGCAGCTCCCCTCCCGACGAAGCGCGCGACCCCCGGCCGCGCGCTTCGCGCATTTTGTCCTTGGTTGCAGTGTACACGCGCCTGCGGGCCCTTGCCCTCACCGCTTCGTACCGCGACCGGCCGCGGTGGGTGCGCCAATGACCGCGAGCGCGCCGGCGCGCGATCGCGCGAGGGCTCACGAAGTCCCACGATTTCGCGGCACTTTGCTCTGGCACTGGCCGTGCAAACGGCGGATCCATGCGATGGAATCCCTTCCTTGGTCTGGTGATCGTTCCCATGTTTCTGGCCTGCTCCGATGCCGCCGCGCCGATGCTCGATGACGCGCAGGAAGAGCACGAGGCCTTCGTCGAGCCGGCCAACGTGGAAGACGTTCCCGACCTGACCGAGACCGACGAACCGACCGACGCCGATCTCGTGGAAGATGGCGTCGACCTGGCCGCCGGGCTACCCCTGGGCGAGAGCACCGAGGGGGTCGACGCGGAAGATGCGGTGGTCGATACCCAGGACGCCCTCGCAGCGAAGAAGCCGCTGCTCAAGGCCGGCCTCCATCCGGGCGCCTCCGACGCGCTGCGCTCGCTCAAGGTTCCCGCTTCGCGCATCGTGCAGACCATCGGCAACGCGCCGGCTTCGGCAGGCACCCACGCGCGCGACGGCTTCGTCAATGGGCGCGCCTACGGTGCGGCGGTAGACATCAGCGTCCGCGGTCTCTCCACCCGCAGCATTCGCACGCTGATCCTGAACCTCGGCAAGGTGGGCTTTGCGGGATGGTACCGCCAGCCGGGTCACGACGGCTGGCCGAGCCGTGAAGCGCCGCACATTCACGCGGTGTGGACCGGCTGCCGCATGAAGGCCTCGCTTCGCCGGCAGGTGGCTTCGTGGCTTCAGGGCCGCAATGGCCTGGTCTCGAACACGCGCTATCGCTTCGCGGTGTGGCCGCTTTCGACGCGGCGCGCCGTACGCGCTCGCTTCCTGCGTCACAACCGTTGAACGGTTGGAAATCCCACGGAGTCCTTGATTCTTCTGTGGGGTGTGGAAAGACTTGTCGCCTTCGAAATGCCGGAGGCGACGTCCATACGCGAGGCTCCTGAGACCACGGTTTCGTCACGCACGCAGTCCAGCGCTTCGCCCCTCCGTAGGTTCGCCCAGGTACCGGTGCTCACGCACACCGGTACCTTTCGCGTTTTGTTCCCCTTCGCAACCCGAGAGCAACCATGAGCGACAAGAGCCGAGAGATTCGCGAAAAGCACGCGAAGTACCTGTTTCCGAGCGTGGCCAACTACTACGCCGAGAGCGTGTGCCTCGACCAGGGCGAAGGCTCGCGCCTCACCGACGTCGACGGCAAGAAGTACCTCGACTTCTTCGGCGGCATCCTCACGGTCTCGCTGGGCCAGGCCCACCCCAAGGTCAACGCCGCGCTGAAGGCGCAGATCGATCGCCTGGGCCACGTCTCCACGCTCTACCCCACCGCCAGCATCGTGGAGCTGGCCGAGAAGCTGGTGAAGGTCGCGCCCGGCAAGCTCGAAAAGGCGTTCTTCGTGGCCAGCGGCACCGAGGCCGACGAGACGGCGGTGGCGCTCGCGCAGATCGCCACCGGCCGCCAGGAGATCATCGCCCTCCGCCACGGCTACTCCGGTCGATCGATGCTCGCGCAGTCGCTCACCGCGCACGCCAAGTACCGCTCCGTGCCCACGCAGATCGCGGCAATCAAGCACGCGCCGAGCCCTTACTGCTACCGCTGCCCGATGGGCCTCACCTACCCGAGCTGCGACGTGAAGTGCGCGCAAGACATCGAGGAGCTCATCCAGACCACCACCACCGGGCAGATCGCCGGCTTCTTGGCGGAGCCCATTCAGGGCGTGGGCGGCTTCATCGACGCGCCGGAGGGCTACTTCAAGGTGGCGGTCGAGATCATCCGCAAGTACGGCGGCGTGTTCATCGCCGACGAGGTGCAGACCGGCTTCGGCCGCACCGGCGGCAAGATGTGGGGCATCGAGCACCACGGCGTGGAGCCCGACATCATGACCATGGCCAAGGGCATCGCCAACGGCCTGCCGCTGGGCGGCGTGCTCGCCACCGCAGCCATCGCCGACAGCTGGAAGGGCGGCAACATCTCCACCTTCGGCGGCAACCCGCTCTCCAACGTGGCGGCTCTGGCGGTGCTCGAGACCATTGAAGAAGAGCACCTGGTGGAGAACGCGGCGGTGATGGGCAAGCACCTGCGCGAGGGCCTGGAGGCCCTGCAAAAGCGCTTCCCCAAGTCGATCGGCGAGGTGCGCGGCAAGGGTCTGATGCAGGCCATGGAGTTCGTGGCCGACGAGACCGAAGGCGATCGCACGCCGGCGCCCGAGAAGGTCACCAAGCTCTTCGAAGAGACCAAAAAGCGCGGCCTGCTCATCGGACGCGGCGGCCTTCACAACAACGTCACCCGCATCTCGCCGGCCCTCAACGTGAAGAAGGTCGACATCGACGAAGCGCTTCGCATCCTCGGCGACGCCCTCGCCACCTTTGCCTCGTGAAACAGGAACCCGGAATGGCCCTCCCCCAAGACCGACTCGAAAACGCTCTCCTCGACAAGAAGCCCACCTTCAGCGAATCGGAGGCCCGCGCCGAGGCCGAGCGATGCCTGTATTGTGCAGATGCCCCCTGCATCAAGGCCTGCCCCACCGAGATCGACATCCCGACCTTCATCAAGAAGATCGCCTCGGGCAACGTGCGCGGCAGCGCCAAGACCATCTTCGACCAGAACCTGCTGGGCTACTCGTGCTCCCGGGTGTGCCCGGTCGAAGAGCTGTGCGTGGGCGACTGCGTGTACACCGGGTGGGGGCGTGATCCGATTCCCATCGGACGCCTGCAGCGCTACGCCACCGAGAAGGCCACCGCCGAAGGCGAGAAGGCGCTCTTTACCCCGAAGGCGCGCAAGGACAAGAAGGTGGCGCTCATCGGGGCCGGCCCGGCCTCCCTCGCCTGCGCCGGCTACCTGGCGCTCGAAGGCGTCGAAGCCATCATCCTCGAGAAGCGCGCCGTCCCGGGCGGCCTCAATACGACCGGCATCGCTCCGTACAAGCTCCACGCCGAAGATGCGCTGCACGAGGTTGCGTGGGTGGAGAGCTTGGGCGTGAAAATCGAGACCGGCGTCGAGGTGGGCAAGGATCACCTCACCGGTCAAAAGCTCCTCGATGCCTACGACGCCGTCTTCATCGGCGTGGGCCTGGGCGAGGACACCAAGCTGGGCGTGCCCGGCGAGGACGGCCCTGGCGTGGTGGGAGCCACCGCCTGGATCGCAGAGATGAAGCTGCACAAGAAGCAGGGCGAGAAGCTCGGCCGCGTGGTGGTGGTGGGCGGCGGCAACACCGCCATCGACGTGGCTCGCGAGTGCGCGCTGCTGGGCGCCGAGTCGGTCACCATGGTGTACCGGCGCTCCGCCAAGGAGATGAGTGGCTACGCCCACGAGATGGAGGGCGCGCGCGTCGAAGGCGTGCAGCTCGTGGAAGCGGCGCAGCCGGTGGGCTTCGTGCGAAGCGCGCAGGGTGCGCTCACCGCCATTCGCGTGGCGCGCACCGAGGGCGGCAAGAACGTCGCCGGCACCGAGTACGAGATCCCCTGCGACCTCGCCGCCATCGCCATCGGCCAGTCGAAGCTGCGGGCGTTGGCCAGCGAATTTCCCGGCGTCGAGGTCGATGCACGCGGATGCCTGAAAGCCGACGCTGCGACCGGCCGTACCGGCAACGCCAAGGTCTTCACCGGCGGCGATTGTGTGAACGGGGGCAAAGAAGTGGTCAACGCGGTGGCCGACGGCAGGAACGCCGCGCGCACCCTCCTCGCAGCTTGGGGCTTTTGAACATGGCAGACCTTTCCATCGATTTCGGCGGCATTAAGAGCCCCAACCCGTTCTGGCTGGCCTCGGCGCCGCCCACCAACACCGGCGAGCAGATCATGCGCGCCTTCGACGCTGGCTGGGGCGGCGCGGTGTGGAAGACGCTGGGCGATCCCGTCGTCAACGTTACCAGCCGCTTCGGCGCGGTCGATCTCGGCACCTACAAGATGATGGGCCTCAACAACATCGAGCTCATCACCGATCGCCCGCTCGAGGTGAACCTGCGGGAGATCCGCGAGGTGAAGCGGCGCTACCCGAAGCACGTCATCATCGCGTCACTGATGACCGAGACCAAGGAAGACTGGCGCGTGCTCATTCAGAAGTGCGAGGACGCCGGCGCCGACGGCCTCGAGCTCAACTTCGGCTGCCCCCACGGCATGTGCGAGCGCGGCATGGGGTCTTCGGTGGGCCAGGAGCCCAAGCTCCTCGCCGAGATCACCGCCTGGACCAAGGAGTTCGCCAAGACCCCGGTGCTGGTGAAGCTCACCCCCAACACCGGCGACATCGTCGAGGCCGGCCTGGCAGCGGTGGCCGGCGGCGGCGACGGCATCTCGCTCATCAACACCATCAAGAGCATCGTCGGTGTCGACCTCGAACGCATGGTGCCGCTTCCGCGCGTGGGCAACACCTCCACCAACGGCGGCTACTGCGGCCCGGCGGTGAAGCCCATCGCGCTGCATCTCCTGGCGGCGCTGGCCCGCGAGGAGGGCATCAAGATCCCCATCTCGGGCATTGGCGGCATCTCGAACTGGCGCGACGCCGCAGAGTTCATCGCCCTCGGCAGCACCAGCGTGCAGGTGTGCACCGCGGTCATGCACTACGGCTACCGCATCGTGGAAGACATGATCGACGGCCTGTCGAACTTCCTCGACGAGAAGGGCATGAAGAGCGTGAACGAGCTGCGCGGCAAGGCCGTGGGCAACTACCAGGAGTGGGGCGATCTCGACCTCGGCCACAAGCTGATCGCCAAGATCGACGCCGACAAATGCATCGGCTGCCAGCTCTGCGTGACCGCCTGCCACGACGGCGCGCACCAATGCATCTTCACCGGCAACGAAGACAAAGCGCGGCCGCCCCACGCCCACGCCCATGGCAAGGCCACGCCTCCGGCGCCCTTCCCCATCGGCAAGATCGCCGGGCCCCGGGTGCCGTGGGTCGACGAGCCAGAATGTGTAGGTTGCAACCTTTGCCAGCTGGTGTGCCCGGTGTCTGGCTGCATCACCATGCAAGAGGTTCCGGGCGGCCCCGCCGATACCTGGAATGCGCGGGTGCGCGAGGGTCGCAACAAGGTTCCCGGCGGCATCCACGAGTAGGCGACGCGTCGGCGGGGGGGCATATACCCGCGGCGCGCAAAGCGCGGCGCGAGTGAATCACGGTGCGTGCTCGCACGTCCTACCGGAATGCGACCATTGGCCGCGCTTTCCGCTTTCCTCCTTGCATCGTCCCTCGCCACCGCCGCCTCGGCCCAGCTGCGTCCGGGCTTCTTCGCCGACGCCGAGATCGGCTCCACCTACCAGAACGTCAAGGCCTTCTACAGCCGCGATCTGGGCATCCAGAAGACCTCGGAGACGGGCCTGCTGCTCGGCGCAAACCTCGGGCTGACGCTCGGCCCCATCGGCATCGGCGCCCGCGCGCGCCTGGCGCCTCTCTCTCCCTACACGTTCACGTACCTGGGCGGCCTGGTGCGGGTCACCCCCGTCCATTCACTGGTGGGCGACATCTTCATCGAGGGCGCGTTCGGCCCCGCCTGGTTTTCCAACTTCGACACCTCGGCGGTGGCTCCCGCGGTCTCTGGCTCGGCCGGCGACGTCAGCCTCCGTGGCTTTCAGGCCAGCCTCGGCTTCGGCGCGAACCTCCGCCTGGGCGCCTTCTCGGTGGGCGGGCTCTTTTCGGTCGACACCATCACCGTCTCCCGCGACGCCGTGGCCGCCCCACCCGGCGCCGTCGACCCCCTCAAGTCCGACCCCATCTACGCCAAATCGGGCGCCGGCACCGGTCTGGGATTCACGGGCGTCGTCCTCCTCGGCGCGCGGCTGTAGAGCACCCATCACTTTCCCGGACGACTGCCCGGCGGCGGAGAGCGCCAACGCAAGAGACGAAGGGTTTTGGGGTGAGACCGAGATCGAGGCGAAGGCACCCCGAAGGTATCGGCCCTAAACCCCCGTCTCTTAAATGAACGACCCCCGCGTGCTCGAGGAGCCGCGGGGGCGAAAGTCGCCGGAAACGAGCGTCTCAGAGATTGGAGATGAGCGCGTCCGACAAGGAGGACTGGTCGATCTTGCCGAACCAGATGCTCCAGACGGCCTTCATGAAGTCGGCGCCTGCGACGGTGGCGCTGCCGCCGCCCTGAACCCAGATGCTGGTGGACTTCTTCTCGGCGGAGTAGCTAATCGAGACGCCGTTGCCTTCCTTGAGCTCGCTCTTGAAGGCCGCCACGAAGGCGTCGATCTTGCCGCCGTCGCCGTAGCCGTTGAGCTTGAAGGCCTCGCGGAGCGCGTTGGCGATCTTCTCCTGATCGACGTCGCGGAGCATGCGCCACGAGAAGCGCTTGTCGCAGTCGGCGTCGATGACGGCCTGCTTCGACTTCGGAACCTGGCACTTGATGTCGTGGCGGATGGCGTAGACCTTCACGTTCACGAAGGCCACGGACTTGGTCCGAACCCCGCTACCGGTATGATAAAAACCATCTTTGCCCGGCTCGAGCGCGAATGCCGAGAGCGCGAGTGCCATGGTGGCGACCATTACGAGAAGGAATCGAACGAATTTCATTTCATACCTCGGGCAGAGAGAAGCCTTCGACGGCCTGTACTTTAGACGGAAGTATTGGCCCTTCGATGCAAATCCCCAAGCGCGACGGCGATTTAACCGGCGCAAGCATGGCGCGCAAAGCGACTTTTGCTGCAGTGCGGCGTGCCGCGCTTCGGAGGGTCAGGGCGGCTGCCCTTTGACCGCGGCGTGGTGCGCTTCGTAGGTCTCGGAGAAGGCGTGGCGGCCGCCGCCCTTGGCGACGAAGTAGAGAAACCGGGTGTTGGCCGGGGCGAGCACCGCGGTAAGGCTCTTCACCCCGGGATTGGCGATGGGGCCGGGCGGCAACCCCTCGTGCGTGTAGGTGCTGTAGAGGTTGGTCGGATCGACGTTCACCTCGTGGGTGATCTTGCCGGTGAAGCGCGCACACCCGGCGGGCACCGGGCCGCGCGTTTCCAGCGCGAGCGTGCACCCGTAGCCGGCGGTGGGATCGCACTGGAGGATCTTCTTGGTGAACGCTACGTCGCGCAGGCGGTTCAAGAAGACGCTGGCGATGAGCGGGCGATCCTCGTCCACCGCCGCCTCCTTCTCGATCATCGACGCGAGCGTGACGATCTCCTTGGTGCCCCAGGAGAGCGAATGAATCAGATCGAGGCGCCCGCCGCCGGTCTGCATCTCGACTGCGGCGAGGCGTTTGTCGAACTCGCTCTTCAGGCGGCGCACCACTTCGGCGGGCTCGGCGTCGGCCGCCAGCTCGTAGGTGGCAGGAAAGAGATAGCCCTCGGCGCTCTCGCCGTCGATGCGGAGCTCTCCGAGGAGCGCCTTGTCCTGGGTTGCGGCGAGAAACTCGGCCTTGGTGCACACGCCGCTGGTCTCCAGGCGCTTGCCCATGTCGAAGCGGTTCCAACCCTCCGGGAAGGTCACCCGCTGCTTTTGGCCGCGACGCTCCAGACGCGCCGCGAGCTCCGCCGGGGTCAGGTTACCCGGGAGCCAGTGCCAGCCCGCCTTGGCCTTCACCCCGGTGATCTTGGCCCAAAGGCGGAAGAGCGCGGAGTCCGGGACGATGCCTGCGGTCTGCAGCTTTTCGAGGTCGTGCTCATCGCCCGCCAGCTGCACCGCCCGCAGATCGCCGGAGCCGGGCAGCGCGCCGCGGCCATAGGTTCCAAAAAACACCGCACCGCCCAGGAGCCCGAGGAGCAGCACGATGCCCATCGCCCACAGGCCCTTGCGCGAGCCGCCGGCCGGCCGGGCGCGCTTCGAGTCGAGCTTTGGCTTGGGCTTCTTGGCGCTCATCGGCGCCTCGGGACGCGCGCCGGGCGGTCGAGGAATGCCTGGAGGATCACCACCGCCGACGCCTCGTCAATGTGCGCGCGCTTGTTGCGCTTCTTCATGTCGCTGGCGTCGAGGTGCCTTTTGGCCTGCACCGTGGAGAGGCGTTCGTCCCACAGCTCAATCTCGCAGCCCGTGGCATCGGCGATGTTCTGCGCGAGCAGGCGCACCTTGCGGGCCGCGTCGCCTTCGCCCCCGCGCATGTCGAGCGGCAGACCCACCACCCAGTGGGTGATGCCCTCGCTCGCCACCAGCTCCTTCAAGCGGGCAAGGAATGCGTCGCGCGGCTTCGCGGGAATGAAGCCGCGCGGATGCGCATACATGGATAGCTCGTCGGCGAGGGCCACACCGACCCGCGCTTCGCCTAGATCCAGGGCCGCTACGCGCACCAGCGCGAATTACCGCGGCCTTGCCAGGAGCGCAAGCAAAGCGGACAGTGCCCGCCTTGCTCGAGGGTCACTTGGCGGGCGGAAGAAGGACCGTGTCGACCACGTGAATGACGCCGTTCTTGGCCTCGATGTCGGCCTTGATCACCTTTGCGTCGTTGATGGTGACGTTGCCGCCGCTAACCTTCACGGCCACGTCGGCGCCCTGCACGGTCTTCGCGCTCGACATCTTGGAGACGTCGGCAGCCATGACCTTGCCCGAGACGACGTGGTACGTGAGCACTGCCTTGAGCTTCTCTTTATCCTTGAGGAGGCCCTCGACCGTTCCCGGCGGGAGCTTGGCGAAGGCTTCGTCGGTGGGGGCGAACACCGTGAACGGGCCGGGGCCCTTGAGCGTGTCGATGAGCCCTGCCTCGGTGAGCGCCTTGGCAAGGGTCTTGAAGTTGCCGGCGGCGACCGCGGTGTCGACGATGTCCTTCTTCTCCATGGTGCCCGCGGTGTCGGTGGGCCCGCCGGCCGGGGTGACGGGCGCGGGAGTTTCGCCGCCACAGGCGACGAGCGAAAGGAACGTGAGCACGAGTGCAATCTTCTTCATGAGAGACCTCCGATAAGCCCTTGGGATGCGCCCCCGCCTGAGCCCGCGTCGGAAACGGTCGCCATTTCGGAATCGCTTGCGATTTCAGCCGCAAACCGCGATAAGCAGCGCCCATGGCGGATCTCCGCGCGCCCAAGGGCATGAACGACGTGCTCCCCGACGAAGTCGGGCGCTGGCACCTGGTCGAGAAGGCCTTCCGCGAAACGATGCATCTGCATGGCTTCCGAGAGGTCCGTACGCCTTTTCTGGAGACCACCGCGCTCTTCTCGTCGGCCATCGGCGAAGGCACCGACGTGGTCGAGAAAGAGATGTACTCGTTCGCCCACCACAAGGAGAGCCTGACGCTGCGGCCCGAAGGCACCGCCGGCGCCGCGCGAGCCTACGTGGAGCACAAGGTTCACAACCAGGAGCCGGTGACCAAGTGGTACTACCTCGGTCCGATGTTCCGCGGCGAGCGGCCGGCCAAGGGACGCTACCGGCAGTTCTCCCAGCTCGGCGCTGAGGTGTTCGGCGACGCGGGTCCGGCCATCGACGCCGAGATCATCGACCTTCTCTACGGGTTCATTGGAGGCCTGGGCATTCCCGGGGCCGAAGTGATCATCAACTCCATCGGCAGCGAAGAGGCGCGGGCCGCCTACCGCGCGGCCCTGGTCGAGTATCTGACGCCGCTCAAAGACAAGCTGAGCGAAGACTCGCAGCGACGGCTGGAAAAGAACCCGCTGCGCATCCTCGACTCCAAGGCGCCCACCGACATCGAGTGCGTGCAGAATGCACCCGGTTTAGATGTGCACCTTACGCCCGACGACCGCAAGCACTTTGACGATCTCAGGCGGGCCCTGGACGCGTTGGGCACACCTTATCGCGTAGAGCCGCGCCTGGTTCGCGGCCTCGACTATTACTCGCGCACGCTCTTCGAGATCAAGGCGGCCAAGGAGCTGCTGGGCGCGGGCGACACGGTGGCCGGTGGCGGGCGCTACGATCGCATGGTCGAAGAGATGGGCGGCCCCAAGGTGCCGGCCTTCGGGTTCGGCGCCGGCCTCGAACGCCTGCTCATCGCCTCCGGTGCGGTGGCCGATACCTCGGTGGTCGACGCCTTCGTGGCGCCACTCGGCGACGGCGACGGCGTGCGACTGGCCTCGCTCCGCCTGGCCAAGGCGCTCCGCGCGGCGGGCGTGCGCACCGAGGCCGACCTTCGGGGCGGAGGCGCCAAGAGCTTGCTTCGGCGCGCCAGTGCTCTGGGGGCCGCGCACGCCGTCATCATCGGCGATCGCGAGCTCGAGAGCGGGCTCTACGCTTTGAAAGACCTGACCGCCCACGCCCAGCGCGAGGCGACGCCCGAAGACATCGTTCGAGATCTTGCCTTGCTTCGCACCGTGAAGGGTTCCCCATGAGACGCTGGCTCCTGCTCGTATCGACCCTCGTCGCGCCGGCGGGAGCCATGCTCGTGCCTTCGGTCGCCGCGGCCGACGGCAACGCTCCGCCGGGCGCCCCGGCTGCCAAAGCGGGCGACCCAGCCGCCGCCGCCGCCGCCGCCACCACCGCCACTGCGGGTGGCGACGAAGATCCGCCGCCCCCAAAGCCACGTGCGGAGCCCGCGGCGGAAGCGCCGGAGAACCCGCTGGCGGTGCCCGACGCGGTGAAGGCCCGCATCGGAAGTGACGCCGAAGACCGGCCCTTCGGCGCCCAGGGCGACGTCACGCGCAAGTACTTCCCGGTCTACGAAGAGACCCGCGGCGACTACCGGCTCAAGCTGCTGCCCCCGTTTTACCTGGACCATACACGCGGTTTGGGGACTGCGCAGGAGGACCACGAGGGCCTCTACGGGCTCTTCTACTACCGCCGGCGCTCGCCCAAGACCGACGCCGACATCGTGTTCCCGCTGGCGTGGCGGGTCCGCGATCGCGAAAATCACGTTTTGGTGCTGGGGCCGGTGGCGCACCGCGAGGCGCCTGGCGAGCACGACAACTGGGTGGCCCCGCTGGTGTTCGAGGGGGCCCGTAAGAACGGCGGCTACTTCCACATGCCGCTACTGCTCACCTCGTCGCACTGGAACCCGGCCGGCGCCTTTACGCTGGTGGGGCCCTACTTCCGCGACCGCACCGGCAGCGACGTCGACTGGGGCGTGGCGCCCTTCTTCTTCCACGGCGACAACGGCAGCACCGACGGCGCGCGCAAGACCTACACGCTCATCCCGCCGCTCCTCTACTACCATCGCGAGCGGGAGCTCGAGGGCACCAGCTTCACGCTGGTGGGACCGGTCATCTCCGAGTCGACGCCGAAGCGGAACATCTTCGACGTGGCGCCGCTGTTCTTCCATATCGAAGGCAAGCCCGAGAGCGGCGGCAAGCGCGAGAGCCACACCACACTCTTCCCGCTCTTCCACTACGGAAGGAGCGAAGCGCAATCGCTCTTCGTGCTGCCGGGCTACTTGCGGCGCGTCACCAAGACCGCCGACACCATGATCACGCCGCTGTTCTCCATGGCCAGCACCCGCCGCGGGGCCACGCGCTTCATCGCCGCCGGGCCGGTGGCGCCGCTGTTCATGGACTACGCCGACAAGGACACGGGGCTGCACTGGACCTCGGTGTTCCCGTTCTTCTTCAACTCCGACAGCCCCAAGGGTTACACGCTCGCAACGCCGCTGTTCGCGCACTCGCGGAGCTACGGGCAGTCGCGCACCACCTGGGTCTTCCCCACGCTCGTCGTCTCGCGCGACACCAAGGGGTACGAGACCGACCTGCACCCGCTCCTCTACTTCGGCCGCAGCGAGCAATCGTCGCACTCGGTGGTGGCGCCTATTTACTGGGACTTCAAGAGCGCCACCAGCCGGGCCACCATCGCCTTCCCGCTGCTGTGGCGCTTCGCCAGCTACGACACCGGCTCGGTCACCCAGGTGGCCGGCAATACGCTCTACATGGAACGACGTGTACGCGGCGGCACCGACTGGAGCTTCCACGTGCTGCCGCTCTTTTCGTACGGGCGCGAGCCGGAAGGCTACTTCTGGAACGTGCTCTTCGGCCTGGCCGGGTATACCCGCCGCGGCGCCGATGCCTACGTGCGCGCCCTGTGGATCCCGTTCCAGGTCGACGGCGCGCAGACCGCCTCGCCGCAGCAAGCCTCGGGACTGGCGCCTCAGGGCCGGTAGGCCTGCACCAGGCACGCGTCGACCGCCGCCACGTCGGCTTCGGTCTGCGTGCGGAGCACCACGACGTCATAGATGCGGCCCTGGAAGCCGTGCTCGCCGCGTCCCGGCGTGTTGCCCACCACCAGCGCGGTGGGTACGTCGTCGTTGCCGGCCGCCGCGACGTTGGTCCCCGCCCCAGCGCCGTCGATGAAGAGCGAGAGCTTGGCGCCGATGCGGCTCGCCGCGAATACGTGGGTGGTGGTGTCGAGCGGCAGCGAGCGACCGACGTTCTTCACCCCGAAGCCTAGCTCGACGCCCGCGGGGATGGGCGAGGTGGCGTCCAGCAGGAACGGCGCGCCCAACACCAAGCCGCGGGTTCCATCGGCCTTGGAGAGGAGCGTGTCGTAGGTGCCCGAGGTGGGCCCGCGAAGCGGCTCGGCCACCACGAAGACCGCAAAGTCCTCCTCGGCGACGCGGGTGCCGGCACCATCGGCGAGCTCGCACCCTCCGTCGCCGGCGAAGCCGAGCGAGGTCTTGCTGCCAGACTTGCGCAACGTGGCGCCGGCGCAGGCGGCGGTGATCGGCGGGTGCCCGGGGAGGCTGGCCGACGTCCAGGTGCGCACGGCGTCGCCGTCGGCGCCGGGGAGCGAGCTGGCCGCGAGCCGAAGAACCGCCGAGGCGGGGAGCGATCCGCAGCGAATCCCGCTGTCGAAGCCGCTGGAACCGCTGGACGAGCCGCTGGAGCTGCTGTCAACGCCGGACGAACCACTGGAGCCTCCGGACGAGCCACTGGAGCCGGCGTCGAGCGAGCCGGTTCCGCCCACCGGGCCGCGGTCCTCGGATACGCAGGCAACGAGGACCACGACGGCGACGGAGAACAGGTAGCGCATGGCTCGAATGTGCCGCCCCAGCGGCCTCCTGGCAACGGCGGAAACGAGGGAAACGCGATCGCGCGCCGAATTCGTCTCAGAATTCGACTGCAAAGTACATGCGTCCTTCGGTGCCCAGTCGAAATTGCGCCATCGACGACGCGAAGGCGTCGCGGCTCGATGAGCTGCCGACGCCGCCGCGGGCGGTGCCGCGCACCTCGAAGCCGATGGTGAACGGGTCTGCCCCCAACTGCACGCCAAGGCCAGCGTGACCGCCGAGGAACACGTCGGGCGTCACCAGCTCGCCGAAGGGCACGTACCCATCGAGCCCTGCGCGCAGGTAGAGCTCCGCGCCGGCGAGCTCGCCGCCTCCCTCCCACAGCGCATAGGTTGCGCCCGGACGCACGCCCACCAGTCCCATGCCGCGTCCGGCCTCGGTCACCGAGAGCACCGCGGGGTCGAGCGAGAGGCCAAGGGCTCCGACCCGGTAGCGGATCGAAGGGCAATAGCCGAGGTAGTAGGGCGCGCCCGGCCCCACCCACTGACCGACGCAGAAGCCCAGGAGCCCCAGGTGCATGCGCGGGAAGGAGCCGCCGTCGGTCGCGCTCGGGCCCGGGATCACCAACGGCCGCGTGGCGTAGGGATCGGGCGTCGCCGCCAGCCGCGCGCGGGCCTCGCCGCGGATGCGGGCGTCCATCTCGAGATCGATCTGCGCCTTGAGCTTGAGGCGCCAGTCGAGATACGCGTCCCACTGCACGCGCCACGCCTGAAACTGCGCCTGGGCTTGCGCTTGCGCCTGGGCTTGCGCCTGCGCCTGGGCTTGCGCTTGGGTCTGTCCGTCGACCTGCACCTTCGGCGGCGTCACGGTGACCTTGCCGTCGGGCCCCACGCATACCGGTGTACCGGGGAGGCAGTTCTGCGCCCGTGCTTCGCCCGCGGCGGCGAAGAGCGCGAGCCCCAGCGAGAGCGAGAGCGTGGCCGCGCGGCTCAAAACAAGAACCCCACGCCGAGGCCGCCGCCCACGTACCCACGCGGAAGGCGAAGCGCATGGTCGTCGCCGCCGACGGGTACCCGCAAACCGGCCATGAGCTCGACGGCAAAACCCCCGCACCCACGATCGATGGGCACCACGCACACCAGGGCGCCCAGCGTGACCTGGGTGAGCACCGTCGCGTCGGGTACCGCTGCGCCACCCGACAATGCGCGTTCGACGCCGCCGCCGAGCGACGCGTACGCCCAGCCGCGCCGGCTCATGGTGGTCTCGGCGCGAACCCCAAGGAGCCCGCCGGTGGTGACGAATTGCCGCTGATCGAACACCTCGGAGGCGATGGCGATGCGCGCCTCGAGGCCGAGCCACTCCCCGAGCGACACGTGGCCGGCGAGGCGCATGCCGAAGGCGCCCGCGGTGCCCCGCCCCCCAAACGAAGCGAGGTACGCCGCAGCGTCGACGCCGTGCATGTCGTCCTCGAGCGCGAAGGGCGACGGCTTTTGGGCGCGCCCTCGCTCGACCCACGCCTGGTAGCGAGCGGCTTCGAGCTTTTGCTGCTCCTCGGCGTAGAGGCGGCCCTCGTTCTGCTGCCGCGCGGCGCGCTCGAGCTCGGCGCGGACCTGCGCAGTGTGCTCGGCGGTGATGGACGGCGGCGGCCCGCTCGGTTGCGGCACCTGGCCGAAGGCTGGCAGCGAAACGCACAAGAGCGCGGCGATGGAGAACGAAGCAGAGCGGAGCATAAGAGACGCCGGCCGGTGGAGCCGAGAGTGCGCACTCGGTACGACGGCCCGGAGGCTTCGGCTATTCACACGTAGAAGCGCGAGAGCACGCGACGGAAGGCTTCGCGCGCCTGGTCGAGCTCGGCTTCCGGGGTTTCTGGCCCGAAGGAGACCCGAACGGCGGAGCCGGCGAGCGACGCCCCCAGCATGGCACCGATGACCGGCGAAGGGTCTACGGTACCAGCGCTGCACGCCGCCCCGGCAGAGACGCTCACGCCTTCGAGGTCGAGCGCCGCCACCACCTCCGGCGCGCGGAGTCCAGGGAAGACCAGGTTGGTGACGTGCGCAAGCCGCGCCGCGCCGGCGCCAGCGACGAGAACTTTTGAATGCATACTGCATACATCACTCTCGAACGCGTCGCGCAGCGCGGCCAGCGCCGGATAGCGAGCCGTGCGTGCTCGGGCCCCTTCGGCCGCCACCCGCAGGCCCGCGGCCGCCACCGGGTCGACGGTGCCCGGCCGAAGCCCGCGCTCCTGGGCGCCCCCCGAGAGCAGCGCGCCGAGCTTGGCGAAGGGGCGCGTGACGAGGGCGCCGATGCCCTTGGGGCCACGGAATTTGTGGGCCGCGAGGCTTCGGTAGTCGGCCTCGAGCCACAGGTCTGGGTGCTTGCCGAACACCTGCACCGCGTCCACGTGAACGCGCACCTCGCGAGCGCGGCAAAGCCGCAGCACCTCGCCCACCGGCTGGAGCACACCGGTCTCGTGGTTCGCGGCCTGCACCGAAACCAGTGCCGCATCGCCCTCGCCGAGCGCGCGCTCCAGGTCCGCCAGGTCGATGGTTCCCTCCTCAGTCACCCGGAGAAAGCGCGCCTCGGCCAGTCCCTCTCGGGCCAGCGCGTCGAGTGTATTCTGCACCGAAGGGTGCTCGATGCGACTGGAGACGATGCGAGGCAACGGGCCCGAACCGCGCTGCGCGACGCTGCGGAGCGCCATGTTGTTGGCCTCGGTGCCGCCCGAAGTGAGCACTACGTCGCGCACGTCGACGCCGGCCAGCTCCGCCACCGCGGCCCGCGACGCCTCCACTTCGGCGCGGGCGATGCCGCCGTGACGATGCACGCTCGACGGGTTGCCCCAAGCCCGTTTGGCCACCTCGGCCATGGCCTCCACCACCGCGTCCAGAGGCGGTGTGGTCGCGTTCCAGTCGAGGTAGATCACGCGTCGGGCAGGGCCATGGGCGCCCGCTTCTGCACCGTGAGCGAGAATACCGCGCCCGCCAGGTACATGCCCTCGATGCTCGCGCCTTCGAGGAGCTTCACGTCGCCCCCGTGACCGCGGGCCACCCGCCGCGAGATGGCGAGCCCCACACCCACGCCGCCCACCGCCCGGGTGGCCGAGCCGTCGACCTGGAAGAACGGCTCGAAAATGCGCTCGTGGCGTTCCTTGGCGACGCCGGCGCCGTTGTCGGCCACGATGACCTCGTAGGCCGACTCTTGCACCCGCACCGAGATGCCCACGATGCTGCCCTCGGGCACGAACTTGCTGGCGTTGTCGAGGAGCTGCGAGATGGCGCGGCCGAGCCGGTCGGAGTCGCCGAAGGCCGGGAGCGGACCCTTCGGCAGCTCCTCCAGGAGCGTCTGCTTGCGCTCCGCCAGGCGGTCGGCGTAGCCGGCGAGCGAGCGGCGCACCAGGTCGAGAAAGTCGTAGTCCCGGTGGTAGAACTTCATGCGCCCGGTCTCGAGGCCGGTGACGTCGACCAGGTTGTCGAGGGTCGAGCGCAGACGGCGCACGCAGTCGTCCATGGCGCGCATGGCCTTCTGCTGGGGCATCGAGGTGGGACCGAGGTCTTGATCCAGCAGCATGCGCAGGTAGCCCACGATGGGGGTGAGCGGCGTCGCCAACTCGTGGGAGATATTCCGGTAAAACTCGGTGCGAAGGCGCTCCACTTCTCGGAGGCGCTCGTTGGCCGCCGAGAGCTCCGCCACCTTCTGCTCGAGGCGCGCCACGATGCGGCCGCCTTGACGCTGCAGGCGGTCGGCCTGCTCTTCCACGGTGGAGTGCATGCGCTCCCGGTGGCCACCCAAGTACTGCGCCACCTGGCTGGCGAACTGCCGGGCATCGATGGGCTTCTGAAGAAAGCCGTCGCACCCGACCGCGAGGCTGGTGTCGCGATCGCCCTCGGCGGTGATGGCCACGATGGGCACGCCCCGAAGCGCCGCTTCGCTGCGGAGACGCAGCGTGACCTCGTAGCCGTCGAGGCCTGGCAGGTTCAGGTCGACCAGCACCAGGTCGGGTCGCTGGGCGATGGCCATGCGCACCCCTTCGAGGCCATCGGCAGCGTCGACGACTTCGTACCCGTCGGCGGCGAGGAGCTTGCGTACGAGGAGCCGATTTCTCGGATCGTCCTCGATGTGAAGGATGCGCGGCATTTATAGGTGGTTTTCTTCGTGACCGAGGGCCAGGTCGCTTCCGTGACAACCCTTCCCTTTCTACCCTAGGGCGACTACTGTTCGGAAGCGCTGCCCATGAGATCCGTCTTTTTTGCATCGCTTTCCCTGCCCACCCTCGCGCTCGTGGCGTGTTCCACCTTCACGGCGCCCTACGATCCGCCGCCGGTCGAGACGGCCCTCGCGGCCACGGCAACTGCCGCCGCGCAGCCCAAGCCCTCGGCCGACCCGCCGGCGCCCGCCGTCAGCGCCGCGCCGGTCGCGCCCACCAAGCCCGATCCCACGCTGGGTATCAAAGACGTCCAGGTGGGCAAGGGCGCCGAGGCCAAGGCTGGCGACACGGTGAAGGTGCACTATACAGGCACCCTGAAGGACGGCACCAAGTTCGACTCGTCGAAGGATCGCAACGAGCCGTTCGCGTTCCCGGTGGGTCGCGGGCAGGTCATCAAGGGCTGGGATCAGGGCATCCCCGGCATGAAGGTCGGCGGCAAGCGCAAGCTCACCATCCCGGGCCCCCTCGCCTACGGTGAGCGCGGCGCGCCCCCGAAGATCGGCCCCAACGCCACGCTCTACTTCGACGTGGAGCTCCTCGAGATCGTCAAGGCCGGGCCTTGAGCGGAGCCGTCTCGTCGGCGAAGCGGGTGCTGGCCATCGGTCCCACGCTCTTCACCGGCGATCTAAGGCCGCGGCTCCTGGCGGCGCTTTCCGGGACGCTCTACTTTCTCGGCTTCGCAGGCTTCGACGTGTGGCCACTGGCTTTCGTGGCCATCGTGCCGTTGCTCGTCGCGCTCGAGGGGCAGACGCCGAAGAAGGCCGCCCAGCTCGGGCTCATCTGCGGCACGGCGATGAACCTGGGCGGCTTCTACTGGCTCTTGACCATGCTCAAGACGTTCAGCGGATTCCCCACCGCGCTGTGCTTGGTTTTCACCATCATCGTGTGCGCCTTTCAGGGCGGGCGCCTGGCGCTCACCGGCTGGCTCTACGGTCGCGCGCGGGCCCGCGGCTGGGGCATGGGCCCCTATCGTTACCTGGTATTCGCCGGCGCCTTCGTGGCCGGCGAGCTGGTCTACCCGGTGCTGTTTCCTTGGTACTTCGGCGCATCGGTGCACCAAGTTCCGATGTTCACGCAGGTGGCCGATCTCGGCGGACCGGTGCTCATCGGCCTGGTCCTCCTGGCGTTCAACGCCGCCATCGCCGAGTGGCTCATCGCCAAGCTCGAGCAACGCGGCCCGCACAAGCGGGTGCTTCAAGGCGGCTTCGGGTTCACCCTGGCGTCGGTGCTCTACGGCCTGCTGCGCATCTACCAGACCGATGCCCGGGTGGCCGCGGCGCCGGCGCTTCACGTGGGCGTGGTGCAGGGCAACCTGGGGCTCATGCAGAAGCGCGAAGACCCCAACGAGGGCCTCCGTCGCCACAAGCGCCTCACCGCCGAGCTGAAACAAAAGGGCGTCGAGCTCGTGGTGTGGAGCGAGTCGTCGGTCACCTTCGCGGTGCCCGAAGAGATCACCAACAACTTCATGCGCGACCGCGTCGCCGGCTCGCTGGGGATCCCGTCCATCTTCGGCGGCGTGCTCTTCCGCGTCGATCCCGATCGGGAGCGCTGGTACAACGTGGCGCTCGCTGCCGACGCCAAGGGCGAGGTGCAGAGCCGCTACGACAAGCACTACCTGCTCATGTTCGGCGAGTACCTTCCGCTCGGCGACACCTTCCCCATCCTCTACAAGTGGTCGCCCAACAGCGGCAAGTTCACCTCGGGCACCGACGTGAAGCCGCTGGTGGTGGAGACCGGCGGCCAGAAGCACAACGTCACCGCGCTCATCTGCTACGAAGACATTCTTCCGGGCTTCACCAACGACGCGGTGCGCGTGGGCGATCCCGAGCTTTTGGTGAACATCACCAACGACGCCTGGTTCGGCGACAGCACCGAGCCGTGGGAGCACCTGGCGCTGGCAAAGTTCCGCGCCATCGAGCACCGGCGCTACTTGGTGCGCAGCACCAACAGCGGCGTCTCCGCGATCATCGATCCGGTGGGCCGAACCATCGCCCAAACGAAAACCTTCGAGGCCGCCACCGCCGACGCCACCGTGCACTACCTGCGGAGCACCACGGTGTACGAGCTCATCGGCGATAAGCTCTGGTATCTGTGGGCCTTCGGCGCCATCGTCGTCGCCTTCCGAGCTCGCAAAGGCAAAGAAATCACTTAGGTTTCTTGGTTTCGTCGGAGGCCCATTTGAATGTCCGGGCCTGCTCGTCCGTCTATCTCTCTACCCTGGAGGAACGGATGAAAAACGGCGCGCTTGCTCTTACGGCTCTTGGTGCACTGGCTGCGGTCCTGGCCGCGTGTACCCTCACCACCACGAGCGGTCCCATCACCGACGTGGACGGCGGTCGCGTGGACTCTGGCACCCGCGACGGCGGCACCAACGATGCGGCCACCGGCGACGGCGCGGTGACCACCGACGGCTCCACCGCCTGCGGCAGCAACGTCGACTTCGGCGACCCCGCATGCAACGTTTGCTCGCAGAGCAGCTGCTGCCCCGAGGTCACCGGCTGCTTCGGCGCGCCGGCTGCGAACACCTCCGACTGCGCGAAGTTGAACCAGTCGGTCTTCGACTGCAAGGGCGACGCCACGTGCGAGAAGGACGCGCGCGACGCGTTCCCCAGCGGCGTGGCGATGTACGACACGATGATCACCTGCCTCACCACCAAGTGCGCGTCGACCTGCGCGAACTGAGGTTCGGCTCCTGCTGAGCGGGCGGCGGCGCCAAAGACACCAGTCTCCTCGGAGGCTGGTGTTTTTCGTGCGCCACGTGATTCTTCGGCCAAGAACGCCGCCTCCTACGGCTCGCCCAGCCCTTCCTCGCTGGGCGCCGGCTCCCCCAAGAGGCGGCGCCCGAGGATGCGCCCAAGGCGCCGCGCGGCCGAACGCGACGCATCCACGTCTTGCACAATCTCTGAGGCGCCTCCACCCGAGGCGCCTCGCGGCGTTTCTGCCCGCACGTCGCCGGTGTCCTCCAGGTAGGCGCCCTTGGCGGTGGCGATCCAGGCGCGGCCGGTGACGATGACCGCGAACCCTCGCGCCTGCGGGAGATCGCCGTGCGCGGCGATGCCGATGGGCGCGCGATCGACGCGGAGGATTTCCACCTCGACGCGCGGGTAGCCGGTGCCGGCGCCGAGCAACCCCTCTCGCGCCAGCGCGTCGCGCACGCCCGCGCGCAGCTCCTCGCCCAGGAGCGCGTCGGAAACCTGCGACTCCACCAGCACCACCGGAAGTGGCGCCACATCGCGTTTCGCGCCATGCACCGCTGCGTAGCCGCAGCCGGCCAGCGAGAGCGCCAAAAGGACGCCGCGCAGGCCCGCCACCTTCACTGGACGATCACGTTGAAGATCTTGCCCGGCACGTAGACGATCTTCTTGATGGTCTTGCCGGTGATGAACGCCTGCACCTTGGGGTCGGCGAAGGCCATGTCCTTGGCGACAGCCTCGGTCGCGTCCTTGGCGATCTGCATGGTGCCGCGCAGCTTGCCGTTCACCTGGACGCCGATCTCGGCGGTGGCGTCGACCGTGAGCGCGACGTCGAACGTGGGCCAGGGCTCGTAGGTCAGGCTCTCGCCTTCGGAGCGCCTGTCGGCAGCGCCGAGCCGCTGCCAGAGCTCTTCGGCCAGGTGCGGCGCGAACGGCGCGAGCAGCAGGGTGAGCGCCTTGGCGGCCGGCCGCGGCACCTTGGGGAGCGCTTGCAGCTCCTTGGAGAGGATCATCATGGCGCTGACGGCGGTGTTGAAGCGCATGCCCTCGATGTCGCCGGTGACCTTGGCGATGGTCTTGTGCACCGCGCGCTGGGCCTCCAGCGGGTAGTCGGCGGCCTCGTCCGAGACGACGCCCGTGCAGACTGCAAACACTCGATCGAGAAATCGGCGCACGCCCTCGACGCCGTTGGTCTGCCAAGGCTTGGTGGCTTCGAGCGGCCCCATGAACATCTCGTAGAGGCGCAGCGAGTCGGCGCCGTGGCTCTTCACCACCTCGTCGGGGTTGATGACGTTGCCTCGTGCCTTGCTCATCTTCTCGGTGACGTGCGCCAAAAGCACGCCGTGCTGGGTGTGGCGAGCCACGCCGTCGACCACTTCCACCTGCGCGGCCACCGCTTCGGCGCCGCCGATCCAGCGCTCTTCCACCGAGACGCCGTTCAGGGTCAGGTCCTTTTCGGTCTTCTCCACCTTGGCGTCGCCCGGGTGGAACGTGCCTGCAGGGCCCTCGTAGTAGCGATAGGCCATGCCCAGGATCATTCCCTGGTGTACGAGCTTCTTGAAGGGCTCCTTGTCCTTCACCACGCCCACGTCGAACAGGACCTTGTGCCAGAAACGCGCGTAGAGGAGGTGGAGCACCGCGTGCTCGGAGCCGCCCACGTAGAGGTCTACCGGCATCCAGCTCGCGTACGCCTCGGGGCTGAAGGGCGCCTGGTCGTTGTGCGGGTCGAGGAAGCGCAGGTAGTACCAGCAGGAGCCGGCCCACTGCGGCATGGTGTTGGTCTCGCGGGCGTACCAACGGCCCTCCTTCTGGAAGAAGCGCCAGTCCTTGGCGCGCGCCAGCGGGCCCGCAGGGTCTTCGCCGGGGCGGAAGTCTTCCAGATCGGGCAGGCGCAGCGGGAGCTCCGATTCCTCGACGGCGATCGGCTGCTCGTAGTGAACCGTGTAGGATGCACCTTCTGCCCGGGGGTCGCCATCGCAGTCTACCGGAAAGTACACGGGGATGGGCTCGCCCCAGTAGCGCTGGCGCGAGAAGACCCAGTCGCGGAGGCGATAGGTGACGCGCGCGCTGCCCTGCCCCTTCTCCTTCAGGTAGTCCACCACCAGCTTCTTCACGGCGGCGGTGGGCGTTCCGTCGGCGATTGGCAGGTCGGCGCGGCACGCTATGGCAACGCCGTCGTCCACGAAGGCCTCCTTCTGGACGTCGAGCGCGGCCCCGTTGGCCCGCGCCACCACTTGCACGATGGGCAGGCCGTAGGTCTTGGCGAAGGCGTGATCGCGCTCGTCGTGGGCCGGCACCGCCATGACGGCGCCGGTGCCGTAGGTGCCGATGACGTAGTCTGCCACCCAGATGGGCAGCGCGTCGCCGTTGAGCGGGTTCTTGGCGAAGCTGCCGGTGTCGACGCCGGTCTTCTTCTTGCTCGCGTCGGAGCGATCGCGATCGCTCTTGTTCTTGGCGGCGGCGGCGTACGCCATCACGGCGTCTTTCTGTGCAGGCGTGGCCAGGCTCACCGCCAGCGGATGCTCGGGCGCCACGACGACGTAGGTGGCGCCGGCGAGCGTGTCGGGCCGGGTGGTGAACACCTTGATCGCGCCATCGCCGGAGACCACCGGGAAGTCGATCTCCGCGCCCTCACTCTTGCCGATCCAATGCCGCTGCTTGTCGATGGTCTCGGGCCAGTCGAGGCCCTCGAGATCGTCGGCCAGGCGGTCGGCGTAGGCGGTGATGCGCAGCATCCACTGGCGCAGCGGCAGCCGTTCCACCGGGTAGTTGCCACGCTCGCTGCGGCCGTCGACCACCTCTTCGTTGGCGAGCACCGTGCCCAGGGCGGCGCACCAGTTGACGGGGATCTTGTCCTGATAGGCCAGGCCGCGGTGAAAGAGCTGCAGGAAGATCCACTGCGTCCACTTCACGTAACCGGGATCGGTGGTGTCGACCTCGCGGCTCCAGTCGTAGCTAAAGCCCAGCATCTTGAGCTGCCGGCGGAAGGTGGCGATGTTGGCGAGGGTGGTCGCGCGCGGGTGGGTGCCGGTCTGGATGGCGTACTGCTCGGCGGGCAGGCCGAAGGCGTCCCAGCCCATGGGGTGCAGCACGTCGAAACCCTGCATGCGCCGGAAGCGGGCCATGATGTCGGTGGCGGTGTAGCCCTCCGGGTGGCCCACGTGGAGCCCCGAGCCGGAGGGGTACGGGAACATGTCGAGAAGGTAGGCCTTGGGCGCGCCGGGGCGGCGACGGGTGGCGAAGGTCTGTCGCTCCTCCCAGTATTGCTGCCACTTGGGTTCAATCTCGGAGGGCTCGTAGCGCTCGGGCGACTCGGACATGCGGCGGATTTATCACAACAGCGGGGGCATGTCCGTAGCCGCGGGCGCGGCGCATTCAGGGGCGCGAAGACGCGAGCCGTCCCACCCCCCGGATAGAACGCCAGGAGCTCCGCGTAGCCGAGGCCGCGCCCCGCGCAAAACGTGTGCGAAGGCAGGCGCATACATATTAGGCTGGCGCGATGTCGACCGCCCGCCCCCACCACTGCCAGCTGTGTGAACGCGCTCTCGCCAAGGACGAGGTGGGCTTTGCCTGCGAGCACTTCGTGCACGGCAGCTACCTCACCTACGAGGCTGCCAAGGCAAAGAAGGGCATCGGCGACACCGTTTGCACCGCGTGCGCCATCGCCTACGAGCCGCACCAGAAGAACGACGAGACCAAGGCGGCGGAGGCGGTGCTCGCGCGCATGAACGTTCACGTGGTGTGCGCGCGCTGCTACGAGGCCGCGGCGAAGCGCAACGTGGCGACCCGCAAATCTGACCGCAAGCGGGGCTACGCGCTGGTGCCCCGCGACACCCACGCGGCGCTCCAGGGCATGAAGATGCGGCGCGCCGCCAAGCTCGAGGTGGCCGGGCACGCCAAGCTGGTTTTCGTGCCCGTCCCCTCGCGGGAGCGCGACGAGCTGGAGATGATGTGGGTGCGTATTACACGCATTCAGGACGATCGCTTGCAGGGGACCCTGGCGAACCAGCCAAGGCTCTTCCCCAAGAAGCTTCTGGCCGAGGGCGCCAAGGTTTCCTTCGCCGAGACCGACGTGGTGGCGGTGGCGGTCGACGAAGGCTGAGCGTGCTCAGTCGCGCTTGGGATTGCCGGTGAGCGGGAGCATGAGCGTCCCCTCCCCGGCCTTGCGCCGGAGGCGCGTGCGCCGACGTTCGAGGCGCGCCGGGTCTTCGCCGGTGCCCTGCACCGAGACGCGCAGCGCCGCGTCGTAGTCTTTCACGTGGTGCTCGTAGAGCTTGGCGAGCGAGAGACGCACCTTCTCGGAGTCGACGGTGCGCGCGAGAGTCTCGAAGTCGGCAAGCGCCCGGTCGCGATCGCCGCGCGCGCGGGCCATCTCGCCGCGCACCCAGTACGCGTCCGGCGTGCCGGCACGAGCCACCGCGCGGTCGGCAATCTCCAGGGCCGAGTCGAAAGAGCCGGCGCGCCGCAGGGTGTGCGCCACGCCCGGAAGATCGCGCTCGGGAATTCGTGTGCGGTGCAGCGGCTCGCCGTAGAGGGCGAGCAGCGCCGCCATCGACACCACGTCCCAGGCGTTGTGGTCAATGACCGCGCGGAGCACGTCTTCGTCGCCGGTGCGGAGAAAGTGCAGATAACAGGCGGAGATCTCGCTGGAAGGCACGTCGCCCACCCGCTCGAGGCCCAGGATGTCGCGCTCGAGGGCGCCCAGCCGAAAGCTCCGGGGGCCGTCGCCGCCGCCGCCGGGCATCCACTCCTTGTGGACGCGCCGCGCCACGTGGAGCAGATCGAGGTGCGGCAGGGGCGGAGGTGCGCCGAGCCGCGCCATGGTGAGGCGAGTGCGCAGCAGCGGCGCGTCGAAGCTCTTGCCGTTGAACGACACCAGCATCGATGCACTCTGCATGCGTTCCAGGTAGCGCACCAGAATCGGCGCCTCGCCGCCCAGCTCCGGCAGGAAGTACTGCTCCACCACGAACCCTTCCGGCGCCCAGAAGCCGAGCCCCAGCAGGAAGGCCACGGTGCCGGTGCCGCCGGAAAGCCCGGTGGTCTCGGTGTCGAAGTAGAGGGCATGGCGCGGATCGCAGCGCCCGAGCGAAGGGTCGAGCGACAAGAGGGCCAGGAGCGAGGGCGACGACTCTGCGGACGGCGCGATCTCGCAGACGCCGACCCGATGCGAGAACCCATAGACGGTGCGCTTGACGTGCACCGGCCCCGCCGAGGTTTCTTCAGTGGCGAACGGTAGCGCATGCCGAACCCGCGGCGGAGGGGGGTCCACCGGCCGCTGCAGGATGGCGTTCATGCGTTCGCGCAGATCGTCGAGCTGCGCGCGCTCCTTGCCCGGAGACGCTTCCGCGGGCGACGCCGCGCCGGGCACCATCGGCAGCCGCGCCAGCTTGTTGCGGAAGGAGCCCACCTTCGGCACGGTACAAGCGTTTAGTGTTTCGTCAAGGCGCGCCGGACAATTTTGCCGCTCGCACAGGCCTCACAGACAGGCCTCAGAGGCGCGCGAGGAGCTTCCGCGCGAAGAGATACGCGTCGCCGGGCCAGCGGGCCGAGATGTACGCGCCGTCTTCCACCACGAACGCCGGTCCGTCGTGGTCGCGGGTGCCGCGGGCCGAGAGGGTGCGCGGTCCTCGCACGAAGTCTTCGGGCCTGGCCAGCGCCGCGCGCACCTCGTCCTCAACGTAGGCCGGATAGGTGCGGTAGTAGCCGCCGAGCTTCCAGAACGTGAGGAGGTAAGCGCTTCGCTCCATGTACTTGGGAAGGCAGGTGGTGCGGCGCCCCGCGAGCGCCCCGGCGCGCGCCGCCACCAGGACGCCGTGACAGATGGCGGCCCAGGGCTTGCCGGTGTCGGCGAAGGCCTTCACCTTTGCGTGAAGCACGTCGCTCCCGAGGTATTGCCGCATTCCCGGCGCGTGCCCGCCCGGGAGCACAAGGGCGTCGAAGGTCCCAACGTCGAGATCGGCCCACGCGACGGTGCGCGCGAAGGCGGGATCGGCGAGCATCTCGCGGTAGAACGCCTGCGGCTCCGGCGCCGCACCGAGCTGACCGAACAGGACCCCGGTGAGGAGGAGCGGATCGCACGCCGGAATGGTGTCCGCCTTCTCCGTCGCGAACACCACGTCGTGGCCGGCCTCCCGAAACAGCTTCCAGGGCACTGCCACCTCGGTCACGTCGAAGTCGTGGTCCGGCAGCGGGACGAGCACGCGCGCCACGGCGACTCAGTCCGCCACTTTGGTCAGCGAGAGGTAGCTCGACCCGGAATACCCCGAGGTTCCGGTGACAGCGACCACGGTAAACCTCACCTGGCCGTCGGTCACCCGGGCGTCGCCTTCGCCCACCCGCGCGTCGAGCTTGCACTTTGCGTAGCTGGCAGAGGCGCCCGACGGCACGATGATCCGCGGCGTCGCGGAGCCGCTGCTGCTACCGACGCGGTACTGGTAGTCGAAGGAGATGCCGAAGGCGGTGTTGCCACACTTCATGCCGAAACGAATTTCGGTGTCGGTGATGCGCACCCGGACCGGGGCGTTGTCGGCGGTGCCCACCCAGAGGCCGGGGAGGCTCTTGAGGTCCGAAGGGGGCGACGTCTTCTCCGCGAACAGCGCTTCCCAGGCCGCATCGACAGCCGCCCCGCTCGACGACGAAGACGAGGACGACGCTCCGCTCACGGTGCTCGATTGCGCCGAACAGGCCGGAACCAGGGCGATACCGAGGAGGACGAGGGGAAGCCTTGACGAAAGCATGGCCCGCTCCATGACATTGGGGCGCGCTCCGGGCAACCGGTTTCGGGCGGCCGGAAGAGCAAGCGCAAATTCTTCCGCAAACGCAGCATTGAAACCTGGTGAAGTCGTGTGGTAAGCGCCGGCCCCAGAGACTGAAAAGGAGATCAGGGATATGTCCTCGCCTGCTGGCAAGATCGTGCAAATCATCGGACCCGTCGTGGACGTCGAGTTCACCGCAGGGCAGCTCCCCAAAATCCTGAACGCGCTCAAGCTCACCAACCCGAGCATCTCCGCGGAAGCCGACAACCTCACGCTCGAGGTCGCGCAGCACCTCGGCGAGAACACCGTCCGCGCCATCGCCATGGACGCCACCGACGGTCTGGTGCGCGGCATGAGCGTGCGCGATACCGGCGCCCCCATCGCCATGCCGGTGGGCCCCGAGTGCCTCGGCCGCATTCTCAACGTCATCGGCGCGCCGGTGGACGAGAAGGGCCCGGTCAACGCCAAGAAGACCTCGCCGATTCACCGGGCCCCGCCCACGTTCCAGGAGCAGTCGACGAAGATCGAGATCTTCGAAACCGGCATCAAGGTCATCGACCTCCTCGCTCCATACCGCAAGGGCGGCAAGATCGGCCTCTTCGGCGGCGCCGGCGTGGGCAAGACCGTGCTCATCCAGGAGCTCATCAACAACGTCGCCAAGGCGCACGGCGGCGTGTCGTGCTTCGCTGGCGTCGGCGAGCGCACCCGCGAAGGCAACGACCTCTTCCTGGAAATGAGCGAGTCGAAGCTCGAGAGCGGCGCGCCCGTCATCTCGAAGACCGCGCTCATCTTCGGCCAGATGAACGAGCCCCCGGGAGCCCGCGCCCGCGTGGCACTCTCAGCCCTCACCGTCGCCGAGTACTTCCGCGACGAAGAAGGCCAGGACGTGCTCCTGTTCGTCGACAACATCTTCCGCTTCACCCAGGCCGGCTCGGAAGTGTCGGCGCTGCTCGGCCGCATTCCCAGCGCCGTCGGGTACCAGCCCACGCTTTCGACGGAGATGGGCGCGCTCCAGGAGCGCATCACCTCCACCAACAAGGGTTCCATCACCTCGGTGCAGGCCGTGTACGTGCCCGCCGACGACTTGACCGACCCGGCGCCGGCGACGACCTTCGCCCACCTCGACGCGACCACCGTGCTCAATCGCGACATCGCGGCGATCGGCATCTTCCCGGCGGTGGACCCGCTCGACTCCACGTCGACCATGCTTGACCCGCAGATCATCGGGCAGGAGCACTACGACGTCGCGCGCCAGGTGCAGGGCACACTCCAAAAGTACAAGGATCTTCAGGACATCATCGCCATCCTCGGCATGGACGAGCTCAGCGAGGACGACAAGCTCGTCGTCGCGCGCGCACGCAAGATCCAGCGGTTCCTCTCGCAGCCGTTCTTCGTCGCCGCGCAGTTCACCGGTCTGGTGGGGAAGTACGTGCCGCTCAAGGAAACCATCGTGGCCTTCCAGGAGATCCTCAGCGGCAAGCTCGACGAGCTTCCGGAGCAGGCCTTCTACTTGGTCGGCAATATCGAAGAGGCCAAGCAGAAGGCCCAAGAACTGTCGAAGAAGTAGCCCCATGGCCGAAGGAAAGCTCGATCTCGAAATCGTTACGCCGAAGGGCCGCGCCCTCTCCGTGAGCGTGGACGAAGTCACCGCCCCCGGCGCCGCCGGCGAGTTCGGCGTCATGCCCGGCCACGTGCCGTTGCTGGCCGCTCTTCGCACTGGCATCGTCAGCTACCGCAAAGGCCAAGACACCAAGCGCTTCGCCGTCGGAACAGGCTTCGCAGAGGCCAACGGCGAGAAGGTGCTCATCCTCACCGACGAGTTCGTGGAGCGCGACACCATCGACCCGGTGAAGGTCCGCAAAGACTTCACCGCGGCCGAGGCCGAGTTCGCCAAGCTCTCCGCCGAAGGGTTCGTGGAGGGCGAAGGCGTCGACGCACGCCGCGAGCTCATCGTGCGCCTCAACTGGCTCGTCACCCAGCTCGAGCTGTGCGGCGAAGCGCCGGCCGCCACCGTGCGGCTTCTGGAAGAGGCGGGCGTCCGCGACACCCTCGACGTTCCGACCGAAGAGGCCGAGGCGAAGGAGTGAACCGCGCCGTCTTTGCCGCCGGCGCGTTCGCGGCCGCGGCCCTTTCGGTGTACGTCACGTACGCGACGGTGGAGTCCGGTCCATCGATCGCCCGGGCCAACGTTCCAGATTCCGGCCTCGATGCTGGCGACGGAAGTGCGAGCGCGGCGCCCGCGTCGGCCACCAGCGCCGCAGAGGCCCAGCCGGCGAGCGACGCGGGGCTCACCTTGCCTTCCCTCACCGGCCTCGACGACGCCTCGCTCGGAGCCCTCGGGTTCGATGGCGGCGCGCCGGTGGGTGCCCCGCGATCGGTGCGTTTCGGCGTGGTGCTCGTGACGTTCGCCGGAGCCCAAGGTGCGGGCGACAAGGCGCGCACCAAGGCCGCCGCCCAGGAGCTCGCGCAGAAGCTCGCCGACGAGGCCAAGACCGATTTCCACGCGGCAGTGACCCACGGCGACTCGGGCTCGGCCGACGACATGGGGCGCATGCAGCGCGGCGTCCTCGAGGCCCCCTCCGAGACCATCCTCTTCGGTCTGGGCGCCGGCGCCACCAGCGAGCCGTTCGAGACCCCGCGCGGCTTCTGGATCGTCAAGCGACTCGACTGAGCGCGGCGGTGCGGCCTCGGCGGCGACCACGCCCCAAAGCCACTGAAAAAAGGCGGGTTCCGAAGTTCCAACGGGGCGTCAAGTAGTGGTAGGCTGCCGGCCAACATGGCAACCATCGACATTTCGAAGTCTCACACGCTCCCCATGGAAGAAGCCAGGAAGCGCGCCGAAGAGCTCGCCACGGGTATGCAGTCGAAGCTCGGCCTCGAGTGGAAGTGGGAAGGCGACAACATCGCCTTCCACGCCCCGAGCGGCGCTGCCAAGGGCACCAAGGGCACCGTGTCGGTGACCACCAGCACGGTGCGCGTCGAAGTCGACTTGCCCTTCCTGCTCCGCGTGATGAAGGGGACCATCGAGGACAAGATCAAAGAGAAGCTCGCGACGTTGGCCTGAACTCCGAGGTTATGCCCGCTCGCTCGAAAGAAGAATCGACGATGGTTGAAGTGGGCCCTTCGGAGGAGTCCGTTACGTCTGCCGTGGGGCGACTGCGCACCGAGGTCGCAGAAGCCCACGAGCGCGAGCGCCGTGCGCGCTTGCTGTACGAGATCGCTGAGCTGGAGGAAGGCTCCGGCGATCTCTCGGGCGCCGCGCGCGACTACCTGGCGGCCCACACCGAGAACGACGACTTTCGGGAGCCGCTCGAGGGCCTGGTGCGTATCCTCGATCGCCGGCGTTCGCTCGGCAACGCCGCCAAAATTCTCGACGCCCTGCAGCGTGCGGCGGTGTCGCCCGAAGAGCGCGCGAGGGCAGCGATTCTTCGGGCAGGGCTCCTCGAGGACCAGCAGGACGATCGCCAGGGCGCGCGGGCTGCCGCGCGCGAGGCCACGGAAGCCGATGCGAGCCCCGGGGACGCCGCCACCGGCTGGCTGTACCTGGAGCTCTTGGCAGCCAAGCTCGAGGTTCCGGCGGAGCGCCTGGAGGCGCTCCACGCGCGGGCCAAGCTCGCCGAGAGCGACGAATGGCGGGGACTCCTGCTCATCGACGTGGCACGGCTCGTGGCTGCGGACGGAGATCTCGACGGCGCCATCGGAGTGCTTGACGAGGCGCGCGCTCTCCGCGGACGCGCATCCTTCGCCTCCGCCGTCGCGCTCGAGGAAGTATGCACGAGCGAGCGCGTGGCCGACCGCGATGCGGTGCTGCGCCATCGAGCCGCTGCGCTCGAGAGCCAGGGCGACTTCATCGCCGAGGCGCTGAGCAGCGCAGAAGCGGGCGACGCGCTGGGCGTACCTCGCTGGCGACGCAGCGTGACCCACGCCACCGACGCCTGGATCCGCGCCGCAGCATTGTGGGACGCCGCGTCGGAAGCCGAGAAGGCCGGCACGCTCTTCGATCGCGCTCTGGCTTCGCTCGGCGACGCGGGCGACGACGCGGTTCGCGGGCTCCTGCACCGCGCGCGGGTCCGCTCGCGCGAACGAAGCCACGACGCAGCCGGCGCCGCGCAGGCGCTCGAGGAGGGCCTTGCGGCCGACCTCCCAGACGCGCTGGGCGCGTCGTTCGCGCTGCGGCTTGCGCGCCAGGCCGTGCAAAACGGTGCCGAAGACGTGGCCTTCCAGGCCATCGGTTGGGCCATCTCCACCGATGGCCTATCGGTGCCAGCGCGCGCGCTGCAGTACGAGCTCCTGGCGCGCAAGAGCGACTCCCCCGGCCTTGCGGTGGCCCTCGAAGCCTTTGCCGAGCACCTCGAGGGCGATGCCCGGGCGCGGGCGCTCACCCTCGCGGCCTACCTCTGGGTCACCCGCGGAAGCGACACCGCCCAGGCCCGTCGCGTCCTCGGCTCCGCGGGTTGGCCCACCGCCCTGCGCGAACGGCTGGCCCGGAGCCTGGCCCGGAGCGCCGGCGACGACGAGTGGTTCGAAGCTGCATCCACGGCGCTGGCGGCAGACCCCAGCGCCACCGAGGAGGCCCACCGGCTCATCTTCGACGTAGTGCGCTCGCTCTGGCTCCGCGGCGAAGAAGAGGTCGCGCGGGGCGCGCTGGGGGCGCTTGCATCCACCGGAAAGGGCGCGCGCGTCGCGGCGCTGCTGGAGCTGCTCCTACCGGGCGTCGCGAAGGAAGCCCGCGGCGCCGCGCTGCGCAAGCTGCGCGACGAGGGCGAAGCGCCGCTGAGGCCGCTGCTCACGTTGGTCCTCGGTTTGAGCCACGTCGCCAGCGGCGATCGCGAGGGCGCACTCCAGGAGCTCACCGCGGCCGCCGAGCACGAACCCGGTGACGCTTTCGTGCAGCTGCTCATCGCCGAAACCGCGCGCAAGCTCGGCCGCGTGGAGCAGGCCGCCGAAGCGCTCGAGCAAGCGGCCGGCGCCTCGAGCGACCCCAAGCTGGCGGCGGCGCTGCACCTCGAAGCAGGCTTCCTGCGCTTTCGCGCCGACGATCACGGGGGCGGCTCGCTCGCGTTCCAGGCCGCCGAGGAAAGCCTGAGCGGCAGCGCCGCCGACGTGCTTCCGTGGGCCAAGCGCGCGGAGGCCACGGCTTCGGCGGAGGCCAAGCGGGCCGCCATCGATGCCGCGCTCGACCTGCGGCCGGACGATCCGGCGCTGTGCCTGGAACGCTTCACGCTCGAGGTCCTGGCCGGTGATCCCGACGGCGCCCTGGAGTGGCTCGAGCGGGCGGAAGGAACCGCCACCGGCGATCTTGCGGTCGCCGGCGCCCTCGCCCGCATCGTGTACGATCGCGCCGCTTCCGACCAACGCGCGGTGGGCACCGCTCTCGGCCTGCTCGGCGATCTCGGCGACGCGCCGCAGTCGCTGGCCGCGGCAGAGAAGGTCCGCCTGGCGCGCGAGGATGGGCCTTCGGAGCTGCAGGCAGCCGCCCGCCACTGGTACCTTGCCGGCAATGGCGGACTCCCTGCTGCGCTGGGCTGGCTCTCGGCGTCGATGACGATCCGCGACGTCAACGACGAACGCCGGGCCCGCGCCGCAGTGGCGGGCGAGCTGGCCGACGAAGACCGCGCCACGGTTCGCGCCAGCGCGTCGCACCTGGGCGCCGTCGTGCACTACGACAACCCGGTGCCCTTGGTGGGCTCGAATACCAAGGCCGCGCGCCTGGTGAACGCCGACCTCGCGCCTCCCGGCTGCGATCCGCGCCGGCGCGCCGCTGCGCTCTCGGAAATCGGCGACGCCATCGGCGAGGACGCAGAGCTCGATACCTGCGGCCTCGCGGGTTGGTCGGCGCTGGCCTCGGGGCAGCCAGAGCTCGCGCTCCAGCTATTTCGCTACGTCACCTCGGCACACGCGGGCGACATCGCGGCCTGGGAAGGTCAACACGCCGCAGGCCTCGCGCTCGGCGATCGCGAGGCCATCGCCACCGCCGCCGAGCAGCTGGGCGCGCAGATTGCCGACCCGACGCGCGGCGCGGCGTTCTGGGAAGAAGCCGCGGGCGCATGGTTCTCCATCGGTGGCGGCTACGAGAGCCGCGCCGAAGGTGCGCTCGAGGCGAGCTTCGCCCGCGATCCGCGACGCCTGACCGCCTTCGACCGCCTCTTCCGCCGCGTGCGCGAGCGCAAGGACCACGAAAAGCTCCTGGCCATCGTCGAGCGACGCCTGGCGGTGACCGAAAGCAATCGGGAGCGTGCCAAGCTTCTCTGGGAGCGGGCGCGCGCACTGCGCGAGCAGGGCGACGTCGGTGCATCCATGGCGGCGCTCGCCACGGTGCGAGAGCTGGAGCCCGACCACGTGGGCGCGCTGGCGCTCATGGGCGAGATTCTCATCCGTCGCGGGCAGTTCGAGCCGGCCGCAGAAGCGCTGGCGCGGCTCTCCACGGTCGAAGGCGCGCCGGCCAAGAACCGCGTCACCGCGGGCGTCACCGCGGTAGACCTCTATGAGAACAAGCTCGACCGCTTCGACCTCTCGCTCGACGTGCTCATGGGCCTGCACCAGGCCGGCCTCTCCACGCTCCCGGTGCGCGAACGCCTGGCACGCGCTGCAGCCCGCACTGGGCGTTGGGACATCGCGGTGAGCATGCTCGAGAGCTTGATG
Source organism: Polyangiales bacterium (assembly GCA_038210445.1). GTDB lineage: Bacteria > Myxococcota_A > Polyangia > Polyangiales > Polyangiaceae > JABFRG01. The sequence continues at coordinate 93,074 of JBBQWQ010000010.1, forward strand.
CAGGAGCGCGCGGAGCCCGCGGGGCGCATGGAGGCTGCCAAGCTGGCGCTGGTGATCTACCGCGACCGCATGAACGCACCGGAAGACGCGGCGCGCGCGGTGGAGAGAATTCTCGGCGACGCGCCGGCCGACGGCGATGCGCTGGACCTTCTCCTGGTGGCGGAGATTGAGCCCAGTCGACGCGCGGGTCTCCTGGCCCGGGGGCGCGACGCGACGCTGCAGAAGCTGCAGGAAGACCCGCTGGCGCTGGTGCTGGTGAAGCGCGTGGCCCGCATCGCCGCGTCGCAGTCGGACCGGCCGCTGGAGCAGGCGGCGCTTTCGGTGGCCTCCGCGCTCGGCGACCACGGCGCCGACACCGCGCTCCGGCATGCCTTCGTGCGATCGCCCCGAGCGCCGCAAGCAGCCCTCTCCGAAGCGCTCGTTCGACACCTCGCCGCGCCCGGTGACGGCGGCCCCGCTGCGCGGCTCTTTCAGACGCTCGGGCCCACCCTCGCAGAAGCCTTCGGCCCGACCCTGGCGAGCGTCGGTGTGACCAAAAAGGATCGCGTGGACGCCAAGGCGGGCCTCACGCTCCGCACCGAAATCGCAGCCTGGGCTGCGGCCTTTGGCATTCCGCAGTTCGAGCTCTACGTGGGCGGCAAAGATCCCTTCGGCGTTCAGGGCATTCCCGGCGCGACGCCGGCTATCGTGGTGGGACCGTCGATCAACGTTCCGTTCGACCCACAGACGCGCGCTCGGCTGGGCCGCGAGCTCTTCGCCATTCATCGTGGCACGTCGATCCTGCGCACCCGGGACGACGCCACCATCGCGGCCATCGGCGTCGCGGCTTGCAACATCGCCAAGGTTGCGCAAAACGCGCCGCCGCTGGCGGTGCTGGCAGAAGTGGAGCGCCTCTTGCGCAAGGCCATCTCCGGCAAGGTGAAGGGCCTCCTGCCCGACATCTGCCGCGAGCTGGTGAGCTCCGGCCAAGACGTGCGTGGGTGGTCGGTCGCGGCCATGCTCTCGCTCCAGCGGGCGTCGCTGGTGGCCTGCGGCGACGCCACCACCGTGGTGGCCGAGCTCTCGTCGATCGCGCGTGAACGGGTGGCCGAGGTCGTCGCCCACGACGTGCGAACGCACGCGCTCCTGCGCTTCGGCCTGTCGCCCGCGTACCTGGAGCTCCGGCGTGGCCTCCGGCTGGAGGCCGACTCATGAGCGACAAGAAGAACGACGGCGAGTTCGAGTGGGACTCCAACTGGGACAACGCGCTCGACGAGTGGGAAAAGAAGGCCTTCTCCGACGAAAACTTCGACGAGCCCGCGCTCCGCACCTCGGCGCCCCCGCCGGAGCCGCCAGTGAACCCCAAGGGCCCAGATGCCGCCACAGTGGAGGTCGCCACCGCTGCGATTCCGCCGCGCCGCGTGGCGCAACCGCCCTCCACCGCCAAGATGCCCGTCGCGAAGCCCATCTCGGTGCCGCGCGTCGCGGCGCGCGTCGAAAAGGCGCCCGATAGCGTCACCCGCACCGAGGTCGCGGCGCCCCGCCCCTCGGCGCCCAGCTACGAGATGGATGCGCTCGAGGCAACGCGCACGCACTTCGACCCCGCGCTCATCGAGAGCGCACGTATGGGGCGTCTTCCGGCAGCGGCGCCGCACGCGAGTCGCTCGCCCTCGCAGATGGACGAAGGCGAGCTCTCGAAGACCCTCACGCGCGACGGCGCGCGCACCCTCGATCCCGAGACCAACGAGATCGACTCGCTCCTCGACAAGCCCACCGAAGAGCCCATTCCCCCCGAGCCGTCGAGCCGCACGTTGGGCCGCATGTTTCCCACGAGCCCGCCTTCGCTGGTGGGTGCGGCCGCCGCCGCGGCGCTCCAAGAGCCTTATTCCGACGACAGCGACGACGACGACGCGGGCGCAGCGCCGGAAGCGCCCACCGCGCGCTCGGAGCGCCAGCTCGCGCCGCTCGACGACGACGACGACGACGCGCAGGACGGCGACGTGACCGTGGCGCGGCCGTCGGTGGTGCCTGACGAGGAACCGAAGCCCGCCACCGCGCGGGGCATCGGAAACGAGCCCGAGGCGCCGCGGCGCTCGAGCTTGCCGCCGCCGTTGCCGATGCCGGCGGCGATGCACAACGACCTGCAGGCCAGCGCCGACGACGTGGTGTTCGAGGACGAGCGGCCCGCCTCCGAGTGGCTCACGGACGAGGCGCGCGCCCAATTCGAAAGCCGCGCCGCGTGGCTCGAGGCGGAGGCCGGCAACCAAGCGGAGGCACTGCAGGCCGCGCGCCTGCTCATGAACGCCAGCGAGCTCCATGCCATCCTCGGCGATCGCGCGAGAGCCCGTGAGCTTTCGGAAGCGGCAGCCGATCGTGCGCCCGAGCTCGAGGCCGCCCTGCGACTCGCGCGCAGCCACGCGGTGGCAGACGAAAGCGGCGACGCCCTCGAGCGGCTCGCCGCCGAGGCGCAGGCCGCCTCCACCGACGCAGGCCGCGTCCACGCCATGCTCCTCGCCGCCGACGTCGCCAGGCAGCGGGGCGAAGACGCCTTGCCGTTTCTCAACCTCGCCAGCAAGGTGGGTCGCGATCCGCGCGCGACGGTCCTTCTCCTCGCCCTGCGTCACGATCGCGATCTGCGCCCACGCATGGCGGAGGTGGCCTTGGCTGAGGGAGATCCTCTGGCGGCCGCCGACGCGACGCTGTCGATGCTCTTCGGCGACGTACCGCTGGGCGAAGTGCCGCACGCGGCGCTCTCGCTGCGGCGGGCCCGAGAAGCGCTCCGCGACCAGCGAGCCCCCGAGGCGGTGGCTGCCATCTCCGAGCTCGGCGCGCTGAGCGAGATTTCCGCCGGCGCCGCCTGGCTCGCGGCGCTGCTCTCGATGCATCACGACGGCGCGCGCGCGTCGGCGGCCGACCATCTCGCCAAGGTCGGGCGCGAGGCCCATGCGCTTCGCGCGCTTGCGGCTTTCGGCGTCGAGACGCGAACCCCCTCGTTCGTCGACATGGCCATGAGCGACGCGGACGCCCTGTCCGATCGCGAGAAGCTCATCGTCACCGCGCTCGGGGGCGGCGATCCCGGAGACCTGGCGGTCCTCGACGGCGACGCCCAGGCGGACGCGCTGGGGGCGGCACTCGGGTCGCTCGGAGACGCGAATCGCGAGCGGCGGACTGCAAGCCCCTTGCAGCGCCTCGCGCGCATTGTCGGAGGAGGGCTCGACGCGCAGATCGAGGACGCCCTGGCCGACGTGCGGGGCGCCGAGCGTTCAACCGGCGCTGCCGCGCTCGAGCTCCATCGGGCCCTCCAGCGCGACGATCACGCGCGCTCCATCGAGCTCCTCTCTGGGCTTCTGCCGGACGACGACGCCGACGCCGCCATGGCCACTGCCTTCGCCAGCGAGGGCACCGGCGCGCCCGAAGGCGCCCGCGAGCTGTACCGCAAGGCGTCCCTCTCGGAAGCCTGGGGCGAGACCGCGCTCTTCGCCGGCGACGCGGGTTCCACGCGGCCCCAACGGCTCCTGCGTGCGGCCACCGAGACCGATGGCCTGGCGGGCGGCATCCTTGCCATCGAGGCACTGGTGGGCGGCGACGCTGCCGACCTGCCTGCAGATGGCCGCGCCGAGCTCCTCCACCGGGCGCAGAGCGACGCCGGCCGCCTCGGGCTCGCCGCTTTCATCGGCGAGCGCCTCGCCGTGCAGAACGACGACACCAAGGACGCTGCGCGCTGGGTCGACGAGCAGCGGAGCGTGTCGGGCGACGCCCTGGAGCAGGCCATCGCCCACGTGCGCGAGGCGCTCTTCTTCGCCAGCGACGACGACGGCGCACGCACCCATCTCGAAGCGGCGCATCGGCTGCGTCCCGCCGACATCGGACTGCGCGACATGCTCGAAGGGTCCACCGCGGAGCCCCGCGACGACAGCGCCAGTTGGCGCGAGGAGCGCGCGACGACCCAAGAAGAGACGGTGCGCGCCATCTTGCTGCTGGAAACGGCCTACGACCACGCGCGCGGCGGCAACCACGCAGCGGTGCTGCGGGCTGCACAAGAATGCGCCAACGCAGGCGTCTCGCTCGGCCGCGTCATGGCCGAAGACGCGGAGCTTGCCACCGGCGAGAGCGCCGGGCTCGCCGAGCGACTGCTCTTGGTGGCCAAGGAGAGCGAAGACGCGCAGCGAAGGCTGGAAGCCTACGAGCGCTTGGCCGAGCTCGACGCACGACGCCACGATCTCTCGAGCGCCCTTCTCTGGCATCGGACCGTGCTCGACGAGTTCCCGGGCCATCTCCCGAGCCTACGGGTGGTGGAACATGCACTCATCGGCGAGGGCCGCGAAGAGGAGCTCGAGCCCGTGGCTACGGCGCTGGCACGCGCCCTCTCGGACCGCGATGGCCCGGAGACCATCGCCCACGCAACGCTCGCGGCGCGCCTTCGCGTACGAAGCGACGACGCCTACTGGCCACAGACGCGGGAGCTGGCAGAGCTGGCCGCGGCCCAGGGTACGCCCTCGCTGTGGGCGGTGCGTGCGGCCAACGCCCATGCGCGCTTCGCGGGCGACGACGGCGCCATTTTGAAGACCTCGGGCGAGCTGGCAGACCGCAATGCCAACCCGATGGAACGCGCGGCCCTGCTCCTTCGCTGCGCCGACGCAGCTTCGCGACTCGGCCGCGCCGACGACGCGCGCAAGGCGCTCGAGAACGCCACCAAGGAAGATCCGGGCGACGTCGTGGCGTGGGGCCTCCTGGTGGAGGCGCGCGCCAACGCCGGCGACGTTCGCGCTGCCGCCGAAGCCTGCGAGAACGTGGCGCGGGCCAGCAACGTCGACGGGCACCGCATCGTGGCCTGGTACGACGCCGCCAACATGTGGCAGCGCGATCTCGAGGATGAGGATCGCGCGCTGCTGGCGCTGGAGCAGGCCGCCGGCATCGACCCCTCGCACGAAGACGTGTTCGCGCGCCTTTCACAGCTCTATACCGCGGCGGGCCGGCGGGGCGACCTCGCTCAGCTCCTGGAGCAACGACTCGACCGCGCCGCCGACGATGCGGAGCGGGTGTCGCTGCAGGTCGACCTTGGCCGTGCCCTGGCCGAGATGGGCGATCACGCGGCAGCTGCCCGCGCCCTGGAGAGCGCCCTCGAGACCAACCCGGACCACCCGGCGGCACTCGCGGCGTTCGCCGATATCAAACACGCGATGGGCGACTACCAGGCCGCCGAGAGCTCCTGGGTGCGATTGGCGCGCCTGCTCTCGACCGAGGACGAGCAGCGCATCGTCTACGAGAAGCTCGGCGACGTGTACGCCACGCACCTTGGCAACCCGACCCGCGCCGAGGCCGCCTTGCGCGAGGTGCTCAAGCGCGCTCCAGACGACGAGCCTACGCTGAAGAAGTTGGTCGACGTGTACCGCGCCCAGAACGACATGGTGCGCGCCATCGAGACCTTCGAGGGGTACCTGAAGCTCACGCACGATCCGCACGAGCGCGAGCGGCGCTTGGTCGAGCTCGGTGCCCTCTACGAGGGCCACAATCAGCGCAAGGCGGAGCTGGTGCTCGAGAGCGCGCGCAAGGAATACCCGACTTCGGTGTTCGTGCTTCGGGCCATGGCCGAGTTTTACGCGCGGCAGAAGCAGACGCCGGCCATGAACATCCTCCTCGACCGGGCCGCCGCCGACGCGCGCCGGGCCATCGCCGCCGGCCGCTTCACAGCCTCGCTCTTCGAAACGCTTTCGGTCGTTGCCGAGCTCCGCGGACGAGCCGGTGGCGCGCGGGTGGTCGCTGCTTCGCTTCAGGCCTTCGAAGGGCAGCCCTCGAAGCTCGACGGCATGGGCGCCCGCGCGGTCGACCCGCGCATCGACGAGCTCTCGGCGCCCGAGCTCCTCTCTCCCGCCTTTCGGGCACTTCTGGCCCGCACCGGCGACGCCCTCGACGTGGCGGCGCCGCTCGACCTTCGACCGCTCGGCGCGACCGCGGTGCCGCCCGAATACGGCAAGGTCGCGCAGGCCATCGCCGAGCTGTCGCAGCAAATGGGCATGGGCGGCCTTCAGATCGCCATGTCGCCTCGCCTCGGCCGGGTGTGTCTCCCCTGCACTTCCAATCCTCCGACGCTGCTCATCGGCGAGCCGCTGCTTCGCGCGACAAGCGAGCTCGCGCGAACGTTCCTGGTGGTCCGCTCGCTCAAGCTCATCTACATGCGCGCCTCGGCACTGGTGCGCACGCCATCGCAAGAGCTCTCGGTGCTCATCGGCGCCTGGGTCAAGGCCTTCAACCCCAGCTGGGTCGCCCCCGGCCTGAACGCGAACCTGGTGGCGGAAGCCGGCCGACGGTTGGCGCCGGGGCTACCGCGACAGAACGATCCGCAGCTGGGCGTGATCGCGCTCGAAGCCGCCGCCGGCCTCTCGAACCTCAGCGCCGGCATCGGCGGCGCCGCGCTTCTGTGGGCGAACCGCACCGCCCTCCTGGCAGTCGGCGATCCTGGCGCCGCCCTCGAAGCCATTGCCTGGAGCCTGGGCCAGGACGCGCTCCCGCAAGACAGCGAGGCTCGGCACTCGTGGATCGCGCGCACGCCCGACGCCCGCGACCTTCTCACGTTCAGCGTCTCCGACCCGTATCTCGAAGCGCGGCGCCGCGGCGGCCTCACGAGCTAGCGCACCTTCACGGCGGCCGCCCCTCGGTCACGTCGACGCCGGTATCGCCAAGCCTTCTCCTCGTCAGTCGACGGTGAAGCGCACCGGCTCGCTGGCGCGCTTGCCGGCGGCGGCGAGCCGGAGCGTGTGCGCACCGCGGGCCAAGGGCAAACGAAACACGCCGCGCTCGGCTTTGCCCCGCAAGGCGCCGTCGACGTACACTTCGAATACGTCGTCGTCGGCCCGTACCTGGAGCGTCTGGACCGCAGCTGTTCGCTCGGCGTCCAGGAGAAAACGCGCGCCGTCGTGGGGGTATGCCACGCGCAATGCGTCGCTCCCGTCGGTCGCCGCCCCGTCGCCCGGGCATGCCGGCGAGAACCCGCGCGGCGCGTCAGCGCGCCCCACCGCAGCGGCCCACTCGCCATAGGGGGCCCGGAACACCTCGAACACTCGCGTGGCCGTCACCTGCGGCGGACAGGCGGGCCCGGCACGAAGCCCATTGCGTACGTCGACGCGAATAGACTCGTGCATAGTACATGAATGGACTTCGTGACCCCTGGGCAGCCACTCCTCGACCACATGGCCGCACGAGGGCCCCGCGCGTTGGCCGGAGAGCGCGCAAATGGGCACCCGCGCCATCGTCTCCTCGTCGTGGGTGACGAGCGGCGCCGGAGCTCGCCCGCGCATGGCGGCGGTCATGACGGCCCGGAAGAGCGGCCCGGCGCCCGAGATGCCGCTCACCCCCTCCATGGGCGCGCCGTCGAAGTTGCCAACCCATACCGCGACGGTGGTCTCCCGGGTGAAGCCTACCGTCCAGTTGTCGCGGTACCCCTTGGAGGTGCCGGTCTTGGCCGCCACCTCGAAGGGGAGCTCGAGGACATTGCGCTCACCGAACGAAGCGGTGCGCGCGCGGCGGTCCGCCAGGACGTCGGTGAGCATCGCGGCCACCGCAGGAGCAAGAATCTGCCGGGGCGGAGCAGGCGCCGGCGCGGTCCAGGCGGCGCGGGTCGTTCGCAGCGTGGCCGCGCGAACCGCCCGCACCTCGACATCAAGACCCCCGCGGGCAACGATGGCGTACGCGCGCGCCAGCTCGATGAGCCGCACCTCGCCGTCGCCGAGCGCGATGGCCGGTCCGTAGGTCTCGGGCGTTTCGCGCAGGCTGGTCATGCCCACCGCGTGCAGCAGCTCGAGCACGCGCTCCGGACCCACGTCGCTTGCGACCCGCACCGCGGGTACGTTGTACGAATTGGCGAGCGCCTCGCGGAGCCGCACCGGGCCGTGAAAGCGGCCGTCGTAGTTGTTGGGCGCATACACCCCTCCGCCCACCGGCAGGTGCAGCTCCAGGTCGGGCACCAACGTAGCCGGCGTCATGCCGCCCGGCGCCCCGCCGTCCATGGCGACGGCGTAGACGAACGGCTTGAGCGTCGAGCCCGGCTGTCGCAGCGCGAGCACGCCATCGTTCTGCCCCAGCGCCTTCGCATCGCTCCAGCCGGGCGAGCCCACGTAGGCGAGAATTTCGCCGGTCTGGTTGTCGAGCACCACCGCGCTCGCCGCCGTCACCCGCTTGGCGCGTAGCTCGCGCACCACCCGGGCGGTCGCCACTTCGGCCTCCTGCTGCAGCTCTGCGTCGAGGGTGGTGGTCACCTCCTGCGCCCGCTCCGGCCCGGCGCCGACACCCAGACGCCCCTGCGCCACCGCGCCGACGAAGTGCGGCGCTCCAAATGTGCCGGTCCGGGCCGGGCTTGCCAGCGGCTCGTCGAGCGCGCGCCGAAGGTCGTCCTCGGGCAGGTCGCCCGCCGCCGCCATGCGTCGCAACACGCGATCGCGCCGGGCGCGCAGCGCCCCGAGGTGCGACCGGGCTGCGTAGAGCGACGGGCCCCGCGGCAGCGACGCCAGGGTCGCCGCCTCGGCCCACGAGAGCGCTTGCGGCGGCTTGTCGAACCAGTAGCGGCTGGCGGCGTCGACGCCGCGCAACTGCGGGCCGAACGCCACGCGATTGAGGTACGCCTCGAGGATGGCGCGCTTGTCGAGCGACGCCTCGATGCGCAGCGCCAACGCGGCTTCGAAAAACTTGCCCACGAGGTTCCGGCGGTGCGGCGACACCGTCCGTGCGAGCTGCATGGTGAGCGTCGACGCACCCGAGACCACCCGCCGGCGCGCGAGCGAAGCACCGGCTGCGCGGACCACCGCCAGCGGGTCTACGCCGGGGTGGTGATAGAAGCGCGCATCCTCCGCCGCGACCATGGCGAGCTCCACGCGATCCCCCACCTCGGCCAGCTGCACATTGGCGGCCCGGGTCCCATCGTCGGCGCGCACCTCGCGGAGCAGGTGTCCGTTGCGGTCGAGGTAGCGCACCGACGTCGCTGCGCCCCCGTCGTCGCGCAGGGTGGCCGGCAGCGGGGTAAAGACCGCCGCCACGAGCAGCGCGAGCACCGGCGCCAGTACCAGGGCCAAAGCCGCTCGGACGGCGCGCCGGAGCCGCGTGGCGTAGGGGCGCCGCCCCTTCATCGGGGCTTCACCTCGAAGGTCGTAGCGCCGGTGCGCCCGAAGGTCTCCGGCTCGTACATGCATTCTGCACGTGTCGGCGGGGTCACGAAGCTGCCGTGGGTGGTGGCCCGGGCGAGATAGCGATAGTGATACGCCCCCGCCGGCATGTGGTCCACGAAGGTGAGGACCCGATCGTCGTGAAATTCCCGGTGGTACCAGGCGAAGCCGTAGCCGCGTCCGTTGGCGCGATCGTCGCGGTCGGCGCCACGGTCGTCGTCGTCGTCGCCTTCGCCGCCGGCGGAGGTGACATCGAGCGAGCGCGCGGTGGTGGCTAGGTCTGTCTGCACCGCCTCCAGGCCGGCCGGGAGCGGATCGTCGATGACCACCTGCACCCGCGGCTCGGGCGTCACCAACACCAGGTCCACCAACACCAGATCGCCTCCGTTGGCGAAGCGCGCCGAGAGCCTGGGCTGGGTCTTCATGGCCTCCGCCAGGTCTTCGGGCTTCACGCTGCGCAGGGTCTTCTGCACGAAGAAGCCGCGGTCGAGGGGCGTGGTGGGCAGCTCGGTGCGCGCGTACTTGAGGCGCGCCTCGTAGAACAGGCGCCCCGAGCCCTGCACCTGGAAGGCCAAGTTGGCGTTGGCCGCGCCGGAGTCGAGGAGCTTCTGGGTACTGAAGCTGACCGTCTGCGGCTTCACCGAACCGCCGCGGAAGGGCGCCTCGTGCGCCAGGAGATCGCCCAGGAACACCCGAGCGTCGAAGCTGGGCGAGGCGCTCTCCTGCGCTTTGCGGTAGTCGTCGAGGGCGAGGAGCGACCAGGCGGTCTCCTGGGTCGAGCGCCAGCTCCCACCCTTGCGCATGGCCAGCAGCCCCTTGGCGATACGCGACGCCAGTGGATGGTTTTTCTCCATGGCGAGCAGCGCGCGGAGGGTGAGCGCGGTGGTGCGCGCGTCGGAGTCGAGGAGCGTTACGTAGCGATCGCCGTCGTCGCTCACCACCGTGGCTCCGGTGGGCGTGATGCGAAGGTGTGCCTCGAGATCGTCCATCAGCCCCTTGGCGCTTTCCGGGTTCATCTTGCTCACGGCGACGGCGTGGGCCAAGAGGGCGCGGGCGAACAGCGGGAGGTCCTTCTTCTTCTCGAGGAGGCGCGTGGTGTATCCAGCGTCGGGCGTGCCCACGGTGGCCAGCACGTCGACGATGAACGCGGCTTCCGCTGCCCAGATCTCGGCCGGTCCCTTGGCCGCTGGGCGCGCCAGGTAGGCGCGCACGTAGCGGGTGGCGTTCTGAACGGCCGCGGGCGGCACCGCGCGTCCGTGGCTCTGCGCCATGGAGAGGCCCCACAGAGCGTAGGCCGAAAGCCAGCCCGAGCTCGTCGTCGAGTCGGCCCAGTAGCCGAACCCGCCATCGGGGCGCTGGTGCTCGAGGATCTTGGCAATGGCAGCGTTCGCCGACTTGTTCCGATCGCCCGAGAGCGTGATCCCGTACGCGACCGCCAGGTCCTGCATCGCCACCAGCGGCACGAGCCGGCTGGTGAGCTGCTCGGTGCACCCGTGCGGATACTCAACGAGCTGCTCCACGCCGTCGTCGAGCCCAACGAGCGCAGTGGAAGCAAGGCGCAGATCGAGGCCGCCCACGTCGCCGCGAATGCCCCGCAGATCGCCCAGCTTCTCGGCAACCGCTTCGGAGGTTTCGCCGTAGAGCGCTACCGCCTCCGGCGAGAGCGGCACCTTCACGTCGCGCACCACCGCCACGTCGTCGGCGCCGCCGGGGGCGCGCACGTGGAAGGTGAGCTTGGCCTTGCCGACCTTGGGCGCGGCCAGGTGAAAGCGCACCTCGGCGCTGCCGCTGGCCGGTAGCGCGATACGCTGCTTGGGGTCGCCCTGAAGGACCAGGCCTTCCACATCGAGCGACACGTCCACGGTCTGCGCCGCGAGGCCCTTGCTGGTGACGATGATGCCCGCGTCCACCGCGTCTCCGGCCCGAAGAAACCGCGGCAACGCGGGCCGAGCCATGAGCGGTCGGCTGGTGACCACCTGCGACTCGGCGAAGCCGAAGCGGTCGTCCTCGGCTGCGGCCACGGCCATGAGCCGGTAGGTGGTGAGGCCATCGGGGAGCTTGAAGTGCACCCGCGCCTTGCCCTGGGCATCGGTTCGCACCGACGAAAAGTGCGCCGTGCTGCGGAAGTCGGATCGCACGTCGCCGCCGCCGCCGCCGCCGTCGTCACCCTTGTCGCTGCCCGGCCCCGGCGTGAGCTTGATGACGCTCGCCATGTCCTCGCGCGTGTCGTAGGCGGCCACCGCGAGCGATCGCCGTGCGGTGAAGCGCGGCAAGGGGTCCGGGGTCTTGTAGCCGGTGAGCATGAGCACGCCCTCGTCTACCGCGTAGAAGGTCACTTCGGAGAGGGTGCCCTTCCCTGCCCGGTCGACCACGCTGAGGTCGACGTCGAGCTCTTCGCCCGGTCGCGCCTCGCGTTTGCTCGGCGTGATGCCCACCTTCAGCCGCCTCGCCTCGGGGTTCACCACGATCTCGGCGTAGCCCAGGCGGAACTGCGGTCCCGTGATGTCGGGCCCAGCGGCCTTGGGCGGCGCCGTGCGGCCGCGCACCAGCTGAACCGATACGAAGGCGTTGGGTCGCATCTCCTCGGTCACCGGAATGGCGACGGTGGGCATCGACCCGCTGACCTTGGTGCGGAACTGCCGGTACACGCCGGCGCGCTCCACGGTCACCAAGGCTTCCGCCTCGCGAAACGGTGACTTTACGAGAATGCGCGCGGTCTGTCCGAGCTCGTAGGTCTTCTTGTCGGTCACGAGATCGAGCTTGGCGCGGTCAGTGACCGGCCAGGCGAAGCTCGACTGCTCCTGTGTAACATACACGCTATAGCTGGCCGCCACCGGGTTCTTCCGTCCGTCCTGGGCGCTGGCGCGTACGATGAAGTATCCGGCGTCGCTGAGCGGGAGCTCGCACCCGGCGGCGCTCTCGGCGCTCACCACCTCGCAGCTGGCCACGATGGCGTCTACCGGGCGCGAGTCGTAGTGCGCGTCCTCGTCGCCCGCCTCGACCACGGTGTGGTAGCTGCGCTTGATGAGGTCGAACTTCATGCGCACGGCGGGCCGATGGCGGCCCTTGGGCTCGATGGCGAGCGCCGCGGCCTTGAGCTTGGTGCCGGCGGTCTGGAAGATGTCTGCGGGGCGCGCCATGGCCAGGTAGAACTCCGCCGGATGCACGATGGCGCTGGCTTCGGCGGCGATGCTCTGGCGCGAGAGATCCTCCACCTCGGCCTCGACGTTCACCACCTCGGTGCCGGTCTGGTTGGGGAGCGCGAGATTCACCGGCACCGCGAAGGTGCCCTTGGCGCCGAGCCCGCCCTGCCCGTTGCCCAGGCGGTTGGCCCGGGGCTCGGCGTTGCGCAGCTCCGAAGCGTAGGTGGCGTCGTCGTAGACCAGATCGTCGGCCCCCGGCAGCGCGAACCATCCGCTACCGCGGGTGACGGTGTACCGAACGCCGCCCCCGGTCATGGGCGCGCCGAACAGGTAGTCGCCGTGGGTGACGAACTCGGCCTTGTCGCCGCGAACGTACGACGGGTGATCCGGCTCCACCGCCACCTTGAACTCGGCCGGGCGATAGGCGCCCACCGTGACGCTGTCGTAGGCCGAGCCCGACGGCTCGCCTTCCTTTCCGTCCACCTCCGCCCGGAGCGAAACGTCGCCCAGGTGCGCGCTCTCGGGAATGGGTACGTCGAAGGAAAAGTCGCCGAAGGGCCCTACCCGCGCGGTGGTGGAGAGGAGCTTGGCGCCGGAGCCATCGGTGGCCTCGAAGTGCACCGTGCGCCCCACCGGCGTGGTGGTGCCGCGGGCCAGCGGCTCGCGGAAGAGCCCCTTCACCCGGATCGACTCGCCCACCTTGTAGATGCCGCGGTCGGTGAAGAGCATGCCGTAGGGCCGCAGGTTGCCGGAGACGTCGGTCGACGTGCCAAAGCGCCACGAGTCGAGCGGCTGCGAAACCCGCTCGAAGGTCCAGTCGTCGCCGACGCGCGCGGTGAGCAGGTCGCCCACCTTGAGACCACCGTTGACGGTATCGACCGGTTGGTAGGCGCCGCTGGCGATGGCGAGATGCCCGGCGGCGTCGGTCTTGCCGGTGAACACGGCCTTGCCCGCAGCGTCGCGCACGGAGACCGTGGCGTCGGTCACGAAGCTGCCGTCGGAGAGGCGGCTCACCCACACGTCGCTGCCAAAGCGGCTCATGCGTGCGGTAATGCCCAGATCGCTCACCGTGAGCACCCGCAGATCGGTGCGCGAGCCGCCGTTCCAGCCAGTGGGTGAGCGCATGCCCAGGGCCAGCACGCCGCGCCCTTTGCTTGCTGCGAGCACCGCATCGAGCGAGACGGTGCGCACTGCGTACTGGTTCCTGGGGCCTCCCGGCCGCACCTTCTCGAGCTTGGCCCCCGCCGCCTTCAGCGCGTCCATGCGCTGCTCTTCGTTGACGTCGGTGGAGAGCGCCTTGGCCAGGGTTTCTTCGCTGAGCCCAGCGGTGAGCAGCTCGTATTCGTCGACGTTCATGGACCCCACGGGAATGTTGCGGCCCGCTGCCGGACGCAGCGCTTCGAACACCGATCCGCGGACGCCGAGGGTCGCGCTCGGCGACTCGTCGCCGGTGGTGAGCACCACCCGTGTGTTGCGCGCCAGCACCTGACCGTAGATGTCTTTCATTCCGGCGGTGATCACCACCGTGTACGAACGGGCGGGGCCCAGCCGCGCGGGAATGCCGACGTAGCTCGACGGCCCAGAGTCGTAGGTGCCCCACTTCACGTTCACCCCCTCGACCCGCACGTGGGCCTTCGCCTCGGCGAGCGGGACGCCGTTGCTGAGGCTCACGTACAAGCTCCCGCGCGGGCGGCAGGGCCCCTTCCCAGAGTCGCGCGAGCAGCCCACATCCGAGACCTCCAGCGCCCCGTAGGTGGAGAACGACGACGTGTGCGGCGATCCCATGGGCAGCGGGCCTTCGGTGCCGCGAAGCGAAGCGTCGGCCACGATCTCGAAGCGGGTGCCGAGCGGCAGCGGCTCCCGCGGTGTGAGCTTCACCAACGTGGGCGTATCGGCCTTGGGAAAGGTCGCCGTGAAGGGTATCGCGCGCCCCGCCGGCGCCTTCGGCTTCTCGCCCGGCTTGGGAGGCGGGGTGGGCACCAGCGCGACGATCTTCACCGCGCGGGCAATCTCCTTGAGGTCCACCGGCTGGTTCATCCGCAGCTCCATGGTGGCGTCGGGCTTCACGTGCGAGGTGTCGCCGGGAACGTTCACCCGGACCACCTGCGGACGGGGCGTCGAGAACGTGAACGTGTACGGCGCGGCCAGCGCGGAGCCATCGAGGGCGCGGGTCCCCGCGGGGACGGTCACCGTGTACTCGGTGGCCCGCGGAAGGCGCGTCTCGGGAACGAACGCGAGCGCGCTGGTGCCCATCCAGCGCCAGGTGCCCTTGGGCGCGGCGCCCCCGGCAAGCGAGACGGTGGCCGGCGGAGCGCTCTCGTCGCCCGCAAGCTCGAGGGGCCGCATCGGCCGATTCCACACGATGCTCACTTCGCTGGGCTCGGTGGTCTCGCCGCGCGGTCCGCCGAACACCACGGCGAACTCCTTGGGCGCGCGCACCACGCTGCCCTCACGGCCGAGCTCCAGGGTCCGCTGCGGCGCCACGTTGGGGGGAGCCGCGCCGCGGAAGCAGCTCACTGTGAGAACCAGACCGCCGAGGACCAAGGCCGCTTTTCGAACTTTGCGCATAGTGGGGGTTACCTGTGGGTGCCGTATCCACGCTTCGTACCAACGGGCGGCGGGCCCCCCGCTCCGGCGCTTTCCCCAGCGAAGCCCGGGAAAGAGCGGCGTATCGGGGCGCGCAGCTACGAGCGCCCGTCACCCCACGTGCGTGCCCAGAGACACGCGGTGTGGTTTTGCGGACAAGGAAAACCACACGCCAAGCGCCGCCACAAGCGACTTCGTCGGGTGCTATACTCGTCTACCATGGGGCGCTTCGGACACTCGATACTTCGCGGGCTCGGCATCGGCGGCATCCTGCTCTGCGCAGCCTCGGCCTCTGCTTCGTCGGTCGACGAGTTGGTGAAGAGCGGCGAGGTCCACGAGAGCGCCGGCGATCCCGAGATCGCCGCCCGGCGCTACACCGACGCGCTGACCCTCGACCCCACCTCGGAGCAGGCGTATCTGCACCTCGGTGCGTTGCGCGCGCGTCAGGGCGACGGACGCGAGGCGGTGCGCGTGTACTCGGTGGCGCTCAGTCACATGCCCGGCTTTCACCAGGCGCGAAAGGCACGGGCGCAGGCCTACTGGCAGTCGGGCGCCCGCGAGGACGCCGAGCGTGACCTCGAGGACTACCTCGACCGGAGCCCAGACGACGACGCCACCCTCCGCACCCTCGCGGACTGGTATGGTCTGCATGGGCGCCATGCCGCGCAGCTCGCCACCTGGCGGCGCCTCCGCGCCCACGCCCGCGACGAAGGCGCTCAGAAGGAGGCTGCCACCATGGTGCGCGCCCTCCAGATTATGGTGGCCCCGGCCGACCCGGTGCTCGCGCCCGAGAGCAGCGAGCCGGTGCGCCGCAGCGTCGCCCGCATTACGCGCCGCGGCGGCTAGCTTCGTGAGCTCCCAGTCTCCTCTAGGAGCTGCGCGGCGAGACGGCGATGAGCGACTTGGTGATTCCGAAGATGTCTTCTTCCTCGATGCGGGCATCGGGAAAGAGCAGCTTCATCTCCTTCTTCTTCAGGAGGCGGGTGTCCTCGGCCAGCTTTTGCGCTTCGCGGGCGTCTTCCACGCGCGGCATGCAGCCCAGGGCAAAGCGCTGGATGAGCCGGGTGCGAACGGGGATCGGCAGCATCTGGAAGGCCGGCACGTGAAAGTGCGGCTCCAGCGGGAACCAGTAGTTCGGGGTCTGGACGAAGTAGTGATCGGAGAGTCGCGCCACCTCTCGCGCCATGGCCTGCTGCCGCTCCCAGGAGCCCACGTGCTCGATGACCGAGTTGGAGAACACCACGTCGAACTCGCCGCGCGAGAATTGGTGCATATCGCACCCATCACCGACCAACGTCACGACGTTCTTCGACCGGGGGGCGACCGTTTCTTCGTCGGTGTTGAGGATCGCGACGTGGTGCTTGTCGAGATCGAAGCCCATATCGTGCCAGAAGACCTCGCGGCCGCCCACGTCGAGCACCCGCAGCGGCCGGTCGCCGAAATCGGCCAGCACCCGCTGGAAGAGCTCGAAGCGCAGCTTGCGAAAGCGGAGGGCATAGCGGGTCAGCGGTTCGATGTAGGCCTTGACGTTCATGGGCAGGGGGCGAGCATACCCGAGGTGCCACGGCGTTGTCGAAAGGCCGCGCGCACGAACCCGTGGTAGGGTCGGCGCCGATGCGAAAAGGCCTGGCCTTCGTGCTGCTTCTGGGGGCTGCGGTGGCGTTCTTCTTCGCCAGCGAGCTACCGCCCATCCAGGATGCGCCGGGGCACGCCGGGCTCATCGCGCTCCGCCATCGCATCGCCGACTCGGCCTTCGACCAGCGGTACTTTCGCTATGAAGCGAACCTCGGCCCGTATTCGATCTTCCGGCTGCTGGGAGAGATCGGCCGGCGCGTCCACGGCCCTCTCTTCGCGGCGCGGCTCCTCTCGGCGCTGCCCACCGTCACGCTGCCGTGCGCGATCCTCTACGCTCGGCGACGGCTCCAGCAAGACGCCACCTACACCTTCGGCTACGTGGCGCTGGCCTTCGCCCTCGGCCTGCCCACCATCATGGGTTTGGCCGCCTACCTGCTGGGGCTCTCCGCATTCGTTGCACTCTACACGTTTTGGGCGTCGTCTCCGGAGCGCCCCAGCCGCAGGCGCATCGCCCTCCTCGCTGCCCTCGCGCTGGGGCTCTACCTCACCCACGGGCATGCGTTTTTGCTCTTCGCTGCGGCCATCGGCGTGGCCAGCCAGGTGGGGCTCGCAGACAGCGGGATCCGCGCGCGCGCGCGGCAAGCGCTGGCGGTGACCGTGGTGCTCCTTCCGGCGCTTCTGCTGGCGGGCTTCGTCCAGTGGACCACCAGCGCCGGCGCCGCGGGGCACCGGGCGGCGCACGGCATCGAGTTTCGCGGGGCGCTCGACAAGCTGAGCCTCTTGGCAACGCCCTCGCTCATGACCCGCTACGGCATAGACGCGGGCGCCGGCATCGTGATGGCGGTGGTCGTACTGGCGATGCTCTTCGGCAGCGCGCGCGGTTCGGCTAGCCGCGAGGCGCGCCGAGCCGGCGCCGTGGCGCTTCTGTTCTTTCTGGCGTTCGGCGTCATGCCGCGCACCATCGGCTGGTTCGGCTTCGCCGACGGGCGCCTGGTGCTCCCGATGCTGCTCATGGCGCTGGTGGGCGCGCGGCTCGACGCGCTCGGCTTGCGGGTGGCGCGCAGCTTCGCGGTCGCCGCGCCGTTGCTTGCGCTGGCCGTGGTGGCGACCGATCACGCTGCGCTCCGTCGCTTTCGCGCCGAGTGTCGAGGGGCTTCGTCGGTGCTCGCGGAGATACCCGCGGAGACCAGCCTCCTCTACTTTCCCACGCGCACCGAGAGCGACGCCTTCTCCGGCGATCCCTTTCGGCATTTCGACAAGCTTTCGGTGGCTTCCGGCCCCACGGTGGTGGGCGAGCTGTGGGCGCACCAAGGCGCGGCCATTTACCTCACGCCCGACAATCCGGCGACGCGCTTGCCCATCGCCTACACCGAGCGCAACGAGAAGGCGCCCCGCGACGTGTCGTTCGATGCCGCCGACTGGGAGATGTTGCTGCTCCGCTCGGCGACGCCGCCAGAAGTCCCCGCGGCCTACGGGCTCGTACGACGCGACGGCGATTTCTGGCTCTTTCGTCGCCGCTGACCGCGCGGCTTGCGTGGTAGTGTCGCGCCGATGGCGACCCCTCGCAAAGCGGGCCTCGGCTTCATCTTCATCGTGCTCATGCTCGACACGCTGGGCATTGGGGTCATCATCCCGGTGCTGCCCAAGCTCATCGAGAGCTTCACCCACGAGACCAAGGCCACCGCCAACTACTACGGCGCCTTCGTCGCGGTGTACGCCGCCATGCAGTTCGTGTTCGCACCGGTCATCGGCGCGCTGAGCGATCGCTTCGGACGGCGCACCGTCATCCTCACCTCGCTGGCCGGCGCGGCCCTCGACTACGTGCTGCTTGCGTACGCACCCTCGCTGGCGTGGCTCTTCGTGGGGCGCGTCATCGCCGGCATCACCGGCGCCAGCTTCGCCGCTGCGTCCGCCTACATCGCCGACGTCACGCCTCCGGAGAAGCGCGCGCAGAGCTTCGGTCTCATTGGCGCAGCCTTCGGCATCGGCTTCGTCCTCGGACCGGCTCTGGGCGGCCTCCTCGGCGACCACTACCTGCGCGCGCCGTTCCTGGTGTCGGCTGGGCTCAACTTCCTCAACTTCGGCTACGGCCTCTTCGTGCTGCCCGAGTCGCTCTCGGCCGACAATCGCAGGCCCTTCTCGCTGGCGCGTGCCAACCCCTTCTCCTCGCTGCGCAACATCGGCGCCCATCCGGTCACGCGCGGCCTCGCCGGCACCCTGGTGTGCGCCTACCTGGCGCAGGCCATCCTGCAGAGCGCGTGGGCGCTCTACGGCCAGGCGCGCTTCGGGTGGCGGCCGCTCGACGTGGGGATCTCGCTCTCCATCGTGGGCCTCGCCAGCGGCGCGGTGCAAGGCGGGCTGGTGCGCGTGATCATACCCAAGCTGGGCGAGCGCAAAGCCGTACTCGTGGGGCTGGCGTTCAACATCGCGGGTTTCGTGGGCTTCGGCCTCGCCACCCGCGGATGGCTCATGTACGTGATCATTCTTCCGTTCGCCCTGGGCGGCATCGCCGGGCCGGCAATTCAGGCGCTGCTCTCGGGCGAAGTGGGGCCCAAAGCGCAAGGTCAGCTCCAGGGCTCGCTCACCAGCCTGCAGAGCCTCACCTCCGTGCTCGGTCCCATCATCGGTACGCTGCTCTTCGCGCGCTTTGGCCCCGCAGAGGCGCACCCCCGCGTGCCCGGCGCACCCTACTTTGCGGCGGCCATCTTCAACACCATAGGCCTCTTGCTGGCGATGCGGCTCTTCCGGCGCCTGCCTGCAAAGCGCGTGGAGCCAGCCATGGCGGAGATCAACCCGTGACGGCGGTCAACGCTCGCGCCGCTTCGCCCCTTGGCGTCGCCCCGAGGCAACTTCGCCTTTGGTGTGACATTCGTGCGCGCCCGAGAGGCGCCCACCCGGGGGCCACCCCGGAAATTCCACGGCGCCGGTATTCGGCGCGCTTCCTGCTTCGAGGGCGTCTATGCACATGAATCTCTCACGCTTCTCTATGAAGCGTCCGCCGCATCAAACCGCCCAGGCCACCGCGCTGGCGTGGCTTGCGCGCGCCCACGCCGCCGCCGAGGGAACCCTCCGGTCGTGGGACGCCGACCGCGTCGAGCAGTTTCATGCCCGGCTCGAGCGCGTCATCGACCGCTGCGCGTGTGGCCCCACCAAGATTGGCTCGCGCGGGCACGTGGTGGCCGACGCCGAGACCGAGAGCTGGAAGGACATGGTGCTCTACGACGTGGTGAATCATCCGCACGGCCGCGGAACCACCACCCGCAACGCCATCTACGCCGACGTCGTGTCCCGGTACTTCGAACGCGAGTACGAAGCCGAAGAGAGCGCCCCTTCCGAGCTTATCCATGTAACCTGCACCGGATACGTCTCGCCCAGCGGCGCGCAGCGCTTGGTGCAGCAAAAGGGTTGGGGCGCGCGCACCCGGGTCACCCACGCCTACCATATGGGCTGCTACGCGGCCTTTCCGGCGACGCGGCTGGCCATGGGGAGCCTGTTCTCCGAGGCCGCGGCCGGCCGCGGAGGGCGCCGGGTCGACGTGGTCCACACCGAGCTTTGCTCGCTCCACCTCGACCCCAGCGATCATTCGGTGGAGCAGCTGGTGGTGCAAAGTCTCTTCGCCGACGGGTTCATCCGCTACGCGGTGTCGTCGGACGACGGCCCAGGCCTGCGCGTACTGGCGCTCGACGAGCGCATTCTTCCCGACTCCGCCGATTCCATGGGCTGGGCTCTCTCCGACTGGGGCATGAAGATGACGCTGGCGCGCGACGTACCCGAGCGAATCGGCGCGGCGCTTCGAGGCTTCGTGGTCGACCTCTACGAGAAGGCGGAGATGCGCCTGGGCGAAGAGCTCGGTCGCACCGTGTTCGCGGTGCACCCGGGAGGGCCCAAGATCATCGACGCGGTGCGCGACGTGCTGGAGCTGCGCGACGCGCAGGTGGAGACCAGCCGCCGCGTGCTCTTCGACTACGGCAACATGTCTTCGGCCACCTTGCCCCACGTATGGATGCGACTGCTGGACGATCCCTCCATTGCCCGGGGAACGCCCATTCTCAGCCTGGCCTTCGGCCCCGGGCTCACCATCTGCGGCGGCATCTTCCGAAAGCAGTGATCCCCCTCCTTCTTCTTCCGGTGCTGCTCCAGATGCTCGCGATGGCGTTCGACGAGGGCGTTTTCCACCGACGCCGCGGCTTGCCCAAGTGGGAGCGTATCGGGCACCCGCTCGACACCGCCACCGTCGCCCTCGCCTACGGATGGTTGGTCTTCACCTCGCCCGCCGCGCCGCACGCGCTTTCGGTCTACGTCGCGCTCTGCGTATTTTCCTGCCTCTTCGTCACCAAGGACGAATTCGTCCACGCGAAAGTGTGCTCCCCCGCCGAAGGATGGCTCCACTCGATTCTCTTCGTCCTCCACCCGGTGGTGTTTCTCGCCTTCGGCCTCCTCTGGTGGCGCGGCGACGCAGCCTGGATTGTGCGCGGCCAGCTGATCATGACGGTGCTCTTCGCGCTTTACCAAGTCTTCTACTGGAGCGTTTTTTGGAACCCAGAACCAACAGGCACGCCGCGCGCCCGGTGAACAACGACGTGTACGAGGGCCTCGGCGCTCGCTGGTACGAGGCCGAGGACGACCCCATCGCGCTCCTGCGCGCCGAGTCTGCCCACCGCAACCCGTGGGTCGAGCGCGCAATCGCAGACACGTTCCACGGCGCGCCCTGCGACGTCCTCGACCTCGGCTGCGGCGCCGGGTTCCTCTCCAACTTTCTCGGCAAACGAGGCCATCGCGTGGTGGGTCTGGACGCCGCCAAAGACTCCCTCGACGTCGCCCGCGCCCACGACGAGAGCGGCACGGTGCGCTACGAGCACGGCAGCGCGCTCGACCTCTCGCATGCGAACGCTTCCTTCGACGTGGTGTGCGCCATGGATTTTCTCGAGCACGTCGAGCGCCCCGATCGCATCATCGCCGAAGCCGCCCGCGTGCTACGGCCGGGTGGGCTCTTCTTCTTTCACACGTTCAATCGCAACTGGCTCTCGTGGCTGGTGGTCATCAAGGGCGTCGAGTGGTTCGTGAAGAACACGCCCAAGGATTTGCACGTGCTCCACCTGTTCCTCAAGCCAGAGGAGACGCTCGCCATGTGCCGCAACCACGGGCTCGAGCTGGGCCAGCTCCTCGGCTCGCGCCCGCAGCTCGGCGCCGCCTTCTTCCGCATGCTGGCCACCGGAACCGTGGGCTCCGACTTCGGGTTCGCGTTCACGCCCTCCACGCGCATCGCGTACACCGGCTTCGTGCGCAAGGCCCACAAAGCAGAAAACCCCGGAGAACCGGGGCTTTACAGTGCGAAGGACGGGAGTTGAACCCGTACACCATTTCTGGCGCTAGAACCTGAATCTAGTGCGTCTGCCAATTCCGCCACCTTCGCGAGGACTGACGAGGCGCACCATATCCGGCGTCGCGCGCCGACGCAAGGGTCGAGAATCATGAAAGGGAGCGCCCGCCGTTCCAGAGAGCTCGTTGCCCTGTGGAATTTTACTGCTACACTGCCATACATGCGCTTGGGAGTTCGGTCGATCGTTGCGGCGTTCGTGGGCCTCGGGGTTGTGGGTGCGGCCCTCGCGTGCTCCACGCCGGCGGCGTCGAAGAGGCCGTCGAACGAGGATCCGGAGTTCATCGACGAGGAGCCCGACCCGCTCCCCATCTCGCCGGAGAGGACCGATCCCGACTCCGGCGCCAACGTCGACACGCGCCCCGCCAAGCGCGACGGCGGCAGCGATGCGGGCGTGGTGGTGGTCGATGCCGCGCCGCCAGCGCTCTGCACCTCGCTTAACCCAGGCGACCTGCAGGTGGTGGAGCTGATGATCGCGTCGCGCGCCGGCTCCGGCGACGACGGGGAGTGGGTCGAGATTCGAAACACCCGGAGCTGCATCGTCTCGCTCAAGGGCATCACCATCGAGTCTCCGCGGGGCCTCGCCGCCGCCGACCAGGTGATCATCGCCAGCGACGACCGCATTCCGCCGGGCGGCTCCTTCGTGGTGGCCGCTGCCGCCGACGCCACCAAGAACCACGGCATTCCCGGCAAGGTGTACGCCTTCGGCATCGCCGACGTGCTGAAGAACGATGGCGACACCATCCGTGTGCTCTCCGGCACCACGGTCATCGACACCATCACCTATCCGCGCGTGGGCAACCTGGGCACGGCCACCTCGCTCACCTTCCCCAGCGACTGCAAGGCCAGCGACCGCACCGACTTCGCCCGCTGGAGCCTCTCTTTCGACAGCTGGACCGCAGGCTACAAAGGCACGCCCAACCTACCGAACGACGACGTCACCTGCTTCTGAGCGCAGGCGAATCCACCGTTCCAGAAGCGCGCGCAATCGCTCCCGCGAGCGTGCTTCGTTTGCGGTGAGCACGCCGCCGCCCGCTCTCACTTGGGGCCGCCGAGCTCGCCCGCACACGCGGTGACTTCGAGGAGAATGTAGAGGAGCGCCTTCTCCTGGGCGAGGAACTGCCCGGAGCCTCCGAAGCCGCCCTCGGTGTGGTAGGTGCTGAAGAGCACGCGGCCACATTGCTGCTCGAAGCTCACGGTCGAGGCGTAGGGCTTACCGTTGTAGTCTACATTCATCCACACCTTGGGCGTGATGAGTGTGTCTTTCCCGTCGGGGTCGAGGCCGGGCAGCGTGTTCGCGTAGTTGATTCGCGTGTAGCTTCCCTGGAGCGTGAAGCTGGTCTCGCCCACCGCGGTGAGCCAGTCTTTCAGGCCGGGGTCGACCACGGTGCCCGCGCCGTCGTACTCGCCGACCGTGGTTTGCCCGAAGGATTGGTCGCCGTCGAAGCCGAGAAAACCGCCGAAGGGCTGACGCACCCACTCGTACGACCAGTCGGTGACGTACAGCTTGCCCCCCGATTTCACGAACGCCTGGAGGTTTTGCCGGGTCTCGGCGGTGGCGCTCTGGGGGTTGTCCTTGTCGTCGCAGGGGATGAACACCACGTGGTACTTCTGCAGCTCCGCTGCGTTCTTCACCAGATCGCGCGAGGCCTGCACCTCGATGTCGGTGATGCCCAGCTTGTTCAGCGACTCCTCGATTTTGTCGTACTTGGCAGGGCCCTTCAAGACCACCATCTTGGGAACGTCGTCGCCCAGCGTCGCGTCGCGCTTGCCGGGGAGCGACGTGAAGGCCTTGTCGAAGCGGAGCTCGCCTTCCTTCTCCACCTGAAAGGCGCGCACCCGGCGAAACTGTCCCTTTTGCACCACCAGGAAGTGCTTGCCGGTGAAGGTCTTCACGGGCAACGAGAACGACCCGTCGGCCTTGGAGACCACGAACGTACCGGCAGGGATGGTCACGCACTTGTCGCAGTAGGTTTGTTGCGGAATGGGCTCCGGCTGGGCGTCGGTGACGTAAACCAGGGTGCCCGCCAAAGGCAGCGTTCCGTTGGGCGCATACACCACCCCAGTGAGCGTGACGTTGACAGACGCGATGGTGGCGTCGTCGAAGAGCCCCGGTCCGGCGTCGGAGGTGTCGACCGGCCCCGCCTCGCCGGCGTCGAAGCTCGAGCTGAAGCCTCCGGCGCTGGAGCTGCAGCCAGCGTACAGAGCGACGCCGAGAAACAAGGACCCGGGGAGCAGCCAAAAGCGCTTCATGACCGGAGTTTTAGCACCCTGGGCGGGAGACGAAAGGCCTCGATGACGGCCGGCCGACGAATGGCCCACGAAGGGGCAACGTGCGCGCCGGGTGGCAAATTCGCCCCGGTCGCGCTACTGACCGCACCATGCGTCGGAAGATTCACTTCGTGAGCCTTGGCTGCCCGAAGAACCGTGTGGATTCGGAAGTCATGGTCGGTGTGGCGGCAGATGCCGGCTACGGGCTCGCCACGGAGGCCGAAGACGCCGACGTGATCGTGGTCAACACCTGCGGGTTCATCGGCGAGGCGAAGAAGGAGTCCATCGACACCATCTTCGAGATGGCGGAGCTGCGAAAAGCTGGCTCCTGCACCAAGCTGGTGGTCACCGGGTGCCTTTCCCAGCGCTATCCCACCGAGCTCTCGGAGCAGATGCCCGAGGTCGACCACTTCCTCGGCTCGAGCGACATGCTCAAGCTCAAACAGGTGCTCGGCGGCAAGGCCAAGCGCATGCTGGTGGGCAACCCCGCCGACTGGATCGTCCGCGCCAAAGACCCGCGCATCCTCACCGGTCCCAGCGCTTCGGCCTACGTGAAGATCGCCGAAGGCTGCAACCGCACCTGCGCCTTCTGCACCATTCCCGAGTTCCGCGGCAAGCAGCGCTCGCGGCCCCTCGCCGACGTGGTGCGCGAGGTGAAGGAGCTGGTGGCCCAGGGCGTGCTCGAGCTCAACCTCATCTCCCAAGACACCGTGGCCTACGGGCGCGATCTCGAAGGTCGCCCCAGCCTGGCGGAGCTGGTGCGCGCCGTAGCCGACGTGCCGGGCGTCCGCTGGGTCCGTGTATTCTACTTGTATCCGGAGACCTTGACCGAAGAGCTCACCGACGTGCTCGCCAACCACCCCAAGGTGGTCAAGTACGTCGACATGCCGCTGCAGCACGCGGCCGACGGCATGCTCAAGCGCATGCGCCGGGGCCACGGCAAAGACCGGCAGAAGCGCGTGGTAGAGCGCCTTCGCAACGCGATTCCCGGGCTCACCTTCCGCACTGCGTTCATCGTGGGCCATCCGGGCGAGACCGACGCCGAGTTCCAGGAGCTTGTCGACTTCGTGAACTGGGCCCACTTCGAGCGGGTGGGCGTGTTCCGCTACTCCGACGAGGAGAGCGCCAAGAGCTTCGCCCTGGCCGACAAGGTCACGCCGCTGGTGGCCGGCAAGCGCTACCGCGCCCTCATGGGCGCCGCCCGCAAGCTCGCGCGAGCCCACCAGAAGAGCCTCATCGGCAAGGAGCTCGAGGTGCTGGTCGAGGGCGTGAGCGAGGAGCACGAGTTCGTGATGCAGGGCCGCCACGCAGGTCAGGCTCCGGAGATCGACGGCCA
Source organism: Polyangiales bacterium (assembly GCA_038210445.1). Lineage (GTDB taxonomy): Bacteria > Myxococcota_A > Polyangia > Polyangiales > Polyangiaceae > JABFRG01. The sequence goes on from JBBQWQ010000010.1 coordinate 118,493, forward strand.
CGTCTTTCTCTCCGGCGACGAGTGTCACCCGGGCCAGCTGCGGCGGGTGCGGGTCGAGCAGGCCAGCGACTACGATCTGGTGGGCACGCTCATCGACGTGGGCGAGCGGCCGAAGAAGCGCAGCGCGCCGGTGCGCCTCAAGGTGCTCGCCAGCCGCGAAGCCGGCTGAGCGGCCCTTCTCAAAGCTCAGCGGAAGCTACACGGTGAGCGCCTTCGAGCTTTCCTCGCTCCACCCGCGTGTGCTCGGCCTCGGTCTTTTCTTCGCCACGCCCGCCGCGCGGGGCGCTGACTCAGAAGCGGAGCGGGAAGCTCCGGGCTGAGGAGCGCTCGCCGTCCACTTCCTGGGCGACCGACACGAACTCGCCCTCCTGGGCGTAGCGCACGTCGCACTCCCAGTTGCCCTTCTCATCGGCTTGGGCGCCGGTGACGCGGCGCTCGCGCGGCACACCGGTGTTGAGGTTGTAGACCACGATGATGGCGTTGGGCTCGACGTTGCGGCCCACGAGGTGCGCGGTGAGCGGCTCGCTGCCGCGCGCAATGCTCGGCAGCTCGGGGGGCGGCAGCGGAATCGTCGGCGACACGCACGCGGCCGCCGCCAGCACCAGGAGACCACAGAAGGAGCGCCGCAAGACCATGGGGGTGACCTGCCCGAAGCATACCGCGGGCCAGGGCAATTGCCGCACAAAACGCCGATGGACCGCCAACCAGGTTGACGATCCATCGGCACTTCTGCAACTCGGGTGGCAGACCCGGCGGGGTCGGCCGAGCCGGCTCAGCCTTCCTTCTTGGGCAGCGAGGTGGCGGCCTTGAGGGCCTCGAGCTGAAACTTGGTCATGATCGCGCCGACCTCGCCCACGTAAGTGAAGGCGTTGGCGGCAGCCTTGTTGGTCTCGCGCGCGGCGGTCTGCACGCCGTGCCACTGGGCCGTCGAGGTCTCGCCCACGAGCGAGATGAAGCGACCGAGTTGTTCGGTGACGAGCTCCGTTGCGCGTTGCCAGGTGCTCTGTACGTTCGCGTCCATGATGGTGTCCCTTTCCCGGATTTTGGTGCACCGCAACAAGTGCGGTCTCCGGAAAACTACGGCCCATGACCGCATGCGTCAAGGGCGATTGTTGCGATGCAACATCAGCGCCTTCGCGGCCGCTTCTCTTCCTGCATCGCTTTTTTGAGCTCGAGCACCTCGCGGCGGAGCGCTTGCACCTCGGTCTCGCTGGCGCCGTCGCCCAGCGCCACCAGGCCTTCGGGCGGCGTGGGCGTGGCGTCGAGGGGCGGCGCTGCGGGCGCGGGCCCCTGCGCCCAGTTGATGCCCGAGAGGAGCAGCCGCGCCAGCGCGTTGCTCGCCGAGAAGGGTACCGTCGCCAGTGGGTTGATGGGCGAGAGGGCCTGCGCCCCCTGCTTCGCGGAAAGGTACATTTCCATGGCAAAACCCAGGTATCGGCCAAGAAACTCCACCAGCGCGTCGTCGCCCATGCGGACCATCTGGGTGAGCAGCGGCACCGGCAGCACCTTGGCGCCGCCGCGGCTCTCGAGGATGATCTGCGTGAGCGTGGTGGCGGTGAGGTCGGCGCCGCTGGCCACGTCGCGCACCGAGACGTCGACGCCCTTGCGCACCACTGCGGCCAGCTCGTCGAGCGTAATGTAGCGGCTCTCTTCGGTGTCGTAGAGGCGGCGGTTGGGGTACTTCTTGATGGTTCGCATCGGCCCAGCTTGGTGTGCCCGTATGTTGCACTGCACACGCCGCCTTGACAAGGCGCGGGGAGCACCGTAGGAAGTCGCGTGTTGCAATGCAACATGGAGGCGGGCCACATGTCGACGACGGAGAGCAGTAGGTCGGGGTCCCGCGAGCGCGGCGCGGCGCACGCATGCGCCGTGCAGAGCGCGCACGAAGCTGGGTTGCGTCCCGCGCGGGGCGGTGTAACAGCGTCGCCTATGCGTCGACTCTTCGCCTCTGTTTTCGCGCTCTCGGTGCTCGCGGCCACTCCCCTCGCCGCCTGCAGCGACGACGTTCGCCAGTGCCGGGTGGGCGCCGACTGCGCCTCGGGGCTGTGCGCCGCCGACGGAACTTGCACATCGGGCAGCACCGACGCCGGCGGCGCAGATCGAAGCGTCCCGGTGGAAGCCGGCGAGGACGCGCAGAAAGACGCGAGCACCACCGGCGACGCCGGCTGCGGCGCCGCCCCCTTCGACGGCATCATCACCCGCGCCGAAATTCCCCTCGCCGCCGGGTTGCGTGCAACCTACAAGGTTGCCACCGCCACCGACGTCGATACGCGGGGCGTGGCCCAGGCCGACGGCACCCGCGACTGGGACTTCTCGGGCGCCTACGCCGGCGACCGCGCGAGCGTCGTCGAGACCCTCAAGCTCGACGGCACCTGGTACGCCACCAAGTTCCCCACCGGCACCTACGCCACCAAGCTTGCCGACGGCTCCGACCTCCTGGGCGTGTTCGAGCTCGGTCAAGGGTCGCTCTCGCTGCTCGGCGTGGTCTCCCCCACCGACGGCGCCTCGCGCACCGAGCTCAGCTACGGCACCAAGGTCGCCACCCTGGTCTTTCCGGTGACCAAGGGGCAAAACTTCAAGACTGCCAGCTCCAACGTGACCGGCGTGGCCAGCGGCATCAGTGTATTTTACACTGAAAGCTACGACTCCACGGTCGACGCCCAGGGCAAGCTGAAGACGCCGCTCGGCACCTTTCCGGTTCTCCGCATCGCCACCACGCTCACGCGCACGGTCGGCTTTCTGGTCACGACCATTCGCTCCTTCTCTTTCGTAGCCGAGTGTTACGGCGTCGTCGCCTCCGTCACGTCGCAAGACAACGAAGCCGATGTGGAGTTCACGCGGGCCAAAGAGCTCCGTCGGATCTCCCCGTGACGCGCACGGCGCAGACCGCCGCCCACTACCCGTGGGCCGCATTGTGGGTGGCTCTTCTCATGCTCATGCCCTGGACCATCGGTTGTCTCTCCTTTCACCGTGGCCCCATGCCGGGCGAGCCACGTGGCAGCTACTTGCAGCTGCAGGGCGCGCGCGTGCGCTACACCGACACCGCCGAGGCCACGCCGGCCGATCGCCAGAAGCCGGCCGCGGTGCTCATTCACGGGTTCGCCGCGTCGCTCGACACCTGGGTCGAGGTGGCGCCGGCGCTCTCGGCTTCGCATCGCGTGGTCACCCTCGACCTCAAGGGCTTCGGCTGGAGCGATCGGCCGGAGGGTGACTACTCGCCCGACGCGCAAGCGCGCCTGGTGTTCGGTCTCATGGACCACCTGGGCATCGAGAAGGCCACCTGGGTGGCGCACTCCTGGGGCTCGTCGGTGGCCCTCTCTGGCGCCATCAGTCAGCCCGATCGCGTGCAGCGGCTCGCGCTCTACGACGCCTGGGTCTACGAGGAGCAGCTCCCGGTGTTCTTTCAGTGGGCACGCGCCAGTGGCATCGGCGAGAGCATGTTCGCTGCATTCTACAAGGAGCGCACCGAAGACCGCATGCTGCTGGCCTTCTTCGACAAGAAGCGCGTCTCGGAGGAGCTGGTCGACGCGGTGAACGCCGCCCTCGACCGCCCGGGTACCGTGGCCGCCGCCCTGGCCGCGGTGCGTGGACAGCGCTTCGCGGAGATGCAGTCGCGCTACAAGTCGGTAACGCAGAAGACGCTGCTCCTGTGGGGCCGCGAAGATCTGGTCACCACCCAGAGCTACGGCGAGCGCCTCTCGCGCGATCTCCCCAACGCCAAGCTCATCATGTACCCGCGCTGCGGGCACTTCCCGATGATCGAGGCGAAGGAAGCCTCCACCCGCGATCTGGTGGAGTTCTTGAAAGACGACGCGAAGCCGGAGCCGGTCTCGGCGGTGCAGAAGTCGGCCAAGGCCGAGCCGTGAAGCGAGCCGCTCTTGCCGCCGTCGCCCTCGCGACGGTGGCCGCTGCCACCGCAGTTACCACGGGCGCCCGGGCCGAAGGCTTCGGCGAGCTCGGTCGCGACATCGTCCCCCGCGAAAAAGCCGAGATCAAATTCTCTGGCTACCTGCGCACGCGCGGCGAGGCGCTCCATAACTTCGACCTCGACCGCGGCCCCACCCCCTCTGGGCAGCCGCTGTTTCCGGTCTCGCGCATCGACCCCAAGGCGCAGACGCTCACCCACTGGGACATGCGCGCGCGCATGGACGTGCAGGTGTTCGCCCCCGGCTCCACGCTCGCCGTGAAGATGCGCCTCGACGCCCTCGACAACTTGGTGCTCGGCAGCGTGCCCGACGGCGTGCCCTCCAGCTCCACCACCCAGCGCACCCCGGAAGAATCGGTGAAGGTGCGGCGCGCCTGGGGCGAAGCGCTCTTGCCCTTCGGCCTTCTTGTCGCCGGCCGCATGTCGACCCACTGGGGCCTGGGCCTGGTGGCCAACGGCGGCGAATGCCTCGACTGCGACAGCGTCGACGCCTCCGACCGCATCGGCTTCATCTCGCCGCTCGCCGGGCACATCTTCGCGCTGGCCTACGATTTCTCGGCCAGCGGCCCCATCGGCACCCGCCCCGCGCAGAACCGCTACATCGACCTCGAGCGCGGCACCAGCGTCCGCACCGCCACCTTCGCCTTCTTGAAGTGGTACGGCCCCGATGCCATCGCCCGCCGCCGACGCGCCAACAAGGCGAGCTTCGAGTACGGCAGCTACATCACCCACCGCTGGCAGTCGCAAGACATCCCCGGCTCGTACTTGCCCACTTCGCAGCCGGTCGACGTGACGCAGTCGCCCTCCATGGCCCGCGGTTTCACCGCCACCGGCTTCGACGTGTGGCTCAAGCTCTCGCTCCCCTCGGCGCGCATCGAGGCCGAGGCCTCGATGCTCCTGGCGCAGGTGGACCAAGCCTCGCTGGTACCGGGGGTGCTCTTCCGCGATCCCGTGAAGAGTACACAGTTCGGCGCAGTCCTCGAATCTGACTTCGGCAAGACCGAGGCGCCTTTCGCCTTCGGCGTCGACGCCGGCTATGCCAGCGGCGACTCGGCCCCCGGTTTCGGCGTAGTGCAAAAGCCCGGCGCTCCCCCGCCCAAGCAGGGCGATCTCGACGGCGCACAAGCCAACCCGCCCAAGGACAACCGCGTCGACAACTTTCGGTTCCACCCCGACTACCGCATCGACCGTATTCTCTTCCGCGAGATTCTGGGCGCCGTCACCGACGCCGCCTACCTGAAGCCGCATGCACGCCTCGCCTTCTACCGCACGCCGGCCTTCGAGATCGGCGCCACCGCTTCGGCGGTAGGGTCTTTGGCCATGTACGCCAGCTCCACCCCCGGGGGAAAAAGGCCGCTCGGCATCGAGCTCGATCCCTCGCTCCACTACGCCCACCGCGACGGCTTTCAGGCAGCCCTCGACTACGCCATCCTGTTTCCCCTGGGCGGCCTCGACAACACCGCCCTCAAGATGTCCGCAACCCCCGCGCAGCTCATCCGGCTTCGCCTCGGATTCACGTTCTGACCATGCGCATTTCCACCATCCTCCCGCTCGCGCTCTTCGCCCTGCCCCTCACAACTGCCCTGCTCCTGGGCGGCTGCGGCGACAACCTCACCCAGCCCGACCCCAAGAAGGCCTACGTCACGGCCGACCCCACGCCGCTCACCTGCGTGCCGAACCTCGACGGCAAGATCGACAGCGCCGAGCTGGCGCCTTCTTTCGATACGCCTGCGCGCTTCGTGGTGTCGCCAGCCGGCCGCGAGCGATTGGTTAGCGTGCTCCCGCGGGTCGATGGCGGCAAGAACATCTGGGACTTCTCGGTGGACGCCGCCGACGATCAGGCCTCCACCTTCACCGCGCAGGTCATCAAGGGCCACTGGTACGAGGCGTCGTTCCCGGCCAACGCCTTCGTGGTGGCCTTCGACGCCGGCGGCACCACCGAGGCCATCTACAGCCACGACCAGAACGCCCTGTCGCTCTTGGGCCTGGCCTCCAAGGTCGAGGCGCCGGCCGAAGGAAAGACGCTTCTTGTGTATTCTACACCCATTGCGCTCTACAAGTTTCCGCTGGCCCCCGGCGCCACCTACACCTCCATCGGCGAGTCCAAGAACGCCACCCTGCGCGGGCTGCCCTACGCCGGGAAAGACACCTACGAGGTCAAGGTCGACGCCGCCGGCGAGGTCGACCTGCCCGACCTCATCTTTCAGCAGGCGCTGCGGGTGCGCATCAAGGTGACCGTGGAGCCGGCCGCCGGCGCTGTCACCACCCAGCGTCAGGTTCAGTTCATCTCCGAGTGCTTCGGCGAGATCACGCGATTCACCAGCAAGAACAACGAGCCGAACGAAGACTTCACGCAAGCTGCCGAGGTACGTAGATTCGGGCTCCTGTGAGGATGACATGTGGAATGCATGGAAAAAAGCCTTCGACGCCTGGGAAGACGCCAGCGCTCGGTATCTGGAAACGGTTCTAAAAAACCGCCTCTTGCTCACGCCTGCGGGCGCGGCGCTGGCGCAGCTCACCAAGACGAAGGCGCGGGTCGACAAGACCCTGAGCTCGTCGCTGGGCGCCTTGGGCCTGGCCACCAAGCGTGACCAAGAGCGCACGCTTCACCTTTTGAATCGCCTCGAGAGCCGCTTGCTCGACCTCGAAGAGCGCCTCGACGAACGCACCGACAAGAAGCCCTGAGCCCGGGAGACCGCCATGGATGTAGCGAAGTATCTGGACCTCCGTATCGCCCCCCGCGCCATCTTCGACGCCCTCCACGAGCGTCGCGACCGCGTGCGCTTCCAGGTGCCGGTTCCCAGCGGCAGCCCGCTCCCGCCCGGCACCGCGCCGCAGTACCGCCCGGTGACCTACGGCGACTTCGCCACCGAGATCCGCGAGATGGCGTGCTTTCTTGCGAGCCTGCTCGCCACCGGCGACCGCGCCGCCATCTTCGCGCCCAACCGGGTGGAGTGGGCCTCGGCCGCGCTGGCCATCCAGGCTGCCGGCGGCGCCATCGTACCCGTGTATCCTGCAAGTATGCCGCCGCAAGCCGGCTACGTCATCGGCCATAGCGACGCCAAGGTACTCTTCGTAGACACCCCGGCGCTGCTCGCCAAGATCTTCGAAACTTGGGACGCGCTTGGCAACGTGGGCGACGTGCGCAAGGTGGTGCTCCTCGACGACGGCCTCGACCCGCTCCGGGTAGCGGCAAAGCTCCGAGAAACCAAGCAGGGCATTCCGGGCGACGATGCCATCGCCGAGCGCATCATCCATTGGGGCAAGGCCCGGGCCCAGGGCCGCGAGGCCGACGCCGAGAACCCCGGCGCGTTCCAGGAGCGCATGAACGCCGTGCCGCTCGATGCGGTGGGCATGATGCTCTACACCAGCGGCACCTCCGGCAATCCGAAGGGTGTACCCCTCACCCATCGCAACGTGGGCGTCAACGGCCGCGACTGGCTCCAGGCCAACGGGCCGCTCATGAACGAAAACGCCATCGACATTCTGTGGCTGCCCATGAGCCACATCTTCGGCTTCGGGCAGATGGGCCTGGGCAACACGCTGGGCTTCACCACCTACCTGGCCGACCCGGCGAGCTGCCTCACCCTGCTGCCGGTGCTAAAGCCCTCGGTGTTCATGAGCGTGCCCTCGCACTGGGAGAAGCTCGCCGGCATGGCCGGTGGCGATCGCAAAAAGCTCCAGCAGATCACCGGCGGCGAGCTCACCTTCTGCCTCTCCGGCGGCGCCGGCCTCAAGCGCGAGGTGAAGGAAGCCTTTCATGCGGCGGGCCTGCTCATCATCGAGGGCTACGGCCTCACCGAGACCTCGCCCACCCTCACCATGAACCGCCCCGACGCGTTCCGCTTCGACACCGTGGGCCGGCCCTTTCCCAGCGTGCAGCTGAAGCTGGCCGAAGACGGCGAGATCCTGGCCAAAGGCGAGAACGTCTTCGGCGGTTACCACAAGGACGAAGCCGCCACCCGCGAGGCCTTCACCGAAGACGGCTGGTTCAAGACCGGCGACGTGGGCCGCTTCACCGAAGACGGCTTCTTGCAGATCGTCGATCGCAAGAAGGACATCTTGGTCACCGCCGGCGGCAAGAACGTCGCGCCGCAGAACGTGGAGCTCCGCTTCATGGGCGATCCGCACTTCTCCCACGTGGTGGTGTACGGCGACGGCAAGAAGTACCTGGTGGCCGGGGTGTGGCTCACCGACGCGCTGCTTCCCCCGGAGGTGGCCCAGGACCCGGAGAAGAAGCGGGCGTTGGTGCAGGCCAAGGTCGACGAGGTGAACGCCGGCCTCGCTAGCTTCGAGACCATCAAGACCTTCGCCATCATCGATCAGCCGCTGACGGTGGAGAGCGAGCTGCTCACCGCTTCGTTCAAGGTGCGGCGCAAGAAGGTGTACCAGACCTTCAAGGACACCTTCGAGGCCCTCTACGAGGTGAAGCGCGCATGAACCGCTGGAGCCTCCGCGCACAAAATCTCGGCGCCCTGGCGGTTCGCCCCAAGGTGCCGGTAGGCGTCACCCCGGCCGACGTGATCCACACCGAGAACAAGTGGCGCCTCCTCCGGTACCGGCCGCGACACCTGCGCTTCAAGACGCCGGTGCTGCTGGTGCCGTCGCTCATCAACCGCCACTACGTGCTCGATCTCATGCCCGGCAAGAGCCTGGCCGAGTGGCTGGTGGAGCGCGGGCACGACGTGTTCGTCATCGACTGGGGCACTCCGGGCGACGAGGACCGCTACCTCACGTTCGACGACATCTGCGATCGCTACATCGGCCGCGCGCTGCGCAAGACCGCCGCCTACGGCAACAGCGGCAAGGCGCACGTGCTCGGCTACTGCCTGGGCGGCACCCTGGCGGTCATTCACGCGGCGGTGCGTCCGGAGCACGTGGCCTCGCTCTTGTGCATCGCGGCGCCGGTGAAGTTCGGCGGCTCCGCGGGCGGGCAAGACAGCCTGCTCGAGGCCTGGACGCGGCTCTCCACCTTCGACGTGAATTCGCTGGTCGATGCCTTCGGCAACGTGCCCTGGCAGCTCATGCAGAGCGCCTTTCACATGCTCCGTCCGACCATGGGCCTCTCCAAGGCGGTGCACCTGGTAGACCGCGCCTGGAGCGACGAGTTTCTCGATGGCTTTCTCGCCATCGAGACCTGGAGCAACGACAACGTGTCGTTCCCCGGCGAGTGTTACCGCACGTACATCGAGTCCATCTATCGCAAGGACGAGCTCGCCCTCGGAACGTTCGCGCTCTCCGGCATCCCGGCGCGCCTCGAGAACATCCAGTGTCCGGTCTTCGCCATCAGCTTCGAGCACGACTCCATCGTGCCCGCCGAGAGCGCCAAGGCCCTCACCGACCGCGTGGGATCCAGCGACAAGACGCACCTGCACCTGCCCGGCGGCCACGTGGGCGCCGTCGTGTCCAAGGCCGCCGCCGACCGCCTGTGGCCCAAGCTCTCCGACTTCTGGGCGCAGCGCGACGATCTGTACCGCGCGCTGCCGCCAGGGCCCGCCGTCGCGCACTGAAACCCATCCGCGCGTCCTCTGTTTCGATTCGTGGCCGCGGAAAGAGTGGTAGGGGTGAAAAGTTGCCCATGGCCAAGCGCACGAAACCTTCTCCCGCACCCGCCCCCGCCGCCACCAAGTCGCCTGCTCCTGCCGCACCCGGCAGCGCGGCTGCGGAGCCGGAAAAAGAAGGCGTGAGCCGCACCGTCGGTGACAACCTGCGGCGCCTGCGCGGCGAGCGCGGTCTATCGCTCGACAAGCTGGCGCAGCACTCCGGCGTGAGCCGGGCGATGCTGGGGCAGATCGAGCTCGGACAGAGCGCGCCCACCATCAACGTGCTCTGGAAGATCGTGACTGCCCTCGACGTGCCCTTCTCGGCGCTGGTCACCAGCGAGGCCTCGAGCTCGGTCACGCTGGTGCGCGCCAAGGCGTCGAAGACGCTCGTCTCCTTCGACGGCTCCTTTCGCTCGCGCGCGCTCTTTCCTTTCGATGCCAGCCGCAGCGTGGAATTCTACGAGCTGCGCCTGGAGCCGGGCGGCCGCGACGACGCCGAGGCCCACGCGCCCGGCACCACCGAGAACCTGGTGGTGGCGAGCGGACGCATGGCCCTCGAGGTGGAGGGCGAGACCCACCAGCTCGAAGAGGGCGACGCCATCTTCTTCGTTGCCGACCGGCCCCACGCGTACCTCAACCCGGGCCCCAAGACCGCGACCATGTACCTCGTGATGACCTACACGCGGCAGAAGTCGACGTAGCCGAGCAGCGGCCCCGCCCAGGGCCAGGCGCCACCTCGACGAAACACGAGGTTCGAGCTTCCGCGAGGCGTCATCCCGAGCGAAGCGAGGCGTCATCCCGAGCGAAGCGAGGCGTCATCCCGAGCGAAGCGAGGCGTCATCCCGAGCGACTCGAGGCGTCATCCCGAGCGAAGCGAGGGACCCCCTCCGCATTGCGACCGGTCCGGCCTCCACATAACACTGTTATCCGTTATTTGTATTGCAAACAGATGCGCGTCCGCTATCACAGAACTCGGAGGCATCATGAGCGAAACGACCCCGACCTTGCGCTTCGAGACCCTGGCCCTGCACGCCGGCTACGAGCCGGACCCCACCACCGGATCGCGCGCCGTCCCCATCTACCAGACCACCAGCTTCAAGTTTCGCGACGCCGACCACGCCGCGGCGCTCTTCGGGCTGAAGGAGTTCGGGAACATCTACACGCGGATCATGAACCCCACGACCGACGTCTTCGAGAAGCGCATCGCTGCCCTCGAGGGCGGCGTGGGCGCTCTGGCCGTGGCCTCCGGGCAAGCGGCTGAAGCGCTCACCTTGCTTACGCTGCTGCGCTCCGGCGAGGAGATCGTCTCCGCCTCGAGCCTTTACGGCGGCACCTACAATCTCTTCAAGGTCACGCTCCCGCGCTTCGGCATCAAGACCACGTTCGTGGAGATCGACGATCTCGAGCGCGTGAAGAAGGCCATCACCCCAAAGACCAAGGCGCTCTTCGTGGAGACCCTCGGCAACCCGCGCCTCGACATTCCTGACCTCGAGGCCCTGGGCGCCATCGCCAAGGCTGCGGGCATTCCCTTGATCGTGGACAACACCGCCGCCACGCCGGCGCTGGTAAATCCCCTCAAGCACGGCGCCAACATTGTCATTCACAGCGCCACCAAATACATCGGCGGGCACGGCACCAGCATCGGCGGCGTCATCGTCGACGGCGGCACCTTTCCCTGGGACAACGGCAACTACCCGGAGTTCACCGAGCCCAACCCGGGCTACTCGGGCCTCAAGCTCTTCGAGGCCTTCGGCCCGGCGGCGTTCATCCTCAAGGCCCGGGTGGAGCTCCTTCGAGATCTCGGCCCTTCGCTCTCGCCATTCAACGCCCACGCGTTCATCCTCGGCCTGGAGACGCTCCGCCTGCGGGTTGAACGCCACTCCGCGAACGCGCTCACGGTGGCGCGCTGGCTCAAGAACCACCCCAACGTCGCCTGGGTTCGCTACCCGGGTCTCGAAGACGACCCCGCCTACGCGCGCGCCAAGAAGTACTTCAAGGGCGGCTTCGGCGGCCTCGTCACGTTCGGCGTGAAGGGCGGCCGCGAGGCAGGCAAGAAGCTCATCAACAGCGTCAAGCTGTGGTCGCTCCTGGCCAACATCGGCGACACCCGCTCGCTCATCATCCATCCGGCCAGCACCACCCACCAGCAGCTCACGCCCGAAGAGCAGAAAACCTCCGGCGTCACCGACGATCTGGTGAGACTCAGCGTGGGCATCGAGCACGAGGCCGACATTCTCGCCGACCTCGACCAGGCGCTTCGCGCGAGCGCCTGAGGCACCTGCCGGTGTCGGTCTTCGCCTTCGACCTCGCGCTCCCAGCCTTCACCCTGGAGGCCGGGGCCCGCCTCGCGCACCACGTGGTTCGCGGCGTCTGCGCGAGCCCCATCGCCAGCGATCGCCAGCGCATTCTCGAGATCGCGCGCGGCGTGGACGACGCCTGGCTCACAGCCCCGGCCGCGGTCGTGCGCCGCACCCGCGCCGAGCTCGACGCTCTCGCGGTCTCCGGCGCCCGCGCTCTCGCGGTCTCCGGCGCCCGCGCCTTCGAGCTCGACGCGCCCGACGATGTGCCCACGATCGTAGTGGTGCACGCCCTCACCGGCGACGCACGTGCGGTGGGCCCAGAAGGATTCTGGGCGCCCATGGGCGAGGCCGACGCGCCGCTCGACATTCGCACCACGCGGGTCCTGTCGCTGAACCTGCTGGGCTCCTGCTACGGCACCAGCGGGCCGTGCGACGAGGGCTTTCCGCGGCGTGAAGACGACCACGGCGCCCCGCCGCCACCGTCGCAAAAGGGCGATTTTTCTATCCCGGAAGGTCGCCTGCCGGCCACCGTCACCACGGTCGATCAGGCCCGCAGCATCTTGGCCGCGCTCGATGCCCTCGGCGTGCGCCAAGTAGCGCTCCTCACAGGCGGATCCCTGGGCGGCATGGTGGCGCTGGCCCTGGCCGCATTGGCGCCCGAGCGCTTTCGCACGGTGGCGCCCATCGCCGCCACCCATCGCGCGAGCCCCTGGCTCCAGGCCTGGAACCACATTGCGCGCGCCGCCATTCTGCGCGACCCCGAGCGCGGGTTCGAGATCGCGCGGCAGCTGGGCATGCTGAGCTATCGCGCGGAGCCAGGCTTCGATCGCAACACCACAGCGCCGCCAGCGCCCGATGGGCGCGTACGCCCCTTCCACCCGCTGCCGGTGCAAACCTGGCTCGAGCACCAGGGCCGCAAGCTTCGGGCGCGCTTCGACGTGGGCGCCTACCTCTGCCTTCTCGGATCCATGGACCACCACGATGTGGGGCGCATCCCGCACGCGTTCGCCGCGCTGGCGAAGACGGCGGTGCTGGGCGTGTCGATCGACACCGACCAGCTCTACACGCCGGTGCAGACCGAACGCTACCTGGCCGAGATCGCAGCGGGCGGCGGACGAACGCTGGCCGATACCATCGCCAGCGACTTCGGACACGACGCATTTCTCATGGAATGGACGGCGCTCGCGCGGGTGCTGCGGCGCGCGCGCAACTGGGAGAACGAACGATGAAAGTCATGAAGTTCGGCGGCAGCTCGGTGGCGGAGCGCTTCGCGCAGGTGCTTCAAATCGCCGAGGACGGCGGCGACGATACGGCCATCGTGGTCTCCGCCTTGGGCGACACCACCGACCAGCTCTTGCGCGCCATCGAAGAGGCCCGGGAGGGGAAGAAGGGACAGAGCGAGCCCGCCCTCGATACGCTTCGCGCGCTGGTCGATCGCTCTGTGAAGGTGGCGACCGACGCCCTCGGCGCCCAGCACGAGGCGGAGCTGCGGGAGCTCGTGGACCGCGTCACCGCAGACCTCCCCCGCCTTTTGAGCGGCATCGCCGCGCTCGAGGAGTGCAGCAAGGCCACCGCCGACCGCGTGCTCTCGTTCGGTGAACGCGTCGCCGCATCGCTGGTGGCGTTCGGGCTCCGGCAGCGGGGCCGCAACGCCGAGATGGTCGACTCCGGCACCTGGACGGTCACCGACGACAGCTTCGGCAGCGCTGCGGTGCTGTGGGACGAATCCGCCGCCCGGGTGCGCGCGCTCGCGATCGGGTGGCACCCCGCGACCGTGTACGTGCACACCGGCTTCTTGGGCCGAACGCGGGGCGGCCGCCCGACGACGCTCGGACGCAACGGCTCCGACTACACCGCCACACTCCTGGCGCGCGCGCTTTCGGCCAGCGAGATCACCATCTGGACCGACGTTCCCGGGGTCATGACCGGCGATCCCTCGCTGGTGGACGAGGCCTACCCGGTGCCCCACCTTTCCTACCGCGAAACGCTGGAGCTGGGCGGCCTGGGCCTGCGCATTCTCCACCCACGCACCATCGTTCCGCTCCTCGAGTCGGGCATTCCCCTGCGCATCCGGAGCACGCTCGACCCCGCCGCGGAGGGTACACGCATCGACGCGGTGGCGCTGGGGGGCACCGCCCGCGACCGCCCCACCTGCGTCACCTCGCTCGAGGATGTGGTGCTGTTCGAGCTCGAAGGAAGCCAGAAGAGCGAGGGCATCGGCATCGCGCCGCGGGCCCTCTCGGCGCTGGCGGAGGCCGGCGTCGACGTGTGGTTCGCGTCGCTGGCCCCGCGCGGCAACGGCATTGCCATCCTGGTGGCGCGGGCGCAGGTGGACCGCGCGCGGGCAGCGCTCGAGCGCGTCTTCGCCGCCGATGAGGTACGCGGGGCACTGCAAAAGCTGCGCACCACCGACGACGTGACGCTCCTCACGCTGGTGGCCGAGGCGATGGGCCAGGCGCCCAACGTGGCCGGTCGCTTCTTTGGCGCCCTGGGGGCCCTGGGCATCAACGTGCGCGCGGCAACCCAGGGGGCCACCTCGCGCGCCATTTCGGCGGTGGTCTCCCAGGCCGACACCCCGGCGGCGGTCCGCGCGGTGCATGCGGCTTTCAACCTATCGCGCGAGCAGGTGAACCTCCTCTTGCTGGGCGTCGGTACCGTGGGCAGCCAGGTGCTGAGCCAGCTGGGCGAGCAACGCGAAGCGCGCCTGCGGGACCACGATCTCGACCTGCGGCTGTTCGGCGTCGCCGGCCGGACCAAAGCCGTGCACCGGGCGGAAGGCCTCGACCCCACCGCCGCCCATGAGACGCTGCAGCGCGAGGGGGCCCCCTGGAACATCGACGCGCTCCTCGATGCGCTGGCCCGGCTTCCGGTGCCCATTCTGGTGGACTGCACAGCGTCGGACGACATGGCGCCGGTGTACCTTGCCGCGCTCCGCCGGGGCATTCACGTAGTGGCCGCCAACAAAAAGCCGCTGGCCGACACATTTGCACAATACACGAGTCTCCGTGCCGCAGCGCGAAGGGCGCACCGCGCCTACCGCTACGAAACCACGGTGGGCGCCAGCCTGCCCATCGTGGAGACCCTGGCGAACCTGGTGCGCACCGGCGACCGCGTGCGCCTGGTGGAGGGCTCGTTCTCGGGCACGCTCGGGTACCTGTCGAACGAGGTCATGGCGGGGGTGCCCCTCTCGCGGGCGGTGGCTCGGGCCAAGGAGCTCGGATACACGGAGCCCCACCCGCGCGACGATCTCTCGGGCAAAGACGCGGCCCGCAAGGCGCTAATCCTGGCGCGCGAAGTGGGCCTGCCGGCGGAGCTCGCGCAAGTGGTGGTGGCGCCGTTCGTGCCGGAGAGCATTCTTGCGCACGAAGATCTGGGCGACTTCTTCGCGGCGCTCGAGCACTTCGACGCCGCCTTCGACGAGCGCATTCGCGGCTTGAAAGCCGAGGGACGCGTGCTTCGCTACCTGGCGCGCATCGACCTCACCCAGCCGGTGCCCACGCTCGAAGTGGGCCCGGTGGGGGTGCCCGCCGCGCACCCGGCCACGCGCCTGCGCGGCAGCGAGGCCTTCGTGGCCTTCACCACCGAACGCTACGCAGAGTACCCGCTGGTGGTGCAGGGCGCCGGCGCCGGGGGCGCGGTGACCGCCGCGGGCGTCATCGCCGACGTGCTCGCGCTCTCCCAAGGACTGCGCGGCCGCTGAACTCCTTGACCCCTCCCTTGGCTCCGAGTAGCGCGGAATGCCGTGCCGCTCCCGCCCTCCGTCCGCACCTACTTGGCGAGCCGGCGATCGCTCCTCTTGGTGGTGGTCGTTGCGGGCGCGTTGCTGCGTACCGCCGGCGAGCGCCCGCGGGGCTATCCGAGTGAGGCCGTAGCCGCCATCCTCGGGCGCCGCGGCATTCGCACGGAAGCGGCCGACGTCACCTGGGTCGACGCCAAGGGCGGCGCCCTCAGCTCGCTCCACCACGGCGGCTTCGCGCTCCTGCGGGGGCGCGAAGGCGAGGGACTGGCCGACGTCTACGGGGTCGAGGTGCGCCTCTCGCCAGAGGGCGCCGTGCTCTCGGTGGGCGAGAGCTGGAACCTGAGCCGCACCAGCGAGGCCGACGAGCAAGCGCTGGTGGCCTCCGCCGACGGCGCCTTCGCCGCCTACCTGGTCCGGGCCGAGGGCGAGGTGCACGCCATTCACCGGCTCGATCTCCGCGGCCGCCCGGCTCCCCGCGATTTCACCCTGCGGGAACGCATGCAGAATGCAATTACCCAACTGCAAGAGACCGGCCGCACCTCGGGCATCGGCCACGACGTCCTCGACTTCGACGCACCCCGGCGCGAGGTCGCGCTGCAGTTCGAGGGGCGCGCGCTTCTCATTCGCAGCGGCGCCGACGCCTTTCGCGTGGCCGAAGACCTGAGCGTCACCGGCGGTACGCTGCGCCTCAGCCCCAACGAGCGCGCGAGGCCGCCGGCGCTGGTCAACTGGGCCGTCGATCGCGTGCGCAACGCGAGCTGGTTCGGCGACGATCGCATGCAGTGGGTCAAGGCCGTCGCGTTCACCGCCCTCGACCTGGCGCGCAGCAAGCTCTCCCGCGGAACGGGCGAGGAGGCGGCGGTGGACGACATGGGCTCGCTCCCGGCCATCGCCGCCTCCACCGCCGCCACCGCCTCCGCCACCGCCACCGCGCCGACAGCCCCGACGCGCCTGTGGCCCGACGCCGGCGCGAGCGCGACGCCGAAGGTAGCCGCGTTCCCGCCGGCGAGCCTGCCCCCCCTGCTGAGCCCGCCGCTCAAGGGCGAAGGCCAGTGGGTGGCGCTCGACGGCGATCCGTTCCTGCCGCCCGGTGCTCGCTCCGCTTTTGCCATCACGTATGTGCGCACCGACAAGGAGCGCCCGGTCACGCGCATTTACGCCACCCTGTGGGACCCGCGGCGCATCGCCCTTCACATGGAGGCCGGCACCGTGGAGCCCAAGAGCGCCACCGGCGAGGCGGGCCCGGGCCTGGTGCCGCGATCGCGCGACGTGCTCCCGCGCTTGGTCGCGGGCTTCAACGGCGGCTTCCAGGCGGTTCACGGCGACTACGGCATGCAGGCCGGCGGCGTCTCGTACCTGCCGCCCAAGCCCTACGCCGCCACCGTGATGGAGCTCCGGAACGGCAGCACCGGCTTCGGGACCTGGCCCAAGGACGGCGACGTACCGCCCGACGTGTGGAGCTTTCGCCAGAACATGACGGCGCTGGTGCAGGACGGAAAGTACAACCCCTGGGGCCGCACCTGGTGGGGCGGCACGCCCGAGGGCTGGGCCGACAACATCCACACCACGCGCAGCGGCATCTGCCTCACCGAAGAAGGCTTCGTCGGATACTTCTACGGCATCGACGTGAGCCCCGAGGCCCTGGCCACTGGCATGATCCGCGCCCGGTGCACCTACGGCATTCATCTCGACATGAACCCGGGCCTGTGCGGCTTCGAGCTCTATCACGTGCAGAATGCATCTGATATTCGCCCACTCGGCCGCAACCTGGACCCCAGCTGGGAGAGCGAGGGCGAGCTCAAGCCCCTGGCCGACGGCAAGGAGCTACTCCGGTTTCGCACCCGCCGCATGATCAAGTCGATGGGGCACATGAACTTCCCGCAGTACATCCACCGCGACGCCCGCGATTTCTTCTACCTCACGCTCCGGAGCGACCAGCCTCTCGACGACCCCAAGGCGAGCGATCCTGCGCGGGTCGCGGAGAGCGTCGTGGAGCGCACCGAGCTCGTCGACGGCGCCCATCGCTTCGATCACCTCCGGGTCCGCGCGGAGGGGCTGATCCGCACCGGCAGCGGCGCGGTGGTGTCGCTCGCGGGCGGCGGCGCCGGCGACGCGGTGCTCTTCTTCCAGCCCGGTCCTGGCTTCGGGATTGCCGAGGCGGCGCCCGCCGCGGCCACGCCCATCGCCCGGGGAACCCGGGTGCCGGAGCGAATGCGTCATCCGCCGCCCGGGCTCTCGGTGGCCTGCGCCCACGACGGCGTCCTCGAGTGGCTCTCCGGCGTGCCGAGCACCCTGCCGGCCACCTGCAAGGACTGGTTCGCGTTCGAGCGCCTCGACATCCAGACGGGCCCCTCCGCCGCAACGCCCGTTTCGGGCGCGGTGGGGCTGGGCTACCCGTCGGCCCAGCTTCGTTTCGACACGCCGCCGATTCCCCGGGACCAGTGGCAACCACTGCAAGCTGCCAGAATCGCTCCCAAAAAAGTTCCGACGCAGTAGCAAAGTCGAAGATCTCTCGGAAACCTGGCATGGTCCCCGGTAGAAGCCAGACGGACCGGTAGAAACCTTCGGGATTCCTATCTTTGATGCTGGCGAACGACCTCGGTGAGCGCTAGCGTTCGCCGCGGGAAGGACGCAGGCAGGGGCACTTGCACTTTCGCAAGTCGAACAATTCTGCTGTGTCGAAGTTTTCATGGAGAGGGCAGTGATGGCGGACGAGAAAAACGGTGGCTCCGACCTCGACATCTTCGAGGGACTTGGAAAGAAGACCACCACCAGCGCTGCACCTGCACCCGCGCCCCCCCCGCCTCCGAGCATGGCCCCGGTGCCGCTCGACGGCAAGCGGACGCTCCTCGGGATTCCCAACCCTAGCGCGGCCAGCACCACGCTTCCGGCGGGCCCTCCCCCGCCGCCGCCGGTGTCTGCCGCGCCTCCGCCGCCGCCGCCGGTATCTGCCGCGCCCCCGCCGCCGCCCCCGGTGTCTGCCGCGCCCCCGCCGCCGCCGGCTTCTGCTGCGCCGGCCACCAAGCAAACGCCGCCGCCGCCCCCGGGCCGAGGTTCGCTCCCGAACATCAGCAAGTCCGGCCCGCCCCCGCTCCCGGGCAGCGCGCCGCCGCCGGCCCAGGCTGCGCCGGCGCCCTCCACGGCCCCGCAGAATGGCGCCTCGGGCAAGCTCGAGATGGACTGGGACGACGAAGACGAAGCCACCCACGTCTTCGACAAGGACCGGCAGAACGACTCGCAGCCCAACATGGCAGCGGCGCCGGCCACGCTTCCGAATACCGCGCGCGGTACCGGTGGGCCTCCCCCGCCGCCCTCGGCGATGCAGCCGGCCGCCGGGAAGTCTGCGCCGCCGCCGATTCCGAAGAATGGATCGGTGCCCCCAGCGCCGGCCACCGCGACTGGCCTCGGTGCGCTCATGGCGCAGCCCGCCACCGCGCAGACACTGAGCGGCCACGCGCCGCCGCCCCCTCCCCCCGCGAGCGGGCGCGGACCGGTGTCTGCAGCGCCACCGCCTGCGCCCACCGATCGCCTTCCGGGCGTGAGCCAGCCGCCGCCGCCCCCGCCGCCTCCAGGCAGCATGCGCGCACCCATGAGCGTGCCTTCGGCGCCGCCGCCGTTCAACAACACCCTCGCGAGCGCACCGTCGGTCACGCCGCCGCCGCCCCCGCAAGTGACCACGCAGCCCATGCCCATGCCCCCCAGGGCGTCGGCTCCGCCGGCCGCGGCTCCGGCTCCGGCGGTGGCCCAGGCCTCGGCGCCGCCCCCGCAAATCTCTCTGCGGAGCATGGAACAGACGGCGCTGGTTCGGCCCGCGCCGCAGTCGCGCGGCTGGGTCGGCATCGGTCTCGGCCTCCTCGCGGTGGCCATCGCCGCCGGCGCGGTGGTGTTCTTCCTCATCCCCCGCACCGGCACCATCACCGTCAACGTGAACGACGCCAAGGGCGCCAGCGTGGACCGCGTCGACGTGTTCGTCGATGGCAAGAAGGAGTGCGAGACCACCCCCTGCACCTTCAAGCGCGACAACGGCGGCCACTCCGTCAAGGTCGTGGCCCAAGGTTTCGAGACGCCTGAGCCCAAGCAAGTCACGGTCGACACCGGCAAGGACGTCCCGGTCGCCTTCGTGCTCGCCAAGGGTGGCAGCGGCGGCACCGGCGTGCGGGTGGGCAGCGCCACCTCCGGCCTCAAGCTGTACATCGACGGCGAGCTGGTCGGAAACCTCCCGCAAGACGTCAAGGACCTCGCGGCTGGCGATCACAAGGTCAAGGTCACCGGCGGCGATCGCTACGCCAACCTCGAGAAGACCATCACGGTGGCCAAGGGCGAGATGCTCGACCTCTCGAACGTCGCCCTCAAGGTCGTGCACGGCAAGGCCACCATCGACAGCACGTCGTCCGGCGCCAAGGTGTACATCGTGTCCGGCAGCGATCGACGCGAGCTTCCGCGACTCCCCCTCTCGGTGGAGCTCGACACCTCCCGCTCCTGGACCCTCGAGGCCTCGAAGTTCGGGTACAACGACTTCCGCCAGCCCATCGTCTTCGAAGACGGACAGGCCGAGAAGACCTTCACCATCACCATGGATCTCAAGGGCGCCGCACCGGCTCCCGGCCCCGCGCCAGGTCCTGGGCCGGGTCCGGGTCCTGGGCCGGTGGTCACGCCGCCCAGCACCGCCTCCGCCGCCGCCACCACGCCCACGCCCAAGCCCACCGGCGAGGCTCCCGCGGGGCAGGCCACGCTGAACATCAACTCCATCCCGGCCTCCAACGTGGTCCTCGATGGCAGGCCCATCGGCCAGACCCCAAAGATGGGCTTCTCGGTCTCGCCGGGCGCGCACACCGTGAAGTTCATCAACAACGATCAGGGTCTTTCGAAGACCGTGAGCGTCTCGG
Organism: Polyangiales bacterium; assembly: GCA_038210445.1. Lineage (GTDB taxonomy): Bacteria > Myxococcota_A > Polyangia > Polyangiales > Polyangiaceae > JABFRG01. The sequence continues at coordinate 138,886 of JBBQWQ010000010.1, forward strand.
TGAAAGCCGGCGAAACCAAGACCGTGGCGGCCAAGCTCCGCGACTGAGTGAGAATGCGCCGGGCTCAGGGCTCGCGCAACAAACCGCAGCGACGACCGCAAGGACGTCGCTGCGTTTTGCTTGGTGGCGCTTTTCTCACGGGGCCTCGTCGAGAGCCAGCAGAAGACCGCCGAGGATGCGGCCGCGGTCCGCCAGGACTGCTTCGTTTGTGAGGGCGTCGAGGGTGCGGAGCGCGAGGTCTCGAACGGCGGCCTGCCCCGGCTGGCGCGACAGCGCCGAGAGCATGCGCGAGGCCGCGACGTTTTCGTCCACCGGCTTCTGCCGCGCCGCGAAGACGCCTGCCGCGTGAGGGTCGTCGGTGGTGCCGAAGAAACCTCCGTCGGGCGCCAAGAAGCGCGTTTCGAGGATCCCCACGACTTGCCGGACACCTTCGAGCCAGCGCGCCTCGCCGGTGGCTTGGTAGAGCGCCAGCATGGCCGCTGCAGGATACACCTGATCCGCGAGGTGGAGCACGCCGCGCCCAGGGTCCGACGACGGATCGTGCCAGAACCCGCCGTCGGGCGCTGCGTGGGTGCGCACGAAGCGATCCATGGCGCGCGCCGCCTCAGCCGCCACGCGCGCATCGCCCACCGCCGCCGCATGGCGCAAGTAGGCCTGCACGAAGAGCCCGTTCTCGCGCCCGTACTCGTGGGTGTCAATACGCGGGATCCCCCGCGCCAGGCGCTCCGCACGCGGCAGCGCGTAGTAGGCGTGTCCATCGAGAAACGGCTTCGACGGATCGTGCGCGTGGAGATCGGCGTCTTGGGTGCAGAAGAAGCCGCCCTCCTTGCCGCGAAAGAGCTCCTCCGCGAAGGCGTGCATCGCCGCCGCATACCTGCGAAAGCGGGCGTCGCCGAAGAGCGCGTACGCGTCGGCGTAGTTGTCGAGGGCCTGCGCCTGCATCACGCCCAGCTTCTCGTAATGGGGCTCCTTCCACGTTCCCCCCACCGAGTACTGGTAGATGCCGCCGAACACCGGGTCGAGGAGCGCCGCCTGCGCTTCGAGGGTGGTGGCAATCTCGGCGCGCGCAACCGCGTCGCCGCGGCGGGCCTTGCGGAGCCACCACTCGTTGTCGACCCCGATGGGAAACTTCTGAAAGGTGCCGAAGCCCCCCTGCTTCGCGTCGTAGTAACGGCGAAGGGCGGCGTCGGCGCGAAGGGCAAAGGCGGCGCGCTCTTCCTTGGTGCGGGCGCTGGTGAACTTCACCACCGGCGCCGGCGAGGCCACAGTGCGTGCACTCTGCACCTTTTCCAGGATCGCCAAAAGCTCTCGCGGCGGCAGGTAGCCTTGGTACTTTCCGAGCTCCTCGCCGGTCGGCGAGAAGAGCACCGTGGCCGGCCAACCGTAGGCGTGGTAGCGCGCCTCGATGTCCGGCCGCGCGTCGACGTCTACCTTCACGGCGATGAACGACGCCTCGATGCGCCGCACCACGTCGGGGTCGTGATACGTCGTCGCCTCCATCACGTGGCACCAGTGACACCACTCGGCGGCGCCGTCGAGGAGCACGAACCGCCCGCTTTTCCTGGCCTCGGCGAACACCTTGGCCTCATCGAGCTCGCGCCACGCAACGCCCTTCCCCGTCCGCGGCGCCCCGGCCGAGGGCGGCGGCAAAGGTGGCGATGCGTGCGGCGACGGCGACTGCGTGTGCGCGCCGAAACCACATGCGCCGACCGCCAGAACGACGAACATCTGCGCGCTGGCCATGCGAATGCGTTCCGTTCGAAATGCGCGCGCGCTCATGCAGGAAGCGTACGATCGATCCCAAGCGGGGTTACGCATGGTACCGTGGAAAGCAATGCGTCCGAGCATTTTGGTGGTGGACGACGAACCGGGACTGCGCGACATGCTGTCGATCCTGTTCCGCCGTGAGGGCTACGAGGTCACCGTCGCGCCGGGCTTCAACACCGCCCGCGACGCGCTGGCCAACGCGCCCACACCCTACAGCATACTCCTCACCGATCTGATGATGCCCGACGGCTCGGGTCTCGATCTCCTCTCCACTGCCCGGGCGCGCAACGAGGGCACCGAAGTGGTGGTGATGACCGCGCACTCCACGGTGGAGACGGCGCTCGAGGCCATGCGCCGCGGGGCCTACGACTTCATCACCAAGCCGTTCGCCACCGCCGAGCTCCGCGTTTTGGTGCAAAAGGCCCTGGAAAAGCGCGAGATCACCCTCGAGAACATCAGCCTCAAGGCCCAGGTGGAGCGCACCAAGCCCGCCGGCCTGGTGGGGCACTCGGAGGTCATGAAGCGCCTCGAGGAGCTCATCGTGCGCGTCGCGCCGTCGCGCTCCACGGTGCTGGTCACCGGGGAGAGCGGCACCGGCAAGGAGCGCATCGCGCGCGCCATCCACGACGCCTCCGACCGCGTGCAGCGGCCCTTTCTGGTGGTGAACTGCGGCGCCTTTCCCGAGACCCTGATCGAAGCCGAGCTCTTCGGCCACGAGAAGGGCGCCTTCACGGGCGCGGTGGCGAGGCGGCTGGGCATCTTCCGCGAGGCCGAGGGCGGCACCGTGTTTCTCGACGAGATCGGCGAGCTGCCGCTGGCCATGCAGGTGAAGCTGCTCCGGGTCATCCAGGAAAAGAAGGTGCGCGGCGTCGGCGAGAGCCAGGAGTCGTCCATCGATGTGCGCATCGTGGCGGCCACCAACCGCAACGTGGAAGACGAGGTGAAGCACGGGCGCTTCCGCCAAGACCTCTACTATCGCCTCAACGTCATCCGGGTCGAGGTGCCGCCGCTCCGCGACCGCCGGGAAGACCTTCCGGATCTGCTTGCATACTTCACCGACAGGGCCTCGAAAGAGCACGGGAAAGAGGTTCGCACCTTCTCGCCCGACGCGCGCCGCGCCCTCGACAACTACGCCTTCCCCGGCAACGTCCGCGAGCTCGAGAACATCGTGGAGCGGGCGGTGGCGCTGGCCGCCACGCAGCTCATCGGTCTCGGCGATTTGCCGCGCGAGGTGAGCGGCTCCGCGGCGAAGCCCACACCGGGTCTGGCAGAGCTGGGCGAGGGCTGTCAGCTCGACGACGTGCTGGGCGAGCTCGAGCGGAGGCTCATCGTGCAGGCGCTCGAGCGCAGCGGCGGCGTGCGCACCAACGCCGCCAAGCTCCTTGGTGTGACCTTTCGTAGTCTTCGCTACCGCATGGAGAAGCTCGGCATGGTGCAGCTTACCGACGAGGAAGAGCCAGCCAGCACCTCCGACCCGACCTCAAGCGCGCGAATCGTCACCCCGCGGAGCGGCAAGTGACGAAAATTGTCACGTCCGCGGTGCTCCCACCTTGTTCTCCATCCGCTGGAATCTTCTCTTTTCTCGAGAATTCTTCATACACTGCCCACCCCACCCGGCGCGCCCTCGCCCGGCACGAACGTTGCGAAGGAGTATTCCCGATGAAGACGAAACGGTCCGAACGTGGCTTTACGCTCATCGAGCTGGCCGTCGTCGTCGTCATCGTGGGCGTCCTCGCCGTCTTGGCGGTGGTCGGCTATCGCAAGATGATCGATAGCTCCCGGGTCACCGAGGGCTCCCACATGGTGCAGGCCATCCGCGTCGCGCAGGAGACGTACCACTCGGAGACGGGTCGCTATTACAACGCCGGGTGGACCAACCTGTGCCCGCACAGCGTCGCAGTGGGCTCGCCGCCATCGAAGACCAAGATGAACTGGACGCCGACCTGCAACGGCGGCACCGCAAGCTGGGCTCCGCTCCCGGTTCACACCGACGGCCCGGTGATGTTCGGCTACGTCACACAAGCGGGCACCGTGAACAATTCGGGCAGCGCATCGCCCGCTCTCCCCAGCTCGCTGGCCGGTGCGACCATCGCCGCCGGAACCGTGCCCAACAACGTGGACTACTATGTGGTGGGCGCAGCGGCCGACGTCGACGGCGACGGCAGCGGCGGACGCAATACTGTGATTATCGGGTCTTCGTTCTCCAATGAACTTTTGACCTACAACGACGGCCAGTAAATTTCTCCGGCGCGAGCCGGTGAGTGTTTCGAAGAAAAGGAAGAAGGACCGACCATGAAGAAGATTGTTCTACGCAAGGGTCAGGGTGGTTTCACGCTCATCGAGCTCATGATCGTGGTTGCGATCGTAGGTATCCTCGCGGTTCTCGCCGTCTACGGCGTCCGCAAGTACATCGCCAACGCGAAAACGGCAGAAGCCCGCAACTCGCTCGGCCAGATCGGCAAAGACGCCAGCGCAGCGTACGAGCGTGAGTCCATGGCGTCGACCGTCATGGCCCTCGGTGGCACCACCGGCGTGGTTCGGCGCCTCTGTGCCGCCGCCACCAAGACGATTCCCGCGGCCGCCGGCTCGATCAAGGGTCAGAAGTATCAGTCGGCTCCTGCCGAATGGAACATCGACGGCACCGCCCAGAATACCGGGTTCGCCTGCCTGCGCTTCGTCATGAACGACCCCCAGTACTTCATGTATTCCTATGGCGCGAGCGGTACGACTGGCGTCGCGGGCGAAACCTTCAGTACCATCGCCAATGGTGACTTGAACGGGGACGGTTCGCTCTCTGCGTTCACGTTGCGCGGCTCTATCCAGGGCGGCGGCGCGGGGTCTGGCGGACTGGTCCTCACGGTGTCGCCGACAATCGACGAGCTGAACCCCGAGGAGTGACAGCGCACGTTTCGTAGCGTTGATGTTTGCGAGGCGTTGCTTCCGGAAGGGAGTAACGCCTCGTTTCGCTTCCATGGATGGGCTTCGATGACCCGAACCGAAAAGTGGCTTCCTTGGGCGGTGGGCATTGCCCTCGCAATTCCGACCGTCCTCGTCAGATGCCCGCCGATGGCAGACTACGCGCTTCACGAGGCGATCGTTGGTCTGCTGCGGCACTACGGTGATCCGCGCTTCACCCCGCCCGACCTGTATCGACTGAACTTCGGTCACCCGAATCAGCTCTTCTATCTCGTCGCGTGGCCGCTCTCCTATCTGGTCGGCGTAACGAAAGCATGTGAGCTTGTCATTGCCGCCGGCATCGTCCTGATACCTGTGAGCGGAGCCTATCTCTGTGGGGCGCTGGGAAAGTACCGCTGGACAGCAGCCCTCTTGGCGCCACTCGCCGTAGGGTGGCTCTACTACTGGGGCTTGATCGCGAACATGCTCAGTATCTCGGTACTGCTTTTCGCTCTCCCAACGCTCGACCGTTGCGCCGAAGCTCCGACCTGGAAGAACCTGCTCAAGGCATGTGGCTTCGTCGTCCTGCTCTACGAGGCACACGAAGCGACGCTCCTCGCGGCTTGCGCAGTGTACGGTCTGCTGTGCCTCGCTCGCCGCCTCTCCTTCGCGGGAACGTTGCGCCGTGGTGTGCCGCTGGCGCTGGCGTTCTGCATGGCGTACGTCCAGATGCGCGCGCAGCGCTCGCTGCTTCGGCCCGGTGCCGCTCCGCGCGGAGCCGAGCTATTCGTGCCGCTGCTGGACAAGCTGGTGGTACTTCCGAGCTCGCTCTTCGCAGGGTTCGAGCTGTGGGTGCAGGTGGTCGTCTTTTCGATGGCGATGGCAGTTGCCATTTTCTTTCTGGTCTTCAGGGTTTCGCAGCGCGAGCGCACCCCGCTCGGCTGGCGCCAGCGGTTTCTCGAGTTGAGATTCGAGGTCGCTGCCGCTGCGCTTTTCGCCGCGTACTGGACGTTTCCGGCGACGCTCAACAGCGCGACGCTCATCTTCCATCGCTTCTTGCCGCCCGCCTGGGCACTCTTCGTCGTCTGTGTCAGCCCCCGCCGCGCCGTCACGCTGCCTCGCCTCACACCGCTCGTGGCGAGCATTGTCCCGTTGGGAGTCGCGCTAATCAACTGGCCCCAGTTCCTCGACGCCCACGCGGTGTATTCCGATCTCGACGACGTGACGCAGACCATCGAGGTTGGCAGCTCGGTCTTGGTGGTGCAGATGAGCGACAAAGGTGAACGGTTATTCCCACTGGCAACGGCAGCTGGCCACATCGTGGCAACGAAGGGCGGGCGCGATGCATTCGACTTCACCCAGTCGCCAATCTCACCCCTGCTCTTGCGCTTGGAGTGCGATTGGCCACTAACGCGCGAGCGACTGGTCGCAGACGCCCGCTACATGCGTCCGACGTACGACTTTCGACGATTTCGATACGTCGTATTTCACGCCAACGAGAAGTGGTTGCTCGACGTCGCGGCACATATCGTCGCCGACGAAGGGCGGGTGGTTGCGCAAAAGGGAGAGTGGATGGTGGTGGAATCCAAGCTGAAGGTTCGTGGGCTATGCAAGCCTGATTGGAAGATTCCAATGCCCCCGCCCATGACGTTTCAGCAACGCTGGGGCAAGATGATCGTCGGTGCCGCAGCCAATGACGGGCAGATCGACTACACGGTGACGTTTCCCGAGGACCATCCGGATGCCGGCGCCCCGCAAACCGATTCCGGCTCCGGCGCATCGACCGTCACCGACGCCGGAAACGCGACAAGAGCCCCGGAGGACGCTGGACTGCACGACGGCGGGCCATGAGCATCCCGTGCAGGTGTGTCGGTGTCGCTGGGCTTTTTGGAGGATGCCGGAGCCACCCCCGGACCGTCACGCAGGACGGGACCCCAGCGCATCGTGAATCGTGAGAACGGTCTTCCTGACGCACCCGCGGCTACCAGCTCACCGGTCGATGCGGGCGTCCCGGACGCTCCCCCGTAGCCGCTGAGCGCAGCGACCTCAGGCGGAAACGAGGGGCACGCGGCGACGCGCCTGGGGCGTACGTGGGCGCACATCGACGACGAAGCCGTGGAGGTGGGCGGTGAGGGCGCGCAGCCGTTGCGGGCCGCCGTCGAATCCCGGATGCATGAGCAGCGCGGGCAAAAGCTCTTCGTGCCATCCGGGACCACCGAAGTAGGCCCATCGGTTCGCCCCGTACACGTGCTTCTTCGCCAGCTCGCCGCCCTTGGCAGTGAACTCCATCGCAGAGCCCTTGCCGAAGAAGGAGCGAATGCGATCGGTCAGGCTCTGCCCGGGTGAGACCTGCAGATCAGGCCACCAGGGGCAGTCGAAATACTCGTGCTCCTTCACCAGCCCGAGCTCCCACAGCACCGGCGCCAGGGTCTTGGTTTGCCACTCCGGCGGCGGCTCGAGGCCCTTCTGGCCGCGCAGTCGGCCGGCCGCGCGAATGACCGTGATGCCCCAGGTGTCGGGGTTGCACACGGTCACGACCAGCACCTTCTTGGCGAGCTTCGCCACTGCCCGCAGGTAGGTGTTCCAGTCGCCGACGAACGAGAGCGCGTGGTAGCAGACCACCATGTCGCTCGGGGGGAGAGACGAGAGGTCCGTCTCGGAGACGACGCGGGTGTCGACCTTGGCGTTCTCGCCCTCGTAGATGGCGCGGGTGGCTGCGGCTTGCGCTTCCGAGTCGAAGGCCGCCGTCACCTGGATACCCCGCTTGGCGAGTCCAACGCCGTGGGTGCCGGGCACGCCGGCCATGCCGTCGATGGGCCCCTCGAGAAAGCTCTCCACGCCGTAGGCATCGGCGATGCGATCGAGCCACTGGTAAAAGCAGTAGCGTTCGTAGGCGGTGCCCAGACCGTAGTCGTGGGTGATGACCTGACCCTTCACTTGAGCACCTCGTCGAGACCCGCCATGTTCGCCGCGACCTTGGCCAGCGAGGGCGCGTCGAGCAGCAAGTTGGTGTAGCTCGCGTTGGCGAGCGGGCACGCGCACTCCTTGTTCTTCACCGAGGCGCGGAAGGCGTCGGCGGTCTCGCCCAGCCAAATTTTCTTGAAGTCGTAGTCGTGATCGCGAACGTTGCCCAGCGACTCGGCGCGGATGCAGCAACCCCACACGTGGCCGTCGGGCGCCAGGTGCGAGCTGGCCCAACCGGCGTAGCAGTCGATGACCTGGCGTCGCTCCTCGACGATGCGGGCCGCGAGATCGTAGTACTCGAGACGCAGCGACTCCACCAGGCGCGCCACCGGCATGCGCGAGCGGTTCTGGCGAATCCCTTCCTGAAGGTGCCGCACCACCGTTCGGTAGTCGGCGATCTCCGGAGCGATGTCCTTCTCCATGGTCTTGAGCTCGACGCGGTTCTCGGCGATCTCGGAGATGAACGAATCGGGCTGGAACACCCGCCGCGCCTCCTTCTCGATCTCCGGGATGCGATGCACGTTGAGCTTCGAAACCACCGTGTGCACGCCCATGACGATGTGGTCGTAGGTCTTCTTCAGATCGCGAATGAGATCGCGGACCAAAAGAAGCTTCTCCCAGTTGCGGTCTGCGCCGCGAATTTCGTCATGCTTTTCGCCAATTTCGTCCACCGAGAGATTGAGCACCAGCTGCGAGCCGCGCGAGTACTCGGCGATCTTCGGAAGGAGCGCGAAGATGCGCTCGGTGATGACGCCGTTCATCGGGATGTTGATGATCTGCGGCTCGATTTCCTGGCGGATGAGGCGCACGATCTGGTCGAGGTCCTTGCGCACGAACTGATCGCCGCCGGAGACCGTGACCCAGATGGGCACCTTCTCGAGAGTACGGAACGTCTTCGCGTACTCGTCGACGCTCATGTCGTCGACCTTCTTCTGCCAGATGTCGCAGGTGGCGCAGCGACTGGGGCAGCTGTACGTGACCGACACCGTGAGGTTGATGGGCAGCTGGCGTGCGCGCCCCGTGGCGTGCTCCACGCGGTAGCCGGCCAAGCGGGCGAGAATGGGGAGTTTCATGATGGTCGCGCTCTCATGGTGTCACTGGGGCCGAAGCTTCTTGGTACTCCGAAGCTGCGTCCAGGTTCGATGTTTGCCCCCCAGGATGCGCGCGTCAATGAATCCGGCGGCGCGCGCTGCCACCTCGACCCCCACCGCCAGCGCGAGCGCCCGGCGACCGTGCGCATCCTCTGCGTCGTACATCTTCTTGGCCACGCGGAGCAGTACGCCGCGATCGAGTGTGGAAACCTCGTACCCGAACGCGAATTCGAGCCAATAGTGGCCGCGGGCGATGCGCCGCCGCTGCTCGAAGTACTCGCCGAGCTGCTCGGGGCCGTGGTTGGTGACCACCGCGTCGGCGACGTAGCCGAGATCGTAGCCCTTGGATCGCACGATGTCCTCGACCGAGGCCTCGTCGACCACCGAGAGCTCGCTCACGCGCTCGATGAGGTCGGCGCGAAAGGCGATGAGCTCGCCCATCTTGGGATGCTCGAGAGCCACCTCGTGATGCATGGCCCACAAAAGCTGCACGACTTTGCCCATGGTCTGCGACGGATCGTTGTCGGGCACCACCTTGGCGCCCACCATCCCGACCTTGGGATTCTCCCGAAACTTGTCGACCACCTTCTGGATGACGTCGGGCGCGAGGCGCAAATCTGCGCTGCAGGAAACCACCACGTGGGCGCGCGGATCGCGCATTTTCAAGTACTCGTTGATGGCCGCCACCTTGCCCGCGCGGCGCTCCTGCACGTGCACCTGCATGCCCGGCCGCCCCCGCGCCATCGCACGCGCCAGCTCCGCCGTGTCGTCGGTGCAGCCGCTGGCCACGACCACTACCTCGACCACACGCGCTGTGGCGAGCTCCTGGTGAAGGATGGACTCGAGGAGCGTTTGAATGTTCTCGGCCTCGTTGTGGGCCGGGACGAGAATCGAGACGTTCATGATAGTCTCACGGCATGAAGAAGGCGCTGGTGACGGGCGCGAGCGGTTTCATCGGGCATCACCTGGTGAACAAGCTGCAGAAACTGGGAACACCGGTGCGCGCGGTGGTACGCGACGTAACGCGGGCGCGCGGCATTCTGGGAGGCGACGTGGAGTACGTGGTCGCCGACCTCTCCGACAAGGCGTCGCTGCGCGAGGTCGGCGGCGATTGCGACGTGGTGTTCCACAACGCGGTCGACTACCGCGCGCCGCGCGCGCACGTGCCGCAGACCCGCAACCTCCTGGAGGCGCTCCCCCCGCATGTCCGCTGGGTTCAAACGTCGAGCATCGCCGCCATCGGCATTCGGCCGCTGGGCACCATCGACGAGAGCAGCCCCTGCCGCCCGGAGACCGAGTACGGCAAGGCGAAACTGGAGGCAGATCACCTGGTCCTCGAATCGGTGGAACGGGAGCAGCGGAAAGCCGTCATTCTGCGACCTCCCACCGTATACGGCCCGGGCGAAACCTACAACTTCCTCTCGCTCTGTCGGGCCATCCAATCGGGGCGCTTTGCGCTCATCGGCGACGGCCGCAACCGCATCGACTTTCTTTGGGTCGGGAACCTGGTGGACGCCATGATCGCGGCGGCAGACGCCACCATCGACGGCGCCGAGGTGTTCAACATCGCCAACGACCCTGCGCTTCCGTTTCGCGACACGGTCGACATCGTCGCCCGCGAGGTTCGCGGGCGCAGCATCTCCGGCCGGAGGATCCCCCTCCCCATCGCGAAGGCCATCGCGTGGCCGCTCGACATCGCCGCGCGGCTCCTCTCGCGGGAGCTGCCCTTGGGCTCTGCGCGGGTGCAGACCATGAGCGGCGATCTCGCGTTCGATCTACGCAAGGCCCGCGACCGCCTCGGCTACCGGCCCACCCGGGGCCTCCGCGAGACCATCTCGGAGACCGTCGGCTGGTACCGCAAGGAGTCGCTACTTCGCTGACGGCGCGGGCGCCGGGCGCGTAGAGCCGCGCGAAAGGAACACAAGCGCCGCGCCCACGAAGCCCGTTGCGTAGAAGGTGGCGCGATACAGCATTGCCACGAGCACCGAGGCCGCCGGCGAAACACCACCGGCGCCATAGAACGTGACCATCGTGGCGTCCACGGTGCCGATTCCGCCCGGCAGCCCGGGCAGCGCGGCCACCACCAACGCGAGCGCCGAACCGACATAGACCCAGCTCTCGGCGGTGGGCTCCGCGCCGATCGCGGTCACCAGACCGCGGAGCAGCGCCATCTGCGTCGCGCTCACCATCACGCTCGCGAGAAGCGCCGAGCCCAGCGCCCGGCGCCAGCCGTCGGCGCGCAAAAGCGCGATCACGGGCCCCAAAACCCGCGCGAGGATGCCGACGCGCATGACCAGCGCGGTCACCGGTCCCGACCGCAGCACTGCAACGGAGAGAAGCAGAGCGAGCGGCACCACTGCGAGGCCCACGCGCAGCTCGACGGCGAGATGCGTCCCGGAGAACAGCGCGAACGCCAGGGCGATGCTCGTGAGCGACAGAAGTCCTACGATGCGATCCAGGAGCACGGTAGAGGCCGCAGGCCCCACAGAGAGGCCCAGCTCGGTGAGCGCCAGGATGCGAAAGGCGTCGCCGGCAACGCCCGCGGGCAAGAGTAGCCCCGCCGCGAGCGACTTTAGAAACGTGGACCAGGCGGCACGGAAAGGCAGGCGCAAGCCCGCGAGCCGCACGATGAACATCCACCGCGCTCCGGCCGCTGCGGTGCCCCCGAGGTATACGGCGAACAGAGCCAGGATCCACGGTAAGCGCGCGCGCGCGAGGGTAGAGAAAAGACCGGGCTCACAGCGGAGGGACGCGCAAGCAGGCCCGGTGAGCACACGCGGACCGTCCGCCGCCGCAAGCGTGCACCCACCATCGGACCTCCATGCGCGAGCCGCAAGCGGCCCCTCCGGCAACTCCGAGCAGGCATCGTAGAAGCGAAGCCGATAGCCGATCACGGCGATGGCCACCACGGCCAGCACCAGCGTTGCCGCACGAATCCATCTTCTGCGCGGCGGCGCTACGGCCATCTCTTCGACGTTAGCGAAGCACGGGCGAAATGCCTACAAAAACGGCCGCTCCTGGTCTACGAGTGCCTCAGCTCGACGATGAACCTCCACCGAACGGCCCTCAAGTTCGCTCTCGTCATCTTTCTCCTCTCGGAGCTTGGCGGGGCCTTCGACGTCATCGAGTACGGTCACTCGACGGCGCTCTACTTCATCAAGCCGGGCAACGCGTTCTTCGCCTCGGCGGCGCTCGGCGCGTTTCTCTTCTTTCTGCGGGCGAAGAAGAGCACGGTGGAGCTCGCGGCCGGCTGCGCGCTGGGCTTCGCCGCCGAGATCGTCATGACCATGTGGCGCGGGCGCTCTGCCACCATCCTGGGCACCGCGCAGAGCGTGGGCGTGGGCCTGGCGGTGGGCGGCGCGGTGGTAACCCTGGTGCAGGCCATTCGCCTCCGCGGCAAGGAGCGCACCCAGCGCCTCGACACGCTGGCCGAGATGGCCATGCTGCCGGTGTTCATCCTGCTGTCTTCGTTCTTCCTGCACTTCACCGTGCTCTTGCACCCCACGGTGCTCGATCCGCAGGCGTTCGCCGCGGAGCTGGGCCTGGGCGCCGACACCGGTTTCCACTTCGCCCGATGGGTGCAGACCTCCACCAACTTCACGTGGACGCTCATCATCATTTACGTCGAGCTGCCGCTGGCGGTGGCCCTGGTCTACGCCGCGGAGAAGGCGCGGGCGCGCCACGACGGCGACGTCCTCACCGCCTTCGTGTCGGTGGGGTTCTTTGGGTACCTCTGCTACCACCTGTGCCCGGTCATCGGGCCACGCTTCTTCTTCGAGAACGACTGGCCGCGGCACGCGCCCGATGTCGCCAAGCTGGTGCTCGCGCCGGCCTACAACGCGCCGAACGAGCTGCGCAACTGCATCCCGTCGCTGCACACCTCGTGGGCGCTCATGCTGTACTGGCACGCGCGCCCCCAGAACAAGGCCATCCGGGTGTTCGCCGCGGTGTTCCTGGCGCTCACGCTCATGTCGACGGTGGGCCTCGGCTGGCACTACCTCATCGACCTCATCATCGCCTTCCCCTTCTCGCTGGCGGTGCGCGCCGCCTTCCGCAGCACCGTTTCGTGGAGGAACCGCGCGCGGTCCGAGGCCTTCGCCTTTGGCGTAGTCGGTGCGCTCCTGTGGATCGCGCTCATCCGCGGCGCGGCGCCGTCGCTGGCGGCGCACGGATGGATCTCGGCAGGTATGGCTGCGCTCTCGGTGGGCGGCGCGTGGCTCCTCGAGCTGCGCCTCCTGAAGGTCGCCGAGTCGCTGCCGACGGGGTTGTTCGTGGGCGGCGCCGATGCGGTCGACCGTGGGGGGCTACCCCAAGATGCCGCCCCCGGCGCGGTGGTGACGGCGCGGCTACCCTGGGGTCTCTTGGCTGCCTTCACCTTCTCGGGCTTCGCCGGTCTGGTGTACGAGGTGGTCTTCGCGAAGGAGCTGGCGCACACCTTCGGCAGCACCTCCAAGGCCTCCACCACGGTGCTTGCAACCTACATGGGCGGCCTGGCCCTCGGCTCGTACATTGGCGCGCGCTTCGGCGAGAAGCGAAAGGCTCAGGCGCTGCGTATTTATGTACTGTGTGAGGCCGGCGTAGGCGTTCTTTGCGCGGTGAGCCCTTCGGTGTTTCGCCTCGTGCGCGGCCTGTACGTGTCGCTGGCCGCGGGCAGTGACACCCAGAGCCCTTGGCTCACGGTGCTCCAGCTCGCGCTCGGCGCCATCGCGCTCCTGCCGCCCACCATCCTCATGGGCATGACCATGCCCGCGCTGGCCATCCACCTCAGCCGCCAGCGCGAGAGCCTGGGTCGCTCGGTGGGCCTGCTCTATGGCGCCAACACCCTGGGCGCGGCGGCCGGCGCGCTCCTCGCTGGCTACGTACTGCTGCCGATGTACCACGTGCGCGGCACCACCTGGATCGCCACTGGGCTGAACTTCGGCGCGGCCGGCATCGGGTTCGTGCTCGAGCGCCTGGCACGCCGCAACCCGGAGCCGAACGCGGGCGAAGATGCAGCGGCGGACCACGGAGCCCGCGACGTGCGCCTCACCCGGGCCGCGCTGGTGGTCCTCGGCGTGGGCGGTCTGGTAACGCTGGCGCTGGAGACCACCTACATCCACTTGCTCGCGGTGGTGGCCGGCAACAGCGCCTACGCGTTCTCGCTCATGCTGTTCGCCTTCCTCCTCGGCCTCGGCGGCGGCTCGGCGGCCGGGCGCGCCTGGCTTGCCCGTGGCTACTCGGTGCGGGTGGGGATGATCGCTTGTCAGGCGCTGGTGGCCATCTCCGTGCTGGGCGGGGTCTTCCTGTGGAACGCCATTCCCCACTATTTCGGCAGCTTCTATAACTTCGGCTACACCGACAAGTTCGCGCCGCGGGAGTTCATTCGCTTCATCGTGTGCGCCGGCGCGATGGTCCCAGTGGCTTCGGCCATCGGCGCCAGCTACCCCATCGTCATGGAGGCGCTTTCCCTCTCCGACCCCCAGCGCAAGCTGCTGTGGATGGGGCGCGGCATGGCGCTCAACACCGCCGGAAACATCCTGGGCGCGCTGCTCGGCACCTTCGTGCTCTTGCCCGTATTCGAATCGCTGCGCTCGTTGCACGTGCTGGCGGCGGTGTCGCTGGGGCTGGGCATTTACGTGTATTTTGCAACCGAAAAGCGCGAGCACTACCGCGTCCTGGGGCCGGTGTTCGCGGGCGGCGCCCTGTTCGTGGTACAGCCGAGCCAGCTCGACCTCACCACCCTCTCCACCGGCGCCAACGTGTACTTCCACGCGCAGCCCTGGGGCACGGTGATCGACCACGCCGAGAGCGCCGACGGTGGGCTCACCGCGGTGGCCGAATCGCAGCGCGGCGACAAGCGGGTGCTCACCCTCCTCACCAACGGAAAGTTCCAAGGCGACGACGACCCCGACGGCGAGATGCGCGCGCAGCTGGGTTTCGCGCTGGTGCCGCTCATCCACACCGAGCATCGAGGCTCGGCGCTGGTCATCGGGCTCGGGACCGGCGTGTCGTCGCGAACCGTACACGATGCACAGTTTGCCGACATCGAGGTGGCCGAGCTCAGCCGCGACGTAGCGCGCCTCGCCCACACCCACTTCGGCTCGGTGAACAGCCAAGTGCTCGACGCGCCCAACGTGAAGACGCTCATCACCGACGGTCGCAACCACCTGATGCTGTCGCGAAAGTCGTACGATCTCGTCACCATCGAGCTCTCCAGCATTTGGTTCGCTGGCGCCGCGTCGCTCTACAACCGCGAGTTCTACGAGCTGGTCGATCAGCGGCTGGCCAAAGAAGGCGTGCTGCAGCAGTGGATCCAGCTCCATCGCATCAGCACCCTCGACATCGCCTATGTACTGGGTACCGTGCGCTCGGTGTTTCCGCGGGTGTGGCTCTACTTCGTGGGCAACCAGGGCATCATCGTCGCCTGTCGCCACGACTGCCAGCCGACGCTGCCGGCGATTCGCAAGGTCAACGAAACGCAATCCCTTGCCGCCGCCCTCGGTTTCTTCGACGGCCGCGCCGAGAACGTCCTCTCCGATCGCATCCTCGACACCGAGGCCATCGACGCCTACGTCGCGGGCGTCAGCCAGGGACGCGGCGCAGTGTCTACCGACGACAACCTCTTCCTCGAGTACTCGACCCCGCGCGGCAACGTACGGCCCTACAAGGAGTCGCTCGACGAGAACGTCGAGGAGCTGCGCAGCTACGAGCCGGAGGACCCGCTGCGTTCCACGAAAGTGTCGCCCGGCGACGTCGAGCTGCATCGCGACTAGCGCGACTCGCGCGACTCGGTCTGCGTGCATGCGTGCGCCGCGCGATTCTCCCCCCAGCGCGGGCGAATTCCGGTATCCTGAAAGCGTGCGTTTGCGCTCCTTGCGCCTCAATGGTGTGCTCTTTTTTGGTAGCGGAAGCGGAGCCGCCGCGTGCGTTCGCTCGCGCGCGGTGACGTTGGTCGAGGTGCTGAACCTCCTGACCCTGGGCGCCGTGGTCGCCGCGCTGGCGATGTACGGCGTGGCTCGCTACACCCAGCACTCGAAGACCGCCGAGGCCATGAGCGCCGTGTCGACGCTGGCGAAGAACGCCGCCACCTATTACGACGCCTCCGACGCGACGCAGCCGCTCGGCGCTGCCCCCGACGCCGCCCACGCCATGCGCCACTTTCCCACGTCGGCCAAGACGCCGGTGCCGGAAGACCCCAAGCTGGTGGAGGGAAAGCGCTACCGCAGCTCCTCCGCCGACTGGTCGCGTCCCCCCTGGAAAGACCTCGGCTTCTCCATCGTGCAGCCGCAGTGCTACGCCTACAATTTCACGTCCGACGGCAGCGGCGCGCAGGCCAAAGCCACCGCCACCGCGCAGGGAGACCTGAACGGCGACGGCGAGCGCTCCTACTTTTCCTTGTCGGTGACCCCCGACGGCAAGCTCAACGCAGTGGTCGCGCCCACCGTCGAGACCAAGAACACGGAGGAGTGACGTGGCGGCCAAGGGACGAAAGTTCACGCCCCTCGAGATGGCCATCGCGTTCGCGCTGCTGGGGTCGCTCCTGGCGGTGGCGGTGCCCACCTTCTTCCGCGATCTGCACGCGTCCCACCTGGTGGAGCCGGTCGATGGCCTCCAGCGGATGGGCGTCTCCGCACTGGCGTACGATCTTGCGCATCAGCCAGGCCCGGTGGGCGCCCTGCCCGCCGGCATCACTGCGCCCGCGTCCCCCGGGGCGTTGCCGGTCTCCGCACCGCTGACGCCGGCCGACGTGCCGCGCGGCGTGCTGCGCGAAGATCCCGCGGGCACCTGGGACCACCCCACCTGGCAGGCGCTGGGTTTTCGTCCCACCCGCGAGGGCGTCCCCCACGCGTTCTCGTTCTCGTTCGACAACCAGGGCAAAGGCTTCGTGGGCACCGCCCATGGCGATCTCGACGGCGACGGCGTTCTCAGCACCTTCGAGCTGCGCGGCGTCCTTGGCGACGCGCCGCACCTGGAGCCGGGCATGTACATCGACGCGGAGTTCGAGTGAAGATCGCCTACGCGTTGGGGATCGCCGCGGTGGCTTGCGGCGGCATTGCGCTCTTGCAAGCGCCGATGGCGAGCGATCTTCACGCGGTGACCCAACGCGAAGATGTCGTCATCGTTCCCCCGCCCGACCAACTCCGGTTGGCCACGCTCGGGTACGACGCCGCCGCGGTCGACTACCTGTGGGGCAAGCTGCTGGTGGAGTACGGCACCCACGTGCACGAGAAACGGCCGCTCGACGTGCCGCGCTACCTCGACGCGATCCTGGCCCTGGAAGAGGACTACCGTCCGCTCTACCGCTACGTGGACACGCTGCTCGTCTATCGCCCGCCGCGCGGCACCGAAGACGACGCCCGGCTGGCGCGAAAGTACCTGGTGCGCGGCACCGAAGTGCGGCCGTACGACCACGAGGTGTGGATGCACTACGGGCAGTTCGTCGCCTTCCTCGCGCCCACGTTCCTCACCTCCGAAGCCGAGAAAGACAAGTGGCGGGAAGAGGGCGCGCGCGGCGTGGCCCGCGCGGTGGAGCTGGGCGGCGACGCCGACCGCTCGCTCTCGGCCGCCTCCATCCTATCGCGCTACGGCGACCGCGACGCCACCGTGCGTCACCTGCGCCGGGCCTACGCGCTCACCGAGGAGCCGCAGATTCGCGAGATGATCCTCGCCAAGCTGCAGGGCCTCGAGGCCAACGCCGAGAAGGCCGACGCGGAGCAAGAGACCAAGGTCTTCGACGCGCAACGCAGACGGGCCCCGCCGTTTCTCAAGTTCTCGGAGTTTCGCCCCTCCGGTCCCTATCTCGACGCAGCGCAGTGCGCAGGACTCGACGCCGCGTCTCGGGTCGAGTGCGCCACGTCGTGGTCCGACCTGTGGGATCGCCGCAAGCTTTCTCGCGGCGAGTAGTCAACGCTCCACGCGCACCGTGCGCAGGCCGATCATCCGGTACTCGCCGACGCCGCCCGCAGGCTTGGCCCAAGTCGAGATCTCGTACAGCCCCGGCTGGTCGCCGAGCGGAGCGTCGAGTCGCATGGTGCTCCCCGTGATCTGCACCGGCAGCGGCGTCTTGAAGCCCGGCGGCCAGTAGTTCTGGTAGGGCACGGGCACCGGATACGAACGCCGGCGGTTGAGCTCCGCCGGCGGAAGCGGCTTCGGAAGGTCTACCCGGGCGATGCCGAAGCCGCCGGGCGTCATGCGGGCATCCAGGGTGGCTGCAAGATGCACCATTTGTCGCGGCGTCGCCGTCTTCGGCAGCGGCTCGTAGGTGGCGTAGTGGTCGGTGAGCTCCTGCACGAAGCAGGGCACGGGAATCTCGGTGGGCGTCCGCAGCGGCAGCGCGATGCCGATGCCCACGTGCGTGTGCTGCGGCCGAAGGATGTTCTTCCGGTGGCCGTCGTTGGGCGGCACCTCGTCGAAAAACATGCGTTCTGCACGCTCGATTTCGCTGCGGTCGAGGAGCAGATGCGCGTCGGGCGCGCGCCGGCTCTCGTCGGTCATGCAGAGGGCGTTCTCGAGCACCATGTCGACGCCGCCGGCCTCCGTGTGCCGCTGCTCAGGAACCGACCCATCGCTCCCCCAGTGCCCGAGGAATCCCAGGCGGAGCATGTCGTCGGCGTGCCGCTGGGCAGCCGCAGTTGCCGGACCCGCATCCAGCGCCACCGGCGCCAGCCCCTGCGACTTCCGGTCGCGGTTCACCAACTCGACCATGTAGCGGCGGGCTTGGTCGAGCGTGAGCTTGCCGCCCGCCACGGGTGCGCTCGGCTCCGCGCTGGACGCCGCGGGCTCCGCAGGTGCCGCGTTGGGGGTCGCGGGCGCCGCAGGCCCGGCCACGCTCACCGGCGGAGCGGCCGCCGACGCCGCGCCGCTGCCCCGCGTGGGCGCCGACGCAGCGCCACAAGCGCCCAGTAGCAGGAACGGAACGGGCGAGAAGGTGCGCATGGTCGAAAGTGTAGCAGCGGGCGCGCCGTTTTCTGGCACGCGGAGGCGAAGGGCGGCTAAACATCCAGGGGTGAGCATTGCTGCCATCGTCGGGCGATCGATCATCGGAGGCTTCTCGGGCACCTCGGCCCCGGATTCATTTCTCAGCGCCCTCCGCCGCGGAGAGCGCGGCGGCGCCATCTTGTTCCGACGGAACATCGAAGACCCGGCGCAGGTGGCGCAGCTCAATGCCAGCCTCGCCGCCGCGAACCCAGAGCTCCTCCTGGGGGTAGACCAGGAGGGAGGCCGCGTGGTGCGCCTGGGTCCGCCCTGCCTTGCGTTGCCGCCCGCGATGGAGCTCGGGCTGCGGGGCGAGGCCGTGGTGCGCGAGGTGGCCCAGGCGCAGGCCGAAGAACTGCGGCACCTGGGCTTCACCATGAGCTTTGCGCCGGTGCTCGACGTTCACAGTCGCCCCGACAACCCCATCATCGGCGATCGTGCGTTCTCCCGGGACGGCGCCGAGGCTGCGCGCCTTGCTTGCGCCTTCGCCGAAGGACTGGAAGCGGGCGGCGTTCTACCATGCGGAAAGCACTTTCCCGGCCACGGCGACACGACGCAAGACTCGCACCTGGTTCTCCCCACGGTCGCCAAGACCAAGGCCGAGCTGCTGGCCACCGAGCTCGTCCCGTTCCGCGCCGCCATCGCGGGCAACATCGCCGCGCTCATGACCGCCCACGTGATCTTCACCGGCCTCGATGCGCGCAACCCCGCCACCCTGTCGCGGACCATCCTCCACGATCTGTTGCGTGTGGAGCTGGGCTACCAGGGCGTGGTCATTTCCGACGATCTGGAGATGAAGGCCATCACCCAAGACGCCGGCGAGGCCGCGGTGGCCGCCATGGTCGCCGGCTGCGACATGCTCCTCGTGTGCGCCGACGAAGCGCGCCAAGATGCGGCGTTCCAAGCGCTGCGGAAGGAGGCCGAGGCGAGCGATGCCTTTCGTGTATGTTGCACCGAGGCCGCGGCTCGCGCGCGCCGCATGACCGAACGACGTCGCTGCGCCGCGAGCGTGTCCGCGTTCCACGCGTCTACCCAGGCGCACGCTCGGCTCGGCGAGCTTCTTCGAACCAAGGTAGCTGCTTCATGAGAGGTCTTCGCTGTCGCCGGCTCGTCACCTGCGACCCTGCCCGGGCCACGCCCACCGACCCGCTGGGCGTGGTGGAAGACGGCGCGGTGGTCTTCGATGCGGGCCGCATCCTGTTCGCCGGCCCTGAAAGCGACGCGCCGCCGGAGATCGTCCTCGAAGACTGCGGCGAGCGCGTGATCACGCCCGGCCTGGTCGACGCCCATACCCACGCGGCGTGGGCCGGCTCCCGGCACGACGAGTACGCGCTCCGCATGTCCGGCGCGAGCTACACCACCATCGCCCAGAGCGGCGGCGGAATCCAGTCGACGCAGCGGGCGGTGGCGGCCACCCGCGAGAGCGATCTCGCGCGAGAGCTGGGCGCGCGACTCGCGCGCATGGCGGCGCTCGGCGTCACCACGGTCGAGGTGAAGAGCGGCTACGGTCTGGTGCCCGAAGAAGAGCGAAAGCAGCTGCGCGCCATCGCCGAGGCGCGCAGCTTCGAGGGGCTTCCGCACGTGGTACCCACGCTCCTCGCACTCCACGCGCTCCCCGAGTCCGCCAAGGCGAACCGCGATCACTACGTGCTGCGTATGGCCACCGAGCTGGTGCCCGAGGCGCACGCCAACGGATGGGCCGAGTTCGTCGATGCCTACGTCGACGCACACGCATTTCGCGTGGACGAGGCGAGGCTCTTGGGCGAAACGGCGCTACGCCTTGGCCTCGGCGTGCGCCTGCACGTGGGGCAGTTCGAAGACGTGGGCGGCGCCGAGCTGGCCGCCGAGCTGGGCGCCCACTCTGCCGATCACCTGGAAAACGTTTCCGACGCCGGAATCGCCGCGCTGGCGCGGGCCGACGTGGCGGCGGTGCTGCTGCCCATCGCCAGCTTCACGCTTGGCCAGAAGCCCCCGCCGGTGGGCGCCATGCGCGCGGCGGGCGTGCGCATGGTGGTGGCGAGTGACGCCAACCCTGGCACCGCGCCGAGCGAGAGTCTTCCCTTGGCCATGGCGCTCGCCGTGCGCCTCTATGGCCTCTCCCCGGCCGAGGCCATCCTGGGCGCCACGCGCCACGCGGCCACGTCGCTGGCTCGGGATCCAGAGGCGCCCGCGCGCGGCCTCTTGCGGCCCGGCGCGCACGCCGACCTGGTGGTGTGGGATCTGCCGCACGAGACGGCGCTCATCCAGCCCTGGGGCACCTCCAAGGCGCACGAAGTCATCCGAGATGGGCGGGTGATTGCTTCCGGCGACCGGCCACGATGAGCACGAGCAGCGTCGCCAAATAGGGCAGCGCGGTCACCAGATCGGTGGGCAGGCGCGTGTGCGCTTGCAGAACCACCTGCAGCGCGTCGAGCGCCGCGAACGCCAGGCACGCCAGTACCGCCGGCTCCGGCCGATAGCGCGCCAGAATCACCGCGGCCAACGCGATGAAGCCCCGGCCGCCGCTCATCTGCGCCTGGAACTGGTGCTGATCGTAGGCCAGCGCCGCGCCGCCGAGGCCCGCCAGCAGCGAGCCCGCCACCACCGCGAGCGCCTGCGTGCGGGCAGCTGGCACGCCCACCGCGTGCGCGGCTTCTTTGGCCGCCCCCACCGCGCGGACTTCCAGCCCGAAGCGCGTCCGGCGAAAGAGCCAGGAGACGCCCAGCGTGCACGCGACGAGGAGCACCGTGAAGGGGTCGAGCAGCACCCGCAAGGCCGGCGGCAGCGCGAAGCCGAAGCCGGCCACCGAAGGCGAGTTGGCGCTGGAACCATAGAGCGCCCGCAGAAGGAAGCGCGTAACGCCGAGCGCGCCGAGGTTCAAAGCCACGCCGCTGACGATCGCATCGACGCCCCCGCGAACCACCGTGGCCGCGTGAAGGCCCCCCACCAGGGCGCCCGTGAGCGCGCCGGCAAGCACGCCCAGAATCGAGCTACCCGTGGCGATGTGGACCGCGATGGCGCCGAAGGCCGAGGTGAGCAGTACGCCCTCGAGCGCAATGTGCGGGACGCCGCTCCGCTCGCTCAAGGTGCCGCCCAGCGCCGCGAACGCGTACGGCACGGAGAGGCGCACGGTCTCCGAGGCGAAAGTTCCCACGCCCGAGAGCAGGCTCATGGGGTGGCTCCCCTTCCCCGCCGCTCGAACCACGCGACAGCCACGATGACGGTGGCGGTGACGACCTGCATGAGCTCCTTCGGCACGTACGCGTTGATGGCGAGGCCGCCCTGGTCGAGGGTGCCGAAGAGGAGCGCCGCGAACAGCAGAAGCCACGGATCCCGGCGGCCCATCATGGCGACCGCGATGCCCGTGAAGCCCACCCCCGCCCCCAGCCCCTGCTCGAAGTAGCCCTTGTACCCGAGCACCGTGCTCATCGACCCCGCGCCGGCGAGCGCGCCGGAGAGCATGAACGCTTGCACGAGGCGCCGGGTCACCGGAATACCGGCGGCGCGGCAGGCGATTGCTCCCTGCCCCACCAGATTGATCTCGCGGCCAATGCGCACGCGCCGGAAGAAGAGCGGGCCCAGAAATACGAGGAGCAGCGCGGCCAGGAGCGCCACGCTCACTGCACTGCCGCGAAACGCACCCACCACCGCCGAGAGCCGCGGGAGCCGGGCTGTGAGCGCCACGTCGCGCGTTCGCACGGTGCCGTGCTCCGCGAGCCCGAGGCCCAGGAGCAGCGCCACCAGCGAGTCGGCGATGCGGTTCATGAGAATCGTCGAGATGACCTCGTGGGCTCGGTAGCGCGCCTTCATCAGCACCGGCACCGCTGCCCAAGCGGCGCCGGCTGCGGCGCCGGCGAGCACGGCGACGGGGACCGCGAAGAGCGAGGGCACCGGACCGAGGTATGCGCCGACCGCAGCGGCGGCCAGGCTCCCCACGGCGAGCTGGCCCTCGGCGCCCACGTTGAACAGACCGGCCCGCAGCGCGCACTCGACCGCGAGGCCGGTGAGCAACAGTGGCGTCGTTTTGAAGAGCACCTGCCCGACGCCGTAGCCGGTGCCCCAGGTTCCCTCGAACACCAGTCGCGCCACGAACCAGGGCGACTCGCCGTACAGCGTCACCAGCAACGCGAACGCGACGTAGGCAGAGAGCACCGAGAGTGCGAGCGCACGCGCGCGCGCGGAGAGGTTCACGAGGCGGCCCGGCGCCGCAGCATCTTTTCGCCGATCTCCGCATCCGAAGCGCTGGGGGCGAAAGAGCCGGCAAGCTCGCCCCGGGCAATGACCAGGATGCGGTGACACAGGCCGCGCAGCTCCTCGAGGTCGGCACTCACCACCAGCACCCCGGCGCCGCCGCGGGCCGCGTCGCGAATGCGCTCGTGAATGACCGCGGCCGCTCCGATGTCGACCCCGCGGGTCGGGTGGGCGGCCACGAGTACCCGGGCGCCGCCGGCGATATCGGCAAGCGTGCGCGCCACTACCACCTTCTGCTGGTTGCCGCCGGAGAGGCTCACCGCGAGGGCGTCGGCGTCGAGCAGTGGCTCCACGCGATTCAGGCGCGACCGTGCCTCCGTACGAAAACGTGTAAGGTCCACGATTCCGTGCCGCGAGACCTCGCCCAGGCGCCCCAAGAGCACGTTGTCGGCGAGCGTCGCATCGAGCACCAGGCCCTCGGTCTGGCGATCTTCGTGAACCACTGCGATGGCAGCGCCGCTCGCCCGAAAGCTACCCGCGTCGGCCTCGACGAGCCCTGCCAGCACCTGGGTCAGCTCGCGCTGGCCGTTTCCCTCCACGCCCGCGAGTCCGACGATCTCTCCCGCGTGCACCTCGAACGAAACGCCGCGCAGGCTCGGAGCGAGCGTCAGGCTTTCCACCCGCAGGACCACCTCGTCGGTGGGCGCCGCCAGCGCCGTCGCCGTCCCGATGCCGTGCCCTGCGCCCATGATGGCGGCTGTGATGTCGGCGGTCGACGAGCCACGGGCGCGCGCTCCGGCGAGCACGCATTTGCCCCGACGGAGCACCGTGACCACGTCGGCATAGCGCTCGATTTCGTCGAGCTTGTGGGTCACCACCACGATGGCGCGTCCCTGCCCGCGCAAGCGCTCGAGCGCATCGTAGAGCTCGGTGGCCTCTTGCGGCGTGAGCACCGCGGTGGGCTCGTCGAGTATGAGCACCCGCGCCTCTCGGGTGAGCGCCCGCGCAATCTCGATGCGCTGCTTTTCTCCCACGCCCAGTCGCTCCACCGGCACGTCGGTAGCCACCTCGAACCCCAGGGCGTCCATGGCCCCACGCAACCGCGCGCGCATGGCCGCCGGCCGCAGCACGAACGCGTCCATGAGCATGCAGTTTTCCACCGCGGTCATCTCCGGAACCAGCGCGAAGTGCTGCTGCACCATGGCCACGCCCCGCCGCAAGGCCTCGTCGGCCCGGTGCGGCACCAGCGGCGCTCCTTCGATGCGCACGGTGCCGCGGTCCGGGGTCATCACCCCGGCGACGATCTTGAGAAGCGTGCTCTTTCCCGCGCCGTTCTCGCCGCAAACCACGTGTATCTTCCCGACTTCGATGTCGATCGAGACGTCGTCTACCGCGACCACGCTGCCGCAAACGCGCCGCAGGCCGCGGGCCGAGACCATTGCGCTGCCCGGCGCCGCCTCCGTCACAGCCGCCCCCGAGGCTCTCCCCTCCGCAGCCCCAGCAGCAGCACGACCGAAGCCAGAATGATGCCCACGCCGAGCGCCACGATGGACTCCGCCGAGAACCGAGCGACCCCGCAGAAGGCGAGCGCGGATACGATGAGCACCGCGGCGATGATCACGTGCACTGCCGAAAGCCTGGACCGCGGCGCCGGCGCAGCGGCTGGGGGCGCTGGATAGAAGCCGGGGCTGGACATGCCCATTGGTCTTGTTGCCTGCGGAGCGTGCTGCGCCGAGAAGGAGGGCGCGCTGGGGTACGAAGGGCGACCGCCGCCCTGCATGACCAACGTCTCCGGCGCTTCGAAGTCCAGGTCGGGGTGCGTCGACACGCTCTTCAAGGTCTGGGCAGCCAGAGGAATCGGACGCACCGGCGCCGCCGGCGGGGCCGTAGCGCCGCCCAGCTTGCGCCCCTCGATCCGCGTGGCGTCGCGCGGCTCGTCGGCGTCGTCGAAGTCGCCGGGTCGCCGGGCGAGCTCGGTCTGGATGTTGTCGTCGAAGCCGGCGGCGCGGGCGCCCCAGCTCGGGTTCGGCTCGGCACCCGGCTCGAGCGCCGCAATCAGCGCGTCCTCCACCTCGTGCATCGTCTCGAAGCGACCTTCGGGGCGCTTGGCGAGACACCGGAGCACGAGCGCATCGAGCGCCGCGGGAATGCCGTACTCCGGCGCGCGCCGCCGCAGCGGCTCGGGGATCTCGTTGATGTGCTGGTTGATGATCTGCGCCGAGCCTGAGTCGCGGAAGAGCGGCGTTCCGGTGAGCAGTCGGTACAGAATGACACCGAGCGCGTAGATGTCGGTGCGGGCGTCCACCGGACGCCCCATGATCTGCTCCGGCGCCATGTACTCCACGGTGCCGACCAGCATGCCGGTGCGCGTGAGCTGCGTCCCCTGGTCCTGGGCCTTGGCCACACCGAAGTCGAGCACCTTGGCGAAATGCGGATCCTCGGGGGTCGGCACCACCATCACGTTGGCGGGCTTGAGGTCGCGGTGAATGATTCCGCTCTCGTGGGCGTAGGCGAGAGCCGAGCAGATTTGCCGGCCGATGTGCACCGCCACCTCCGGCGAGAAGTGCGACACTTTGCGCAGGCGCTGCGAGAGCGACTCGCCTTCGAGCAGCTCCATCACGAAGAAGAGCTCGCCGGTCTCGCTCTTGCCAAGGTCGAACACATGCACGATGTTCGGATGGTGGATCTTGGCGGTGTTCTTCGCCTCTCGCAAGAAGCGGCTCACGACTTCGTCGTCCACCGAAGGGTCGGGCGAGATGAGCTTGATGGCCACCGAACGCCGCATGGTGGTGTCGAGCGCGCCGTACACCACGCCCATACCACCATGTCCGAGTTTCTTCTCGAGACGGTATCGTTGGGCGAGGAGGCGCGGGAGTGTGTCGAGTCCCATGAAGTCGGGTTGGGAGGTGCCAAACGGGCGCCACCCGCCGTAAAGCCTAATACGTTCGGTCTGCGGTTCCCATCCCAACCGCCTTCGCGGAGGCCGCACCCGCCTGAAGCAAGCCAGCGGCGCGGCGAGCAGCCGAGCAGGGTACCGGTTCGGGTACAAATGTGCGCGAAAACATGGGCTCGTGGACTATCATCTCAGGTCTCCATGAGCGACAACCGTTCCAAGCCTCGACCTGCCGCCGGGCGAGCCGCGGGCTCCTCGGGCGCCTCCGGCGCGCCGCCGGCGGAGGGCGACGCCGGCCTCGGCTTCGTGCTGGAGTTCATGCGCCTGGTCTGGGGCGTCGATCATGCACTCCAACGCCGCTCCAAGCGCATGGATCAGGTGCTCGGCGTCACCGGCCCGCAGCGCCTCGTGGTGCGGGTGGTGGGGCGCTATCCGCACGCGTCGGCCGGCGACATTGCGCGAACCATGCGCGTTCATCCGAGCACCCTCACGGGCATCCTGCGGCGCCTCGAGTCGCGGGGGTTCGTCCGCCGGGTGAACGACGCCAAGGACAAGCGCCGGGCCCTCTTCACGCTTACCAAGAGCGGCGTAGAGCTTGACACCGTAAAGGCAGGCACGGTGGAGGCTGCCATGCGCCGGGCGCTGCGACGCCTTCCCCAGGGGCACGTAGACGCAGCGGCCGAGGTGCTCAAGCTGCTCGCGGAAGAGCTTGAGCGCGACGACGCCTAGGCGGCGGGTGTTTTTCGTGACGCTACTTGATTCTTCGGTCCAGTCTGCACGGCGGCTGACAAGCGCCAAGCAGGAGACTGAGGGTTTTTGGCCGAGACCGAGGGAGGCGCGTTCGCTGGGAGCAGCGCCTCCCTCGACGGGCCTTCAGCGTGGGGCGGAGAAGATCTTGCCGCCGCTGGAAAAGTAGAGCGTCGTGCAATCGCGGCTCGGCTGCGCACGTTCTTGCGCCGCGGCGTCGAGGAAGATCGACGCAACGGCGCCGTCATAGGGGAAATGGGCGACCCGGGAGACGCCGGACGACTCGTCGAGGAAGTAGAGCGCCCGGAGATCCGCCGAAAGTCCCGTGGGGCGACGCGCGCGACCGCCCACCATCGAGAGCTCCGGCTGCGCCGCAAAGGGCTGCGTGGTCGACCAGGCGTCGCTGGGCATCACGCGCATGGCCAGCCGAAGACCCGGCGCAGCTCCGCCCACGCGGCGGAAGAGGAGCGCGGTGTCCGACGCCCCCATCACCAGGTCGGCGACGCGCTCGTCCTGGGCCATCGCATCGAGCTCGGCTTGGAGATTCGAAAGCACGACGCCATCGCTCGGCGCGAAGGCATCGTCGCGGCTGGCTCGGTCGAGCATGGTCAGACCGCGTCCGTCGGCGCGGACGCCGTAGAGCGAGCGCCCATCGGCGCCCAGAGCAACGCGCTCTCCGGTCGCGAAGGTGAACGAGAGCTCCTGCGGCTGCCCAAAGCTGCCGGGCAGCGTGAGCCTGTCGGCGACGCGGACCACGCCGTCAGAAGAGGACCAGGCAACGGTGTACTCGTCGGCCGAGATCGCATCGAGCGTCTTGGCAGCGGCGCCGGGCAGGAAGATCTCCGCTGAAGGCCCCCATCCCTTTCCGGGGTCGCACGCCGGCGCCGGCGCGGGTGGCGCGCTGTCGCGGACTCCGGCGTCGGGTCGTGTCGCCGGCGCCGAAGCGTCAGACGCATCGACGCCAGCGTCGACCGCGACTGCAGAGCCTGCGTCGGGAACTTGGTCGGTTGCGAGCAGCGCTGCTCGGCGGGCGTCGCCGCAGGCCACGACGGTCGAGGCGGCCAGCGCCGCAAGAACGGTTACAGCAATGAGCGAGGCGTTCATTCGGCATCCACACAGCTAAAGGACTGGCGCCACTGGGTGAGAATCGGAGCAGCGGTCGGGGTCGAGGTCTTCGGCAACAGCGTCGCGGTGATGCGCAAGAGCGGCTTCGACAGCTGTCCAGAGGCCTTGAGCGCGTCGTCGACGGTGGTAGGCCCGGAGGTCCAGGTGGGCGTGACCACCGGGAACGGCGCCGCCGTACCGGCCGCCACATCGGCGCCGTAGGGGTCTGACGCGAGCTCGCGGGTGGCCGCCGTGAAGACGATCGACGTTCCGATGGGCGTGTTCGACTGCCAGTCGAAGAAGCGCCACACGGGTCGCTGCCCAAGGGGGCAGCTCGCCGCATACTCGCGCACGAACACCGCGGCGCCGTAATTCACCAGGGGAGGCGGCGCGGTGCACGTGCCGGATGCGCAGCGCGAACCTGAAGAGAAGCTGCAGCACGCGGCGTCGCTGGCACACGTGCTTCCGTCCAGGCTGCAGGTGGCCGACGAGTTCGAGACGCAGTGCCGCAGCGGCGGATTCGCCAGCGGCTGGTCGAGCTTGCAGATGGCGGTCTTGAAGGGCCCCTTCCCTCCGCAGCAGTCGAGGTCGGTGTCGCAGACGTTGGCAGCGGTGGGCGCGCCCGGCGAGCGGCACGCCTCCAGGGCAAAGTACGCGCGCGAGTTTCCCGCGAGCAGCTCCTGCCCGGGCAAGTAGAACGCGGGAAAGCTGGGGTCGGCGCCCGGCGCGGGGTTATTTGCGATGGCGGCCACCCACAGCTTCTTGGGCGTGGGCTCCTTGCTGATGTCGCGGAAGCGGGGATCGCTGTAGTACGGGTTGACGGTCGAGACGTTGCCGTACATGCGGCGCGAGGTGAACACGACCCACGAGTACCCACCAGACTGGATGGGCAGCACCGTCGGCTCGTAGTTGTAGAGTGGGTCGTTGAAGTTGGCGACCGTGACGTTGTTTCCGTTGCCGTCGTTGCCGGTGTACGCGGCGCCGGTTCCATGCAGGTTGGGGCCGGTGGGGAGGCCCACACCGTTGGCGTTGGCGAGCGGTACCGCCTGCGGCGTGCCGCTGGTGTTCACCCACCACAGCTCGCCGGTTGCGCCGGTGGTGTTGCACGCGCCGTCGCGCGAGTCGCAGTTCGAACGCGTGAAGCCCCAGCCCCCGTTGCGCGACATGATGATCTCCCGCTCGAAGACCACGCCGTTTTGACCGGGCGGGAGGAACGAAGGCCACATGGCGGCGCCCGAGGTGGGCGTGTACAGGTTGCGGAACGACGAGAACTGCTTCAGCACCGGGTCGAAATCCATCATCGACAGCGTCTTCTTATCGCCCGCGGTGGGCCCCGAGGTCGGATTCGCCAGAGGCGACGCCCCGCCGCCGAAGAACGTGAACGCCAGCTGCGCGCCGTCACCGCGAAACGCCGGCGTCCCCGCCTTCAGGTTGCTGAAGACGGTGGCCGGCGGGAGCATGGGTACGCCCAGGCTGGTGTAGTACAAGACGCTCTTCGACCCGCCGCTCCCGGGCAGCGAGCTTGCGTCGGAGAACATGTACGAGCCATCGGGCGCCAGCGCCGGCCAGCTGTACTTGCCCGGGGAACCGATGACCACCTCGCTGAGCAGCGGCGCGGTGAGGTCGTAGCTCACGGCGGTGTAGTTGTCTTGCAGCGTGGCCAGGGTGTTGCCGTTGGGCGAAACCGAGTGACACACGCGGCACCCCGGCCCATTGGACGCAGAGTTGCTCCCGGCCACCACCGACGGGGTCGCAGCGCCCGGCGAGATCATGAGGGTCGCAGCGCCGAAGCGCGCTCCGCCATACGTGTTGCCGTAGTTCTGCACCAGGTTGGTGCCGTACGAGTTGTAGTAGATGCGCCCCTTCAGCTGTCCGTCGGCGAAGCGAACGCTACGGGTGGTCTCCGCGCGCAGCGCACCGCCGACGATGCGCTGAATGGCAAAGACGCCCGCGTCGCCGGAGCCCGCGCGGTTCCGATCGACGGTCTGCTCGAAGGCGAACCAAGCGCTCTGCGGGATGACCGCGCGCGGCTGGGCGGCGATGGCCGTGGCCGGCACGGTGGTCTTCTCGTAGACGATCTCGCTCCAGTTGAAGGTGGCCGCGCCGGTGGCCGGGTAGCGCAGCGAAACGCGAACGGCGTCGGCCGCGCTGCCCCCGTCGCGCCACTGCACGAGCGGCGCGATCTGCCCCAAGGGGAACACCGTCCCCGCGTACGGGTAGAGAATCTCGATGTTGTCTGCGGCCCCTGCGCCACTGAAGAGCGCGGGGCTGCTGTAGGCGGGCGGCGCTGCGCTGGTGTCGGTGGCGGCCACGGTGACCCGCACCACGGTGGGCGGGGCCGAGAGCGAGCCCGCGTAGGCGTTCACCACGATGTCGCCAGCGACTGGCGTGACCAGCGTCAAGAGCCCGGTGGAGCCGATCTGTGCGATGTCGAACTGGTCCACCGTCCACAGCGCGGGCACCGGACCGACGTAGCACCCCGAGGGCGAAAGCGACGGCGTGAGCTGAAGTGTGTTCGGTCCCCCCATGGCGGTCACCGGAAACGCCACTGGCGATGCCGGTGCGACGGTGAGCGCAGTGCAGGCCGCAGAAGCGTCGGTGGTGATGCCTTCCAACGTGAGGCCTGCGTCGCTGGCTTTGAGCCCGGCGCCGGCGTCGCCCAGACCCGAGCCGTTGTCGACCATGTTCTGGCACGATGGATCGCAGGGGTTGCCGACGCAGGGCGACTGGGACCCGAGCGCCTGCGCGAACAGCGGAACCTTCACCTCTTTGGTGGAGACGTCGCCGGTGCACTCGGCCCACGCGGCGCCCTTGCAGGCGCGCGTTCCGGTGGAGCACGAGATGTAGTCGCCGGAGATGCGCTTGACGCTACCGCACGCGACCACCGCTCCTTCGTCTGCGCAGGGGCAGCCGGTATCGTGCAGAATGCATGCATCCGAGCTGCCCGAGCTGCCCGAGCTACTTCCCGTCGCCAGCAGCGGGGCCCGGTCGTCGGCGCACCCCACCGCCACCACGGTTGTGACCGCACCTACCGCGAACGCCGCCGCCCAGTACCAAGAATTTGAAATCGATCGCATGGCCCTGCGATCGAGAACGGCCGCAGTCGCCGAACCATGAGGGCGATTCGATGCCCCCCCACCACCAGCTCAGTCGCGAAACAGCAGGCTCGCCAGCTCCTCGAAGCGCGCTTCTTCCTCGTCGTCGAGCTTTCGGCCTGACAGCGCGCGATGCTCCGCATCGAGCTCCTTAAACTCGGCGTAGCCGAAGATTTGCTTGTGCCGCCCGAAATACTCGTATCGTTCTCGGTAGTCGAGGAACCGCTTGTGGACTTCCTGCTCGGTCATTTCCTCTTCGCTACCCAGATTTCGTCGACGCCGCCAGCACCTGCGCGAGAAAAGTAGAGGCGGGTACAGGTGGCGTTCGGCACCGCGCCCCGGCGATCGCCCAGATCTTCGAAGCGGACGAAGCGCCGGTCGGCGCCCGGCGCCCGAAATGCCACTTTCTCGCTCTGCGTGGTCTCGTCCCAGTAAAACAGTGTGTGCTCGTCGGCGGCCACACCGGTGGGGCGCCGGCGCTTGCCATCCACCGGGAGGAGCTCGGCATCGCCGAAGTCGAGGAGCGTGCTCAGGTCCTTCGGCTCGGTGCCGATGACCGTGGCCGCTCGATTCGGGCCGTACTCGCTGAAGAAGAACGAGCCGCTCGGCGCCCACACTGCGTCGCCCAGCCCCGAGCCGGCCGGCGGCCGGTTCTCCCGGGTGTCGAAGTTGATGTTGGCGAAGCCCTCACGCGTAACTGCGCCAAATGCGCTTCCGCGAGCGCTGCGCGTGGTCCGCGCGAAGGCGTCTTGGCTCTTCACCAGAAACGCGATGGAGAGCCCGTCGGCGGTGATGGCGACGCGATCGTCGGCCACCGTGGCGGGGTCGAGCGCGAGCGGCTGCGGCGCCTGAAACGTCTCGTCGGTCCCGTTGCGCTCGGCAAAGAAGATGCGCGTCCCGCCCGCTTCGGGGGCCGTCCACACCAGCGTGCGATCGTCCGGAGTGATGCCGCCCACGCGCCCGGTGAGCGGCAGCTTGGTCTCGTCCCAGGTTGCTCCGGGTCCGCAGACGTAGCTGAGCTGCGCGACGTCGCCGCCGGCGTCGAAGAAGGAGCCGCTGCTGGAGCCGTCGGGGATGCCGGCGTCGCCGAACAGCGCACTGGGTCGGGCCGCATCGGAGCTGCATGCCACCATGGCGGCCAGCGACGCGATCACCGCCACTGCGCCCAAGCGCTTCCGCTTCGTTCCCACGCGCCGCATCAGAGAGCGTCGACGCACGTGAAGCCCTGACGCCACTCGGTGAGGGTCGGCGCCGCGAGGCCGTCGGTCGAGGGCGAGAACGTCATGGTCACGCGCAGCCATGCCTTCGAGTACTGCGCGGGCGCCGCAGCGTTGAGCTTGGTCTCCACGTCGGTGCTGGTGAACGTGGCGGTCTGGTCCGCCGGCGGCGCCTGGGCCGTCTCGAGCGTCACCTTGGCGGCCGCGTTCAGATTCGTTTGCGCGTCCGCAGTTTGCACCTCGAACTTCAGGCTGCTGTCGCTCGGGGTGATCGATTTTCGGTCGAAGAAGTGCCAGATGGGGGTCTGTCCGGCCGGGCAGGTGCCTTCGTAGTCGCGCACGAACGTGGCCGCACCGTACGTGGTGACGGGCGGCGGTACGGGCACGACAGCGTCGGGCGTGATGGCGGCCGTGGCGTCGAAGAGGGCGAACTCGAGCAGCAGCTCGCCGTCGGTCATGGCCGCGCCGCACGAGCCGGTGGTGACGTGCTGTTCGGGGATGACCACGCGGCCACACTGGGCGGCGGCAGCCGCGCCCACCGGCGTGTTAAAGGTCA
This sequence comes from Polyangiales bacterium, assembly GCA_038210445.1. GTDB lineage: Bacteria > Myxococcota_A > Polyangia > Polyangiales > Polyangiaceae > JABFRG01. The sequence goes on from JBBQWQ010000010.1 coordinate 171,339, forward strand.
TGAGGTTGACCACGTTCCCTGCGTTGACCGAGGTAGCGATGGCGGGACTTGAGTAGGCAGTACGCGTATCCGCGAAAACCCAACGCTGGGCCAACGCAGGCACAACACTCCCAATGTTGTGGCGCCAGTTGTCCATCGCGACCTGGCTGACCGGAGCGCCGCGCACCGCGACGAGCCAATCGGACAACGCCAACCCCTTGGGAAAGGTCGTGTCGATGTTCGCAGTGAGGACTGGATTCGCACCGGGGGTGCCCGCGCGGTCATTGTCCCAGGTGGCGGTCGACTCCCAATTCGCAACCGTGGGGAGAGGGGCGGTCCCCTGGGTGACCCAATCGCGCCCCTCCCAGTGCGTGGAGAAGAGGCGCCCACCCGCGTTGAGGAAGTTCGCCATGTTCGACCTTCGCGCGGCCGAAGGTAGCCCGCCAAGACCGGAGCCGGAGCCCGAACACGGCGCGATGACCGCCTGGTAGTCGTCGAGCGTCCCCGGGTTGTCCATGAGCGTGCTCCAGCTGGGCGCGCCGGGCGCGCTCCAGGAGCGCGCGCCGCCGTTGCTGGTGCCACCATTGCGCACGTAGATGTGCACGCGGCCCGTGCCCGCCGGGGTGGTGATCTCGGAGGCGTCGACGCCCATCTTGCGGATCAGGCAGGCGGTGTCGTCCTGGTTGCCCGTCATGATGGCCATGAGCGGAATGTCGCCCTCACCCTGGTTCCGCGGCAAGCGCAGTGTGGTCGCCGGGAGCGCGTTGCTGGTGCAAGCGGTGAGCGGACCGACCATGATCGTGCGGCGCCACCGCCCCACCTGGATCACGACCGGGAATGCCACCGTGTCGGGCACGTCGGGGAGCGTGAAGGAGCCATCGGCGCCGGTGATCGCCGCCGCCATCGGCTGGCCGCTCACCAGCGAGGTGACGGTGTCACACGCAACGCCGGGCGTAAACGCCGACACCCCGAAGGGCGCGGTCATGGATGCGTTGGGCACGTAGACGATGACGTTGTAGACCGGGCGCGTGCCGTCGGGATCGTAGACCTTGCCGGTGATGGTGGTCTTGGTGGCCGGGGTGCACGCCGACACCTTGCACTTGAAATTGGTGCACGGGCCGCCGCCGCCGTCGGAGATGGTGCCGGTGGGCGAGATGCCGCCCTCGGTGACGGAGAAGCCACCCGCATCGATGCCAGCCGGGGTGTCGACGTAGTTGCTGCACGCGGGGTCGCACGGGTTGCCGCAGCCGGACGCGCTGCCCAGCCCCTTGATGGTGAGTCCGCCGCCGACGTTCACCAGTGTCGAGGCCACGGTGCCGTCTGCGCCGATGCACTGGCCCCAGCGTCCGCCTTCACAGGAGCGCTTCCCGTAGGAGCACGCGACGTAGTTGCCGGCCTGGCGAACCACCTTCCCGCAGTCCACGGTCTTGCCCGGGTCCGCGCACGCGCAGTTGTCGTTGGGCGTGGCGCATCGATCGCCTCCGCCGCCAGGCCCCCCGTCCGTCGTACCGTCGGCCAGCGGCAGCTTCTCGCTGCTGCAGGCGACGAAGGCGCAGGCCAAGGCGAGCACAGTTGCAGAAATGGCGGCTCCAAGCCTCATCGGGGGCCTCCTGACAGAGGGGATAGGTTCGCACGGGGAGCGTTTTCGAGCACTGCGTTCTCGGGGGGGAAGGCCGCGCGGCGCGGACGAGGAGCAATCGGGTAGTCGAAAGCATCGTACGACCACGAGGGCGCACGGAGCCTTTCCTTCGGAGGAGCAACTCTCGCGCCAGAGCCGAGCGCCAACGCTTCCCGCCTCCATGTCCCACCTTTCCGTTCCCGTTCGCAGCGTGCGGCCAGCGCAGCGCTGAACGGTCGTGCGGCGACGGTCTTGAGGCCCAGTCCCTATTTTCACCGTCGATCGTGAGCGTCGATGGCGGAGCGGCCCAGACGAGCGCGATCGCGCGGGCGAGCTTTTGCGGGCGGGCCCAACGGCATTTTCGCCCGCTGCGCGTGGGTACCTAGGCCACAGGTAGCCCTCATCCCCGCATCTGCATCCTGAAACAATCTGCACACCTCTGAAGGTTTTGCGTAGCCAGCCCCTCGGCACGGCCTCATGTGGCGGCGGCGGCGCGCCTCATCGCGCGCCAGTCTTCCACCGTGAGCGCCCACCGATCGTGGTCGCGCCAGCGCCCGGCGATCTTGAGGTACCGGGGCGAGCGCCCTTCGAGCCGAAAGCCGAGCCCCTCCACGAGCCGCGCAGAACGCACATTCTCGGGGATGATGTTGGCCTCCATACGGTGGAGCTGGAGCGTCCGAAACCCCATCGACAGCACCAGGGCCAAACCCTCGTGCATGTAGCCCTCTCCTCGGGCGGCTCCGAGCGCGTAGTAGCCGAGGTACGTGTTCTGGAAGACGCCACGCACCACGTCGTTCAGGTTCACGTTGCCGGTGATGCGGTGGTCGTCCCGTCGACAGATCAGGAACGATACGCGCGTACCGTCCTTCAGCGACGCGAGGTGCGCGCGAAAGGCCTCGGGCGTTGCGGGGGGCGAGACCCATGGCCGATGGTAGGCGCGGCTCTGCGCCACGAGCTCCAAGAATTCGTGGCGGTCCGGCCACCGCGGGCAGCGCAGATACGTGCGTCCCGCGTGCGCGACCAAAGGATTCGCGGGCGACTTCTTCGCCGAGCCCACGCGCCCTCGTCGCTACTCGCCGACGGCGCGGAGCAGGTCGGCGTCGCTCTCGGCTTCGGTCGCGTACACCGCCGAGTGGCGGGGCACACGGCTCGACGTCGCAGCCTTCTTTTCCAGGCCCGCGTGCAGCTTCGCGCCGGCGAGGATCGCCTCGCAGAGGGAGCCGTAGTCGATGCCGGCGTGGGCGGCGATCTTCGGAAGCAGTGAGGTCGGCGTCATGCCCGGGAGGGTGTTCACCTCGAGCACGTATTCGTTCTCGCCTTCGGTGACGAGGAGGTCGACGCGGCAGGGGCCCGCGCAACCGAGCGCCCGAGCTGCGCGCTCGGCGAGCTTCATCACGCCATGCACGCGGGTGCTGGGGAGTCGCGGCGGAAGAATGTACTCGGTGGCGCCGGCGGTGTACTTCGACGCGTAGTCGTAGAAGCCGCTCTTCGGAACCACCTCGATGGCGCCGAGCACGCGGCCGTCGAGCAGGCCCACGTGAATCTCGTGGCCGGCAACGAAGCGCTCTACCAGCGCACATGAATCGAGGCGCAGCGCCGCGGCGACGCCGCGTTCGAGCTCGGCAAAGCTGGTGGCCTTGGTGAGACCGACGCTCGACCCTTCGGACCGCGGCTTCACGATGGCCGGGAACCCGAAGCTCCCATGAAGCTCTTCGAGGTCCGCCGCTTCGTCCTCGGACACCGCGTAGTACGGCGGCGTGGGCACGTTGTGGAGACGGAACATCTCCTTGGCCTTGACCTTGTCCATGGCGAGCGCCGAAGAAAGGACGTTGGACCCGGTGTACGGAATGCCCAGAAGCTCGAGCAGCCCCTGCACGCACCCATCTTCACCGCCACGCCCATGCAGCGCGAGGAACGCCACGTCGATGCGCGCCGCGCGAACCAGCTGGTCCACGCCGGCGGTGTCGGGACCAAAGGCGATCTCCACCACGTCGTGACCACGCTCCCGGAGCGCATCCGCCACGCCCCGGCCCGTGCGCAAAGACACGTCCCGCTCGGCGCTGAGGCCACCCATTAGAACTCCGACGCGATCACTCTTCATGGTCTTCACCTCTGCCTAATCCGAGAGCACCGTTCGTTCCAAGCTTGATCTCCCCGTTTTTTTCCGATCGAAACGCAAAACCACACCAAGTCTCGGCAAATCGCGTGTCCGGGGCGACACACAAATCGACACGCCAACCGCGCCTTTCCACCGCTATACGGCCCCGCCCCCCCCGGCCAACTTTCGAGCAAACAAAGCCAAACTCTCCCCGCGCTCCCCGCGAGCAGCTCTCCCCGCGAGCGAAGCAAGCGGCACCCTCTCTCCGCGAGCGAAGCAAGCGGGGAGCGGCACCCTCTCGAACCAAGCGCGCATGAGGAAGAGCGAGGCGATTCGGGGCGAGACCGAGCCCCGGCGAGGAGGGACGCGCGCAGCGTACTTCCTGTACGTGAGCACGCCCGACAAAGCCCGGGCGAAGGTATCGCCCCGAATCGCCCGCTCTTCAGTCGAGCTCGACGAGAATGGCGGTGATATTGTCTTTGCCGCCGCGGGAGTTGGCGAGGTCGATGAAACCGCGGACCGCCATCGCGCCGCCGCGGCCGACAATCTCCGGAATATCTCCGTCGCGCAAGTAGCCGTGAAGACCGTCGCTGCACAGCAAGAAGCGGTCGCCGCTCTCGAGCTTCACGATGCCGGTGTCCACTTGCACGTAGTCGCGGTTGCCGACGGCGCGGGTGATCACGTTCCGGTGCGGCGAACGTTTCGCCTCTTGCGGGGTGATGAGACCTTGCTTCAACTGCCACGCGATAAGCGTATGATCTTCCGTGAGTTGTTCGACGCTGTCGCCCCTCACGCGATAGATGCGGCTATCGCCCACCTGGGCGGTGACGCCGTACTCGCCGAAGATGAGCATGGTGCTCAGCGTGGTGCCCATGCCGCTCTTGCCGCGGTCCATCTCGGCCATGGAGAACACCATGTACGTGGCCGCCTGAATGGAGCTCTCCATCAAGCGACAGGCCGCGAACACGTCCTCTTCCTTGATCGGGTCGAGCAAGGGAGCGAGCTTGCCCACGCCGCTCTTCACCATGCCGTATACGGTCTCGACGGCTTCCTGGCTGGCGACCTCGCCGGCCGCGTGGCCCCCCATCCCGTCGCCCACGACGTACAGCCCCAGCTCGTCATCCATGAAGAATGCATCTTCGTTCGACGTCCGCTTTTTGCCGACGTCGGACAAAGCCGAGCCCGTCCGACTGAGAAGATTCATGGGTCCGTTTTGGGTGCCGAAGCGCATCGAACGAGAGTCCTCAAGAGTACAATAGTTTCTACGCCTACGTACCAGAACTTGGTGGGCTTTTTCGAAGCGCCCTCGTTTCTCTCCGCGGCTTCGCGTTTGTCGCCGCAGGGTTTCCCCGCCTCCGCCAAGGTAGCAGTGGCATCCAGGCGGGCGCCTGCTGTAGGCTCCTTCCTCACGTACATGCGCGCCGCATTGGCCAGGAGGGGGAAGCTAGGGGTCTCAGACGTGGCGCTGGCAGCCTTCGTGCTGTCGGTGGTGGCGATGATGATCGTGCCACTCCCCACGTGGCTCCTCGACATTCTCCTGGCGGCAAACCTATCGATGGGCGTCGCCATCCTGCTCGTGGTGCTCTACGTGCCCGACGCGCTGGCCATCGCCACATTTCCGACGTTGCTCTTGCTCACCACGCTGTTTCGGCTGGCGCTCAACGTGTCGTCGGCGCGGCTCATCTTGCTACAGGCCAATGCCGGCGAGGTCATCTCGGCGTTCGGCAACTTCGTGGTCCGCGGCAACTACGTGGTGGGCGCGGTTATCTTTCTGATTTTGACCATCATCCAGTTCGTGGTCATCACCAAGGGCAGCGAGCGGGTGGCCGAGGTGGGCGCGCGCTTCGTCCTCGACGCCATGCCCGGCAAGCAGATGGCCATCGACGCCGAGCTCCGGAGCGGCGCCATCGACGGCAACGAGGCCCGTCGGCGCCGGCACAAGCTCTCGCGGGAGAGCCAGTTCTACGGCGCCATGGACGGCGCTATGAAATTCGTGAAGGGCGACGTCATCGCGTCGGTCATCATCACGGTCATCAACATCATCGGGGGCCTCGCCATCGGCGTCCTGCAAAAGGACATGGCGGCGGGCGCGGCGCTGAAGAAGTACGGCCTCCTCACGATTGGCGACGGCCTGGTGTCGCAGATTCCGGCGCTGGTGCTCTCCACCGCCGCGGGCATTCTGGTGACCCGCACCGCGAGCGAGGACGCCGACACGCCGCTTGGGCAGGAGCTCGGGCGGCAGCTGCTCGGCACCCCCAAGGCGCTCACCGTGGCCTCGGTCTTCGTGGTGGCGCTTGGCCTCGTGCCCGGCCTGCCCACCCTTCCCTTTCTGGTCATCGGCGTGGCGCTCTTCTTCGGCGCCCGGAGCCGCGCCAAGAAGCTCCACGAAGAGGGGGTGCGCGCCGCCGCCGAGCCGGTGACCACCGCGGCGCCGGGGCGCACCGGCCCCACGTTCCTGCCGATGGTCGTGCCCTGGTCGGTGGAGGTCAGCGAAGACCTGGCGCCAATCCTGGTCGCGGTGGGCGAGCGCCAAGGCCTCACGGTGCAGCTCGCCGAGCTGCGCGAGCGCCTCTTCGCCGAGCTCGGGGTGCCTCTCCCCGCCCCGCGCGTGCGGGTGGCTCCGCTTCCGCCTCGGCACGTCGCGCTCTCCCTCTTCGAGGTGCCGACGCGGGTGCTCGTCCTCGAAGACGGCCTCACCGAGGAGCAGATCGGCGAGCGCATCGTGGGCACTGCCTTCGACGTCCTACGCGCAAGAGGTGCCGACTTTCTCGGCCTCTCGGAGACCCAGCGGCTCCTCGACGAGCTCGAGCAGTTCGCCGGCGCGACCGTGCGCAACGTCGTTCCCAAGCCGGTCTCGGTCACGCTGTTGGTCGACGTTCTCCGCCGCCTGGTCGAGGAGGGGATCTCGATCCGCGACCTTCGCGGCATCCTGGAGAGCCTCTCGGTGCGCTCGGCCATCGACAAGGATCCGCTGAACCTCACCGAGCTGGTGCGCGCCGATCTTCGGCGACCCATCACCTTCCGGCTCACCGGCGGCGGCGGCGTGCTCTCGGCGTTCACGATGCATCCGATGATCGAGGACACCATTCAACGGGCCATCACCCGCACCCCTGCCGGCGCCTTCCTCTCCATCGCGCCCGAGGCGGGCCGCGACATCGTCACCGCCGTGCGCCGCGCGTTCGTTTCCGGTGGCGCGCCAGAAGCGCCGATCCTCCTGGTGCGTCCGGAGATCCGCCGCTTCGTGCGCCGACTCCTGGAGACCGAATTTCCCAAGCTCATCGTGGTCACCGTCCACGAGCTCACGCCCGAGGTGAGCATCCGCCCGCAAGGACAGGTCACCCTCGTCGGCCTCTGAGGCCGCGCATCGGTTTTTCGGTGTCATCCATTCGGCCGACTCGTTCCGGCGGTCGCGGTTGGTATCATTGCAGCCATGCGCACCTTGATCGCCCCGTTCGCGTTCCTCGTATCCGCCGCCGTCTTCAGCACCGCCTGCAGCTCCTCCGACGCCACCAGCAGCTCCAGCGGGGCCTCGGGCGCCGCATCTTCTGCCGAATGCACCTTCGTCACCGAAGGCGATCTCCAGGCCGTCCTCGGCATCGCCACCACCCGCGTCCCCCGCGATCCCAGCAAGGGCGCCGGCAGCACCTGCAACGGCAACTTCGCGGTCGTCAACCCCGAGACGCACATGGTCCTGCTCATCGAGCGCCTAGCAAGCCGCACACAGTTCGATCAGCCAGGCGATCTCATGACCGCCTCCTATCCGGTCGAGGAGCGCCCCACCAACCTGGGCGCCGAGGCCAAGCTCTTCCTAACCCCCGACCCCGACAAGGGCGCCAAGGTGCTCTGGCTCTGGAAGAACGGCGCTGGCTACCAGCTCGTGACCTTCTTCAAGCAGGCCTCCGACCCCACCCCGCAGCTCACCAAAGCCCAGCTCCTCACCCTGGCCCAAACCGTCACCCCCCGCCTCTAGGGGACACCATCCGCCTCTGCGCGAGCGAAGCAAGCGCGCCCGCCTCTGCGCGAGCGAAGCAAGCGCGCCCACCTCTGCGCGAGCGAAGCAAGCGCGCCCCCCTCTGCGCGAGCGAAGCAAGCGCGCACCCCTCTGCGCGAGCGAAGCAAGCGCGCACCCCTCTGCGCGAGCGAAGCAAGCGCGCACCCCTCTGCGCGAGCCACGCAAGCGCGCACCCCGCTGCGCGAGCGAAGCCAGCGCGCACCCCACAGCGCGAGC
>JBBQWQ010000011.1:0-179179 GCA_038210445.1 Polyangiales bacterium
CGCGGTGCTGCGCGCCGACCCGGGGCGCGGGGGCACCCGCGCGCTCCGGGAGCTGGCGCGCCGCACCCCCGGCGCGCTCCTCCTCGCGCCTTCGGGCGCGGGCCTGGAGCCACTGGGGTCGCTGCGCGCGGCGATGGCTCGAGTTTTTCAGCAGATGCAAGACAGCCTCACGGGCGACGCGCCGCGCGACAGCGGCGCCGGCGCCAAGCAAGCCTTCAGTCCGGCGCTCGAGGAGTTCGAAGCGGCGCTCGACGATCTCCTCGCCGGCGACGGCATCGCGCTCGACGTGGCCTCGCGCTTTCTTGGCGCCTATCTGCGCGATCTGGGCCCGGTGCCGGTGCTCCTGCTGGACGATGCCGCGAGCATCGATCCGCCGTCGCTGGCGGTGTGCGCCGAGCTCGCGAGGCACGAGGGCGCGCGCATCGTTGCGCGTCTCGACGCAACGGAGATGCGCCCGCTCGGCCTCTCGGCCATCCCGCTGGTGGCCGAATACGAGCTCGCGCCCTTCACGCGCGCCGAAGCGGTTCAGCTGGCCGTCTCCATTCTCGGGCCGCTCGCTCCGGCGCCGCGCACGCTGTCGCGCATCGTGCGCCGCGGCGGCACTTCGCCGCTCGGTGTGGTGGAAGCGGTGAGCTGCTGGGCCGCCCACGGCGAGCTTCCCGCCCCCGCAGAGGCCAATTTCGCCGACGGCGCGCTCGCGGCCCGCGCCTACGAGCAGCGCCTGGCGCGCATCGCGGCCAGCGACGTGCGGCTGCTCCGCATCGTGGCGCTCGCGTTCGGCGCGATGGATCGCGTGGTGCTCGAGGCGGTGGTGGCCAAGCTCTCCTTCGCCGACGCGGTCGCCCCACGCCTACAGTCGCTGCTCGACGCCGGGTTCCTGCTCGCCGACGGCCCCTCCCGGGTGACGCTGCCGACGCGATCGCACCGCGACTGGCTGGTGGCCGCCACGAGCGCAGCCGAACAAGCGGAGATCCACGGCCACATCGCCGACGTGCTCGAAGAAGGCTGCCGCGATCTCGATGCGGCGGAGGTCGGCTTTCACGCCGACCGCTCGGGCTTCGCGCAACGCGCTGCCGAGCTGCTGCTGCTGGCCGCCACCCGCGCCGCCGACCTCGGCTACGACGCCAGCTACCTCGTGGCCTCGGCCCGCGCCGCCGACCCCACCACGCTCGCGGAGGCCCGCGCGCGCGTGCAGTCGTCGATTCCGGTTTCGCTCGCCATGATGGGCAACATCGTCGTGTCTTCGAGCTCGGTGCGCAATTCCACGGCCCGCGTGGCGACGCCCGCAACCTTCGACGACGCCGAAGCCGACACCACCCGGCGCCACGCGCTCGTGCCCGACGCCGAGCCCGAGGAAGACGCCACGCCCACCGCGATGTTGCCGCCCAAGGTGGTGCCCGCGCGCTCGCTGCGACCGCCGCGCCGCGCCACCAACCCCTATCCCGCCGAGCTCTCCACCGCCAACCGTGCCGGCGATCGGCCGCTTCTCGGCGACGTGGCGCCGGAGCTCGCGAACCACGTCCGCACCTCCATCCTGGCCGGCGCCTACGACGTGGCGGAGCGTTGGGTCGATGCGCTCGACGCCTCCGGCGACGCCACCGAGCGCGCGACCCGCCTTCGAGGCATCGTTCGCAGCCTGCGCGGTGACGTGCCCACCGGGCTCCGTCTCCTCCGCGGCGTCTGCGAGAAGGCGTCCTCGCCCCTTCGCAGTTGTCAGGGCGCGCTGGCACTCTCGTTCTCGCTCCTCCACGCGCGCCGCCTCCCCGAGGCCCGTATCGCGGCGCTTGAGGCACTCGCCACCGCGCGCGAGCTCGGGCACGCCCCCAGTGAGCGTGCCTGCCTGGCCCTCTTCGCCAGCCTCTACGGCGCCCTTGGACGCAGCGATGTGGCGGCCGATCTGCGCCGGCAAGTGCTGCACGAGGCGCCGGCCGCCCGCTCCACCCTCTCGGTATAGCTGCGCTCGCACTTGCCGGTCTCGCCTGACGCGCACCTCTCGCAGTCGAACGAGGAGACGAGACTGGGAGGCGCGTTCGCTGGGTGCAGCGCCCGTCGTGCAAAAACACCAGTCTCCTAAGGCTCTTCTTTAACGCGCTCCGCCGCGGCCTCTCGCAGAATCTCCGCCACCGCCTCGTAGAGCGCTTCCGGTATCTCCTCGCCGACCGTGAGATCGCGAAGCGCGCGCGCCAGGGGAATGTCGCGGAGCACCGGGATGCCGTAGTCGCGGGCGGCGCGGACGATCTGCGCCGCGAGATCGCCCTCGCCAGTGGCCACCACCACCGGCGCATCGTTTTCGTCGGCGTCGTATTGCAGCGCGCAGGCAATGTGCGTCGGGTTCACGACCACCACCGAGGCCTTCTTGACATTGCCCACCGTGGCCTGCGCCAGTAGCTCGTGGTGTGCGCGCTCGCGTGCGGCTTTGAGCTGCGGGTCTCCATCGCTCTCCTTGTGCTCTCGCTTTACCTCGTCCTTGCTCATGCGCAAGCGCCCGATCCAGCCGCGCCGCACCACCAACACGTCGAGCGCCGCCACCGCGAGCCCCCCGATGGCGGTGGCGCGCACGATTTCACCGAGCATCACCGAGGTGGCCTTGCCCGCGTAGCCCAGCGAACCCGCCAGGTTGCGAAAGTCGGGGAGGTGGCTCCGCAGCGTGCGGTAGCTCACGTAGGCGATGAGCGAGGCGAGGCCCAGGGCTCTCGCCACCGAGAACAGCTTCTGCAGCGACACCAAGTTCTTAAAGCCGCTGATGATGTCGAGTCGCTCCAGCTTGGGCACCAGCTTGCCGGTGGCGAAGCCGCCGCCGGTCTGGATGAACGTGGTCACCGAGCCCACCACACCGGCTGCCGCCAGCACCGGCGCTGCCAGCGTGAACACCCGTTTGAGCACGAACCATGCGTCGAAGTGCACCTCGCCATGGCCACTTGCGGCGGCCTCGATGGCCGACCGCAGATCGCCCGCCACGTCTTCCGCGAGCGCCGCCGCGGCCGCCGGTACCAGCGCCGCGGCCACCAGGAACGACACCGCTTGCGAGGCGAAGCCGCTTTGACCCGAGTCGCCATCTTCCTGCGCTTTTCGCAGGCGTTTCGGCGTCGGCTCCTCGGTCTTCTCGCTCATCGCCCCTCGATGCTACCCGCTCCCCGCGAAGGAAGGGTCAGCGGCCCTTCTTGCGCCGCTTGTTCTTGGTCTTCGCGCGCGACACGTCCTTCGGGGTCGGGCGCTTGGGGTTCTTGGTCTTGCCGCCGTCGATGCGCCGCTTCGGGTGCTCGTCGACCACCTTCGGCTTCGGCTGCTTCTTCATGAGCTTCACGCCGGGGTGCGCTGCGGTCTCGCGCCCGGGCTTGGTCTTCTTTTTGGCCGGGGTGGGGGCGGCCTTGGCAGCCTTCTTCACCGCGGTCTTCTTGGCAGCCGGCTCCGGCTTCTTCTTCGTGCCCTTCGCCACCGGTGCGGCCTTCTTGGCGCTCTTCTTGGCGGCGCTCTTCTTGGGCTTCGGCTCCTCGACTGCGGCCAGGGCGTGTGCGGGACCCTCGCCGCGCACCAAGTGCAGCAGATCGCGCAAGAGCTCCTTCACGCCGTCGCCGGTCGCCGCCGACACCAGGTACAGGTGCACTTTCTTCTTCAGAAAACGCTTCTTCAGCCCCTCGTACGCCTCGCGCACGTCGGGCAGATCGGACTTGGTGAGCGCAACCAGCGTGGGCCGCCGTGCGAGCTCGGGGTCGAATTTGGCGAGCTCTCGCCGGATGGCCTCGTAGTCGGCGAACGGCTCACGCCCCTCGCCGTAGTCGAGCGAGATGAGGTGCAAGAGCGCGCGCGTACGCTCCACGTGCTTGAGGAAACGAATGCCCAAACCGGCGCCGTCGGCCGCGCCGGGAATGAGGCCGGGAATGTCGGCCATCACGAAGGTCGCGTCGTCGTCGATGCGCACCACCCCCAGGCTCGGCACCAGCGTCGTGAACGGGTAATCGGCCACCTTCGGGCGGGCCCGCGACGAAGCCGCGATGAAGGTCGATTTGCCCACGTTGGGAAAGCCGAGGAGACCCACGTCGGCCATGACCTTGAGCTCGAGGCGCAGGGCTCGTTCTTCGCCCTCGTCGCCTGGCTCCGAGCGTCGCGGCGCGCGATCGAAGGAGGTCGCAAAGTGCATGTTGCCGCGACCGCCCTTGCCGCCCTTGGCCACCACCACCCGCATGTCGGGCTCGCCCAGGTCGAAGAGGAGCTTGTCGGCCTCGCGGTCCCACACTTGGGTGCCCAGCGGCACGCGCACCAGGCGGTCTTCGGCGCCGCGTCCGTAGCAGTCGGCGCCCTGGCCGTTCTCGCCGTGCCCGGCCTCGATGGCGCGAACGTAGGTGAGGTCGAGTAGCGTGGAAATGCCCGGGTCCACCACGAACACGACGTCGCCGCCGCGTCCGCCGTCACCGCCCGAGGGCCCGCCGAAGGGGACGAACTTTTCGCGGCGGAACGCCACCGCGCCGTTGCCGCCCTTGCCGCCGCGCACCACAACTTCGCATGAATCCACGAACTTCAAGGGCTTCGCTCCTGCCGGGCTTCATAGCACGAGATGGCCCGCGCATCGCGCCCTCGTAATTTCGACGTGCGCCCGGAGGCCGCGCCGCCGTATCATCGTCGGCCATGAAGTCCGACCTGGTCCGCTTCGGCGTTGCAATGGAATCCGGGCTCCTCGAGCAGTTCGACGTGCTGGTAGAGGCCCGAAGCTCGACCCGGTCCGAGGCCTTGCGCGATCTGGTGCGGGCCGAGCTGGTACGCAATCACGTGGCGCGCGGCGTCGACGCCGTTGCCTCCCTCACCATCGTCTACAACCACACGTCGCGCGAGGTGTCCGAGCGCCTGATCGAGATGCAGCACGAGCTGGGCGACAAGGTACGCTCCACCATGCACGTGCACCTGGGCCACGACTACTGCCTCGAGGTCATCGTCATGCACGGCAAGTCCGACGAGCTCAAGGCCATCGCCGATCGTCTTTTGGCGGCGCGCGGCGTCAAGCACGGGGGCATCGAGATCATCACCGACATCACCAAGCACCCGCTCAAGAAGGGCGACCTCAAGGTGGGCTGAGCCTGCAACCCAGGCGGCGCGGCGCTACTGGATGCCGAAGGCGATGATGTACTTGCCCTTGGTGGCCACGATGCCGTCGACGAGGACGTACACGCGGTCGCCGTCGGTGACCGGGACCACGATGGTCTCGCCGCCATTGCCCTTGATCTTGTTGGCGCAGACGATGTTCGAGGCCTCGCCCACCGAAGGGTTGCCGGCCTTGCACTCTCGACGCGCGTAGAGCATGTGGTCGAAGTCGGCACTTCGCGTGGTGACCGTGAGCGAGCCGGTTTTGTGGGCCACCACCGCGTAGATGCGGTTGGGGCTGGTGACGCCAGTGGTCGCGCGATCGGTGCCCATCTCGCACTCGGTCGGGCCCCAGCGCTCGGTGTTGCCGTAGCCGGTGGTCTGGTGGTCGGGGATCTCCACCGGCTTGGCCCACACGTGTACTTCTTGGCCCGGGCACTGATCGGCGCCGGTGGGGTTGCCGTAGGGCAGGCAGCGAGCGTTGCAGAGATCGCCGTCTTTCAAGTTGCCGTCGTCGCAGGTCTCGTCGGGATCGTGGGTGCCGTCGCCGCAGCCGAAGCGCGCGTCGGACGTGCCGGCGTCTTCCTCGAAGAATCCGCCGTCCTCCGGGGTCTGCGCCAGGCACGGTTCGCACGGCGACAGGTTGCCGTCGGCGCCGCAGGTGCGCGTGCCGTCGGTGCGGTCGGCGCACTTGCACAGAATCTCGTCGCCCGGCTTGTACGACTGACCGCTGGCGCCGGAGCAGCGCACGCCGGCATCGGTGCTGGAGCATGCGACGGCCGCGCCCAAGGCCAGCGCGGCGGCGAGCAGGTAACGGCCCATCGCGCGCCTGCCTCGGGTGGTCGATTGCATTATACAGCCTTCACTGAAGCTGGAAGGAGATGTTGTAGTTGCCCTTCTGTCCGAGAATTCCGTCGACCGCCACGTAGTAGGTTTTGTCCTTGGCCACCGAGAAGGTCACGGTCTCGGTGTCGGCGGTGGTGGAAGAGCTGGTGTTGGAGCAGCCGGCCGCGCCGACGAGCTGCGACGTGGCGACGGCGCAGTCGCTGCGCACCACGATTTGCGCGTTGAACGTGGCGGCGGTGACCCGCACCGTGACGGTACCGGCCCCGTGGGGCGTGACCGCGTAGATGTGGTCCTCCGAGACGTTGAGCTTGCTGCCGCTCACGTCGCACGAAGAGCCGGTGTTCTCCCAGTTGTTGGTGGCGCCGGTGAGCTTCGCCGGATCGGTAGAGCCGCTGGCGGAGACCTTGGGAAGGGTGCCGGGCCACAGGTTCACCGGCTGGCCCGGGCACTTGTTGGCGACCTCTGGGTTGCCGTCGACGCTGGTGCACCCGGAGGTGCAGCCGTCGCCGTTGGCGTCCGGGGAGCCGTCGTCGCAGGCCTCGCCGTCGGCGAGCACGCCGTCGCCACAGAATGGCCCCGGCTTCAGGTTGAACGTGAGAACGTACTTGCCCTTGGCCCCGCCACCAGCGCCGTCTACGAACAAGTAGTACTGCTTGCCGGTGACCACGCCGAGGTTGGTGATGACCTCGCGCACGCCTTCCTTGGCGCTGTTGCCGCACTTGAGCTGCTTGCTGTCGCCGCCGCAGGGCGCGTCGCGCACATACATCACGCCGTCGAAGCCGGTATCGGGCGTGAGCTCGATGTCGAGCTTGCCGGTGGCGGTGGGGGTGATCTGGTACACGTCGTCGGGGGCTCCGTCGCCGGAGCCGCACGCGCCTTGGTCACCCTTGTAGTCGTCACGCGCGGTCGAGGTGTCGCCCGAGAAGGACTTGCTCCCGGCGCCCAGAGAGATTTTGCTCCCCGGACAGGTATCGATGCCTTCGAGCGGAGGCAGCCCGCCGTCGTCCGAAGGAATGACCTCGCCGCCGGGACAGGGCTGGTTCTCGCCGAGCCGGCACGCAGTGGAGTAGCCCGTGCCCTGATCGTTGCAGAGCTTGGTGCCCTCGCTGCGATCGGCACACCGGCAGAACACATTGTTGCCGGCAGTGCACACCTTGGTGCTGGCCGCGGGGGTCGAGGAGCAGCCCTGCGCCAGAGCGAGTGCGAGGGGCAGTGCGAGCGCCAGTGCCAAGAGTCGTTTCATGAAGATCTCCGTCGTCGGAAGAGCAAGAGCGCAGCGAGAAGCGAGAAAGTACCGAGCGCGGGAACGCCCAGGGCACCGGCGCTGCGGCCGGGCGAAGAGGTGCAGATGCCGCTGCTGGCGCTCGGGGCATCGGCGTCGGCAAAGCCTCCGCGGGGCACGCTGTTGCACGCCACCTTGCGGCTCGCAGGGTAGGCAGCGCACACGGCCGCCACGTCGTCTTCGGTGAGCTTGCGGTTGGTGGAGCCCGGGTTGTACGTGGGCGCCATGATCGAGAAGGGGTCGTCGGAGTGCGCGATGCCGATGAAGTGCCCGGCCTCGTGCACCATGATCGACTCGAGGTCGTATTCGACCTTCTTGTCGCTGAGGGTGACGGTGTTGAAGGCCGAGTTGACGGCGATGTCGGCATCCCAGATTTCGCCGGTGGCCTTGTCGAACGAGACGCTGGTGGTGGCCAGCGTTCCGTCGATGCCCTTGTACGGCCAGTCGTCGTCGCGGAAGAACACCACGTTCACGTTGGGGCCGTCTTTGTTGTACTCGGGTCGCTTGGTGTAGACGTCGTCGCCGGGGACGAAGGTCATGGTGGCGGTGGAGCCGTCGGGGCAGGGCACCTCGGCCCAGTGCTGAAACGACTTGCCGACGATGAGCTTGGTCTCCGCGGGGTCGAGATCCTGCGTGCCGTTGCGCTGGAAGTTGAACGACACGCATTGGGTGGGCCAAAACACCTTGGCCCCGGTGGTGTTGCAGTCCTTCTCGTCCTTCTCACACTTCGTGCCCGTGCACGTGGTGGTGCGGCAGAATGCCGACGCGGGCGAAGCCGCGAGCGACAGACCAAGAAAAGGAACAAGGAGGAACCAAAGACGAGCGCGCATGTGCCCGCCCTCAGTCTACCACGAAAAAACGGTTCCGAAGGATGTCCGCTATGTGCTCAGAAGAGCCCAGGAATCGCCGCCCAGCGAACCTTCTTCTTGTAGGCCACGTAGTCCGGGTCTTGGGAGAGGTGCCGCTCTTCGGTCCAGGCCCGGAGCGCATACACGCCGCACAGGCCGATGAGCGCGAGCGCCGTCTGCGGCGTCATGCGATTCGCGTGCTCGAGCCACCAGGCGATGCATTTGCAGGTGTAGGCCGGGTGCCGGATGATGGCGTAGGGCCCGCGCTTGACGATGCCGCGGTTGGTGAGGTTGGAGAACTTGGCGCCGAAGGCGACGGTCGCGGCCGAGTAGATCACGAAGAACGCGATGGTCGCGCCCTGGATCGAGAGGCGCACGACCTCGTTGGTGGACCACTCGACGGGCCGGTCGCCGAACGGCACGTAGGTGCCGAGCACGTTGTTGAAGGGCGGGTAGCAGAAGATGGCGACCATCCAGCCGAGGCCGGTGGGCTCCACGCTGCGGGTCTTGTTGCCGAGCCAGCGGGACTCCGAGAGGTAGCCGAAAAGGGCTACGCCGCAGTCCACGATGAACACCATGTTGTAGAGAAGATCGAAGGCCCAGCGAATGTTGGGAATGGTGTAGTTTGCACCGGAAAAGAGCGCGCCGATGTCGGCGCCGCTGGGTATGAGCTTCAGAACCAGCGGCCCCAGGTTGCGCATGTACTGCGCGAACTGCGCGTAGGTCACGTTGGGCTCGAGGATGGGCAGCGAAGCCATGCCCTTCTTTTGCGCCCACATGTTGCCGACGGCCGTGAGGTGACCGGAGACGAAGCCGGTCATGAGCGGCGAGAAGAAGCCCTTCACCGCCAGCGCCAGCACGGTGTTCTTCAGGCGCTTGCGGCGCCACACGAAGCCGATCACCGGAAAGTCCAGGGTCCGGCTGTAGTCCATGAGGCCGGCGTGCCGCGGCCCGCCTTCGCGCCGGTCGAGCCGCGCGTACTTCTTCGTGCCCCAAAAGGCGCGCGCGATCACCATCCAGTGCAGCGCGGACTCGCTCATCCAGAAGGCGCGCACCTTCTTCTGCTCGTACTTTCGCAGCGTGAAAAGGGTGTACGGCAACCCGAGCACCGCCCAGAGACCGCAGAGGAACGGATAGAGCGATCGCCAGGGCGTGAACTGCCCGCCGCGGTAGTAGGGGTGCTGAAAGTAGAGGAGCCAAAGAAGCGCGAGCACCGCGCCCAGCGCCAGCCAGCGAAACGCCGCGCGGCGCATGCGGGTCGCGTCGAGCCGCGCCAAGTGCTTGGGCGACTCGGGGATGACGATCGCTTCTTCTTCGTCGTCCTCGTCTTCGTCGTCGCGCTTGGTCTTGCTGCGGTAGGCGCCCGCGGCTTTCTTCTTCTTGGCAGAGCTCTCCGCGGACTTCGCCGAAGTGTCGGGGTCGCTGCTCTTTTTCGCCGCGCTGCCCGGGTCGTCTGCCCCGTCCTTCTCGCCGTCCTCAGCCATGGCGCGCATTAGACATCATGCGCCGGAGTTTTTTTCGAATTTCGTTCCGACTCGCTTGCGGTCTGCGGAAGCACCGTTTCCTCGGGCAAAAGCCCGGCGCCTCGTCGCGCGCCGGACGCGGTGTTTGGCGCCTCACTGGAAGTTTCGCGGGGCCGCGCGAAACGGAGCTTGACCCGGGCCGCGAAAATCGCTCTTTTGCGCCCACAACCTATACGGGAGCGAATGATTCGTGGAGTCTCTACACCTCGAGGCGATTGGAATGGGGGCTGTGGCGTTGGTCGTCGCGCTCCTCCTGTATTTCCGCGTTAAAGCCGCGCCGGAGGGCAACGAAGCCATGGCTCGCATCGCGCGGTACATCCGCGAGGGTGCGATGGCGTTCCTCGCCACCGAGTACAAGGTGCTTGCCGCATACGCGCTTGTGGTCTTCGCGCTGCTCTCGTGGCGCATCAGCGTGGTGGCGGGCGGGTCGTTCCTGGCCGGCGCGTTCCTGTCGCTTCTGGCAGGCTTCTTCGGCATGAAGTCGGCGACCTTCGCCAACACCCGCACCGCGGAAGCGGCGCGCGCCAAGGGCAAGGCCGCGGCACTGGTCATGGCGCTCGATGGCGGCGCGGTCATGGGGCTCTGCGTTGCCGGCCTCGGCCTCATCGGCATCGGCGCCGTGTACTGGCAGTTCCACGGCGCCGAACACAGCGTCTTCTCCAACGTCATCCACTCCTTCGCGGTGGGCGCCAGCAGCATCGCGCTCTTCGCGCGCATCGGCGGCGGCATTTACACCAAGGCGGCCGACGTCGGCGCCGACATCGTCGGCAAGGTGGAAGCCAACATTCCCGAAGACGATCCGCGCAACCCCGGCGTCATCGCCGACAACGTCGGCGACAACGTCGGCGACATCGCTGGCATGGGCGCCGACATCTACGAGAGCTACATCGCGGCCATGGTCGCGGCGATGGCCCTCGGCCTCTCCTCGCCCATCGAGTCGCTCAAGCGCATCCTCCCCGACGGCGTGCAGATGGAAGACGACAAGATCCGCGTCATCGCGGTGGCCCTGCCCATCCTCCTCGCCACCGTCGGTCTCGGCGTGAGCATCGTGGGCATCTTCATCACCCGTCAGCTGTCGGCGCTTCCGCCGGCGCGGGTGCTCCGCCTCGCGCTCATTCTGCCGCCCTTCCTGGTGGTGGCTGCGGCCTACTTCATCCTCCCGCGCTTCAATGTGGGCACCGGCGCCATCATCTGCCTCGCCGCCGGCGCCATGGGCGGCGCCATCGTCGGCCTCGTCACCGACTACTACACCTCGATGGGGCCCATCGAGCGCGTCGCCGAAGCCGCCAAGACCGGTCCCGGCACCAACGTCATCCGCGGCCTCGCGGTGGGTCTCGAGAGCGTCGCCATTCCGCTCCTCACGCTCTGTGCGGTGGGCTACGTTTCGAACCGCTACCTCGGCCTCTACGGCATCGCGCTCTCCGCGGTCGGTATGCTTGCCGGTACCGCCATCGTCATGACCGTCGACGCCTACGGTCCCATCGCCGACAACGCCGGCGGCATCTCCGAGATGGCCGGCCTCGGCAAAGAGGTCCGCGACATCACCGACGAGCTCGACTCCGTGGGCAACACCACGGCGGCCGTCGGCAAGGGCTTCGCCATCGGCTCCGCCGTGCTCACCGTGGTGGCCCTCTTCGCCGCCTTCAGCATGGAAGTGAACGCGGCCCGCCGCGCGGCGGGCGCCCACGAGCTGGTGCTCGAGCTCACCGATCCGAACATCCTCATGGGCATTCTCGCCGGGTCCATTCTTCCGTGCATCGTCGGCGCCACCACCATGACCTCGGTGGGCAAGGCCGCGGGCGCCATCGTCGAAGAGATTCGCCGTCAGTTCCGCGAGATTCCCGGCCTGCTCGAAGGCAAGCCCGGCGTCGAGCCGCAGCCCAAGGTCATCGTCGACATCGCCACCAAAGCTGCCATCCGCGAGATGGTGGTTCCGGGTGCGGTGGCCGTTCTCTCGCCGGTGGTCATCGGCTTCCTCTTCGGCGCTGCCGCCCTCGCTGGCGCCCTGGCCGGTGCGCTGGCCGTGGGCTCCACGCTCTCGCTCATCATGGCGAACGGCGGCGGCGCCTGGGACAACGCGAAGAAGTTCATCGAGAAGGGTGGCCTTCCCGGCCACAAGAAGGGCTCCGACGCGCACAAGGCCGCGGTGGTTGGCGACACCGTCGGCGATCCTTTCAAGGATACGTCGGGCCCCGGCATCTCCATCCTTATCAAGGTCATGAGCGTCGTCTCGCTGCTCATCGCCCCGCTCCTGCCGATTACCTGAACTCTACACGGGTCGACCTTCGGTCGCCCGCTACGACTTCGCGCGCGCCCAGACGAGCTCCCCGACGGGGAAGGAACCTGGGCGTGAAGCGTAAACACCCAAGAATTCGCGCCGCTCACCGAGAGCGTGCACCCGGAGGACCTATGAACCGTTCACTCTCTCTCGCCTCGATGGCCCTGGTTTTCGCGCTTGCTGCCTGCGGTAAGAAGGACGACGCGTCTCCGGATGCTCCCAAGGGCGGCAGCTGCGACAAGCCCTCGGAAGGCTCCTGCGAGGAGTACAAGGACAGCGCGCTCGGCCTCGCCGAGGGCTTCTGCAAGACCGCCGGCGGCACCTACGAGAAAAAGGCGTGCGCCAAGGACAAGCTCATCGGGACCTGCGTCAAGGAGAGCGGCGACAAGGAGTACGTCTACGAAGGCAACGGCATGAACCAGACCACCGCCGACGCCAAGGACGATTGCGAGAAGAACCCCATCACCAAGGGCAAGTGGACCGACGGCGCATCGGCCGGCGCAGCCAAAGATCGCAAGGCGCCGGAAGCCAGCAAGATCAAGTACAGCTGCGACAAGTCGGAAGAGTTGAGCTCCTGCGACGACTACTCGGTGACCGACGTCGCCGACATGCACAAGTCGATGTGCGACGGCATGAAGGGCAAGTACGCCAGCGCTGGCTGCCCTTCCGCCAACCTGGTGGGCTCGTGCGTGTTCCCCGAGGGTCGCACCACGCGCTACTACCTTCCGGTCAAGAAGGACGCCTTCGCCATGACCGCCGACGAGCGGAAGAAGGATTGCGAGATGGACATGCTCGGCAAGAAGGGCGCGTGGATCGCCGGTCCCGCCGCGGCCGCGGCTGCTGGCTCTGCCTCTGCCTCGGCGAAGCCCACCGCCGGCGGCGCAGCGCCCAAGATGACCGCCGCGCCCAAGGGCCTGCCCGGTAAGCCGGCCCCCAAGAAGTAGCTCCGCCTCTCGCATTGCGCGGGTGTCACCATCGCAAATGGTGGCGCCCGCGATTGCGTTTGTACGGTAGCATCACCGGTCATCTTGCCCCTGCGCAGCAGAGCATTCCCGCTCGCGATGTCCCTCGGCGTGCTCGTCCATACCGGCGCCGCGCGGGCGGCCGATCCGGCCCCCGCGTCCGCAGCGAGCGGCGTCGCCAAGCCCACGGAGAAGGAGCCCGAGAAGCCGCTTCCGCCCAGTGTTGCGCGCCTCTCTCGCTACGAGCGCGACACCGTGGCGTTGGCACTCGGACGCGACGACTTCGACGGCGTCGACCCGGAGCCCGAGGGAAAAATTGTCGAGGCCATCCAGATCGTCCGCCTCGACGTGCTCGAGGCGCGCGATCCGGTGCCCAAGTTTGCGCGGCGCCCTCTCAATGCCCTCCACACCACCACCAAGGAACGTATCGTCCAGCGCGAGCTGCTACTCAAAGAAGGAGAGCCGTTCCGCCAGGTAAACCTCGACGAGACCGAGCGCAACCTGCGGCGCCTTCCGCAGATCACCGTCGCCATCGGCCTTGCGCTCCGCAGCAAGACGCCCGGCAAGGTGCGCATTCTGGTGATGACGAAAGACGTCTGGAGCCTGCGCCTCAACTACGATCTCTCGCTGCCGGGCTCGCCGCGCTTCGAAGGCACCGCCCGGGGCGTCGCGGTCGCGTCGGTGGTGGGGCCGCCCGGATACCTGGCGAGCTTCTCGGGAACCTCGGCCGGCATCGAGACCCTGGTCGTCAAGCCGTCGGAGACCAACCTGGCGGGGCAGCACCACACGGCCTCGCTGCTCTTCTCCTACAAACCCGAGTCGCTGGCACTGGGTGTAGGATACAGCATTCCGCGATTTGGCACCTCGCTGGTGGGCGCCACCGCCAGCGCGAGCCTGGTGCTCAACAATCGCACCACGGAGCCAGAGGGGTCGGCCGCCAGCGTCTCGGTGGGGCAGTCGCTCTACACCACCCGCACCGCGTGGGCGTGGTCGGGCTCCGCGAGCTACTCCAACGCCGTCACGCGCCGCTACTCCAACGCCAAGCTCCTGCGCGTGGGCGGCACCGCAGTGCCCGCGGAAAAGCGCGTGCCTTTCGAATACCGAGCCCGCAGCGCCGGGGCGAGCGCCGGCTTCACGCGATCCTTCGGCTGGGCCATCAAGAACGACGTCTCGCTCACCGCGGGCGTCGCCACCCGGAGCTTTAGCACCTTCGACCTGGCGCCCTACGATTCACGCGCCGTCGATGCGTTCCGCAAGTTCGTCCCCCGCGACGACACCCGCGTGGGACCCGGCGCCACCTACCACACGTACACCACGCGCTTTCACCGCATCACCGACTTCGAGACGTTGGCGCTGCAGGAAGACTACCGGCTCGGCCACGATACGTACCTTCAGGCGTACCCGGTGCTCGAAGGGTTGGGTTCGTCGCGCACGTTCCTGGGGCTCTTTGCGTCGACGCAGTACACGGTGCCGCTGGGCAACGGCCTGGCCCGCGCCTCCTTCGAGACCTTCGCCGAGCTCGACGGCAACCAGGTCTACGACGCCGCCATCGACCTGCGCTTGCGCATCGTCACGCCGCGCTTCGGCATCGGCCGACTGGTGTTCGACGCGGGCATGTACGATCGCTTGCGCAACTACCTGCGCTCGTCCTCCAGCCTGGGCGGCGAATCCCGGCTCCGCGGCTTTCCCACCGGCGCGTTCCTGGGCGAAGACTCGGTGGTGTACAACGTCGAGTTCCGCACGCGCCCCATTCACCTCTGGTCGCTCGCCCTGGGCGGCGCGGTGTTCTACGACGCTGGCGACGCCTTCGACGGCTTCAAGAACCTTCGCCCCAAGCAGTCGACCGGGGTCGGCTTCCGGCTCCTCATCCCGCAGTTCAACCGGGTGGTGTTCCGCGGCGATCTCGGGTTTCCGCTCACGCGTCCGCTCCCCGCTGGAAGCTCCGCCGTGGCCTTCTTCTTCGGGTTCGAGCAGGCCTTTGCGTTCGGCTCCGCCGGCCCCAACTAGAGACTGGTGTTTTTGGCCGATACCTTCGGGATGCCGGCGCCTCCCGTCCTCACGAGAAGGGAATGGCCACGTAGCGCACGAGAAACACCAGTCACCTAGGCTCGGGCTCGGGAAGCCACGTTTTGGCCGCGGTGGGGGCAATCCGGTGCTAGCATCTGCGTGAGTATGGTCGAAGCTCGATCATCGCCCGCATCCGTCGGCGACATCGTCGCAGGTAAGTATCGTGTCGATCGCATTTTGGGCGCGGGCGGCATGGGCGTCGTCGTGGCCGCCACCCACCTCGCGGTGCACAACCGCGTTGCCCTGAAGTTCGTGCGGCCCTCGGCCCACGCCGCCGGGCACAAGGGCGCCGGCGACTTCACCTTGCGCTTCTTGCGCGAGGCCCAGGCAGCCGGGCGGCTGAGCAGCGAGCACGTGGCGCGCATCTACGACGCGGGCGCACTCGAAGACGGCACGCCCTACATCGCCATGGAGTACCTCGATGGCCACGATCTCGGCCACACGGTGGAGGGCGACGCTCCGATCGCGCTGCCGGACGCGGTGGAGTACGTGCTCCAGGCGTGCGAGGCGCTGGTAGAAGCCCACTCCCACGGCATCGTGCACCGAGATCTGAAGCCGCAGAACTTGTTCTTGTGCCGGCGCCTCAACGGCATGCCGTTGGTCAAGGTGCTCGACTTCGGCATCGCGAAGGAGGTTGGCGGCTCCGCGCAGAAGGTGCTCACCGATTCTACGGTGGTGCTCGGATCACCGCTCTACATGTCGCCGGAGCAGATGCGCGGCGCGCGCGAGGCCGATCCCCGGAGCGACATCTGGTCGCTGGGCGTCATCTTGCACCAGCTCCTTGCGAGGGAGCTCCCCTTCGACGCCAACACGGTGCCGGAGCTGTGCGTGAAGGTGATGACTGAACCTCACCCGAAGCTGGCCGACATTCGCCCGCACGTGCCCGTGGAGCTCTCGGAGATCGTCTCCCGCTGTCTCGAGAAAGACGTCACCCGCCGGTGGTCGTCGGTTGCCGAGTTCGCCGCCAAGCTCGAGCCATTCTCGCGCAGCGCCGAGCGTGGGGTGGTCGATCGCCCGTGGCGCTCCTTTGTCGACACCATCGACAGCGGCGCGGTGGAGCCCAGCGGCGCCGTCGCGCCCATCGCGCGTGGGGGTGTGAGCTCGAGCGGCGCCGTGTCGGCGTCGACCGGACCCAAGCTCAACCCCGACACTGGCGTCACGTGGGGTGAGGTGAGTGGAGCCAAGTCTCCGTCGCCGCCGCGCCGCCGCTCATTTTTGGTGGGCGCGGTGGCGGGAACGCTGCTCACCGCCGCGGTGGTGGTGGCGGCCATGTACGCGCGCGACGAAGGCGTCAGGCCTCCCTCCAAGACCACCGGCACCTCCAGCGAGCCGCCGCTCACGTCGGGCCCGCCCAGCGTGGCGCTCACGGTGGCGCCCACCGCCCTGGGCTCGGCTCCGCCGGTTCCGGCTGGCTCCGCCACCGGCGTCTCGCCGCCGCCCTCGGGGGCTCCCACCCACGCAAGGCCGCCCGCGGCGCAGCCTTCTGCGCGAGGGAGCGCGGCCCCGAAGTCGACGGCGACCACCGCCGCCACCACCGCGCCCGCCCCGCCAGCGAGCACCGCACGGCAGGGCGCCAACGGGGCGCCGATCCTTCCGCCTTGATGCGCCGGTTCGCCATACCCCTCGGCGTCTTGCTCGTGGCCCTGTCGCTCGCGGCTCCCGCGCACGCGGCCGATCCCGACGAGCTGCTGCGCAAAGGCAGCGCGCTCCGGGCCGAGGGGCGCGACGGCGACGCGCTCAAGGTCTTCGAGGAGGCCGACGCAGCGCGCCCCACGCCCACCAGCAAGGCGCAGATCGGCCTGGCCGAGCAGGCGCTCGGCGCATGGGTTCGCGCCGAGGCACACCTCGAGCAAGCGCTGGCGCAAGACGCCGATCCGTGGATCGCGCGCAATCGCCAGGCCCTCGAAGGCGCGCTGGGCACCGTGCGGCAACATCTGGGCAGCCTCGAGATCCTGGGCGCCACGGCGGGCGCAGAGGTCTTTGTCGATGGCCTCAAGGTGGGCACGATACCGACCCCCAAACCGTTCCGGGTGGAGATCGGCAAGCGTCAGCTGGAGCTGCGCCGCGCAGGCTTCAACTCCGCATCGCGCACGGTGGTAGTGGGGGAGGGATCGACCTCGCGCGAGACCGTCACCATGAGCCCGCGCGAAGCCCATCGCACCGACGGCGACGGGCCTTCTGCCGGGGGCGTCGGCCGCGGCGGCGCAGGCCTCGGCGACGCGCCCAGCAGCGGGGGTGCCAGCGTCGCTCGTACCGCCGGATGGGTGCTGGTGGCCGCCGGCGGCGGGGCGGCCATCTTCGGCGGCGCGGGCCTCCTGGTGCGCGAGTCCGCCACCAGCAACTACAACGCGAACCAGTCCTGCGGCCAGGTGCCGTTGCCGGCAGAGTGTCAGGATCAGGTCTCCGCCCGTGACCGCTGGACCGTGCTCTCGGTTGCGTCGTTCATCGGCGCGGGCGTGCTGGTCGGCACCGGCATCGCCTTGGTGGTTACGGCCCACGACGAAAAGCCCAAGCCGAGCCGCGGCGGTCTTGCGCTCGTGGGCTGCAGCGCCGCTGGTGCCGGCGTCACGTGCGGCGGTCGTTTCTGAGATCTGGTAGCCTGAAGTTCATGCGCGCTTTGCTCGTGGCTTCGACGCTGTCGGTGGTCGCTTGTTCTGGCTTGAAGGCCTCGAGCTCGGTCGATGCCGGCCCCGACGCCGCATCCGGTGAGGTCGACGCCGGCGCCCTCGACGCCGCAGTTGACGCCCCCGCCGTGCCCGACAGCCCGCCCGATAGCGCGTGCGGGGCGGCGAGCAATCCCTGGTCTGCCGCCACCAAGAGCGACCCACGCTGCGCCGAACGTCGGGTGTTTCAGCTCGAGTCGTGGTCGTCGGCGGGCGCCCCCGCCGAGGTAACCAGCCTCGCGCTGGCGGTGGCCAAGAACGGTCGCGTCGGGGTGGCGGTCAACGGCATCACCGACATCGAGCAAGGCGATCTGCGCATTCGCACCTTCACGCCGAGCAGCGCTGCGTTCACCCTCCCGGCGCCGCTCGTGAAGGTGCCTTCGTCGGCGTTCGAGAACGTCGGCGCCGCGGTGCGCATCGCGGCCGGCAACGACGACACCTTTCACCTCGTGTACCAGCGCGACGTGAGCCAAGCGGGCGGAAGCGTGGTGTACCGAAAGCTCCCGGCGAGCAACGTACTCGGCGCCGAACAGGCGGTCGTGTCGGTGGGTCACGGCACCGAGCTCGGCATCGCGGTGTCGCCCAAGACCTCCGACGTGCTCGTGTCGTACTACGTGCCGGCGACCGCAACCCAGGCCGGGGAGCTCAACACCCGGCTCCGGCCCGACGCGACGCAGATCTTCGCGACGCCGCTCACGGTGCAGCGGAGCTTCGCGGTGGACGGCGTGGTGGGCAACGGGCAGCACGCTCTGCTTTTCGATGCGTTCGGCGCCGGGCATGTGGCCTTTCACCTTTCGCAGACGTTCTCCAGTGCAGTGCCTCGCTACGCGATGCTGGGGGTTGGCGTGTGGAGCCTCAGCAAGACCGTCGACAACAACCGACTCGACGCCATCGCGGGCTACTCACTGAGCCTGGCGGTAGACGATCAGACCAAGTACCTCGCGTACTACCACCGCGCGCAGGGAGGCACCGCGGCCGAGCTGCGGGTGGCCAAGTGGTCGCTCGAGGGCGACACGCCGGTGGTCGACGTGCGCGACAAGGCCATCCCCGCCGACGATCCCACCGCGCCCCGGTATGCGGCGTCGCTCGCGGTCGACAAGCTCGGTCTGCTGCACCTCGCGTACGTGCGCCCCACAAGCGCCACTCAGTGCCAAATCGCCTACCAGCGGCAGGTGCGCGCGAACGGGCAGGTGAGCTGGCTGGAGGACGGCGTCGTCCCCTCGTTCGTGTGCGGAGACCGCGTGAGCGTCGCCATCGCGCTGCGGGTCGACGAGAGCGCGCGCCCCCACATTGCCTACGCCATCGCCGGCGACGGCATCTACTACGCGACGCGCTTCGACCGGCGCTGACCTACAAGCGATGCAGGTCCGATTCGCGTGTATGTTGCACTAGCACGACTGCGGCGGGAATGCCTCGACGTCTCGGCTACTGCGACTTGATGACGAGCTTGTCGTTGGCGCACGCCCAGTCGTCGCCCAGCTGGCAGGCCTTCTTCATGAGCTGGGTGCCCTGGTCCTTGAGCCCCACCGAGAGCGCGATGATGGCCGCTTGGGTGCAGTCGCGGGTGATGCCGTTGCTGCAGGTGCCTTGCCACACGCTCATGGCGTTCTTGGCGTTCTCGAGGTCGAGTGTCACCCGGGGGTCGACGTACGACTTGAGGAACGCGCACGAGATGACCGAGCCGGCGGTGCACGCCTTTTGGTGGAGCTTGACCACCGCGCCGTCGTTCTTGGGCTCGCCCTTGCCCAGCTGAAAGAGGACGGCGACGCTGGAGCACGACTCATCGTCGGTGTTGCAGGCCTTCTCGTACAGCTGCGCGGCGAGCTTGATGTCCTTGCTCACGCCGGTGCCGGTCTCGACCATGTACCCGAGGTTTCCGCAGCCGGTGGCGTTCTTGCCGTCGCACGCGCGCTTGAACAGCGTCGCTGCTTTCAGGTCGTCGCGCGCCAGCCCGTTGCCCCCCAGAAAGAGCACGCCCAGATCGCTGCAGCCGGCGTCCCAGCCGCCGGAGCACGACTTGGCCAGGGCTTGCACCGCCGCCCGCTGATCCTTGGGGGCGCCGCGGCCGAAGAGATATGCCCCGCCCACGCCGTAGCAGCCGAACTCGTCACCTGCGTTGCAAGCGCGCTGGAAGAGATCGAAGGCGCCCTTGGGGTCGGGCGACTGCACGAGCTTGGGATCCAGGAAGACCGCGCCGAGAATGCCGCAGCCGCGCGCGTGGCCGGCCTTGCACGCAACGGCCAGGAGCTTGGCGGCGGCCAGCGGCTCCTTGGTCGCGCCGTTGACGCCGTTGAGGCCCATCTGGGCGCGTTTGGTGCACGACGCGAGGTTGCCTTTTTCGCACTGCGCGTAGCACTCGTCGGCGCGTTCCCCGGTGCACTCGTAGGCGGTGGTGGTGCTGCCCTTCTCGGCGCACTTGCCCTCGACCGAGACCATCCCCGCCGGACACTTGACGGTGTCCACTGCGTCGCCGGTGGTGGCCGACGGTGCAGGCGCCTTGGGGTCTCCACGTTTTTCGTCCGGGGTAATTTCCTGCAAGTCGAGGCGCACCAGCGCGGCGCACTGGCCGGGCGGCGCCGGGAGCTCCGGCGACGCTTTCTGGCAGTCTTCGAGGCGCCCGTCGGTCTGGTGCAGGCCCTCCGAGGAGCGCGTTCCGCCGTTGGCCCCGAAGCCGAAGATCTGCGCCGCGGCCCGCGCCTGGCTCTTCTGCCCCTTGTCCATGGCGAAGGCTCCGACCAGGGCGCCGCGAACGAAGTGCGTAGCGCCGGCGCAGTCGCCCTGCAGGTCCTTGCGCGCCACCGAGCGCCAGGTCGTGCGCATCTTGCCCACCATCACCAGGGCCACGTCGAGCACTGCGCCCCGCTGGAACTCGCCGCCGAACTGCGCCGCCAGACCCAGGCCGCCGAGCGGAAGGTTGGCCTTGATCTCTTGCTCGTTCTCCAGGCGCACCACCTGCTGCTTCATGGCCATACCGATGAAGCCGTAGTTGCCGTCGACGTGGCATCCGTTGAGCACGCGTAGCCCTTGCGGCGTGAACGACACGATGGCCAAGCCGTCGTGCATGGTGGTCTCGAGGTTGCCGCGCGCGGTCGCCGCCCAGTCCACCACCAGAGGCTCGTTGTTGCCGGTCACCACCGAGGTCTGCTGCGCGCCGGGATCGATGAGGTTGCCGACCTTCGGATGTTCCACCGCCGGCTGGTTGGGATCGGGGCAACCCGTGATGGCGAAGGAGGCGGCGAGAGCGAGGAGGGCGCGGCGCATATTCCCTCCACGGTATCGTTCGCGGTCTACGCGGCGCAACCCCACAAATCGGCGCCTGCCCCGCACCTACGAACACTCACCTCTCCCTGCTCGCTCGCTCGCCGCTCTGTCCGCGACGCCGCGCCGCGGCCTGGTGTAGGGTGCGCCGCATGGACGGCCCCCTTGGTCTCCGGATCGCGCGCGTGAGCGACGGCGCCGGGGAAGACGACATCTTGAACGCGTTTCTCGCCTACGTAACGGAAGAGGGCGTGGAGCTCTACCCGGCGCAGGAGGAGGCCATCCTCGAGCTCTACGCGGGCAAGAACGTCATCCTCAACACGCCCACCGGCTCCGGCAAGAGCCTGGTGGCGCTGGCGATGCACTTTCGCGCGGTGTGCCGCGGCGAGCGGGCCTACTACACCTCGCCCATCAAGGCCCTCGCCAGCGAGAAGTTCTTCCAGTTGGCGCGCGCGCTCTCGCCCGACTGGGTGGGCATGACCACCGGCGATGCGTCGGTGAACCGCGACGCGCCGGTGGTGTGCTGCACCGCCGAGGTTCTCTCGAACGTGGCGCTGGCCGAGGGGCGCCGCGCCGACGTCGACTGCGTGGTGATGGACGAGTTCCACTATTATGCCGACAAGGAGCGCGGCGTTGCCTGGCAGGTGCCGCTCCTGGTGCTGGAGCACGCGCAGTTCCTGCTCATGAGCGCCACCCTGGGGCCTACCGAGCGCTTCGAGAAGGCCCTTCGGGACCTCACCGGGCGCGACACGGTGACCGTGCGGAGCACCCACCGGCCGGTGCCGCTCGACTTTCGCTACGCGGAAACCGCCCTTCACGAAACGATTCAGAAGCTCCTCTCCGAGGCTCGCGCGCCCATCTACCTGGTGAACTTCACCCAGCGCGGGGCGGCGGAAGAGGCGCAGAACCTCATGAGCATCGACGTGTGCACCAAGGAGGAGAAGAAGGCCATCGCGGCCATTCTCGCCGGCGCTCGCTTCGACACGCCGGCTGGCAAGGACATCCAGCGGTACCTGCGGCACGGCATCGGCATTCACCACGCGGGTCTGCTTCCCAAGTACCGGCTGGTGGTCGAGAAGCTGGCGCAAGCCGGGCTCCTGAAGGTGATAAGCGGCACCGACACCCTGGGCGTGGGGGTGAATGTGCCCATTCGCACCGTGCTCTTCACCAAGCTGTGCAAGTTCGACGGCGAGAAGACCGCCGTCCTCAGCGCCCGCGACTTTCACCAGATCAGCGGGCGCGCCGGCCGCAAGGGCTTCGACGATCGCGGCAGCGTGGTGGCCCAGGCGCCCGAGCACGTCATCGAGAACATCCGCATGGAGTCGAAGGCCGGAAGCGACCCCGCCAAGAAGCGCAAGATCGTCAAGAAGAAGCCTCCCGAGCGGGGCTACGTGCACTGGGACAAGGCCACCTTCGAGCGTCTCATCACCGCCCAGCCGGAGCCCCTCGTTTCGCGCTTCCGGGTGACCCACGCCATGGTGCTCGACGTGCTCACGCGGGAAGAGGACGGCGGGTTCATGGCCCTGGCCCGGCTCATCGCGCGGTCGCACGAACGCGACGTCGACAAGCGAGCCATCGGCCGCACCGCCATCCAGATGGTGCGCTCGCTCATGGAGGCGAACATCCTGGTGAAGGACGACTACGGCTTTCGCCTTCGCGAAGGGCTGCAGCACGATTTTTCGATGCATCATACACTGGCCCTGTACCTGTGGAGCGTGCTCCCGGAGGTCAAAGAGAAGAGCGAGAGCTACGCCCTCGACGTGCTCTCGCTGGTAGAAGCCATTGCCGAAAACCCCGATCTCTTGCTCGACCGCCAGCTCGACAAGATGAAAAAAGAAAAGATGGGCCAGCTCAAGGCGGCGGGCGTCGAGTTCGACGCCCGCATCGAGGAGCTGGAGAAGATGGAGTACCCGAAGCCCAACTCGGAGTTCATCTACGGCACCTTCAACCTCTTCGCCGCCGCCTATCCGTGGGCCAGTGCCGAAAACGTGCGCCCCAAGGGCATCGCGCGAGAGATGGTCGAGGGCTTCTTCTCGTTCAACGAGTACGTGCGCGAGCTGGGCGTCGAGCGGGCCGAGGGGCTGCTCTTGCGCTACCTCTCGGAGATCTACAAGATCCTCGCGCAGACGGTGCCCGAGGAGGCGAAGAGCGACGAGGTGCGCGACCTCGAAACGTTCTTTGGCGCCATCATTCGCGCCGTCGACTCGAGCCTGGTCGACGAGTGGGAGCGCATGCGCAGCGGCGGCCTGCTTTCCCGTGCGGAGCCCACAGACGAGCTGGTGCCCGAGGGCTCGCGTCACGTGATGACCGACCCCAAGGCGTTCACGGTGCTGGTGCGGAATGCGGTGTTCGCGTGCGTTCGCGCGGTCTCTCGCAAGGACTCGGCGCTGGCCGCCGAGGCTCTGGGCACGGTTACGCCGCTCGACATCGAGAAAGCCTTCGGGCCCTACTTCGATGTCCATCCGATGCTGCTCGCGAGCCCCGAGTCGCGAAAGACCGAGTATTTCACGCTCGACCCCAAGACCTGGGTGGGGAGCCAGATTCTCCTCGACGCCGAGGACGCCAAGGACTGGGTCTTCGAGTTCCGCATCGACCGCGAGCGCTCCATCGAAGAGGGCCGGGCGGTGGTGGAGCTCCTGTCGGTCCACGGCTGAAGAGCATGGCGTCTATCGGGGGCGCGGTGTACCGTCGCTCCATGGTCAAGTGGGAGTACACGAGCATCGCCTTCGACGCATCGATGGGCTTCTTCAAAAGCAGCGGTGAGATCGATCTCGACGCGGCCACCGCCAAGCTCAACGAGCTGGGCGCGCAGGGCTGGGAGCTCACCTCGGCCTTCGACACCAACGTGCAAGGTGGTCGCACCGGCCGGGTGGTGCTGCTGCTCAAGCGTCCCGCGCCCGCACCGTGAAGCACCTCTTCGTCGCCGCCCGGGCCCGGCATCGCATCGAGCGCGCCGGCCGGTGGCTGCAGGGCAGGAAAGACGCCGTGCTGCTGGGCCCGTCGCGCGAGGCGCTGCGCAGCCTGCTCTTCGGCGCCGGCCATGTCGCCACCTTCGGCTTCGTGTCGACCACGCTCGCGCGCACCGCGTTCGCGCTGGCCTTGCCGCAGCTGGCGCGCAGCGGACGCGTACCGGCCTCGCGGGCGGCGCTGCAGGCCGTGGTGGCGCGCGTCGTGTTCCGGAAAGCGGCGGCGGGCGCCCTGGGCGCGCTGCAAAGCTTGGCCGATAGGCCCGGGCTGGCGCGGGCGCTGCTGCGGACGTTCGACGATCTGGGCATGGCGGGCGTTACCGATCCCGGCCCCGAGCTGCGAGAACTGTATGCAGAATACACCCTCGAGCTGGAGCGCGACGGGCTTGCCGACCGGGGCATCGTGTACGCGGCCGCCCTGGAAGCCGCCGCGGCCTCGGCGGGTCCCACCCTGGCCTTCGACGTCCCCACCGGGACGGTCCTGGAGCGACGCCTGCTGTCGGCGCTCATCGCGGCGGCGCCCGAGGCGCTGGTGCTCCGCGCGTCGGACGACGCCTGGGTGCGCGACGCATCCTCTCTCGCAGACCTCTCCCGTGAGCCTGCCTCCGATGCCACCATCGGCGACGCGCTGTTCGCCGACGCTCACGCGCCCTTTCCTGTTCGCGTGCTCTCGGCCCCGGGCGAGAGCCGCGAGTGCGTGGAGCTCATGCGGGCCCTCCTGGCGAAGGCCGAGAGCGGGGTGCCGTTCGACCGCATGGGCATCCTTTTGCGCACGCCGCAGGTGTACCGGCCGCACCTCGAAGAGGCATTCCGTCGCACCGGCGTGCCGTTTTACCTCGCGCGCGGCGCCCGCCGGCCCAGTCCGGCGGGTCGGGCGTTTCTCGCGCTCCTCTCGTGCGCCAAGGAAGATCTCTCGGCCTCGCGCTTCGGCGAGTATCTCTCGGTGGGTGAGGTGCCCGACGCCACGCCCGAGGGCGGCCCGCCGCCGGCCGAGGTTCGCTTCTTGCCGGTGGAGGACGAGTTCCTCGACGAGAGCGAGGCGGAGCCGGACGACGAGCGCGCCGTGGAGGAGCCCGACGCGGTGCCGGTAGAGGCCGGCACCCTGCGCACCCCGCGCCTCTGGGAGCGCCTCATCGTCGATGCTGCGGTGATCGGCGGCAGCGGCCGCTGGGCGCGGCGCCTCGATGGGCTCGCCAAGTCGCTGGAGCTCTCTGCCAAGGCTGCCGAAGAGGAATCGCGCCCGCGCTTCACGCGCGATCTTCGGGCGCTCGGCGGGCTTCGAAGTTTCGCGCTTCCGCTCCTGGCCGACCTCGAGGCCCTTCCCCAGCAAGCCACCTGGGGCGAGTGGACCACGCGTCTTGCGGCCCTCGCCACGCGATCGCTCCGCCGTCCAGACCCGGTGCTGCGGGTGCTGGCCGAGCTTGCCCCCATGGGCGCCGTCGGCCCCGTCGAGATCCATGAGGTCTACATGGTTCTCGAACCGCGCCTCCAAGACGTGGCGGTGCCGCCGCCGCGCGATCGCTTCGGCGCGGTGTTCGTGGGCAGCATCGAAGACGCCGCCGGGCTCTCCTTCGACACGGTCTTCGTGCCGGGGCTGGCCGAGAAAATGTTCCCCCAGCGCATCACCGAAGATCCGCTGCTCCTCGACGCCACCCGGCGCGCCATCGGCCCCGCGCTTGCCACCAACGAAGACCGCGCCGACGCCGAGCGTGCGCTCTTGCGCCTCGCGGTGTCGGCCGCCGACGCCGAGGTCGTGCTCTCCTATCCGCGCCTCGACGTGGATGGCGCCCGGCCGCGAACGCCCTCGTTTTACGCCCTCGAAGTGGTGCGCGCAGCACGCGGCACGCTCCTCGGCTTCGACGAGCTCTCGCGGGCCGCCGAAGAGGGGACCCACGCGCGACTGGGCTGGCCGGCGCCGCAGGATCCGCTCACCGCCATCGACGAGGCGGAGCACGATCTCTCGATGCTCGAGCGGCTGCTCTCCACCAAGGAAGACGACTCGGTGGGCCTGGCGCGCTACCTGCTCTCGCAGAACCCGCACCTGGGCCGGGCGCTGCGGGTGCGCGCCCAGCGCTGGAGCCTGCGCAAGTGGACGTCGGCCGATGGTCTGGTGGAGCTCGGGGCCGGGGGCAAGGCCGCCCTCTTGCCGCACGCCCTCACCGCACGCAGCTACTCGCCCACCGCGCTCCAGAACTACGCCGCATGCCCCTACCGCTTTTACCTGCAGGCGGTGCTGCGCCTGGCGCCGCGGCAAGAGCTGACGCCCATCGAAGAGCTCGACCCCATGGAGCGCGGCTCGCTGGTGCACGAAGCACAATTTCGCCTCCTCCTGCGGCTCCGTGAAGAAGGCATGTTGCCGCTCGCCGAAGCGTCGCAAGAGCGCGCGTTCCACATGCTCGAAGAGGTGGTGCGCGAGGTCGCCGCCAGCTACCAAGAAGAGCTGGTGCCGGCCATCGACCGCGTGTGGCAAGACGGCCTTCTGGGCATTCGCGCAGACCTCCGCGAGTGGCTCCGGCGCACCGTCCGCGATCACGACTACACCCCCGCCTTCTTCGAGCTCTCGTTCGGGCTCCGCGACCGCGGCGATGCGCGCGATCCCTTGAGCCGCGACGACGACGTGAAAATCGCAAGTGGCCTGCGGCTCCGCGGATCCATCGATCTCGTGGAGCGCCGGAAAGACGGCGCCCTGCGCGCCACCGACCACAAGACCGGCAAGGTGCGTGCGGCCCACGGCGACGTCATCAAGGGCGGCGACGTGCTGCAACCGGTGTTCTACGCGCTGGTCCTGGAGGCGCTCATGCCGGGCACCAAGGTCTCCGGCGGGCGCCTGTACTACTGCACCCACCAAGCGGGCTTCGAGGCGGTAGACATGCCGCTCGATCAGCGCGCCCGCGACGCCGCGCAGGTGGTCACCGACACCGTGCGCTCGGCCCTCGACACCGGCTTCTTGCCGGCAGCTCCGGCCGACGGCGCGTGCACGTATTGCGACTACCGCGGCATCTGCGGGCCCTACGAGGAGCTGCGCGTGAAGAAGAAGGCGCAGACCCCGCTCAACCCGCTGAAGAAGCTCCGGAGCCAAGCGTGAAGGACCAGGCCGACCGCACCGCCATCGCCGAGGACCTCGACACCACGCTCATCGTAGAGGCCGGGGCCGGCACCGGGAAGACCACCGCGCTGGTGGGCCGCATCCTGGCGCTGCTTCGCACCGGCCGCGCCACGCTCTCGTCGATCGTCGCCGTCACCTTCACCGAGAAGGCGGCGGGGGAGATGAAGCTCCGGCTACGGAGCGAGATCGAGCGCGCCCGGCAGAGCCTCGCACAGGGACACGAGGAGCGAGTGCGCCTCGATTTTGCCCTGCGGGAGCTGGAGGCCACCGAGATTGGCACCATCCACGGCTTCTGCGCCAACGTGCTCCGGCAGCGCCCAGTGGCGGCGCAGGTAGACCCGCTCTTTGCGGTGGCCGACGAGGGCGAGCAAGACCGCATCTATGCTCAGGCCTTCGAGCGTTGGTTTCAGCGCGAGCTGGCAGAGCCCAGCGAGGGCGTTCGCCGCATTCTCCGCCGCCGGGGTCGCGAGGCGCAAGGCGCGGGCTCGCCGCGGCGCCTGCTCTACGACGCGGGTCTCCGCCTTGTGGGTCAGCGCGACTTTTCTGCGCCCTGGGAGCGCCCGGTGTTCGCCCGCGAGAAGGACCTCGACGGCATTCTGGTGCGCTTTCAAGGGCTGGCGGAGCTGGCGCCGCAGGCCGCCGATCCCGAGCACTACTTCGCGGAGTCGATCCGCTACATTGCCTCGGTCTACGATGACATCGAGCGCCTGGAGTCGGTGGGCACCGGCCGCGACTACGACGGCATCGAAGAGGCGCTCCGCCGCGGCATCTCCGGCCCGCGTCGCAAGGTGTGGACGTACAAGGGCTTTGGGTCCCGCTTCGGGGGCGGCTTCACCACCGGCGACGTGGCCGCCCGACGCGACGTGGTCTACGAGGAGATTCGCCGCGTGCTCAAGCTCGCCGACGCCGACCTCGCCTCCTGCCTCCAGAAGGACCTTCGCCCGCTGGTGGAAGCCTACGTGGAGATGCTGGGCAAGAGCGGCAAGGTGGACTTTCTCGACCTGCTGGTGCGCGCCCGCGATCTGCTGCTGGAGAACGCGGCGGTGCGCGACGAATTGCGCGCAAAATACACGCATATTTTGGTCGACGAATTCCAGGACACCGATCCGCTCCAGGCGGAGATTCTCCTGGCCTTGGCCGGCGAAGTGCCGGGCAAAATCTTCATCGTGGGCGACCCCAAGCAGTCGATCTACCGCTTTCGGCGGGCCGACGTGTCGCTCTATGAGGGCATCAAGCGCGAGCTCCTCGGCAAGGGGGCGCGCCTGGTCTTCCTTACGCAGAACTTCCGCTCCGTGCCCGCCATCTGCAGCGTGGTCAACAGCGCGCTCTCGAACCAGATGGTGGAGAACGCGCGGGGATCGCAGGCGGCGTATGTGCCCATCGAGGCCCATCGCAAGGAGCGCCTCGACTTGCCGGGGGTCGTCGCGCTGCCGGTGCCCGCGCCCTACTCTGCCATGACCGGCAAGGTGTCGACCTACTACCTGGGGCAGTCGTATCCCGACGCGGTGGGCGCCTGGGTCGAGTGGCTGCTCCGGGAGAGCGGCTTCAAGGTCGCCGAGAAGGGCGGTGAGCCCGCCCCCATCCGTGCGCGCCACGTGTGCCTCTTGTTCCGGCGACTCTCTTCGTTCGGCGAAGACATCACGCGCCCCTATGTGCGCTCGCTCGAGGCCCGGCGCATTCCCCACGTACTGGTGGGCGGTCGCACTTTTCACGCCCGGGAAGAAGTGCTGGCGGTGAAGAACGCGCTGGCGGCGCTGGAGTGGCCGGACGACGAGCTCTCGGTGTATGCGACCTTGCGCGGCCCGTTTTTCGCGCTGTCCGACGAGGCGCTGCTCACGCTGCGCCACGCCACCGGCCGCGCCCTGCACCCGCTCCGCCACGTGGACCCCGAGAAGCTCGACGACGCAACGCGCCCCGTGCAGGATGCACTGACCATCCTCGGGGGCCTGCATCGGCGCCGCAACCGAAGGCCTATCGCCGACACCATCACCGAGCTCCTGGAGACCACGCGGGCCCACGCGGGCGTGGCCTTCTGGCCAGCCGGCGAGCAGGCCCTGGCCAACCTGCTTCGCTTCGTGGACCACGCGCGGCGCTTCGATCAGCGCGGCACCACCAGCTTTCGCGCGTTCGTTTCCGCCATGGAAGCCGAGGGCGAGCGGGGCGGCGTGTCGGAGGCGCCGGTGGTCGAGGAGGGGACCGACGGCGTTCGCCTCATGACCGTTCACAAGGCCAAGGGCCTCGAGTTTCCGGTGGTGGTGCTGGTCGACCCGGCGTGCCCGCTAGCCCACGACACGGCGTCGCGCTACGTGGATGCCAAGAAGAAGCTGTGGGCGATGCCCCTATGCGGCGCCGCGCCGCTCGAGCTCTCGAGCCACGAGGCCGAGGTGCTGGAGGCCGATCGCGACGAGTCGCTTCGATTGCTCTACGTGGCGGCCACCCGTGCCCGCGACATGCTGGTGGTGCCCGTGGTGGGCGACGAGGAGATCGACGGCTGGGTGAAGCCGCTGTATCCCGCCATCTACCCAGAAATCGGCCGCTATCGGCAGAGCACGCGCGACCCACGATGCCCCGACTTCGGCGAGGATACCGTGCTGGAGCGCCCGCAAAAAGCCCTCTCGCGCTACAAAAACGCACCCGGGCCCGAGCGCGCGCTGCGCCCGGGGCTGCATCGGCCGGAGGTCGGCGACCACGCGGTGGTGGTGTGGGACCCGGCCATCTTGGCGCTGGGCAAAGAAGAAGACGTGGGCCTCCGTCAGCAGAAGATCCTCGCGCCCGATGCCGGCGAGCTGCACGTGAGCGCAGGCGCTGCTGCCTTTGCTGCCTGGAAGACCCGCCGCGACGATGCGCTCACCCGCGGCGCCGCACCGGCCTTCCGCACCCTGCCGGTCACGGCCGCCGCAGCGGAGCTGCAGACCGCCCCGGGGCGCGCCGTGAAGCTCGAGATCGTTGCCCGCGGCGACGGGCCGACCTCGACCGGCAATCGCTTCGGCACCCTGGTGCATGCGGTGCTTGCCGTGGCCGACCCTTCGGGCGAGGACGTGGAGCGCTACGCCACCTGGTTCGCGAAGACCACCGGCGCCACCGACGACGAAGTGGCGTCGGCGATCTGGCGGGTCCGGGCAGCCTTCGCGCACCAGCTCTTCGCCCGAGTGCGCGCCGCCGACGAGGTGCGCCGTGAGTTTCCGCTCACCCTGGAGCTGCCCGACGGGCGCATCGCCGAGGGCACCGTAGACCTCGCATTCCGCGAGGGCAAAGCGTGGGTGGTGGTAGACTACAAGACCGACGCCGACGTCGGCCTGGGCGCAGCGCGCAGCGCCTACGAGGCGCAGGTGAGCCTGTACGCCGAGGCCATTCAGGCAGCCACCGGACTGCCCGCGTCGGCCGTGCTCCTGGTTCTCTGAGGGCCCAGCGCCTCCAGCAGCGTCAGCAGCTCGAAGGTCGCCAGCGAGTGGCGTCCGCGGATGGCTTGCTTGCAGAGTACAACGGTCGCGGCATGCGCCCGCGCCGACAGTCGCGCCGGGTCCACTTCTTCCTCACGCGGCGGCATGCGCAGGTGCCGGAGGACCGCGGCGTCGGTGACGCGCAGGCCGAGCTCCTTTGCGGCGGCCCCCAACCTGCGGCCGTCGGGGGAGAAATCCGCCCACAGAAATGCGGCCACGAAGGCCAGGAAGCGACGACGATCGGATTCCGAAAAAGACTTGTTCATCGGGACGACACCTCGACGACGCTGGGCTGCGAGCCACGTGCCAGCGGCGGCTTCCCGAACTTCTCGAAGATTTTGCCCGCCTTCTGATGACCGCGCCGACGTGCGGCTGTCCCAAGACAGCCAGGCCAGCGTGTCCGCAACCCCGCGCACCTTGCGGCGCGCGGTGGCAGCAGACCGAGCGGCGCTCAGGCCTTCTTCTGCTTCGCCAATAGATCGCGAATCTCTGCCAAGAGCTTCTCCTGGGCCGGCGTCTCCGGCACTTCTTCCTTCTTCTTCATGGCCTTGTTCGCCGCTTGAATGATGGCAAAGAGCACGAGCGCGATGATGACGAAGTCGAGCACGTTGCCGAGAAGCGCGCCCACCTTCATGGTGGCCGGAACCATGTCGCCCTTCTCGTTCTTGATCATTTTGCCGAGGGGCACGCCCCAATCACGCCAAGAAGCATCGCCAGGCATCACGATGCCCACGAGCGGCATGATGATGTTGTCGGTGAAGCCGGTGACGATCTTGCCGAAGGAAGCGCCAATAATCACACCTACCGCAAGGTCGATTACATTGCCCTTGAGGGCGAACTTTTTGAACTCGTCGACGATTCCCATGCTCAATCTCCTGCCCGCGGATTGCGGACCAACACGTCAGTGCTTCGGGGGCGCCACCGAAGCGCCACCGGCGCCGGTGGTCGTGATGGTCACACCGCCGTTGCCAGCCGGCGCCGCAGCGGGTGCCGCGCCGACCGGAGGCGGGGCTGGCGCGACCGGAGGCGGCGGCGGAACGACGCCTGCGGGTGCCGGGGGCGCCGGCGGAAGCGGATCGGCGCCCGGCGGAGGCGGGGGCGGCGGGTTGATGCCGTTCGGGCAGGGGGCCGGCTCCGGGCAGGCCGGGCACTTGACCTCTTCCTTCTCCTTGGGTTTCGCGTCGCTCCAGCCGTAAATGATGCTGAGCGTGGTGATGGTATCGAGCTCTTTCTTCTCCGGCAGCGGCAGGCGGTCGTAGCGAGCGCTGAAGCCCACGCCGAGAGAGAACCCTTCGAAGAGCTTGGCCGCCAAGATGGCGTCGAAGTTGAGGCGGGTGTCCTTGTCGCCGATGTCGCGGTTGGCGAACGACTGAAGGAACTCGAGACCGGTGGAGAAGGTCACGTCGCTGGAGAACGCGCGGCGGTAACCCACGAACACGCGGGCCGAGTGATCGGTCACGGTACGGTCGAGCGGACCCGAGGTCGGGTCTTTGGGGGCGCGGCCGGAGTCGGTACGAATGTCGTACTGGAAGTCGTAGCCGGCTTCGGCCCAGAGCGCGGAGACGTCGTCTTTGAGAACGATGTACTTGAAGCCGGGGTCCAGATTGAGGCGAAACGCGAGGCCCTGGAAGCGGTCGTAGCGACCGGTACCGATGAGAAAGAGGCTCATCGAGTCGTTGAGATAGCGGTCGTAGCGGAGGCGCCCCTGGAAGTTCTCCGACGAAGCCTTCATCGGGTCGCCCGATTTGGCGGCGCTCTCACCATAGTTGGTGATGAGGGAAGCGGCGAAGGCGTTGTCGCCGCGGCGCATGTCGAAGGCGCCATTGGCCGAGAGCGCCAAGGTGCGGGAGTTGCCGCTCGCCAAAAGGCCGCCGGCGGAGAGCGTCACGTTGGTGACGTCGGTGCTGGGCTTCGCGATCTTCGGTGCGTCCAGCGGCCCCTTGGGGCCGGTGACCTCGACCTTGGCTTCGGGCGGCGGGGCGCCGGTGGGAACGCCTTGCGCGCGCGCGGCGGAGGCTGCCAGAAGGACCGGCACAATGGTGCCCACGAAAGCTGCAATTCTCATCGATTCCTCGTAGTCCGAAGGACGTTACGAATAGCGACGTATCACGAGGAAGAGCGCGCCGAAAGGTCGGAAAGTTGCGGCACCGCGGCGACACCCATCCTCTCGATTCGAGAGAATACCTCGCGGGCGGAAGGGCTATGTTTGTAGACGTAGAGCGACGCCGCCTCGGGGAGCGTGATGGCCGACTCCCTCACCCGCAAGCGGTCGCTCGCGCAGAACACGATGCGCGCGTGCGTGCCCTTCGCCAGCAGCTCCATGCGGCGAAAGACCGCATCTCGATTCCAGTGCCCGAGGACCTCGACGAAGACGGCGGTCTCCCCGCGGCGCGCCAGGATGTCGGGCACGATGAGCTCGGTGGGGTCGAGCTCGAGAACGTCGCTCGACACCGCGAACGACCACGGCTCGGCGCTGGCGTCGCCTTTTTCGCGCTTCTTCGCCTTTCCACCTTCGCCCAGTCGCTGCAACCCGCGCAGCAGTTCCGCCACCTCTTCGCTGATGTCGGCTTCCGGCGGCCGCGGGGCCACGGCCTCGGCCAGGTGAAACGTGTAGCGTGCATGGTTCTTCCACATCACGGTCGCGGTGAGCTCGAAGGCTGCGGTCCCGCGCAGCGTGGGGAGCAAGATCGCCAAGGCCAGGCCGTACTTGGTGCTGGCGCCGAAGAGGCTCATGGGGCCGTCGACCTCGAGCACGTACCCGCTCTCTTCCTTTCGAAATCGATAGAGCAGCCGCAAGAACTTCAGCTTGCGGAAGAGATGGCGGAGGCCAAGGGGCCCAAGCGTGGCGAACCGCACCTGCACTTTCTCGGCGCGGAGGAGCAGCGCCTGCTCCTGCGCAGGATCGTAGCTGGCGACCAGCGCCCGGGGCGCGAGCTTGGGCGCCTCCAGTAGCAGCGCCTGCTCCCGGAGATCGCCGAAGAGCGCGCTCCGAAGCTCCGCGTCGGCTTCGCCCAGCTCTGCCGCGCGGATCAGCGCGTCGCGCTGGAACGTGCCTGCCTTTCGCGCCTGGGCGGCGGCCAGAAAGAGTGCGCTCCGCCGGGCGGGATAGTCGACCTCCGGGGCGTCGCTGAAGGTGGCAGCGTCGAGCGCGAGCTTCACCAGCCCCTGACGCAGCTTCACTTCTTTGGGTCCGCACTCGATGGCCGAGAGCGCCTCCATGAGCTCGCCGCGGGCGCACCCCACGCAGCCCGCCGCTACCGTCAGGATGCGCGCCGCCAGGGCCTCGGCCTCTGCGACCTGCTTGGCATCGACGCGTACGATGTCGATGGTGTCGCCGCGGCAGCGGGTGCGGACGAGATCAGCGGTAAGCACTGTGCTCCCTTCGCCGCTCACTGGTGTGCTCCTCGGTGGTGGCCTCGGTCACCAGCTCGTAGAGCACCGCGTGCTTGGTGCCGCTCTTGCGCAAGACGCGCCCGAGGCGCTGCACGTGCTCGCGGATCGAGCCGCTGCCGGAGACGATGATGGCCACGCTGGCTTCGGGCACGTCGACCCCCTCGTTGAGCACCTTGGAGGTCACCAGGGCGCTGTACTCACCGCTGCGAAAGCGGTTCAAGATGTCGATGCGCTCCCGCACCTTGGTCTGGTGGGTGATGATGGGCACCAAGAAGCGCAGTGCGATGGTGTAGGCGGTGGCGTTGTCGCTGGTGAAGAGGATGGTGCGACCGTCGCGGTGCCGGTGCAGCAGCTCCTCCAGGGTGGCGAGCTTGGCCCGGGCGGTGAACGCGAGCGCCTTCTGTCGACGAAAGGCCGCCATGGCTTCGTGCCCTTCGCGCGTCTGCGAGGCCCGCACGATGAACGTGGCGAAGCCTTGGGGGCCGCTCATGCGAATTTGATGCTTGGCGATGAATGTACGATACAGGCGTCGCGACGCGTCGTACTCGGCGCGCTCGTCTGGGTCGAGCGGCAGGAAGATGCGCTCCACGTCGTAGTCGGCCAGCCAGGAGCCGGAGAGCTCCACGATGTCTTTCCGGTACACCGTGTCGCCCACCAGCGTCGCCAGCATGGCCTCGCGGCCGTCGGTGCGCTCGGGCGTGGCGGTGAGGCCTAGCCGAAACGGCGCGATGGTGGAGAGCGCCGCGTGCTTATAGGCGTCGCTCGGCAGGTGATGGCACTCGTCGAACACCACCAGGCCGAAGCGCGAGCCCAGGTGGTCCATGTGCAGGTGGGCCGAGTCGTAGGTGGTGACGGTGAGGTCCTCTACCTGGTGTGAGCCGCCGCCCACGATGCCCACCGGCACCCGAAACGTGGCCGCCAGCGTATCGTGCCACTGGCGCACCAGCTCCAGCGTGGGCGCCACCACCAGGGTCGAGCGTTGCTTCTTGAGCATGGCCATGATGGCCACCTGGGTCTTGCCCGCGCCGGTGGGGAGCACCACCACGCCGCGGCCCCGAGCTCGCTCCCAGGCTTCGAGGGCCTCGCTTTGATAGAAGCGCGGCTCCCGCACGACGCGCGCCTCGAGCGTCAGGTTGGCATAGCGGCGGGCCTGGTCCTCGAAGGGCACCTTGGCGCCGACCAGCGCCCGCACCAGCTTGGCGTAGGAGACCGCGGGCGCCCGCAGGCAGCCGGTGCGCTCATCGAAGATCACGTCGGGCAGGGTCAGCGAAGCCGACTCCTCTCCGTGAACCTCCAGCGTCCCCGCGGCGAATACCAGGCGCATGCCCGGCCGGTTTACGCCATCGCGCGGGCAAACGAAAGCGGCGCGCGGTGAATCACCGCACGCCGCAGGGAGTCTCGGGCCGCTGTCAGTAGCCGGCCGGGAGCACCACGTCCCACAGCGGGGTCTGGCTGGTGGGGCAGTTGTTCGGGTCGCTGGTGCCGTTCACTTCTGCACACTTCTTGATGGGGCCGTTGACGTAGTCGATGAGCAGGTCGTGGTAGCCGTCGCCCACGGTCCAGCGGTCCGGCCGGAGCGAGCCCCAGCTGTTCTTCACGCGGAAGAACTCGACCTTGGTTTCCGAGGCCAGCGCCTTGTCGAGCTGGGCCGCGGTGTAGTCCGACTTGCCGGCCAGGAGCGTGGTGCCGTCGGCGAGCTTGGCCTGGTAGTCGGTGATGTTGGTCATGTGCCCGCCCTGGCGACCGGGTCCCAGGCGATCGAGCTCCTGCTTCGAGAACTTGGAGTCGCGGGTGAGGGCGTTGAAGTCGACGGCCCAGGAGATAACCAGCGGCACGCCGTCGTGCAGGGCTCGCTGCATGCGAATCTGGAGCTTGCGGCGTTCGGCGTCGCTGGTCGGGTAGTCCACTTCCTTGAACGCGAGGGCCCCTTGGCGGTTCCACTGGGAGCCGGTGCCGATGGCGTCGGCCAGGGTGGCCTTCACGGCCTGGTGGGTGGTGGCATTGGGCACCGCCACGGCGATGTCCTTGGCGCGCAAGATGTCGGTGCCGGTCTTGCGGCTGGCGTAGCTGCGGTCAAGGGTGCGGGTCACGCCGGCGCCGAACACTGTGTCGAGCTTGGCCTTCACATCGGCAGAGAGGCCGAATGCCTTGTCGAGCTCGGCGCGAACGACCTTGCGATCGCGGCGGGCGGCGCGGTCCTTGAGAACGCCGGTCTTCAGCGACGCGTTCATGGCAGCCAGCGCCTTGGACTGCGTGTTCGACATCTCCGCCTCTTGCTCCGCGGGGATGAAGGCGCCCTCGGCGATGATGCCGTAGCGGATGATCAGGTCCGTCGCGACGCCGAAGCTGCCGCCGGTGGAAAGCTCGTCGGCGTAGCCGCCGTTGGCGATCTGCTCGAACCAGTGCCAGTAGGTCGTGTAGGTCTCCGACGTGTTCAGCTCCGCACCGGTCGCGCGCTTGTTGATGGACTCCACCCATCCGTGCACCGCGTAGAGCCAGCAGTTGCCGATGGACTGGCGCTTGACCTTGCTGCTCGTCGTCTGCGTGATGTCGTCGTTGGAAGCGCCGTCGTCGACGCCCTCTTCGCTGTCGACGGCGCAGCCGGCGGCCGTGAGAGGGGCGCCCAGGGCGAGCATGGCGAGCATGGCGAAAGAGCGGAAGCTGCGAGCCTTGGTGGTCATCGGGGGATCTCCTTAAGGTCACGTTACCGCGACGTAATCCTCTGAAGCTAGATGTGTGCCAGGGAGCGCATATGTCCTACCTTCGAAGTTTCCGCGGAAACTGGGGGTTCCCCGGGTTTCAGCGTACCGCCTCGGGTGGATCATCCGACCCACAGGCGTGCCCTTCGCGGGCCGTTTCCGAGGCTCGACGTCTGGGGCGCGCGCTATACGGGGGCCATGCTCCCCGACTACGAGAAGATGGGCGTCTTCTATCTCGGCAAGGCCGACGACGGCGTTCCCTTCCTTTACGACGCCCGGCACTTGCTCACCCATGGCGTGGTCATCGGCATGACCGGGAGCGGCAAGACCGGCCTCTCC
Source organism: Polyangiales bacterium (assembly GCA_038210445.1). GTDB lineage: Bacteria > Myxococcota_A > Polyangia > Polyangiales > Polyangiaceae > JABFRG01. The sequence continues at coordinate 36,744 of JBBQWQ010000011.1, forward strand.
ATTGGGCTCCTGGAAGAGGCCGCCATCGACGGCATCCCGGCGATCGTCATCGACCCCAAGGGCGATCTCTCGAACCTTTTGCTGACGTTCCCCCAGCTCCGGGCGGAGGACTTCGCGCCCTGGGTGCCCGAGGGCAAGGACCCGGCGGAGGAGGCCGCCACCTGGCAGCAGGGCCTCGCCGACTGGGATCAAGATGGCGCCCGCATCCAGCGCCTTCGCGATGCCGCCGAGGTCTCCCTCTACACGCCGGGCAGCAGCTCGGGCATCTCGGTCTCCATCGTCAAGTCGCTCGACGCGCCCGACGCGGCGGTGCTGGACGATCCGGAGGCGCTTCGGGAGCGGGTGGTGGCCGTGGCCTCGAGCCTCCTCGGTCTGGTGGGCGTCGAGGCCGACCCGGTGAAGAGCCGCGAGCACGTGCTGCTCACCAGCATCCTCTACGGGCAGTGGTCCAAGGGCAAGAGCCTCGATCTCGAGACGCTCATCCAGCGGGTGCAAGATCCCAAGGTCGCCAAGATCGGCGTGCTCGACCTCGAGACGTTCTTTCCACTCAAGGACCGCTTCGAGCTAGCGGCCATGTTCAACAACCTCCTGGCCTCGCCGAGCTTCGCCGCGTGGCTCGAGGGTGAGGCGCTCGACGTCTCCGCGTTCTTGCGCACGAAGGCCGGCAAGCCCCGCATCTCCATCTTCTCCATCGCGCACCTGGGCGACGCCGAGCGCATGTTCTTCGTCACGCTCCTTCTCCACCAGATGGTGGGGTGGATGCGTAGCCAGTCGGGCACCACCAGCCTGCGCGCGCTGCTCTACATGGACGAAATCTTCGGCTACTTCCCGCCGGTGGCGAACCCGCCCTCCAAGGCGCCGCTGCTCACGCTGCTGAAGCAGGCCCGGGCCTTCGGGCTCGGCGTTCTGCTCGCCACGCAGAACCCGGTCGACCTCGACTACAAGGGACTCTCCAACACCGGCACCTGGTTCATCGGTCGCCTGCAGACCGACCGCGACAAGGCGCGGGTGGTGGAAGGCCTGGCCGGCGCCGCGGGGGGCCAGCCGGTCGATCGCCCGGCCCTCGAGCGCCTGCTTTCGGGCCTGGAAAAGCGGCAATTCCTGGTGCACGACGTGCACGAGCCGCGGGGGCCGCTGCTGTTGCGCACGCGCTTCACGCTCTCGTATCTGCGGGGGCCGATGACCCGCGAGCACATTCGCGCGCTGCGCCCCAAGGCCGCGGCGAGCAAGGTGCCCAAAATCGAGGTCGAGGCGGAAGGCGCCGCCGCGCGCGCGGGCTCGCCGCTGCCGGTGCTCCCGAGAGAGATCGTCCAGGTCTTCCTCGATCCGCGGACCGCCACCCTGGTGCCGTACCTGCTGGGCGCCGCGACCGTATCCGTCTCCGATGCCAAAGCAGGCCTCGACGTCACCCGCGACGTGGTGTTCGCCGCGCCGTTCCGCAGCGGACCGGTGCCGGTGGTGTGGGACGAGGCCGTGTGGGTCGACACCAAGCTCGCCGAGCTCTCGGGCGACGCGCCGGAGGGCGCAGAGGCGCTGGCAGACGCGCTCCCCGACGCTGCCCAGAAGCCCAAAACCTACGCCACCTGGGCCAAGGACTTTGCCGGCTGGCTGGCGAAGAACCAGGGCGTATCGCGCCTCAAGAGCAAGAGCACCGGTCTGGTGTCGGAGGCCGGTGAAGACGAGGCCGCCTTTCGCGCGCGACTGTCGCAGGCGGCGCGGGAGGAGCGCGACGCAGCGCTCGACGGGCTCAAAGCCAAGTACGCGCCCAAGTTCGAAGCCTTGCGCGACAAGATTCGCGACGAGGGGCTGGCCGCGCAAGAAGCGCGGGCCGCCGCCGACCAAGCGTCGCAGGCCAACCACTTCGCAGTGGGCGCGGGCCTGGTGGGCGCCATCTTTGGTCGCGGCGGGGTCTCGAGCGCTGCGCGTCAGGTCGCAGCCGCCAGTCGCGGGTCTGGCCGAGCCGCACAGAAGGCCCAGAGCGCGCAGCGGCGCGAAGCCAACGTGGCTGCCGCGCAAGAGAAGTGGCGGGCCCTCGATGCAGCCTTCCGCGCCGACGCCGCCAAGATCGCCGGCGCCTACGATCCGCACCAGGAGCCGCTCGAGGTGGTGGTGGTGAAGCCGAAGAAGAGCGGCATCGACGTGAAGCTGGTGGCCCTGGCCTGGCGCGGCAAAGCGTGAAGGTCTTCCTGCTCACCTGCGCCCGGCTCCCGGAGCCCGACCTCGACGCGCCGCTGCTCGATGCCGCGCTTCGGGCTCGCGGTCTCGAGCCTGCGCTCCTGGCCTGGGATGCGCCCGCTCCGCTGGAGCCGTTGAAGGCCGCGCCAGGCACCCTGGTGGTAGTGCGCTCCACCTGGAACTACTACCAGCACTACCGCGCTTTCCTTGAATTCGTGCAGAATGCATCAAAGTATGCGCGCCTGTGCAACCCCGCCCCGGTCATCGCCTGGAACACCGACAAGGGGTATCTCTCGGCGCTCGCCGCGCGCGGCGTCGCCATCGTACCCACGCGCTTCCTCGAAGGCACCGGCGCGGCCCAAGGCACGCTCGCCGCGCTCATGGATCGCGAGTCGTGGACCGACGTGGTGGTGAAGCCGCGCGTTTCCGCCGGCTCGTTCGAGACGCACCGGTTTCGACGGGGCGAGGTCGACGAGCGCCTCTTCGCGAAGCTACGGGCGGAGCGGGCGCTCATGGTGCAGCCCTACGTGCCCAGCGTCGAGACCCGCGGCGAGCGATCGTTGGTGTGCTTCGAGGGTGAGGTTTCCCACGCCATCCGCAAGCAGCCGCGCTTTGCCGGGGGCGCCGAGTCGGTGCGGCCGGAGCCGGTGAGCGCCGACGAGTCGGCATTCGCGTTGGCGGCGCTCGCGGCGGCGGGCTTCGGTCCTCTGCTTTACGCGCGCGTCGACGTGGCGCGCGGGCCACTCGGCGAACCCTGGCTCATGGAGCTCGAGCTCACCGAGCCCTCGCTCTTTCTCGACGGCAACGAACGCGGCCTGGCGCGCTTCGCCGACGCCATCGCCGCGCGCTGCGCGAGTCCTCCGGCACCGTGAAATAGACAGTGTCTAACCTCGGTGACGGATGAACTGAAAAGCGAACCAGGCCGCTGCGGCCACCACGCACACGACGACCGCCACCAGAAGTGCGATGGGCCAGCGCGAGCGCGCCGGCGGAGAGGACACGCCGAACGTGATGCGGGGATCCGTTGCCTGCGAGGCGCGCGGCGACCGGAACGTCGGGTGCTGCGCCGACGCGGCGAGGGGAGCGGCGAAGGGTGCGGCGATGGGGCGCACCCGCGAATGGGGGGGAACCGTGGTCGGGCGGCCGTCGCCGGAGACCGGAAAGCCCGGCTGCGAAGGAGAGGGGATGCGACCTGCGCTGCCGTGACCGGCGGGGCCCGGGAGCGAAGCGAAGGGCGCTTGCGGCGGCGGCCCCGAGAGCGCCAGGGTACGATTGACGTTGGACCCCGGAGCGGTCGGCGCCAGCGGTGAGCCCGGCGTCGCCGGCACGAAGGGAGCGCCCACCGGCGGCGGTGTCTGCTGCATCGGAATCGTGCGATTGAGCTGCGCGCGCGCCGACAGGGAAGGGGAGCGGGAAGACGGGGTCTGCGGGCGCACCGTGGGCGGCTCCGACATGGGCCCAGGCGCCAGCGCATCGGTCTCGGTGGAGTCGCTCCGCAGGGGCAGCACGGGCTTCGAACCAGACTCCTCGGGAAGGCGGAGTCGCGCCGCGAGCGCCGCCACCTCCTGCTGCACCGCCGCCTGCCGAATCTCCGGGTAAAGGCCCTCGATGGCGCGCGCGAAGGCCTCGGCGGTCTCGAACCGCTGGGTCTTGTCCGCAGCGAGCGCGCAATCGAGCAGCTCCCGCAGCTCCGGCCGCTCGCCCTCGATGGGCGGCCCGATGGGCTCACCGCGCAATATCGACATCAGCGTGTCGGCGTCGGCGAGCTCGGCGTACGGGAGGCGACCGGTGAGCAGGGCGTACAGCACCGCCCCCAGCGCGCGAACGTCGGTGCGCCGATCGGCCTCGCCGGTGCGCAGCTGCTCCGGCGCCATGAAGCGCAGCTTGCCCTTGGCGGTACCGGCGGTGGTCTCGTCGGAGATGCGGTTGCGGGCCTTGGCGATGCCGAAGTCCACCAGCTTGGAGACGCCGTCGGCGCGCACGATGATGTTGTGCGGCGTCACGTCGCGGTGCACCACCTGCAGCGACGAGCCGTCGGGGCCTCGCAGCTCGTGGGCGGCGTGCAAGCCCATGGCGATGTCGGCGGCGATGCGCAGGGCGACCAGTGTCGGCGTTCGCTGCCGGGTCTTGCGGAGCGCGGCGAGCCACGACTGCAAGGTGAGGCCGTCGATCCACTCGAGCGCCAGAAACAGCGTGCCTTCGGCTTCGCCAAAATCGTGTACTTCGCACACGTTGGGGTGGACGATCTGCGAAGCGATGCGCATCTCGTCGAGGAACATCGCGCGGAAGCTGCCTTCTTCCGCCAGGTGCGGCAGGAGCGTCTTCAACGCGAAGCGCTTCTCGAAGCCGTGGGTGCGCCGCAGCCGCGCCTCCCACACGATGCCCATGCCTCCGCGCGCCACCGAACGCAGGAGCTCGTAGCGGTCCACGAAGGAGCCCGGCTCCACGTGCCCGGGCCGCGGTCGCATCCCCGCCTCGGGCGCTGCGCCCCCGCCGCCATGCGACGGGAAGGCGGAGCCGTGCGGTCCACGGGAGCCCGAGCCACCTGCCATATGTTCAAAGGATACGTCGGAACGCCGCGCGTATCCCGGAAAAAAGCGGCGTCACGCGATCGGGTGGCCCGCCTCGGGGGGCACGTCGGGAGGGCGCGCACACGGGGCTCGCAGGCATTCGCATGCGGCGCCTGGCCCGCTTGCGCATCGGGCGGGAATTTGCCGTGTCGTCGGTCCTTCGCTGCGAAGGCGGCCGAGGAGTGCTATCTACGAGTCGGCCGTTGGTCCTCGTAGCTCAGCTGGATAGAGCATCAGTTTCCTAAACTGGAGGTCGCGCGTTCGAATCGCGCCGGGGACGCCATGAAATTCCGCCTTCACAGCTACTGGCGATCCTCCTCCGCGTACCGCGTCCGCATCGGGCTCGCCATCAAGGGCGTCGCCTACGAGACCGTGCCGGTCAACCTGCTCGCGAGCGCGCAGGCGTCCGAGGCCTACCGCTCCGTCTCTCCGATGGGGCACGTCCCCTGCCTCGAGGTCGACGGCGAGGCCTTCGTCGAGTCGGTGGCGATTCTCCAGTTGCTCGACGCGCTGTGCCCCGATCCCCGCCTTTTTCCCGAAGATCCGCGGCAAAAAGCCCACGTCATGGCGCTCGTCGAGGTGGTCAACAGCGGAACCCAACCGCTGCAGAACCTGGTGGTCCTGAACCGCTTGCCGGAGCCCGACCGCAGGGCGTGGGGCGCGCACTTCGTGGCCCGCGGCCTCGGCGCCTTCGAGGCGCTCATGCACCAGAACGAGGCGCGCGGCATTCGCGGGCCCTATGCGTTCGGCGCGGAGCTCGGCGCCGCCGACGCGTTCCTGGTTCCGCAGCTCTACAACGCCCGCCGCTTCGGGGTCGACCTCGCGCCCTTTCCACGGGTGATTGCTGCCGAAGCCGCCGCCGCCGCCACCGCCCCACTGCGTGCGGCCCACCCCGACGTTCAGCCCGACGCACCCCCCGCGGCGGCCCGGTAAGTCCGGGGCGTTAGCGGTCAATCCAGGGTACACTGACGGGGTCCGTGTTCCTTCGCTTGTTCTCGGCCTTTCCGCTCCGCGAGCGACGCCCCCTTCGCGCGGGGCGCCGGGGTGCGGTCGCGCTCGCGCTGGGGCTCGCGATGGGGCTGGCGGTCGTGGCCGCGACCCCCCGGGCCCGCGCCGACGGCCCCGCGCGGCTCGAGGCCCCGGCGCCGCGCACTTGGGGTGGGCCGGAGGACGCGTCGGATCCCGCGCCGGCGCCGGCGCTCCCCGCCGATGCGCCGAAGCCCGCCATGCCGGCTGCGCCGCCGGAGCCCGAGGTCTCGAGCTCCCTGGTGCGCACCAACGGTCGCGTCGGCCTCCGCTACGTGGTCGAAGGGGTCGACATTCGCGGCAACACCACCACCCTCGACCGCGTGGTGCGAAGGTACGTTCCCTTCCGCGTCGGCGACGCCCTCGACGTCGACGATCCCGAGCTCGAACGCGCGCGTTTTCGCCTGCTCGCCACCGGCTTCTTCCGCGACGTTCGCCTGTCGCTTCGCAAGGGATCGCGCCGCGGGTACGCCATCCTGGTGATCACCGTTGAAGAGCGCAACACCATCGTCGTCAACGACGTCTGGATGGGCATCTCCGCCGACGCCGAGCCCAACGGCGCCGCCAAGCCCCTCACCGCATTCGGCGGCATCGACGTCTCCGAGAACAACCTCGGCGGCACCGGCATCGCCCTCGGCGGCGCGGTGGCCATCGCCGAGCGCCAGCTCGCGCTCCGGTCGCGCTTCGCCGACCCCGACTTCCTGCGTTCGTCGTTCAGCGTCGAAGGGCTGCTGCTTTACAACAACGCCAAGGACTTCTTCGGCCAGCGCGACGTCTTGGTGGACGACCCCAAAGACAAGACCGCCACCGACTACGCAGTCGCCGCCTACCAGCGCTTCGGCGGCCTCGCAGGCATCGGCCACGATCTGGGCGGCGTTTCCACCCAGCTCTTCGTCGACTACCGCCTCGAGACCATCGACGCGCGGCTCCCGGCGGCCGCCAGCCACCGCCGCGGGGTCGACATCGAGCCCCTGGATTTTTACCTGATTCGCGGGCAATCGGTGCTCTCCACGCTCCGTGCGACGGTGCTGCATGATACACGCGATCAGCCGACGCTGCCCAGCAAGGGCTCGCACCTCTCGCTTTTCGGCGAGGCGGCGTTGGTGCCCATCGGCAGCGACTATGGGTACGCCAAGATGGTGGCCCGGGCCTCGCGCTGGTTTCCCATGCCGCTGCATCATGTGCTGCGTCTGGAGGGCTTTCTCGGTGCCATCTTCGGCGACGCGCCCCTGTACGAGCGCTTCTATGTGGGCGATTTTTCCGATCTTCTCCCGGACCGCGTCCTCGACCTGAACGTCGACCGCCGCGCCGCGCCCAACTTCCTGGGCACGCAGATCGCCGAGATTCGCTACGGCAACTTCGCGGCCAAGTTGGCGGTCGAGTACCGCATCCCCATCTACCGCGGCACCCGCGCCATCTACGGGGTCGATCTGTTCGCCAGCACCGGCGTGTACAGCGTGTTCTCCGAGCGCGACGTGCGCGATCGTGCGCGCGGCTACACCGGCTTGCGCAGCCTGCCCATCGACCTGACGTTCAACCTCGGGTTGCGCATCGACACCGCGCTCGGGGGCTTCGCACTGGGCAGCTCCACGTTCGTGGGGTTCATCCCGGTGCGGAGGGAGGCGCAATGAGGCGCGCATTCGTGGCCCTCCTCGCGCTCGCCCTGGCCCTGGTGCCGAGCAGCGCCCGCGCCGAGGATCCGCCCGAAGGCTTGCCCACGCGCTCGGTCACGTTCTCCTGGGACAAGACCTTGCTGCGCGCGTCGTTCGGCTACCGCGACGTGGTCGACAAGGCCCTCACGGCCAAGCTCTCGTCGGGGCTCCCCACGGTTATCGCCCTCCGCGCCTACGTGCTCCGCGAAGGCGACGCGAACCCGGTGGCGCTCGCCATTCGCAGCTGTCGCATCGTGTACGACCTGTGGGACGAGGTCTACCGCATCCGCGTCACCAGCTCCGGCGGCGATCGCGACGTGGCTGGTCTCAACGTCGAAGGCGTGCTTCGCCAGTGCGCCGACGTTCGCGAGATGCCCATCGCCGACAAGACCCTGCTCGCGGTGGGCAAGGCGCACTACCTGGGCGTCATCGTCGAGGTGAACCCGGTGAGCCCGCAGATGCTCGCAGAGATGCGCCGCTGGGTCTCGCGCCCGGCCGGCTCCACCGGCATCGGGCCGGGCGACGCGCTGTTCGGCTCCTTCGTTGCGCTCTTCGTGCAAAAGCTGGGCACCGCCGATCGCACCCTTCGCTTTCGCAGCGCCTCCTTCACGCCCTAAGGAGACGTCAGATTCGCGCGTGTGTGGTCGTCGCACCGCGCGGTGGCTGGTGTTTTGCGCCGCGTCGGGACCCCGAATCCAAGAGCGAAGTCGTGAGCGACGTGGAGCGTGCCACGCATGCGGGCGCGGCGCCCACTCCGATTCACGCATTGTCACACTCCGCAGACCTGCGGCGACGTTGATGCATGAAGCATCTCTTCGCCGGCATTCTTCTCGGCGCTTGCACCCTCGCGCTCGCCGGTCCGGCCCCGGCCGCGGCTAGCGCCGCCGCCGGCGAAGGCGCCCCCAAGGTTCGACTCGTGGTCTCCAAGGGCAAGCACGAGATGACGCTCTACGAAGGCGAGCAGAAGGGCGAAACCTTCAAGGTGGCGCTGGGCCCGGGCGGCGCCGGCCATAAGCAGCGCGAGGGCGACAAGGTCACGCCGGTGGGCCGCTATCACATCATCGCCAAGCAGCCCTCGCAGGACTTTCGCACCTTCCTGCGCCTCGACTACCCCAACGCCGACGACCGCAAGCGCTTTGCCGAGCTCAAGAAGGCCGGCGCGCTCCCCAAAGGCGCAACCATCGGTGGTGACATCGGTATTCACGGCGCACCCCGCGCCCCGGAGTGGAAGGACGTGCACAAAAAGTACGACTGGACCTGGGGATGCGTTGCGCTCGACGACCAAGAAATCGACCGCCTGGCCAAGAAGGTGCCGGTGGGCACCGTGGTGGACATCGAAGATTGACGGATTCCCCAAGCGGTACGATGTTTGCGCCAGCCCCCGCGGAAAAAGACAGGCGTTCATGGGCCGGATGGCGAAAGGCGCGATGCGCGCGAAGGGCGGGCGCACGCCGGATCGCAGACCCGAGGCGGGCTGCTGTCTAGAACCGCCGTACCTCCGAAACTTCCCGATGCATCGTGACATGCAGCCCCGGAACCATGAATAATCCGTGCCAGTGCGAGAGCAGGTGCAGGAAAAGCTAGACGGGCTGCCCACCAGCCCGGGCGTCTACCTCTTCAAAGACAAGAAGGGCGTCGTCGTCTACGTGGGCAAGGCCAAGAGTCTTCGCAGCCGCGTGCGCAGCTACTTTCAGGAGGGCACCAGCGACACCCGCTACTTCATCCCCATCCTCCACAAGGTGCTCTTCGACATCGAGACCATCGTCACCTCCACGGAAAAGGAGGCGACCATCCTCGAGAACACGCTCATCAAGGAGCACCGGCCGAAGTTCAACGTCAAGCTCCGCGACGACAAGAATTTTCTCTCCATCCGCCTTCACAAGCGCGAGGCCTGGCCGCGCCTCTACCTGGTGCGGAAGACCGAAAGCGACGGCGCCAAGTACTTCGGCCCGTATCACTCGGCCACCGCGGCGCGGCGCACGCTGAACATCATCAACAAGCACTTTCAGCTCCGCACCTGCTCCGATACCGAGATGCGCGCGCGCAAGCGGCCCTGCCTGCAGCACCAGATCAAGCGGTGCCCGGCGCCCTGCGTGTTCGACGTGGACCCGGCGTTCTACGGCGAGCAGGTCGACACCGTGCTCCTCTTTCTCGAAGGGCGTCACGACGAGCTCTCGGCGCTGCTCTACGATCGCATGCAGCAGGCCGCCCACGACATGCGCTTCGAGCTGGCGGCGGTGCATCGCGATCAGCTGCGCGCCATCGAGAAGATTCGCGAGCTCCAGCGCGTGGTCTCCACCGACGACGTGGACCGCGACGTGCTCGGCTACCACCGAGAGGGCGATCTGGTGGAGATCGCCGTGCTGCACGTGCGCGCTGGCAAGCTGGCCGACGTCGGCACCTTCACCCTCAAAGACGTGGCCATCCTCGACGAAGAAGTGGTCTCGGCTTTCGTCATGCAGCGCTACGTCGACGCCGAGAGCCACGTTCCCACGCCCGACGAAATCGTGGTGCCGTTCGAGCTCGAGGCGCTGTCCGGCATCGCCGAGGTGCTGTCGGAAAAGGCGGGCCGCAAGATCGCGGTGCTCGCCCCCCAGCGCGGCAAGAAGACCGATCTCCTGCGCATGGCCAGCGAAAATGCCAAGCACGCCTTCTCCGAGAAGCGCCGCGCCAAGGAAGACGTGGAGGAGCGCCTGGAGCAGCTCAAAGAAAAGCTGCGGCTCCCGCAATTGCCCCTTCGCATCGAGTGCTGCGACATCTCGCACCTCGGCGGCAAGGACTCGGTGGGCGCCATCGTGGCCATGACCCGCGGCGAGCTCGACAAGAGCCACTACCGAACGTTCCACGTGCGCGGCGAGTCCGGCTCACACGTGGGCGGCGACGACTACGGCGCCATGTACGAGGTGCTGGCGCGGCGCTTTCGAAGGGCCCGAGCCGAGCAAGACGCGGAGCCCAGCGAAGACGGCGCCGGCAGCGGCTGGGAGGCGCCCGACCTCTTCGTGGTCGACGGTGGCCGCGGGCAGCTGGCGGTGGCGGTGGCGGCGGCGCACGACCTGGGGCTCCACGAGCTCACCATCGTCGGCCTCGCCAAAGAGAAAGAAAACGTCATGGGCGACACGCTGGTCGACCGCATCTACCTGCAGGGCCAGAAGAACCCCATCCCGGTGAAGAGCTCGGCCTCGCTCCTGCTCCTGGCGCGGCTCCGCGACGAGGCGCACCGCTTCTCCAACAAGGCCCGAGAGAAGCTCGGCATGGCCCGGCGCTTCTCGTCGGCCCTCGACGAGATTCACGGCATCGGCCCCGCCACCAAGAAGGCGCTCCTGCGGGCCCTCGGCAGCGTGCAGAAGATCAAAGAGGCCGACGACGCGGCGCTCCTCGCCATCCCCGGCGTCCACAAGCGGCACGTCGCCGCCTTGCGCGAAGCCCTGGGGCCGGCGCTCACGCGCCCCGATGCGGCCACCCTCGATGCCCCGCTGGCTTCTACCGACGAGCCGGTGGCGGTCCACGACGCACCGAGCGATCCTCCGTAGCCCGGCACAGGAAGTGCTCTGCCTCCCCGCGAGGTGTGCATGCGCTCGATGCCGAAGTGGGTCTGTGGGGTGGTTGTTCTCGCGCTCGCAGGCTGCCAAACTGTGCGCATCGAAGAGGCGCGGCCGAGGCCCGAACCGTATGGCGAGGACGAGCCCCCGCGGCAAATCGCCAAGGACAAGGTCGACATCTTGCTGGTGGTCTCGAACGCCCCTGGCACCGACGATCTCCACCACTACCTGGCCGCGGGCGTGCCCGAGATGCTGCGCAGGTTTGCGCAACCGGATTGCCGGGACGCCAACGGAGTTGTCGTACTGGCCCACGGCGCCACCGACCCAAACACGGACCCCAGCGGCCGCTACGGTTGCCCGGAGGGCTCGCGGCCGCCGTTCGCGCCCATCGTCGACCTTCACGTGGGCGTCGTCTCCTCGGACATGGGGAGCCAGGGCAGCGACCAGTGCGCTGGTGGAGGGGACCGCGGCAACCTGGTCAAACGCGCCCGCGACCGCACGGGAAAAGACGTGCATATTGCACCCATTGAGCCCTCGGGGTTCGTCGCCTGGTACCCCACGACCGATCGGCACGGGAAGAACGCACCGCCGTCCGCTCCCTACCGGGACCTCGCAAAATTTGGCGATTCGGTGGCCGCCCTGGTGCGCGGGGTAGGGGAGGACGGGTGCGCCCACCCGGCGCCGCTCGAGAGCCTGTACCACTTCCTCGCCGACCCCGCGCCCTACACGCACGTTCGCGTGGAGCAAGGCGTCGCCCGGCTCGCGGGCATCGACAACGATGTGCTCGCGCAGCGGCACCACTTTCTTCGGCCCGACTCCATCGTGGCCGTCGTGCTGGCCACAGACCGCGACGATGCCTCGCTGGACCCGCGGTCCTACGGCGGTCACGGCTACGCCTTTGGCAGCGCGGTTTTTCCCGCGCCGCCGCCATGGGCCGACGATCCCGCCCGCATCCGGCCCCGATCGCTGGGCGGAGGCACCACCGCCCCCCGCGCCACCGCCCCCTGCGCCACGGATCCCGCGAGCCCGGCGTGCGCGTCGTGCGTGCGCCCGTGCGAAGACGGCGCACTCTGCGTCGACCTTGCGCCGGCGTGCAACCCTCCCTATCTCGCGCCCGACGACGATGCACTCCCGGTGCGGTTTCACCGCATGAAGGCGCGCTATGGCGTCGAGCCGCGGTTTCCTGTCGCCCGCTACGTCTCCGGCCTCCGCAGCAGCGTGTTGGGCGACGCCGCGTGCCGCAATCCGCTCTTCGCCAAGAGCCTCCCGGTGTCCGCCGAAGAGGTCGCCGCTGGACGCTTCCTGGCGACGGACGAAAACGGACCGATGCGAGACGAGCGCGGCGGCGCCTTGGACGTGTGCGATCTTCCGGCGGGCCCTCGCGCGCTCGAAGACGTGCTTCTTCTGGCGGTGGTAGGCGTACCCGCAGACCTCGCCCCCGACGACGGCGCCGTACCCTCGTGGGCGCGGGTACTCGGTCGCGATCCCGCGCGCGAGACCGAGGTGGACCTCGATCCGCGCATGGTCCCAAGCGTTGGGCCGCGCCCGGGCCGGCCGCGCGAAGGGGACCCGTGGGACAACGATGGCGACGGACCAGACTGGGACACCGCTCACGTATCACTGCAGTATGCATGTACGTTCCCCATCTACCCGGAGCGCGTCGAGCCTCACCGGCCGTCTGCAGACTTCGCGTGCGCCGACGGCTCCCGTGCGCCGCTCTGCGACCGGCCCGGCCCGGCCACCCAGCGCAGTCGGGTGCGCGGCCGCGCGTTCCCTGCGCCGCGCGCTCTATGGCTAGCCAAGGAGCTGGGGGCCCAGGCGCGCATCGCTTCCGCTTGCCCTCGGGTGCCTACCGCAGCGCAAGACGCTCGCTACGGCTTCGCGCCGAGCTTCGGCGTCTTTGCTCGCGCCGTCGGCAACGCCCTCACCGGCAGCCGCGCGCTCCCCCCTTGACCTCGGCGTCGAAAGCCCCCTTCACATAGCGGCCGCTCGCGGCGCGCACCTCGAAGGTCCCGCGAATGTGCTTTCCGTCGAAGGCGGTGATTCGGCCGCCGCAAGGCTGTTGCCGGTGCGCTCCAACTGGATCTTCAGGCTCCGCGACCCGGCGTGCTCGACGCTGCTCGCGTAGTCGCCGCAGTAGCCCGAATCGTCGACCAGATAGATCTTCAGCTTCGATTCGAACGTGCCGCCGGCCTTGGCCGAGGGGGGCGAATAGGTGACGCCCACGTCGCGCAACGCCATTGACCAAATGAAGCGACGAAAGAGTGATCGCGGTCCGGCGCTTTTTCCACTCACCCCTCAGCGACCGAGGGCGCCCGCGGGGCGGCGCGGCTTCGGCGAAGAACCAAGGAGCTTTCCCATGCGGCGAAGCGTGCAGCGGTGCGTCCATCTTCTCTTGCTCGCAGCGACGGGCCTCGGCGGCTGCCTCACGCGGCCCACCGTGAGCAACGGGCCCACCACCAAGACCAACTTCACCACGCCCGTGAAGCAAGCGGCGGTCGACAAGATCGATCTGCTCCTCGCCATCGACAACTCGGGTTCCATGGGCGACAAGCAGCGCTTTCTCGCGGAGGCGGTGCCCAAGCTGGTGGCGCGCCTGGTCACGCCCAACTGCGTCGACGCCAAGGGCGGGCTGGTGAAAGCCGGCGGCGCCCTGGGGGTCGACACCGATCCCTCGGGCCTCTACGGTTGCCCCACCGGATCACGCCCAGAGTTCTCGCCCATCGCCGATATTCACATCGGTGTCGTGTCCTCCAACATGGGCGGGTTCGGGGGCGACCAGTGCGATGGCGCCAAGGACGATAACTTCGTCGCGAGCGACGGCGGGCGCCTGGTGCAGCGGGGCAAAGGCAAGGACGGCGCACCCGTGCAGGTTGCACCCATTGAGCCGGCGGGCTTTCTCGCCTGGTACCCGGAGAGCGATCGGCACGGTAAAAGTCCGCGGCCCGCCGCGCCGTATGCCGATGCCAAGGCCCTCGGCGCTTCTTTCGGCAACATCGTGCGCGGCGTGGGCGAGAACGGCTGCGGCCTCGAGGCCCAGCTCGAGAGCATGTACCACTTTCTCGTCCAGCCCGACCCCTACCTCAGCATCGCGGTCTCGGGCGGCGTCGCCTCCTACGCGGGCCTCGACGCGCAGGTCATCGCCCAGCGCCACGACTTTCTCCGGCCCGATTCGCTGGTCGCCATCATCATGCTCACCGACGAGGACGACGCGTCGGTCGACCCGCTGGCGGTGCGGGGCAGCGGCTGGCGCTACATGTCCGGCGACTTCAACCTCCTTGGCGTGAGCGGCGAGGGCAGAACGCGGACCAACGCCCAAGGTGGCGGCACCACCGCGCCCCGGGGAACGTCGGCGTGTACCGATCCCGCAAAGGGGCCCGCCTCGCCGGAGTGCGATAGCTGTCTGCTTCAGTTCGTCGCGCCCTGCGATCTGCGCTGCCAGCGCGTCAAGGCCGACCCCGCCTGTCGCGAGAACAATGGCTTCCACGCGCCCGAGGACGACCTCCTCAACGTGCGGTTTCATCATATGAAGGAGCGCTTCGGGGTCGATCCGCAGTACCCCATCCAGCGCTACGTGAGCGGCCTCACCAAGCGCTCGGTGCCCGATCGCGCCACCGAGCACGACGCAGCCGGCGCCTATGCCGATGTGGCCACCTGCACCAACCCGCTCTTCGCCCGCACCTTGCCGCGAAGCACCCGCGAGGCGGTCGACCCCAAGACCCAGAAAACGGTGTATTATGCACTCGATGCCGGCGGCCAGGACATCCTCGATGCGCAGGGAAAGCCGGCCACTCTGTGCACGCTCCCGCGGGGTGAGCGCGACGCGGCCCAGGTGTTCTTCGCGGTGGTCGGTGGGGTGCCCAACGATCTGCTCCACTTCGACCCGGCGGACCCGGACAAGAGCCGGCTGGGCGACCAAGACTGGGTAAGGATTCTGGGACGCGATCCCCTCAGCTACGATCTCTCGGGCATCGATCCGCGGATGGTTCAGTCGACCACCCCGCGGGCCGGGCGCCCCGCCCCCGATGCCCCGGACTTCGCCGGCGCCGACCCCGGCAACGCGTCGCACCGCGACTGGGACACCGGCAAGGCCGACCTTCAGTACGCGTGCACCTTCGCGCTGCCGCCCGACTTTCAGAAACCCAAAGACGACTTGGGCGACTGCAAGAACGCCTCCGACGCGCCCCTCTGCGATGCCCGTCGCGCCGCGTCCGGCGTCTGCGGCGCTTCGCCGAATGCTCCCGGCTGCGGGCGCAAACAGGTGCGCGCAAAAGCCTTTCCGACCATCCGCGAGCTCGAGGTGGTGCGCGGCCTCGGCGAACAGGGCATCGCCGCTTCGCTGTGCCCGCAGGAGATCCTAAGCGCCGACTCACCGCTCTATGGATACAATCCGGGCGTGAAGGCCATCGTCGATCGGCTGGCCAACGCCATCTCCCGGCAGTGCCTGCCGAGACCGCTCGGCACCGATGAAAAGGGCGAGGTCTCGTGTCTGATGCTCGCCGTGCTGCCCGATGCCGGCGATACCTGCGCCGCTCACAAGGGCTACGTCAGTGTGGGAACAGACGTGCTCAAGACGTTCCGCGACGCGCAGAAGAGCGCCGGCAAGGGCGATCAGGCCAACCTCACGGTCTGCAGCATTGACCAGATCGTGGTGCCCAAGGGCGAGAGCTGCGATGGCACGCTGCCGGAGCGAACCCGCGGCACCGGATGGTGCTACGTGAGCGGCGCTTCCACCGGGCGCTCGTGTCCGCAGGCCATCGAGTTCTCCCAAGACTCCATCGTGAGCGGCGCTGCCGTGAGCCTGCAGTGCATCGACCAGAGCGGAACCGGCGCCCAGCCCTGACCGCAGAGTCGCCAACCAGGTTGACCAAGTGACAACTTAGTTGGCGACCCTGCACCCTCCCTCTGCCGTTTTTCACAGGCAATTTCGTGGTCCCCCCGATGGACCCCTTCATGCTACGGTTCCTCGCGACGAAGACTCCATTGCAACGGTCTCGGCCGGTCCGATACTGTTCCGCGGTCTTCAAAGTTCAAGGAGCCATGAGCATGCGAATTCGCCTCAAGCAGTTGGCGGTGGCCGGTGGCCTCGTCGGGGGCATTGTGGGTACGGGCTGTCTAACGCGTCCCGTTCAGCCCAATGCACCCACGACCAAGACCAACTTCACGGCCAACGTGAAGCAGTCTGCCATCGACAAGATCGACCTCCTGCTCGCGATCGACAACTCCGGATCCATGGGGGACAAGCAGAAGTTCCTCGCGGAAGCGGTGCCCAACCTGGTGAAGCGTCTCGTGACGCCGAACTGCGTGGACGCGGCCGGCGCCGTCTCGAAGCCGAACGGCGCGACCGGCGTCAACGAGGACTCCACTGGTCAGTTCGGCTGTCCCGGCGGGTCCAAGCCCGAGTTCAAGCCCATCGTCGACATTCACATCGGCGTGGTCTCGTCCGACATGGGCAGCTTCGGCAGCGACAGCTGCGCCGACAAGAGCGACAAGGGCAACCTCGTCAAGCGCGCCAAGGACGGTACCGGCAAGGACATCCAGCTGAACCCCATCGAGCCGTCCGGCTTCCTCGCTTGGTACCCCACCAGCGATCGCCACGGCAAGAACCCGGCGCCGTCGGGACCCTACTCCGACCCCGCGAAGATCTCCGAGTCGTTCGCCAGTCTCGTGCGCGGCGTGGGCGAAGACGGCTGCGGTCTCGAAGCCCAGCTCGAGAGCATGTACCACTTCCTGATCCAGCCGGAGCCCTACTCCAGCATCGCGGTGGTAGAGGGCCGCGCGGTTTACAAGGGCATCGACAACGACGTCCTCAAGCAGCGCCACGACTTCCTCCGCACCGACTCGCTCGTCGCGGTTATCATGCTCACCGACGAAGACGACTCGTCGGTCGACCCGCTCTCGGTCGGCGGCCAGGGCTACGCCTTCATGTCGTCGAACTTCCCGGCGCCCGGCTCCGTTGCCAGCGACCCCGGCCGTCGTCGCCCCGACGACGCCACGTTCGGCGGCGGCACCACGGCTCCTCGGGGCACCACCGCCTGCGCCACCGACCCGAACTCGGCCGACTGCACCTCGTGCGCCTTCCAGTTCAACTGCAACGCCGCCGACGCGTCCTGCCAGAAGATCAAGAACGATCCCAACTGCAAGGACAACAACGGCTACCACAAGCCCGAGGACGACATCCTCAACGTGCGCTTCCAGCACATGAAGCAGCGCTTCGGCATCGACCCGCAGTACCCGATTCGCCGGTACGTCAACGGACTCCAGAGCAAGTCGGTTCCCGACCGCGTGGGCGAGCACGACGGCGCTGGTAACTACATTGGGCGCAACAACTGCACCAACCCGCTCTTCGCGAAATCGCTCCCGATCTCCGCGGAAGAGAGCCTGGATCCCAAGACGAAGACCGCCATCTTCAACGCGTCCGACGAGAGCGGCGCCATGAAGGACGACAAGGGCGCCCCGCTCACCGTCTGCGGCATCGCCCGCGGCAACCGCGACGAGAGCCTCGTCTTCTTCGCGGTGGTCGGCGGCGTGCCCAACGATCTGCTCCACTTCGACCCGAACGATGCGGACAAGAGCCGCCTCGGCGACGACGACTGGATCAAGATCCTCGGAAAGGACCCCCAGCGCTTCGACTACAGCGGCATCGACCCCCGCATGATCCAGTCGACGCAGCCGCGGACGACCCGCCCCACCGGCGCGGGTGTGCCGGACTTCAACGGCGCCGACCCCGGCAACGCTACGCATCGCGACTGGGACACCAAGGGCGCCGACCTCCAGTACGCCTGCACCTTCGCGCTCCCGTCTGCTCTGCAGAAGGCCTACACCAACAGCGCCACCTTCGACTGCGCCAACGGCTCCGACTCCCCCCTCTGCAGCGGTGACAAGACCAAGACCAGCCGCTCCCAGGTTCGCGCCAAGGCGTTCCCCACCGTGCGCGAGCTCCTGGTGGCGCGTTCGCTCGGCGATCAGGGCATCGCTTCCTCGCTCTGCCCGCAGGAAACGGCCGACGTAAACTCGGCACTCTACGGCTACAACCCCGCGGTCAAGGCCATCGTCGACCGCCTCGCCAACGCCATCTCGCGCCAGTGCCTCCCGCGCCCGCTCACCCCGGATGCGGCTGGTCAGGTCGCCTGCCTCATGCTCGCCGTCCTCCCGGACAAGGGCGATACCTGCGCCGCGCACGCGGGTTACAAGGAAGTCACCGGCGACGTGCTCAAGAACTTCCGCGACGCGCAGAAGGCCGGCGGCGACACCGACAAGCTCACGCTCACGGTCTGCGAGATTCCGCAGGTCAAAGAGAAGGTCGAGAAGGGCCAGAGCTGCGACGGCACCTCTCCGGAGCGCAACAAGGGAACCGGCTGGTGCTACGTGACCAACGACCCGAGCTCCAAGCGCTGCCCGCAAGCCATCGAGTTCTCGCAGGACTCGATTGTTCCGGGCGCCACCGTGGCTCTCCAGTGCATCGACCAGAGCGGCGCCGGCGCTGGCGGCGCGAACCCCTGAGCGCAGCACGCAGCTAGGCAACGACGGCAACGTCGGAAGGGCTCGGGCAACCGGGCCTTTCGCCTTTTGTGCTATGAACCCGAGGCGTGCCCCCGCCGAAGAAGACCATTCTCATCGTCGAGGACGAGCCCCACATCATCTTGGGCCTGCAAGATGCGCTGGAGTTCGAAGGCTTCCGCGTCGTCTCCACCTCCAAGGGAAAAGAGGGGGTCGAGCTGGCGAACCGCGAGAGCGTCGATGCGGTCATCCTCGATCTCATGCTGCCGGACACCAACGGCTACGCGGTCTGCGAGGAGCTCCGGCGCTGGAACCCGGTGCTGCCCATCATCATGCTCACTGCGCGCTCGCAGGAGAGCGACAAGATTCGCGGTCTCGACGCTGGGGCCGATGACTATGTCACCAAGCCCTTCAGCGTGAACGAGCTCATCGCCCGCATGCGCGCCATCTTTCGCCGGGCCGCCGTGCGACCGGCGGCCGAGGCGGCGGAAATAGGCGAGGCGCGCATCAACTTCGCCTCCCACATTCTCACCCGGCGCGGCGAGGAGCATCAGCTCTCGTTCTACGAGCTCGAGCTCTTGCGCCTGCTGGTGGAGCGCACCGGCCAGCCGGTGAGTCGCGACGAGATCCTCCAGAAGATCTGGGGCCTCGACGCTTCGCCGACCAACCGCACCGTCGACAACTTCATCGTCAAGCTACGAAAGAAGATCGAGCCCAGCCCCGATCGCCCGGTGCACATCCTCACGGTGTACGGGTTCGGCTACAAGTTGGTCGTGGAGCGCACCTCCACCCCGTAGGAGACCGGTGTTTTTGGGTGCTCGTGCGCTAGTCGCGGGCGCCCACGAAGACCACGTCGATGCGGTTTTTCGCGGTGCCGCGCACCAGGGCGACCTTGCTGGCGCCGGCGGCGGATGCGAACGCGCCCTTCGCGGCTTGGGCTCGCGTATCGCTAGGGTCGTGCACGACGATCTGCACCGCGAACGTGGGGTGGGCGGTGGCCACGCGGCCGAGCTCGTGAAGGCGATCCTCCGCGGCCTTGCCCACGCCGTCGGCCACGAAGGGATCCTTGAGCGACACCCACACGCCCCGTTCGTCGCGCGCGGGCGCGTAGGTGCCGGCCTCGGAGAGCTCGGCCAGCAGCAGGTCCGGGTGCTCGGCGCCGTTCTTGGCGCTGCGTCGCCCCTTGGTGAGGGTCATCAGGCACGCGGCCCGGAGCTGAACCATCTCGTCGTAGGCGGCCGGGTCGAGGCCCTTGCCGCCGGCGATGCGCTTGTCGGCGTCGCCCAGCTTCTGCGTCAGGTCGGCCGGCACTTCGCCCAAGAGCTCCGCTGCGCTGCACAGCAGCCGGGCTTCGCTCACGAAGGTCTTGGCTGCCTCCAGGCGCGCCGCTGCCCGCTCCGGGCTGGTGCCCTCGGAGCCCTCCGGACGGGCGCTCGCGGTGAGCACCGCCAGCTTCTTTTCCAGGTCGGCGTTCTCGCTCTGAACGCGGTCGCGATCGCCGGATAGCGCGCTCTTGGCCGCTTCGGCCTTGTCGAGATCGGTGGATACTGCACCCAAGTCGCGCACTGCTTGGTTCTGCCGGGCCAGGATGCGTGCGCGATTGTAGCGGGCCAGCGCTCGCTCTGCGTGCAGGCCGGCGCCGGTGGCATCGCCCGCCGCGAGCGCCGCTTTGCTCAGCCGGTCTTCCTCGTCGCCCGCTGCCACCGCCTGGGGTGCGAGGCGCTCCGCGTCCTTCAGTGCGGGGCTCTGGCGCATCGTCTGAACGCTCGCCGCGAGCTTCGGGTCGAGGCCGGCGTTGGCGCCGCCGCAGCCGACCGCGCTGAGGGAGAGGAGCGCTGCGGAGAGGAGCCCTGCCAGGGCCGCGCGCGGAAGGGTAGGGAAGCTCACTTTCCGCCCTTGTCTTTCTTGGGCGCGGGCTTGCTGTCGCCCTTCGCTGCGCCTTTTTTCTCGACCTTGCCGCCACCGGCTTTGGGGAGCGGCGTTCCGAGACGCTCTTTCTCTTTGGCCTCCACCTGGGCCTGCAGCCGGCTGGCCTTGGCCACACCTTCCTCGAGCTCCACCCGGGCCTTGGCGAGGTCTTGTTCGGCCTGCCGCGTCTTGGCCCGCGACTCGGCGGCGCGCTTCTCGGCGTCGAGGGTCTGCGAAAGATCGCGCCCGACATCGAGCCAGTCGCGGGCGAGGCCGAGCGCCAACCGCGCGTTGGCGTCGTCGCCTACGCTGCGAAAGCGGAGCGCGCGGTCGAGGGCTTCCTTGGCCTTGTCGGCGGGCTCCTTGGTGGCGGCACTCTTGCCGAGCTCGCGCACGTCGCGTTCGATGGCGGCGGCACTGTCCGTCGCTCCGGAGGCGCGAGACTCTTCAGCTTGGGCCCAGGGCGACGTGGAAGCGCAGAGCGCGAAGGCGCCCGCGGCGACGAAAACGGCAAAAGGGGAGCGCATGGCCCCTCGTTCGTAAGGCCTGCGCTCGGGCGCCGTCAACACATCTGGTGGCTCGGGCCGCGCAAAGTAGGGGGCCGGGGCCGCAAATTGGCTATACCGAAGGGCGTGGTGACCCTCGAATCGATCCAAGCGGCCCGCGAGCGCATCGCAGGCCGGGTGCTGCTTTCCCCCTGCTCCTACAGCGAGAGTCTCACCCGCGTGGTGGGCGCCGCCTGCTACCTCAAGCTCGAGAACCTCCAGCGCACCGGCTCGTTCAAGGAGCGCGGCGCCTGCAACAAGCTCTCGTCGCTTACCCCGGAGGAGCGCGCCCGCGGCGTCGTTTGCGCGAGCGCCGGCAATCACGCGCAGGGCGTAGCCTACCACGCGCAGCGGCTGGGCATCGACGCCACCATCGTGATGCCCGAGCGCAGCCCGCTGGTTAAAGTGCAGAATACACGAAACTTCGGGGCCCGGGTGGTGCTCTCGGGCGGCTCCTACGACGAGGCCGCCGAGGTCGCCGAGAACATCCGCCAGACCGAGCAGCGGGTCTTCGTGCACCCCTTCAACGACGAGGCGGTCATCGCCGGCCAAGGCACGGTGGGGCTCGAAATTCTCGAGCAGGTCCCGGACGTCGAGGCGGTCATCGTGGCCATCGGCGGCGGCGGTCTGGTGGCCGGCGTGGGCACAGCGGTGAAGGGCCTCCGGCCCGAGGTAAAGGTCTTCGGCGTGCAGACCAAGGCGCTCCCGAGCATGCGCGACTCCATCGCCCACGGCTCTGCGGTGACGCTCCCGGCTGCCACCACCATGGCCGAGGGCATCGCGGTGCGCCGGCCGGGCGCGCTCACCCTCGAGATCGCCAAGCGCACGGTGGAAGAGATCGCAGTGGTGGACGACGAGGAGATCGCCGAGGCCATCCTCATGTTGCTCGAGCGCGAGAAAACTGTGGCCGAGGGCGCCGGCGCGGCCTCCGTCGCCGCGGTGCTCCACGAGCGCCTGCCGATTCGCGGCAAGCGCACCGTCATCATCTTGTGCGGGGGCAACATCGACGTCACGCTCATGAGCCGCATCATCGATCGCGGCCTGGTGAAATCGGGGCGTCTCTTCCGCTTTTCGGTGCGCGTTCCCGACATCGCGGGCTCCCTCGCGCGGCTGGCCACACTGGTCGCCGAGACCCGCGCCAACATCCTGCAGATCCACCACGATCGCGCTTTCGCCAAGGCCGAGCTCTCGGACGTCGTCGTGGAGCTGGTGGTGGAGACTCGCGGGTTTCCGCACATCGCCGAGGTGGAGAGCAAGCTCGCCGCCGCCGGCTACGTGGCCATGCCCAAGTGATCTTCCCCGGGGTCGTCCTCCTACATCGCTTGACGCGATCACCACATCCGCGGATACTTCCGCAGTGACTGCAGGCTCACAAGGCTCTCCGGACGGAGGGTCGGGCCAGGCCGGGGGCGAGGGCCTTGCGGCGCTGGGCAAGTACCACATCTTCGCGACCCTGGGCCGCGGCGGAATGGCGGACGTGTACCTGGCCGTGGCGCGGGGACCGGTGGGCTTCAACAAGCTTGTGGTCATCAAGCGTCTGCGCGCGCAGCTCGCCGACGAGCCCACGTTCCGCCAGATGTTCCTCGACGAGGCGCGCCTGGCGGCTCGCCTGAACCACCCGAACATCGTGCAGACGTTCGAGGTCGGTGAGGAGAACGGCACCTACTTTATCGCCATGGAGTACCTGGAGGGGCAGGCGCTCAACCGCCTCATCCGTGAGGTCATCAAGCAGAACGTGGCCGTCGCGCCGCCGCTGTGCGCGAAGATCGCTGCCGATGCGCTGCTCGCGCTCTCCTATGCCCACAGCCTCCGCGACTACGATGGCTCGCCGCTGGGCATCATCCATCGCGACGTGAGCCCCCACAACGTGTTCGTGACCTACGACGGCCAGGTGAAGCTGGTGGACTTCGGCATCGCCAAGGCCGCCTCCACCACCACCGAGACCGAGGTCGGGGTGCTCAAGGGCAAAGTGGCCTACATGGCGCCCGAGCAAGCGCTGGGCGGCGCCATCGACGCTCGCGCCGACGTCTTCTCCATGGGCATTCTGCTGTGGGAGCTCCTCACGCGGCAGCGCCTACTTCCCGGCGACAACGCGGCGGTGACGCTCCACCGGCTCATGAACCAGCCCATTCCCCGGGCCTCCTCGGTGATGTCGCTTCCGCCGGAGCTCGATGGCATCGTGGCGCGGGCGCTGGAGAAGGACCCGTCGCGGCGCTTCCAGAGCGCAGCCGAGATGCGCGACGCGCTCGAGAGCTTCGTGGTGCGCAGCGGCTTCACCGTGCGCACCGACGATCTGGCGGCGCTCCTCACGCAGCTCTTCGCCCCGGTGCGCGAAGAAGTGCAGGGAAAGGTACGCGCCTACATGGCGCAGTTTCATCGGGCTGGCTCCACCAACGAGGTGCGCGCCCTCACCGCAGAGTCGCTGCAACGAGTGGGCAACGTCGCGAGCGGCACCGGCTCCTCCGCGTCGCTGCTCCGGCTCGGTAGCTCCGGCAGCACCATGGGTCAGCACGGGGGAACGTTTCCGCCGCCTGGGTCCATCGGGTTCGCGCCGCGGGCGGCGGAGCCGCGCAAAGAGCGCAGCGTCATCCTCCCCATCGTCATCGCCGGCTGCTTCATGCTGGCCATTGCTGCGCTGCTGGTCTTCGGCCTCCGCAAAAACGGGGAGAGTACACGCACCGCGTCCGGGGAGCCGACCACCGCGGCGAGCACTGGCGCAGGTGCCTCCGCGAGCACCCCGACCCCGGACCCCGCCCTCACCGTCGTCACCGGCCCCTCGACTTCCGCGGGCACTGTCGCCACCGCTGCGCCGCCGCCCACCACACGGCACCCGGTTCCCATCGTCACCGGCCACGCCACCGCTGCGCCCAAGCCTTCCGCCAGCGAGGTACCCAGCGCACCCTCTACCGCCGCTCCGGACCCGGGGTTTCTCACCTTCGATACGTATCCTTTCACCAAGGTGAGCGAGAACGGCCGCGCCCTCGGCACCACACCGCTTGTGCACGTCGCGCTCACGCCGGGCGCCCACACGCTCACGGTGGAGAATGCCGATCAGGGCATCAAGACTGCGGTCACCGTCACCATCAAGAGCGGCGAGACCACCACCAAGCGGGTGGGCCTCAAGTAGCCGTTAGCGGCACTTGTCGGTGAAGCCGCAGTTGACCTGCGGGCGCAGGCTGGCGCTGGTGGGGTCGGCGTCGGGCTTGAAGATGAAGTAGCCCGCGGTGCCCGCGCCCGCAAGGATGACGGCGCCGGTGACTACCCAGAAGATGGGGCTCGAGAGCACGCCGCCGCTCTTGCCGGAGCCTCCTCCAGCGCCGCCCTTGCTCGCTTCGGCGAAGGCGCTGAGCGGCACCGCGCTCGTTCCCTTCTCCATCACCACGTTGTCGCGCTCGTCGAGCGCCTGTACGAAGTAGTCGAGGCGGGCGCTGCCGGGCGGCGCGGCGCCCACATCGACGGCGCCTTCGAGCCCCGACAGCGGCTCGGTCTTCAGCTCGCCAGCGGAGCCCCAGCGGTAGCCCACCACAATCTTGGCCACCAGCTTGGTGGGGTCGCGCGCCAGCACCTTGAGCACGCCCTTCTCGCCGGCGTGCAGCGTGGGGCGCACGTCGAGGCCAGGTTTTTGCGACTGCGCGCGCCAGAAGCCCCGCGCCTCCATGAACGGCGCCGATACGCGTGGGCCCAGGTTCGGGTCGACCTGGTAGTCGGGGTCGAGCGCCAGCAGCGTGACGAAGGCTTCCCGCGCTGGCTCTTCTTGGTCGAGCACCGCGTGGGTCACCGCGATGATGCGGTAGGCGCGCACGAGCTTGTCGTGCGACAGGCCCTTCTGTTTCACCGCTCGCTCGGCCACGGCGCCGGCCTGCTCGTACTCGAGCTTGGCGTACAGCTGCTCCGCGGTCTCCACGTCGGCCGCCGGCGGCGCAGGTTTGGCGGTCGATACCGGCGCGGGCACCGCCTTCGGGCCGGCAGCCAGGGCAGGGGAAGAGAAAGCGAGAAGAAGAACGGCGGACGCCGCAGCAAGACGCATGACCCCTCCGATGATACCCATTTGGCGCGGGCGGGAAGGGCCATTTTCCAGGTCCCCGGGGCGCCCGTTGGTGTAAGCCCTTGGGCATGGCTCGAGCGACCTGGGACGAGTATTTCATGGACATCGCGCGGGTGGTGGCCACCCGCGCCACCTGCGATCGCAAGCACGTGGGCGCCGTCATCGTGCGCGACCGATCCATTCTCGCGACCGGATACAACGGGTCCATTCGCGGCCTGCCCCACTGCACCGACGTGGGCCATCTCATGGAAGAGGGGCACTGCGTCCGCACCGTGCACGCCGAGTCCAACGCCATCGCGCAGGCGGCCCGCAACGGCGTTCGCATCGAGGCCGCGAGCATCTACGTAACGGCGTCGCCCTGCTGGGCCTGCTTCCGCCTCATCGCCAACAGCGGCATTCAGCGCATCGTCTTCGGCGAGTTCTACCGCGACCCGAAGATCTACGAGTTTTCGACCGCGCTCGGCATCGAGCTGGTGGACCTCTCGAAGGCGGCGAGCCCGTGAGTCAGAGCCTCGCGGTGGGCGTCGTTCAGGGAGGGCCGTCGAGCGAGGCCGAGGTGTCGCGTCGCTCGGCGCGGGCCGTCACCGAAGCGCTGCGCGCCGCCGGTCACCGCCCGGTGCTCTTCGAGCTCGATCGCTTCCTCGCCGAGTCGCTGCGCGGCTGCGACGTGGTGTTTCCGGTGGTGCACGGTGCGGTGGGCGAAGACGGTAGCCTGCAGGGCGTCCTCGAGTGGCTCGAGCTGCCCTATGTGGGCTCGGCCGTGCTCGCCAGCGCGCTCGCCATGGACAAGGCCTTCGCCCGCCGGGTGTTCGCCGCCCAGGGGTTGCCCGTCGCCGCCGGCGCTGCGGTGCCCGCCGGCGCCGCCGACGCGCCTGCGCTCCTCGAACAGCTGGGCTCCGCGCTGGTGGTCAAGCCGTGCCGCAGCGGCTCCGCCATCGGCGTCACGCGGCTTCTGCAGGCCGACGCCGCCGAGCTTCGGCGCGCCCTCGAAGCGGTTTGGCAGCTCGACGACGTGGCGATCGTCGAAGAGCTCGTCTCCGGCAAGGAGATCACCTGCGCGGTGCTCGACGTGGAATACGCGGAGGCCTATCCGGTCACCGAGATTGTCGCGCCGAACGATGCATTCTACACCTACGAGGCGCGCTACGCCGCGGGCCGCAGCGTGCATACCTGTCCGGCACTGCTGCCCCCAGAGGTGACCGCGCGGGTGCAGGAAGTGGCGGTGGGCGCACACCAGGCGCTCGGCTGTCGCGATCTCTCCCGCGCCGATTTCGTGGTGGGCGAGGGCGGCCGCGTGGTCTTGCTCGAGGTCAACACCATGCCCGGCTTCACGGGCACCAGCCTCTATCCCGAGGCGCTGGGGGTGGGGG
The DNA here is from genome assembly GCA_038210445.1 of Polyangiales bacterium. Classification (GTDB taxonomy): domain Bacteria; phylum Myxococcota_A; class Polyangia; order Polyangiales; family Polyangiaceae; genus JABFRG01. The sequence goes on from JBBQWQ010000011.1 coordinate 63,074, forward strand.
GCGTCGCGTTCCCTTCACTGTGCGATAGGCTGGTTCGGCGGGCTTTCGCCCGCGGCGCAACGCGCCGCAACGAACCGCGCGCGTTTCCCAAGTAGCTCCTTTACATCGCACGGGAGAAGCCCAACACTAAAGGGAGAGGGCCTCTTTCATGCCGCGCGATTCCCTATTCGGAGACCGGGTTCTCTGGACGGGCCAACCCCGGCTATCGCGGTGTCCGCTGGGCTACCGACTGGTGGCCGGAGCGTTCGCGCTGGTGTCGCTCATCACCCTGGCCTTCGCCACGGTCGTTTCCCTGTCGCTCCACGTGGCGGTGGGCACCATGCTCGTGTTCGCCGGCTGGTGCGCCACCCTCGCGCTCTTGGCGTGGCGCCTGCCTGTCGTGTTTCGCGCCGGCCTCCAGTACACCGTCACCGATCGCCATGTCATCTGGAAGCGCGGCAAGTTGCGGCGGTCCATCGAGCGCAGCAGCGTCAGCTTCGCGCGCATCGTGTGGAATCCCAAGGTCCCCGGCGTGGGCGATCTGGTGTTGGTGCGCGCGGTGCCAACCGGCGCGCTCCGGCGCACGCTCACGCTCACGCTCTCCGACGTCGAAGCCCCCGACCGCTTGTGGGCGAAGATTCGCGGCGCCGAGCCCAGCGAAGCCATGGGCGACGGCGACCGGCCCGTTTCCCAGCGGCTCCAAGAGGGCGAGCGGGTGCTGTGGAGCGCCATTCCGCTGGCCGCGCCCTGGAGCACCCGGCGCATCGGGGCAACTGCGCTCTCGGTGCTCATCGCGGGGGCAGGTCTCCGCACGCTGCTCAAGGTCATCCCGCCGGTGCACCGGGTTCACCACTCGCTCACCCCCCTCACGTTCGCCATCCTCGTTTTGGGCGTCGTCCTGTCGCTCCTGCTCGTCTCCAGCGCCGCCGTGGTCGTTGGCTACGCGGCCGTGGTGCGGCCCATGCGGCTGCGCAAGGAAACGCGGTACTTCGTCACGAGCGAGCGGGTGCTCATTCGCCGCGGTCAAGAAGAGCTCTCGCTCGACCGGGCCCGCATCGCCTACGTTATCACCGCGCCCTCCGGCGGGCGCCGCCTGAGCGATCTGTTCCTGGTGCTCGACGGCCCCAAGGCCCGCGCCATGGCCATGAGCGGCGCCTTTGGCAGCGATCCAAGCGTCGATCTCGAACCGGTGTTCACCGCCATCGACGACGCAGAAACACCGCACGCGATATTGTTCGAGCTCAAGAGCGCCGCCTGAGAGCGCCGGGAGAGGCGTTTTCGTTGCGGTCGCGCGCCGTAAAAACCCCGCTGGGCAGGCGATGGGCTGGCCATGGCTCACAAGTCCTGGTTAGATGAGACCGTGATTTCCCAGACCCTGGGCGGCAAGTACCGACTCAACCGGCTCCTCGGAGACGGCGGTATGGGCACGGTGTACGAGGCCGAGCATCTGCTCCTCGGAACGCGGGTGGCCATCAAGGTGCTGCACCCAGAGCTGGTGCGTCGCGCAGGCCTGGTCGAGCGCTTTCTCCAGGAGGCGCGGGTCTCGGCGCAGATCAAGAGCAGCCATGTGGTGCAGGTGCTCGACGTCGATCAGACCGTCGACGGCATCGCCTACATCGTCATGGAGCTCCTGGAGGGCGAGCCGCTCTCGCAGGTGCTCGATCGCGAGAGCCGCCTCGAGCCCAACAAGGCTTGCGAGTACACCCGGCAAATCCTGGAAGCGCTGGAGGCCGCCCACGCATTGTCGGTGGTGCACCGCGACCTCAAGCCCGAGAATGTGTTCGTCACCATCGTCGCGGGCAAGCCGGTCCTCAAGCTCATCGACTTCGGCATCGCCAAGCTTCGTCGCACCGAGGCCGGCGCCAAGAACCTCACGGTGGCCGGTATGCTCATGGGCACCGCCGAGTACATGGCGCCGGAGCAGGCGTACTCGGCCGATCGCGCCGATGCCCGCTCCGACATCTACGCGGTGGGCGTCATGCTCTTCGAGATGCTCTCCGGCACCCGGCCGGTGGTGGGCGACGACGCGCGCCTCATCGCCATCCGCATCGAGAAGGGCGACGTGACGCCGCTCATCAAGGTGGCGCCCTTCGTGAAGCCAGAGCTGGCCGGCCTGGTGCACCGGGCGCTGGCGGCGCGGCCCGAAATGCGCTTCTCCAACGCCACCGAGATGCGCCTCGCGCTCGAGTCGGTGGAGGCGGGTCGCCCGCTCGGCACCGCACAGGCCATGCCGGTCAAGCTCGAGGAAGGGACCGGCACCATGATGGGCGCGCCGGTGCCCGCCGCGCTCACGGCGCCGGTGCCCAATGCGCAGGCCGCACGCGCGGCCATGGAGCTCGGCAGCACCCACCGGGCTCCCCCCGCCGATCTCCCCCCCATGGCCAACGGTGGGTATCCGCAGCACGCGCGACACGCGCAAGGCGCGCCCATGGCTCCCGCTCCCATGGCTCCCATGGCCATGGGCCAGGGCGCGCAGATTCCCTCCCGCTTCGGATCGGCACCCCCGCCGCGGCGCCGCAGCGTGCCCCTCTGGCCCATCGCGCTGGTGGCGCTCCTGGTGGGCGGCGGCGTCGGCGCCGTCCTCATTTTGAACAGTGAAGATGCCAAGCCGGTCGTGACCCCGGAACCGCCGCGGCCGTCCGCGTCGACGCCGGTGAGCACCGGGGCCGTACAGCCTTCGCATCCGGTCGACACAAGTGCGCCGCTCGCGTCGCTCTCGAACCCCAACACCGTGCCGCCCGCAGCGGGGCCCCGTCCTACGGGCACCGCGGCGCCGCGCCCCACCGGCACGGCGACCGCGCAGCCCACGGCCACCGCGACCGCGCCGGGCCCCTTCGTGATGCCCACGAACCTCGGGATTCCGACGGTGCTTCCCACGACCTTCGTGCCGCCCACCGGCTGGCCCACTTGGCCGCCGCCGCCGCCGCAGTAGCTCCGCCAAGCAAACCCCGGGCCTCTTGCAGGCCGCTGAATCAAGCCGGCGCACGGGGCGCTTCCCGCGGCGTCGTGTTCTTCCGCGACCGATGCTACGCTCCGGGCCGTGAGAGAAGAGCTTCGGCCGCTCCTGGAAATTCACCGTCGCACCGTGGGCACCGCGCGCGTGCGCGTGGTCGCCGCCTCGCTGGTCTTCGCGCTGTTCGCGCTTCTGCTGTGGGCCCGTGGAGGCTCGCCGGGGGCGCGCATCGGGGCCGGGATCACCCTCGCTCTGGTGGCCGTAGGCTGGGCCGCATACCTGCTCTGGGAGCGGCGTACGCTGCGCCGCGACGACGAGATCCTCCGGCGCGTGGTGGGGCCCGCCGATGCCGCTGCAGAAGGGCGTGCGCGTCGTGCGCTCTCGGTGGTTGAACGGCCCGATGCCGGCACCTCGCAAGAGCTGGCCGAGCTTCATGTGTCGCGTACCCTGGCTGCGCTCCCGGCCCCGCAGATCGAAGCGAAGAGCCGCACCCGCGCCCGGTCGCTGGGCATCGTGGCGCTGGGCTTCGCGGCGCTCGCTCTGGGCACCTGCGCGTACCGCCCCTTCGGGGTGGTGGAAGGCGCCGACGTCCTCATCGCGCGCAAGGGCGTGGCACCGGTAGGCTTCATTTACCTGGCCAGCCCCACCTGGAACGCGCGACCGCCGGAGTACCTGCACGAGCCCGACGTGCGCGTCTTCGGTGAAGAAGAGCAGCTGCTCGCTCGCGGCACGCTGCTCACCGTGCAGGGTACACCGGTTCACGACGGCCGCACGCTGCTCCTCAGCGACGGCACCCACGAGGTCCCCTTCGTGGACGATGGGAACGGCAAGGTGGTGGCGCGCTGGCCGCTCGAAGAGAGCGCCGACCTACGGGTGCTCGCGCGCTTCGGCGAGGTGGCCATCGAAGAGCCTCGGGTGAGCAAGATCATCAGCATTCCCGACCTCGCGCCAAAGGTGACCCTGGAGGGTGCGCCCAAGGCCTACATGCTGGCCGACGGCCTGGACAACGGCGAGCTCGCGATTCGCTACGAAGCGGTCGACGATCACGGGCTCCGTGAGGTGCACCTGGTGCTTCGCTCGGCCGGCAAGGAAGAGCGTCGGGTGCTCGCCCGGCTCGACGGCGAGACCAAGAAGGACCGCGGCGGCCACGTGATTCGCGCCACCGATCCGTTCCTGAAGAAGAGCCACGCGCCGGTGGAGGTGCGGGTGGAGGCGAAGGACAACGACCCCATCACCGGGCCCAAATGGGGCGCCTCCGACGCGTTCACCATCGTGCCGCCCGACGTGGGCGAGCCCGAGGCCAAGCGCCTGCTGGCGCTCCTCGAGCTGCGCCATCACATGGTCGACGGCTTGGCGCTGCGGTTCGTCGATGTTCCCAAGGACGCCGAGGCCAAGCGCAAGCTGGGGCTCGCGCTCGCCGCCAGCGTCGACAGCGACGACGAGGCCGTTCAGGCGCTCCTCGGGCAGAGCTTCGCGGGGCTACGACTCCCCTCGCGCCTCGAGGCCATCGTTCGTGGTCAGCTCCAGAAGGAGCACAAGGCCTGGAAAGCGAACCGCGCGCTCGGGCCGGCAACCCAGACCGCGTTCGTGAAGTCGACCGAGCGCTTCGTACTGGTGCTCGACGCCATCATCCAAGGCCTCGGTATGCGCGACGCGCGCGGCTCCGCCAAGAAGCTCGCCGACGTGGCCGACGATCTCGCGCTCGGCGCCAACGCCGCCAACGCCGCGCGCGCAGGTGCCCGCACCGGCGCTCCCACGGCCGCCGCCAAGGTGGAAGGCGCCGACGTGCGCAGCGGCGCGCGCATGGACGCCGCCACCACGGTGCTGCGCGGCGGTCAGAAGTCGATGTTCCTGCTCGGCTCGCTGGGTCGCGATCTGGGCGAGATCATCGAGGCTGCGCTCATGCGCGTGGACCGCGCGCGCAAAGAAGGCGACTTCTTCCACGCCGAGCTCGCCGCCAAGGACCTGGCGGCCCGGCTGCGCGAGCCGGACCCCTCGTTCGGCTCCAAGGGCGGCAGCGGCGCCAAAGGCCAGAGCGAGTCCGGGGCGGGGCAGGGGCCTCCTTCGGAAGGCGAGGGCTCCGAAGGCAACGACGTCGAGGGCGCATTCAACGAGGCCGCCAAGGACCTGGAGCGCCTGGCCCAGGAGCACGCGGAAGAGCTGGCCGAGACCGAGCAGGCAATGATGGGGAAGGCCTCCCCGGAGGACACCAAGGCCATGGAAGGTGAGCTGAAGAAGCACGCCGAAGCCGTGCGCGACGCCGCCTCTAAGCTGCCATCTGCCGGCGCGGGCGGCGACTCCTGGTCGCAGAAGGCGGCTTCGGCCCGGGAGCACGCCGAGCAGATGGCCAAGGCGCTGGAAATGGGCGATCCGTCGGACGCCACTTCCGCCGGGCGCAACGCGGTGCAAAGCCTCGACGAAGCCAAGCAGCGGCTCGAGCGTCAGAAGTGGCAGCCGGGCACGTCGGACGCCGACCAAAACGTGGAGGATGCACGCAAAAAGCTCGCGTCGGAGCTGGCCTGGGCCGACAAGACCATGGAGCAACTGCGGAAGAAGGCGCGCGAGCGAGGCAACCTGGGCAAGCACGGCGACAAGGAGCAAGAGCTGGGCGAGCGCGCCGGCGAGCTCGGCGATCGCGGCAAAGAAGCGCTGCCCCAGGGCGCTGTCGACGCGCTTCAGGAAGCCGAGCGCAACGCCAAGCAGGCGGCGCAGGCGCTCAAGTCAGGCGACGGCGACAAGGCCCTGCAGCACCAGCGCGAAGCGCAGCGTCAGCTGGAACGTGCGCGAGGCGCCATGGGCGAGGCCGACGACGGCAAAGGCGAAGGCGACGGGCAGTCGAAGGATTCCAGCGGCCGCGCCGACATCCCCAAGGCCGACGCCCACAAGGGCCCGGAAGAATGGCGCCGTCGCGTGATGAAGGGGCTCGCCCAGCCTGGCAGCTCCGACCACAAAGACGCCGTGCGTCGCTACGCGGAAGGGCTGGTTCGATGAAGCTCGTAGCTGGACTCCGCAGGCAAGCGCTGGTGCTGGGCGCAGCGCTCCTCGCCGTGGTGTCGGCGCCGGGAACGGTCCGCGCCGGAGACGTGGCGAACCCCGCAGCAGAGCGCGCGCGCGAGGCCATCTCCGGCCTCGACTTCGACGACGCGCGGCGAGAGCTCTCGGCCGCCGACCCCGACGATCCGCAGGTGGCTCTCGAGCGCGGGCGGCTCATGGTCTACGAGCAGGAGTGCGACGAGGCGCTGCGCGTGCTGTCGCGGCCCGACGTACAAAAAAGCGAGCTCGGGAACCTGCTCGCCGACATCGCGCGTGGCTGCGCCCGGGTGACCGCCGCCACCAGCGTCATCAAGGACGACGCCAAGGGCATCGAGCTGCGCTTTCAAGACGACAACGACCGCGCACTGGCGCCGGTGCTCATCGACACCATCGTCAAGGCGCGCGAGTCGCTCACCCGGAACCTCGGCGTCACCTGGCCCAAGCCCACCCGATTCACCATCGTGCGCGATCTCCTTTCGCTGTCGGCGGTTACGGGGCTCCCCTATCAAGCGGCCACCACCACCGGCACTGTCGCGGTGGCCAAGTGGGGCCGCGTCACGCTCCTCTCGCCCCGCGCTTCGCACCACGGCTACGCGTGGCTTGACACCATCACCCACGAGCTCACCCACCTGGCCATCACCCGCGCCACCGTCGACCGAGCGCCGCTCTGGCTCCAGGAGGGGTTGGCGAAGCGCGAAGAGGTACGCTGGCGCGCGCCCAATGCGTTCGACGAACGCCCCTCCGCCGACGCCATCGCGGCCCGCGGCATCGAGCTTCACCTCGACCTCCCGCTCGACGGCCTGGGGCCGTCGATCGCCATGCTCCCCAGCGCTGACCAGGCGATGGTGGCGTTCTCTGAGGTCACGAGCTTCATCAAGTTCGTCGCGACGAACGCAAAGGACGAGTCCATCGTGAAGTTCCTTCGAGGACTTCGCGAGAGAAAGACCGTCGACGAGGCGCTGCTGGGCGCCACCACCATCGGCCTCAAGACCTGGGAGGCGCGCTGGCGGCAGTACCTGGCGGTCCGGCCACGCGAGCCGATCCCGGCCGCTTACGGCCTGGGCGGCGCCGGCGCCAACAAGAGCTTCAAGGAGCTGCGCGAGCGCGCACGGCTCGGCGAGCTTCTCATCGGACGCGGCCACCTGGACACCGCGCAGAAGGAGCTCGACTACGTCGCCGCCGACGGCAAGGACGACCCTCGGTACCGCTACCTTCGCGCCCGCATTCTCGAGGCGAAGGGAGATCGCGACGCCGCCCTGCGCGCGCTCGGTGAGCCCCGCGAGCTTCTCATGTCGTATGGGCCGTTCTGGGCGATCCGCGGCCGCGCCCTGAGCGACAAGGAGCAGGCCGAGATGGCCTTCGCCGAGGGCGCATCGGTCGACCCCTTCGAGCTCGAGATCGCCTGCCGCGTTCTCGACAGCGAGGCCCTCAAGCTCGCCGCCCCGAGCCCCCTCTGCGCGGCGGCGCGCACCCGAAGAGAGCCGGAGCTGGGCAAAGACTGAAGCCTCGCACGCGAGACGAAAACGTCCGCCCCAGCCTCCCTTCTTCGGTAGCGCTATTTCGCGACGAAGGCCCCGCCGCGACGGGTCCCGACTGCGTTTCCCACCACAGCGCGCCAAAGTGCTCGGCAGTACTGACAAAAAACTACATCGTCACTTCAAAGGAAGGCGCGCGATCTCGTCAACCTGACGTTGACCACCCCACTCGGCCTTCGTAGCATCGAGAACCCTCGCACGGTTGTCGCGCGAACCCCCAAGAACGTGAACTTCCCGAGCATCTGCGTGCCGTTTCCCTCCGCCCTCTGGACCCGATGACCGCGCTCTCCTTCGCCGCCGCGCAGTTGCTCCGCGTTTTGCCACGCGAGAAAATCAGTCGTGCCATGGGGCGCCTCGCCGACAAGCGCTGGCCACACCCGGTGGGGCGCACTGTGGTGGACGCCTACTGCAAGCTCTACGGTATCGACCTCGACGACTACGCCCAGCGCGATTGGCCGTCCTTCGATTCCTTCTTCACCCGCAGCCTTCGCAACGGCGCACGCCCCCTGGCCTCCGCCGAGGACATCGCGGTTTCGCCGGCCGACGGCCGCCTCGAGTCGCTCTCCCGCATCGACGAAGCGAGCACCTTCCTGGTCAAGGGGCGCCCCTACAGCACGGGCGAGCTTTTGGGCGAAGATGCCCCGCGGTTCGCCGGCGGCGCCGGCTGCGTCGTGTACCTCTCGCCCCGCGACTACCACCGCGTGCACTCGCCGGTGACCGGCACCATCCGCAAGGTCCACTCGATGCCGGGTGACTACTATCCGGTGAACGCCATCGGGCTCCGGCACGTGCCGAACCTGTTCGTTCGCAACCGCCGGGTCGCCATCTTCGTCGACACCCCCGCGGGCCAGGTCGCGGTGGTCATGGTGGTGGCCATCGTGGTGGGTCGCATCACCGTCACCGGCATCGACGCCTGGGATGTCCCCATCGGTACCCACGAGCTATCGCTGCACGTGTCGCGGGGCGACGAGCTGGGCATCTTTCATCTCGGCTCCACCGCGGTCGTGCTCTTCGAGCGCGGGTGCTTCGATCGCTGGCTCGCCGCCGAAGGCCCCATCCGCTTCGGCGCGCCCTTGGTGGCCGGGAGCCCTGCATGAGCGACGAGCGCCACGGCGACGGCCCGCACGCGGTCCCCGGGGGAGCCCAGGGTACCGTGAAGGAGCCTACCGCGCGCATGGCGCCGGTGCGGGAGCCCGCGCCGCTTTCGGTCGACGATCTCTCGCTCGACGACACTGGGAGCGGCAACGCCATTCCGGTGGCCGAGGCCGCGCCGCCGGACGGCGCCGACGGACGCAAGGCAACCAAGCGCCGTGCCAAGATGACCCTGCGCATTCCCGACGACGAGATCGCCCGCCCGCAGACGCCGGCCGCCTCTCCCATGGCGCCGCCCACCACGCCGATCATCACCACCGCCCCGCCGCGTGGGCTCTCGCAGCCGCCGATTCAAGCCCAGCGCATCATCAATATCGGCGAACCGACGCCTGAGCCTCTCGACCTGCGGAACGTCGACCCCGAGTCGACGGTGAAGATCGAACGCTGGCGCGACACCCCCGACCTTCCGCCGAACCCCGAAGACAGCTGGACGCCCTACCAACCTACCGTGGCCGATGGACCCCCGATGGCGAAGCCCCTTCCGGCTGCCGGGCAACCCGCGGCGGGCGTGCCGGCGGTGCTGCGCGACGCTGCGCCGCCGCCCAAGCTCGACCCCAAGGAGCCGGATCCGCGCTTCGACGCCATCGAGCGGCTGGAGCGCCTCGACGAGGGCTCCGTGACGCGCATCCACGCGGCCGAACCGCTCGGTTTCGACGCTGGACCCGCAGCCATCGACGGCGAAGCTCGGGCCCTGCCGCGGGTGGCCCAGCGCAGCGAGCCGCCGCCGCGCGCACGGCTTCGATCGGTGCCCCCGGAGACGCCGCGCACCGATCCGCCGCCGGCGTACCGCTCCGATCCGCCTCCGGCGTACCGGTCCGATCCGCCGCCCGCGCCCGAGGTTGCGCGCACCGAACCGCCGCCCCCGGACGTGACCCGGACCGATCCACCGCCGCCCGGTCGCGTCAGCGATCTTCCGCCGCTCCGCGACCCTACGCGGACCATGCTCTCGCCCTACGAGCTGCCGCAGCGCGCGGAGGCCGACAGTGTCGAGGTGGCGCTCGACGGCGATCTCGACGACGACAAGACCCTCGAGCTCCGCGCGCTCCCTTCCACCGAAGCGCTGGCGCTCGCGGCCGATGCTTCGGAGCCCGCCGAGCTCTCGGTAGAAGACCTGGTGTCCGTCGATTCCGAGCCCGCAGGGCACTTTCCTGGCACCGGCACCCTGCCGATACCCCGGGCGCGGCCGGCTTCTGCTCCGCCCCGCGAGGTACCGAAGCCGGCCGTCTCGCTCGAGCCATCGCCCAACGGCATACCCCGTTCGCCCAGCTACGTTGCTGCGCAAGAGCTGCTCCGCGATGAGGCTGCGCCGCCTCCGATCCGCCCGCGCACCGCCTCTAACCCGCCGCCTGCCATCGTGGGCGCGAAAGACGGCCTGCCCGCGATGCGTCCGCCGAGCGCGTCGCAACCGGGCACGCAGCAGGCAACGCCCAACCCGCCCAAGGGCGAGCTCAAAGATGCCCCGCCCCCGATGCGCGCTCGGGCCGTCTCTTCGCCAGGCGCCGATCCCCGGGCCAACCCGGTGGCAGCAGCCCCCCTCGCTGCGCCCTCCCGCCCGCAGGCGAGCGCGCAGCTGCTCGCGTCGGCGCCCGCACCGGTGCCGCTCGAGATCACCCAACCGCTCGACGCGCCCAAGAAGAAGGTGCGCGGCTGGTGGGAAGAACTCTTCAACGAAGACTACCTCCGCGCCAGCCCCGACGCCGACAACCGCCCCATCAAGAAGGAAGTCGACTTCATCGAAGACAGCCTGGGCGTCGCCCAGGGAGCCACCATCCTCGACCTCGGCTGCGGCACCGGACGCCACGCCATCGAGCTCGCGCGGCGCGGCTACAAGGTGGTGGGGCTCGACTCCAGCCCGGTCATGCTCGGCCGCGCCCAAGATGCCGCGCGCCGCGCCAACGTCGACGTCACGTTCGTGCAGGGCGACATGCGCGAGATGCCCTTCGAGGACGCCTTCGACGGCGTGTTCTCCTGGGACATGAGCTTCGGCTACTTCGAGGAAGACAAGAACGCCATGGTGGTGGCCCTGGTGCGCAAGGCGCTCCGCAAGGGCGGGCAGTTTCTCCTCGACGTGCAGAATCGCGACTACGTGGTGCACCAGTCGCCCGCGGTCGCGTGGTTCGAGGGCGATCGCTGCATCTGCATGGACGAAATGCAGGTCGACTTCATCACCAGCCGAATGCGTGTAAAGCGCACCATGATCATGGACGACGGACGCAGCCGCGAGATCGAATACTCGATTCGCATTTACTCGCTCCATGAGCTGGGCCGCGTCCTCCACGAGCAGGGCTTCCGGGTGGCCGAGGTGAGCGGGCGCCTGGCGACGCCAGGCGTCTACTTCGGCAACGAGTCGCCGCGCACCCTGATTTTGGCCGAAAAGCGCTAAATTCATGCGCGGTTGGGTCTTCGAAGACGGCACCGCGAAGGAGACCAACACCTTCGAGGTCATCGCCGCCGCCCACGCCGCGAAGAAGCTCCTCTGGGTCGAGGTCGAGGATCACTGCGCCGTCAGCGAGCAGCTGCTGCGCGAGACCTTCGCCATTCACCCGCTGGTCATCGAAGACGTGTGGAGCGAGCGGCAGCTCCCGAAGATCATCGACTACGCGGACTACCTGCAGATCATCGCCCACAGCGTGCTCAAAACGTCGACCCCGGATGCTTTGAAGATCTCCGAGCTCGATCTCTTGCTGGGGAAAAACTTCCTCGTCACGCACACCCACGGCGACTGCGGCTCGCTCCCTCCCGACCGCATCCCGGTGCTCCTCTCTCGGGGGCCGGCCTGGGTGGCGCACGATCTCCTCGATGGCCTGGTCGACGACTACCTGCCGCTCATCGACTGCTACGACGACGAGATCTCGTCGCTCGAGGCCGAGGTGGTGGCCAAGGCCGGAACGCCGGCCGGGCAGCCGCTGGTTAAGCGCATCTTCACCCTCAAGCGTGGCCTGCAGACCATTCGCCGCACCTCGATTCACCAGCGCGAGGTGCTGCTGCGCCTGTCGCGCGCCGAGTTCGACGAGATCCCGCGCGAGGCGGCGCCCTATTTTCGCGATATCTACGATCACTTCGCGCGCGTCACCGATCTTGCCGATAGCTACCGCGAGCTGCTCTCGAGCCTCCTCGAAGGCTACTGGAGCGTGCAGTCGAACCGCATGAACGAGATCATGAAGACGTTGACGCTGATGTCGACCATCATGCTCCCGCTCACCTTCATCGCCGGGGTGTACGGCATGAACTTCGCGCACATGCCGGAGCTCCAATGGCGCTTCGGTTACCCCTTCGCGCTCTTGCTGATGCTGGTTGTCGGCCTCTCCATCTTCGTGTGGTTCAAGCTGAAAAAGTGGGTGTAAAAGTGGCCATTCGCAAGATCGCGACGGTGGGGAATCCGGTGCTGCGGCAAGAGTCCAAGCGCCTCACCCGTGAGGAGCTGCTGCTGCCGGAGACGCAACGCTTCATCGACGATCTGGTGGAGACCATGCTCGACGCCAACGGCGCCGGTCTCGCGGCCAACCAGGTCTACAGCCCGGTTCAGGTGTGCGCCCTGCACGTGAAGGACAACCCGCGCTATCCCTACAAGCCCAACATTCCCCTCACCATCCTGGTGAACCCGGAGCTCACCTTCCTCACCGAAGAGACCTTCCTCAATAGCGAGGGCTGCCTCAGCGTGCCCAACCTGCGAGGCGAGGTGCCGCGCTTCGTGCACCTGCGCGTAAAGGCGTGGGACCGCCACGGCGAGGCCATCGACCGCGAGGTGAAGGGGCTCACCGCCGGCACCTACCAGCACGAGATAGACCACCTCTTCGGCAAGCTCTTCCTGGATCGCGTGCAGGATACACATTCGCTCACGACCTGGTCGGACTTCGAGCGCTTCCATCAGAAGGCCTTCGTGGAGCGCGCCACGGCGTTGGTCGCGCGCTTCGGCCAGTAGGCGGCTCTACTACTCGCCCAGCGCGAGGCCGTCCGGGTACACGCCCACTTCCCACCGCCGCTTCTCGAGGAGCGTCTTTGGGTCGAGCTCCACCACCGAACCGCGCTGGGTGTGGTCGCCCTCGCACACGACGTACAGCCGTCCGTCCTTGGCGCGCGCCGCCGCGTGGGGTGCTCGGCAGCCGGCGCCCGCCGGCACTTTCTGCGATACCTCGCCTTTGGCCACGTTCACCCGCGCGAACCCGTCGGGCGCTTGCAGCGGCACCACCGCCGTTTCGTCGTCGACGAACGCCGGCATGAAGGCCCGGGCGCCGAGCGGCATGGTGCGTTCGGGGACAAACTTGCGGGTCTGCACGTCGAAGACGCGCACCTCCTGGCCCTCCAGCTCGGCCACCAGCGCCCAGGTTTCTCGCGGCGACAGGGTGGCCGAGTAGGGGCCGTAGCGGGGCGCGCCCAGGAGGCCGGGCGAGGGGCCCACCGGTATTCGGGTGGTGGCCAGACTGGGGGTCGCCAGGTCGACCACCGCGATCTCGTCGGAGCCGTAGCAGGCCACCAGCGCCGTGCGGTCGTCTTTCATGAGCGAGATGCCGTGGGGCGCCACGCAGAGGGGCCGGCTGCCGAAGAGCGTGAGCGGCTCAGCGTTCCATACCTGCAGCGTGGCGAAGAGCGTCACCGGCGGCCCGCCGGCCATGGCGGCGGCGAGAGCTCGCTGCATGTCGAAGTGCGTTACCAGCACGCGCTTGCCGTCGTGAGAGAGCACGACGTCGCCGGGGTTCTCGTCCACCTTCACGTGCTCTTTCACCGCCAACGTGCTCACGTCGAGGCGCGCCAGGCGGCCCGGGTCCTCGCTCTTGCCGTGGCCGGCGTGCGGGTCTTTCTTCTTCTCCACCGGCGCCGGGAACGCGAGCGCCACATAAAGGCGCGGCCCTACCGGGTCGAGCGCCAAATGGTGCGGCGCCTCGTGGGCGCTCGGGTCGAGGTCGACCTTCACCTCCACCACCCGCGGGCCTTCGCGGTCCACCACCGAGAGCGAGTCGGAGCCGTTGTTGGTGACGTAGATGGCCTGCGCGCGCGGGACGGCGATGGCGGTGCCAACGGTGGTCTTTTGCTCTTTGGGCTTGCAGGAAACCGCAAGCGCCCAAGCCGCCACGAGAAGGGTATAAATGGGTCTCATGCGTGTCTGTGCACTCGTCGCAATCGCTGCTCTCTCCGGCTCCGTCGCCTTGGCCGTGCCGCGCGCGGCCCATGCCAACGGTCGGTTTCCCATGGCCCAGGTGATTACAGCACCTCCCGGCGGCGATGGGAAAACCCTCTACATGCGCTCCACCTTCGGGGTGCTCATTTCCACCGACGCCGGCAAGCACTTCCGCTGGCTCTGCGAGGAGGCCATCGGCTTCACCGGCTCCTGGGATCCGCCCATCGCCGCCACCCGCGACAAACGCCTCTTCATCGGGCTCGAGAAGGGCCTGCGGGTGACCAAGGGCGGCTGCGACGTGAAGTCCGTGCCGGAGCTGGAAGGCGAGCTGGTGAGCGATCTCTCGGTGCAGCCCGACGGCGTCCACGCCATGGTCATCACCGCCACCGCCGGCAAGCCCGCCGGCCTGTACCTCGAGAACGCCAAGGGGCAGTTCGTGCGGGTGGGGGAAGGGCCCACCGGGTACCGCTTCGACACCCTCGACGCGGCGCCCTCCAAGCCCGAGCGCATCTATCTGACAGGTGTAGACTACACCAAAAAGCCTTACGGCCACTTCTTTCGCAGCGACGACGGCGGCAAGACCCTCGTCGACACCCAGCCCAAGCTCGACAAGGATGGAACGCTGTTTCTCTCGGGCATCGACCCCAAGAACCCCGACCGCATCTACGTCCGGGAAATACGCAGCGAAGACGGCTTCACCGAGATCCTCGTGAGCGACGACGGCGGCAAGACGTTCCGCTCCACCTTGAGCCGGCCCACCGCGCTCTATGGCTTCACGCTCGCGCCCGATGGCCAAACCCTCTACGCCGCGGCTGCCGACGCGCGTGAAGGACTCTTTCGCTCCGACGATCGCGGCGAGCACTGGAAGAGCGTCCTCCAGGTGGGGCTCACGTGCCTGTTCGCCAACCGCACGTCCATCTACGGCTGCTCCAACCCCTTCCAGAAGGGCGGCTACGCCATCGGCGAGTCCACCGACAAGGGAGAGCACTTCGTCCCGCTCGCCGGCTTCGCCGAGGTGCAGGGGCCGGTGCTCTGTGACGGCGGCCCCATCTCCGCGTGCGTCGCTCCCTGGCCCGCCATCCAAGCCAACCTGCTCCCGCTGCCGCAAGACGCAGGGACCGCCGTGGACGGTGGCGGGGACGGTGGCGGGGAGTCGCCTCCGTCGGACGCCAGCGTGGCTGCGCCCGCGGCGAGCCCAGCCCCATCCGCAGCTTCTGCGCCGCCGGCCAAGAGTGGCTGCGGGTGCGACACCGGCGGCTCTCCCACAGCTCCCCTCATCCCTCTCCTGGGAATCGCCACTTTGTTCACAATATCGAGGCGTAAGCGTGGATCATCTCGGGTCCATGGAGGGGGCTCGGCCCCTCTCGTCTGATGTGCGTCGCCCTCAGCGTTCGCCGCCCCTCATGCGGTAATTTGCCGCAGTTTTTGCCATTGTGTCGCCGGCGAAAGGTCGACGACGGGCGTTCAGTGGTTGGCGCGCCAAGTGCATAGTGGGAATACATGCGCACTCTCGCCATCATCTCGCTCCTTGGTTTGACTGTTTCGGCCTTTGCCTGCAGCGACACCGATCCCAACAAGGATGGGAACTTCCACCAGATCAATCCTGGGGAAACGGCGAGCAGCTCCGGCGGCGCCAGCAGCTCTTCGTCGGGAGCGTCGGGGACCACGTCGTCCTCCGGCGGCTCGTCGTCGGGCGCCTCCAGCGGCACCAACCCGCAGGGCCCCACGTTCACACTGCAGGCCACCGACATGGCGGGCGAGCTCTACCAGGTGAAGACCTCGACCATCATGGTCGTACCGGCCAACGGCTTCACCGGTGACGTGACGCTCACGCTCGAAGGCCTGGGCACCGACATCATGGGCGCCAAGCTCGACAAGACCACGCTCAAGCCCAATGAGACGGCGACCCTCACCGCCGAGTCCACCAAGGGCGGCGCGGTTCCCTTCGTCGTCAAGGGCACCTCCGGCAGCATCGTGGTCCCCAAGACCGTCACGTTTACCGCGCAGAAGGTCCTGACGTTGCGGGTCAAGATGGGCACCGGCGCCGCCCCGGTCGCGGGCGCCAACTTCGTCGGTGCCGGCACCAACGACACCTTCGTCGTGACCAATGCGCTCCCGCTCAGCGTGAAGTTCATGAACCTCGACGGCGCGGGACACATTCTCCACACGGGTGGTACCAACTTCGCGCACGGCGATCAGGCGAACCCGGTGCCGCAGAACGGGCTCGACCCGATGACCCGCACCATCGACGCCGCCGGCACCCGCAACGGTTACATCCACGATCTCGCGCAGGGCGCCACCAGCTGGAGCATCGACGCGAAGTGAGCCTGTGAGCTGAGCCCCCGCTCGGCAGGGTCCAAAGCGGCGAGCTCTTCGGAGCTCGCCGTTTCGTTTTGTCGCTACTCGTAGCGCACGGCGAGGATCGTGTACTCGATCTCGCCGTTCGGTTTGTGGAAGGCGAACGACTCGCCGGTCTTGCGCTTGAGCATGGCGCGGCCGAGCGGCGATACGTAGCTGATCTTCCCGTGGTCGGCGTCCACCTCGTCGACGCCCACGATCTGCAGCGTACGCGCGTTGCCGTCCTCGTCTTCGAGATCCACCGTCGCGCCGAAAAAGACCTGGTCCCGGTGGTCGCGCTCCTTGGGGTCGACGATCTCCGCCACGTCGATGCGCTTGATGAGCCAGTGCATGCGCCGATCGATCTCCCGCAGCTTCTTCTTGCCGTAGATGTATTCGGCGTTTTCGCTGCGATCGCCCTGGGCCGCTGCATCGGCGACCTCGCGGACGATCTTCGGCCTATCGACGGTGCGCAGCCGCGTGAGCTCTGCCTGGAGACGCAGCACGCCTTCCTTGGTGATGTAATTGGTCACGGGTTACCGGGGGGCGAGGCTCGCGCCTCCAAAGCGACGGGAGAGGAGAATGTCGACGGCGTAGGGTGGGCTGCTCGCGTTGGCGAGAGCCGCCACTGCGCGGGCAATGGCGCTCCGCGAAGCGTTCGCAGGAATGGTGATCATGGCCCAGCGGGCGCCGTCGGCTTTGCCCCAGGCGCGGCCGATCTCGACCCGCGCCTCTGCGCCGGCGCGCGCCGGACACAGCGCCACGGTGGTGTGCCGTGGCCGCAGAAGCGAGAGCGCCGACTCCGCGAAGGCCATGCGATCGAACGACTCGCTCGAGGTCTCGTCGCGCGATTGCTCGGGCTCTCGCTCGCGGTAGGGCAGGATGTAGGCGCGATCGCTCACGCTGCGATGATGCCACGCCCGCTTGGTTCCCGAAAGCGGAGCCGTCACATGGCGTCGGAGAGCTGAGCGTTCTGCAGCTCGAGGAAGTAGCTCACCAGATCGCGCTCCCGGTGGCGCATGCGGATGAACCGCACGATGCGCCCGAAGGGCCACACCTGGGTCGAGGGCGGCACGATCATCTTCCAGTGCCCGAGCTCGCTCCCGGAAATATCGGCCCAGTACGCGCCCAGGCGCCGGGTCAGCACCTCGCTCAAGAACGCGCCGTGGCGCCGCACCTCGCGCGCCTCGCCCGGCGTTCGCACCGCGCCAGTGGGCAGCGTCTCGATGAGGTAGCGCTGCATCGCTTCGAGCCCGTCGAGATCGGTGTGAATGGCGATGCCCAAGGTCTCCCGGTAGTCGACCGCCAGCTCCCGGGTGAGTCGCGTGAAGAGTACACGTGCTTCCTCGGCGGTCTCCGGCAAGCTGCCGTCGTCCACGTCGTGGGGAGAGAGGTTGCCGGCCGGGTACGCCAGTGTCTCGGCGAGCTCGCGGAGCGCAAGCCGCGGCGAGGGACCCCCTCGCGGGACGACGATCTGCGAGGCATCGTGGCCGGCGAACGGCGGCATCGACGCGCCGCGCATGAAGGGCGTCGAACTGGGCGGCCGCATCTCGGAGACGTCCACTTCGGCGCGCTCGTCGTCGTGCGCGGTTTCGTCCGGGGGCGGTGACGAGATGCGAATGTCGGGCGAGGAGCGCCGGAGCGCTTCCGATGCGCTCTCGCGTTTGCGCGCCCCCACGTCGGCAGGGGTTGGCGGCAAGGTGGGCGGCCGCGAGGGCGAGGCGGGAGGCGGTCCGGACCGCCCGCGCACTGGCGCCGACGGACGCAGCGGCAGCGAGGGGATCTCCAGCGGCGGCGGAGGCGCCGTCGAGATGCTCCGGCGTTTGCTCCCGGCGTCGTCGGCCAGCGGGAAGGGTTCGATGCGCGCCGGTGGTGGCATGGCGGGGTTCTGGCCGGGGACCGCCGGGGGGCCCGGCAGCGGCATGGTAAGGTCCCAGGCGGCGTCGAGCGACGAACCGAACGTGAGCGGCGAGTCGTGCCGCACTGCCGAGACCGCCGCTTGCTGCGCCGACGGCGTAAGCGATTGCGCCGGCGGAACCGACGCGTCGGGGGCGCCGCTGGGCGCGCGCGGTGGAATCGAAGCCGGCACCGTGGTGGTGGGCGTAGGGTAGCGCTCCGGGGCGGGAGGGGGCGCCGAGGGAGGCGGCGGCAGATCGGACCGCAGCGCTTCGGCATGCTCGCGCGACGATGTCTTGCGCGGGGCGTCCACCCGGCTCGCCTCTTCGGCCACCTGCGTCACCTTGGCGGCGCGCGCGCGCAGCAGCTCGTCGGCGCCCGGATTCGAAATGACGTCGCGGGCGAAGGGGAGGGCGCGTCGCCACTCACCGGCCTTGACCCAACACTCGCCGGCCAGCACTTCGAGCTCGATGAATGAGCTCAGCGAGAGGGCGAGTGCAGTGATGCGCTCGGCGATGATCCGCGGATCCTCGGCGCCGGTCATGAGCGAAGCGCGGGCCCGAAGGTACGTGGTCGCCGGCGTCCGCCCGCTCTGTTGCTCGAGGGCGTCGATGTCGCCCAGCAGGTCTTCGGTGCGGCCTTCGTCGAGGGCGGTCTCCATGGCCCAGAGCGCGGGCGGCGCCAGAGGTCCCGTGGTGCGGACCGGCCGCGTGCGAATCTGCGCCTCCAGAGCCTCCAGCTTTTCCTGCGCATGCGCGCCGTCGATCATCTCGGCGTCGCTCTGGATCTTCGCCGCCAGCTCGCTCCGCGTGGGCCCGCGATCGCGCGCGCTCGGGCGGGGTCCGCGATTCTTCTTTTGCAGCTCGAGGAGCGCGTCCGGAAAGGCGTCCATGTCGGGAAAGCGAACGCGCTGGAACGAGCGGTAGCCGCTCGGTTTTTCCTGGGCCAGCTCCTCGGTGGAGAGGATCACCACCAGCTCGGGCTTGACCTCCACCAGGAAGGCCGCGAGCGAGAGCGCCTGAAGCGCGGTCGAGGCGCGCGGGAGCCCGAGATCCTCCACCAGCGTTTCGAGATCGAGATACGCGCCGCGGTATTGCTTGGTCGCGGTGTCGTACTCGCTGGCCGAAAGAATCTGGCACGCCAGGAGCGAAGGCACGTGCTTCTGCACCGCAGGCCCGCGCCCGTAGTGCTCGCCCAGCGAACCCCGGAGAATGGTGGCGACGCGCTCCGCCAGGGCCGCCGTGGCGCCCAGTTCTTCGAGCCGAGCGAGCGCCGCCTCGGCGCTGGTCTCGTAGCCCACCTCGCGGACCTGCCCGATAGACGTCGCCTTGAGCTTGAGGTCGTTCTGGGTGAACAGCGCGTACTCCGCGTCGAGCGCCCCGCCCTTCGCATGCACGAGGGCTTTCCCACCTACCGTCAAAACGCTGGAGGACACTTTCGAAGTATACCGCTGGGGCGCCGTGTAGATGCAAATCCCCCGCGCTTTTGTCGCCCACGCTTCGAGAGATCCCGTACTCTAGCCCCTCGTTTCCGGCCAAACACGCGGGGAACCCTCTCCCGAGGGACTCGCTCGTTTCGACCCTCTCTCGAATCGTCCGGCGGGGCCACGCTCTTTCCGCGTCGAGCCCCAGCGCACCAACCTGTCCGAGGATAATCACCCCATGAAGCGTCACTTTCTCTCCATCGCCCTTTGCCTTGCCTTCCCCGTCGTTGCCAGCTTCGCCTGCGGCGGCAAGAAGCCCCACGTCCAGGATCAGACGCCCACCGAGACCGTCGCCGATGCCGGCGCCGAAGACGCGGAAGCTCCGCCGCCCGCGCCCAAGTCGCTCTACGAGCGCCTCGGCAAGAAGGAAGGCATCACCGCCGTGGTCGAGTCGTTCGTCAAGAACGTCGCCGCCGACACCGCGGTAAACAAGTCCTTCGCCAAGACCAAGGGCCCGAAGATGGACCACTTCAAGCAGATGATGGTGGAGCAGCTCTGCGAGGCCACCGGTGGCGACTGCAAGTACACCGGCAAGCCCATGAAGGAAGCCCACAAGGGCATGAAGATCACCGACAAGCAGTGGGACGCCATCGTCACCGATCTCAAGCTCGCGCTCGACGAGAACAAGGTGGGCGAGGCCGAGAAGACCGATCTCTTCGCGCTGCTCGCCCCGATGAAGGACGAGATCGTCGAGGTCAAGGCGAAGAAGTAGCGTCGTGAAGCACGCCAAGGACGCCATTCTTCGGAGCGAACAAGCTACCTACCTGGAAGGCCTCGAGCCCCCGCGCGACGAGCTGCTTCGCGCGCTCGAAGCTTCGGCCAGGGAGCGTGGCTTGCCCATCAGCGATCCCGAAGTCTGCTCGTTCTTGGCGACGGTTGCCCGCTCCACCGAGGCGCGCCGCATCGTGGAGCTGGGCACCAATATCGGCTACGGCGCCATCGTCCTCGCCCGCGCGGCGGGGCCGTTGGCCCATGTGATCACGGTCGAGAAGAACGAGGCCCTGGCCGTCGAGGCGCGCCGCAACATCGCGGCGGCCGGCCTCGAGGAGCGCATCGAGGTGCGCGTCTCTGACGCCATCGCGTTTTTGGAGAGCCACAACGAGCCCGTCGATCTCGCCTACGTCGACTGCGTGAAGGAAGACTACCCCACGTATCTCAAGCGGCTGGTGCCCATGCTGGTGTCGGGCGGCGTGCTCATCGCCGACAACGTTCTCTGGCGCGGCCTGGTCGCCGCCGAGACGGTCCCCGACGCGGAGCGCGCCAAGGTGGAGGCGCTCCGCACCTTCAATCACGACCTCGTGAACCACCCGAAGCTTCGCGCAGTGGTGCTCCCGCTCGGCGACGGCGTTGCGTTCGCCACCAAGCTCGGGTCGCCCTCGATGTTGCCGCCGGCGCCGGTCACGCTGCCCCCGCGCTGAAGCAAGCGCAGCCGACCGATAGCGAAACGCCCGCATTTCTGCGGGCGTTCCTGCGTCAGCTACCGGTTGCCTGAGCCTGGATGGGCTCCTCGGCTGGCTCGACCACCTCGCGCTTGTAGCCGCAGGTCTTGTCGGCGCACGCGATCATCGGCTTCTGCTTGTTGCCGCCCATGACCAAGAACTTGGCGCCGCAGGCCGGGCACGGCTCGTCGATGGGCTTTTGCCACAGCTTGAAGTCGCACTTGATGGACTCCTTCGCGTAGTTGCTGCACCCATAGAAGGTTCGGCCGCCGCGTTTCTTGGACCGGATCTCGATGAGATCACCGCCGCACTTGGGGCAGGGAACGCCCAGCGGAACCGGCTTGGCGTTCTTGCACGCCGGGTAGCCGGTGCAGGAGAGGAACTCGCCGTAGCGGCCCGCGCGGATGACCATCGGCTTGCCGCACAGGTCGCAGAGAATGCCCGTCTCCTTGGGAACCTCGACCGCGCCGTCGGCGGTGAGGTTGCGCTTGTTCTCGCACTTGGGCTTCTTTGAGTAATTGGAGCAGGAGAGGAAGTAGCCGTTGCGGCTCCAGCGCTTCATCATCTCGCCGGTGCCGCAGACCTCGCACATCTCGCCCGTGGGCTCGGGGTCGGGCGCCCAGCGCTTCAGCTTCTTCGACTTGTCGAGCTGCTCACTGAACTTCTTATAGAAGCGCGTGAGGAGCTTCACCCGTTCGTCGGTGCCAGCCTCGACCGCGTCGAGCTCCGCCTCCATGGCCGACGTGAACGCCGGGTCCATGAAATCGAGCTCGCTCATGACCAGGCCGTCGACCACGCGCTTGCCCACTTCCGAAGGCCGGAACTGGCGCCCGCCGTCGACCTTCTCGACGTAGTCGCGGGCTTGCACCTTGCTGATGATCTCGGCGTAGGTGCTGGGACGACCGATGCCGCGTTCCTCGAGCTCTTTGACCAGCGAGCCTTCGGTGTACCGCGGGGGCGGCTGCGTGAACTTCTGATCGGCCACCACGCCCGGGGGCGCAGCGAGCGTCAGCACCTCACCCTCTTTGAGCACCGGCAAGGTTGCGTCTTCGCTCTCGACCAGGGCGAGCTTGGCGCGTTCGCCAGCGGCGCCGCCCTCGGTGGCTCCTGCCGCCACGGCTTCTTCCTCGCCCTCACCGGCGAGCTCCGGCTTCTCGGATACTCCGTACACTTCGAGCCAGCCGCCGAACTTGAGCACGCGGCCGCTGACGCGAAGGCCATAGACCTCGTCGTTCTTGGCCTTGGCCTCGATGTCGACGCCGGTCTGGTCGTACACGGCTTCTTTCATCTGGCTCGCGATGAAGCGTTCCCAGACGAGCTTGTAGATCTTGAACTGGTCGTCCTTGAGGTGCGACTTGACCGCCTCCGGCGGGTGGTCGAGCAGCGTCGGGCGGATGGCCTCGTGGGCGTCTTGCGCGTTCTTCTTGGACTTGAAGATGTTGGGCGTGGCGGGGACCATGTCCTTGCCGTACTTGCCTTCGATGTACTCGCGGGCCGCGGTCTGCGCGTCGGGCGAAACGCGGGTGGAGTCGGTACGCATGTACGTGATGAGGCCGACGGTGCCCCCGTCCTTGCCCAGGTCCACGCCTTCGTAGAGGCCCTGCGCAATCTGCATGGTGCGCTTGGCGCCGAAGCCCATGCGATTGACCGCGTCTTGTTGCAGCTTGCTGGTGGTGTAGGGCGAAGGCGGCTTGCGCTTGCGCTCCGAGGTCGTCACCTTCGCGACCTTGTAGGTGGCGCCCTCGAGATCGGCCTTGGTGGCCGCGGCGGTGGTGCCGTCGGTGACCTGGAATTTCTTCTGGCTCTTCTGGGCGAGGCGCGAGAGAAACGGCGACTTGGGCGCGTCCTTCTTGGCCAGCGCCGCACCGATGTTCCAGTACTCCTCGGGCACGAACGCTTCGATCTCGCGCTCGCGGTCGACGATGAGCCGCAGCGCCACGCTCTGCACGCGGCCTGCGGAGAGACCGAAGGCGAGCTTCGACCACACCAGCGACGACACGTCGTAGCCCACGATGCGATCGAGCACCCGGCGGCAGCGCTGGGCGTCGTAGAGGTGGCGATCGAGCTCGCGCGGCTGAGAGATGCCCCGCTCGACGCCGGCCTTGGTGATCTCGTGGAACTCCACGCGCACCGAGTCGCCCTTCGACTTCAGCTCCTCCGAAAGGTGGAAGGCGATGGCCTCTCCCTCGCGATCGGGGTCGGTCGCCAGGACCAGGTGGTCGGCGTTCTTGGCTGCGCTCTTCAGCTCCGCAAGGACCTTCTCCTTGCCTTCGATGATCTCGTAGGACTCCTCGAAGCCGTGCTTTACATCCACGCCATACTTCTTCGGCAGGTCCTTCACGTGACCCTTCGAAGCCAGAACCTCGTAGCCAGGGCCGAGGTACTTCTTGATGGTCTTCGCCTTCGCCGGCGACTCAACGACCACGAGTGTCTTGCCCATGCGCCCCTCTTTAAGCTGTGTCGCGCCGGAGCGCTATCCTTTCTTGCACAAGGGGTGCCAACTCGAAAACCATGAAGTGAATCATTTCAACGACTTGTGAAAAAAGAATCCGGCCGGATGCTCCTCCAGCACCCCCAGCGCGACCCATTCCATGAGGAGGCCCCAGGCAATTCCCGGGGCAATCGATGATTCTTCAATAATTTCATCGGCATGAAGGGGAATGCCGGCGATCGCCTCCCAAAGCTTGCGCGCCTCGGGCTCCTGGAACGCCCGCGGGAGCTCGGGCCGCTCGCCCTTCGGAAACAGCTCTCGCTGGAGCGGACCGCGCAGTCGGGCGAGGGTCTCGCAGATGGGGTCGGGTCCTGCCAGCACGCGAGCGCCCAGGCGAATCTCCTCGAGACACCCGGCAAATGCCGTGTTCCAGGGGGAGCCTGGCACCACGAACAGGGGCTTGTCGGCGTCGCGTGCCCACTTGGCGGCATTGCGTGCGCCGGATTGGATGCTCGCCTGCACCACGACGACCACGTCGGCCAGGGTCACCAGGATGCCATTGCGACGCAGGAAGTTGTGCCGCATGGCTCGGGTACCTGCCGGGAAGGGATAGAGCAACGCGCCCGGCCCGGCGGCGATGCGCGCGAACAGCGCCTCGTTCTCCTTGGGGAACAGCTCGCCCGGTCCGGTGGGCAGCACCGCCCAGGTTTCTCCGCACGCGTCGAGGGCGCCTTCGTGGGCCGCCGTATCAATGCCCGCAGCACCCCCGGACACGATCACCACGCCCTGGGCGGCGAGACCTCGGGCCAGCTCGCGGGTGAACGCCGCGGCCTCCGGCGTTGCCGCCCGGGAGCCCACGATGGCGACGCGCGGGCGCGCGAAGGAAAGCTCGGTGGTGGCGCGCAGCTCGAGGTCGGCGAATTCAGCGAGCGAGAAGGGGTGGAGCACGCGGGCCCATCGGCCCGCCGTGCACGACGTTGCGTCGCTACGCTACTGACGGACGAACTTGAAGGGCACGTTCACGCTGCTCTTGCCGCCGGTGGCGGGAAAGCGCCAGTTGCGAATCTGCGTCTGGATGCAGTTGGCAACGGTGGAGTCGCTTCCGCTCGCGGTCACGCCCTGCACGCTGCCGTCGGCACCGACGCTGATGTTCGCCATGACGTTCACGCTGGTGGTGCCCGGGGGCGCCGTGTCCCAGCACTTGCGCTTGACGCCTGGGGTGTAGCTGCTGACGGTGCGCTGCACGTCGGCCTCGCTGAGGCTGCCGCCGGGGCCGCTGCCGCCCGGTGCGCTGGAGCCCGCCGGGCCGGAAGGACCCGTGCCACCGAGCCCGAGCCCGAGCCCTTTGAGGTCGGCTGCGCCGCCGGTGGTGGCGGTTGCCGACGGACGTGGGCCGGCCGCCGCGATGGGCCCGCCCGTGGCCTTGCCGGATGCCGACGCGACCGGCGTGGTCGTGTCGACGGTGGAAGGAAGGGGAATGTTGCCGTGCGGATCGCCCATGACGGTTTGCACCGGACCGGGCACCGTCTGGATGACGATCTGCGGCGTGTCCTTCTTGAGGAAGAAGACCACGCCCGCGGTGATGCCGAAGGCGATGGCCGCCGCGAGCATCGACACCGGACCCCAGGGGAACGGCTTCTTCGCGGGGACCATGATCGATGCCATGGAGGCGCGACCGAGGTCGGCGGAGACGCGCGGCGCCGGGGGAATTGCGAAC
Source organism: Polyangiales bacterium (assembly GCA_038210445.1). Taxonomy (GTDB): domain Bacteria; phylum Myxococcota_A; class Polyangia; order Polyangiales; family Polyangiaceae; genus JABFRG01. The sequence goes on from JBBQWQ010000011.1 coordinate 88,145, forward strand.
GGGTCGGGCGCAGGCGCGTAGCCCTGCATGGGCTCGGGCGCGCGCTCCGAAGCGCCGAAGTACCCAGGCATGGCTGCCGGAGGCGGCAACGCGAAGGGGTCGGCAGCGATCGGCGGGAGCGGGCTCGTGGCGAACGGATCCGGCGAGGCCTGCATGGCCGCCACGGCGCCGCCGACATTGAGCGAAGCAGCCGGCCGATCGCTGCGGAGCGGAATGACGTTGCTCCGCGCGGGCGGGCTCGGCGGGCGCATGGCGGGCCCGCCGATGCTTGGCCCCGGCTGCGGCGCAGGGGCCCGCAGCGATGCGCGGGGCGGCGGCGCAGGACGCGACGGGGCGCGCGGCGGAAGGCTGCTCGCGGCGTCGCGCACCAGGGCGGCGAGCTCGGTGATGGTGCGCAGCGGACGCCATTCTTCGAGGCCTTCGCGCCACACCAGGGAGGCGTCGGTGACGCTCCCGCTGGCCGACTTGCGGCGAAGCTCCGAGATGCCGATGGGGCCCACCGGCACGCCGTTGATGGCCACGTACCATTCGTCGGGCGCGCTAGGGTCGCCCCCGCTCGAGTCGACCTCGGGTGAAGCGATGTTCTTCTGCATCGCGCTGGTGAGCGCGTCGCGGCGCGGCTGCGGCGGTGCGGGCCTTCGCGCGGCGAGCGGCGAGCTCGCTGCGGGCGCGGCTGGCCTTTCGCTGGCCGAGCTCGACTCCGTCACGGCAGCGCGAATCTCGATGACGTGGCCGCACTTGCGGCACTTCATGCGGACCGTTTTGCCGGCGACCTTGTCGTCCGCAATTTGATACTTCGCCTTGCACTGGTCGCAGAGGAACTTCACGTGCTTCGCCTCCCCCACATCATACGCGCGCGAACAGTCCTGAACAAGGATTCCCCTCGGGGGCTTGGACGGCAGCCGGAGCTTCAGAGCAGCTGCAGCAGGTGCTCCCGAATCTCCCTCTGTACGGTCGTGTCGGCCGTGGCCTGTACGCATCGCTCCCACACCTCGACGGCTTTGTTTCGGAATCCAGCCTGCTCGTACAGAACGGCGAGATTCTTCAAAGCCGCAAAGGATTTTGGATGAAGCTCGATCGCACGCTCGAGCTCGCTGATGCCCTCGAAGAGCTGGCCGACCTTGGCGTAGAGGAGCCCCAGGTGGTAGCGCGCGCGGAACGCCAGGGGGTCTACCTCGGTGGCGCGGCGAAGGGCCACGGTGGCGCGCTTCATGTCGCCCTCGCGGTACGCGAGCACGCCCTCCTCGAGCAGGCGCCTGGCCTCGTCGGCGAGCTCCTCGGGATCGCGTGAGGTCTTTTCTTCCTTCGTGAGCAGCCGCGCCACCGCCGCGGTCACGTCGGAGATCTTGAACGGCTTCTCGAGATACTCGTCGATCTTGAGGTTGCTTTTGGCGTCTTCGGCGACGCGCCAGCCGCGGTGCACTGCACTCACGAGCAAGATGGGAATGCCGCCGTATTTCTCGCTCGACTTCAGGCGCCGTGCGATCTCGAAGCCGTGAAGCTCCGGCAGCATGGCGTCGAGGACGATGAGGTCCGGCATGTGCTCCTTCACGCGCTCCAGGGCTTCGAGCCCGCGGGTCGCCTCGATGACGATGTGCCCCTCGTTCTTGAGCACGCGCACCAGGAGCTTGCGAATGTCGTCCTCGTCGTCGACGACCAGGATGGTGCGGCCGCTGGTGCGGGGACGCTTGGGCTCTTCTTGCGGGAGCGACGCGACGCTCGACCAGTCGCCAGGCCCGAGCGTGCCGAGGGAGGCTGCATGCGGGCTCGCTTCGGGTTCGCGCGGCTCATGGCCGGCGCCTGACCCGCGCGCCGCGCTGTCGCTCGCGAGGTCGAAGCTCTCCGCCTCCGGCGGCGGGACCGAAGCGCGCGCCACGTTTCCATAGGTGCCGAGCAGCTGCCGCTTCGTGTCTTCGGGCACATTGGGGCCGAAGTAGTGGCGGCGCCCCGCTTCCTTGGCGTCGTAGGCGCGCCGGGTGGCGACCTCGAGGGCCGCGGTGAGGGCAATGTAGGGCCGCACCTTGCGGCCGGTGACGAACTCGAGCTCGTCGATGGCGCGCTGGTCGGTAGGATTCGCCATGGCGAGGAAGAGCTGGTCTTCGTGGACCAGCACCGGAAGCATCTGCCGCTCTTCGGCCACCTCCCGGGGCACGAAGTCGAGGTGTGCGAGGTCGATGGCGATCTGCGAAAGCTCGAGGCCCGGGACGCCGAACTGCTCGGAGAGGCCCTTGAGCGCCTCGAGCTCGGTGATGCTCCCGGACTCCATGAGCACCGAGGCGAGCGGCTTCATGGCGCCCGGCGGCGCCGACTTCTGCGACGTGAGCGCCCGCTCCAGCTCCTCGGGAGAAATCAGCTTGCGCTTGAGGAGGATCTTTCCGAGCTGCTTTCGGTCGGTCATGCCCGAGCGCGATCGTACGCTCTTCCGTGGCCCGGAAGCTACTCTTTCAGAGCCGCAAGGGTTCGCTGCTCCGGCGCGTCGGCCTCCGCCAGCTCGGCGAGCCTTTCGCGCTTGTAGGCGGCAAATGCGCCTTGCCCGATGGCTTCCCGGGCGCCGGCCATGAGCCACCCGTAAAAATGCAGGTTGTGCAGGGAGATGAGCCGCAGCACCAGGAGCTCGGAGGCGATGTACAGGTGCCGAAGGTAGGCGCGGGAGAAGCCCCGGGCGCAGGCGTAGCAGGTGCACGTCTCGTCGATCGGGCGGGGGTCGTCTTTGTACCGCGCCTGCTTGATGACGATGCGCCCCTTGCGGGTGAGGGCCTGGCCGTTGCGCGCGTTTCGGGTGGGAAGGACGCAGTCGAACATGTCGACGCCTTGCTCGATGCTGATGAGCAGATCCTTCGGCGTTCCGACGCCCATGAGGTACCGCGGGCGCTCGGGGTCGAGGGCGGTGGTGACCTCGGCCAGGGTCTCGTGCATCTTCTCGATGGGCTCGCCCACGCTGAAGCCGCCCAGCGCCAGGCCGTCGAAAGGGAGCTCCGAGAGCTCGGCGGCGTGGGCCCGCCGCAGGTCGGGAAAACATGCACCCTGCACGATTCCGAAGAGCGCCTGGGCAGCCGGCCGCGGCGCCGCGAGCGCACGTTTCGCCCAGCGGGTGGTCTGGGCCACGGCGCGCTCCACGGTGGAGCGATCGGCCTGGCCCTGCGGACAGATATCGAGCTGCATCTGGATGTCGGCGCCGATGCAGCCCTGTACGCGCACCGCTTCTTCCGGCGAAAGGAAGCGCTTCTCCCCGTCGAGATGGGAGCGAAAGGCGATGCCCTCTTCGGTGATTTTTACCAGCGAGCTCTTGCCCTCGCCCTTGCGCTCGCCCAGGGAGAACGCCTGGAAGCCGCCGGAGTCGGTGAGCATCGCGTGGGGCCACCTGGAGAACGCGTGCAGACCGCCGAAGCGCTCCAGCGCCGCCTCGCCCGGCCGCAGCCACAGGTGATACGTGTTGCCGAGGACGATGCGCGCGCCGGTGCTGGCGACCTCGTCCGGGCTCAAGGTCTTCACGCTGCCCTGGGTGCCCACCGGCATGAAGGTGGGCAGCGGCACCACCGCATGGGGCGTGGTGAGGACGCTCTGCCGCGCGTTGCCATCCTGCGCCGTGACCTCGTAGGAGAATCCGCTGGCTCCGGGTTTCATCGGGCCCTTCGATCGATGAGCATGGCGTCTCCATAGGAAAAGAAGCGGTAGCGCCCGGCGGTGGCGTGGGCATAGAGGTCGAGCACGCGTTGCTGCCCGCCGAACGCGCACACCAGCGCCAGCAGCGTCGACTGCGGCAAGTGGAAGTTCGTGAGGAGCACGTCTACCACCCGGAACGCGTAGCCGGGCTGGATCAGCAAGCGCGTCTCGCCGGTGCCCGCGCGCAGCGGCCCCTCGGCGGCGGCGCTCTCCACCGCGCGCACCACCGTGGTGCCGATGGCGACGATGGGACGGCGCGCGGCCCGTGCGCCCTCGATGGCGCGCGCGGTCGACTCGGGGATCGCGTAGCGCTCGGTGTGCATCGGGTGATCGTCGAGGTCTGCCACCGTCACCGGCTGGAACGTGCCGAGTCCCACGTGCAGCGTGACCGGTGCGATCTCCATTCCTCGCGCGGTCATCGCGCCGAGGAGCGCTTCGGTGAGATGGAGGCCCGCGGTGGGCGCCGCCACCGCTCCGTCGTGTTTCGCGAACACCGTCTGGTAGCGGGTGCGATCGCTGGCGACGTCGGGGCGCCGGATGTACGGCGGGAGCGGCATGTGGCCGTGCGCCTCGAGGGCGTCGCGCAGGCTCGCGCCTCCTGTGCGATCGCCGTCCAAGACGCTGAGCCGCACGACCAGGGTGCCGTCGTCGCGCTTGTCCAGGACCTCGGCGGCGATGGGGCCGACGTCGACGAACGCCCCAGGCTTCAGGGCCTTGGAAGCGCGTCCGAGCGCCAGCCAGCGCTCGCCGTCCTTGTCGTCGTGGGCCTCGTCGTCGCGGCGCACGAGGAAGATTTCGGCGCGGCCTCCGGAGCCGCGCTTGTGCCCGAGCAGCCGCGCCGGCACCACGCGCGTGTCGTTCACGAGAACGAGCGCGCCCTCCGGGAGCAGCGCGGGGAGCTCCACGATGTGCCTGTCGGCCGGTGAATCTCCGAGCGCCGAGAGAAGCCGAGCGCCGTCGCGGGCACTCGAAGGTTCGCTGGCGATGAGGCTCTCGTCGAGGTGGTACGAGAAAGTGTCTACGCGCACATCAACGAGCGAGCGCTAAAAGACCACGCCGAGGTGCAGGCGGACCGTCTGCGCGCTCGAGGTGTCGACGTTCTGGTTGTTGGCTTGCGCCTTCTCTTGCGGCGAGTAGTCGAAGCCGCTTAGCGGGAAGAGCACGCCGTACTGAAGCATCGCGTAGAACCCGCCCATCTTGGTGGGGTCGTCGTTGAGGCTGCCGTCTTTCGCCTGATAGTACAGCGAAAGGTTGAGCTCTACGCCCAGGTCGCGCGCGTGGCCGGGGGTCTGCACGAACTCGCTGGCGCGGGTCCAGATGATGGCGGCCGAGCCGCCGAACTTCTGGCCGGCGGGGTTGCGGATGAAGTCGTAGTCGACGCTGGGCCTGAAATAGTAGGTACCTTGCACGCGTTGCAGGATGCGGCGGTGCAGGATGAGGTCCACGTTGTACGCCGGGTTGAACCGGAACATGGAGATCTTGCCCTGGCCGTGCGTGAGGCGGTTGTTGCCGGGGTTGAGCGTGAGCACGCCAGGGTCGCCGCTGGCGAAGCCGGTGCCGAAGGCGATGCGGAGCTTGTCGTCGATGGCGCGGAAGTCGGCCTCGAGGGCGCCGCCGGCCATGAGCACGTCGACCTTGTTCTTGGGGTCGGTGCTGACCGAGGTTTGGTCCACCGAGCCGACCACCATCGCCGCTTCCGCCTCGATGCGGAGCTTGCGCCACAAGAACTGCACCCAGAGGTCGGGCGTCACCAGCGTGGCGCCGCGGCGCTCGTAGTTGAAGTTTGCGGTGGTGATGTCGACGGTCTTGCCCGTGGGAATGTCGAGCTCCTGCGTGCGCAGGGTGCCCAGGGCGCCGCCATTGATGACAATGTCGCCGCGGCTGAGCGAGAGGCGCTGCACTTCGGGGTTGGTGCGGCGCGCAGCGAACATCTGCCACTGGCCGACGTTGGCGCGGTTGGCGGTGTTGACCGGCTGCCCGCCGTACACCGAGTACGCGTTGGCGTCGGTGGGCCCGGTGGAGACGAAGTCCCATGAGCCGCCGAAGTAGAGATCGAGAGACCGGATGCCGGACACGAACTGAATGCGGTCGACGTTGGTCTGGTAGTCTTGATCGACGCCGTCGCCGGCGTTGTAGAGCATGCCAAGGCCCCAGTGGAACGGCATGCGACCGAAGCGGAGCTGCCCCACGGGCGTGAGGTACTCGGCCCAGGCGCGCTTGACGTCGATGCTGTTGCGGGTGCCGTTGACGCCCGCGGTGGGCGCGCCCTGCGACTGGCTCTCGATGGAGTCGCGGGCGTTGGCGTTGCCTTTGAGCGCGCTGCCGGTGGCGTAGCTGTCGGGCGTGGAGCCCAGCACCAGGTTGTCGAGCGCGTCGATCTGCGCCATGACGCGCAGGTTGTCGGAGATGTGCAGCTCTGGGTTGAGGCGCAGGCGCATGTTCGCGGAGGCCTGCGATTTGTCGGCGCACTGCTCGTACTTGCCGTTGCCGTCGGCGCTGCCGCAGAGGTTGACGCTGCGGCTGCCGTTGTTGGTCAGCGTGCTGTACGAGTTGTCGAGCGGCTGCGGGTAGAGGTAGGGCGCGGTGCTCGGGTCGTCGCGGCGACCGAGAAAAAAGTTGTGGAGGAGCTCGCCGCGGGTGCGGAAGTACCCGTGCAGCTCGAGCACCGGCCGGGTGTGGCTCCACCAGTCTTCGCTGTAGACGAGCGAAGGTGCAGCGCCCACCGATGCATCGAGGCGCGGTCGCTCGGCGCCTTGGGTCGCGAGCTTCTGCTCGTCTTTCGCCGGGTCGACGGTGAGCGGCTTGGTGCCGTCGGCGGTCGGGAGAACGGCGCGGGCCGGTTCGCTGGGCAGCAAATTCACGCGCGGCGTCTTCGGCGCGGGCGCCGGCGGTGCGGTTGGATCGGCCGCGGGCGGCGGATCGTCGGCCCACGCAAGGCGCGGCAAAGCAAGCGTGCAAGTTACCGCGAGGATTGGGTAAAGCCTCGAAAGATGAGCCATCTTGACGGCCTTCTAACACGCATCCGCAGCGAAGTAAGCAAGGCTCTAGGAGACTGGTGTTTTTCGTCAATACCTTCGGGTATGCCGGCGCCTCCCGTCCTCACGAACAGGAGTTCGTTCCGCGTGCTGCCCCCAGCGAACGCGCCTCCCTCGGTCTTGACGAAAAACACTCAGTCTCTGCTGGGCGCTCTCGGCCGCAGCGCAGTCTCCCGAAGCGGAAGAATTACCTGGCTCACGAAAAACACCAGACTCGTAGGTGACGGGTGTTTTGTCCTCGACAGGACTTCGCGGCGTCGTCGGCCGCACCTGCGGGATGCCGCGTCGGCCTACTTCCGGCGCCTGGGCCGCTTTCGGGTGGCAATGAGGAGGCCCGCGACCGCGGCCACCAGGGCGAGGAAAGTGAGCGCGGCGTGATCCGGGTGACGGGCTCCGTAGAGCACCACGGCGCCCACGCGACCCGGCGCCGGCGGTGTGATGAGGGGCACCGTGAGCTCGGCGCGGCCCTCGCACGCGCCGCGGCAAACAACGAAGCATCCTTGCAGCGTCCCCGATGCGTCGAAGCCGTACAGATCGAGCTCGACGGCTTCGTCTCCGGTGGCGCCCGCGGCCGGGCCCACGTGCATGGCGCGCGTCCGCGCGAACCCGTGGCTCTCGGGAAATTCGTAGCGCCAGTGGCCCTGGATTCGCCCGGCGACCTCGGTGCGCTCCGCCGTGATGTGGAGGCGCTCCAGGATGATCGGCTCGAGCTCGTCGGCGTGGAAGGGGAGGGGCACGGCGTAGCAGCCGACCGCCAGCTCTCCTTCGCCCGCAGGCCCTTCGTACTGCTTCCAGAGCGTTTGCCGGGCGCCGCCCGCGACGGCCGGACCTTCGCCGCTGCGCTCGCCCCAGCCGGCCGGGACCTCGACCGCGACTACTCCGAGAGCTCGCACAGAAGCGCTTCGATTTCCTCTCGCAAGAGCACGAGCTCTTTGCGAGGACCGCCTAGCGGACGACTCTCGGCGCGCGTCGCGCGAGGGAGCGGGCGCGGCGGCGCCGGCGAGACTTCCACGGCAACGGGGCGGATCTGTGGCGTCGCCGGGCTCGGGCTCTCGAGCGCGGGCACCTTCGCGGGCCCGCGGGCAAGCGCCGGCGACTGCGCGGCCTCGCGTTCCCGCACGGGCCCTTCGTGGATGAGCGCCCGCGTCGCGTCTTGCAGCTGCTTTTTGGCGCCCGCGATGGTGAAGCCCTGGGTGTAGAGCAGTTCGCGAACGCGCAGCAGCTTCTCCACATCGCGCTGGGAGTACACCCGCTGCCCCTTGGCGCTCTTCGTGGGCCGGATGGAGCGAAACTCTCGCTCCCAGTAGCGAAGCACGTGGGGCTCGACGCCCACGAGGTGCGACACTTCGCCGATGCGAAAATAGGGCTTCGGCGGCAGTGCCGGATCACGCGGCGACACGGGTCAGGACTCTTTGTTGGCTTCCGCCGGGGCGGCGGCCATGGGCGTGGCGGGCGTGGCGGGCGTGGCGGGCGTGGCGGGCGAAGCGGGCGCGCCGTTGGTCGTGGCCGCGCCGTTGCTGGGACTTGCCGCCGAGGTCGCGACGCCGCTGGCCGACAAAGCCGCAGGAGCTGCGCCCTTCTGGGGGTTCAGCGCCTGTTTCAAGATCTGGCTCGCCTTGAATGTCAGAACCCGCCGCTCGCTGATCTTGATGGGGTCTCCGGTCTGCGGATTCCGACCCGGGCGCTGGCGCTTGTCTCGGAGGACGAAGTTGCCGAAGCCACTGATCTTGATCTTCTCTCCGCGTCCCAGCGTCTCCTTCATCATGTCGAAGACGAGGTCCACCATGTCGGCCGACTCCTTCTTGGAGAAGCCACCGACGCGGTCGTAGAGGGCCTGAACGATCTCCGCCTTGGTCATGAGCTCCGCTCCTATGCGAAATCCTTCAGATTGAAGGATGCACGAACGTCGTCCATAGGTAAAGCCTCATAAATATGGGCAAAAAGCCGGCAAAAAGCGGCGATCCCGGGCTCGACTGGAATTTCGACCCACAAAAAGCGCGAAGGCGGCGTCGATACGCCACCTTCGCATGCGCGCAGGGTCGGCCGATCAGGCGGCCAGGTTGTCGCGGGCCACCACTTCGCCGGCCGGGGCGGGCGGCGGAAGGCTATCCTTCACGATGCCAAGATCGACGGCCTTGCGACGGGAAGCCTGCTCCGACACGACCAGGAGCGCGACGTAGCCGTAGCCCACCGCGAAGAGCGTCGCGAACGGAGTGGCGAACCAGTGGCCGGTCTCGAGGGACGCGACGGTGCTCGCGACCGAGACCAGGCAGAGCGCAATCTCGATGAGCGGAAGGTCGGCGCGCGCCCGGTAGCGGCCTGCTCCGTTGCCGGCCTTGGGGGTGCGCACGAACTCGCCGGACATGGAGCCAAGGCCCTCGAACACCGCGCGCGAAAGGTGCGGCGCCAGACCCGCGCCGAGCGCGAGGAGCGAAGGAAGCTGCCGGAGCGCGTCCCAGCGGGAGCGACCCTGCGCCACTTCGGCGGTGGCGTAGAAGGCGGCGAGCGAGCCGGTGGTACCGATGCAGAGCGGCAGGTCGACCGCGAGCATGATGCGCGGATCGGTGGAGGCGGGCATGAGGATGAGCGCCGGCAAGAGCAGCACGCTGAGCAGCACCATGAGCGGATACGCGAAGTGCGGCGTCATGTGGAAGAACGCCTCGATGCGCTGCGAAACCGTGAGGTTCTTGGCCGTGAGGACGCGCTTCAGGAGCTTCCGTGAGGTCTGCACCGTGCCCTTCGCCCAGCGGAACTGCTGCGCGCGGAGGGCGCTCACGTCTTCCGGGAGCTCCGCCGGCGTCACCACGTTCTCGCGGTACACGAAGCGCCAGCCGGCCATTTGCGCGCGGTAGGAGAGGTCGAGATCCTCGGTCAGGGTGTCGTGCTCCCAGCCGCCCGCGTCGGCGATCGCCTGGCGATGCCACATGCCGCCGGTGCCGGAGAAGTTGAAGAGCCAGCCGGCGGCGGCGCGCGCGCGGTTTTCCACCAGGTGGTGACCGTCGAGCATGAGCGCCTGCACCTTGGTGAGGAGCGACTGGTGACGATTGAGGTGACCCCAGCGGGCCTGCACCATGCCGACCTTCGGGTCGACCATGAAGTGCGGAACCAGGGCGCGTAGGAAGTCAGGCTGCGGCAGGAAGTCGGCGTCGAAGATGGCGATGAGCTCGCCCTTGGCCACCTTGAGGCCCGCGTCGAGGGCGCCGGCCTTGTATCCGGTGCGGTCTACGCGGTGGATGTAGACGATGTCGAGGCCCGTATCCTTGAGCTTTTCGACGTAGTTGCGCACGAGCAGGCGGGTCTCGTCGGTGGAGTCGTCGAGGACCTGGATTTCCAGGCGATCGCGCGGGTACTGAATGCTCGCCACGTGGTCGAGCAAGCGCTCGGCGACGGTGGCCTCGTTGTAGAGCGGCAGCTGGATGGTCACCATCGGGACGTCGGTGACGTCGTCGGCCAGCGGCGGAACCCCTTCGGCGAGCTCCTTAAGGCGCTTGCCGTACCGAAGGCAGGTGATGACCAGGTGGGATCGATGCAGGCCGTACATGGCCAGGCAGATGAGGACCGCAAAATACAACACGCACAGAGCGCTCTGCATGTCCTGGAGATAAGCACCCTACGTATCCCCCTATGTCACCCACTTGTAATTCGTTGCACTCGATTGTCACGCTTGTGGCGCAATTTACCGAACTATTCCAATAGTATAGCGATGTCGAAGGGGCAACTACAACGGAAACCTACATGGGCGCCATTGACTGGCACTTGGTGCCAACGTATACCGAATGACATGCGAAACCTCCTGGCGCTCGGTGGGCTTCTGATGGTGTTTTCGAGCGGTTGCGCGGCAGACGCAGGGGCGCCCGAGGAAGCGTTGGACGACTTGCGCAGCTTCGAGATGGCCGACGGCGAGCACCCGGAGGTAGGGCGCACCGAACAGTTCGATGGCACCAAGACCACCCTCTGCACCGCAACGCTGGTGGGACCCCAGACGGTCATCACGGCTTCGCACTGCGCGGTGGTTCCCACCGGCAGCAGCAACACCTGCCAGGGCTCGTTCTTCGTCGACACCTCCGGCCAGGGCGGCGCTCGGGCCGCATGGAAAAAGGCCGCGTACCACACCTGCGCGCGCCTCCGGGTGCCGGGGTCGATCCCCGGCGAGAAGGACATCGCCATCCTGCATCTCGACACCCCCCTCACCGGCATCACGCCGGCCACCATCGCCACCGCGGTGCCGTCCTCTGGCGACCGCACCATCTATGGCTACGGGCGCTTTGGTCGCAAGTGCGCAGAAAGCCTCGACTACCACAAGCGCAAGCTGACCATCGCCGCGGCCCGGCGCGTCTTCGCCACGGTGACCTGCCCGGGCGACTCGGGCGGGCCGCACTTCGTCTTCGGCACCCGCTCCATCCTTGCGGTCACCAGTGGCGACTTGTTGGTGCAGGTGACCGGCGACGTGGCTGGGTACCACGACTGGATCGCCGGCCGCATGCAAGAGTCCGAGGCCGGGCGCCCGTTCACCCAGGACGCCGTGAGCCCGTGAGCCCGTGAGCCCGCGTCAGCGCGGCGCGGTCGCCGGGGGAGGCGGCGGCGCCGGCGGTTTGCTCAGCGCGACGATGTCGAACTGACCGCCCACCGCGAGCCCGAACAGGGTGTGTCCGCCGGTCTCCGAGGTCTCGAAAGAGCCGATGCCGGTGCCGGTGGTACCGGTGGCGGTGGTGGTGCCGAAGCTCAGGGTCACCTTCGGGATGATGCGAATGCCGCGCGCGAGGCGAATGCTCAGGCCGATGCCGCCGAGGACCTCGAGGCCGGTGAGCGAAGCAGGATCGTTCACGACGGGGCTGTCGAAGGAAAAGATGCGTGCGCCCGCGCCGAGCTCGAGCCAGAGGCCGACGCCGTCGGTGCGCGTGAGGTAGCCGAGCTGCGCGCCGATGAAGTGCGTGTAGGCGGCGTTGTTGGTGGAGCCCTTGCTGATGATGGAGCCCTGGTACAGGGCGCCGATGAGCAGGTTACGGAGACGAATGCCCAGCCCCAGGGCCATGGCGAAGCCGTTGGATGCGATATCGCTGAGGGGCCGGAGCTCGAAGGTGTTCGGAGTCCTCTGGTTCGGCACCTTGCCGCTGACGAACTCGTAGCCCAGGTCCACCGAGCCATAGAGAGCGGTCGTGGCTTCCTGGTTGGTGACGATCGGCTGCGGTACGTTGTTGTAGGGGATGTTCACCGCGGCGCCCGCGTTGGGGTCGGCGGTTCCCGCTCCGGTGCCTGGCCCGGCTGCGGGGCCCGGCGGGAGGACGGCGCCGCCGCCGGCGCCCGAAGCGGCCAGTTTTACCAGCTGCTTCTTGGATTCCTTCTCGGCGATATCGACAGCTTGGTCGGCGGTGGCGAAGCCCGGGGCGAAGGCCACGATGCGGTGCTTACCGGGATTCACCGGCCGCGATACGCCGAGAAAAACCGGGTCGAACTCTGCGCCGTCGAACTGCAGGCGAATCCCCGGCGGATGGGGATCGACGTCGATGAGCAGCTTGGGGGTTCGCGCGTCCACCTGCGCGAGCTCCGCGCGGCCTTGCTCCTTCGCTTGGAGAAACTGCGGCGGCCAGTTGTCTTGCTTGGGCGTGCGCTCGAGCACCCGGTACGTTTCTGCGGCCTCCACCAGCTTGCCCAGATTCGCCTGGCACTGGGCCATGTGGAGCGTGATGGTGGGCGCCGGGAAGTACTTGTTGGCGCCTTCGAACTTCTCGAGGGCCCGGGCGTACTCGCCCTTTTCCTGGAGCGCGAGGCCGTCGTTGAAGAGCACGCGCGCGGCGCTACGGCGAGCCTCTTCGGTGGTGGGTTGCTGCGCGTGGGCAGGGGATGCGGCGCTCAGGACGAGCGGCGCGGAGAGAAGGCATATCAAGGCAAAGGTAAGTCGTCGCATGGGTCACCCTATGTTCAGAAACTCCGAAACAAGGTCTCGAGCCTTGGACGGCTCGAGGGAGGTCCCGCATTCACTCGCGAGACACTTCAGGCAAGACTATACTCCGCCAGCGCCGGCCGCCGAAAGGTGGGAGTTTCGCCGCAGCCCGCGCGGGCGCAATTTCCGCGGATCAGAGGCCGCTGGGGTTGGAATCCCGCGTCGTGGCGGGCTTCACGGGAATCGGAGGCACGACGGCCGTGACCGACGCCGTAGGCTTCACCGCGGCCGACGTGGAGGCGGTGGGCTTGGTGCCGGGCTTGATGTACACCGCGGGTCCGGTTCCCGTGCCGGGTCGCCGCACCGAGAGCGTGGGGTCTGGCGCGAGGAGCGCGAGCGAGGCGGTGGGCTCCGCGGAGCTCGAGATGCCGGCGGGCGGCGTGGACGCGAGGACCGCAGGCGTCTCGACCGCTGGCTTTCGGAAGAAGGCGAGGTACCCGAACACCGTGGCGCCCGCGCCGAGCAGCACGAAGATGGCGGCCAGCGCGAAGAGGATGCCGCGGCCGCGAGCCTTGGTGGTCTGCAGGTTGGTGGTGGAGGTGCTGAGGCCGGCGGAGGTGACCGCGTGCTTGTACGGGAGCGGCGTTCCGCTGTACGGCGCCGGCGTTGCGCCGGGGTAGGGGTAGCCCGGCGGCGGCGTTCCATACGCGCCTTGCCCGGGCGAGGGAGTGGTGGGGGGGACCAGGCCGGCCGTATGCGCGCTGGGCGGCATGGCCGCGGGCAGGGGGTTGTTGTGGCTCCGGCGAACGGTGATGCCGGCGCACTCTGCCAACGCCTGGGCCGCCTCGGAAACGTTGGGAAAGCGCGCCGCCGGCTCTCGCTCGAGGGCCCGCGCGAACCACGCGTCGAAGGTCTGCGGCAGCGTCGGAACCAGCAGCGACGGCTTGGGCAACGGCGCCACGCAGATTTTTACCAGTAGATCGCCCACCGACTCGCCATCGAAGGGCAGCTTTCCGGTGATGCACCGATACGCGATGACGCCGAGCGACCAGATGTCGGCTCGATGGTCGATATCGCGCAGGCCCCGCGCCTGCTCCGGCGACATGAAGTAGGGCGTGCCAAGAATGGCGCCAGTGCGGGTGTTGTTGGAGATGCTGAGGCCGTCGGTCTTGATCTTGGCGATGCCAAAGTCGAGGACCTTGGCGATCTCGCCGCCGTCTTCTTCGTCGGCCACGAGAAAGATGTTCTCGGGCTTCAAATCGCGGTGAATGATGCCGCGTTCGTGCGCCTTGGCGAGGCCGCGGGAGACCTGCTGGATGATGCGCGCCGTGTCTTGCAGCGAGAGGCGTCCGAACTTTTCCAGGCGCTTGTCGAGGGGCTCGCCGGAGAGGAACTCCATGACGATGAAGGGCCGGCCGTCGGGCGTGACGCCGTGGTGCTCGATCGAGATGGCGTACTTCGACTGGATGGCCGCGGCGGCCTTGGCCTCGTTGTCGAAGCGGGCCACCGCCTCGGCGCTGTTGGCGTGGTCGGCCTCGATGAACTTGATGGCGACCCGGCGGCCCAGCTGGATGTGCTGGCCCTCCCACACCGAGCCCATGCCGCCTCGACCGATGAGGCGGATGAGACGGTACTTGCCGTCGATGATCTCGGTGCTGGGGATGTCGCTCGTGGCCATGGGGGTAAGCAAATGCACGCCGGGAAATTGCGCGTGGCGGCCCTAGGACCTGGCCCCGCGTCGCATCGAGCCTAACCGCTCGTGGGAGGTGTGTCGAGGAAAGGGCACGAACCTTGGACGGCGGCCGGCACCGTTTCGTTCAACGCGGTGCCTCGGGCTGTTCCGCCCTCGGCGGAAACGCGGGCTCCACGGATCCGACCCTGCGGGGCGAGACCGGTGATAAAGGGGGTTGCCCATGACCGCCGCTCGCCTGCCGAAGCCCGGGGAATCGGGCGTTCTTTACCTGGTAGACCTCTCCGGATACGTGTTCCGCGCCTACCACGCCATCGCCCCCCTCTCGTCGTCCAAGGGGGAGCCCACCCACGCGGTGATGGGCACCGTGAACATGCTGCAGAAGATCGTGAACGGGCGAAAGCCCGACATGTTCGCGGTGGCCATGGATTCGCGGGTGCCGAACTTTCGCAAGGCCATCGACGATCGCTACAAGGCCAACCGACCGCCGCCGCCGCCGGACCTGAAGCAGCAGATGGGCCGCTGCGAGGAGATCGTCCGCGCCTACAACGTGCCGGTGTACCAGGAGGATGGCGTCGAGGCCGACGACGTCATTGCCTCGGTGGTGGGCCGCGCCGTGCAAGACCCCGGCGTGCGGGTGGTGATCGTCAGCGCCGACAAGGACCTCATGCAGCTCGTGCGCGATGGCGACGATCGCGTGGTGCTCTGGGACTCCATGCGCGATCGCGTGTACGGCCCCGACGAGGTGAAGGAGAAGTTCGGCGTGGTGCCCAGCCGCCTGCGCGACTTTCTCGCGCTCACCGGCGACACCTCCGACAACGTGCCTGGGGTACCCAGCGTGGGCCCCAAGACCGCCAGCGATCTCTTGAACCAGTACGAGACGCTGGAGGCCGTGTACGCGCACCTCGACGACATCAAGCGCGCGAAGCTCCGCGACGCGCTCCGTGACAACGAGGCCGACGCCCGCATCTCGCAGCGGCTGGTGACGCTCAAGAGCGACTGCGACATCGCCTGGGATCGCGAGCACCTCAAGTACGGCGGCGCCAACGTCGACGAGCTCCGGCGCCTCTTCGCGGAGCTGGAGTTCACGCGCTTGCTGGACTCGCTGGGCGGTGCGGCGGGCGGCGGTGGCGGTGGCAGCGGTCGTCCTTCGGAGGCGCCCAAGCCCACGCGCACCTTCGCGGTAACGCCCGCCACGTTGCTCACCACCAAGCAAGAAGTGACCGCCCTGGTGGCCCAGGCGCAGCGCGACAAGAAGCTCGCGATCCATGTATTCGGCACCGATTCTTCGGCCATTCGCGCCGAGGTGGTGGGGGTGGCGCTGGCGACCACCGAAGGAGCCGCCGCGTACTTGCCGGTCTCGCACCGGTATCTCGGCGCGCCGCCGCAGATCGCCTGGGAAGAGGTGGTTTCGCTGCTCCGGCCGGCGCTCGTCGACCTCGACGTCATGAAGGTCGGTCACGATCTGAAGTTCGCGGAGGTGCTCTTCGCGCGCGCCGGCGTGCGCTTCGCGGGGCCGCGCTTCGACGCGCTGCTCGCCACCTACCTGCTCGACCCGGAAGCGCCGCACGATCTGCGGAGCCTGGCGGAGCGAGAGTTCGGGGCTGCCTTGCCGCTCACCCCCCACGAGACGCCGGCGCGCACCGGCAAGGGAACGGGCAAGGGCAAGGGCGCCGTCGACCCCTTCGAGATGATGGAGACCGAGCGCGCCAAGGACATCGCCGGGCCGCGGGCTGCCCTCGGCGTGGCGTTGGCGACGGCGCTGTCGCCGCGCCTCGAGACCGAAGGCCTTTCGAAGCTCGCCGAGGACGTGGAGTTTCCCCTGGAGCGGGTGCTGGCAGACATGGAAGCGCGGGGCGTGCTGGTCGATACCGACAAGCTCGTCCTCGCCTCCACGCGCCTCGAGACCGAGCTACTCGCGCTCGAGGGCAACGCCAAGCGCGTGGTGGGCCACGAGTTTTCGATCCGCTCCCGCGACCAGCTGGAGACGATTCTGTTCGACGATCTGAAGCTCCCGGTGCTCAAGCGCACACCCAAAGGCGGCCGCTCCACCGACGCCGAGGTGCTCGAAGAGCTGGCGACGCTCCACGAGCTGCCGCAGATCATCTGCGACTTCCGCGAGCTCGACAAGCTCAAGGGCACGTACCTCGACGCCCTCCCGCGCGCCAAGAACGCGCGCACCGGCCGCATTCACACCCGCTTCGAGCAAGCGGTGGCGGCCACTGGGCGCCTTTCGTCGACCGACCCGAACCTGCAGAACATTCCCATTCGCACCGAGGTGGGCAAAGAGATCCGCGCCGCCTTCGTGGCCCCGCCGGGCATGCGCATCGTGAGCGCCGACTACTCGCAGATCGAGCTGCGGGTGCTCGCGCATCTGTCGCAGGACCCAGAGCTCTGCGCGGCGTTCTCGCGCAGCGAAGACGTGCACACCCACACCGCGTCGCTGATTTTCGAGGTTCCGAAGACCGAGGTCACCGGAGAGATGCGCCGGCGCGCCAAGACCATCAACTTCGGCGTCATCTACGGTATGGGCGACTCGGCCCTCGGCAAGCAGCTGCGCATTCCTCGGGCCGAAGCGGCGCGCTTCATCGCCGCCTACTTCGAGCGCTACGTGGGCGTGCGAACGTTCATGGAGCGGACCGTCGACGGCGCGCGCCGCGGCGAGGCCGTCCGCACCATGCTCGGCCGGCGTCGCTTCTTGCC
Source organism: Polyangiales bacterium (assembly GCA_038210445.1). Taxonomy (GTDB): domain Bacteria; phylum Myxococcota_A; class Polyangia; order Polyangiales; family Polyangiaceae; genus JABFRG01. The sequence goes on from JBBQWQ010000011.1 coordinate 105,117, forward strand.
CAATCTTCACTCGGCCAATCGCGGGCTCCGCTTCGAGGCGGAGCGGGTGGCCAAGAACACGCCCATCCAGGGCACCGCGGCCGACATCCTCAAGGTGGCGATGGTGCGCCTCGGCGAGGCGCCGCCGACGCCCTCGGCCCGCATGGTGCTGACGGTCCACGACGAGCTGGTCTTCGAGGTCGCCGTAGACGAGGTGCCGGAGGCGCGCGAACGCATCCGCACTGCCATGATGGAAGCGGCCTCGCTTTCCGTTCCCCTGGTGGTCGACGTCGGCGACGGGCTCAGCTGGGCCGAGGCGCATTGACGGCAAAACGGTGGTCCGGCGCCTTGCGTAAACCTCGCAATATTTGCGAGGGCGGCATCGCGTCGCGACTCGACGATCACCCCTGTGGCCGGGCCTCCCAGCACCCCGTGTATGGTAGACACCTGCACAAGTGGGCGCTAAGGTCGCGAATCCTGGAAGTGCCGGGTCTTTGGGCCTTCTTTTGCTTCTCGTCCGAGCTGTTCCGCGGACGCGAATTTCGAGTGTGATGCAGAAGATCAACGTCGCCATGGTGAGTCGCCAGAGCTCGATGGGGGAAGCCCCGCTCGAGACGACTCCGGATTCCAGCCAATCGCTCCGCCGATTCGTGGAAGGGATCCGCGCGATCGGACAGAGCGACACTTCCCTGGCTTCGGCCATTTCCGTCGCACTTTTCGTGTGTTGCGCGTGGCCGCTGCTGCTCACCGAGGTACCGCCCTACCAAGACCTCCCGAACCACCTGGCCGCCGCGCACATTCTCACACACGCGGAGAAGTACCCGGAGTTCATCTCCAACGGGTTCTTCAAGACCAACGCTGCGCTCTTCGCCTGGCTCTACTTCGGCGGCAAGGTCTTCGGGTTCGCCTTGGCCTCGCGGCTCTTCGCGGCGGGGACCCTGGCTGTAGGCGCGTTCGTCTACCCGCGGTTCTTCCTGGAGCTCGGTGGTCGCCGCCGGATGATCGTCGCCAGTTTCTTCGTGTGGCCCATGGTCCACAACTGGTTCGTCTCCAAGGGCATGCTCGACTTCGCCCTCGGTGTGCCGCTTTCGCTGGCGCTGCTCATGGTGATTCGTCGGCAGCTCGAGGCCCCCTCGCTGCGCCGCTCGGCGGGCATCCTCGTGCTCTCGTTGTGCACGTGGTACGCGCACGGCTTCTCGCTGCTCGTCGCGTACATGCTCGTCGCCATCCACGTGGCGCAGCAGTGGCGCGAGATCTCGCGGCTCGCACGACGCCTCGCGGCGCCGTTGGCACCCGCGGCGCTCCTCACCGTGTACTCGGTGGTTCGCCACTGGACCGAGCCCACCGGCGCCATGAGCGGCTACGTGGAGATCAACGAGCTGCTTCCGCCCTGGGAGCTCGGCTACAACATGTGGGCCGAGTGGTGCGCCGGCTTCACGTGGCTTTCCATCGCCAGCGCGCTCCCCATCATCGGTGGCGTCTGGGGCCTGCTCCGCTGGCGCAAAGTGTCGCCGACCTTCTTCGGTCCGGTGGCCTTGATGGCCCTTACGGGTCTCTACCTGGCCGTGCCCTACACCACCACGAACTGGTTCCACGTGAGCTCGCGCTTCGTCCCGTACATCTGGATGGCGCTGCTTCTGCGGCTTCCGGACGACATTCCGGTGCGCCTGAAGCAGCTTTTGCTGGTGGGCGCGGCCACGTACTCGCTGGGCATGGGCGTCGACTTCGTGCGCCTCGACCGCGATCGGCAGCTCTTCACCGCCGGCATGAACGCGGTGCCGGAAGGCGCGCGGCTCTTGCCCCTGGTGTTCCAGCGGAAGGAAACCAGCGAGAACACCCGCAGCCTGCTCCACGCCTGGGGGTTCTACGTGGTGGAGCGCAACGCCAGCGCGCCGCTCCTCTTCGCGCACTCGCGATCGTTCCCCATCATGTATCGCGATCCGCCGCCGGCGCGCTTTCACCACCTGGTGCTCGAGAGCTTTCCCACCACCATGGGGAACGAGAACTGGATGTGCGGCTCCGAGCGCGCCTTCGGTATCGTCACCGACGACTGCAACGCCGAATGGAACCGCCGCTGGGACGAGTTCTGGCGTGACGCCACGCCGCGCTTCGATCACGTGCTCATGTGGGCCCCGCCGCCGCGCGTCCTCGCCGCCGCCCCCGCCGGCTACCGCCTCAAGTTCCACGAAGGCAAGCTCTACATCTACGAGCGCACCCCGTAGGAGACGGGCGTTTTTGGCCACGCTCCCTTCGGGGCGCTAGCTCCGCGCGAGCCGCCCGCGAAACCCGCGTCGAGGCTCCCCACGACGCCCGTGAATTTCGCCGAGACCGAGCGCGGCGGGCGGCGGGTCGCGCGGAATGAACTTCTGTTCATGAGCCCGCCCGCTGCCCGCCCCGCGAAGGTATCGGCGAAATTCACGGCGTCGTGACGGAGAGGTCGATTCGGCGGCCGCTCGCCAGGGCGAAGAAGGCGCTTCCGGTGCGGCCGGCGAAGGAGCCTCCGATGGCGAAGACGTCGCCGTGGAGCCCGTCGTGGACGTCGTCGTGCGAGACGGTAGCGGTGAGCCGGAGCCGGGTGTGGGCGCCCTTGGCGGTGAACTTGCGGCGACGGATGAGGGCGAGCGAGCGCGTGGCGCCGGCGCGCAGCTCGGGCCCGCCGCCGCGCAGCTCTTCGCCGGTGATCTGGCCGCTGTCGTCGAGCGTGAGCAGCACGTCCATGGTGCCGGCGGAGCCGAAGGCGGCCTTGGCCCAAATGGGATCGGTGCTGGCCGCCTGGGGGAAGGCGCGCACGAAGGCGGTGGCGAGGTCGACGGCGCCCGGCTCGCCGACCGCGCCGAAGAGGCCGCCGCCGGTGGGCCCCACGCTCCCGGCGCTGGCGGAGACTGAGCTCGCCGCGGGTCGGGGCGGCGCCGCAGGGCGCCGCAGGGTGGCTATCGCGGCGGGCTTTTGCGGGAGATCGCCCAGGTCGGTGGGGGTCGGGCTGGCGGGGTCGGGGTCGGCGGGCGCTGGGGTCGCCTCGAGACCGTCGCTGTCCGGCGCCTGCTCGGTTTGGGCAACCTCGAGGGGTTCGACGTCGATGGTCTCGCCGTGAAGCGCGGTGGGCGCCGGGGCGCTGCAGAAGCGCGACATGAGGGCCAGCACCAGTAGCGGCGTCGCCAGCGCCGCGTGGGCGCCGAGCGAGATCGAACCGAAGCCGAGCCACTTCCACATGCGGCGAATTCTGACACGAACGCTGGCCCCGAGTTCCCGCGCCGAAACGAGGCGAAATTGTGACACAATCGAGGGCATGAAGCGGGCCGCTGGGTTGGTTCTCCCTTTGTTTTCCCTACGTACTCGACATGATTGGGGAATCGGCGAAATTGCGGACCTTCCGCTGGCCGGCCGGTTCGCCCGCAGCGCCGGGTTCTCCTGGCTTCAGGTGCTGCCCCCGCACGAGCTTGGGGGCGAGGAAACGAGCCCCTACGGCGCCCGGACGGCGTTCGCCATCGACCCGGTGTACATCGCCCTTGGCCAGGTGCCGGGCTCGACGCCGGAACTGCTGCGGGAGGCCATTGGCGCTTCGGGCGAAGCGGAGCTGGCGGAGCTTCGGCGCTTGAATCGTGTAGAATACACCAAAGTGCGGCGCTTGAAGCGCGCAGCGCTGGCGGCCCTCACCGCGGCGTTCGTCGACGGGCCGCTCCGAAGCGGGGGCCCGCTCGCCGAGGAGTACGCCGCCTTCACCGCGCGCGAGAGCGCCTGGCTCGACGACTTCACGCGGTACGTTGCGCTCTGGAACGCCCACCAGGGGCACGGCTGGGAGACCTGGCCGGCGGGGGCCACGGCCGACCCGGCGGCGGTGCGCGAGCAGAAGGTGCTGCAGTTCTTCGCCGAAAGGCAGTGGCGCGCCGCCAAGGCGGAGCTTCACCGGGAGGGCGTCTCGGTGATGGGCGACGTGCCGTTCATCGTGGGCGCCGAGAGCGCCGACGTATGGGGTCGCCAGCGCGAGTTTCGTCGCGACATCTCCCTGGGCTGCCCGCCGGATCCGTTCTCCGCCGAGGGTCAGGACTGGTCGCTGCCGGCCTACGATGTGGCGCGCATGGAGGAAAACGACTTCGCGTTCTTGCGGGCCCGCACCCGCCGCGCAGCGTCGCTCTACGACGCGTTCCGGCTCGATCACGTCATCGGCTACTTTCGCATGTGGCTGTGGAATCGTCCGCCGCTCGCGCGCGAAGGGCGCTTCGACGTAGACACCGAGGAGGCGCAACAGGCGCGGGGCGAGAAGATCCTGCGGGTGATGATCGAAGAGGCGGGGCCCGAGGCGCTCATCGCCGAAGACCTGGGCGTCATCCCCGACTTCGTGCGCAGCTCGCTCAAGAGCATGGGCGTGCCCGGTTACAAGGTCATTCCCTGGGAGCGGCGCGACGCATTCCACGATCCTCGCGGCTTCGACGCGCTCTCGGTGGCCACCTTCAGCACCCACGACACGCCGCCCATCACCCTCTGGTGGGCGGAGCTGCCGGAAGAGCAGCGGGCGGAGCTGGCGGCGCTGGCGCACTTTCCTCCGGACGCGCCGGAGCGGCTGCGCCAAGAGGGCCTGTACCACCTGCTGGCGGAGTCGGGCTCGTCGCTCGTGCTCATGTTGGCCGAGGAGGTGCTGGGCGAGCACGCGCGCGTGAACATTCCGGGCACGGTGGGTCCCCACAACTGGAGCCTGCGCCTGCCGATGCCGCTGGAAGACCTGGAGGACGACGCCGAGACCCGAAGCCGCGTGCAGGCACTTCACAAGATCTTCCAGGCTACGGGCCGCGCGTGACCATCGCGCCGGGGCTGGGGGCCACCGTGAGCGGCGGAGGGACCACCTTCGCGGTGGCGTCGGAGGAGGCCGAGGCCCTCACATTGGCGCTCTTCGACAGCGCGGGTCGCGAGACCCAGGTGCCCATGACTCGCCAGCGGGGCGGCGTACACTCGGTGTACGTTGCAGGCATTGGCCCGGGGGCCCGCTACGGCTACCGCGCCCACGGAACCTGGACGCCGGCCGAAGGCCTTTGGTTCAATCCGAAAAAGTTGCTGCTCGACCCCTATGCGCGGGCCCTCGAGGGGACCTTCGACGCGCACGGTCCGGTGTATGCGTTCGCGGGACAGGCTGCCTGTGCGGTCGACAGCGCGCCCTTCGTACCCCGCAGCATCGTCACCGGAGACGACGCCTTCGACTGGGGCGGCGCCTCGCGCCCGAACCTCGCCTGGGAAGACCTGGTGGTGGAGGAGCTGCACGTCCGCGGATTTTCCATGCGCCACCCGGAGGTGCCGGCGCCCCTGCGGGGAACCTTCGAGGGCCTGGCCAGCCCGGCGCTGCTCGACCACTTCGAGCGCATCGGCGTCACCGCGGTGGAGCTCTTGCCGGTGAACGCCGTGGGGGTAGAGCCGCGCCTGCAGCGGCTGGGGCTGCCGAACTTCTGGGGCTACTCGCCGCTCTCGTACTTCGCGCTCGAAGGCCGCTATGCGCCCGCCGGGCACGACCCGGCGACCTCGCTCAAGCGGATGGTGCGGGCCTTTCACCAGCGCGGCATCGAGGTGGTGCTCGATGTCGTCTACAACCATACCGCAGAGCTCGACGAGCTGGGGCCCACGCTCTCGTTTCGCGGCCTCGACAACCGCACGTACTACCGCCTCGAGGGCGGGCGCTACGCCAACCCCACCGGCTGCGGCAATGCGCTGCGGGTGGAGCATCCAACCGCCCTCGCGCTGGTCACCGACAGCCTGCGCTACCTGGCGGAGACCTTTCATATCGACGGCTTCCGCTTCGACCTGGGGGCCACCTTGGGGCGCGCCGACCTGGGCTTCGACCCGCGCGCCGCACTCTTCTGCGCCATGATGCAGGACCCGGTGCTGCGCACGCGCAAGCTGCTCATGGAACCATGGGACGTGGCCGGCTACGCGCTCGGACAGTTCGCCCCGCGCTTCTCCGAGTGGAACGACCGTTTTCGCGACGACGTGCGCGGTTTCTTCCGCGGCGATCACGGGAACGTGGGGGTGCTGGCCTCGCGCCTGGCCGGCTCCGCCGACTTGCTCGGCCGCAAGCGCGCCGGCGCAGTCGCTTCGGTGAACTTCGTCACTGCGCACGACGGTTTCACGCTCCGCGATCTGGTGAGCTACGCGCGACGGCACAACGAGGCCAACGGCGAAGAGAACCGCGACGGGCACGCCGGCGAGATCGCCATGAACCACGGCGTGGAAGGGGAGACCGAAGACCCGGCCACCGTCGCCACCCGCAAGGCCACCGCCCGGGCGCTCATGGGCGCGCTGCTGGTTTCGCGCGGTGTGCCCATGTTCGCGGGCGGCGACGAGCTGTGGCGCACCCAGGGAGGTAACAACAACGCCTATTGCCTGGATGGGCCCACCACCTGGGTCGACTGGGAGGGCGCCGACCCGACCATGCTCGCGTGGGTGGCCCGCCTCACCGAATTGCGAAGGCGCTTCCCGGGCCTCCGGCGCGCCGCGTACTACACCGACGACGAGATCACGTGGTTGCACCCGGAAGGGCGCGCCATGGAAGGAAGCGACTGGACCCATGGCCGCGAAGGGACGGGCCCGGCGGCGCTGGGGCTGCTCGTGCATGCCGATGGCGTCGTCGTTTTGGTGAACGGCGCCGCTGCCCCCACGTCGTTCGCGCTCGAGGGCGCCTGGGAGCGGCTCGCCGACAGCGCGTCGTTCGGTCAGGAAACCGGCGTCGAAGCGCGGGGCAGCGGGCCCTACGCGCTGGGGCCGCGCGCGGTGGCGGTGCTCAGCCTTTTGCGGCGAGGTGCTTCTTCGCCAGCGTGAGGAAGCGAGCGCGGGCCGCGGCGTGATCCACCAGCGCCTGCGGGTAGGTTTCGCCCAGCGCCACGCCTGCCTGCCGCAACACCAAGGGCTCGGCGTTCCATGGCTGGTGAATAAACTTGGTGGGCAGCTTGCGCAGCTCCGGCACGTAGCGGCGCACGTAGTCGCCTTCGGGGTCGAAGCGCTCCCCCTGGGTGATGGGGTTGAAGACCCGGAAGTAGGGCTGCGCGTCGCAGCCACAACCTGCCGACCACTGCCAGCCCATGTTGTTGATGGCCCAGTCGCCGTCGGTGAGGAACTTCAGGTAGTGCGACTCGCCGTCGGCGTAGTGCACCAGCAGATGCTTGGTGAGGAAGCTGGCGGAGATCATCCGCGCGCGGTTGTGCACGAAGCCCTCCTGGAGGAGCTGCCGCGCCGAGGCGTCGACCACCGGGTAGCCAGTGCGGCCTTCGCGCCAGGCGTCCCACCCTGGGCCCCCACGCGCCCAGGGAAAGGTGATGAAATCCTTGCGGAATGGCTCCTTGAGGAGCTCCGGCCGCGCCTCCAGCGTGGCGTAGGCGAAGTCGCGCCACAAGAGCTCGGTGACGTAGCGGCGGCGCGACTCGGGCTCGCCGCCCAGCGCGTCGTTGGCTGCATGATACACGGTTCGCGGTGACAGTACGCCGAACTTGAGATCCTGCGACAGGCGGCTCGTGTGCGGCCGATCCATGCGGTCGCGGCCGGTCTCGTACCCGCCCAGCGGCCCCTCGACGAAGGTGCTGAGGCGCTTTCGCGCCGCCCGCTCGCCGCCGGGCACCAGCGCCGGGTTGGCCGTGATGCCGAGGGCTTCGAGGGTGGGGAGGGGCACGCGCCGCTTGGCGAGGGCGTGCTGGAAGGCCGCGTCGGCCGGGAGCGGCGGCAGGCGCTTGGGCGCCGGACGCGGCCTATCGACCCGCGCCGTCTTGGCGAACGCGCGGGCGAACGGCGTGAATACCGAGAACGGCTTGCCTTCGCCGGTGCGCAGCGCGTTGGTCGGCGCCAACGTTTCGCCCTCGAAGCGATCGAAGGGGACGTGCAGCGCGGCCTCGATGCGTGCATCCCGCAGCTTTCCCACGGGCTCGGTCCACAGGTGCGCGACCACCCGCTCCACCGCGAGCTCCCGGGCCAACTGGGGCACGATCTCGACGCTCTTGCCAGATACCACCAGCAGCTCCGAGCCCAGCGCCTCCAGGTTCTTCTGCAGCGCGTGCAGCGACTCGAGGAGGAACTGCATGCGGTGTGGCAGCTCGGCCGCCGCTTCCTTGGAGAAGAAGAACGGATCGAGCACGAACAGCGGAACGCATTCGCCGGCGGCCGCTGCGTCGAGCAGCGGCACGTGGTCGGTGACGCGCAGGTCTTTTCCTCGAAACCAGACGAGAGTCCTCACGAAGATGTCCGATGCTGCGCGTCGCTGCGGGGCAGCGCAATCGCGCAGTACACCGATGATGCAATTTTCCGGGTGCCTTGCGAAAAGAGCGTTCGTCGCCGAAGATAGCGCCCGTGAAGCTCCGCTGGGCCATCGCCGCGCTCCTCGTGAGCACCGTTGCCGACGCGAACGTGCGGCCCGCCGAGGTCGCGCAGCCCGGCGCCCCGCTCTCGGCGCTCTCGGCGCTCTCGGCGCTCTCGGCGCTCGACGTGGCGGCGGAGGTGACGGCCTTCGAGACCTTCCACCTCCGGTCGGTGAACACCGGCGAAGAGGTGGTGGTGGAGATGAGCGGCCCTGCAGGGTCGCCCAGCGAAGCATCGATGCGCGAGGTGGCGCGCCTGCTCCGCTGCCTCCGCACCCACACCGAGCGCGACATCGATCCCGCGCTGGTGACCATGCTGCACCGGATCGCCCGCGAAGCAGGGGGCATCGTGGAGCTGGTCTCGGGCTACCGCGCGCCCACCCACGCCCATGACCACAACTTTCACGCCCGCGGCCAGGCGGCCGACATCCGGGTGCCGGGCATGAAGACACTGGAGCTCCGTGCGCTCACCCGGCGCCTTGCCGCGCCCGGCGTGGGCTACTATCCGGTGTCGAAGATGATCCACGTGGACGTGCGCGACGTGCCCTTCGCCTGGACCGACTGGAGCGGACCGCATCTGCGCCGCTGAAAGAGACCCATGAGCACCATCCTCATCACCGGAGCCACCGACGGCATCGGCCGCGAGACGGCCCGCGCGCTTCACGCCCTGGGGCACGACGTCATCGTTCACGGCCGCTCCGAGAGTAAGCTCGCGGCCCTCGCCAAGGTGCTGCCGGGGGTACGTACGTTCGTGTGCGATCTCGCCTCGCTCTCCGAAGTTCGCGCGCGTACCGGCGAGCTGCTCGCGCGCGAGCCCGCGCTCGACGTGGCGCTGCACAACGCGGGCCTCTTTGAGAACGAGGCGAGGAAAAGCGCAGACGGCATCGAGCTCACCATGGCGGTGAACCACTTCGCGCCGTTTCTGATGACGCAACTGCTGTTGCCCCTGCTCCGCGCCAGCGCCGACGGGCGCGCCGTGATGGTGAGCTCCATGGCCCACTCGAGCGGCGTCCTCTCGGAGGGCGACGACACGTTCATGAACGGCTTCTCGCCATATGGAGCGTATGCCGCCTCGAAGCTCGCCAATGTGCTCTTCGCGCGGGAGCTCGGGCGCCGCGAGCCGGGCCTTACCACGGCTTCGCTTCACCCGGGGGTCATCACCACCAAGCTCCTGCGCGCGGGCTTCGACATGGCCGGCGCACCCGTGGCGGAGGGCGCCAAGACCTCGGTGAAGGTCGCGACCGAGCCCTCCTGGCGCGGCCCAACCCACAGCGGGAAGTACTACTCGAACGAGCGCGAGGCGAAGCCTTCCGCGCGGGCCCAGGACGACGCTCTCGCGGCGCGGTTCTACGATCGAAGCTTGCGCATCGTGGGGCTTTAGGGTGCGGGTGCGCGCTGCACCAGCTTCAGCTTGTTCTTCGCCATCTTGCCGATCTTGGCGCGGCCGGCCTGTGCGGCCACTTCTTCGAGGAGCTCCTCGCCCTGCGGGGCCCGCTGCTCGGCGAAATGGAACCCCACGTAGTAGAGGGCTTCGATGGGCATCTTCTTGTCCTTCTTGAGGGCCCGAACCACGTCGAAGTTCTTGCGCATGAGCTCGCCCAGGAGCCGCAAGCTCTCGTCGGCGGCGCGCGCCTGGGGGGAGGTGTCGTGGCTCTTGGTGCGGAGCTGGCGGGCCGAGAGCGCGTAGCGATCGTCGTCGGTGGCCCTCTCGGATTTTACGACCAAGCGCAAGGTTGCGACGGCGCGGTCCTCTTTTCCGGCGCGGTCGAGTTTGGTGTAGAGTGCACGTAGTCCCTCGACTGCGAGCGCCGAGTCGGCGTCTCTCACCACGTCGAGGTGAGCTTCGTAGCCGCGCCCTTCGCTGCCCAGGCGCTTGAGGGCCACCTCGAGCAGCTCCTTCTGCAGCGCGGGTGGGATCTTCTTCGCCACCGGCCGAAGGGCGTTTCGGAGCACCCAGGCTTTGTCGGGGCTTTCCGCGTCGATGAGCGCACGCGCCAGGGGAATGGCCGCGTCCTGGTTGCCGGCCAGGCCCTTGGCAGCCATCTCCGCGCGCACGCGGTCTTGGGTCACGAGGGCCTCCACCAGCACCGCTGCGGCGTCCTTGCCGCCGCGCCGCTGCAGCTGATCGACCACCAGCTGCACCCGCGTCGGGTCCTTGTGGCCCAGGAGCTTGCCCAGGCGCGCCACCGCGTCGTCGCTCAGATCGAGGCTGGCCAGCGTGAACAGGGCGGTTTGCGCCAGCGTGCGGTCCTCCGATTCGGTGGCCGCCACCAGGGCGTCCACCAGCTTCTTGTCGGCGCGCGCGCCTGTCATGCAGAAGCGCAGGGCAATGAAGGCCTCCTGCTTCACCGACGGCGCCGCCTTCTTGTCGGTGACGAAGCCGAGCAGGGTGGGCACCGCCCGCGCGTCTTCCAGGTAGCCGAGGATCTTCACGCCGGAGGCGATGGCCGGCACGTTGGCGGTCTTGGCCTGCGCCTGCTTGGCGAGGAACTTCTCGGTCTCGGCCAAATAGGTGCGCCGCTGGTTGCCGTCGGCGCTCTTGATCTGCGTGCGCACCGACGCCGCCGCGCGCTTGGCGGCCTCCTCTTCCTGCGCCGCCAGGCTCGCGAGAAGCGTGGAGAATGCACCTTTTCCGCCGAGCTCGGCGAGGATGCCGTCGAGGGCCCGCCGCTCCTCGGGCGAGGCTTGCGGGAGCCGGGCCTTCACCGCGGTGAGCGCGTCTTCGCCGTAGCCGAGGATGGCGCCTTGGGCCGCGTGGCGGAGCTCGGCGTTGTGCGAGACCAGGAACGGGAAGATGGCGTCGAGGGCCCGCGCCGGCCGCGCCTGCCCGAGGGCGTCGAGGGCGTGCTTCTGCAGCAGGGGAATGTCGCTTCCCAGCGCGCCCACAAGGCCCGCGGTGGCCTCGGGCGACTTCGCCTTCAGCTCGCCGAGGACGATGGCCGCGGCGATGCGCTTCTCGATGGCTTCGTCCTTGAGCAGCCCAATGACCTTGTCCAGCATGTGCGAAAGCGTAGCCGAAATCGGCGCCCCCGAGGGATGGCGAGAAGGGCAACCATTTCAGTGGTTTGGCCGGGAATGTAAGGGCGCCATTCGGGGTTGTCTCGGTGGCCGCCTTCGAGAGGAAAAATAAATGAGCCGATTTCCCGCACCCGTCGCTACCTATAGGCCGTGACCTCCTTACCGCTGAGCGCGAGCGCCGCCACCGTCGATGCGCTCGAGATTGCGCCCACCGCGCCGAACGGCGAGACCGAGGCCGATCTCATCGGCCGCGCCCGGGCCGGAGACGATCGCGCGATTCGTGCCATGTACGGTCGCCACGCGCGGTACGTGGCCGGGGTCGTGTACCGGCTCATGGGCAACGACGCCGAGCTCGACGACATCGTGCAGGAGACCTTCCTCGATGGTCTCGACGCGCTCTCGGCGCTCGAGCGCCCGGAGGCTCTTCGCGCGTGGCTGGTGACCATCGCCGTGCGCAAGGCCCACCGCATTCTCGCCCGGCGCCGTCGTCGGCACGTGCTGCATGGGCTCTTCAAGCAGTTCTCGGCGCTGTCGTCGGACCCGCGGCAGGGCGAGCCGGCCTTCGATCTCTACGAAGCGCTCGAGGAGCTGCCGGTCGATCTCCGCGTTCCGTGGACGCTGTCGCGGATCGAGCAGTGGACGCTGCCGGAAGTGGCGAAGACCTGCGGCGTCTCGCTCGCGACCGTCAAGCGTCGCATCAGCGAGGCAGAGGCGCGCCTCGCCCATGTTTCCGGCGGAAAGACAGGAACGCCGTGAACTTCACCTGGGACAAGGCGCGAGAAGATCGGGTGCTGGCGGCGGTGGGCGTGGCGGCGCGTCGTCGGACCGCACGGTGGCAGGCGGCGCGCATCGGGCTGCCCGCCGGGGTGGCCGTGCTGCTCCTCTCGGTGGCCTTCCTTCGGGGCGCATACGGCGCCGGCCCCCAAGCGTCCGGCATCGACACCCTGCCGCCCGAGGGCCTGATGGCTGCAGACACCGCCCTCCTCGCCAACGCCGACGCCGGCTCCAAGGCCGACTGACGCGGGGGGGAGCAGCGGGGGAGCAGCGGGGGAGCGGGGGCTTCAGGGCGTTGCGTCGAAGGTGGCGGTGACGGCGCCCGAGCGGTTGCCGCGGCTGTCGACGGCGCGAAACGAAAGCGTGTAGGTTCCCGCCTTGGGAACGCCGAGGTCGACGCTGAAGGGAATTCGGGTGTCCTCGAAGCCCGCCAGCGACGACGGTATCGGGATCTCCACCCCGCTGGGGGGCGATACGCCCTCGATGGTGGTGGTGACGTCGAGGACCACTTTGCTCACATCGCCGTCGGCGTCGACAATGCGCGCGCTGCCCTCGAGGACCACGCGCCCCACGGGCCCGGCCGCCGGGGTCACGGTCAGGCCGCTGATCTGCGGCGCTACATTTGCGTTGCCGGAGCAGGCAAGCGCCGAGCAGAGCCCGAGGAAGACCACTTTTCGGGCCGCGGCAAAAACCGAACACCGGCTATGGTTGCGCATGGGCAAAGTTTGGGATGGTCTTGGAGGGGGATGAAAACGCGGCCGTACCACCCATTCTACTGCGAGGAGAACATTTGGCACCTCGCTTCGGAAGAGCGGAATGGGTACGTCGTGCTCATCAGCAACGAGACCCGCTCCGTGGCGTGCTTCTCGCAGAAGCGCGCGGCGGCCTCGGCAACGCCGCTCATTTGGGACTACCACGTGGTGTGGCTCTCGGACGCCGGGATGATCTGGGACTTCGACACCGCGCTCCCGCATCCGGTGGCGGCGCTGCGCTATCTGGAGCAGACCTTCCCCTTCATGCCGCCGCCCTACGCGCCCATGTTTCGGGTGGTGCGCGGCGCGGCGTTTCTACGGAGCTTCGCCTCGGATCGCAGTCACATGAAGGATCACTTCGGCGCGTATCTGGCGCCGCCTCCGCCCTGGCCGCCGATCGGCGAAGGCACCAACCTGGACGCCTACCTGGACATGAAAAATGGCGAGATTGGCCGGGTAGTAGACCTGCCCGGGCTGGTCGCCTTCGTGGACCGCTTGCGCTTGCGAGCCGGTCGCGCACCCGGTAAGCGGTAGCAATGGCCGAGACCAAAGACATCCAAGAGAAGCACCAGCGCTACGTCCTTTCGCCCTGGCTCCCGCAAGGCGGCCTCACCGCACCGGTGATGGTGCGCGGCGAGGGCCGATACCTCTACGACAACGACGGCGCCAAGTACTTCGATCTCGGAAGCGGGCTCATCGCGGTGAACCTCGGGCATGGCCACCCCAAGGTCGTGAAGGCCATCCAGGACCAGGCCGCACGCCTTTGCTACGCGGCGCCCTCGCTCTTCAATCAAGAGCGCGCAGAGCTCGCAGAAGCGCTCTCCAAGCTCAGCCCCTGGAGCGAAGGCTGCCGCGCGTTCTTCACCACCGCCGGCGCCGAGGCCAACGATGACGTGGTGCGCCTGGCGCGGCACCTCACGGGCCGCAGCAAGATCATGACCGCATACCGGTCGTTCCATGGCTCCACCGGCACCGCCATCAACCTCACCGGCGAAGATCGACGCTGGGGAGGCGAGGGCGGCAGCCCGGGCGTGGTGCGCTTCTTCGCGCCGTACCCGTATCGCAGCCCGTTCTACACCAGCGACCCCAAAGAGGAGTGCGACCGCGCCATCGAGCACCTGGAACGCGTGCTGGTGCACGAAGACCCCAAGCGGATCGCCGCGATTCTCATCGAACCGGTGGTGGGCTCCAACGGGGTCATCGTGTACCCCGAGGGCTACCTGCAGGCGCTCCGCGCGCTCACCGAGAAGCACGGCATTCTGCTGGTTTTCGACGAGGTGATGACCGGCTTCGGGCGCACCGGTGCGCCGTTTGCGTCGCAGCGTTTCGGCGTCGTTCCCGACATGCTGACCTTCGCCAAGGGTGTGACCTCTGCCTACGTACCGCTGGGCGGTATTCTGGTGCGCGAATCGCTCGCCAAGCACTTCGACGACAAGGCGCTCCCCTCGGGCCACACCTACTCGGGCCACCCACTCACGGTGGCGGCGGGCCTGGCGGCGGTGCGCGCCTACCAGGAAGAGGGCATCTTCGAACGTGTGCGCGAGGTCGAGGGCTGGCTCCAGAAGGGGCTGGCGGAGCTCTTTCAGCGGCACGCCATCATCGGCGATACCCGCGGCGTGGGCGCGTTCTTCGCCATGGAGCTGGTGAAGGACCGCGCCACCAAGGAGCCGCTGGTTCCCTGGCACGGAGCCGGCGGTCTGGGCATCATGAAGGGCTTCTACGCGGAGCTGCGCAAGCGCGGCGTCTTCACCTTCGGCAAGTTCAACGTCACCATGGTGGCGCCCCCGCTCACGGTGGAGAAGCCCGAGCTCGACGCGGCCTTCGAAGCGGTGGACGGCGCGCTCGCTGCCTTCGCCAAGACGCTCTGAGCGCCCGTGGGGCGTAGAAGACTGCGCGAAAAGAAACTCACGTCGTCGCGAACATATCGTTGACACCATCGGGCGGCGGGAGTATCTCCTGCCCCCGTTGCGGGAGTAACTCAGTGGTAGAGTGCAACCTTGCCAAGGTTGACGTCGAGGGTTCGAATCCCTTCTCCCGCTCCACCGACACGCGAAAGCCGGGTCTGCGATACCACCGCAGCCCCGGCTTTTTTCATGCGTAGAAGCCCATGGCGGCGAAGCTCACGATGGAGCCTTCGTCGGGGTCGACGTTCTGCTCGTAGTGGAGCAGCTCGCCCGAGGCGCCGCGCGCCCCCAGGCTGCGCAGCAGGGCGTACACGGGCCCGAGACCGCACACGCGGCGGGTGTCGAGATCGCGGCTCACGTGCTCCCAGAAGCCGCCGGCGTTCTTCTCGGCAGCCAGGGACATCGAAGTGAGGTCTTCTTGGCGCAGCGTCTCCCGCGCCTCGGCATCCAGGGCGGTCGCGTCGCCGAAGCGCGGGCCCACGTGGGCCAGATCGGCGCCCGCGACGAAGAGCGTGCGCCCGTCCTCGGCGAGCTCGCCCAGCGCCTCGAAGAGCGCCTCGTAGCCCGGCTCCCGACCGTGCGCTTGCTCTTCGCCGAGACCGGCCAAGATGGGGACGATGCGCAGCGGGCGATCGCCGAAGGCGTGCCGCAGGCACACCACCTGGAACTCGATCGAGTGCTCCCGCTTGTGCGCGAGCTCGTCGGCGTACGGATCGAAGCGGACCGATGCGGTGAGCTTGGCCAGGGCTTCGGCGTCCACCGGAACGGGGCCCAGCGGCGTGTCGAAGGCCTTGCTGCAGAACGCGAAGGGGCGCTTCATGGGCGCGTGCGAGGTGCCGAACACCACCACGCGGTCGACCTCTGGTCCGAGCCCGGCCACGGTCGCTCCGTAGGCGTGGCCGTAGCCCAGGGCGCCGCGCCACGGATCGATGTGCGGCGCGACCAGGCCGACGAGCCTTCCGGCGCTCGCTGCCGCGGGAGACGCCATGGCCTTGCCGATGCATTCTGCATCGAGATAGGCCCGAAGCTTCGCCGGATCGTCGTGGTAGGCGCCGCCCGCGTGCGACGCCGGACGCACCTTCGACGCGCGAAAGGCGCGCGTCACCTCGGCGCGCCGGGCCGCGCTGCGTGGGTTGTCGAGGAACAGCCCCAGGTCGAGCTGCTCGTGCAGTTTCTCTACCAGGCCGAGGGGCACCCGCAGCGCTTCGGCGATCGCCGGCAGCGTGTGGTCGCCGTCGAAGCGCGCCACGATGGGCACCAGCCCCATGGGCACCACCGCGTGGCTCGCGGTCAGCCCCTCGGTGTCGCGCAGCACCAGGGCGCGGCCGTGCTTGGGGTCGGGGACGACGATGGTCTCGACACTGCGGAGCCGCGGGCGTAAGGCGCTATCTCCCATGCGCTCCAAGGATACACCCGGCCTCGCGGAGCTCCGCGCTCTTTACGCGCAGACCGACGCCCTTATGGCGCCCTACGACTGCGACCGCTCCACCGACTGCTGCCGCTTCGGCGTCACCGGTCGCGAGCCGTACCCCACCGGCGTAGAACGGGCTTTGTTGCGGCGCGCCATCGACGCCCGGGGCGGGCCTCGGGCCATTCTTCGAAGGAACAAGGCGCTGCCGCTGGCCGACAAACCGTGCCCGCTGCTGGGCCCCGACGGCCGCTGCCAGGTGTACGCGGATCGGCCGTTCGGCTGCCGCACGTTCTTCTGCGATCGCGTCTTTCACCGAGACGGGGGCGATGCCGCGAAGGATCCGGTGCTCCAGCATCGAGACGCAGTGCGCGAGCTGGGGCGAGACATCGCGGCTCTGTCGGCCCGGTCGTTCCCCACAGACCCCCACCCGCGGCCTATTTCGCGGGTGCTCGAGTGAAGGCCCTCGAGCGACGGGGAAGGCGTCGCAAGCTTTGGCAAACATGAAGAGTTCGGGCTAGGGTCGCGCCTCGATGCGGCTGTCGCACCTGCTCGGACCGGAACTGAAGGAGATCCTCAAGGAGGATCCCGAGCAGCTGCGCGCGTTCCTCGAAGACATCCACCCGGAGGACGTGGCCGATCTGGTGGGCGATCTCGACCCCGACGAGGCGGCCGCCTTGATGGCGCGCCTTCCGGCCGATGCCGCGGCGCCCATCTTCGAGCGTCTCGAGGACCACGAGCAGGAGACGATCGCCGAGCTCATGCCGCCGGAGTCGGTGGCGCAGATCGCCAGCGAGATGGAGGCCGACGATCGCGCCGACCTCTTCAGCGTTCTGCCCGAAGAGATGGGCGACGCGATTCGCGCCCGCCTCGAGAGGGTCGACCCGGAGGCCGCGGAAGAGGTTCGCGAGATCGAAAAGTGGCCCGAGACCTCGGCCGGCCACCTGGTCACCACCCGCTACGCGCAGGTGGGGCCTGACGCCACCATCGACGACGCGCTCATCGCGGTCCGAGAGCTCGCCGAGCAGTACGACGATCCCATTTACAACGTGTACGTGGTGAGCGATGCGGACCGCCTGGTGGGCATCTTGCCCATTCGCGACCTCATCCGCTTCGCGCCGCTCTCCGACCCGTCGAAGATGCGCAGCGTGGAGGAATACCGGCCGAAGACCGTGCGCGAGGCGATGCGCACCAACGTCATCAGCGTTCCGCCGGACATGGACCAAGAAGAGGTTGCTCGGCGTATGGCCAAGTACGACCTCAACGTCATGCCGGTGATCGACGCCAACGACGCGCTCCTCGGCGTCATCACCATCGACGACATCATCGACGTCGTGACCCAGGAGCAGACCGAGGACGCGCAGAAGATCGGCGGCGTCGAGCCCCTCGACGTGCCCTACTTTCAGACCACCTTCCTCGAGTTCATCCGCAAGCGCGGGGTGTGGCTGGTCATCCTGTTCGTCGAGGAGTTCTTCACGCAAACGGCGCTGCGCCACTACGATCCGGTCTTCAAGGCCATCGAGGGCGCCAGCTATTACGTGCCTTTGCTCATCTCCACCGGCGGCAACTCCGGTTCGCAGTCGTCGACGCTCATCATCCGCGGCATGGCGGTGGGTGAGCTGCGGCCCAAAGACTGGTGGCGCATCTTGCTCCGCGAGTCGTCCATGGGCCTGGTGCTCGGTCTGGGCCTTGGGGCCATCGGCTTTCTGCGCGTGCTCATGTATGCCGACCAGCACCTCGACTTCGCCTTCACCATCGCCGGCACGCTGGTGGGCATCGTCATGACCGGCTGCACCGTGGGCTCGATGTTGCCGCTGGGGCTCAAGCGTCTGGGCATCGACCCGGCCACCAGCTCGACCCCGTTCATCGCGAGCCTGGTCGACGTGCTGGGCATCATCATCTTCGTGCACGTGGCCAAGGTCATCATGCACGGGGTCATCCTCGCGCACGCCGGCGCTCTGCCGGTGGTCGAAGGGTGCCCGTGAGAGCCGCCCGCGCCGTGCTCCAAGTCGGCGTGCTCTGCGCCGCGCTGGGCGGGTGCAAGAAGCTCCCGCCCACCATGGTCGCGCTCGCCGCGTCCACCTCGCACACGTGCGGCGTCACCAAGGAGGGGCCGGTGATGTGCTGGGGCGACGAGCGCGGCGCGCGCGGCGCCGACCCGTGGAAGCCGATGATCACCGCCATTCCCAAGTTCGACGAGCTGGGCCTGGGCGAGCACCTGACGTGCATCCGGAGCAGTGAGCAGGTGCTCTGCCGCGGGCAGCAAGGCAGTCCCGGCCCCGACTTCGTGGTGGTGGCGCTGCCGCCGGTTTCCTCGCTGCGGGTGTTCGGTCGGACCGCGTGCGGCGCGACCCGCGCCGGACAGGTGTATTGTACAGGCGATTCGGTGCGGGCACGGAATCCCGAACCCGCGGCCACTCCTTTCGCCGCCGCATACGCGCTCGGTGACGCCGACGTCGACGCCTTCGCGGCGGGCCCCTGGGGCCTGCTCACCCGGCGCAAGGACGGCGCGGTGGCGCTGGTCGACTACGGCGGCGTCAAGCGCGAGTTGCCCGCCCTTCGCGACGCCATTTCGCTGGCGGTGGGCGGCGCGCACGCCTGCGCCGTGCTGCGCGACGCCACCGTGCGATGCTTGGGCGCCAACGAGGCGGGCGAGCTGGGCGACGCCACCCGCACCCGCTCCGACGAGCCACGGGTGGTGGGCGGCCTGGCCGGCGCGGTCGAGGTCGCGCTGGGCGAGCACTTCTCGTGCGCCCGGCGGCAGGATGGCACCGTGAGCTGCTGGGGCAGCAACGCCCAGAGTCAGCTCACCAGCGGCGCCCCTGGGCAGGTGTCGACCTCGCCCTCCCCGGTGGTGGGTCTCTTCGGCGCCGAGCATCTCGCGGCCGCCGGCAACGCCGCGTGCGCGGCCCTCGGTCCCAATGAAGGGGTGCGCTGCTGGGGCGAGAACGCGAGCGGGCAGCTGGGCGTGCCTGCGCTCGAGGTTCGCGTGCCCATGCCCGTGCGCTTTCCGCGGTGATCTGCCCAGTTTGCGGCAGGAGTGTGCATTCTACTGCGAGACGTGCGCGTCCGATTCGCATGTATGTTGCATTCGCAGGCATTGCCGAGTGGCGTGATGGCCGACGCGGCGGCGCCGCAGCCCGGAGGTGAGGGCGAGCGGCGGGGCGCGACGGTCAAAACGTGTCCGTCGAAAGGAAGGGAATTCCCCGAGGTCTCGCAGGAGTGTTAAGTTGCGGCGCCTTCATGGGTAAGCAGCATTTCGACGTCGTCATCGTGGGCCGGAGCATCGGCGCGTTCGCCTGCGCCTGCCTGCTCGGGCGGCGCGCGTGGCGGGTCTTGCTCCTGGGCGACGGCGGGCGCGAGCCCTCGTATACGGCGCTGGGGCACACGCTGCAGCGGCGCACATTCACGCTGGTGTCGGGCGCCTCACCGGCGTTCCAGCGCGTGCTGCTCGAGCTGGCGCAGGCGCAGACCTTCAAGCGCCGCTTGCGCGCGCTCGACCCGATGTTGCAGGTGATGATGCCCGGCCAGCGCCTGGACCTGCCCCCCGACCCCGCGCACTTCGCGCGCGAGCTGGAGCGCGAGTTCCCCGACTCGCTGCGGCTCATCGACGGCCTGTACGAGGATCTCGCCAAGACCAACGCGTTCTGCGACGCGGTCTTCGAGAAGGACCTGGTGCTGCCGCCCGGGACGTTCTGGGAGCGCCGCGAGGCCCGGGCCGAGCTCTCGCTCTTGCCCCACGCGCAGGCCCCGGCGAGCGCGCTGCTCGCCTCGTTTCCGTTCGACCACGCCTACCGCCGGGTGGCCACCGTGCCGGCCGCCTTTGCGACCCACCTGGCGGGAGAGCTTCCGGCGCTGGCTTTGGCGCGGCTCCACGGGTCTTGGACCCGGGGCATGGGCGCGCTCCCCGGCGGCGAAGACGAGCTCGCGGCGTTCTTCACCGATCGCATTCGCGCCTGCGGGGGCGACGTTCGGCTCGGCAAGCGTGCGACGCGTTTCGTCACCAAGGGCTCCAAGGTGGTGGCGGTGGAGATCGACGGCGACGACGAGCCCACCGGCCTCGATTTTCTGGTTACCGACGCGCCGGCCCGCGATCTCTTCCGCCGGACTGCGCCCTATGTGCCTTCGGCGCGCACCCTGGCCGAGCTGCCGGAGCTGGTGCCGGAGAACGGCCGCTTCGTGGTCTCGGTGGTGGTTGCGCCGCGGGGCGTACCCGATTTGCTGGCCAGCGAGGCCTTCGTGCTGGGCGACGACATCGAGATTCACGTGCAGCGCGTGGCGGGCCCCGACGACACCACGCTGCTGGTGGCCGAGGCCTGGGCGTCGCCCGCCGAGACGCCCTACGTCCGGGCTCGGGTGCTGGCGGCGCTGGAGCGCGAGATGCCGTTCATGCGCGCCCACTACCGCGTCGTCGACTCGCCCCACGATGGTTTGCCGCTGTGGGACTACCGCAGCGGCTCGCGCGTTGCCGTCGACCGCATGACCCTCCGCGCGGGCGGCGTCGAGGCCGACCCCGAGCCGATGGTGCCGCGGTGGTACGCGCCGGAAGCGAGCCGCGGAACCGCCGGTCTCGAAGGAGAGCCGGTGCGCACGCCCCTGGGCAACGCGTTCACGGTAGGCCCCACCGTGCTGCCGGCGCTGGGCCAGGAAGGCGAGCTGCTCGCCGCCTGGAGCGTGGCCCGCATCATCACCCGCACCGATCGGCGCCGCGAGAAGATGCGCCGGGAGATGTGGAGCAAGATCGAGTTCCGATGAAAATATGTAGTATGCACGCGAGTACGGCAGTCTTTGGCCTCGCGCTCGTGCTGAGCGCTTGCGACTCTTCCGAGCGCAAGGAGGCCATGGAGCTGCACCGGGTGGTGACCGCCTATCGCAGCGCCGCGGTCTCCGAAAAGGAGCAGAGCGCCGACGAGCTGGAGCGCGTCGGCTGCAAGGCGCCCGACGTTTGCCAGGCCCGGGAGGCGTGCCTCAAGTCGAGCCGCCCCACCAAAAAGGCCCTCCTCAAGCGGCGCGAGCTCAAAGAAGGCCTGAAGGACGTCGACGCGTCGGCCATGGCCGAGGACGACCCCCGGCGCGCCACCTTGCTGGCGGCAGCCGACGAGGCGAAAGCGCTCCTGGAAGAGGGCAAGCAGGCCCTCGAGGACTGCGACAACGAGATGGCGGTCCTCAAGCGCCGCTACGAGCTGAAATAGACGCGATTCTCTCGGCCCGGTCTCGGTCGTGCCGCTTTCAAGAGCACCCCGGTCCGTGGTATGCGGAGGCATGTTCGACGCCATTGCCAAAGGGTTTCGCCAGGCGAAAAATCGTCTCGCGGGCCTCACCGAGCTCACGGAGCAAAACATCGACGCCGCCCTCCGGGAAGTGCGCCTCTCGCTCCTCGAAGCCGACGTGGAGCTGGGCGTCGTCAAGGCGTTCCTGGCGCGGGTGAAGGAGAAGGCCATCGGCGAGACCCATCGGGTCAAGGCCAAGGGCCAGGCCGGCGAAGCGGTGCAGGTGACCGCCGGCGACGTGTTCACCAAGATCTGCCACGACGAGCTCATCTCGTTCATGAGCGCCGAAGGTACCCCCATCGCGTGGGCCGAAAAAGGCATCACCGGCATCATGATGGTGGGCCTCCAGGGCTCCGGCAAGACCACGAGCTGCGCCAAGCTCGCGCGCTACCTGGAGAAGGAAGAGAAGAAGAAGGTGCTTCTTGTGGCCGCCGACATGCAGCGTCCGGCCGCCGTGGAGCAGCTCCAGGTGCTCGGCAAGAGCATCGGCGTCCCGGTCTTCAACATCCCCGGCGCCTCCCCCCTCGAGATTTGCCAGAAGGCCCGCGAAGAGGCCAAGGCCAAGGGCAAAGACGTCATCATCTACGACACCGCCGGTCGCCTTGCCATCGACGAGCCGCTCATGGAAGAGCTCGCGTCGATCAAGACCGACACCGCGCCGGAGAACATCTTCCTGGTCGTCGATGCCATGATCGGCCAGGACGCGGTGAAGGTCTCCAAGGGCTTCCACGACCGCCTGGACCTCACCGGCGTCATCCTCACCAAGCTCGACGGCGATGCCCGCGGCGGCGCGGCGCTCAGCGTGCGCGAGGTCACCGGCGCGCCGGTGCGCTTCGTGGGCATGGGCGAAGGCACCGACAAGTTCGAAGAGTTCCGTCCCGAAGGCATGGCCAGCCGGGTGCTCGGCATGGGCGACGTGGTGGGCCTCATGAAGGACTTCCAGGAGGTCGTCGACGAGAAGAAGGCCGCCGAGGATGCCATGCGCATGCTCGAGGGCAAGTTCACCCTCGACGACTTTCTCGAGCAGGTCCGGATGATCCAGCGCATGGGCTCCTTGAAGGACCTGGTGGGCAAGATGCCGGGCATGGATCAGATGATGCCCGCCGACGTGAACCTCGACGATCGCGAGCTGGTGCGCATCGAGGCCATGATCCAGAGCTTTACCAAGTTCGAGCGCAAGGATCCCTACGCCCTGGTGCGCGAGCCGAACCGCGTGAAGCGCATTTCCAAGGGCTCCGGGCAGCCGGAGCAGGGCGTGAGCGAGCTCGTGCAGAAGTTCCTCTTCATGAAGCAGATGATGGAGGGGCTCGGGCAGAACATGGGCATGCTCGGGAAGATCCCCGGCATGAACAAGCTCGCCATGATGAAGAACCTGAAGAAGATGGCGGCCGGCGGCGGTATGCCCGGCGGCATGGGCGGCTTCCCCGGCATGGGCGGTATGCCCGGCGGCTTCCCTGGCATGGGTGGCATGGGTGGCATGGGCGGCTTCCCCGGAATGCCGGGCATGGGCGGCTTTCCTGGAATGCCGGGCATGGGCGGCCCTTCGCCCGCCGACGAGCTCAGCAAGATGAAGACTCTGTCGGTCTCCGAGCGCAACGCCAAGAAGGCGCAGCGCAAGCGCGAGAAGGACGCCCGCCGCAAGGGCCGCAAGTAGAAGGAGCGAACCATGAAGGCCATTCACCTCAGCAAGGCTCTGGTTCTCGCGCTCTCCCTCTCGGCGTGCGTCGGCGGCTCCAAAGGCACGAGCGCCGAGGACAAAGAGAAGGTGAAGGCGTACATCCTCGACGCGCCGCCCGAAGGCGCGAAGAAGATCGACATCAACTACGAGAACAAGGTCCGCATCGTCGGCTTCAAAGTGGAGCCCGAGCTGGCCCCGCCCGGTACCGAGGTGAAGGTCACCTACTACTGGCGCTGCGACGAGACGCCGGAGGACGGCTGGATGCTCTTCACCCACGTGGTAGACGACGCCAGCGGTCAAGCGCTGAACCTGGACTCCAACGGACCGCTCCGGGAGCTCAAGAACGACAAGCCCCTCCTGCCGCCCTCGCGCTGGGAAAAGGGGAAGGTCTACGCCGACGAGCAGACCTTCACGGTGCCCGACTGGGGCGACGCCATGGGCCCGGAGCTCACCGTGAAGACCGGCGTGTGGAAGAACGACGCGCGGCTGCGGATTCAGTCCGGGCCCAGCGACGGGCAGCAGGGCGGCGTGGTGGCCAAGGTGAAAACCGGCCGCACGCCCAAGCCGAAGGCCGAGCTCCTGCCGGAGATGACCGTGAACAAGCTGCCGGCGGGCGAGAAGATCGTCGTCGACGGCAAGGCCGACGAGAAGGCCTGGCAGCTCGCCGCCGCCAGCGGCGCCTTCGTGAACGTGAGCACCGGCAATCCGGAGCCTGCCTCCTCGGTGCAGGGGAACGTCAAACTGACCTGGGACGATCAGAACCTCTACGTGTTCTTCGACGTGAAAGACGCCAACGTCATCGGCGGCTACACCGATGCAAAGTCGCTCCCGAGCAAGTTCACCGCGGCGGGCCAGCCCAAGCTTTGGGAGAACGACACCGTGGAGATCATGACCGATCCCGACGGCGACGGCGACAACGTCGACTACTACGAGCTGCAGATCAACCCGCAGAACAAGGTGTTCCACTCGCAGTTCGACACCTACAACGGACCCAAGGGCGGCGACAACGGCCCCTTTGGTCACGAAGACTGGGACCCGAAGCTCAAGAGCGCGGTCGTGGTGCGCGGCACCCTCGACAAGACCGACGACAAGGACGACGGCTACACCGTGGAGGCCGCCATTCCTTGGGCCGCATTCTCCAAAGCCAAGCGCACGCCGCCCGCGAGCGGCGACACCTGGCGCATGAACTTTTACGCCATGGAGAACAACGGCGGCCTCTCCTGGTCGCCGATCCTGGGGCAGGGCAACTTTCACAAGGCCACCCGCTTCGGCAAGGTGCACTGGGTCGGCGGCGCAGCTCCCAGCGCCAGCGCGGCTCCCACCGCCAGCGCGGCTCCCACCGCCAGCGCGTCGGCGAAGCCCTCGGCCAGCGTGGCACCCACCGCGGCCCCGACGGTGAAGAAGGGCGCTGTAAAGCTCCCCAACTGATGGCCACGCCGCGATTCTCGTCGGCGCCAGCGTCCCTTCGCGTTCGCCGTGAAGAAGTTTGCGCCGGGCGCTCTCCGCCCAGCCGCATCATGTTCGCCGGCGTTCCGGCAGGGTCTCCGTGATCCGCGCCGTCGCCGGCGGAGGGCGTCTGCGGCGCGTCTCAGAAAAAGCGTGGGCCGAAGGTTATGGGCATGTAGCCGGCGCTGTTGTCGTTTTGCGGGTTGGCGAAGAAGAACCCCACCGACAGCCCCAGCAGCCACTGGCCGTAGGCCTTGGAGACCACCGAATACTTGAATTCGATGAGCGGGCTGAAGACGAAGTCGGTGGAGAAGCGCGTGGTGTCGCGGCAGGTCTCGCCGTTGCCGATGATGGCGCTGCCGCCGATCCAGAAATCGTGCGTGACGCGCAGGGTGATGCCCGGCCCGACGCCCGCGAAGTGGGCGCCGAAGAAGGAGGGGCACTCGGGCCCGAACGAGAAGACGCCGCGCACCAGAATCGCGGCGCGCAGCGTGAAGGCGTATCCGAACTCGCCCACCACCCCGGCCTGACCGCCGCCCGCCGAGAACGCGTTGGGGCCGGCGCGCGACTTGAGGAACACGTAGGGCACGAAGGCGAACGCGGCGCCGCCCACGAAGCCCTCGAGAACAGGATCGCGTTCTTCCTTCGGCTTGGGCGGCGCACCGGCATCGGCCGCTGCGGGCGCTGCAGCTTCTGGTGCCGCGCCGGCGTCGCTGAGCGGAGCGCCGGCATCGGCCTCCGGCACCGTCGCCTCGAAGGAAACAGTGGAGATCTTGCCGGCCTGGGCGTCGACGTCCTTGGTGGCGCGGTAGCCGTCGCGCTCCACCGTGACCACCTGGTTTCCCACCGGCACCAGGAACGTAACGGGGGAGGTTCCTTCGACCGGCTGGCCGTTGACGAAGACGCGCGCACCGGGCGGGCTTGTTTCGATGCGCAGTCGCCCCGAGCGGGCCTTGATCTGCGCCACTGCCAGCGCCGCCGCCGGCGCATATTCGCCGCGCTCGCCGGCCTCGGCGAGGTATGACTCGTAGGCATGCACCGCCGCTTCCGGGTGCTCCAGGCGCTCTTCGGTGCGGCCCAGGTTGTAAACGATGGTGGGATCGTGATGCGCAGCCTCGGCGTCGCGGAAGGCGCGCCGCGCGGCCTCGTACTCACCGCGCTTGAAGGCGGCGACCCCCTCTCCGAAGGCCCGCTTGGCGTCGTCGACCGAGTCGGCGTGCGCGGCGCCCGCCACCGCGAGCCACAAAAGGACCGTCAGACGAAGCCGCACGGGGCCACCGTATCACGGTTTCTTGACCGTCAGCTCCGTCGCCAAGGGGCGGTCGCAGCGCGCGCCGTCCCACACCAGCCCACGGGCGCAGCAGTGTCCCCGCGTCGCAACTTCGCCCTTGGCGCAGGTGAGCGCAGTGCTGGTGGCGCGCGGGCTCGCCGTCGTTGCGGCCAAAGCTGAAGCGGCGGCTGTTGGAGCCGTTGCGTCGGGGGTTGCCGCGGCGGCGCGGAGCGCAGTGGCGGCGCCCAGGGCAGGGGAGGCGAGGTCTGCGCGCTTGCCGCTGCCGACCACGAAGCCGCCGGCGATGGCCAGCGGCATCGCCACCAGACCCGCGAGGAATACCACGCGAGGCCACCCGCGGCGCGGCGCTGGCTCGAGGGAGGCGCCTTCCAGCGCGTGGAGCATCTCGGCGGCGTTGGCGAAGCGCCGCTCGCGATCCATTTCCAGCGCCTTGGCCACGATCGCGTCAACGTCGCGCGGCACATCGGGCCGGAGGCTGCGCACCCGTGGGGCGGCCTCGGTGGCCGCCCGCACCAGCGCGGCCGTGGCATTGGCTGCAGCATGCACGGGTCTGCCGGTGAGCATCTCGAACAGCGTGGCCCCCACCGACCACAGGTCGGCGCGGCCGTCGATGTTCTTGTCGGCGAGGATCTGCTCGGGGGCCATGTAGAAGGGGGTGCCCAGCACCACGCCCGACCCGGTCATGGGCGCCTCGGCGCCGTCGTCGCGCAACTTGGCGATGCCGAAGTCGAGAATCTTGAGGGTGGTCTCGCCTTCGCGCTCGGTCACGAAGAGGTTGGCGGGCTTGATGTCGCGGTGCACGACGCCGGCCTGGTGGGCCGCCGCCAGCGCGCGCAGGAGCTTCTGGGTGAGCGCCACGGCGCGCGCGACCGGCATGCGTGGCGCCTGGTGGATGAGCTCGGCCAGCGAATGCCCCTCGAGCAGCTCCATCACCAGGTAGGGCGTGCCTTCCTCGGTTTGCCCAACGTCGAGCACCTCGACGATGCCGGGGTGGCCGATCTTCGCGGCGGTGAGCGCCTCTTGATGAAAGCGCCGGACCGCCTCCCTGCTGGTCGCCGTGACCATGAGCTTGATGGCGAACTTGCGCCTGAGCTCCACGTGCTCGGCTTCGAACACCGCGCCCATGCCGCCCTTGCCGACGAACCGCGTGAGGCGGTACTTCGCGGCGATGACCCGGCCCACGTGGCTGTCTCCCGGGAGGCCCTCGCGCAAATTCACGACTTCGGGCCCCTCGGCGGGGGTCGAGAGCTCGGTGGGGGAGAGCGCGTCCACGCCGCCATGCTACCGCGTCTACGGCGTTGAACCCTGTTTTCGCGGGAAATTCGCCCGCGGGCATGGGCCCCGGTTAGCATGGCGGCATGCGGTATCGGGTCCTCTCTCCCGTCTTGGCTTTGGCGACGATTTCTACCCTGGCGCACGCGCAGAGCGCTTCGCCCCGCCGGAGCGCGCCGCAGCACTTCGAGCTCCATCGGGCGCGCGACACCTCGGCTATCTCGAACGCCGCGCGGGCCCGCGCCAAGGCTGGCAACTGCAAGGCGGCCCTCGACGGCTTCGACGAAGCGCTGCGCACCACGCAGGAAGCGGAGCTCTACCGTGATCGCGGCCTCTGCCACGAAAAAGAGGGCCACCGCTTTCCTGCGATCGACGACTTTCGCGTCTACCTGACCATGCGCGCCGACGCCCCGGACGCCGACGACATTCGCGCGCGCCTCGATGCGCTCGAGGGCAATCAGCGCAAGGAGCACGAGACCACCGAAGACGGCGTGAAGGGCAAAAAGGACGGTCAAGACGGCCAAGACGGCCAGAAGGACCTTCGCACCGACCCCAACAGCAAGACCTTCGAGATGACCCTCGACGACACCCAGCGGCTGGACGCCGCCGAAGGGTCGGGCCTTCGCCTGGGATCGGGCTTCGTGCTCGGGCCCTACTTCGGCCTCCGCAAGGCCTTTAGCAGCGAGGGATCGTCGGACTGGGGCTACATGGTGGGCCTCAGCGCTCGCTATTCGTTCAACGGGGTGCTCACCGCGCTCCTCGAGCTGGGGTACGCCGGGTTCGGCAAATCGGGTGACGGCACCAACAACGGCGGCATTCAGACCATGCTGGGGCTCGAGGCCCGGCTCCGGCTCGACCGCTTCGCCACCAACCAGTTCTTCCTCATGGGGGGCTTCGGCTACGAGCGCGCCGTCAACTCCTCCTCCAAGGTCACCGGCGTGGTGTACTTCCTGCCGCGGCTAAGGCTCGGCTACCGGCACGTGTTCGGCCCCGCAGTCGGCCTCGAGATCGCCCTCGACGGCGGGCCCTTCCTCAACGCCTTCGAGAACGTTCCGGTGGGCGTGACCGCCGACAGTCGTTTCGCGGTCATGCTGGGTGGCACGCTCTCGCTCGCGGTGGCCTTCTGAACCCTCGCCGGTAGCGCTGTTTCGCGAGCGGGAAAGCGGCTATAACCGCCGCCCCACCGGTTTCCATGGCCCCAAAGGAAGCGATCGAACGACGCTCCGGGGGTGAATGACGACCGGGCGCCGCGCTACAAACGAGAGGAATCATGGCGAAAATCCACCCCACTGCGGACGTGAACCCCAAAGCCGAGCTGGGCGAGGGCGTCAGCGTCTGGCAAAACGCCCAGGTTCGGGAGAACACCCGCATCGGCGCCCGCAGCATTGTCGGCATGGGGACCTACATCGACGTCGGCGTCACCGTGGGCGAGGACTGCAAATTCCAGAACTACGTGTGCACCTACGCCGGCGTCACCATCGAGTCGGGGGTGTTTTGTGGGCCGTGCGTGGTGTTCACCAACGATCTGAATCCGCGGGCCATCAACGCCGACGGCAGCATCAAGAAGGCCACTGACTGGACCATGACCGAGACGCGCATTCGCTACGGCGCTGCGCTCGGCGCCAATTCCACCATCGTGTGCGGCATCACGGTGGGCAAGTGGGCGCTGGTGGCGGCCGGCAGCGTGGTCACGCGCGACGTGCCTGACCACGGCCTGGTTTCCGGAAACCCCGCCCGGCTGCGCGCGTTCGTGAGCGCCCACGGCCACAAGATGAAGGCCGTGAACGAGCCGGCGGCGGGCGACACCCACGTGACCATGAAATGCACGAAGACC
This sequence comes from Polyangiales bacterium, assembly GCA_038210445.1. Lineage (GTDB taxonomy): Bacteria > Myxococcota_A > Polyangia > Polyangiales > Polyangiaceae > JABFRG01. Next base: position 134,064 of record JBBQWQ010000011.1, read on the forward strand.
GGTGATCTCACCGAGATTCCCGTGGCCGATTACCAGAAGCTCACCCGCTAACGTTTGCACAGGTAGAAAAGCATGAAGCGCAACATCCCGGTGTCTCGTCCGTTCATCGGCGAAGAAGAGAAGAAGGCCGTTCTCGAGGTGCTCGACTCGGGCATGATCGTCCAGGGGCCGCGCACCGCGGCGCTGGAAGAGGCGTTCGCCAAGGTGGTGGGTACCAAGCACGCGGTGGCCACGTCTTCTGGCACCACCGCCCTGCACCTGGCCATGCTCGCCAACGGCATCGGCCCCGGCGACGAGGTCATCACGTCGCCGTTCACCTTCATCGCCTCGGTGAACAGCATCCTCTTCGCCGGCGCCACCCCGGTGTTCGCCGACATCCAGGAAGCGACCTTCAACGTCGATCCTGCGGCCATCGAGAAGGCCATCACCAAGAAGACCAAGGCCATCCTCCCGGTGCACATCTACGGGCTGGCTTGCGACATGGACGCCATGCGCGACATCTGCAAGCGCCACAACCTGCTGCTCATCGAAGACTGCGCGCAATCGATTGGTGCAACCTACAAGGGCACCATGACCGGCGCCTTCGGCACCGGCTGCTTTAGCCTGTACGCCACCAAGAACATCATGAGCGGCGAAGGTGGCATGATCACCACCAACGACGACACGGTGGCGGAGCTGGCGCGCACGCTGCGCCAGCACGGCATGCGGCGGCGCTACTATCACGATCTGCTGGGCTACAACTTCCGCATGACCGATCTCCACGCGGCCATCGGCATCGTGCAGCTCGGGCGGCTCGGCGATTTCACCGAGAAGCGTCGGAAGAACGCCGCCTACCTCAATCAGCATCTCACGCGGGTGAAGACGCCGCGATGCTTCGCTACCTGCGGCAAGGGCAGCTGCCCTTCGCCCTGCTCGCACGTGTGGCACCAGTACACGGTGCGCCTCGAAGGCGCGACCGCCGAGGAGCGCGACCGCGCGGTGGCCCGCCTCAACGAGGCCGGCGTCGGCTGCGGGGTGTTCTACCCGGTGCCCGCGAATCGCCAGAAGCACATTCTCGATCTCGGCCTCGGCAATGCGAACGTGCCCATCGCCGAGCGACTCTCCAACGAGGTGTTCTCGCTCCCGGTGCACCCGCAGCTCACGCAAGAGGATCTCGAGATCATTGTGCGCGAGGTCAACGCCATTCCCTAGAGCGGACAGCTTTTGTTCCGGCGAGGCACTGGCAAAAGCCAGGGGAAAACGACACTTCGTACGCCGCGTCGCTTTCCGCTGACTCTCGCTCGCTCCTGCATCTCGCTTCTCCCAAGACATGAAGCGTGTAGCCTGCAGGTTTTCAGCCGAGCTTCTTGCGCTTGATCATCTCGACCAGCGTGGTGCGGTTCAGGTTGAGGAGCTGGGCGGCGCGGTTCTTGTTGCCACCGGTGCGGGCGAGCGCCTGGCGGATGAGGTTGTTCTCGTAGTGCTCGATGGCGGCGAAGAGGTCGATGCCTTCGGCGGGGAGGGTGCTCGACTGCGCCTCGGCGGCCACGGCGGCGGCGCTGGGCGACTCGGAGGCGTGCTTGCGGCGGAGGCGCTCCGGAAGGTCGGCCACCTCGACGCGGGGGCCGGCAGCCATGAGAACGGCGTGCTCGATGGCGTTCTCCAGGGCGCGCACGTTGCCGGTCCACGCGTCGCTCTGAATGAGGGCGAGGGCCTCGTCGGAGAACTCGGTCACCTCGGAGCCCACCTTCTCGGCGCACACCTTGAGGAAGTGCTTGGCGAGGACCGACACGTCCTGGTTGCGCTCGCGGAGCGACGGGAGGTGGACGTGGATGACGTTGAGGCGGAAGTAGAGGTCTTCGCGGAAGCGACCGGCGGTGACCTCTTCTTCGAGGTTGCGGTGGGTGGCGGCGACGATGCGCACGTCGCACTTCACCGGGCGGGTCTCGCCGACCGGGGTGTACTCGCGGTTCTGGAAAAGCCGGAGGAGCTTGACTTGGGTCGCGAGGGGCAGCTCGCCGATCTCGTCCAGGAACAGGGTACCACCCTCGGCGGCGGCCACCAGACCGCGGCGCGCGGTGGCGGCGCCGGTGAAGGCGCCCTTGGCGTGACCGAAGAGCTCGCTCTCCACCAGCTCGGCGGGGATGGCGCCGCAGTTGACGGCGACGAAGGGACCCGCCTTGCGGGGGCTCGCGTCGTGCAGGGCGGCGACCGCCAGCTCCTTGCCGGTGCCGCTCTCGCCGGTGACGAGCACCGTGCAGTTGGAGCGGGCCACCCGGTCGAGCGTGGAGAGGACGTGGCGGACGCGCTCGTCGGCGCCGATGATCTTGCCACGGCTGGTGGGCCGGAGCGTCGCGCGGGGCGCCACGGTGTGGGGCGCCACGATGGCGTGGATACCGGAGCCGGCTTCGGCGCCGGAGACCGTGAACCCGACCTGGAGGACCTGAGCTGCGTTCTGCGTCGTCATGGTTTTGTTAGTTTGCAAAACCAGGGCCAATGCTTTGACGGTCCGTAAACACCGAGAACGGCGGGTTTCTCAAAAGCTTGAGGCCCGGGGGTTGGCCGGGCCTCGTCGGTTCTGGAACATCCAGCGTTCCGTTTCAGGGGCGGTGCACCGGAGTGGAACACTCGGTGTTCCACCGCGGGACGGGGACGCCGGGCTCACGCACTCACTCTCTAGCGAGTCGGGCCCGCCGCGGCGCCCGCGGCGACCTGCTGTGCGGCGGTGCGCCAGGCGTCGCGGAGCGGCTCGAGAATTCGGGCGACCGCCTCGAGCTTGGCCAGGTCGCGATGGCTATTGGCGTCGGCGAGGTGACCCATGCAGAAGAGGTACAGCGCCTCGAGGTTGGCGCACAGGTCCGGCGAGACCGCGTGATCGAGGGTCGCTGCCAGGTGCTCGAGAATCGCGTGGGCCTTGCTGATGCGCTGGCCGTACCGGGCGCGATCGCCGGCGGCGAGCGCTTCCTTTGCCTCGTCCATAAAGCGAAAGATGCCGTCGAACAACATCACAAGAATGTGCCCGGGCGAAGAGGTGGTGACCTGTACGGCTTTGTACCTGGAGATGCTTGCGAGTGCGCTCATGGCGGGTCGGTTCTCGTGTCGCGTTGATGGGCGGTGGCGGGGCGTTGAGGTCGGTCGAATCAGCCGCTGTTGTTGTTGTAGCTGAGGGCGGTGACGGCGCTCAGCTGGCTCTTGTAGGCGCTGACCCGGGTTTCCATGGCGGAGAACTGGTCGCGCATCGTTTGCTGACGCTTGTCGAGTCGAAGCTGCATGGCGTCGGCGTCCCTCTGGATGCGGCGCGACAGGGTGCCGAAGCCGGCGATGCGCGTCGCGATGGGCGAGTCGTTGGCGTCGACGAAGTTGCCGACCTTGGTCTTGAAATCGGTCATGGCGCCGGTGGCGCCGGTGGCGGGGTCGGTGACGAAGAGCTTGGCCAGGCCGCCGGGATCGGCGGTGAGCGCGGCCTGAAACTTGGCGGTGTCGAGCTTGAGCGTACCTTCGCGGGTGGTCTCGACGCCCACGCTGCCGAGGGTGGTGTAGCGCCCGCTGGTGCCGGCGATGGTCTGCGAGAACATGCCGCCGAGCTGGTTGAGCACCGACCGCACCGACGCGTCGCCCCTGAGCTCGTCGACCGAGGCCTTGAGCGCGCCAAAGCCGGCGGCCTGATGACCGTAGTTGACGACGTCGTTGTACGCGTTGACGAAGCTACTGACGCGGCTCTGGAGCACCGTGGGGTCGGAGGCGACGCCCACGCGCACGCCGGTGGCGAGCTTGTTGAGCGCCATGGTGACGCCGGGGATGACGCCGGTGATCTGGTTGGTGGGTCGCCTCACCTGGATGCCGTCGATGGTGAGCGCGGCGTCTTGCGCGGTCTGCGCGGTGTTGGCCGGCGTGGAGAGTCCGAAGGAGAGGCCCGACTCGCCGAAGGTCACGGCATTCGCAGCGCCGGAGTCGAGGCCGCGCACCTGGAGGCGATACTGCGTGCCGTCGTAGAGGACTGCAGCAGAGACGCGCGCGCCGCTGCCGTTGATCTTCTGCGCGATGGAGCTGAGCGAATCGTCGGCGGTGATGGTGACGTCGACGCCGGCTGCGGCGCCCACGTTGAGGGTCAGGGTCCCGGCCTTGGCGAGCGCATCGGTGCCAGAGGCCACCGGGTCGGAGTACGTTCGCTGCTCGCGGGCCAGTGCCGTCACGGTGATGTCGTAGGCGCCCGGGGTCGCGGTACCCGCCGCGCTCACCGCGATGGCGGTGTCGGAGGACGACGCGTTGAACGCGGCGAACTTCTGCGGATCGGCAAGGAACTCGGCGGCAGACTTGAGCGCGGAGAGCTTGGTCGAGAACCCCGTGAGGGTTTGTGCGGCGGTGTCGACGCTGGTCTTCTTGGCGTTGAGCTTATCGAGGGGTAGCTTCTCGATCTTCATCAACCCGTCGATGATGCCGTTGGTGTCGAGGCCCGAGGCGAGCCCACCGAACTGTATTGCTGGCATGTACTACCTTCTTCTGTTGCGTTCGGGGACTGGCTGAATCGACCCGCGCGATCGCTTGCCGAGCCCGCTGCAAGAAGCGGGCACGGCTACGATTGCGCAGTCGACTTCCCGCTTCGCGCGATCAGCCCTTGAGTAGGCTGAGCGCGAGCTGCGGCGCCTGGTTCGCTTGCTGGAGCACGGTGGCGCCGGCCTGCGTGAGGACCTGGAGCTTGGCCATGGAGGCGGATTCTTCGGCGACGTCGACGTCCTTGATACGGCCGTGGGCGGCCGAGAGGTTGGTCTTCATGGAGGCAATGTTGGCGACCGAAGACTGAAGACGGTTGATGCTGGCGCCGAAGCCCTCACGGCGGGTGCTCATGGCCTGGATCGCGGCGTCGAGGTCGGTAATGGCGGTTTGCGAGTTGGCAACGCTGTCGACCGCCGACGCGTTGATGGCGAGCGCCGTAGAGCTGACGCCGCCGAAGGCGACCGTCACGTGGTCGTCGACGGTGGTGTTGATACCCACCTGGAAGTCGACGTTGTTGCTGGCGCCGGAGAGCAGGTTGATGCCGTTGAATTGAGTGACGTTGGAGATGCGGTCGATTTCCGCGCGCATCGTGGTGAACTCGGTGTTGAGGTTGGTTCGGTCGCCCGCTTGGAGCGCACCGTTGCTCGACTGGACCGCGAGCTCGCGAAGGCGCGAAAGAATCTCGTGAATCTGGCTGGACGCGCCGTCGGCGGTCTCTGCCATGCTGATGCCATCCATGGCGTTACGCTCGGCAACGGAGAAGGAACGGAGCTGCGCATTCATGCTCTCGGTGATGCCGAGGCCGGCCGCGTCGTCGGACGCGCTGTTGATGCGATAGCCGCTCGAGAGGCGCTGGAAGACCTTCGACTGCTCCATGCTGGAGCGAGAGAGTTGGCGTTGTGCTTCGAGAGAGCTGGTGTTGGTACGGATGAACATTGACATTGGATTGGCTCCTTGCGTGTCGGGCTTTCGCCCTCAGTGCACATGAACGTGCGTGAGCCGATGTCCTTGAGAAGAATTGCGCGGGTCGTGCGTGAGACGGTGCTCACGGGCCCATTGCTGCGCGCCGCGACCGTTGTCCACGAGCCTCCGACCTTGCTACAGAGGCCCACTTCCCTGCGGAAGCGGCAGGCTCTGGAAGAATCGGACTGGTGACCCCGAGGGCCCGGGCGGGGAGCCTGAACCGCTCGGACCCTCGGAGCTCACCTGACCTCACCTTCAGCCTCGGAGGAGGCTGAGGGCTAGCTGGGGGGACTGGTTCGCCTGCGACAAGACGGACACGCCGGCTTGCGAGAGAACCTGTTGGCGGGACAGAGCCGCCGACTCTTCTGCCACGTCCACATCCTTGATGCGGCTCTTGGCAGCGGCGAGGTTGGTCTTCATCGACTGGACGTTGGAGACCGAGGACTGGAGGCGGTTGATGCCCGAGCCGAAGCCTTCACGCGTGGTGCTCAGCGTGGCGATGGCCGCATCGATGGAGGTGATGGCGGTCTGCGCGTTGGCCGAGGAGTCGACCGCCGAGGCGTTGACACCCAGCGTCGTGGTGGTGACTCCGCCGAAGCTGACGCTCACCTTGTCGTCCGCCGACGTACCGATACCCACCTGGAAGTCGACGTTGGCTGCGGCGCCCGAGAGGAGCGACTGCCCGTTGAACTTCGTCACGTTCGAGATGCGGTCGATTTCGCCGCGAAGCGACGTGAACTCGGTGTTCAGGTTGGTGCGGTCGCCGGTCTGGAGCGAACCGTTGGACGACTGCACCGCGAGCTCGCGGAGGCGTCCGAGAATCTCGTGCATCTGTCCGGCTGCGCCGTCGGCAGTCTCCGCCATGCTGATGCCGTCCATCGCGTTGCGCTCGGCAACCGCGTAGGAACGCACCTGCGCGTTCATGTTCTCGCTGATACCGAGGCCGGCCGCGTCGTCGGCGGCGCCGTTGATTCGGTACCCGCTCGAGAGGCGCTGGAAGGTGGCGGCCTGCTCGGTCTGGGTCTTGGAGAGATGACGTTGCGCTTCGAGCGAAGCGACGTTGGTGCGGATAAACATAGCCATGATGGGTGCTCCTTGCTGAGGAGCCGGCGACCTCTTTGGTGCCGGCTGAGAGCTTGTCGCTCTTGTCAGAAGGAAACGGCGTCAGGGCTGTGGCCTTGAGGAAAAGCGTCATGGAACTGACGCGATGCCGAGGGCTGCGGGGTTTATGGGCTGTTTTTCATCCGTCGCGTTCTCCGCCGGCGTCGACCGGCGCGCCTATTTGGGCGACCGACGCCGATACCGCTTCGAGAATTCGTGTGAGCTGGCTGGCCGAGAGCATCTCCGAGGGGACCAGCGGCTCGGGCGGTCGGCCGAGGCCCCAAGCGGGTGGTGCGCCGCGCGAGGCTCCGCTGGCGGCGGGCGCGGCGCCAAGGGCTGCTGCGTAGTCGGCCTCGCTGGCGGTGTAGTAGTGCGCCTCTCGTAGCTCGTGGGCGAAGCCGCGCACGTCGCCGCTCTCGGCCTTGGCCACGGCGCTCTTGAACTGGCCCCTCATGAGGCCGATGTAGTCCTTGGCGCCTTCGTCGAGCGACGTGTAGGCGCGGAAGCCGTCGCGAATGTGGACTTGCTTGCCGCCTTCGACCTCGAAGGTGCGGCACTTGGCGGTGAGGCCGGTGGGGCCCTGGCCTTTGATGCCTCCGAAGTTGTAGTTGTACATCTTGGCGCCGCCGGCGGTTTCCAGCGAAGCCTGGGCGGTGAGCGTGTCGAGCAGCGCGGGGGTCGCGGCGTGGCCCGTCACTTCCTGGTGGGCGCGGGCGAGCGCGGCGCGAATCTCGGGGCGGCTCACCGGGGTGCGCGTCGGCTCCACCTCGCGCGCCGCCGCACGCACGGGCGCGGCCGGTGCGGTGCGAGGAGCGGGAATGTGAGGAGCGATGCGCATGGAAAAGGGGGAGCTCAGGTGATGGAAGTGGGCACGCGGGTGACGATGGTGCGATCGGCTTCGCGGAATGCGTCGATGGCCTTCTCGAAGGAGGCGAAGGTTCGGGAGGCCGCGATGAGCTCGGTCATGCCGCCCACCACCGAGGTGTTCGACTCTTCGACGGCGCCCACTTCGAGGGGCGCGTTCGCGACGGTGGGCGCGCCGGCCTGGGGCGTGGCCACCATGCGCGCGCCGGCTTCGTGGGTCAGCGCCTCGGGCTTGTCGAACTTCACCAGACGCAGCCGGCCGACCGCGGCGCCGTCCTGATTCACCGAGCCATCGGCGCCGATGGTGACGCCACCCTTGGCGCCGTCTACCGTGATGGGCCGTTTGTCTTCGCCCATCACGGTCTCGCCGCTCGCGGTTCGCAGCTCGCCGGTGGCCGAAAGCGTGAGCCCACCAGCCCGGGTGTAGCGCTCGCCTTGCGCTGTTTGCAGCGCCAAGTACACGCCCTGGGGCATGGCGACGTCGAGGGGTCGTCCGGTCTGACGAAAGGTACCACACTGGGTGTCGATGGCGGTGGCGACCGGAGTCTCGTAGCGGAGCTTGCCGCCCATCGCTCGCTTGAGCGCCTCGTGAAACACCGGCCGCATCTTTTGATAGCCAGCGGTGGACGCGTTGGCGAGGTTCTCGGCGGTGGTGTCGAGAGCCGTCTGCTGCGAGAGCGCGCCACTCAGCGCGACGTAGATGCCGTCACCCATGACCTTACTCCCTCCTGAGCGCTGCCCGCAGGCGGTGAATGGCCTCGGTGTGGAGCTGCGAGACGCGCGACTCGGTGACCCCGAGCACCAGGCCGATTTCCCGCAGCGTGCACTCTTCCTGGTAGTAGAGCCCCAGGAGCTGGCGCAGGCGCTCGGGGAGCTTGTCGATGGCGCCCGCGACCACGCCGGCCATGCTTTGGCGGCTCACTTCTTCGTCCGGCGCTTCGGCTTCGGAGACGAGGTCGACCTTGTCGAGGTCGAGCAGCTCGAGGCGCGCCATGCCCGCCTTGCCGATGTCCGAGAGCGTCTCGCGGTAGGCGTCGAGCTCCATGCCCAGGGCCTTGGCGATCTCCTCTTCTTCGGGCTGGCGCCCCAGCGACTTGGTGAGCTCAGCGATGGCGCGGCTCACGTGGCGCGAACGAGAGCGGAGCGCGCGCGCCATGGGGTCGAGGCTGCGCAGGTAGTCGAGCATGGCGCCGCGGATGCGGTACGAGGCGTAGGCCTCGAACTCCTCGTCGGCCATCGTGGCTTCGGCGCGAGAGAACGCCTCCACCAGACCGAGCCATCCGTAGCCCATCAGGTCTTGGGCTTTGATGTGGCTGGGCACCCGGCGCGCAGCGCGCATGGCGAGGCGGCGAACCAGCGGCTGGAAGCGATCGTAGTCGGCGCGGGTGAGTGCGCGGCGCTGGGCGGGCGGAGTCGAGGCGGTCATCGAGTTCATCGGCGGGCTCCTCCGCTCTTCAGCGGGGCGAGATGGTCGAGCATGGCTCCCATGGTTGCGTTTCCGATGTCCTCCGGGACGCGAGGACCAAAGCACAGCGTGGATACCGGCAGCCCCGATGCGGCGGTGGCGTGAACCAGCCCAGCGGGGGAAGGGGTTTCGTCGATCTTGGTGATGGCGAGCGAGGTGGGGTGGAGGCCCGCGTAGAGCTTCGCGATGTGCTTCGCATCGTGGATGCGCGTGCTGGCGTTCATGCAGAGCAGGACGTCGCGCTCGCGGGTCGAGCTGTTCGGCTGCGTGAAGTACTGCTCGATGCCGTCGGGCGAGATGTCGGGTTGGCCGGAGGTGTCGATGAGCACGAGGTCTGTCTCCGACTCATCCACGATGCGTGCCAGCTCCGCGTGGGTCTTGGCGACGCGGAATCGCGTGTCGAGGGCCGACGCGTAGCGCGCGAGCTGGTCTACCGCGCCGACGCGGAAGGTGTCGCATGCCACCAGCGTGACGGTCAGGTCCATTTCCAGCACTGCGCGGGCCGCCAATTTGGCGACGGTCGTCGTCTTTCCGACGCCCGAGGGGCCCACCACCGCGATGATGCGCGGCACCGCGCGCGAGAGCGGGAACGCCGAGACGCGCAGGTGGTCGGCCAGGGCGTCGCGCACGCACTCCCGGAGGTCGACCTCCGCAGCGCGCTCCTTGGAGTCGCCCTGACGCTTGCGAAGGGCCTTGGCGGCGGCGCTCGCCGGCGCACCCTCGAGGCCCATCTCCTGAACGAAGGTGGTGAAGCGGTCGCGCTTGCCGCTGGGCGACACCTGGTCTTCGAAGGCGCGGCGCAGGGCCACCATCTCCGCCACCAGCTCCGGGAGCGCGGTGGTGGAGGCGGGCGGCTTGGCGATGGCGTTCTTCATGGCGCGCATCTCGATGCGGAACTCGGAGCGGAGCATGGCCACGGGATCCGGCTGCGGCTCCACGGCCGGCTTGCGATAAACCTCGGGGGCGAACGGCTGCTGCTTCGATGTGGTCATGGTCTCCTCTTCCGCGCCGACCGCGGTCACTTCGATGTCTGATGCACCAAGCACGCCAGCGAGGCCCTTCTTGCGGACGCGCCGCGTGGCGAGGACGACGGCTCCTTCGCCCAGCGCTTTTTCCGCGCGGTCGTGGGCTTCGTCTTGGGTTTTTCCTCGAAAGGTCTGCGGCGTCATGGCGATTGCTCCTTGAAACATCGAGCGAGTGGCAGTGGCAGGGGGTCACGCGGCTGACGGGGTCAGGCGCGTGACGGAGTCAGGAGGGAAACGAGAGGGCCCCGACCGAGTTGAGGGCCAGGCTGGTGTCGACCTCGCGGAACGAGACGACGTTCAGCTGCGGCACCTTGCGTTCGAAGATGGCGCGTACGAAGCGCCGGAGATCGGGCGGGCAGATGACCACCGGCTGGGCTCCCATGGCTTCGAACTTTCCCAGCGAAGCCTCGGCCATTTGCGCCATGTTGCGCAGCAGCGCCGGGTCGGGCATGCCGCCGGTTCCATTGGCAATGTCGCGGAGCGAATTGCGCAGGGCCTCTTCTACCCGTGCGTGCAGCGTCAGCGCGGTGATGGCGCCGTCACCGCCTTTGAAGCGCGCGGTGATCTGGGCGGAGAGCCGCTCCCGGACCATCTCCGTGAGCTGCTCGTAGTCCTTCACGGTGGGCGCCAGATCGGCCAGGCCCTCCATGATGGTGCGCATGTCGCGAATGGAGATGCCTTCGCGGAGTAGGTTCTTGAGAACGCGCAGCACGTCTCCCAGTGGAAGCAAGGTTGGGACCACGTCGTCGACCAGCCGCGGCGCTGTGCGCGCCAGTAGGTCGAGGAGCGCCTGCGCCTCCTGACGACCGAACAGCTTGTGGGCGTTGGCGCGCAGAACCTCGCCGAGATGCGTGGCCACGATGGTGGCGTGGTCCACCACCGCGTAGCCCAGGGCTTCGCCCACTTCCTTGTCGCGCTCGTGAATCCAGCGCGCGGGCAGGCCGAAGGTGGGGTCCTTGGTGGTCTCGCCTTCGAGCGCCGGCACCGAGCCGTTGGTGGCCATCGCCAACAGCCTGCCGCTGCGGCAGACGCCTGACGCTACCTCGGTGCCGAGGATCATCACGCGGTAGGCGCCGGGCGCGAGCTCCAGGTTGTCGCACACGTGCACCGGCGGGATGACCACGCCGATTTCCTTGGCGAGCTGGGTGCGCAGCGAGGCCACGCGCGAGAGCAGCGTGCCGCCGCGGCCCACATCCACCACCGACACCAGCTCGTAACCTACCTCGAGCGAGAGCACGTCTAGCGCGAGGGCGGTCTCCACGTCGTTCACAGCGTCGTTCTTCTGCGCCAGCGCCGCTTCCGGCGAGCCGCTCACCGGCGGGGCGACGGTGCCCGCGGCGGGGAGCTTTCGCGCTGCCATGAAGAGCACCGCGGCCAGGGCGAAGCAGGGCAGCATGGGCATGCCAGGCATGAGGCCCAGGCCGCCCAGGATGAGGGCGGTGAGGAACATGGGCTTCTTGCGCCCGAGGAGCTGCGAGCTCAAGGCGTTGCCCAGCTGCTCGCCGGTGGCGCTGCGGGTCACCACCATGCCGGACGCAGCCGACATGAGGAGCGAGGGAATCTGCGAGACCAGCGCGTCTCCGACGCTGAGCACCGAGAAGGTCTCCGCGGCCTTGGCCAGGTCCATGCCGTGGGCCACGCCAAGCACCAGGCCACCCACCAGGTTGATGGCGGTGATGAGGAGCCCCGCGATGGCGTCGCCGTGCACGAACTTGCTGGCGCCGTCCATGGCGCCGAAGAAGTCGGCCTCGCGCTCGAGGTTGCGGCGCCGGGTGCGGGCCAGGTCGGCGGTGATGGCGCCCGACGAAAGGTCGGCGTCGATGGCCATCTGCTTGCCGGGCATGGCGTCCAAGGTGAAGCGCGCGGCTACCTCGGCCACGCGCCCCGCACCTTTGGTCACCACCACGAAGTTGATGACCACCAGGATGAGGAAGATCACCAGGCCGACGACGATGTTGCCCTCCACAACGAAGCGTCCGAAGGCCTCTACCACGTCGCCGGCGGCGCCCTGACCCTCGCCGCCGTGCAGCAGGATGAGCCGCGTGGTGGCCACGTTCAGGCTCAACCGGAGCAGCGTCGCCACCAGCACCAGGGAAGGGAACGCGCTGAACTCCAGCGCCTCTTCGATGAAGAGCGTGGTGAGGAACACGCCGATGGCGAGGGCGATGCTGCAGCCGAGGAGTACGTCGAGGAGCCACGGCGGCAGCGGCAGCACCATCATCAGCACGATGCCGATGATTCCCAGCGGGACGACGACGTCGAACTTACTCTTGGGCTTGGTATCGGTGCTCACCCCAAGGGGTCAAGCACGACGCGTACCACCGCCGCCCCGTACGGACGACTTGCGTACGCCCTTGAGGCGATACACGAACGCGAGGATGCGGGCCACCGCCACGAAGTACTCCGACGGCACCGGTTTGCCGATCTCCACCGCAGCGTGGAGCGCGCGCGCCAGGGCGCGGTTTTCGAGGATGGGAATGCCGTGCTTGCGAGCTTCCTTGCGAATGAGCATGGCGAGATCGTCTTCGCCTTTCGATACCACCACCGGCGACGGGTCCTTGTCGCCGTAGCGAAGGGCCACCGAGATGTGCGTCGGATTGGTGACGACCACCGCCGCCGTTTTGACGTTCTGGATGCTGCGCTTCTTCGCCAGCGCCCGCGCGCGGGCGCGCATCCTACCTTTCACCTTGGGGTCGCCGTCTTCCGACTTGGCCTCGTCCATGACCTCTTTCCGCGACATCTTCGCGTCTTGCATCATGCGGAAGCGCGCCTGGCCGTAGTCGGCGCCGGCGATGACCACCAGGGCGAGCAGCGTGCTCGAAACCACGCGCACCAGCGCCGCCTCGATCTGCATGCACGAGGTCTCGAGCGGCAGGTCGGACAGGGTGAGCAACGTAGGGAGCTCGAGCAGCAACGAGCGATAGGCCACGTAGCCCACGGCGCCCACCCGGAGCAGCGCCAGAACCACCTCGACGCCGCCTTTCTTCATGGAGAAGAGCTGCTTCAGGTTGGGGAGCGGGTTCAGTCGCTCCGGCTTCACCGCCACCAGATCGAAGTTCAGCAGCATGCCGGTCTGCGCGACGCCGATGCCCACGGCGGCGATGGCGGCGGCCACCGCGCAGGGCATGGCGATGGCGAAGATGGCAGCCGCAGCGGCGTGCAACGCCGGCGTGATGTCGCCCCGCGTGAGCTGCGAGAGATCGCCGAGCGACCGCATGAAGAGATCGCGCAGCGTGTACCCGACCGCGCTGCGACCGCCCAAGAGGACCGCCAGGATGGCACCGGTGGCGAGGATGCTCCCGGCGTCGCGCGCCTTGGGAATCTGCCCCTCCTTGCGCATCTGCGCGATCTTTTGTGGGGTCGCGTCGAAAGTCTTGTCGTCACTCCCCTCGGACACTTACCCACCTCCCGCAACGGCCGAGAGCACGGTGTCCATGCGCGGACCGAGCGTGCCGAGGTAGTCGGTGAAGCCGCGGCTCACGCTGCCGAGGCTGGAGATGAGCGTCACGAAGCCGGCGCCCAGGGTCACCGTGAGGCCGATGTTGAAGATCTGAAGCTGCGGCGCAGCGCGCGCCACCATGGCCAGCGAGAGCTGCGAGAGCATGTAAATGCCGAGCGCCGGCATGGCCAGGCGCACGCCCACCGCGATGGCGTCGAAGCCAATGTCGACCATGCGGGGCACCGAAGCGGCGACGAACATGTCGGAGCCCACCGGCAGCCCCTGAAAGGAGTCGAGGAGGTACACCAGCGCGGTACGGTGCGCGCCCACGCCCAGCGCGAGCAGGATGCCCAGCAGCGAAAAGGCTTTGGCGAGCGGCGTTTCATGCGCTTCCGTGGCGGGGTTGAGGACCGACGGCGTGCTCAGACCACAGGCCTGGGAGACCATGGCGCCGAGCACCTCGGAGCTGCTCATGACCAGGCGAAACGTGAAGCCGATGCACAGGCCGGCCAGGAGCTCGGTGATGGCGCTCGACACCAAGTGAAAGTCGACCTCCTTCGGCACATGGTCGACCGGGGCGAGCGACGTTACGAAGAACGAGAGCGTGGCCACCAGCGCCGCCCGCTGCGCCGTCGGGGCGTTGGGCCCGGGAAAGGGCGACACCACCACGAAGCCGGCGAGACGGCTCGCCACCAGCGCCCAGGCGATGATGCGGGGAAAGAAGGTGGCGATGACGTCCATCTACTTCACGACCTGCTCGATGTTGGTGAAGCACTCACGGGTGTACCGGACCATCTCGGATGCGAGGGTCGGGCCAAGAGCCACCACCACACCTACGACCACCACCACCTTCACCACGTAGCTGACGCTGGCTTCGTTCACCTGGGTCGCCGTCTGCATGATGCCGACGATGAGCCCGGCCACCAGCGAGGCCACCAGGAGTGGCGTCGAGACCAAGAGGCAGGTGCGGATGAACCCCACCATGAGCGTGACGGTGTCGGTGGGGTTCACGCGAAGCTCCGGAGCAACGAGCCGACGAGGAGGCTCCAGCCGTCGACCATCACGAAGAGGAGCAGCTTGATGGGCAGGCTGATGCTGGTGGGCGGGACCATCATCATGCCCATCGACATGAGCACCGACGAGACGATGAGGTCGATGACCAGGAAGGGCAGGAGCACCAGCACGCCCATCTGGAAGGCGGTGGTGAGCTCGCTCACGATGAACGCCGGCGCGGCGATGCGGATCGGGACGTCTTCTTCCACCGCGGGCATGGGCAGCTTGGCGGCCTCGTAGAACAGCGCGAGATCCTGCTCCCGGGTCTGGTGGAGCATGAAGGTGCGGAGCGGCGCATAGGCGCGGTCGTAGGCTTCGGACTCGGTGATCTTCCCGGCGGAGTAGGGCTCGTAGGCGTCTTTCTGGATGGCCGTGAACACGGGCGACATGGTGAAGAGCGTGATGAAGAGCGAGATGCCCACCAGGATCTGGTTGGGCGGCGTTTGCTGGGTGCCAATTCCTTGACGGGCGAACGACAGAACGATGATGGTGCGCGCGAAGGAGGTCATCGTGAGGACGATGGCCGGGAGCAGCGAGAGCACCGTGAGCATCGCCAGCAGCTTGAGCTGCGGCGAGAGGCCGGCGGCGTCGGTGACGCTGGGAAGGCTGGGGACGCTCTGCACGGCGCCGGCGGCGCCGGCATCGGAGGAAAGAAGGAGCGCGGCCATGCCGAAGAGCACGGCGCGACGCACCGTGCGCGCATCCAGCCGCATGCGGCTCCCTGTTCCCGTATCCAGCCGCATGCGGCTCACTGTTCCCGTATCCGGCCGCATGCGGCTCACTGTCCCCCCGACCGCTTCTTCAGGAGCCCGCGCAGCTGCCCTTCGGAGCTCTCGGGGAGCTTCTCCGGCTCGTCGGCCAAGGTGCGCCGCGAGGTGCTCGTGGTGGGCGTGTGGGTGGCAGACGCATGGGGGCTCGTCGCCGCGCGCCGGGTGCGGGGCTTCGACTTGGGCGGCTCCGACGGCGGCTCGCTCTTGGCCGGCACCAGCGCCGCACGGTTGGCGAACAACGTGGCGATGCTTTGGAGCGCGCCGGACGCCAGGGCAGCGCGGGGCGCAGGCTCTTCTTCCGCGCGGGCCTCGGTGTGGCTCTCGGATTCCTCGGAGCCGGCCGGGTCGGTGAGGGTGGTGAGCATGCCGATGGAGGTCGGGGTCACGCCGAGGAGGAACGTCTGATCGTCGATGGTGACCACCAGGAGCTCCGAGCGCACGCCCAGGGCCTTGCGGCTCACGATGTCGATGGCGTGCTTGGGCGCGTTGCGCTTCTGCGCGTTGCGTTTGCGCATACCCCACACACCCAGACCCACAGCCACCGCGGCGAAGGCGAGCTTCCAGCCGACCCCGCTGCTCGACGACTCCGGCGCCAGGGCGAGCGGCTTGGACGGGCGAACCCCCAGCGGCGTATGCCCATCCTCGGGCTTGGGCGCGGCTTTGAGCGCGTCTTCGGGCTTGGGCGCGGCCGCAGCGCGGTCTTCGACCTTGAGCGCGGCCTTGAGGGCGTCCTCGGGCTTCGGCGCGGCCGCCTTGGGGGCTTCCTGGCTCGTGGGCGCGGTGGGCGCGGTGGGCGCCTTGGGTGCTTCCTGGGCGCTGGCCGAAGCGAGAGTCAGCGAGGTGGCGGCGACCGTCATCGCCATGACGAAGCGCTTCACTTGCCACCCCCGGTCTTCGCCACGAACTCGGTGATGCGCACGCCATAGCGATCGCCCACCACCACCGCCTCGCCGCGGCCGAGAAGCTGGCCGTTGACGAACACGTCGAGGGGCTCGCCGGCGGCTTTCGCGAGCTCGAGGGTCTGACCCACGGCGAGCTTCAGCACGTCGGCGATGCGGAAGCGGCGGCGGCCGATTTCCAGCGTAACCTCCACTTCTACGTCGTTGAGGAGGCTGAAAATGTCGCCGCGCGCCGCTGCCATGGGGTTGACGGGGCTCGACGAGGCGCTGGCGCCGGCGGCGGAAACAGACGGACGCAACTCGGCCGGGACATTGGAATCCATGGACCACTCCTCCTTGGCGTCCGCAGGTGACCGCGGGACGCGATGTTCACGCGCCGGCTGGCGCGCTCGGAGAGAACACATTCAACATCCGGGCCATCGCGCAGCGTTCCCCCTGCCTACTCCCGAATACGAATCACGACCCGGCCCTCTTCCTGCGAGGGCTCGCCGGTGAAGAGCGCCTTGCCGGCGGCGCGCACGGTGACGCGCCCGCCGAGGGCCGTCTCCACCAGGAGCGTGCTGCCCACGGTGAGCTTGGCCACGTCGCGCAGCGACATGCGGGTGCGCCCAAGCTCGGCCGCCAGCTCCACCTCCACGTTTCCGAGAATGCCCGGTATGGCGGAATCTCCCGGCTTCACTTCCTCGTGCTGCTCGCTCTTCGCCGCCGCCAGCGCCGCCGAGGTGCTGAGCACGAAGATGATTTTGCCCATGTAGCCGGAGGCGTGAACCTCGGTGGCGGAGACGATGGCGGAGACGTTGTCGGTTCCGAGCTCGCCGTCGAACTTCGAGATCTCGATGCCGGCGGGCCGCAAGACGTCGGCGTAGGCCGCGAGCACGCCGCCGCCGACCCGGGCCATGAAGGCCTGCTGGGCGGGCGAGAGGCGCCCGGCGGTGAGTGTGGGAATTCCCTCACCTCCGCCGCCCAGCATGCCGTCGAGCAAGAGCGCGATGGCCGGGCCATCGAACCCGATGAAGCCCAGCGAATCGCTGGGCTTCGCGCGAAACGTCAGCACGTAGCCGGGCGACTCCATGCTGCGCACCGCCTCGTGCATGGAGACGGCGTGTGCGCCCTCGAAGAACACTTCGCCGCTGCGCTTGGCGATGAACGGGATCGCGCGCCGAACCGCAGCGGTGAGCGCCGGAGAAGACTCCTCGGCGGCGGCGAGGGCGCGGCGTACTCGCTCCCCGCCGTTGGATACTTCGAGGAGCCCCGTCACTGGACCACCAGGTCCGTGAGGAGCACGCGCTTCACGCCATTGACCCCGGCGTCCATCAACTTCTCGAGGAGCTCCTTGCGGGCCTTGTCGAGGTGGCTCTGATCGGCCACCTCCTCGAAGTTGAGCGTGCGGAGAAACGACAAGATTGCGTCGCGCATACGGGGAATCAAGGGTTTCAGGCTCTCTTCCTTGGTGGTCGCCGTAAACTCGATGGCAATCGTGAGCTTCGCCGCGTGGTACTTCCCCGCCTTGTCGGTGGGGTTGATGATGAACGGCTCGAGGGAGAGGGTAGGCCCCGGCGGCGCTTCGTGGCCGTCGCCACCGCCGTGATGCCCGCCCGACTCCGACTCGCCGGTGCACTTGACCTCGATGGTCGACTTCTGGCCCTTTTTCGCGCCGAAGAACGACGCCGCGCCGGAGGCTCCGCCGGTGGCGAGGATGCCCACGAGAGTGAGCACGAGGGGACCTTTGCCGGCCTTGGGAGGCTTGGCTTCGGTCTTCTTCTCTTCTTCTTTCTTCTCTTCGGCCATGGTGACTTACTTCCCCTTCGACGGGCCCTTAGCGGGCCGCACGGATAGGCGCGTCAGCGCTTGAGGTTGACGACTTCCTGGAGCATCTCGTTGGCCGTGGTGATGGTCTTCGAGTTGGCTTGGAAGCCGCGCTGGTGGGTGATGAGGTCGACGAACTGGGTGGAGATGTCGACGTTCGACTGCTCGAGAGAGCCAGAGACGATGGCCGCTTTGCCGCCGGTGCCGGCCTCGCCGATGGCAGCCTCGCCGGACTCCTTGGTGGCCATCCACACGTTGTGACCTGCACGACCCAAGCCATCGTTGGAGCGGAACTTGGCCACCGCCAGCTTGCCCACCGGAATCTGCTCACCGTTGGTGTAGATACCCTTCACCACACCGTCGCCGTCGATCTTGATGCCCGCCAGATCGCCCGAGGAGTAGCCGTCTTGGCTCTGCGCCGAGACGTTGGAGGGCGAGCCGAACTGCGTGGTGCCGCCGAGGCCCGTGCCGCCGCCCGAGATGGGCGAGCCGAAGTTGAAGGTGAGCGGCTGCGCCGGGTTGGCCCCGGCGAAGTTGACGGTGCCGCCGCCGGTGACGTTGTTGAGCGCGCCGGTGGTGGTGAAGTCGACGGTGCCGGTGGCGATCTCGGTGTTGGTGCCGGCGACGCCGCCGGTGATGTCGCCGCCCGGCGCAATGGCGTGGTAGTCCCAGGCGCCGGCGGCGGTCTTGCGAAAGTACACGTCGACGTTGTGGCCGTTGCCCAGCGAGTCGTAGACCTTCATGCTGGTGGAGAAGTTCGCGGTGGCCGCCGGGTTCTGCGGATCCCACGGCGCGGTGGGAACCGCCGCGTTGGCGTCGAGGTTCGCGGTGACGTTCAGGGTGGTCGTGGTCTTCGGCTGGATGGCCGCGGTGGGGACCTTGATGGGCGAGAGGCCGCCGGCGTAGGTGCCGTTGCCGAGAGATGCGTAGCCCTGAAACGCCATGCCCTGCGCGTTCACCAGGGTGCCGTCGTTGCGGAGCGTGCTCTGGCCGGCCCGGGTGTAGAAGTTCCCCTGGATGCCGTCGACGGCGCCGTTGACGACGAAGAAGCCGTCGCCGGAGAGCGCAAGATCGGTGCCCTGTCCGGTGTTCTGAAGGGTTCCCTGGGCGAAGATCTGCTGCGTCCTCGCCATGCGCACACCGGCGCCAGCGGCGTTGGGGGCGCCCACTGCGCTGCCCAAGATGTCTTCGAAGACCGCTCGGGATTGCTTGAAGCCGACGGTGTTCGCGTTGGCGACGTTGTCGCCCACCACACCGAGGGCGTCTCCCTCGGCCGAGAGGCCAGAGACGCCGGAGTACATCGCGTTCGTAATGCTCATGACTGCTTTATTCCTTCCGTTACTTTGCCGGGGTCGTTCCGACCGAGACGAGGTCCGACACCGGTGCCGTGGCGCCGGAGTCCAGTTGCACTTCTGGGTAGCCCTTCGCGAAGGAGACCGAGGTCACGAGGCCGGTGACCTCTTGCTTCACGTCGATGGGCGCGCCGGCGCCGTCTTGCGCCTTCACGTCGAGGGTGTAGGCGCCCTTGGGCACCGGGTTTCCTTGGTCGTCTTTGCCGTCCCACTGCACGCCGAGGGCGCCTGCGGGGCGCGGTCCGAGCTCGATGGTGCGCACCGGCTTGCCATTCGAATCGCGGATGATGGCGGTGGTCTTGGTGGAGGGCGCCGCCAGGGTGACGCTGCCGCCGGTGGCGGTGACGCCGTCGAACGCGATGGCCGCGCTGCGGATCGAAACGGTTTTGCCCACCAGCGAAGTGGCTTCGTTGCTGGAGATGCCAGTGAGCTGGTTGGAGAGGAGGTCGAGCTTGCTCGTTTGCTGGATCGCCTGCTCGAGCGCGGAGAACTGCGAGAGCTGCGTGACGTACTCGGTGCCCTCCATCGGCTTGAGGGGATCCTGGTGCGAGATCTGGGCCACCAGGAGCTTCAGGAACGCGTCGCGGTCCATCGAGGCTTTGGTCGCTGCCGGCGAGGCCGGCGTGGGATCGTTGCTGGTGGTCGCGCCGTTGACGTTGATGGCCATGCCACCTGTCAGAGCACGAACCGTACCCGCCCCGCTGCGCTGGCCAAGGGCCCAGAGATCTCGGCCTCGCTGCGCTCTTCGGCGGGCGCGCGCTGGTCTTTGCGCGCGCCGTGGCCGCCGCTACCGGCCGATCCCTCGCTGCCGCGCGGCGCGCTTCCGGATGCGCCGGGCCTTCCCGCCTCGTCGGTCTTGCTCTGTTGCACGTTCACCGCCGCGACGTTGGCCACGCGGTTCACCTCGTGGAGCATTTCTGGCGCCTTTTCCCGGAGAAGTTGCACGGTAGCGGGCTCCGCCGCGTGAATCTCCAGGTCCACGCGGTTGCGCCGTCGCTCGGCGGCGATGACGATGCGCCCGAGCTCCGGGATGTCGACCTCGGAGCGGGTGGCGGCCGCCAAGGTCACGACATTGACGCTCGGAGCGACGGGCTCATGACGCAAGCTAGAGAGCGCGGCGGCGGTCGCAGTCGCGGCGCTCGCAGGCGCATCCTTGACCATGGGCGCTCCGGCGGGGAGCATCTCGACCGGCGTGGCGCCGCGCGCGGGCTCGGCGGCTTCGGTCGCACCCGCGCGGGCGGGGACTGGGCGCTCGGCGCGCGCGTCGACGTCTGGGCGCACCTTGTCGCTCACTGTCGTGCTCGTCGGTGCTCGACCGTCCGCGGCGACCATGCGCTCGGGCGCTGCTGGGCGCTCCCGACCCCCCGCGCCGGCGTGCTCGCTGGGCGCGCCGGGCGTGGCGGGTGGCGTCGCGACGGCGGTCGATGTGGCTGTGGAACCCGCCGCCCGAGGGGCGTCGTGGGGCCCCGCGCTCCGCGCGGGCTCGGCGGTTGGTTTCTGCTGGAGCGGGCGCTCTCCAGCGCTCGGCGGCGCGGGCGCGTTGGGCGCGGCGGGCGCGGCGGGCGTCGACGCAGCGGCGTGCGCGGTCGGTGCGCCACCGGCCCACGGCGCTAGGTTTTCGAGCGGCGCGGCGATGGCGGTCCGCAGTGCGGTGAGGTTGCGCGGAAGGTCGGTGCTCTCGTCGTGCGCAGGCGTGGCGCCCAGGGCTTCTTCCTCTTGGGCGCCGCCCGCGGCTGCGGCGGTCGGCTCCGGATCGTCGAGCGCCGCTTCGCTGCGAGGCGCCGAAATGTGTGTATTCTGCATGATGCTCGCGGTAGGCAAAGCCGTGCGGGCGCCACCGGGCCTCGGGGAAAGGTCCGACGCCGCATGGGCCTGGTCGGCGATCGCCCGGGTCGCGGTGGCTTGCGCGATCCCCTGCGCGGTGGCCGGCGGCGTGCCCGCCGCCATGGCGCTGTCGGGGCTCGGGTGCGAGTTTTCCCCTTTCCCTGCGAACTTTGCGCGCGTCGGCGTTTTTGCCGCGAAAACAACCCGCGAGGCACCACGGCTGGGTGCGCGTACCGCAGCGCCGGGAACGTGGTCGCCGATGGCGGCGTCGTTGCGTGTGGCCTTCGCTTCGTCGGTGCTGCTCGACCGGTCGGTCTCCGGCCGGGCTTTCGCGCCGTCGCCGCCCACCGAGGGCGCCACGGTGATGGCTCCACCGACGGAGATCGGCAAGGGCGCTGCGGGCGTCGGCGCCTGCGCCACCGGCGGCGGATTCGCGGGCGGCGCCGGGCCCGTGGTCTCGTCTTCGTTCGCGCCCGCATCGCTCGGCTCGGAAGCCCCTTCGGGGATCGCCCGCGGGGCCTCGCCGTCGGTCGCCGTTGCATGGGTGGCCGGCGGCGGCCGGGCCTCCAGGGCGCATCGCAGGACCGCCGCGGTGGGCGCCTCGGCAGCGCCTTCGCGCCCGGGTGCCTTGGTGGTGGCCGGTCCGCCCGGCGCTGCATCGGCGCGGGGGTCGCGCAGCTCATCTTCGAGAAGGCTCCCGAACCCCGCTTCCCCGAGCTCGGTTCGACCTTCGTCCTTGCGGGGAGATTCTGCGGCGATGGCGGGCAGTAGCGCGGTCTTGGCGATCATGTCTTTCGAATCCTTGCGGCCGTTTCGTCGGTAGCGCGCCGCTCGAGGCGGGCCGCGTCGGCGGTGAGGGTCTCGTGCATGGCGTCGCGCCAGACCTCGAGCTTTTTGCGGTCTTTCTCCGCTTCTTGAACGTGGTGCCGGTGCGCCGTCTCGGAGATCTCGGCCGCCCGCACTTCGTCGCGCGCGCGCTCGAGCATGTGCCGCAGCGCCTGGATCGCGTCGTGGGTGTCTTCGAGATCGCCCACCGAACGCGGGTGCTCCGCGTCCATCGCGGCCTCCCAGGCGGCCTCGGCGGCGCGCTCCTCGGCGCGGCGCACGGCGGTGGCCGCCACCGCTTGCGCCAGGGCCACGCGCGCGGCGTCGGCGGCGCGGCCGCGGAGCTCGATGAGGCGCCCGATGCGCTTGAGCCGCGGGGTCACGACACGCGCTTTCCGGTGATGGCGCCCAGGAGCGCCAGCGAGTCTTCGCGGCGAATGGCCTCCTTGAGGCCCTGGCGAATGAGCGCGTCGACCTTGGGGGCGCCGATGCGCGCGGCGTCGACGCGGGGATCGGAGCCCGGCACGTAGGCGCCAATCTGAATGAGATCGGCGGCGTCTGCATAGGTCGCCACCAGATCGCGGGCGGCGCCGATGGCCGCCTGGTGCTCTGGGGTGCAGATGTCGGTGACCAGGCGCGAGACGCTGCGCAAGATGTCGATGGCCGGGAACACGCCGCGATCGCCGAGCTTGCGCGAGAGCACGATGTGCCCGTCGAGGATGCCGCGCACCGCGTCGGCGATGGGGTCGTTGAGATCGTCGCCCTCCACCAGAACCGTGTAGACCGCAGTGATCGACCCGGGACCCTCGGTGTTGCCGGCGCGCTCGAGGAGCGTGGGCAGCGCCGCGAACACCGACGGGGTGTAGCCCTTGGTGAGCGGCGGCTCGCCGGCCGCCAGCGAGGCCTCGCGGAGAGCCATGGCGAAGCGGGTCACGGAGTCCATCACCAACAGCACCGATTTGCCCTGATCGCGAAAGTACTCGGCGAGGGCGGTGGCGCGCAGCGCGCCGCGGACGCGCACGAAGGGCGAAGCGTCGCTGGTGGCGGCCACCACGATGGAGCGTGCAAGGCCCTCTTCGCCCAGGACGTTGCGCACGAAGTCTCCCACCTCGCGGCCGCGCTCGCCGATGAGCCCCACCACGATGACGTCGGCCTGGGTGTGGCGGCAAAGCATGCCCAGCAGCGTGCTCTTGCCCACACCGGTGCCGGCGAACAGACCCACGCGCTGCCCGCGCCCGAGCGGCAAGAGCGCGTCGATGGCCCGCACCGAGGTGACGAACGGCGAATGAATCGGTCGCCGCTTGAACGGCGCCGGCGGCTCCGCGTGAAGCGGCGCGCGGCCCGAAGCGGTGGGTCGCGGGCGGCCGTCGAGGGGCTCACCGAAGGCGTCGATGACCCGCCCCAGGAGCCCTTCTCCCACTTCTGCGAACGCGGCGTAGGGCTTCATGGTCACCCGCGCACCGGGCTCCACCCCGGCGGTGGAGCCGAGCGGCGCGCCCAGCACGCGGCCCTCGCGAAAGCCCAGCACCTCGAGCAGAAGGCGCCGGGTTCCCATGTGCACTTCGAGCTGGTTGCCCACCGCCGCGATGATGCCGGAGACCTCCACCAGCATGCCCAGCACCTGATGCACGCGGCCCTCCGGAGACGGTCCGCGCGCAGCCTTGGCGCGCTCGACGTAGGCGGAAAGATCGATCGGCCCGCGCGGCGAGGTGTCCGTTGTGGTCATCGGGGTCCTTGGGGGGTCACGCCGAGGGCTTCGGCCACCGAGTCGAGGCGGCCTTCGGCGCTCGCGTCGATGCGGGTGATGGCGCCGCGGACGTCGCAGGCCATGGCCGGAAGGGCAGGGTCGACCAGGACGTGCACGCCCCGGGCCCGCAGCGCGTCCCAGGCCGGCTCCGGTATGCGCGCCGCGAGATCGCGTCCGAGGGCCACCGTGTCGGTGCCCGAAGCGGCAGCGAGCTCGCTGGCCGCCCACTGCACGTAGATCTCCGGGCGCAGCTTCAGCTCCTCGCCCACTACGCGCCGGGCGATGGCCACCGCCAGACGCACCAGCTCGCCTTCGGCGTCGCGCAGAACCGACTCGCGGGCCAGCGCCAGCGCCGCGGTCGCGGCCTCGAGCGCGTCGTGGGCGTGCGCGAGCTCCTCGTGCAACGCGGCGATCTGCTCCTCGTAGAGCGGCCCGTCGTGGATCACCGGCTCCGGCATGGTCGAGGGCACCAGGCCGTCGCCGGGCGGCGCGGGCGGCCGCACCGAGGGGGCGGGCGGCCGCACCGAGGCGTGCGCTTGCGGCCGTTGGCTTTGTCCCGGCCGTGGCGGCCGTTGGCTGGGGCGTGGTTCCTTGGAGAGCCAGGTGCCCTCCGGCACCGTCTCGCGCTGCGCCCGCGGTGACATCCACGACGGGCGCCGAACCCCGCGCACGCTCGGGCCGCGCGCAGCGGCGTCGATGGCCTCCGGCGGCCGGCTGCCCGGCGGCCATCGCATCACTCGTCACCTCGTCCGAGGTTGACGCGGCCATCGGCCTCGAGGCGAAGCGCAACCTGCACCACCTCGATGCGCGCGGCCTCGACCTCGCTCTTCTTCACGTTGGTGAGCAGCTCGAGATCGTCGCGAATGAGCTCCGCCGCGCGCGACGATAGGCCGGCGAAGATGGCGCCCTTGACGGCGTCGGAAGAGCCCTTGAGGGCGATGGTCAGGCGGTCGGTGGGCACCTCACGGAGCAGCTCGCGCATCGACCGCGCGTCGACCCGCACCAGGTCCTCGAACGTGAACATGGCCTGGCGCACGTCGCCGGCGAGACCCGCGTTCTCTGCTTCCAGGGCCTCCAGGATGGCGCGCGACTGGTCCTTGCCCGAGGCGTTGAGGATCTCGGCGGCCTTGGCGATGCCGTCAATGTTCACATGGGTAGACATGTCGGAGCTGGGGAGCTCATTGGCGATGGCGGCGGCCACGTCCTCGATGATGTCGGCCTGGATCTCCGTCATGCGGCTGACGTGTGCGATGACGGCGGCCTGACGGTCGGCCGGAATGGCCGAGAGCACCTCGGCGGCCGCGGCCGGCGTCATTCGCGCCAGGATGCCGCCTGCGAGCTGCGGAGGCTCCTTGGCCAGCAGGGCCGCCACGGCCTCCGGTGAGGCCACCTCGAGGCGCGCAAAGGGGCTGGTGACGCCGTCTTCGAACACCGCCCGCGCCCGCTCTTCGCCGAGCGCGTCGACCGAGAGCCGCCGCAGGTACGGCAGGCCGCCGCGGGGCACCGCGATGGCCCGGGAGGCGCGGTCGACGAAGTCCTTGAACACCTCGTCCATGGCCCCGCTGGGAATCTCGTGCATCGTCGAGGCGACGGTGCGGAGCTTTCGGAGGTCGGCCTCGGTGAGCTCGCCGACGAGCTCGGTCGCCACCTTTTCGTCGAGGGAGAGGAGAAACAAGACTGCTTTTTCGGGGCCGCTTATCACGGGACCTCATGAGAGCAAGGTGGGTGCCAATCGATCGCTCCCGGCCAGAGGCCCTGCAAGCTTCAGCTGGCGAGGGCGGTCTGCACCGGCACCGAGGTGGTGTTCTCGGCCTCGGCGGTGCCGAGCCAGGCGCGGAGCACCAAGGCGGCGGTGGCCGGATCCTTGGCCGCGCGTTCCATGGCCTCGGCGCGGTAGTCGATGGGTACAGTGGTGGCTTCCTCGATCTCGTCGCCGTCCGCATCGACCTTGTCGCGGTCGAGGATGGCAGCCTCCAGGATGGGAGTCTCGGCGCTCTCCGAAAGAACCAGCGCAGCCTTGGCCTTGGCCTTGCGGCGCCGCATGCCGCGAATCGCGAAGAACAGCGTGCCCAGGACGAACGCGCCGGCGCCGATGGCGAGCTGCTTCTTGTACTTTTTCCAGTCGAAGGCTGCGGCCGGCGGGGGCATGGCTTCGGCGGCGGCAGCGTCGAGGTCGAGGAAGGCCACCGAGTCCACGGTCACGAGATCGCCGCGCTTCTCGTCGACGCCCACGGCGCTCCGCACCAGGGCCGCGAAGCGGTCGATCTCTTCCTTGGTGCGGGGCACCATGACGGTGTGCCCGCCCTCGGTCTTGGGCGTGCCGTCGATGAGCACCGCCACCGTCAGGCGTTTCACGCTGCCGGCGGTGGCGACGCGCTTCTCGAACACGTGGTCCACTTCGTAGTTGCGTGTGTGCGAGTCACGCAGGATGCCGGTGGTCGGATCCGCTGCGGTGCCCGCCGGTTTGGCGGCGCCGGCGCCCGCCGGGAGGTTGCTCTCGGCGCCGGGCACGCCGGCCACGGTGGTGTCGGCGCCGTCGCGCTCGAGGTTACGTTCCTCGCTGCGGAGCGCGGTCTTGGTGGGGTCGTAGTGGTCTTCGACGTGCTCCACGCGGGCGGTGTCGACCTCGGCGGTGACCCGTACGTCGACGTGGCCGGCGCCGGTGACCCGCTCGAGCATGCGCCGTGCGCGCTCTTCCAGCAGGGTCTCCAGGGTTCGCGCCTGCGACGGATTCTCGGGATCGTCGGCGCCCGGCTCGGAGCCCTTGTTGCTCGGACGATGGAGCATCACGCCTTCGCTGGTGACCAGGGTGATGCGCTCCGCGGAAAGGCCCGGCACCGACGAAGCGGCCACGTGCACCACGCCGGAGACCTCCGGCGCGCCCAGCGTGCGGCCCTGGCGAAGGCGCACCACGATCGACGCCGAGGCCGGCTCGGACTTGGAGACGAAGACCGATTTTTCCGGCAGCACCAGGTGCACGCGGGCGCTCTGCACCGCGCCGATGGACCCGATGGTGCGCGCCAGCTCGCCCTCGAGGGCGCGGCGGAACATGACCTTTTGCTCGAACTCGGTGGCGCCCAGGTGGGTCTTGTCAAAGCTCTCGAAGCCGATGCCGCCACCGCGCGGCAGGCCCAGCGTCGCCAGCTCGAGGCGCAGCTCGTGGACCCGCGCTTCCGGGACCTCCACGGTGCCGCCGTCGGCCGCGAGCCGGTAGGGGACCTTCATCTCCTTCAGCTTGGCGACGAGCGCGCCGGCGTCTTCCTTCTCCATCTGGTTGTAGAGGACCGCGTAGGGCTCGAACGACGTACGTAGGTAAAAGTAGCCCACCAGCGCCAGCGCAGCGGCCAGCGTGGTGAACGCGAGAATCCGGGAAGAGCGGGGCAGCGCTGCGAAGCGCTCCTGAATGCGCCCGAGGGGGATGGCGACGCTCGCGGGCAAGAAGCCCAGTTTCGGATCCTCAGACATTCGTCCTCCAAATTTCGTGGAACGCGTCGAGCAGCTTGTTGCGGATCGAGCCCACCAGCTTCAGCGAGATTTCCGCTTCCTTCACCGAGATCATCGTGCCGTGCAGATCGTCGAGGGTGCCCTGGGCGACGGCTTCGGCCTTTTGCGTGGCCTGGGCGTGGGAGGCCGAGGCGCTCTCGACGACACCCTGGAGCGTGTCTGCAAAGGACGGCCCATCGACCTTGGCGGCCTCTTCGGTGCCGCGCAGCCGCGCCTCGGACGCGTCCGAGGGCAGGGTGGGGGCGACGTAGGTGCCGGCGTCGATGCGCACGGTCATTGACCGATCTTGAGGGCGGCCTTGGCCATGCCCTTCACCGATTCGATGGAGGTGACGCCCGCCTCGTAGGCCCGCGACGCAGTCATCAGGTTGACCATCTCCGTCACCACGTTGACGTTCGGATACTCGACGTAGCCCTGCGCGTTGGCGTCCGGATGCCCCGGCTCGTACACCATCTGACCTTGCGTCTGGTCGGCGCGAACCTCTTTGAGCTCCACCTTGGTGACGCTGCGGAGGACCGGGTCGAACGAGGCGCCGTTGACCTTGGTGGCCTGAAATACCGGGTCCAGGCGCTTGTAGGGCGTGCCGTCCTCGGTCTTGGTGGTGCGGGCGTTGGCGAGGTTCGAGGCGATGACGTTCATGCGGCCGCGCTGGGCGCTGAGTCCCGAGGCCGCCACTTCCATCGCGGAGAAGACGCCGGGGGCGTGGACCGGGCGGGTCATCCGTTCCTCCCGTCGTTGGCGGCCCAACCGAGCGTGGAAAGCTCGTTCGAGACCAGGTTGGCGATGACGTCGTAGCGCACGTTGTTGGCGGCGATCTTCACTGCTTCGCGCTCCAGGCTCACTCCGTTTCCGTCGCCGCCGGGGCTGGCGCCGGGGTCTTCAATGACCTTCCCGAGCTCTGGTTTCTGCGCGATTCCGAAGTGGCCTTCGTGGGTCGCCGAGAGCGTCGCGCCCAGCACCTTCTCGAACGCCGGCGTGCGCTGCAGATCCACCGGTTTGTAGTTGGGCGTGTCGACCTGCGCCAGGTTGGAGGTCAGCAGGTTGTGCCGCTGCATGTGATAGTCGAGGCCCACCTGCAGGTGGTGGACGGTGTCGAGGATGCGCATGCACCTGGCCGTTACACGAGCCGTGCCAACCGAGGCCGCAGGACGGCGCGTTGACGCGCGCTGCAGTGGAACGGGGCTTGCTCTGCTTCGAGCCGGAGGTTCCTGTGCTCAAGCTAACGCGACTCAACAACCAGGTCGTTGCCATCAATCCGGACCACATCAGCTGGGTCGATGCATCGCCGGATACGGTCTTGTTTCTCTTCAGTGGAGACAAGATCCTCGTTCGCGAGAGCCTCGACGAGCTCATCGAGCTGGTCATCCAGTTTCGCCGATCCATTCGCGCCGGCGATCTCCTCGAGGTGACCTTCCCCAACGAAGAAGGAGACCGCCCGCGGGTTCCCTCGCCGCGCATGGGGAGCCGCCCGCCCGGGGTGCGCAGCTCGTCGATTCCCACGCATCGGCCCCAGCGTGGCACGACCGATGCTTCAAAGGAGGACGAGTAACATGCAAATCGGACCGGCTCTCGGCATCATCGTCGCCCTCGCGTTCATCCTCCTCGGCAACTTGCTCGAAGGTGGGCACCTTGGGTCCATCGTGGGTGGACCGGCGGCGATGATCGTGGTCGGTGGGACCATCGGCGCCGTCATGGTGCAGTACCCGCTCGGCACCATCAAGAACTCGCTCACCATGGCAGGGTCGACCTTCAAGAAGTCGCCCTACGACATGATGAAGATCATCGACGAGATCGTCGACTACGCCAACCGCGCCCGCCGCGACGGCGTGCTGGCCCTGGAAAAAGTGGCGCCCTCGGCCTCCGACCCGTTCATGGCCAAGGCGCTCATGATGGTGGTCGACGGCGCCGACTCCAACACCATTCGCGACACCATGGAGGTCAATATCTCACAGCGCGAAGAGCACGGTGAAGACGCCGCCAAGGTGTTCGAAGCGGCCGGCGGCTACGCGCCCACCATCGGCATCATCGGCGCCGTTCTCGGCCTCATCCACGTTATGAGCAACCTCGCCGACATCAACGCCGTCGGCTCCGGCATCGCGGCGGCCTTCGTCGCCACCATCTACGGGGTGGCGGTGTCGAACATCATCTTCCTACCCTTCGCCGCGCGCATGAAGCTCATCTTGCGCGACGACATTCTCACCAAAACCATGATGCTCAACGGCGTGCTCGCGATTCAAGAGGGCATGAACCCCAAGGTCATTCGCGACCGACTCTCGGAGTTCGCTCCCGGCCACGATCACAAGGAGCCGGCCAAGGCCGGTTGAGAGGGGACCACCATGGCGCGTAAGAAGAAACATCCGGAGCACGTGAACCACGAGCGGTGGCTCATCAGCTACGCCGACTTCATCACCCTCCTCTTCGCGTTCTTCGTCGTCATGTTCGCCGTCTCGCAAGTGGACTCCAAGAAAATGGGGCGCTTCACCGAGTCGTTCACCAAGGCCATGGGCATCGATCCCATCGGGACCGGTAAACAGGGCAGCCTCCTCGCCTCCGGCGACTCGGAGAACGGCGGCAAGGGCGACCCCAACGAGGCCGAGGAGCGCATTGGCGGCGGACCCGGCGAGCTGCAGAGCCTCAAGGACGCGCTCGAGAAGTACTCCAAGGAGTCGGAGGCGCTGAAGAACCTGCAGATCATCAAGCGGCGCAACGAGCTGGTCCTTCGCATTCCGGTCGGCGTGGTGTTCGACAGCGGCGACGACAACGTGAAGCCCTCGGCGCTGGCCGCCATCCTGGCCATCACCGCCGAGCTGCGAAAACGCCCGGTCGAGATTCGCGTCGAAGGCCA
This sequence comes from Polyangiales bacterium, assembly GCA_038210445.1. GTDB lineage: Bacteria > Myxococcota_A > Polyangia > Polyangiales > Polyangiaceae > JABFRG01. The sequence continues at coordinate 164,019 of JBBQWQ010000011.1, forward strand.
TTCCGACAACCGCCCCATCCACACTGATCGCTTCCGCTCCAATTGGGATCTCTCGGCCTGCCGCGCCGCCGCGGTGGTCATGGAAATCGCCAAGGTTACGGGCATGGGGCCGGAGCGACTCTCGGCGGCCGGCTACGGCGAGTTTCACCCGATCGCCACCAACGGCACCGCCGAGGGCCGCACCCAGAACCGCCGGGTGGACCTGGTGGTTCGGGTGATGGATACGCGCCCCGACGACAAGGCCGACCCGGCTCCGCTGCCCAAACCGGAGACCAAGGTCGAGGGCAAAGCCGACGAAGAGCCGAAGGAAGACGTCAAGGATGCTGCCCACGGCAAAGGCGATGCGCCGAAGCTTGGCGAATCGAAGACCGACGAGGCCAAGCACGAAGAGCCGAAGCCCGCGTCGACCAGCGCCCCCGCCGCCGGGCTGAAGGACATCCTCGACGCGCTTCCGGTGACTTCCGCGGAGCCCGCCGCGCCCAAGCCCGCGCCCCACGACGCTCCGTTGCACGACGCGCCGAAGCACGATCCCGCGTCTGCGCCGAGCGCCGCGCCCAAGGCAGAAGCCAAGCCCGGCGGCCACGAAGGGAAGCACTGATGGGGCGGGCATGGCTGTTCGCGGTGACCCTCGCGATGCTGCTCCTCGGCGCGAGCCGCACGGCGAGCGCGCAGACCTACAAGGTGGGCGCCATGGCCGAGGCCGTATCGGGGCTCGAGGGAGGCACCGCACTGCCGGGCCCGTTCCGGCGCTCGCGGACCACGCTGCGCATCGGCGCCGACCTGGCGGTGGACGAGTTCCCCGACCACGCCATCGCGGTGGCGGCGCTGGTCGAGGTCGAGCCCCGAGCCGGCGTAGGCTTCGACGCTCGCTACGTGTATCGGCTGGGAACGCGCTTCTCGGTGGGCGCCGGCGGCATCGCCATGCTCGCGCCGTCCACGCTCATCGGCGGCAGCGGCGATTTCACCGTCCGCTTTCCCATTGGCAAGGTCACCGCGCTCACCCTCACGCCGGCGGTCAACGCCTTCTTCTTGGGCGGCGATCTTCCGGAAGACACCGTCATCTGGCAAGTCGTCCTGCGGGTCGGCGTGCGCTTCAACCTCTGAGAGCCTCCCCATGCGAACCGCTTCTTCTGGCATGTTCCGCACCTTCGTCGTCGGCCTCGGGCTCTCGGCGGTAGGCCTCTACCTGGCCTGCAGCGCGCCCGGCGAATGCCTGCGCCACTCGGACTGCGACAAGGGCCTCGTGTGCGACAACGGCGCGTGTATCGTGCAGACATCGCCCGAGGCCGGGGCAACCGACGCCGCGGTGGCGGTCGACACCGGCATCGCGGTGACGCCCGACGCCAGCCGCGCAGATACCGGGGCCGACGCCGGCGCCGCTGCCGATGCGGGCGCCGACGCCGAGGTCGACGCGGGCGCAGATGCCGGCGAAGAAGTCCCCAGCGGTCCTTGATTCAGTCGCGTTTCCGGCGAGGCAGGGCGGGCATAGGCTCGTCCTGCTTCTCTGCGTTTGCCCGCCGAGCTCTCGGCGCCACGGGCTTGACGGAAGCGTCAAGGGCGCGACCCGGGAAGGCGAGAGCGACCCGCATCCGCGCCGGGATATCCGGGAGAACGGACGACTCGTACGAAACTGAAGATGGAACGAAAGTCGCATCGGGTCTCTGCATGTTCCGATCGCTCAACATCGCCTCCACCGGCATGGTCGCGCAAGAAACCAAGCTCGACACCATCTCGAACAACCTGGCGAACGCGAACACCAGCGGCTACAAGCGGCAAGACGCAGAGTTCGAAGATCTGCTGTACCAGAACCTCCGCACCCCGGGCGCCAACGCCGCCGGTGGCGTGGCGCCCACCTCGGTGCAAGTGGGCTCCGGCGTTCGCGTGGTGGCCACCTCCCGGGCCTTCTCCCAGGGCGCCATCCAGCAGACCGGCAACCCTCTCGACGTCGCCATCGAGGGCAACGGCTTCTTCCAGGTAACCCGCCCGAGCGGCGAGATCGCCTACACCCGCGCCGGCAACCTCAAGCTCGATTCGCAAGGGCGCATCACCACCAGCGACGGCCTCCCCATCGAGCCCGCCATCAGCGTGCCGCCCGACGCCACCAAGGTCACCATCGCCGCCGACGGCACCGTGAGCGCCACCCAGGCTGGTCAGACCAACCCCTCCAATGTGGGGCAGCTCCAGCTCGTCACGTTCGCCAACCCCGGCGGCCTCAGCGCCATCGGCCACAACCTCTTCGAGGGCAGCGCCGCCGCCGGCGATCCCACGCTCGGCACCGCCGGCACCGAGGGTCGCGGCACCTTCATGCAGGGCGCGGTCGAGGGCTCCAACGTCGAGGTCGTCACCGAGATGATCGGCCTCATTCGCACCCAGCGCGCCTACGAAGTGAACTCCAAGGTCATCGCCGCCGCCGACGAGATGCTGCGCGACGCGACCCAGATGAAATGAGCCCCATGCACCGAACACTCCCGCTCTCGATCCTTCTCTCCGCCGCCGCCCTCTGCCTGGCGCCCGCTGCGCTGGCCCACGACACCGGCGCCCCGCACGCTGCATCCGCGCCCGCACCCGCGCTTCGCTCTGCGAACCTGCCAAGCCCGCGCGTTCGCGAGGTATCGGTGGTGGGCCCGCGCATCCTCCTCTCCGATCTGCTGCCCGACGTGGCGGGCGCAGATGCGGTCGATCTGGGCGCGGCGCCCGGCTCGGGTGGCTCTCGCCTCTTCGAGCAGCGGGAGCTCGCGGCGGCCCTCAAGGAGCACGAGCTTCAGGCCCCCAAGAAGCTCCCCGACGGCGTGCGGGTGCTGCGCAAGATGCGCACGCTCGCCCGCGCCGAGCTCGAGGCTGCGGTACGAACTGCGGGAAACGCCGGGCTTCCGCGCGGTGTGACACTGTCTACAGTGCGCCCGCCGGGGAGCGTCGTGGTGCCCGATGGCTGGACGTCGGTGCGCCTCGAGATGGGCAAGCCGCCGCGCCGCACCGGCGCCTGGTCGACCTCGGCGATGTTGGTGTTCGCCAAGGAGGCCGAGCCGCTGGCGCGAATTCCGGTGGGGCTGGAGGTGACGCTGGGCGCAGAGGCGGCGGTGCCCGACATGGCGCACGGCTCCTCGGTAACGCTTCTCATCCGCACCGGACCCATCGAGGTCTCCACCACCGCGCTGGTGGGCGCCGACGGCGATATCGGCGCCGTGGTGCCGGTCACCGTGAAGTCTTCCGGCCGGCCGTTGCGGGCCCGGGTTCTCGACCACGATCACGTGCTTCTGGAGGAAGGGATATGAACAAGCTGTCGCTCTTCGGCCTCGGGTTCGCCGCGCTGTTCGCGGTGGGGTGCGGGCCCGCGCACATCGCGCCCTTCACGCCGCGCCAGCGCGCCTACACTCCCGGCGACTACGCCAAGGCCAAGACCGGCAAGAAGCCCGACGGCTCGCTCTTCGGCGAAGCGTCCGGCGGTCTTCTCGAAGACACCCGCGCGGTGCGGTTGGGCGACTTCGTGGTGGTGAAAATCGACGAGAGCGCCGACGCCGAAGGCGGCACCTCCACCAAGCTCAACCGCGAATCGAGCGGCAGCACCGGCGCCAACGCGCTCCTCGGCATCATGCCCACCCTCAAGAAGGCCTATCCGCAGCTCGACCCGTCGAAGCTCTTCGAATACGCCAGCAAGTCGGACTTTTCCGGCAACGGCAACACCACCCGCAAGGGTCAGCTGAGCGGCAGCATCGCGGTTCGCGTGGTCAAGGAGATGCCCAACGGCGATCTCTTCGTCGAGGGCACCAAGGTCGTGCTCATCAACAACGAGGAGTACCACCTGTATCTCTCGGGCCTGGCCCGCACCACCGACATCGCCCCCGACAACACCCTCGGCTCGTCGCGCATCGCCGACGCGCAGATCGAGTTCACCGGCCGCGGCGACATGGCCGACCAGCAGCGCAAGGGCTGGGGCGCGCGACTTCTCGATGCGATCAACCCGTTCTGAGGTGCCTCTCATGCGTCGATGGTTCTCGATTTTCTGGTCGCTGTCGGTGGCGTTGGCGGTGCTGACCCTTCCCGGCGCCGCGCGCGCCGATCGCCTGCGCGACATCGCCGACGTGGCGGGCGCCCGGGAAAACCAGCTGGTGGGCTACGGCATCGTGACCGGCCTGGCCGGCACTGGCGACGACGCTTCGGTGCCCTTCGCCGGGCAGTCGACGCTCTCGCTCCTGCGGCGCCTGGGCATCCAGGTAGACCCCAAGCAACTGCGCCTGAAGAACGTGGCGGCGGTGGTCGTCACCGCGACCCTGCCGGCCTTCGCCAAGCCCGGCACCAAAATCGACGTCACCGTGAGCTCCATCGGCAACGCGAAATCGCTGTCCGGCGGCACGCTCATCCAGTCGGTGCTCAAGGGCGCCGACCAGAAGACCTACGCCGTGGCCCAAGGCGGCGTGCTGGTAGGCGGCTTCGAGGCCCGCGGCGCCAGCGGCAGCTCCACCAAGTCCGGCAGCACCACCGCTGGCCGGGTGCCCGAGGGCGCACTGGTGGAGCGCGAGGTGCTCACCACGCTGGTCGAGGGCGGCCTGCTCAAGTGGGAGCTGCGCACCCCTGGTTTCGCGGTGGCGCAGCGCATCGCCGAGGCCATCGAGAAGAAGCTCGGCCCCGGTACCGCCAAGGCGCCCGACGGCGGCGTGGTGGTGGTGAAGGTTCCGGCGGCCTACGACGGCAAGGTGGTGGAGCTGGTCTCGGTGCTCGAGGAGCTCGACGTCACGGTGGTGCGCCGGGCCCGGGTGGTCATCAACGAGCGCACCGGCACCATCGTGGCCGGCGGCGACGTGCGCCTCTCGCCGGCCGCCGTGGTGCATGGAAGCTTGACCATCGTCGTGAAGGAGACGCCCACCGCGTCGCAGCCGAAGGCGCCGGTTCTCGGTTCTGCCGCCGGCACCACGGTCGTCGTGCCCAAATCCGAGATTCAGACCTCGGAAGGCAACCGCAACTTGGCCTACGTGCCCGGCGCTGCGACGCTCGCCGACGTGGCCACCGCCCTCGGCAAGCTCGGGCTCTCGCCGCGCGAGCTCACGAGCGTGCTCCAGGCGCTCCGCGGCGCTGGCGTCCTCGAAGCAGAGCTGGTGATCCAATGAGCGCTCCTATCGCACCCTCGGGCGCCCGCAACGTCCACTCACCCTTCGCGCCGGATCCCAAGGAGGCCGCCAGTGCGCCGTCGCTGGCCGCCACGGGTTTGGCGCCCAAGAAGCCCAGCGCCGCCTCCGAGCGGCTCCTGGGAGCGGCCCGAGAGTTCGAGGCGGTCTTTGTTCGCCAGCTCCTTGCGGCCTCGAATTTCGGGGGCGCGAAGGCCGCAGGCGGCGGCAGTGGCTACCAGGGCATGGCCACCGACGCCCTGGCGGACGGCATTATTCGTGCCGGAGGCCTCGGATTGTCTGAGCAAATTCGCCGGGCCATGGAAAAATCGGAGGGCGCCCACGTTTCACCTCAAGGGCCGGACCCCAAGGCCGTTCCCCATCAGTGAACGAGAGCGGAGCCCGACCCCGAAGCTGACTCCCCCGGAGACACCATGAAGATTCGAGATGCATACAGCCCTGTTTCCTCTGCCCAGACCGCCAGGGTCTCGGGTGAGAACGCCGCGGTCCGCGCCGAAGGCAAGACGAAACCGGTCCGCGCCGAAGGCCACGAAGGCAGCGTCAAGGTCTCTGTCTCCGACGAGGCCCGCGCCTTGCACGCCAAGGATCAAGTCGACGAGGCGAAGGTCGCCCGTCTGAAGGAGTCCATCTCCAATGGAACCTTCAAAATCGACGCACAGGCGATCGCCAACAAGATCGTGGGTTCCGAAGGATGAATGCCAAAGAACAGCTGGAGGCCATCGAGGTCCTCCTCATCGAGGAGCGGATCGCCATTCGTTCGATGAGCTCCGCGAAGGTTCTCGCCCTCGCCGAACGCAAAGAGCAGATGTTCAACGATTTTCTCCAGGTTTCCCCGGAGGAGCGCAAGGCGGTCCAGAAGGACTTCGAGCGCATCGTCGCCTCGCTGCAGCGAAACTGCATCCTGGTGGCGCACGCGCGCGACTGCGTCCGAGACGCCGTCGAGATCTTGCAAGCGACACGAATGCCCACCTCGCGACTCTCGGTGACCGGCTGAAATGAGCTCTCTACTCTCGCTCCTCAACGTGGCACGGGACGGCATCATTGCCCAATCCGGAGCGCTGCAAGTCACGGGCGAGAACGTCAGCAACGCGAACACGCCGGGCTACGTCCGGCGCAGCGCAATCCTTCAGACCCGTGCGCTCGGCTCGAGCAACGGTACCGTCGAATTTGCCGGCATTCGCCGCAATTTCGATCGTTTTGTCTATGGCCGCGTGCTCGACGAGAGCGGAAAGTACGGCGCCGCCGGTGCGCGCGCGCGGGAGCTGGGGGGCATCGAGCAGTTGGTCGCTCCGGAGCAGGGCGGGGTGCGCGAGGCGCTCACCGGTTTCTTCTCTGCGCTCAGCGCCCTCTCCACCAACCCCAAGGATCGCACCTCGCGGTCGCTGGTACTCCAGAAGAGCGAAGTGCTCGCGCAGAACATCTCGCAGACCGCTGCGGGCCTCGCGCAGAGCAGAACGGACCTTCTCGGCAAGGCTCAAGGGGTCGCCGGCGAAGTCAACGAACGGCTCGGCAAGATCGCCGAGCTGAACCAGAAGATCGCCGCCGCCCAGGCCATGGGCGAGCCCGCCGCCGATCTCCGCGATACGCGCGAAGTAATGGTGCGCGACGTCTCGGACCGCATGGGCGCCCGGGCCATCGAGGACGAAGCGGGGAACATCTCGCTGTTCGCCGGCGGGGCCGCGCTGGTCACCGGCAACACCGCGTCCACGGTGCAGGTGGACGTCGATCCCGCGGGCGCCATGCGCCTGCAGGTGCCGCGGCCTGGCGGCGCCGCCATCGACATCACCAGCCAGGTGAACAGCGGCTCGCTGGGCGGCCTCCGCGAGGTGCGCGACGTCGACGTGGTGGCTGCCCAAAGCGGCCTCGACAAGCTCGCCTTCGATCTCGCCAATTCCGTGAACGCCGTGCACTCCACCGGCGTGGGGCTCGACGGCGTCTCCGGACGCAACCTGTTTCAGGCGCCCGTCGCCGTGGCCGGCGCGGCGTATGCATTCAAGGTCGACGCCAGCGTGGCCGGCGCGCCCGACAACCTCGGCGCCTCCGCCAACGCCGCCGACCTGCCCGGCGGCGGCCAAGTGGCGTTGCTCCTGGCGCAGCTGGCGCAGTCGCCGCTCGCGGGCGGCGGTACACCGAGCGAGCGCGTGGGCTCGTGGCTCGGCGACGTGGGTATTCGCAAGAGCGCCGCCGACTCCGAGATGTCGATTCGCGAGGGAACCGTGGCCCAGGCCCAGGCCCTTCACGACAGCTCCACCGGTGTTTCGGTGGACGAAGAGATGATCGACCTCACGCGCTACCAGCGCGCCTTCGAGGCCTCGACGCGGGTGCTCCGCGCGGCCGACGAGCTGCTCTCCAACCTCATCAAGGAGCTCTGACGATGCGAGTTCCCGACAACATGCGATTCCAGACTGCCATCCTCGCGCAGCAGCGGGCGGGCGAGCGGGTGCAGCAGGGCAGCAAGGTGGCCAGCTCGGGGCTCCGGGTGGCGGCCCCCTCGGACGATCCGGCGGCCTACGCGCGCATGACCAGCCTCGACGGGCAGATCTCGACCCTCGATTCGCGCACGCGCTCGGCCACGCAAGCGGCCGGCGATCTGGACCTGGCGGAGGGCACCCTGGCCAGCGCCAGCGCGCTCATGGATCGGGCGCGCGAGCTCGCGGTGCAGATGGCCAACGGCAGCCTAACCGCCGTGCAGCGCCTCGACGCGTCGACGGAAGTGAAGGGGCTGCGCGATTCGCTCTTGGGCATCGCCAACACCAAGGGCCCCACCGGGTACATCTTCGGTGGGTCCAAAACCGACACTGCACCCTTTGATGCCACGGGTACGTTCCAGGGCAACGACACCGCGCTGCGGGTGGAGATCGCCAACGGCACCACCGTTCGCGCCAACGCCAGCGGCCAGGATGCCTTCACCGCGGCCGCCGGCGGCAAGGACGCGTTCAAGGTCCTCGACGACTTCGCCAAGGCGCTCGCCACCAACAACCTGGCCGGGGTGCAAGCGTCTATCGACGAGGTCGAGGGCGCGCGGGCGCAGATCGTGGGCGCGCGGGCCGATACGGGCCTCATGGCCGATCGCTTCCACTCGGCGCTCGACGTCATGTCGCAGTCGCTCACCACCGTGAAGAGCCTCCGCGCCGACACCGTCGAAGCCGACGCCCCCTCCGCCTACGCCTGGCTCGTCGACGCCCAGTCCGCCTACGAGCGGAGCATCTCGGTGGCGCGGAAGATTCTCTCGCTCTCCAGCTCGTCGGGCTCGGGGTGAGGCTCGCGCCGCCGGAGCGGTGACGCCGTCAACCTGACGACACCGACGGCGCCGTGACACCCGCCCTTTGACGGCGGTCCGAAGCGAACTGTTCCGATGCGGCACGCCTGCGGGAACGAACCGTTCCAGGTGTTCCACGCGCCGTCCCGGAACTGTTCCAGGCCGGTACGTTCGCGTCCGCGCCCCGGGCATTTCCCGGGCTTATGGCGTTGGTCCGAACGGTGCAATCGATAGGAGGCATGAGCCCTATCATCCCCGTCGCCGAGCTCCACGTCGAAGCCACGCTCCCCATGCCGCTCTCCGACGAGTGCCGCCGGGACATGGCGCGCATCGAGTTCTGCTTGAGCCACGTGGGCCTCGCCGAGGTCTCGCAGCTCGCGCGCCGCATCAAGGCGCGGGCGCACGCGTACCCCTCGCTCGCCGCCCTCGGCGCGCGCATCAGCCAGGCCGCGCAGCGCGACGACGTGACCGGCGTCCTCGGCGCGGTGGAGCAGCTGCGCAACCACCTCGACTCGAGCGTGCCGCCGGCAGCGCTCGAAGCCTCGCCCTCTTCCACCCCGGACGCGGAGTGAACAAGACCATGCTCGAAGAAGCCGCCACCACTGCCGCTCCCACCGTTCATGCGCCGCCGCCCAGCAGCTGCTGGCCCGCCGCCGACACCACGCGGCCTCGTGTTCTCGTGGTCGAAGACGTGCGGGAGCAGGCGCTCATCCTGCGCCGCTGGCTCGAGATGGAGGGCTGCGAGGTGGTGGTGGCGCACGACGGCGCCGCCGGCCTCGCCCTCGCGCAGCGGAGCGACTTCGACCTCGTCATCACCGACGTTCAGGTGCCCGGCGCCGGCGGCGTCGACATCGCGCGCCAGAGCAAGGCGGCGGTTCCCTGGCGCCCGGTGGTGGCCATGACCGGGCACCTCGAGGACGACGTGGCGGAGCTGCGGGCCCACGCGACCGAGCTTCTGGTGAAGCCCCTCAAGCGCATCCCCACCGCCAGTGTGGTCAAGCAACTCCTCGCGCAGGCACGCGAAGCGCGCGCGGCCGAAGACGTGCTCGCCTCGGCCGTTGCCTCCACGCCGCCAGCGATGGTGTGATACCTTCGCGGCGTGCAGGGAAATTCTGCGAATCCGCTCATCCGGACCCATCGCCGCGTCGAAGCTATCTATCGCGCGTCCCGGGCCCTCGACCAGGCGCGGACGTTGCCCGAGGCCGCAGGGTTGGTGCTCGACATCGTCGGTGAGGCCATCTCGCCCGCGCGCTTCGTGCTCTGGAGCAGCGCCACCGAGGTGCTCACCTCGTTTCCCGTGGGCTCGAGCCCCGACGATCGCCATCGAGAGGTCGCGACCCGGGTGTTCGCCACCGGCGAGCGCACGTCCATGCACAGCGTGTCGGGGATCCCCATCGGCCCCAACAGCCAGATTGCCTACGCCCTCTCCGGCGAGTGGGAAACGGAAGACGTGGAGAACGGCCGCTTCGTCGAGGAGGTGGCGCGCATGCTCACGCGCCACGAGGAGCGCTGGGCCACCGAGCGCGCGCTGCTCTTGGCGCGCGACCGCGCGGAAGAGGCGGCGCGCCTCAAGTCGTCGTTCCTGGCCACCATGAGCCACGAGGTGCGCACGCCCCTCAACGCCGTCATCGGCCTCATGGATCTGCTCCGCACGCGCACGCTCGACGCAGAGTCGCTGGAGTACGTCACGCTGGCGCAAGCGGCGGGCAAGGATCTCCTGCGCATCGTCAGCGACATCCTCGACTTCTCCAAGCTCGAGGCGGGGGCCCTCGAGGTCGAGAGCATCGACTTTGATCTTTTCGGCCTGGTGTCGCGCATCGTGGCCCAGCACGCGCCCAACGCCGCCGCCAAGCGCCTCTTCTTGCACTCGGAGGTGGCCGAAGACGTGGTGCCGTGGATTCGTAGCGACCCTGTGCGCATCGGGCAGGTGCTGGGAAATCTGGTGGCCAACGCCATCAAGTTCACCGACCAAGGCAGCGTGGTGGTGCACGTGGGTCGCAAAGGCGAGTTCCTCCACTTCGAGATCACCGACAGCGGCGTCGGCATCCCCGAAGCGGCCCGCGCCCTGCTTTTTCAGCCGTTTCGTCAGGCCGACGAGTCGACCACCCGCCGCTTCGGGGGCACCGGTCTGGGGCTCGCCATCGCCCGCAGCGTCGTCGAAAAGCTAGGCGGCACCATCGACTACCGCGCCAACCCCGGCAAGGGCACCACGTTCTGGTTCGAGGTGCCGCACATCGAGGGCCGCGAGGAGCTTCCGCAGGCCGAGGTCGACGTGGGGCGCAGCCTCTCGCGGGCGCCGCAGCCGGCCGATGCGCGTCGCCGCCGGGTGCTGGTGGCCGAAGACAACCCAGTGAACCAGCGGCTCATCCAGGGGCTGCTCTCGCACCTTGGGTACGACGCGACGGTGGTGGGCGATGGTGCGAGCGCGGTGCGCAAGGCCGCCGAGGGCGGCTACGCGGTGCTGCTCATCGACTGGCAAATGCCCATTCTCGACGGGCTCTCGGCGATTACCCAGATTCGCGCCGAAGAGGCCAATCGCACGGCGCAGCGGGGGGCAGGGCGGGTCCCCATCCTGGCGGTGACCGCCCACGCGTTGCCAGGCGATCGCGAGAAGTGTGTGGCGGCTGGCGCCGACGACTACCTCACCAAGCCCATCCGCGCCGAGGCGTTGGCAGAGACCCTGCAACGCTGGGTGCGAGGCGACGTGACCGAACGGTTTGGTTTTGCATCCATCGACCACGAGGTGCTCGACGAGCTCCGGGGCCTGGGTATCGATTTTTTCCGGGAGCTGGTGGGTATCTTCATCACCGACGCCCCGATGCGCATCGAGCGCATGAAAAACGCGCTCACCGGCGGCGACGGGCGCGAGCTCGCGCAGCAAGCGCACGCGCTCAAGGGCAGCGCTGGCAACCTCGCCGCCACCCGCGTGCAGCAGCTCGCCAGCGACATCGAGGCGCGGGCGCGCGCCGGAGAGCTCGACACGGTCTCGCGGCTCCTCGAAGAGATTCAGCGCGAGTTCACCGCGGTGCGGCTGTTCCTGGAAGACACCGTCGCCGAGGCTGAATCCGCCTGAAGCGCCGTGCGGCGCGCGTGTAGCGTTTCGCCTCAAGCGCGCCCGAGAGCGGCCGTTCTCTAGCCTCGAACGCCCTCAGGCGAGCCGCGCGGAGCGGCCTCGTGCTTTTGGGCCGTCGCCGGGGATCGCCTCTCATGAAGCTCGCATTGAGTGCGCTCGCCGCCGCATGTGCGCTGGCGGCGACGTCGTCCGCGCACGCCTACGTGTTGAAAAAGACGCCCAGCGGCGGCATCGTGCACTGGAACGCCGTCGAGGCAACGCTGCTGGTCGACCCCAGCGTCGACCAGGCGGAGCGGCGGGCGCGCGACGCCATCCAAAAGGCCGCCGACGCCTGGAACGCCCAAGATGCCCAGGCTCCGCGGATTCGCGTGGCTCGCGCCGATGCGCCCCGCGATCCCGGCTTCGACAAGGTGAACGCCATCTTCTATCGCCCCACCTTTGCGCCTGCCGGCACCGCCATCGCGGTCACCGTGGTGAGCTACGAGCAGGCCGGCGGCACCATCCTCGACGCCGACATCGTCCTCACCGGACGCTACACCTACAGCGCGTCCGACGAAGTGGAACGCGATCACTATGATCTCGTCCACGTGGTGGGCCACGAGCAAGGCCACTGGCTCGGTCTGGGCGACGAGAACCAGCTGCCCGGCGTGCTCATGTTCAGCGCCACCAAGAGCGGCCAGACCCTGCTCCGAGCCCCCAGCGACGACGATCTCGCCGGCGTTTCCGCCATCTACGAGGGTCGAACGCCCTCGGCGCCGGCGGCGGCCACGCCCGGCTGCAGCACCGCGCGCACGGCTTCTGGCGGGCTTGCGTCGGCCTTGTTCGGCCTGGGACTGGTGCTCGCGGTGCGGCGCCGCCGCGGGGCGTGGCTCGCGGTCTCGATGCTCGGGCTGGTGACGCTGGCGCCCGGAGCGAGCGCCCAGGCCGCCACCGTCGAGGGCGAAGACGACATACAGGGAAGTGTACGCACTGCCGCGCTCGATGCCGTGGTGCTCGGTCGCACCGCCACCTGGGAAGGGGGCCTCCTGCGGAGCGAGGTTCGGGTGCGGCCGTCGAGCTGCGCCGACGCGAGCCATAGCCCGACTCACGAATGCGATCGCGAGCTGCACTTCCAGATGTGGGGCGGCGAGAAAGACGGCATCGTACAGCAAGTGGGCGAAGCGTCGGTGCCCGAGCCCGGCCTTCCGGTGCGCCTGGCGCGCGGCGCCTGGGGCCTTCGACTCGCCCGCTGAGACCCCGCCCGCGAACGCCGCTGGTATGCGTGCAGTATGCACAATTGTGCCGAATGTTCCGTATCGGCGCGCGGCTGTTCCGCGTGTACCGGAAGAGGACGCGGCGAGCGTCGCCGGCTTGGCGCTTCGGCGGCGGAGCGCTGACGCTCCTTCGAAGAATGTCGGCGAACTGCCGCGATTTCTTCCAAATTCGCCACCCGCGTGGGGTTGGCCTGCCCCGTGCAGCAGGGGTTCTCGTCCGTCGCAGTTGCGTGGGGCGCCGCTTCGAGCGGCGCGCGGACCAAGGAGGCACCATGAAACGTTCGCGAAGCTGGACGGCGGTCCTGACGCTGGCCACATTGCACTGTTCGAGCTCGGGGGGGAGCTCCAGCTCGACCGCGTCGCCCGGCGCGTCGTCCGGCGCAGGCCCCGCATCGGCCGCCACCTCGCCGGGCCCTGGGTGCGGTACCAGCGCTTCGTTCGCCGGGAGCCGCGCCACATTTCCGAACGACGACTCCGCCATCGGTGTCGGCACCGATCGCCGGTGGGCTCGCGGCAGCGGCCACGCGCTCTTCTGGGACCCTTCGCGACTGCCCGAAGGTGGCTACAACGAGGTGGAGGAGAGCGACGACGGCGTCCACTGGCGCGCCGTGGGCCAGGCGCCACGCTTCGCGGGCCGCGCAGTGTGGAAGGTGCCGTACGCCGGCCCCGCCATCATGTGGGTGCGCATCGCGCCCGACGGTGAGGCGCCTCTCGCCCCCATCAGCGTTCGCCTCACGCCCTCGCAGAACGCGCACTACAAGTGGAGTCAGGTGTTCGCCGAGGGGCCGTTCAACGCCCGCGACGGCGCGGGCGCGCTGGTGTACCGCGACCGCATGTGGCTGCTCGGCGGGTGGAACCCGCTCGCGCCCACCATCTACCCGCGCACCTGCAACAACGAGGTGTGGAGCTCGGCCGATGGCATCTCGTGGCGAAACGAAAAGCCCAACACCTTCGACTCCTGGGGCTTTGACGGCGCCCTCGACTGGGAGGGCCGCCACACCGCGGGCTACGTGGTCTACCGCAACCGCATGTGGATCCTTGGCGGCGACATCATCCAGGGGCGCTACCAGATGGACGCCTGGAGCTCTGAGGATGGCCGGAGCTGGACCCTCGAATCGCCCGACATGGGCATGCCGCAGCGGGCGCTCCAATACACAGTGAACTACGGCGAAAAGCTGTGGATCATGGGCGGCCAGACCATGCCCGACTTCGTCGGCGGCGGCACCACCAAGGTCTTCGACGACGTGTGGCGATCGGCCGACGCACGCACCTGGGATCCGGTTCCGCAGGATGGCCCGCACTGGGCGCCGCGCGGCATCATCTCCGGCGAGGTGGTCTTCGACAACAAGATGTGGGTCGTCGGTGGCGGCGTCTACACCAACTGGGACCACCCCGAACGCTCGTACTTCAACGACGTCTGGAGCTCGTCCGACGGCAAGACCTGGGATCAGCACGGCGACGACTCGATTCCCTGGGACCCTCGCCAGTACCTCAACGTGGCGGTCTACGACGGCCGCATCTTCGTGCTCGGTGGCTACAACCAGCGCGGCAACCTGCGCGACGTCTGGTTCACCCAAGACGGCGAGAATTGGTACGAAGTCGCCGACACCCCGTGGATCGAGCGGCACGCCGCCAGCACCTGGGTGTTCAAGGGCGGGCTCTACATCGGCGTGGGCAACGCCGTGCAAGGTGGCGCCATGCACGCCGATCTCTGGCGACTCGATGCGCAGGCCATGCCCTGACAATCGCGCGTCGCGGTGCGGATAGTTCTCAAGGTCGCGGCTCTCGTGCCGCTCTCGATAAACGGAAATATAGGAGGCTAGGATGCGAAAGTTCAGTGCGGCAACGGTAACAACGGTTCTCTTCGGTACGCTCGCGATGGTCGGCATCGGCATCACCGCGTGCTCGGTATCGGTTACCGTCACGCCGGCCGATGGGGGCATGGAGGCCGCAGCAACGCCCGATTCTTCGACCAGCTCCGACGGCGGCGGCGTCGACGGATGCGGCGCGGTCGACGGGTGCGGAAAAGACGCATCGACCGAGGACGTGGAGCCCGATGTGGGCGTCGCCTACACGGTCGACTCGTTCAAGGCGGCCAGCGACACCTCGCTGTGCGATCGCGTGGAGTCGTGCTGCGGCGGCTTGGGCGCCGGCGGCGCACCCTTCAACCGCGACAACTGCGGCCAGAACTTCGGCGGCGGCTTCGAGAACATCACCGCCCAGCTGGCGATTCCCGGCGTGTCCAAGGACAACATCGGCGTTCGCCGGGTTGCCGCCAACGCCTGCGTGCAGGCGCTCACGGCGCTCTCGTGCCTCAACGCCGGCATCCCCGGCACCGAGTACAAGGCTGTCATCGCCAGCTGCTACAGCGCGCTCTACGGCAAGGTACCGGCCAACGGCGCGTGCCACGCCGACATCGAGTGCGCGCCCGGCAACTACTGCCAGGGCGGCTTCGT